>JAEUTO010000016.1 GCA_016787785.1 Bacteroidia bacterium | reverse complement strand
TTCGTTATCCCACCGCCCGAATAACAACTGCATATCATGAAATAAAACTCCGTTGGGATTAGATGTGTCGATTGGTTCTGTTACTGCTTTAATATGAACCCCATGCTTCTCTCTTAGTTCATCAGCAATGGAAATAGCTTTACCTCCTGTTCTGCTAAAGCGAGTCATTTTGTAAACCAAAATGGTGCTTATTTTTCCTTTGCTTGTATTCACAAAACTCAGCATTCGCTGAAACTCTTTCCTCGCATCGGTTTTAGCACTTTCATAAGTATCACCAAACGCTGAAACAATTGTGAGATTATTTCGCTTGGCATATTCCTCAATTGATTTACGTTGAGTTTCCAAAGATTCGTTTTTATCAAACTGACCTTTTCCGGAAACCCTTGTGTACATGACCGCCAAATTAGATGTGGATTGTTTTACTTCCTTTTTACCAAAGCGTCCAAAGCGATTGTCGATTATTTGTTCTTCTGTCATTTAGCCTCCTTTCTTTTTTTTATTATTTATGCTTGTTTTCTGTATTCAATTTCCGAAACGTCATTTTCAGTATTCAACAAAATTATTTTTGCTTCACTTGAATCATCTGTCTCGTTTTTCTTTTTTAGTTTTGAAAGATGTTCGCATAAAAGAACAGCCAGTTTTTTGATTGATAATACAATCTTGTTTGCTTGTTCATCGCTCACACTTTCATAACCTTTTATCATTCTTAGTTTTTCAACCGTTAATCCTTTATTATTTTCGCTCTCACTTTTCATTTCTATTTTTGACTTCCGTTCTATACTCCCTTTTCATTTTTATTAAATTGATTATCAACACAATAGCTAATTTACGTACATCTTTTGGAATAAAGAAATGCCCTAGAATCGCCCTAAATTTGCCCAATTTTCAGGTTGATTTTATAGCTTTCTCCGGTACATTTTAGTATTCTAAAATTTGGCAAGGTGATCGGATTTTTATTTTATGTTTCATATTATGCTGCTTTATTTAGTTGTTGATTTTTTAATAATCCTTGTCGTTTTAATGATTCATATCTGTATCTCCAATCACTCTTTTTTTCTGTTTCGTTTTTTTTAGAGATGAATTGCTGCACTTTTTCTTCAGATGTTTTTTCTTCGATAAAATCTATTTCAGAAAATTTTGTTTCAAGTGTGTGATGCATTAATTGATGCCTAATACAAATCAATTGCGCTTTTCTTTCCTTTGTTAATTTGAAAGCAAGCATTTTTAAATGACCTTTCTCCGCAAGTATTTTATTTAGTCCGAGAAAGAGTTCAATTATCAATTCTTTAAAGGGATAATCATTTGGCAGCTTGTTAAATGTTATACTTTTAATCAATCGTTTAAAAGCATCGTTTATGCAAAGCAAAGTGTGCTGGTCTATCAGGCTATAGTTACTCAGCTTTATTAATCCTTCAGTTAAACACCGAAAGCGAGTGTTTACCCAAACAATCCGTTTTGCATCTTCGTATTCCCAATAGTCAATAGGCTCTTTTATTTTTATGCCTCCGGAATTTTGCTCGTATTTTTTTTCAATTAAACCAATGAGTTTACTGTTGATCCATTTATAACGAGGTTCGTTTTCATCTTTTTGTTCTTTCTCAATATTTAAAGAACTTTTGATCGGTTCAACTTTCTGAGCTTCCTTTTCAATCTCTCTTACATTATTCGATTCTGCAATTTCGGTTTCATCTTCTTCATCTTCTTCTGCATCCGCCAGCGGTACAAATTCAAATTCACTTCGGTCATCCTTATCGTATTTTACGTTAAGCTCTTCATTAGCGTATTTTACTGTATCTTTTTCGTTATCGTATTTTACGCTAACTTCATTAGTATTAACAGGCTTTACGCTAACTACTGGCACTTGCAAACTTGGTTCTACTTCCGTTGTTCCCGAAAGCACCAAGCCATTTCTTTTAAAATATGCCATTTGCTTACAGTTATCGCTGCAATATTTTTTGCTCGACCGTATTGCCGTAAAATGCTCTCCACAATATAAACAGGTGCTTTCCATTCTTTTAAATTCTAATCGGTTTAATATTCGTTTTCTTCATCTTCTTCATCCAACATCAAAACTGTATCACCAAGCAGCCCTTTCATGTATTCGCTATAATCAGTTAATATGCCTTCCATGTTTTCTTTGGCTTCTCTGTTTTTTATTGAGGCTAAATCAAAATTCACATTTAGTAATATGATATTTTGACGTTCTTGAATTCCGATAATTTTATGTTTAATGTTATTCTTAAACAGAATGCGCAAAATATCCATCAACAGATCTTCAGGTACTTTATAGAGTTTTACAATAAGTTTATTTTCCATGTCTTTCGTTTTATAAATAAGCGGTTTCATATGTTTTCTTTTTCTCTGGTTGCGTTATGGGTATAACATCTCTGATTGCATTCATCCCGATTCCTAAATAAGGATTCTCCGTTTCTGTTTCCGATAACACTTTTATCTTCTTGTATTTCTTCTTTACTTTTTCAAAATCTTCTTCAAGCTCCGTGTAGTCTTCTTTTAGCTTGAGGTTTTCTGCTTTCAGTTTTTCTATTTCCTCCTTTTGTCCTTTTAATTTTATAAAGGCATAGATCAATAAACCGACACCAATCAATAGTGTAATAGGACTTAATACAAGTTTTAATACCGACCCCATTAATTTATTGTCTCCGGCAATGGTATCTGCTGCTTTTTCCCAAACTCCTTTTTCGGCATCTGTTCCTGATAAACTTTTATCGTTTTTGTTTCCGTTTTGTTTTTGTTCTGTTTTTCCTTCTTTCGTTTCTTTCATTGCTATTGTATTTTACGTTTAAAAATTCAAAGGTCGTTTACTGTATTTTACTGTTTGCCGATTCCCGAACGTATTGAACCTTATTGGTGTTTATTGAACGGTATTGGCGTTTATCGTTTACAAAAACAAAGGTGCAACAAGTGTATTTTACGCTTTCCGCATTTTTGAGGTTCATTGCAATCTTTTTCGTTTGTTTTATAATCTTTTCTAAAGTTTTTCGATTTTAGCGTAAAGTAACGGTAGGGTTTTAACTCACTTTACCGATTTGGGCGGAAACTGCTGAATACGGCATTATTTAGCAATTTTGGGAAGATTTTATTTTGAAGCAGGTGAAATCTTAAAGAAATAGTATTTATTATTTCAATACAGTTTCGCTATTAAAACATTTTTTTAGCAATGCGTTTTGATTGAAAACATAACCAAAAAGATTGAAAATAAATTCGCCTATAATTGGCGAAGTATTGGCAACATTTTTTTAATCATGTGTAATGATTGGGGAGCAATTGGCAACTGATTGGCAAAAATTGAAATTTGGGCAAATTGACTTGCGTTTTACTAATAAACAAGCTGATTTTATTATGAATTAAGATTTTTACTTGGTTTAAGGTCTTCATTTCTCAATTCTCTATATAATTTTCTCAGAGCTGCAATATCTTTTAAGGTATAATCAACGTCATTATTAGAATAATAGAAAGTATTATCATTTTTAATAATAATATCAATCTCATCCTTTGTCATAACTATTAACCTACTATTTGTTTTGATGACGTTTTCTATAAAACCATGCTCCTTTAATAAATCAATACTCAATAATTTCATTTTTAATATTTACCTAAAAGTTTTTTAATGCTCAATCCTTGAACTAATATTGAAAATAGGACAATACAATATGTACTAACAATAAATAAACTACTACCTTCTATTTTATTTACCAGAGATAGTGCCAACGCTATTGAGATTCCGCCCCTTAAACCTCCCCAAGTTAATACGGCTAAATTTAAACTCTTTCTTTTTTCGCGTCTATTAAATATAAAAAAAGCAGGGAGAAGCGATACGTAACGAGCAAAAAGAGCTACGCCTATAAGTATTAAGCCAATTATTAAATAAATATAATCAAATGGAACTAAAAATATTTCTAAGCCCATTAATACAAATAATATGGTATTACAGATTTCGTCTATTAATTCCCAAAATTTATCCACGTACTCAGCAGTTGTATCTGACATTGCATGTGATTTTCCTTTATTACCTATGAATAATCCTGCAACCACCATTGCTAAGGGTCCTGAAGCATGAAACTGCGAGGCAATGGAATAACCACCAGTAACCACAGCGAGTGTGATTAAGATTTCAGTTTGATAATGGTCAATTGATTTCATTAATAAATAGCCAACATAACCTATTAATAAACCAATACCGATTCCTCCAAATACTTCTACTGCAAATATTTCAAAAACTTTATTAAAAGTAAATGCTTCTGCTCCTCCTGTAATAATAGAATAAATAACTGCAAAAACCACAACTCCAACTCCATCATTAAATAATGATTCTCCAATAATTTCGGTTTTTAATTTCTGTGGTATTTTGTATTTTGATAAAATGCCTATAACTGCAATTGGGTCAGTTGGTGAAATTAAAGCACCGAATAGAAAACAAGTGGGTAAACCAAGATTAAATCCAAACCAACCTATAACGACTTTGGTTAATGAACCAATTATCAAAGTGGAAATTATTACTCCTAAAGTGGAATAAGAAAACACAGTTGCTCTTGCTCCTTTTAACTGCCCAATGTTTACATGCAAAGCTCCTGCAAATAATAAAAAGCATAAAATAAAATCAAGTACAAACGCACTAAAATCAAATCCAGTTAAAAAATTACGTAATGGAGAAATGTAATCAGAATTAAAACTTTCAATAGATTTCAAAGTGATTCCAAGTACCACGCTAATTAACATAACTCCTATGGTTGTTGGTAATTTAAGCCATCTATGATTTATGTAGCCAAAGAGTGCGGATAATGAAATTAATATTGCGAAAAAGTTTAGCATATGGGTTATAAATATAATAAATAATAAAAAGGAAAAGCGGGTAGAATATGATTCTAACCCGCCTTCTTATATTGAAAAGTATTATCTCGTCAAAGGTAGGAATAAATACCTGACTACACCTATTTTTAGAATGATACAAGTCATTTCTAATCAAATTCTAATGAGGGCATCCTTCATGCTCAGATACATTAATATTGAACAACAGTCAATAAGTGAAAAATAATCCTATTCTAATGACTTTCTAATTTAATAAATAGCCCGTTCAGAATACCTTTGCTTTATGAGTAGACTAAATATAATCCTATACTTTCTTTTGTTTTTAATTAGCCTAACAAAAGCACAAGATAGTTCACGTGTTAAAGTTTATAAAAAAAATAAGTTTGAGATTCTTGGAATGGATGAACATATAACTTTGTATAAAAAGGTAAACACTCAAAAATATTATTTTAGCCCACCTTATGGAAAGAAGTTAAAAAGATTAAATTATTATAGGATTATTCATAAAAACGCAAGTACCTATAAAATCAGGGAGAATTGCAGAGAATTAAGACGAAGAAAAATTAAGTTATATCAAAAACACAAAGATGGGGAGTATTATATTTTCAAAGTGTTTAATAGTTTCATTCAATAAATAAGTAAATATGAAAAAAGTAGTTTTAATAGTTTTAGGAATAATGTTAAGCATTGGCTGTCTGCAAAGTCAAACCAAGTTTCAAAAGTTTTTTTGGTCGAAAAAATACAAGGCTTGTTTAGCTGAAAGAGATGGACTATGTTCTGATAATAAACAGTTGAAGAAAGACACACTAGAATTGCACGAACTTATCAAAGCAAAAAACAAAACGTATGATTCATTGAGTAATCTTTATAATGACTTAAACGCTTCGTATAAGTCGTTAGCAAATTCAAGTGATAAGAAACTATCGGAACTTAATGCTTCTTTAGAAAACAAATCAAAAGAGTTAGCTAAAAAAGAAAAGAATTTACAAGAGAAAGACCAAAAATTAAAAGAACTGCAATCACTTCTTCAAAAACAAGATTCAGTATTAAACGCACTAAACAATACCGTTAAAAATGCTCTTTTAGGCTTTAAATCGGATGAATTTGCTGTGGAGATGAAAAATGGTAAAGTATATGTTTCTTTATCTGATAAACTTCTTTTTAAGTCTGGCAATGCTAACGTAGAAGACAAAGGAAAGGATGCAATTAAAAAACTATCGGAAGTATTAAATAAAAACACAGATATAGATATTGCTATTGAAGGGCATACAGATAATGTTCCTATTAAAACAGCAATTTATAAAGATAATTGGGATTTAAGTGTGGCTAGGTCAACTAACATTGTACGAATGATCTGTGATGAATTTGGAGTTGAATCAAAAAGGGTAACGGCTTCTGGCAAAGGCGAATATTTTCCTGTTGCTACTAATGAAACGCCAGAAGGCAGGGCAAAAAATAGAAGAACTGAAATTGTTTTATCGCCTAAACTAGAGGAATTATTTAAGTTACTAAATTCAGGAAAGAAGAATTAAAATGTTTCAAAATATATCATTTAACTGTACTTTTATTTAACATGAATATTTTAATAGTAGAAGACGAACAAAAAGTAGCTGCCTTTATTAAAAAAGGGCTTGAAGTAACGGGTTACGTTGTGGAGGTTGCATTCGATGGACAAATTGGTTTACGGATGGGACAAAACGGCTCCTATGATTTAATCATACTAGATGTGAATCTTCCTATTATAAATGGCTTTGAAATTTGTAAGCAATTAAGAGAAAGCAATATAAAAACTCCTATTTTAATGTTAACGGCATTAGGAACAACAAAAGATAAAGTGTTAGGTTTTGATTTGGGTGCAGATGACTATTTAGTTAAACCCTTTGAATTTGAAGAATTAACAGCAAGGGTTAAAGCTCTTATTAAAAGGGCAAAAGCTGCGCCTTTACTTCAAACCACATTAAAAGTTGTTGACCTAGAACTAAATTCAGACAGCAAAATAGTTACTAGAAACGGCATCCCTATCGAATTAACTGCAAAAGAATTTTTGTTGTTGGAGTATTTAATGCGAAACAAAGGGAAGGTTCTTTCTAGGGCTGATATAGCGGAGAAAATATGGGATATTTCATTTGATACCGGAACAAACGTTATTGATTTATACATCTTTTATTTGAGAAAAAAAATTGATAAAGATTTTACACCAAAATTAATTCATACTCAAGTTGGTATGGGTTATGTATTAAAAGAAAAATAATGAAAATTCGTACACGCATAACCTTGCAATTTTCAATAATTGTATCAGTCATACTTATCACATTTTCGATAATAATCTATTCGCTATTAAGCAATTTTAGACAAACAGAGTTTTTAGAAAGACTAAAAGATAAAGCACTTACTTCTGTTAAATTGCTTTCAGATGTTGATGAAGTTAATAATGAGTTATTGAAAATAATTGATAGAAATGCTGTAAACCCTTTACCAGAGGAAAAAGTTTTTATTTACGATTATACAAATAAGTTAGTTTATAGTAGTTTACCAGAAGATAAAGATGAAATAAATAAAAACATTTTAGATAAGATAAGATTAGAAGGGGAAATTCAATATTCGGAAAATGATAGTGAGTCCATAGGTATATTATTTAAAGGGAAATACGATAGGTATGTTGTAGTTGCTTCAGCTTACGATAAATACGGTTTAACTAAATTGAATTACCTACGTAACATCTTGATTAGTGGCGACATTGTTTCTGTAGCTTTAATTGTTTTGATTGGTTTGTTTTTTTCTAAACAAACCTTGCAGCCGATTTCAAATGTGGTTAATCAAATTGATAAAATTACTGCGTCTAACTTAAGTTTAAGAATTGATGAAGGTAATGCCAAAGATGAAATAGCCCAGCTAGCTATAAAATTTAATAAAATGTTAGAACGATTAGATGCTGCATTTGAGATTCAAAGAAGTTTTGTTGCTAACGCCTCACATGAACTTCGCACACCACTTACGACTATAACAGGTCAATTAGAAGTAACCTTAATGAAGATTGACATTAACGATGAAGGAAGAGAGGTTTTAAAATCGCTACTCATTGATATAAAACAATTAAATAAACTCTCGAATGGATTACTAGATTTAGCACAAGCAAATTTAGATATTTCGGAAATAAAATTAAGTAGCATTAGAATTGATGAACTTGTAGGATTGACAAGAGCAGAGTTATTAAAGCGTAACAAGGATTATAAAGTAATATTAAACTTCAATGAATTTCCAGATGAAAATTGGCTCATACTCAAAGCTAATGAACAACTATTAAAATCAGCCCTATTAAATGTAATAGAGAATGCTTGCAAATATAGTCATGACACTACTGCAAAAATCAATTTAGGCTTTGATGAAAAATTTATTTACATAGATGTTTTTGACAACGGCATAGGTATTACAGAAGAAGACTTAAAACACGTATTTGAACCCTTTTATAGAGCAAATAATGTAAAATCATACAAGGGGCATGGTATCGGATTAACCCTTACTAAAAAAATAATTGAATTACATGATGGAGTTATTTCAATTAATCCTGAATATAGAGAGGGAACAATGGTTCAAATAAAAATTCCTCATATAGTTTAATTACTAAAATACCAGTTTTTTGGTATTATCTAATGTAATTCTAATTTCCTTCAAATAGGGTTCTAAGGTTGGGTTATGATATTTGCACATAATCTAAACTTATATCATGGAAAATAATAAAAAATCTCAGGTAGCTGTTGCAACTATCGCTATCTTACTTCTATTAGCATCTATTGGTGATGTGTTTCTATTTAGAAAAAATGGAATGCTTTCCCAAGAACGAAATCAGGCTGTTTTACATTCAGATTCACTTTTATCAATTAAGTTAAATGCCGATAAGCAAATAGATGCTCTTACAGAAGACAACGTAAAATGCAATAGTAAGACTAATGAACTAGATTCAATTGTTATTGGCTTAAAGAAAGAATTGGACGCAAAGAAAACTGAACTAACTCGAATTCAAAATTCAGATGGTAATTCAGGAAAATTAAAAAAACAATTAAAGGATGCTCAGAAAAAAAATGCGGAATGTAATACCCAAGTTAATGAACTATTAAAGGAGGTAGCCAATCTTGAAAAGAAAATAGCAGAATTAAATGATGCAATTGGTTCTTTAAAAGTTACTAATTATGAATTGGCAACCAAATTTGAAAAGGCATCAAGCCTTAAAGCTTATGATATTCTTATCACAAACTACAAAAACGCAAGAGTAACTCAAAAGGCTAAACGAACTAATCGTATTAATGTGAATTTTACAATTCCTGAAAATGATTTGATTGAAGCAGGCAGCAAAGAAGTTAATATACTTGTTTATAGTCCTAAAGGTCAAGTAATATCGGCAAAGGGTAATAAATTTCAAAATAAAACGCTTCAAAAAGAACAAGTTTATAGTGAAAACAAATCTATTAATTACAATAATAAAGATACTAAAGGTTCGCTTGATGTTGAGTGCAACTGTAAGTTAGAAAAAGGAAACTATAAAGTAGAAATATATATAGAAGGAAAACTTGCTGGAAAAAAAGAATTTGCTTTAAAATAAAATACTTGTGTAATGTGCGGTTTTAGGGGTCTAAAACTACATTACATAATAGTCAAAAGGGGGAGTTGTCTTGAATTCCAATTCCCTCCTTTTGGCGACTAAATTAAACCTTAAAAAAACATACAATATGAAAAAACAAATCAAAAACGGTTTATTAATTACTCTGGTAATTGCATCTCTTATTTCTTGTAAACAAAGTATTCCTAAAGAAGTAATTGATGGCTTCAAAACGGATAACTCTTTTTATGAAAAGGATATGAATAAAAAAATATCAACGAAAGAAGAGATATTAAAAGACGCTGACATTACTTACAAAAATTTCCTACCGAAATTAGACCCTAAAAAGAAAGCTGCTTTTGAAAAAGACAAAGAATTTCATAGAGCATTAGAATACAATAAATCTTGTTTAATTGAACTTGCAGAAAAAAATCAAACTACTAGTGCTTTTTTAAAAGAAGCTATTGCAACTAGTAATCTATTCGTAGCTTCATTAGATAATAGTGACTTAACCGAAGAAGAAGCGACTAAAAAAATGACTGAATACAGTTCGGGAATTTCTAAGCTACAATATGATTCTGAATCCATAGAAAACCAAATGTTAGATAATAAAACGGAAACTCATAAATTATATATAACTGCATTAAAAAAATACGGCATTCCTGCAAAACTTCCATCAAAAAAGAAAAAATAAGCAGTCTATACACGAGGCTTCAATTAGTAGAGCCAGCAATTAGTTAAACCGATTTTGTATTTTCCATTTAGGTTTGTTTAATAAAGTTGCTGGTTCTACTATTAAACAATATGCTTAATAAACCATGAAAAAAATAAATCTGTTACTAATTTTACTGTTTAAGGTGTTCCTTTTACTTCATTACAATTCCATTTCGGCACAGGATACAATATCTATTTCTATTGATAAAGCGGAAGAATTATTTTTAAAAAAGAATTTATTTTTGTTAGCTGCTCAATGTAATGTTGACAAACAGAATGCTTTAGTTATTCAATCAAAGGCATATCCAAATCCTGTCTTTTCTGCCAACTTCAATATGTATGACCCTGAAAATGATATTTATTTTCACACAGATAAAACTGGTCAAAAAGATTTTATGTTTGAACAATTAATTATTTTAGGAGGTAAAAGAAAAGCCAGTATAGATATTGCAAAAACTAACAAAGAACTTGCTGAAGCAGAGTTTACTGACATTTTAAGGAATTTAAAATTCCAATTAAATAAATCGTTTTACAATATTTATCAATACCAAAACAATGTCAGAAAATTTAATCAGCAACTACTCCTTTTAGATACCCTTATAAATGCCTATGAAATACAAGCCGCAAAGGGTAACATTTCCTTGAAAGATGTAATAAGATTAAAATCAGTTTATTTAAAAATTAACAACGAAAGAGCCGAGGGTATTCAGCTACTTAACGAGGAAAATAAAAACATACAGCTCTTAATTCAAGAACAAGGGATTATCGTACCTATTGTAAATAATGAAACAGTAGAAAGTTATACAAAACTATTTTCGTTAGATGAAATAGAAACTAATGCTTTAAGTAAACGCCCAGATTTACTAATGAATAATAAAATGATTCAGATGGCTGAATTAAATTATAAACTTCAAAAAAGGACTAACATACCAGATGCAGTTTTTAATGTTTCAACTGACCAACGTGGCGGAGCTTTCAAAAATCAAATTAATGCTGGGATTTCATTACCGCTCCCTTTATGGAACTATAATAGAGGAAATATAAAGGCAGCAAAAAGTGATGTGAATTATAACGGCTTTATGCTTGAAGAACGAAAGAAAGAAATTAAAGCAGAAGTTTTGGAAGCCTATCAGAACATGGAAAGAAGTATAAAAGAATATAAAAAATCCAAACAATTGTATAATGCAAATTTTGAAATGGTATTTAAAAGTGTAAATGAAAATTTTGCTAAAAACAATATCTCTATTATTGAATTTGTAGATTTTATAGAAGCATACAATGATGCTTTAAAAGAACTGGAGCGTATTAAAAGTCAAATTTCTATTAATGCTGCTCAAATAAATTATGTATCAGGAACAAAACTTTACTAAATGATTAATCTTATGACTATGCGAATTCTTAAACTATTTTTTGTACCACTTTCTATAACTGTATTATTTAGTTGTAAATCAAAACCAGAAACCGAAGCGAATGAAAAATTTGTTATGTCAGATACCATGATGAATCGGTGTCAATTTCTGGCTGTAAAAAAAGAGCAAGTAAAAAACCAATTAAAGTTGTTCGGTAAAATAACTGCGGACAATAACCGGTTAGCTCAAGTTTATCCTATCATGGGAGGTAGTGTGCTGAAAATTAATGTAGAACTAGGAGACTATGTTAAACAAGGGCAAGTATTAGCTACTGTTAGAAGTGGTGACGTAGCGCAGTTAAAAAAGGAGAAGCTTGATGCACTTTCAGATTTGGCATTAGCCGAAAAAAACGTTCAGGTTGCAAAAGACTTATTTGCTGGAAAATTAAATTCAGAAAAAGATGTAATTGCTGCTGAAAAAGAATTAGAAAAAGCAAAAGCAGAAGTTGGTAGAATAAATGAAGTTTATAATATCTATCATTTAAGTGGGGGAACAGTTTACGACATTATTTCCCCTATTGATGGCTTTGTAGTTTTAAAAGACATTAATCAAAATGAGCTGTTGCGTAACGACAAATCGGATATTATTTTTTCGATAGCCCAAATTGATGAAGTATGGGCAGTAGCAAATGTAAATGAATCCGATATATCCAGAATAAAAGTTGGTTACGATGCGGTTATACAAACAATAGCATATCCCGATGAAGTTTTTACAGGAAAAATAGATAGAGTGTTTAATGCCATTGACCCAGAAACAAAGGCAATGAAAGCTATTGTGAAAATTAAAAATGCTGATTTAAAATTAAAACCAGAAATGAATGCCTCTATCAGTTTAAATTATTTAGAAGGAAAAGAATTAATTGCTATTCCTACATCGGCAGTGATTTTTGATAAAAGTAAGTACTGGATTATGGTATTTAAAAGCAGAGATAATATTGAAACACGACAAGTGAAAATTCATAATCAAATAGGAGAAACAACCTATATAACTTCAGGCGTAGATGAAGGAGAAAAAATCATCTCTAAAAATGGTTTGTTAATTTATGATGCCTTAAACGATTAATACAATGAATAAATTTATTAAAAACATAATCAGCTTCTCTTTAAAAAATAAAGTGTTCACTTTTTTCTGGGTGGGTTTAATTGTAATAGCAGGTATTATAAGTTATGTAAAAATTCCAATTGAGGCTTTTCCTGATGTTACAAATACTCAAATAATTATTGTTACAGAATGGAATGGACGCAGTGCAGAAGAAGTAGAAAGGTTTGTTACCACTCCTATTGAAATTGCGATGAATAGTGTACAACGCAAAACTAATGTTCGTAGCATCACTATGTTTGGCTTATCTGTTATCAAAATTATTTTCGAGGATGATGTAGAAGATTTTTTCGCAAGGCAACAAGTAAATAACCAATTGCGAAATGTTCAATTACCAATTGAAGTTGAACCTGATGTTCAGCCACCTTATGGGCCGACTGGAGAGATTTACAGATATGTTTTGAAAAGTGACAAGAGAGATACTCGTGAATTATTGACAATTCAAAATTGGGTTATTGACCGTCAATTAAGAGCTGTTTCGGGTGTAGCGGATGTGGTGGCATTTGGGGGACAAGAAAAAATTTACGAATTGTCGGTTGACCCTGTTCGTTTAAAAAAATACAACTTAACCCCCTTGCAAGTCTACGAAGCGGTTACTAAAGCAAATTTAAACGTTGGTGGCGATGTAATTACAAAAAGTGGACAAGCGTACGTTGTTCGTGGTTTAGGCTTATTAAATAGTATTAGTGATATAGAAAACACCATTGTAGCTGAATACAATGACAATCCTGTATTAGTAAAAAACATTGCAAAGGTTGAAGAAAGCTCTGCTCCTCGAGTTGGTCAAGTAGGTTTAAATGACCAAGATGACGTTGTTGAAGGTATTGTAGTTATGCGTAAAGGAGAAAATCCGAGTAAGGTTTTGGCTGCTTTAAAAAGTAAAATAGATGAATTAAATACAAAAACACTTCCATCCGATGTGAAAATGGAAGCGTTTTATGATAGAGATAATCTAATGAGTTATTGCACAACTACGGTAATGCACAATTTATTGGAGGGGATAATACTAGTAACAGTAATTGTTTTATTGTTTATGGCTGATTGGCGAACTACATTAATTGTTTCCATTATTATTCCTTTAGCACTTCTATTTGCTTTTCTGTGTTTAAGTTTAAAAGGCATGAGTGCTAATTTACTTTCGTTGGGGGCGATTGACTTTGGTATCATCATAGATGGTGCTGTCGTCATGGTAGAAGGCTTATTCGTGGCTTTAGACCATTTGGCTCATGAAAGAGGAATGGTAGCGTTTAATAAATTAAGCAAATTAGGATTAATTAAAAAACAAGGAACACGATTAGGCAAGGCAGTTTTTTTCTCAAAATTGATTATTATTTCTGCATTGTTGCCAATATTTTCATTTCAAAAAGTTGAAGGTAAGATGTTCTCTCCATTGGCTTGGACATTAGGGTTTGCCCTTTTAGGCGCCTTATTATTTACCTTAACATTAGTACCTGTTTTATCTTCTATATTGTTAAAGAAAAACGTAAAAGAAAAAAACAATCCATTTACAGAGTTCTTTAATCGTCTGGTGTTACGTGGTTTTAGAAAAACTTTTCTAAATAAAAAGATTAGTGTAATAGTGTCATTATTAATTTTTGGAGCAACTATATTCTCTACAAAATGGTTAGGTACTGAATTTTTACCGCAATTAAATGAAGGTGCTTTATGGGTTGAAGCAAAAATGCCAATGAGCTACTCTTTGGATAAAACCGTAGAAATGGTTTCAACTCTCCGTAATGAACTTATGAGTTTTCCTGAAGTAAATGGTGTTTTATCTCAAACAGGACGAAGTAATGATGGGACAGATCCCAGCGGTTTTTATTATGTACAAATGCAAGTGAACCTGAAACACAAAGACGATTGGGAACGTAAAATAACTATGGATGGATTAGTTGAGGAAATGGATAAGAAATTAAAAAACTTTCAAGGCATTGTTTACAATTATTCTCAACCTATTATTGATAATGTTGCTGAATCAGTTGCTGGTATTAATGCTTCTAATGCTATTAAGATATACGGCGATGATTTAAACACACTAGATGAATTAGCGAATAAAGTAATTGACCAAGTAAAAAATGTTGAAGGGATAAAAGATGTAGGGATATTACGAAACGTGGGGCAACCTGAAATAAGTGTTTTATTTGATGAAGAAAAAATGGCAATTTATGGTGTGCAAAAATCCGAAGCTCAAAGTTTAATCGAAATGGCGATTGGTGGAAAAACTGCAACTCAAAAATATGAAGGGGAAAGAAAATTTGACATTAGAGTTCGTTATCAGAAAGATTATCGAAAAAATGAAGAAGATATAATGAACTTAATGGTTCCTACTTTAAGAGGCGGCTCAATCCCTTTAAAAGAGATTGCTATTGTTAGAACGGTAACAGGTCCCGCTTTTATATACAGAGATAATACTAAACGTTTCATAGGTGTTAAATTCTCTATTCGTGAAAGAGATTTAGGAAGCACCATTGCAGATGCTCAACAAAAAGTAAACGCTAATATCAAATTACCTGATGGTTACGATATAGGATGGACTGGAGAGTTTGAAAATCAAGTAAGAGCAACTCAACGTTTGTCTCAAGTAGTTCCTATAAGTTTAATTCTGATTTTTGTTTTACTCTTTATCATGTTTGGAAACATTAAAGATTCTTTACTTGTACTTGCAAACGTACCCTTTGCATTAATAGGAGGCATTATTGCATTACATATAACCGGTATGAACTTTGGAATTTCGGCAGGTGTTGGTTTTATTGCCTTATTCGGTATCTGTATACAAAATGGTGTTATCTTGATTTCAGAGTTTCAAAATAATTTATCCAAAAAAATAATATTAACTACAGCTATATTGAACGGTGTTCAAACAAGAACTCGTCCAGTGATAATGACTGCTTTAATGGCTGCAATCGGATTATTACCAGCAGCTTTATCAACTGGTATTGGGTCGGAATCTCAAAAGCCTTTAGCTATTGTTATTATTGGAGGTTTAGTAACGGCTACAGTATTTACATTAATGGTGTTTCCTATTTTCTATTATTGGGCAATTAGAAGGAAGCATTTTGAGGATTAAAGGTTTTTTTATAGTAACCAAGCATCTAATAGTGTAATTTCATTTTTTTGACTAAAAAGCCACTAGAGCATTGAACAGTTTCTATATTTTACCGTAAAATTACCGTAAAATTATCGTAAAATACGATAATTCCCCTTATTTCTGACCAACCCTAAATACCTTGCAAAAGTGGCTTATCGCCCTTAAATCAGCTAAAAATCGCTGAATTTGGGCTTCTTTAAGTTCTTCAAGTTTTTCGTAGGAAATTTGGTTCGAACAGGGTAAATTTGAGCCCGCAGATAAATAGTAAAAGGCGCCGAAGGCGCTTTTTGAGTTTTACGGTTTACCAAAGCTAGCTTGCGTAAACAGAATAAAAACCAAATAGGGAACGCCTGGAATTTGTTACTTTTTATTTTGACGCGGTAAGAACGAGCTCAAACCAGAATAATCCTCTTTTATATCCTAAACCCTAATTTTTTTATAAAATCTCCAAAATAAATTTGCGTAGTCAAATAACTACACATATATTTGTAGTCAAATAGCTACATAATGAATTTAAGAAGAGACGTTTTTCAGGCAATTGCAGATCCAACAAGAAGATCGATCTTGTTGCTTTTGGCTTCGCAATCAATGACTGCGGGCGCAATAGCAGCAAATTTTGATACCGCAAGGCCAACAATTTCAAAACACATTCAAATATTAACCGAATGCGAACTCTTGCGCCAGGAGCATTCCGGACGGGAGATACACTATCACTTTAACCCAAATAAAATGAAAGAAATAGCCGAGTGGTTAACACCCTTTGCAAAAATGTGGGATGACAGGTTCAATAAACTTGAAGCCGTTATGAAAAAATACAAAACAAAAAAATAACATGGAATTAAAAACAAAAATAAATGCCGAAGATGGCAAGCATGATCTAAAGATCACAAGAGAATTTGATCTGCCTGTGGAACTGCTTTTTAAAGCTTATGAAGAACCAGAACTTGTTGAACAATGGATGGGAACAAAAGTTTTAAAGTTAGAATGTAAAAAGCATGGCGGTTACCAATTTGAAACAACCGATCCTAAAGGTAACAAACATATATTTCATGGAACAATTCATGAGTTTACACCAAACCAAAAGATAACACGAACTTTTGAAATGGAAAATACACCTTTTCCTGTACAGCTAGAGTTTTTAGAATTTGAAAAGCTTACTGATGATACAAGCAAACTTACTATGCATGTTATCTATAAGTCTATTGCGCATAGAGACCAAATGCTTAAACTGTCTTTTGCTCAAGGTATAAATTTTGCACATAACAGGATACAAGAAATTGTAAATAAATTAAAGTAATACATTATGAAAAAAGTAAAATTAATTATCTATTGGGTTGCAACTGCTTTATTATCATTTGGGATGTTAGGAAGCGGCATAGCGCAAATTGGTCATGCACAGGCAATGATCGATCTGGTTATTCCGCTGGGCTATTCTATATATTTTCTTTCTATAATTGGTGTGTGGAAAGTGCTAGGGGTTATAACCATTTTAATGCCCGGATTTAAACTTGCTAAAGAGTGGGCATACGCAGGTTTCTTTTTTCTTATGACAGGTGCTTTTATTTCGCATTTGGCAAGTGGCCATCATGGCTTAAGTGATGTTATTGGGCCGTTCATGCAAACTGTTTTTGTTATTTTGTCCTGGTATTTTCGACCGGATAATAGAAAAATTTTATCTTTAACTTAAATAAATAATACCATGAACCCAAAAGTTGATTTTTACTTTAATAAAGCTAAAAAATGGCAGAAAGAAATGGAGATGTTAAGAACCATCGTTCTTGACTGTCATCTTGCCGAGGAATTAAAATGGGGTTGTCCGTGTTACACGTTCCAAAAAAGTAATATTGTTCTAATTCATGCTTTTAAAGATTATTGCGCTTTCTTATTTTTTAAAGGCGCCTTAATAAAAGACGCAAAAGGTATTTTAATACAACAAACCGAAAATGTGCAGGCGGCCCGCCAGGCAAGGTTTACCAGCGTTAAAGAAATAACTAAGCATGAGAAAACTCTGAAAAAATATATTTTCGAAGCAGTTGAAATAGAAGAAAAAGGCCTGAAAGTACCTATGAAAAAGACCAAAGAATTTTCAGTTCCCGAAGAGTTTCAAACTAAATTAAATAAGAATGCTGCGCTAAAAAAAGCGTTTCATGCTTTAACACCGGGCAGACAAAGAGGTTATTTACTTTATTTTTCTTCTGCAAAACAAGAAAAGACGCGCGAAGCAAGAATTGAAAAGTGTATTCCTCAAATTATGGATGGAAAAGGTTTAGATGATTAATACAAAAGATATGACTACTAAAAAAAAATTATCTGCAGATCAAAGCAAAGAACTTATTAAAGTTTTGAAATTACGTTTTGAAAGGAATATGAAACGCCATAAAGGTATTGAATGGGACAAAGTACAGGCAAAGCTGGAAGCTGATCCATCAAAACTGTGGTCGTTAGACGAAATGGAGGTAAGCGGTGGCGAGCCCGATGTTGTTGGCTTTGATAAAAAAACAGGCGAATATATTTTTTATGATTGTGCCGAAGAAAGTCCGAAAGGCAGAAGAAGTGTTTGTTACGACCACGAAGCGTTAGCATCAAGAAAAGAAAACAAACCAAAAGATAGCGCTATAAATATGGCTGCCGAAATGGGTATTGATATATTAACGGAAGAAGAATACCGTGAATTGCAAACCCTTGGGGAGTTTGATCTTAAAACATCCAGCTGGATAAAAACGCCTTCTGGTATACGAAAGCTTAAAGGTGCTCTTTTTTGCGACCGCCGTTATAATGCAGTTTTTGTTTACCACAACGGGGCAGAATCTTATTATGCTGCCAGAGGCTTTCGTGGCGCGTTACGAGTTTAGGTTTATCTCACACCTTCACAATTTGTTACTTAACACATTTATACTAATTTTACTTTTAAAATTATACTTAAATGTCGGTAATTCCGGTTCACGATTTAATGATCAAAGACCTTCAGCATGCTGAATTTGATATTATTCCGTTAAACGGAGTAGGCGAGCGTAACTACGATGGTATCATTCCTCACCGCCATAATTTTTACGAATTATTTTTTTTTACCGCAGGTGGCGGTATTCACGAAGTAGATTTTAATGATCATAAGATCTACGCTAATTCATTACATTTCGTTTCGCCTACGCAAGTTCATAAATTAAAAGCGGAAGACTCTAAAGGTTTTGTATTGTGTTTTACAAGTGATCTTATCTATCCATTACAAGGAAAAAATAAAAGTTTTACCGGTAATTTTCCTTTTTACGATTTTAATGCCAATTTACCGTATCTGCAAATTACACCGGCACTATTTGCCGAGTTGTATCAAACAGTAAACATTATAAACGATACGTTTTATTCAGAGCATCCTTATAAAATAGAAATAATAAGATCGTATTTGTATATCATTCTATTAAAAGTTAAACACTTTTTTTTAGAACATGCGCAGGATGATAAGAACACAACTCGCAATCACGATGCAAGGATAAATGATTTTAAAAATTTAATAGACAAACACTACTCGGGTCATTTAAACGTGCAGCAATATTCAGAAAAACTAAATCTCTCACCTAATTACCTTAATGCATTATGCAAAAAAGAAACAGGTAAAACTGCCATACATTTGATCCATGAACGTATTCTTTTGGAGGCGCGCCGTTTATTATACAGCACTAACTTAAGTGTTAAAGAGATTTCTTTTTCCCTTCAATTTGAAGATGTGGCGTATTTTAACCGTTTTTTTAAGAAAAATATGGCCGTTACCCCTCTTGAATACAGGCAACAATTTCAAAATAGTTGAAAAGTGCAATACCTAAACTGTTTTTGAATACTTTTTTTTTAACTGTTTTTAATACATTTGCCTATAAATCATTTTTTATGAAGATCAGATCATTAACACTAGCGCTATTTTTACTGGTAATTGCCCTTGCTACTTTACAGTTTACACCTACTTACGAAAGTGGTCCGCCTGCCGGTGTTACTGGTTCTCCGGGCGATGGTAACAGTTGCACGGCTTGCCATGGTGGCGCTGCAGTTAATGGTAATTTTATTACCACAGATATTCCTGTTACTGGTTATGTTCCGGACGCAACTTACAATTGTACCGCAACAATTTCGCATGCAACTTTTAATAAATTCGGTTTTCAAATCTCGCCACAAACTGCAACTGGTGTACAAAAAGGAACGTTAATAGTAACCGATCCAATACGCACCCAATTAACTGGTGGCACAAAATATATTATGCATAAAGCAGCTGGTACAGCGGGTACGGCTAATTCAAATACGTGGACTTTTCAATGGAAAGCTCCCGCAGTAGGAAGTGGTTCATTATCACTTTACGGTGGATTTATAAAATCTAACGGTAATGGGAGCAGCAGTGGTGACGCAACCTTTGTTTCTAAATTACAAATATTCGAAGATCTTAGTACCGGCTTAACAGAAAATAAAACTTCGGCCGCCGAATGGACCATGTATCCATTGCCATGTGTTGATGAATTAACTATTACGCTTGCAACTAGTCAATCTCAAAAAGTAAGAGTAATGATCCGTTCTTTAGAAGGAAAAATTGTAATGGAAAATGCTTATTTGAACAATGAGGGCGCAGTGAAATTAAATATTGCAGAATTGCCAACCGGCGTTTATATGGTTACTGTTTTTGAAGAGAACAGAACATTAAGTAAAAAGCTGGTAAAAATTTAAGCACCTGTTCATTCTTCTTCCTCAATATATTTTTCAACGATCCAGTCTTGATTTTTGCCCTCGCGAGACGCGCGATGAGATGGCTCCATCTTTAATATTGCTCGCAGTGATTCGTCCATATTAAGAACTGAACCCATAGAAACCAACATAATGTTCTCATTAGAGTTTGTTGAGACCGCGTCGAAAAATTGCCAGTAGCCATCATCTCCATGAGATACTCTAACGATGGTTAGTCCGTTTTTCATCACGTTTTTCGTTGTGAATACGGCCATATTCATGTCAATATCTTCGATATGCATTAACTGCCAATTATAATTTAGTTTTTTCCGCTTAAAACAGATATCGCCTTTAATATCGAATTATCATTTTGATTCAAGATCGGATAATAGGCATCCTTATCAAATAAATTTCTTCCTATTAAAGCTTTTAAGATCTGGTCAAAACCCTTCTCATTACCTTCAACATGAATGGTATTAATTTTTTTTGCTGCCAGGTAATTATTTAATTCAGTTGCTTCATTTTTAGAGATCTTATAATTTGAAATGTAATCTGCCGCAGTCTTGTATTTGTTTAAAAATGCATTTCTATTTTTATCTGTAAATTCAAAAGCAAAAGTGTTTAAAGCACCACTGTAAAATAAACGGTTAACAATTGGACTATATTTTACGCTATCAAGAGGTACAAAAATATCAGGCACAATGCCACCGCCACCGTAAACAATTTTACCGCCTGGTGTTTTGTATTGTTTGGTCTTATCAACTTTAATACTGTCTGCATTATATAACTCTCCCTGCTCAAAGCGCGTGTATTCTTCATTATAATAATCGTCTAAACTTTTGTTATATGGTTTTTGAATGCAACGCCCTGTTGGTGTATAATAGCGCGCAATCGTTAAGCGCACCGCCGATCCATCTGAAAGATCTATCTGATCCTGCACCAAACCTTTTCCAAAACTCCTGCGCCCAATAATCGTTGCTCTGTCATTATCCTGCAACGCCCCGGCTACAATTTCGCTGGCACTGGCACTTCCTTCATCAATTAAAACAACCATTTCATTCTTTTCAAAACCACCGCGCGACGAAGCGTTGTAAACTTTTTTTGGATGCGCTTTTCCTTCGGTATAAACGATTTGCAGACCCTCCATTAAAAACTCATCTGCTAATTCAACGGCTGTTTTTAAAAAGCCGCCACCATTGCCACGTAGGTCTAATATTAATTTTTTCATACCCAGTTTACTAAGGGTGTTAAACGAGTTTAAGAATTCATCATATGTGGTACTTGCAAAACGGCTTATTTTCATATAACCAATGCCGGGTTTTACAATGTAAGCTATATCTAAGCTATATAAAGGTATTTTGCCACGTGTAATTTTAAAATCAATTGTTTTTTTAATCCCTGCTCGTAAGACGCTAACGTTTACCAGACTGCCGCTTTTACCTCTTAACTTATCAAAAACATCTTTACTGGTTATTTTTTTTCCGGTCATTACATTGCCATCAACTTTAATAATTTTGTCGCCGGCTTTTATACCAAGCTTTTCAGATGGCCCGCCAATAATGGGGTTAATAACTCTTATAGTGTCGTTAATAATATTAAATTCAATGCCCACACCATCAAAATTCCCTTCTAAAGGTTCGTTAACAGCACTAAATTCAGATGCGGGAATAAAATCACTGTGCGGATCAAGACTTTTAAGCATCGAGGTAATGGTCTTGTTCTCAAGCTGCGTTCTGTTAACTGTGTCTACGTATTGTGCTTCAATATAATCCAACAAATTATTTATTTTGTTACCGTTACTTTTTTTATGAAAAACGGTTTCAGTAGCATTAAGGTCTGCATTAAAGGTAAAATAGTAGCCAACGCCAACACCAAAGGCTAGAACAAGGGCAAAGTAAAGGGGCATAAACGGATTAAACTTTTTTTGTGAGTTGTTATCCGGGTAATTTTCTGGTATTAGCACAATCTATTTTGTATTTTTGTGTTATATTATTAATTCTCAAATGTAATTAATTACTAGCTCGCATTTTAAATTATAACTTATTTTAGTAAAAAATGGATCTTAAAAATATAATATTAATTGGTGTTATTTTTTTGATGATCCTTTTTGGTTGTAAAAAGAAAAAAGAGACAAAAAACACCGCAGAGCATCCTGTACCGTACGTGCCTGTTGATATTACTATTTATCCCGGCGATCCTTTAAATTTTAAGATTCAGGCAATTGGTGGCTGGTTGTATATAAATGGTGGTATTAACGGTATTATAGTTTACCGTAAATCGCAGCAGGAATTTGTTGCCTTAGAGCGTACTTCCTCTTATTTACCCGATAATCCGGCGGCCAAAGCTAAAGTTATGACAGATAATTTTACTTGCAGAGATACAATAAGCGATTCGCGCTGGCAAATTTTTGATGGTGGTGTTACCCAAGGCCCGGCACAATGGGGCTTAAGGGTGTATGGCACAACTTACGATGGTAATGCCTTGCGCATTAAGAACTAACTTTTTCCTTTTTGGTATTAATTGCCGTAGCAGTCTCATTTTTCCAGTGAGTTGTGTTTATTAAATGCAGAATATCTTTTTTAATAAAATCAACTACAATTCGTAAAGAGTCTATGTTTGGTACGCTATTAAAATAAAGCGCGCCACGTAAAAAATGGCGCGTACTATCGGTTAAATAAAATTGAACGGCAGAGGCTGTGTTGCCCGCAATATCAAATACTAAACCGTAAACTTTTGCACTATCGCGTATAACGGCAATTTCATCCAATCCGGTGGCTTTTACCTGGTGTTTGTTGGCGAATTGGTGCGCATCTTCCAAATATTTTCCAATATCATTATTTACTACTTTGTAGCTTAAATGCACGGTGGCTCTGTATTTGGGGAATTCTAAATTCAACCAGCAAGGCTCGGCACCATTGTGTTTATCCTGGTTCATGGCCGCGTAAACCGGTATTTCAAAGGTGTAGGGGCAAATGCTATCGTATAACCTGTATTTTTTTTCAGGAAAATTAATTCTAAAATAACCCCTTGGTTTTGGCGAAAAAATTTCTTCCTCATCGTCGCAGCCAACTGTTGCAAGGCCAATAACAGCAATTAAAACATAAAAAATAGTTCTATAACTTAATTTCATAATCCTTACAAAAATATACAACCACATTAGTAATAATGCCGTTTGTGCTTTTTGTTTTAATTTTTTTGTTGTTAATAAGGCAAACCTGCACTATCCAGGTTATCTAAATTAGCGCTCGAGTCAAATCCCTTCGTGTCAACACTGGCGCCATCTTTGCGCTGTAATATCACAAAATTTTCACAGTTAATTTCGGTTATTTGTTTTTTAGCGCCGTCTTTATCGTTCCATTGGCGGGTTTGTATCTTTCCTTCAATATAAACCAGTGTTCCCTTCTTCAATAATTTTTGTGCGCTCTCTGCCAACGCCCGCCAAATAACAATATTATGCCATTCGGTTTGTTCAACGCGGTTGCCTGCTTTGTCTTTGTAGGCATCGGTAGTAGCCAAACTAAAGTGCACACGCGCAATATTTCCTTCCAAGTACTTAATTTCAGGGTCTTTTCCCAAATGTCCAACCAATATTACTTTATTCACTCCTGCCATTTTTCTGTTTTTTTAGTTCTTTCATGTAAAGTTAAGCTTAACGGCAGCCAATTCATATATTTTGGGCGTTCCCATTGTCAAAAACAAGAACAAAGTTTTCAACAATGGGCGGGCTTTTCGTTGCAAGTCCTCGGCAAGGTTTTTCTTAAAAAACCTTTGCCTGTGGGCTTTTCACTGCAATCCCTAACGCAAATTCTGTATTTGTAGCTGTTCACATCGCTTTTTAAAATTTTGCTAAAAAATCAAAAAATAATTTTGTAAACATCAAAACTCTATGTATCTTTGCCCTCCCGTTTTTTGAGAGAGTTTAGGAATTGAAGAGGAATAAGGAAAAAAAGATTGAATAAAATTTAATTTTTCTTTAAAAAAGTTTGGAATTAATAAAAGGGATGTGTACTTTTGCACCCCCGAAAAGAA
>JAEUTO010000015.1 GCA_016787785.1 Bacteroidia bacterium | reverse complement strand
TACTTACACGTTATCAATTACCGATAACATTAATAAATGTAAGGCTACGCAAACATTAACTATCTATCAAAATACAGCTAAGCCTACTGCGTTAATTACGGGTAGTAATCAAATTAGCTGTAACACGCCTACTATTAACTTAACCAATGCTAGTACAAGTAACGTTCCTCCAATCTTCTTCCCTACGTTGCCAGTTATTGGTTATGTTTGGTCGGGTCCGTCACCACAGGCTACATTCTCTAATACTTCTACTTATATAGCGTTTACGCCTGCAGGTACAGCAAATCAGTATACTTTAGTTGCGAAAGATCTAAACAACGGTTGTACTTCGGTTGCTACAAAAACAATTGGCGATAACCGTGTTTACCCTAACGTAAATAATCCTAATGAGCCAGCACCATTCATATTAGATTGTGGTCCGCTTGGATCAACAACAGCTACGATCATGCCAATCATTACAGGAACTACAACAGGATTTACGTACTCGTGGGTTGCAGTACCAACAACATCATTTAGCTCTTATACTTCATCAGTAACTACTGTTAACAAAGTAGGTGAGTACAAAATTATTGTAACTAACCCAGCTAATGGTTGTTCTACTGAAGGTGATGTACATGTTATTAATGGAACTTTAAATGGAGACTTCTTACCAAGTGCTTACACTGGTTATGCACCGTTAATTGTAACTTTCCAAAACTTGTCAGCCTCATCGTCAACGTCCACGCCTTCGGCCAGTATAACCTCGGTTTGGAGCTTTGGTAATGGTGGAAGTCAGGTAACTAACTCTGTAGCTATCTCTCCTGTAACAACGTATTCTAACGCCGGTACATATACCGTAACAATGTATGTTGTAAAAGGGTCTTGTATGGATACTGTTACAAAAGTAATTACTGTTGAACTTCCTTCTAAATTAGAAGTACCTAACGTGTTCACACCAAATGGTGACGGAAGCAATGATGTCTACTTCTTAAAAGTGGCCAACGTTTCAGAGATCAATGCATTGATATTTGACCGTTGGGGAAATAAAGTTTTTGAATCTAATAGCAATACCGGAAACATTGCATGGGATGGTAAAAACTCAGCAGGAAAAGAATTACCTGTAGGAACTTATTTCTATATCATTAAAGCTACAGGAAAAGATGGTAAAGAGTTCGATCAAAAAGGTAACATAAGCTTATATAAATAATTAAGATTTAATCTATTCAATTGAAAGCCCCGTCTAAATTTTAGACGGGGCTTTTTAATTATTAATTTTTTTAATTAAATTAGTGCTATGAGAAAATTAGCCTTAATATGTTTATTTGTTGCAGTTAATACATTTTTAAATGCACAATCAGATCTTTATTTAAAAGTAAAAAAAGCGATGCAAGAAAGCCATCCAGAGATAAATATGGCCGATCATTTAATTGCGGTAAACGTTTGGTCATCGGACAATCAGGAGTCCAGAGAGGCGAATAAGCACTTCAATAGAAATTATGGGATCTACGAATTTGCTAAACTAAAGGGCGGCTTAAAAGGCCTTATTTGTGTTGCCATTAATAAGGAGGGCGAGTCGGCCTCAGTTATTTTAAGCAAAGATGGCGCAACAAAACTGATACAATTAAATTCGGTTGATGTTGCAGCTACACCTGCAAATTTTGTATTTGATGATCAGGGTAAAGAGATCTATAAAAACATTCCTTCAGAAAAAATATTTGAGTCCATTAATAAATTAATCACCCGATAAAAAATTTATACATGAAAAAAATTATTTTATTATTTGTGATCATTTTTATTAATCAAAAAATAAATTCGCAAACAAACGCAGATTGTATAAATGCTATACCGCTTTGTACAACGCCAAACTTTACGTTTTATCCAACCGCCGGGAATGGCGCTGTAAACGACATTCCAACAAGCCCGCCTTCTAATATCAGTAATCCAACAACAAATCCTGCTTCAACAAATTCTGGATGTTTATTGGCTGGAGAGAACGTGCCACAATGGTTATTAATTACAATTGGAAATCCTGGAAACTTAGAATTTGCTTTTGGCGCCGCAACGAGTGCTAATCCACAAGCAGGTTTTTATGATTGGGCCATGTGGCCATATTCGCCAAGCGCGTGTTCCAATATTATGAATAATACGTTACCTCCTATACGCTGTAATTGGAATGGAAGTTCTTCAGGTGGAACAGGTATTGCTTCTGCTGCAAATATTACAGCAGTTGGTGGAAACCCATCCAACTTTGAACCGCCGTTAGCGGTAAATGCCTGTCAACAATTTATTATTTGCATCTCAAATTATAGTGGTGTTAGTACATTGGTATCTTTTCAATCATTAGGCACGGCTTCTTTATCATGTAATCCAAACTGTAATCCAAATTATTTAATTTGTGCAGGTGCAACTGCAACAATTGTTCCGGTTAATTTTGCGGCATTAAGTAATCCAACTTTTTCTCTTAACCCTGGAGCTTTGTCAAACACAACAGGAAGCTTTGTTGTGTCTCCTTTGGTAACAACAACTTACACAACGTACATTACCGGTTTAAATAGTTCTAACGCTATTCAAACAACAACTGGTGTTTCTACGGTGAGCGTAAATCCACAACCAAGTGCTATTCCAACTACAACACAATCTACCTGTACAAACAGTCTTAATGCATTTAATTTAGGATTAACGTTTACGCCTGCGGTTCCCGTGCCAAATTATACGGTCACATGGTCGCCAATTCCTGCAAGTATAGGAAGCTCAACGCAAACAGCGGGTAGTGGAAATAATGCGCCCGGAACTTATAATGCAACAGTAACAACAGCCGGTGGCTGCTCTACTACGGCAAGTTTTGTTTTAAATCCTATTCCACCACCAATTACATTTAATTTAATTCCTGGAGGAAGCAGTTATACTGTAACCTGCTCGCAGCCAACAGTAAATATTGCAGTTAATCCAGCAACTAATAATTACACCTGGACGAATAGTATTAATGCTCCGCAAACAGGAACGCTTGCGAGTTTCACAAATTTAAACATGGGAACATGGTCTGTAACGGGTGTTAATCCTGTTTCGGGTTGCCAGGCTACACAAACTTTTGTTGTATCGCAAAATATAAGCGTTCCTGCATCTACTGTTTCTCCTGTAGCACAAAATATTGTTTGTCCTATTGGATCACCTGCAACTTTTACAGGAATTACAACTTCAAGTTTAACTAACATTACGCACTCGTGGTATTCTCCGTTCTCTCCCGGAGCGGCTACAAATGGCGGTACAGTTTCAATTTATAATTCGAGTGCGCCCGGAACTTACACGTATTGCGTAACAGATAATGTGAGTGGTTGCAGTACCTGCAAAACGGTTACTATTACTTCTTCATCTGGTTTCCCAACATATACAATTTCCAGCCCGCAACAATTTACAATAGGATGTTCTACTACAAGTTTAGCAACCATAAATATTTCTAATGTAACAACTTTCCCTGCACCAGGCGGACCAGTATCTTATACAGTGTTGCCGCCAACCTTTGTTGGTCCAACTTATACTGTTGGAGGCTCTGCAACTTACACAGCAAATGTACCAGGACAATACACGGTTATTGTACATGACAATACAAATAATTGCGAGACAAAAATTCCGGTGTCTATTATTTCAAATACATTTGCACCGCAAATAACTGCATCAGCAAATAATCCAACGTTAACCTGCGATATTCCAAAAACATTGTTGCATGGTACAAGCGGCACACCTAATACCAGCTTTAGCTGGGCATTTCCGGGTCCGCCGGCAGGGCAGGTGCCAAACGATACGTTAACTGTTTTTACAACTACAAATACTACAAATACTGTTGTTGCTACATATACTTTAATTGTAACCGACGCAATTAATTTGTGTAAAAGCACGCAAACATTAACCGTTTATCAAAACACGGCCAAACCAACAGCAATAATTACGGGTAGTAATCAAATTAGTTGTCACACGCCTACGATTAACTTCACAAATGGAAGTACCAGTAATGTGCCAGCAATTTTCTTTCCAACGTTACCAGTGATAGGTTATGTTTGGTCAGGGCCATCGCCGCAACAAACACAGCAGGTAACTTCTACTTATATAGCTTACACGCCAGCCGGCATCGCCAATCAATATACGTTAGTCGCAAAAGATCTTAATAATGGTTGTACATCGGTAGCTACTAAAACTTTAGGTGATAACAGGATCTATCCTGTTGTAAATACTCCTGCATCACCACCGCCATTTGTATTAGATTGCGCTTCACCGGGAGCTACTATTTATCCTATTATTAGTGGAACTACAACTGGTTTCACTTATTCATGGGTAGCGGTGCCAACCACATCTTTCACTTCTTATACTTCATCAATAACTGTAGTAAATAAACCAGGACCTTATAGAATTATTGTTACCAATCCTGCAAATGGATGTTTTTCTTATGGTAATGTTGAGGTAATTAACGGTGGAATAAATGGTGATTTCTTACCGAGTACTTATACCGGTTATGCACCGTTGACTGTAAACTTTACCAACCTTTCTTCATCAAGTTCAACTGCAACCGGTGCTTCAAGCATTACATCGGTTTGGAGCTTTGGCAATGGGCAAAGTCAGGTAACTAATTCTGCAAGTATTTCTCCGGTAACAACTTATTCTAATGCCGGAACTTATACAGTAACTATGTACGTTGTAAAAGGAACATGTTTAGATACCGTTCAAAAAGTTATAAAAGTTGAATTGCCTTCTAAGTTGGAAGTACCAAACGTTTTCACACCAAATGGTGATGGAAGCAATGATGTTTTCTTCTTAAAAGTGGCTAACGTTTCAGAAATAAACGCAATAATTTTTGACCGTTGGGGCAATAAAGTTTACGAAAGTAATAGCACTACCGGCAATATTGAATGGGACGGCAAAAACTCTGCTGGCAAAGAATTACCGGCCGGCACCTATTTTTATATTATAAAAGCCACAGGTAAAGACGATAAAACCTACGACCAAAAAGGAAACGTAAGTATTTACAGATAAGATCTAAATCTAAAATCCCAATAAAAAAACTTATTGGGATTTTTTTCTGCATTTAACAGTATTTGGTAAGGTATTTGTACATTTGTAATTAGAATAACTATATTGCCGGAATTAAGCTTAAAAAGAACGACAACATAGAAATATGCTTAATAAAAAAAACAAGAAACTACTATTTATAAAACCCCAGGCCATGAAAAAAATTATCTTACTTCTGTTAATGTTTGTTTGTTTGTATTCGAACGCTCAAACAACGTGTAATACTGCGCAACCATTTTGTGCCGGTGGAACCTCTGGTGTTACTTTCCCTGCTTCAACCAACCAACCGGATGCTTTTCCAACATCCTATAACTGCTTAGGTTCAACACCTAACCCGGCTTGGTATTATTTACAGGTTTCAACCAGTGGAAACATTGATCTTTATATTGCAGGAACAGGTAATCAGGACGTTGATTTTATTTGCTGGGGGCCATTTACAACATTTTCTACCATTTGTAATAACTTAAGCAGCACAACTAATGTAGTTGACTGTAGTTACTCTTCTAGTCCAACAGAAACATGTAATATAGTTGGTGCAATTGCAGGACAATATTACATGGTTTTAATAACTAATTTTTCTAATGTTGTACAAAACATTCAATTTAATCAAATAGGAGGAACAGGTTCAACCAACTGCGGTTTATTGGCAAGTAACTCTAGTATTTGTGCAGGTGCGAGTGCAACTATTACTGCGAATAATGCTTCTAACCTTACAAGTCCATCTTATTCATTAAATCCTGGAGCATTGACTTCTCCAACACCAACATTTATTGTTAGTCCTACAAGCACAACAACCTATACAATTTATGTTACCGGTTTAAATACATCAAGTGTATCTGTAACACAAACAGCGGTATCAACAGTTACTGTTAAACCTTCGCCCGCAACCGTACCAACCGTAACGCAAACAAGTTGTACGAATACAGTAAATGCATTTAATTTAGGTTTGACTTTTACACCTGCTTCGCCGGTGCCCGGTTATACAGTCAATTGGTCAACTATACCGTTTAGTGTTGTGAGTCCAACACAAACATCTGGTACGGGAGGTATTGCAGCGGGTATTTATAACGCCACTATTACAGCGGCAGGAGGTTGTTCAACAACAACCAGTTTTAGTATAAACCCGACGCCAGCGCCGGCTGTATTTAACTTAGTTCCGGGATCGAGCAGTTATACTATAACCTGTGCTCAACCAACTGTTGTTATTAATGCAAATCCCGCAAGTTATTCTTATACCTGGACGAATGTCATTTCACCACCACAAACAGGACCCACGGGAACTTTTAGTTCACCAGGTGGAATCGGTACATGGTCTGTGATTGCTGTAAATCCGATATCGGGATGTACAAGTACTCAAACTTTTGTTGTTAGCCAGAATGTTACTGTACCCACATCAACCGTGAGTCCATTAACTCAAAATATTACGTGTAACATTGCTTCCATTATTACTGTTACCGGAACGAGCACACCTACTACAAATATTACGCACCAGTGGATATCTCCGTCAGGTGGAACATTAACTGCGGCATCACCAACTGCTATATTTTTACCGGGCGGTCCTGGTACCTACACGCATTGTATTGTAAATAATATAAATGGTTGTTCGAGCTGTTCAACATTCTCTGTTTTTTCAGGTGCGGGGTTTCCAACATTTAGTGTAAGCAGTCCAAGCCAGTTTACTATTGGTTGCGGTACAACAAGTTTAACTACAATTAATATTTCAAGTGTTACAACTGTTCCACTTCCAGGTGGGCCTGTATCCTATACGGTTTTACCTCCAACTTATGTAGGACCAACTTATACATTAGGCGGCTCGTCTACTTATACAGCAAACATACCGGGTCAGTACACGGTAATTGTACACGACAATACAAACAGTTGTGAAACTACTGTTCAGGTATCTATTATATCAAACACCTTTGCACCTCAAATTACTGCAACAGCTGTTACAAAAACATTAACCTGTGATGTTCCTAAAACGGTAATACAAGGTTTTAGTGGCACGCCAAACACTAGTTTTAGTTGGGCTTTTCCGGGACCACCGGCAGGGCAGGTGCCAAACGATACATTAACGGTATCTACGAATACTGCATCTCCAACTAGTACAATAGTAGGCACCTATACATTAACTGTAACAGATGCTATCAACAAATGTAAGAGTACACAAACATTAACCATTTATCAGAACACCGCAAAACCAACGGCAATAATTACAGGTAGCAACGCAATTAGTTGTGATACACCTACTATTAATTTTACTAATGCGAGTACGAGTAACGTGCCGGCTACTTTCTTTCCAACATTGCCGGTAATTGGTTATATATGGTCAGGACCATCTCCACAACAAACACAGCAGGTAACATCAACTTATATTGCTTATACTCCTGCAGGCATTGCTAACCAATATACACTAGTTGCTAAAGATCTCAATAATGGTTGTACATCGGTGGCTACAAAAACTTTGGGTGATAACAGGGTTTATCCTATTGTAAACACACCGCTTCAACCCGGGCCATTTATCTTAGATTGTGGCGTAAATACTACTGCTACAATTTCTCCGCTAATAACAGGAACTACAACTGGTTTCACTTATTCGTGGGTTGCAGTGCCAACCACTTCTTTTAGTTCTTATACATCATCTGTAACAACTGTTAATAAGCCGGGGCCATATAAGATCATCGTTACAAACACGGTTAATGGTTGTCAATCGTATGGAGTGGTAGAGGTAATTAACGGTGGAATAACCGGTGATTTCTTACCAAGTACTTACACTGGTTACGCTCCATTGAACGTGAGCTTCACTAACCTTTCTGCATCAAGTTCAACTGCTACAGGCGCATCAAGCATTACCTCTGTTTGGAGTTTTGGTAACGGTCAAAGTCAAATAACAACATCTACAAGTATATCTCCTGTAACAACGTATAGCAATGCAGGAACTTATACTGTAACTATGTATGTTGTAAAAGGAGCCTGTTTAGACACCGTTTATAAAGTAATTAAAGTTGAACTTCCTTCAAAGTTAGAAGTACCCAATGTTTTTACACCAAATGGTGATGGAAGCAATGATGTTTTCTTCTTAAAAGTGGCCAATGTTGCAGAAATAAATGCGATCATATTTGACCGTTGGGGCAATAAAGTTTACGAAAGTAATAGCACTACCGGAAATATTGAATGGGACGGCAAAAGCTCTGCTGGCAAAGAATTACCGGCCGGAACCTATTTTTATATCATTAAAGCAACAGGAAAAGATGATAGAACTTATGACCAAAAAGGAAACGTAAGTATTTACCGATAAAATTTAACTTTAAATGATCCCGATAAAAGCCATTTTATCGGGATTTTTTTTGCCTGAAAACTTCTCTTTTCCAAATAAAACCTTAAATTTGAAGCACATTAGTTAATTATTAAGAAGCACATTATTTAAACCAATTATATGAATATTCACGAATATCAGGGAAAAAGCATTTTAAAAAGTTTTGGCGTTGCAATCCAGGAAGGAATTGTTGCCGAAACTGCAGAACAAGCTGTTGCAGCTGCAAAAGAATTAAAAGCAAAGTACAATAGCGATTGGGTTGTTGTAAAAGCACAAATTCACGCGGGTGGCCGTGGTAAAGGGGGCGGGGTAAAGCTTGCCAAAAATTTAGATGAGGTAAAAGAAAAAGCGTCTGCTATTCTTGGTATGCATTTGATTACACCACAAACCAGTGCTACCGGTAAATTGGTAAACAAAGTTTTAATTACGCAGGATGTATATTATCCTGGCGCTTCTGAAACAAAAGAATTTTATATGAGTGTGCTTTTAGATCGTGCTAAAGGCAGAAACACGATCATTTACAGTACTGAAGGTGGTATGGATATTGAGCATGTTGCAGAACATACTCCTGAAAAGATCTGGAAGGAAGAGATTGACCCGCGCGTTGGTATACAAGCGTTTCAGGCACGTAAGATCGCATTTAACTTAGGTCTTGGCGGTAACGCTTTTAAAGAAATGGTAAAATTTGTATTGACTTTATACAAGGCCTACGAAAGTATTGACGCTTCTTTATTTGAAATAAATCCGGTTTTAAAAACCAGTGATGATAAAATAATTGCGGTAGATTCAAAAGTTTCATTTGATGATAACGGTTTATTCCGTCACCCTGATTATGAAGCTATGCGTGATATTACAGAAGAAGATCCTACAGATGTTGAAGCGCGTGTTGCTGAATTGAACTATGTTAAACTTGATGGTAACGTTGGTTGCATGGTTAATGGCGCAGGTTTAGCCATGGCTACAATGGATATTATTAAATTAAGCGGTGGCGAGCCAGCTAACTTCCTTGATGTGGGCGGTACGGCAAATGCTGAACGTGTTGAGAAAGCCTTTAGGATCATATTAAAAGATTCAAATGTTAAAGCTATTTTAGTTAATATTTTTGGTGGTATTGTACGCTGCGACCGCGTTGCGCAGGGTATTGTAGATGCTTATAAGAACATGGGAACCATAAATGTGCCAATTATAGTGCGTTTACAGGGTACCAATGCCGAAGCAGCAAAAAAGATAATTGATGAATCAGGCCTAAAAGTGTACTCTGCCATTGAATTTCACGAGGCAGCCGCTTTGGTAAATAAATTATTAAAAAACTAAAAAAAATAATATCTTTAAAAAATATAAAAGAACCGATGAACAAATCAACTCTATTATTTTTATCTGCAATAACTGCATTCACATTCAGCAGTTGCGGAGGCGGTGAAAAATCCGAAGAAATTGAAACAGGAGATTCTTTAAAAACAGAAGAGCCTCAGATCAACCCGGTATCAGAAACTTTTTTCCAGGTTCCATCTCCAGGTGAGATGCTAACATTTATAAAAATGGTTGGTGGAAAAGGCAACAATAATACATCGTTCCTAAACGCTCCAAGCAACGAAAAAAATTATACTGATAGCAAATCAAAAGCATTAAATTTTGGTATTTATAGTTGCGATCTTAGCTACTGCAGTATCTTTGAAATAGGCTCTGAGGCCTTAAAGTATTTTAAGACAGTAAAAGCAATGGGCGATCAAATTGGTGTTTCTACAGCCATTAAGCCTGAAGTTTTAAAACGTTTGCAAAACAATGTTGGTTCTTCAGACTCATTAGCGGTGATTACCGATGATGTTTATTTCTCATCTTTTGAAGCTTTAGAAGATAGCAAACAAGGTCCAACTTTGGCATTGGTTGTTGCAGGTGGTTGGTTAGAGAGTATCTACATCGCTGTTAATCTTGCAAAATTTGAAGAGAAAAGCCCGGTTATTGAGCGTTTAGCTGATCAAAAATACACTTTAGAGAACTTAGTTGAGTTTTTAAAGAAACATGAGTCTGATGCAAATGTTGCCGCTGTAAAAGCAGATTTTGATGGCTTATTAGCAGAATTTAATAAGATCAGCGAAAAAGATGCTACAGCAGCGAGCGGAAAAGAAGGTAGTAAAACTGCTATGTTAGGTGGTGGAAAACAATTATTCATCACTAAAGAAGTTTACGAAACAATAGTAGCAAAAATCAAATCTATTCGTAACTCTTACACATTAACCAAATAATATTTTTATCATGAAATACATTATAACCATATTTATTGTAGCTTTAATTAGCACATCATCTTTCTCCCAAGCGGGAGTTTGTGGAAATTTCCATAAAAAATATTGCGTTTTAGAAAAAGATAAAGGCGCTAACTGGCAATACAATGCTCAAAGCAAAAGCGGTTTATTTAACCAGGGCATGGTTTCTAAACTGCGTTGTGTAATTTACAAAGGAATGGATTACAGAATTTCTGTTTGCTGCGAAACTGTTTTAGGCGACAAAGTAAACTACAAGATCTTTGATTCACGTACTAACGAATTATTATTTAATAATTCAACAGCAGAAGATACTCCTATTTTTGAGTTCCAAAGCGTAAGTACTCGTCAGTTAATTATCGAAGTAGTTGTTCCGCAAGGTGCTACAGAAAAAGACAAACACAAAGCAACCGATGCTGCTTGTGTAGGTTTATTAATTGAGCACAAGATCACTGATAAACAAGGTTTCTCTACTTACTAGTACTCATACTATTTTCAAAAGACCCAATCGAGTTCCGGTTGGGTTTTTTATTTAAATCATTTTATATTTTAAACATGCCTACCCGTAAAGAAGTAAAAAAAGTAACCACTCACGTTTTACAGGAAATGAAACAAAGAGGTGAAAAGATCGCTATGCTTACCGCATATGATTACACCATGGCAAAGATAATTGATAATGCCGGTATAGACGTTATACTGGTTGGAGACAGCGCCTCTAATGTAATGGCAGGACACGAAACAACCTTACCAATAACATTAGATCAAATGATCTACCATGCAGGAAGTGTAATTCGTGCAATAGACCGGGCATTGGTTGTAGTTGATTTGCCCTTTGGATCGTACCAGGCCAATTCTAAAGAGGCTTTAAACTCTGCTATTAGAATTATGAAGGAAAGCGGCGCGCATGCTGTAAAACTTGAAGGAGGCCGTGAAATTAAAGAAAGTATTGAACGTATATTAACTGCAGGTATTCCGGTAATGGGCCATTTAGGTTTAACACCCCAAAGCATTTATAAATTTGGAACGTACACCGTAAGAGCAAAAGAACAGGATGAAGCAGAACGTTTATTAGAAGATGCGAAGTTGTTAGAACAATACGGTTGCTTTGCTTTGGTGGTAGAAAAAATTCCGGCAGCGTTGGCAACTAAAGTTTCTCAAACTATCTCTATTCCTGTTATTGGTATTGGTGCTGGCGTTGGTACTGATGGACAGGTGTTAGTTACGCATGATATGTTGGGTATGACGCACGAATTTAGCCCGCGCTTTTTACGCCGTTATTTAAACTTATACGAAAGTATGGGAAATGCTTTTAAGCAATATATTGCTGATGTAAAAAGCAAAGATTTTCCAAGTGATAAAGAGCAGTATTAATTACCTGATCTTTACTTTCTCAACTTGTAAAATTTCTCTTGTTGCAGTGTTGTGTACAAACACAATAACTGAAACATTTTTATCATTCACTACAATTGGTTTAACAACATCCGGTGTTGGATCCGGTTTGTCAATTGTATAGGTCATGCCTTTTAAGTTAAAATCATTAAGAGAATAACTTACCGAATCATTGGCGGCTTTTGCACTTGTTGTTAAAGCTTCGCCCCAAGGACTATTTAAGGCACCGCGCAACATATGTTCAAATTCATAATCGTCAACTTCTGTTCCATGGTCATCTTGCTTTCCAATAACACCATCCTCAGTTACAAGAATAGAAATATTAAGATTTTGAGCATATGCCGTTTGGAAATAGGCTTTAACATCTGTATTTAAAGCTCCTGCTAATGTATCATAATTTGTGGTTACTTTTAACTTAACGATCAATGGATCTGTATTTGAAATTGCCAAAACTGATGACCAGGTTGTGTAATAAGTAATTATTCCGTTAGGAGCATAGGCTTTCCTGTTTATAATTCCGCTTGGGTAGGCAAGTATACCAAATCCGGCTGTTCCGCTCCAAACATCCCCGGCTTCAGTTCTGTAATCTGCAGTATAATTTCCAAATGGGTTTGCAAGTGATCCTGCGTGAACGCCAACAATAATTAAACTGCTGCCATAAGTTGCAGAAAGGTTTGCGGCTGCCGTAGCTGCGTCTGGGCAATTTTGACACCTCATTCCCGTGTAATCTTCCAGCATTGTTTTCTTGTAATTGTAAACAGCAAAATTATTTTTAGTAACAAAACTGGTTCCTACTACTGTATTTTTCTTCACGATCGGAGATTTAATTCGATCACAAGAAATAAAACCAAGTGTTAGTAAAACTGTAAATAGTGAAATTATCTTTTTCATGTTACTTTCTTATTATATATAAAGATACTAAAAACTACTGGTAATTGAAATAGCAAAACCATTACTAGCCGGAACCGTTCTACAAACCCCTCCAACGCAGAATATACCAGCTCTCTGTTTACCATAACTTAAAGAAATACGGTGTGGTCCGCTGGTATAACCGGCGCTAAAATAAACGTAATGTAACCTTAGGTTCTCAACGGGATTGCCATAATTATATTGGTCAATAGCAGCCACAAATATGTGGGTATTTGGTGTCCATTCTATTAAGCCAACCACCCAACTGCCTAAATTTAAGGTATCCTTATTATCCCTCTGCATTCCTTGTAATTCCATGCGTATGGCCGAATTACCTTTGTATTTATAGGTAAGATCTATGACCTCAATATTAGCCAACACATTTTTGTAGGGTCCTTTAGGTGTATTGTGCTGTACGATATTGATGTTGTTAAATTGATTGGCAAACATAAAGGTACCCTTGAACTTTTTAGTGAATTTTTTGGTGATCTCAATAAAAAAATCGTGGTACAATTCATTTCCAACCTCTTCGTAATTGGTGCGGTATAATTTTGAAGTAGTTGTACTATCGTCAATATTAATTGGTTTTAATAGATTAGCTTGTGAGGCATTCAACGTAATATCCATACCATATTTACCGCCAAGCGCAGAACCTTTTGGCACCTTAAATTGCATCTCCGCCATGCCACCAACTTCACCTGTAGGCTGCGTGGCATAAGGGCTAAATGCGGGCATTAAATACGTATGTTGCCTGGTTGTAGCAGGTAAAAAATTAATTAACAGGTTTTGTAAAGTTGCGTCCCTATCACTTCTAAAACTCATGTTGTCAATACGTTTTGCCTGCAACAAAAAAGAAAAACCTTTAGTAGCATAAGATGTAGAAAGAAACATTGCATCTCCCTGCTGGTAACTAAAATAATTTTTTCCGCCAACAGTAGTATTATTGGCCGCTGCAGGATCATTTTCTTTTTGCGCGTATTCTGCAAAAAAATTAAAGCCACCTCTAATTATATTCATTCTTCCGCTATAAGCGCCAACATTCTCGGGCATCACAAAATCAGGGTTCTGGTCGGGTTGATTTTTGCTTACAAAACTACCGCCAATAATTACCTTTGTTTTAATGTTAGCTGCCATCGAATCCAACGCCTCGTTAATATTCAATTCACCATCAAAACCCCTTACAATGCCTGGGCCAACAGTAAAAAAAGTACGTTGTTTACCAACTACGCCTTTTAAAGTTAAACCTCTAACGGGATTAGAAATAACACGAATTCCATCTAGTGAATTGTCGAATAATAAGCCCGGTTCGTAATAGGTTCTAAAGATCAAACCGCTGCCAAACTGCTCGTAAATATTACCAATGGTAATGTCCAGTAATTGATCCTGGTAACGCGCAAAACGATTAGTAATGCCTTGACCTTTATAACGCGGGTCAAACCCTTGCATCACGTTATTATAAGCTTCGTAACGCACGCCGGCTGAGAATTTACCCTTGGTATAATTAATATTACCAAATGCATTGGAAAGCATTTTTTCGGGCACTATAGGCGCACCAATTAAAGTATCCTGTTTGTAATATTGTGCATCTATCTGAAAATAGCCATGCACCGAGTTTGCTTCATCGGCAATGCTTTGAGCCTTAATGTTAAAAGCATTTAGAATGAGAATCAATAAAAAAGTAGCTGTGAGGCTACTTTTAAAATATTTGTTTTGCATGAGGGTAAAATAAGGTAATTTTTGTGTTAAAAACAAAAATTTATTTCCCCTTTTTATAAGTGGTTATTAGTGGGCTAACGCCTCGCCTTTAGCAAGTTTTTTTACGTTTTCGTATAAAGCATCTTCGTCACCTTCAGTGTACGAATTATGACTCCAAACTATTTTGCCTGTTCCGTCTACTAAAAACGTATGAGGTACGTTGTTTACGTTCATAGCGCGTTTAAAATCAGAGTTCTCATCAATATATACTTCGTAATCCCAACCTTTTGATTTTACATCAGTAACTACTTTACCGGCGCTACGCGCATCGTCAATACTAATAGCAATTAGTTTTACACCGGTCTCTTTTGTCCAGTCAGCATAATTTTCTTGTATCGCATCTAATTCTTTTTTACAAGGTTTGCACCAGGTAGCCCAAAAGCTAATAATAATTGGTTTTCCGTTATTGGAAAAAGTACTGGTATTTACTTTTGTACCATCTAATTTTTTTACGGTTGAAGAAGGGATCTTATCACCATCACCACGCGATGAGGTAAATGCAAAAGCTGTAACAACTAAAAGGGCTAAAATAATTTTTTTCATAATGTATTTGTTTACGTTAAAGTTATCAATTATTGAACCACAATGATAAAAAAAATATCGTTAATACACGCTTTAACATTTTTAAACAAGCTAAAAATTTAGTTTCACTTGCTAAAACACGAAACCCGCAATAAGAAACCCGAAATCTTTAATTTTTAGTTAATTTTGCCAAAATTTCTCTATGAATACAACAAAGTCTGCCGAGCTTTTTGAAAAAGCAAAAAATTATTTTCCTGGTGGCGTAAATTCACCGGTACGCGCTTTTAGAAGTGTTGGCGGCAATCCACTCTTTATTGAAAAAGGAAAAGGTTCTCATATCTGGGATGCAGATGGAAATGAATACATTGATTATTGCTGCAGTTGGGGACCATTAATTTTAGGTCACGCTAATGATAACGTGTTGAACGCGGTAGATAAAACAATGCGCAACGGAACTTCGTTTGGCGCCCCAACAAAATTGGAGAACCAGTTGGCCGACCTTATTTTATCTAACAATAAATTCATACAAAAAATAAGATTTGTAAGCAGCGGAACAGAAGCCGTAATGAGCGCCATTCGTTTAGCGCGCGGTTTTACAAAACGCAATAAAATTTTAAAGTTCGAGGGTTGTTATCATGGACATGTAGATTCGCTTTTGGTAAAAGCGGGTAGTGGTTTGGTAACGTTTGGTAATTCCAGCAGTGCAGGTGTGCCCGAAAGTTTTGTGAACGAAACTATTGTTGTGCCTTTGCATAATAAAGAAGCGGTAAAAGAGGCGTTTGAAAAATTCAAAAATGAAATTGCCTGTATCATTATTGAACCTGTTCCGGCCAACAATGGTTTGCTATTGCAGGGAAAAGAATTTCTGGAATTTTTGCGTGAGATCTGTTCTGCCAATAGAACTTTATTAATTTTTGATGAGGTGATTAGCGGATTTAGAATGGGTTTTTGTGGCGTTGCAGGAATGTATAATATACAACCCGATATTATTACTTATGGAAAAATTATTGGTGGTGGTTTCCCGGTTGGCGCTTATGGTGCCAACAAAGAAATAATGAGCAATATTTCTCCGGAGGGAGCGGTTTACCAGGCCGGCACGTTAAGCGGCAATCCGGTGGCGATGAGTGCTGGCATTGCACAGTTAACAGAATGTTTAGCACCAAATTTTTATACAGATCTTGAAACAAAAACAAAATATTTAGTAGACGGCATTAATAAAATAAATCCGTTTAAATTATTTAAGTTATTTCATTTGGGGTCTATTTTCTGGATCGCCTTCACAGAAAAAGAAACTATAAATAATGCTGATGAAATTGATGCCAACAGCATGAGTTATTTTAAAACATTGTACCATGCTTTATTGGAAAACGGTGTGTATTTGGGGCCAAGTGGCTACGAGGTTGGCTTTGTGAGCCAGGCACACACTACTGCAGATCTTGATAAAACAATTTCTGCATTTGAAAAAAGTTTAAAAAAATTAGTTTAAATTTATCTTAGTTATATGAAATAGTCATGCGCGATTGAGAACAAACAAAATATAGATTGCATGACGTATTCCATATGATAATTAAAAACAATAAGAACTACATATGAAAACAGTTGACTCCATCAATTTCTCAAACAAGCGCGCGGTTATTCGCGTTGATTTTAATGTTCCATTAAACGATACTTTTGAAGTAACTGACTCTACACGTATTCGCGCTGCTATTCCCACTTTAAAAAAGATCTTAAAAGATGGTGGAAGCCTTGTATTGATGAGTCATTTAGGTCGCCCAAAAGAAGGACCAACCAATAAATATTCTTTAAAACATATTGTTGCAGAATTAAGCAAGCAGTTAGCAACGCCTGTTTTATTTGCAGAGGATTGTATCAGCGAAAAAGCATTTCAACAATCTGCTGCTTTAAAAAGCGGACAAGTTTTATTGTTAGAGAATTTACGTTTTTACAAAGAAGAAGAAAAAGGCGATGAAAAATTTGCCGAAAAATTAAGCAAGCATGGCGATATTTATGTGAACGATGCTTTTGGTACCGCGCATCGCGCACATGCTTCAACCGCCGTAATTGCAAAATATTTTAAACCCGAAGCAAAATGTTTTGGTTTTGTAATGGCAGGCGAAGTGGCCAGTATTGATAAAGTATTGAACCAAACACAAAAACCTTTTACCGCAATAGTAGGTGGTGCAAAAGTGAGTGATAAAATTTTGATCATCGAACAATTAATGGGCAAGGCCAATAACATTTTAATAGGTGGTGGTATGGCCTTTACCTTTGTAAAAGCCATGGGTGGGCAAATAGGTAAATCGCTTTGCGAAGACGATCGTTTAGAAATTGCAAAAGAATTAATTAGCAAAGCAAAAACAAAAGGTGTAAATTTATGTATACCTGTTGACGCTATTATTGCAGATAATTTTGCAAACGACGCTAATACAAAAGAAGTGGATATTGATAAGATACCTGATGGCTGGATGGGATTGGATATTGGACCAAAAACTATAAAAATGTTTGGTGAGATAATTAAAAACTCAAAAACTATTTTATGGAACGGACCAATGGGAGTTTTTGAAATGAGTAGTTTTGAGAACGGAACAAAGCAAGCTGCATTTGATATTGTAGAGGCAACAAAACAAGGTGCTTTTACGTTAATTGGTGGAGGAGATAGTGTTGCAGCCATCAATAAATATAACTTAGCCGATAAGGTTAGTTACGTTAGCACTGGTGGTGGCGCATTGTTAGAGTACATTGAACAAGGAACATTACCTGGCGTAGAAGCCATAAAAGCATGATGAAAAAAGTAATTTATATTTTAGTTTTTTTTGGTATTGGCATTACATCTTGTAAAAAAACATATCAGTGTGAATGCAAGAATGCTAATGCAACTTATATTGCAGGAGAAAAGGAAGGCACGCGCAATCAGGCAAAAAAATATTGTCAGGATCTTTCGAGTGGTGATACAAAATGTAACATACAGCAATAAAGAGTGATATTGAAGAAAAGTGCATATTTATTGGCCTTAATTGTTTTAATGTCTTGTCGTAAAACATATAATTGTGTTTGCACAAACGCAAATGGCAATACCACAATTGGCACAGTAACCGGCACAAAGAAGAAGGCTAAAAAAGTTTGTGAAGAAATGATCTCTACTAATTTTTCAACCTGTAAAATAAATTAATTTATGAATATACGAGTTGGTTTTGGTTATGATGTGCATCCTTTAGGCGAAGGCCGGGAGCTTTGGCTGGGAGGTGTTAAATTAGAATTTAATAAGGGTTGTGTTGGTCATAGCGATGCCGATGTTTTATTACACGCCATTTGTGATGCTTTGTTAGGTGCTGCAAATCTCCGCGATATTGGTTTTCATTTTCCGAATACAGATCCAAAATACAAAGGTGCCGATAGTAAATTTTTATTGGCTGAAGTTATAAAATTATTGAAAGAGAATAATTATTATGTTGGTAATATTGATGCAACCTTAAGTTTAGAAGATCCAAAAATAAATCCGCACATAAAAAAAATGCAGGAAATTTTAGCGCCAATTTGTGAAGTAACAACAAATGAAATTTCTATAAAAGCTACCACTAACGAAAAGTTAGGTTATGTAGGCAAAGGCGAAGGCGTGAATGCTTATGCAGTTGCTTTGATCTATAAAAAATAATTATTCCAACACGATCTTCGTAAATTTACTTTTCTCGTCGCTATAAAAAGCAACATAATAAATCCCTGGTTTTAAATTATTTTCCTGGGCATTAATTACAATTTTATTTTTTCCCGCGCTATAATTTTTAGTGGTAACCAATTCTTTGATCAGTCTGCCAACATTATCCACTAACTGAATGGTTAGTTTTGCATCTTTCGTTAACGTAAATCCAACGGTAGTTTCAGTTTTAAACGGGTTGGGCGAGGCGGTTATTGAACCTAGATTTTCTTCTTTTTTATTTTCAATTCCTAATGTTGCAGGGCTAACTAACGCAGTATAAACACTTAATGCGCCGCTATTGGTCATTTGCATCCAGATGGGCCTCACTACATTATTGTGTGCTGAGATGCCAATATAATCACCAAAAAAATATCCGGCATTTGGCGAAAATGGATTAGCGTTAACTTTATAATTTGTAAAACTTGCGCCACCGTTCGTTGATACAGCCATGTAAACATCAGTATTATTTCCTGAAGCGTAATTTCTGCGGTCATAAAAAAGAATATAAACGTATCCGGTAACCTGATCTATTGTCATTGCGCTCATAAATTGTTGTTTGCCGGGCACATCATCATTTACTCTAAATGGCGCGCTCCAGGTGGTTCCACCGTTGGTTGATTTTGTTATCCAAACATCTCCATCATTTACACCGTTTGCTTTATCGCTCCAGTTCATGTAAATGGTTCCGTGGTAAGGAGAATTACTGAGGTCACAAAATGTAAAAGGCAATCCGTTGCAGCGATATAAACCACTAATCGTATAATCCCATCCTCCCGGAAAAGCATTTACCAATTGTTCTGTCGGCAACCAGGTTGTCCCGCCGTCTGTAGATTTTTGGAACATCAAGCCATATTGCCCCGCCCAGCCAACATAAATTTCGCCTAAAGGACCAATTGCCGGAACAGCCCCTTCAACAGTAGAATCGGCATCAATACAATTTCCTGCAAATTTTGATATTCGTTTTGGAATTGAAAATGTATTTCCTCCATCACTTGATTTCGAATATAAAATTATAGAACTGTCAAGTGGCGCCGAACTTCCGTAATTGTCAAATTGCGTCCATGTCATGTGCATCTCATTATTGTATGGATTTACTACAGCCCAGGCTTTATCCTGTACTTTGGCTCCATTCTTTCCAACTCCAACGCAGGTAGTATATGTTTGTCCAAAATCGCCGGATTTTTGCACCACTATCCTGTCAACCCATGTGCCGCCAGGCGTTATGGCCGAATTAGGATTTGATAAATGTATGTAATAACAGGCGTTTGCTGTATCCCAGATCATAACCGGATCACCATAAACATCATAAGCACTGCAAGACAATATTTGGTAACTCCAGGTAGCGCCGCCATCATTACTTCTGTATGCATTTTTTAAATTAGAACCCGCAACTATTTGGTTTGTGTTCTTTGGATTTATAGCAATAGCAACTTCTTCGGGTTGATTCAAGGTACTGATCAATACATTTGGAAATTGCGCTAACATGCAGTTGCCAACAAGCAAAAGAGCAGTCAGGATTATTTTTTTCATTAGTTATTAATTAAAAATGATATTTAAAGATACATAGAAAAAACGTAAAGGAATTGTTAAATGAAAAAGATGGCAAAAACATAGCTATTTATTTATTATCTTTAGTCAATGAGATTCACGGTTTTTTTCTTTTTTATTTTAGTTTCAACATTTACTGTTTCATCACAAACATATAATTATTATTTTGGAAATTTACATTCGCATACGGGTTTTAGTGACGGGAGTAAAGATTCCACTTCCAGCGGTGTAAATAATCCGGTAGGTGCCTATGCGTTTGCAAAACAGAGCCAAAATTTTGATTTCTTAGGCATTTCAGAACACAACCATTATTCAAGCAGCAATAATCCGGGTTTCCAGATCCAGAACTTTCAACCTGGCTTAACAATGGCAAATAACGCTAACCAGGATGGCATATTTTTATCATTGTTTGGTATGGAGTGGGGTGTTTCTTCTACCTATGCCGGGCACGTTATTATTTATGGTTTTAACCAGTTAATTGGTTGGGAATCATCAGTACCAACAGTTGTTGGAAATAACTATGATATATATAATGCAAAACCCGATTACGATGGTTTATTTAGAAAAATAAAAAATAATCCAAACGCATTTTGTTATTTAGCGCATCCGGGCTTCAGCGATTTTTCAACTAACGGAACTTCTGCAACCGCGTTAGCATACTCGGCATACAACGCTACTTACGACAGTGCAATAGTAGGCACACCGCTGCGCAGTGGTTTAGCTTTTAGCACATTTACAAACTATAATGATTATCCGTTGGGTGATTATTTTTCTTATTACAAAAAACTTTTATCTGTGGGTTATCATCTGGGTATTGGTTATGATCATGATAATCATTACACAACTTTTGGAAGAAGTACTGCTGGTCGCTTAGTAGTATTAATGCCTTCCTTAACACGTACAAATTTAACTACGGCCATGCAGCAAATGCATTTTTATGGTAGTGATGATTGGAATGCAAAAATCGACTTTAATATGAATGGTAATATCATGGGCTCAATTTTAACCGGAAGTTTAAATCCTGTTTTTAATGTAGTGCATAATGATATGGATGGCGAGCAGGCGGACAGTATAAAGATCTGGAAGGGTATTAATAATCACACGGGCACCTATCCTACAGTTGTTTATACTTCTTTAAATAATAATACGGCAACTTACAACGATGTAAGTCCTATGATCGCTAATATGGAATATTATTATTTTGCAGAGATAAAGCAGGCTGACGGACAATGGATAGTAACGTCGCCTATTTGGTACACCAATACTTCTTCTGTTGGCATTGAAGAAAACAAAAAAGATTTTGAATTTAATTTTTTTCCAAATCCTGTAAATCAAAGTTTAAATATTACGATGTCTGATTGCGATGAATATAAAATATCTATCATAGATATTACTGGTAGAGTAGTTGAAGAAAGATCTTTTTATGATAATCGTATTAATATGAATTTATCAGGCATAACTCCCGGGGTTTATACTTTAGAAATAAAAACTAAAGCAACTGCTAAATTCAAAAAATTAATTGTAGAATAATTAACCCGCGGCTCTTCTTAATCTGTCATTAATAGCGCGACCAAGGCCTGTATCAGGAACTTTCTCACAAAGTACAACATCCGCAGCACTTTCGTCGGCAAGACGTAAAAATTTAAACAGATTAATTGCAGCTTCCTGTAAATTCTTACTTTTAGAAAGATTGAAGACGATCAGATCTTTTCCTTCAAAATTCTCTTCACCAAAACAAAGTATGGCAATTTTATTTGACATGTTCTGCTTAATTAACTCTTTAATATCTCCAATAAATAAAGTTTTTTTGGGCGCATAATGGCTTTTTAATTGTCCCGGAGCGGTAGGATTACTCGAATTATTAATTCGTAATTCTGTTTTTCCAACAACTTTTTCAATTTCTTCCAAAGCTAAACCACCCAAACGAAAAATACACACTTTGTCATCTTCAACGCCCACAATTGTAGATTCAAGGCCAACTTCACAGGCGCCGCCATCTAATATATAGGCAATTTTATCGCCTAACTGACTGTTAGCGTGTGCCGGTTGCGTTGGACTTACATAGCCGAAAGGGTTTGCGCTTGGCGCTGCTAAGGGAACATTTATTTTTTTAAGTAATTCTAAGGTAAGGTTATGATTGGGTATTCTTACGGCAACGCTAGGCAACCCCGATGTTACAAGATTTGGAATGTTTTCTTTTTTTGGGAGCAAAAGCGTTAAAGGGCCCGGCCAAAAGGCTTTTGCAAGCTTTTGTAAGCGATGGTCGGACAAATAGGCATATTTATCAATGCTTTCAATAGAAGGCATATGAATGATCAAAGGATCAAAAAAAGGCCTTTGTTTGGCTTCAAAAATAGAAAGTACAGCCTTTTCGTTGAGGGCATTAGCAGCCAGGCCATACACCGTTTCGGTTGGAATTGCAACTAAATTGCCCTTTAAGAGCAGATCTGCCGCCAGATCAATATTTTTTCCTGTTTCTGCCACAATGCAAATATACAAATATCAAAAAACCTTATATTTGTTAACGTATGAGTGATCTCGTTACAATAAAAGATAAGCAATTTAAGCCATATATTTCTCAACTACAAATATCTGAAGCTGTAAAAAAAATTGCGAACTCAATAAATGACGAACTAAAAAATGACCAACCTCTTTTTTTAGTAGTATTAAATGGTTCTTTTATGTTTGCTGCCGATCTTTTAAAAGAAGTTTCAATTCCCTGCGAAATATCTTTTATCAAAGTAGCAAGTTATCATGGTACAACAAGTAGCGGAACGGTAACAGAATTAATTGGCCTGTCAGAAGACATAAACGGAAGAACAGTAATAATAGTTGAAGACATTGTTGATACAGGAATTACTCTGGAAAAATTAATTACTGTTTTAAATAGGAAGAACGTAAAACAAATAAAAGTAGCAACGGTATTATTAAAACCCGATTCCTACAAAAAAGAATATAAAATAGATTATTACGGCATGAAGATCCCAAACGATTTTGTAATTGGCTACGGTTTGGATTATGACGGATTAGGAAGAAATTTAAAAGAGATCTACGTTCTCGCATAAAAAGAAAAAAAGAATTAAAACAACAGCATATGAAAAAAATGTTAAACCTTGTATTATTTGGCCCTCCTGGAGCAGGTAAAGGTACACAATCAGAAAACCTGATAAGTAAATATGGTTTAGTGCATTTAAGCACGGGTGATATTTTGCGCAGCGAAATTGACAGAGGAACGGCTTTAGGTAAAAAAGCTAAAGAGATAATGGATAGAGGAGAATTGGTGAGTGATGAAATTGTTATTGGTATGATCGAATCCAAATTGGATGATAACAGCAATGCAAAAGGTTTTATTTTTGACGGTTTTCCAAGAACAACTGCACAGGCAATTGCCTTAGATGATCTGTTACAAAAAAAGGGTACTGGCATTAGTGGAATGTTAGCACTGGAAGTTGATGACGAAGAGTTAACAAAACGTTTATTAAAAAGAGGCGAGTCAAGCGGACGTGCAGATGACAGGAACGAAGACATTATCCGTCGTCGTATTTTAGAATACAATACAAAAACATTACCGCTCAAAAATTTTTATAACGAACAAGGAAAATTCCATTCTATTGATGGTATTGGTTCTATTGATCAGATCTTTAAATCGTTGGTAGACCGCATTACTTTTTTAGATGCAGAAATGGATCTTACTGCTTTAGAGAGTGATTTGGAACATTTAGACCTTACTATACAGGATTTTGAAGTGGCAAATGAAATTGCACCTGAATTATTATTAGAAATTGATGCAATAAAAAGAATAGAAGCAGAAGAGGCCGAGGAAGAAAAGGAAAACAAAAAACAGGAAGCGAAAGCAAAAAAAGCAAGCACTCCGGTTAAGAAAAGCCTTGTTAAAAAAGCACCGGCAAAACCGATAGCTAAAAAAGCTGCAAAGAAAGCAAAACCTGCTGCAAAGAAAAAGGCTGTTAAGAAAGTAGCAAAGAAATCGGCACCTAAAAAAGCAGTTAAAAAAGTGGCCAAGAAAAAAGTTGTAGCTAAGGCAAAAAAGGCGGTTAAGAAAGTTGCAAAGAAAAAAGCGGTCGCTAAAAAACCTGCAGCAAAAAAATCAGCCCCTAAAAAGGCAATGAAAAAAGTTGCTAAATCAAAACCAAAAAAAGCAACCAAAAAAAGAAAATAAAAAGTTAAACATAGTAAGACCTAATGCGTTTTTGCGTTAGGTCTTTTTTATTTGTTGAAAGAGAGAAGAAGATGGATAATAATTTTGTTGATTACGTTAAAGTATGTTGTCGCAGCGGTAAAGGCGGCGCAGGGTCTGTTCATTTTCACAGGGATAAGTTAACGGCATTTGGTGGGCCCGATGGGGGTAATGGTGGTAGGGGTGGACATATCATTTTAAGAGGCAATAAACAATTATGGACCTTAATTCATTTAAAATACCGTAAACATATTATTGCCGAAGGCGGCGTAAATGGCTCAAGTGGAAATAAATCGGGCAAGGAAGGTGGCGATGAATATTTAGATGTGCCTTTAGGAACCATTGCCCGCGATGAAGAGACCGGTGAAATAGAGTGCGAGATAACGGAAGATGGCCAGGAAATAATTTTGGTGCCTGGTGGAAGAGGAGGAATGGGCAATGCGAATTTTAAAAATTCTGTTCAACAAAATCCGCAATACGCGCAACCGGGCGAGAATGGAAAAACAGAATGGAAAATTTTAGAATTAAAAGTTTTAGCCGATGTAGGTTTGGTTGGTTTTCCAAATGCAGGAAAATCTACTTTACTTTCAGTGGTAAGCGCGGCAAAACCTGAGATAGCGAATTATCCATTTACAACATTGGTCCCTAATTTAGGGATTGTTGGTTACCGAGATCATAAAAGTTTTGTAATGGCCGACATCCCTGGAATTATTGAAGGGGCGCACGAGGGTAAAGGATTAGGTTTACGCTTTTTAAGACATATTGAACGAAACTCATCTTTATTATTTTTAGTTAGTTGCGATAGTAAAGATATTGTAAGTGAATATAAAATTCTATTGAACGAATTAAAAAAATATAACCCGGAGTTGCTGGATAAAAAAAGGATCCTGGGAATAAGTAAAGCTGATATGCTGGATGAGGAATTGGAAAATGAAATGACCAAAGATCTAAAAAAAAGATTGACCGGAAAAAACAAAGTGCCTTTTATTTTCTTTTCATCTGCAAGTCAAAAAAATATTATTCAGTTAAAGGATATGCTTTGGGAACAACTGAATTCCTAAGTTATACTTTTAGCTTTTGCGAATAAATAATATATTTAAACTAGAAAGCCTGTAAGTTTTAAATGAATGCTGAAACACCAAAATTCACAAAAAAGGAGTTTAAACAAATTAAATACTTTGTTTTTTTTGCCCTTTTTATTGTTGTTTTTCAGGCCTTTCAGTATGTCATAACTAAAACAACGACTGAAAAATATAAAGAACTATTCTCTAAAATAACCGAATTGATCATTCTTACAAATTCGGTTTCAAATGAAAATTCAACTATTCATCGGTCTTTATTGAATATAACGTTTTCTTCAGACAGCAACGATGTGAAGATCTTTAGGGAGAAACTTCGCGTCTCGCAGCAAAAAATTCAGAACGAAATATCTCTTATAGGTGAAAAGATAAATGAATATGAGTTATATAGTTTCGAAAAGACAAAATTATATGTACACCTCAAACTTGCGCAACATCAATACAAAGACAATTATACAATTTATTTATCCCAACTAAAGAGCATGGACCCGGAACAGGCTCTGCTGGTAAGAAAAAATAAACTACGACCGATTTTAGAATCTTTTCAAAAACAGCATTATTTATTTTTAATCAGGATATTTACCGATCAGCAGATTTTGATCGAGGAGATAGCTGATGGCGCTGAAGAAACAAGCTTTAGGCTTCTGATCATCGGTAATTTTTTACTTGTAATAATAATTTTATTTTTAGTGTATATTATTTTCACAGAGAGAACAAAACTGGTTTAAGTTAAAATTGCAAAGGCTATCAATACGAGTAAAACAATTACAACAAGTACTAGTACTTCCATTTTAAAAAATGGTTTATAGTCAAAGTAGGGTGAGGTAATAAGTGAAAGCTCTTTAACTATCACATCAACTTTTTCTGCATCTTCTGCTACAAAATAATATGTTTGCGACGGGTATACGTCAATTTGTGCCCCAATGTTTTTATCTTCTCTAAAAAACTCTATTTCAGCGTCATTTAAAGCGCCTTCAAATTTGGGCACATCTGCAATACGCACTTCAAAAGAACATTTTTGTTCTTTAACACTTACAAGTTTTTTATAATACTCTGCTTTTTCTGCAATTTCATTTTCGTATTCAGTCTCTTTTAATTTTTCTTCTGTTTGTTTTTGTTCCAACAAAATGCTAAGATCTTCTTTCCAGCCGTTCTCCTCAGCCACTTTTTTTGCCGTTTCAAGAGCCTCCTCCGTGTAATCTTGCGGCGAAAGAAATATTTTAAAAAGTTTTTCTTTCGTAAAAGTCAAATATGTTTGATGCAAGTTGTTCAACGGGTTTCCAGACGTAAATTATAATTTTATTCCAATTATACACACATCATCTACTTGTTCCAATTCACCTTTCCATTCGATAAAAGCCTTTTCAACAATGTCAGCTTGCTGTTGCTGAGATAGGTTATTATTTTTAGTTAGTAACTCAGCTAATTGTTTATACTTGAATTTTTTTCCTTTCGGGCCACCAAATTGGTCAGAAAAACCATCTGTAAATAAATAGAAAGTACTATTCTCTTGATAATCCACTTTATGCGTGGTAAAAGGTTTTGGAAACTCTGTTTTTCCAATAGGCTGTTTGTCGGGTTTTATTTCAATGAATTCATTTTCAGAATTTCCATTTTTATTATTTGATCCAATGTACCACAACGGATTGTTTGCGCCGCTCCAGCTTACCTGTTTCTTCGATTTGTTGATACAGAGTAAAGAAATATCCATGCCGTCTTTTACTTCTGAATGACTTCTTTCAAAGGTTTCTATAACCAGGTCACGCGTTTTATCTAAAATCTTTCCGGTATCAACTAATTTAAATTCTTTAACTGCCCTGTTAAGCGCGTTTGAGCAAACTACAGATACCATTGCACCAGGAACACCATGTCCTGTACAGTCTGCAGCGGCAATAAATAATAGCTCTTCTTCTTTCCCATTATGTGAGCCGGTTGCAACCGAGGTTTCCATCCAATAAAAATCTCCGGCTACAATGGCCTTGGGCTTAAACAGTATAAAACTGTCGGGTAGATGTGTTTTAATTAAGGCAATTGGTGGTAATATGGCATCTTGCAAGCGTTTAGCATAGGTAATTGAATCAATAATTTCCTTTTGATGTTCTTCAACTATTTCTTTCTGCAGAAGCACTTCATTTTTTTGAAGTTCAATAATTTGATTTTGATTTTTAGTGACCTTCAATGATCTGAATATAATACCGGCGATAATGGCTACCGCTATTGCCACAGCTGCAATCAAAAGTAAAAATAATTTTTGCCGATTGCTTTCGGCTGCCGCTACTTCTCTCTCTTTATCCTGTTGTGTTTTTATTAATTTTAACTCCTGCTCTTTTTTCTCTGCACCATACATGGCATCCATTTCTGCGATCTTTTTATTATTGTCCTTATTAAATAGCGTGTCTTTTATTTCCGTATATTTTTTATGAAAATCAAAGGCCATTTTGTAATCGTTAATAGCTGCATAGCTATCGGCAAGAAGATGATAAGCATCTTTTTCCATATCCTTAAGGCCAATTTCATTTGCCAACGCCAAACTTTTGTTAGAGTAATCAATTGCTTTTTTTATAGCACCTTGGGCCAAATACACATTTCCAATATAACTGTAACAAAAAGCCTGTCCTTCTTTATCCCTTAAAGTGTCAAATATATTTAGTGCGGAGAAGTAGTTTTCAAGCGACTCATCATATTTTTTCTGTACACGATAAAGATCTCCCAGCCCCGAATGACATTCAGCAATTCCTTTTTTAAAATTAATTTCTTTTTGATTTTTAAGTGCATTGGTTAAATTTTCAAGTGCCATTTTATAATCACCTTTTTCTTTAAGCACATTTCCAATATTCATCAACGACATGCCCACACCTAATTTAAATTCCACGTCTTTATACTGCTCTAAGGCATTTTTATAATAGTCGAGTGCTTTTGGTAAATTTTTTTGCATCTGAAAAATGGCACCAATGTTGGTATTTACGTCGGCAATTGACCTTTTTTCTCCAAGTTTTTCAAAGTTTTTGGAACTATTTATATAGTACTGTATCGCTTTTGAATAATTACCTAGAAAATAATACATGCCACCAATTTGCAGCAGGCTTCTTGCAACTCCTCCTTTATATTCACCGGCTTCCAGATGTATTATTCCCGAATCTAAACTTACAATTGCTTCATTATATTTACTTTTATAATAATTATAAATCCCTTTATTATAATAGGCTGCGCCAATACCTCTTTCGGCTGATTTATAAATTGAGGGTGAATTTGTTTTGGTTTCGTTTGATATTTTATTGCCAAGTTCTAATGCATTAGTAATGTAAATGGGACTTTTGTCGTATTCGCCCATGTTTATGTATAGAAATCCGATCAGGTTTAAATGGGTTAATTTAACGGTATCTTGCTTATCTGTTTTTAGCAATAATGTAAGTGAATCAATTTTGTTTTTTTGGGAGTAGCAAAAGTTGAAACAAATTATAAATAAAAAGCAGAATACTGATCTTATAAAATTTCGCATCACTAAATATAGCTTTTTTGTAATAACAGAACAATACAAACTACGATATTAAATGATTATTTAATAATAAAATAGCGAATGAAATCTCTTAAAAATAGGTCGAAAACCCAAACTGTATTCCGGCAGTTCGTGCCGCCGGATTCCCTAAAAGATCTGTTTGCCAGTGATAACGATAATTAAAACGGATCACAGTTAGTGCTGAAGGTCTGAAGCTTATTCCCGGAACTACTGCAAAAATATGATCGGCAATATTTGTTTCTGTCTCAGTAAATTTGCCTACGTTATAATCTACATATTCTGTTCTGAAAGCAAGATTTAATGTGCTATTCTCCCAACCTAAAATTTTGCGTTTTAGAATAGGCTGTACTATGTCTAAAAATCCACCCCGCAATTTACTGCCATACTCTTTTGTATAATTATCCGGTACATCCACCATTGCCCAAACCCATTCGCCATTAATATAGGTTTTTGCTTTTGGAATAGTTGTATTAAGGTCAATAGCAAAAAGATCTACCCTTCGCTGTTTATCTACAACTATTCCGTCTACTCTAAATTGGTTGTAAACGCCTCCCATCCAGGATACGCCTATCTCGCCAATTTTACGATGGCGTAATGCCGTTTTTGTAGTAACCAAGGGCACACCATTAAAACTTTCATCAAAGCGTTCAGGATTTTCTTTACTTGCGGGCAGCCAGGTTCGGTTTTGCGGATTAGAAATTATTTTATCGTCAAAGCCATTGGTTAAATATGCTTCGTAGGCCCAAACAAAATTATTCACAGCGTATTTTCCAAACAAACCAAAACCTACATTACTCCAGGTAGCTGGAATGATGGTTGTTGCAGAAAAAGGGCGTTCTATAAATTCCCATTTTGGTCCATCATGATTTTGATTAAAAGCGCCAATAGGATTCATGATAACGCCACCACGAAGATTTAATAAAGGATGTAGTTCAATGTCCATCGATGCAAATTCAATACCAATTTCTTTTCCACCTTCTTCAAATTCTATTTCAGATAAAAATTTAATTCTTTTTTTTATGGAGGAAGAGAGAAAAATAGTTAGGCGTGGAATTTGAAAGGACAATCCGTCAGTAACGCCATCCGTTCCAAAGTAAGAACTATTTGCCTCTACATAACCGCCAACAGCTACAGGGAATTTGCCCATAGTTAAGAATGGACGGTTATACACTGCATCCATGTTCATTTTTAATTTACTGGTGTCTGCTGCTGTACGTTTAATAAAAGAAGAATCTGTCTGCCCAATTGTTTTCAGACTTAATAAAAATAAGGTTACAGTTAATAGTATTTTCATTTTATATTAATTGTATGTAAATATTTTTTTCATCAGTTAAAACGGGAAAGCTTTTTAATTTTTGATCTGCCGGCCCCTGTATCACCTCTCCTTTATTACCGAATTCACTTCCATGAGCAGAGCAGCTTAAGATATCACCGTTTACATTTAATTCGATTCCCTGGTGTGTGCACTTCAATAACAAGGCTTCATAACTGTTCTCATCTTTGCGGTAAACAATTATCGGAAATTCCAACTTATCACTTTTAACCACAATGTATTTTCTGTAATCGGGTTTATTTTGTTTGATGATCTTAAATTCAGTTTTTAAGACTGAGAGTTTGTTGTCTGCAGATAAACCCTGAACATAATGTGTGCCAGTACAGCTTTGATTGAGTAATGTTATTCCAACCAAGCCTAAACAGGTGCCGCCGCAAACTTTTATAAATTCTTTTCTATCCATTAAAGACTTTCTAAAAATTTGAATAACTGGTTTTTTTCGGTTTGCGATAAAGCATTAAAGGCAGTTCTTCTGCTTGCCGCTTCACCACCATGAAAAGAAATTACCTCGTCAAACGTTTTTGCTCTTCCATCATGTAACAAGAACATTTGTCCTCCCTGCGAATCTTTTGCTAATCCAAGCCCCCAGAGCGGTGGCGTTCTCCACTCAAAGCCATTTGCACTCCCCTCAGGATAACTATCATCTAATAACTGTCCCATGTCGTGCAATAGAAAATCAGAGTAGGGATGAAAGGTTTTATTACTTAAAGCAGAAATATCCGATTGTGCAGTTGTAAAAGATGGAATGTGACAACTTGTGCAACCAATTTTTGCAAATAGATTTTCACCTGCTACTACATCATCATTATTGATATTTCTACGAGCGGGAGCTTTAAGCGTACGCATATAAAACACTAGCCCGTAAACAAAGTTGGATGAAACTTCAGGATCAGCTACACCATCTCCTGTGTTAACGCCTGACTGATAATTAAAAAGATCCTGCGTATCAAAATCAGAAGTAATTCCAATATCTTGCTTTAAAGCAAATACAACCTGATCCTGTATGGTTATTTTCTCTGCTTTTTTTCCAAAACGGCCAATGTATTGATTGTTGTAAGGGATATGAATAGGTTGTGGGATAAAGAAATTTGTTGGGTTAACGTAATTGGGTCTGCCGGAAATTCCATCGCCGTTAAGATCATTAGGGTCGGCATTATTTAAAATAGACTGATCATCTAAAGCTGCAATATAGCCCAGACCCATTACTGCCGGTGCAATACGTTTGCTAAATACATTTGCTTCGGTGGGTAAGGTTTCCGGTAAATAACCTAAAATAGCATGTTGCTGCAATTGCGGACCACCTTTATTTAAAAGATTATCAATTATGGTGCCATTTACATTTGCGAAACGGGTGAGCCCGGTAGAGGGATGTCCTTTTCCATTTCCAATATGACAATTAGCGCAAGACGTCTGAACAAAAATTGGCCCCAGTCCATCTTCTTTTGTAAAAATTTTCCCAAAATTAGCATCGCCAACAAGATGTTCTTTTTCCTGTTCAGGTGTTAAGCCTGGAATAGTGCCTGCTAAAACATCTTCATCTTTTGGAGCTGGCGGCATTAACTTTTGACAAGCCGTTATAAGTGTAAGTGCGCCGGCTAAAATAACTAAAGTAAATTTTTTCATCTTTTTAATTATTGGGAGCGCCTGAATTTAACCAGCACTTTATTTTTTTAAGATCGTCCATGGCAAGTGAGCCAGAAAGAGGCATTGTTCTTTGTTGGATCACTCGGTTATCAAGTGAGCCATTATCTACTTTTGCTTTAATACCGTTGTAAGTCGTAAGATCGCCGTTAGCGGAACCTGCGTTATGGCAACCCGATGAATTGCAATTAGCTGCAATGATCGGCTTGATGTCTGATGAATAACCAGAGTTTATTGCAGAGCAATCAAGATTATTAAGATCATCTTTCTTTTCCTTTTTTTTGCAATTGGATAGAAGGCCAAGTGCCGCAGGTAATAAAATAAAAATAAAAAGTCTTTTTTTCATGAGAATTAAACTTTAACAAAGTTGACCTTTTTTTATTAGAGCATAATTATTATTTTTGGTATGCCTAAAAATTAATTTATGAGGACAGAAACGGTAGAAAACTACCTAAAGACCATTTATAACCTCTCTGCAGATAACACGGCGGTAGTGGCCAACCAGCAATTGGCCGATAAACTGGCTATTAATCCAGCCTCGGTTACTGAGGCTTTGCGTAAGCTACATGAGTTAAAATATGTTATTTACGAAAAATCTTATGGCACCAGGTTAACAACCGCAGGTGTAAAAATGGCTTTGAATATAGTAAGGAGGCATAGGATATGGGAAACATATCTTGTAAAAGAACTAGGCTTTGGCTGGGATGAAGTGCATGTGATCGCAGAAGAACTGGAGCATGTGAAAAATGACAAACTTATTAATAAACTGGCAGAGATATTAGGGAACCCGGTTTTTGACCCGCATGGTGATCCTATTCCTGATGCCAAAGGAAAGATCCAGAAAAGTAATTTCATAAAATTATCTGAGGCAAAGATCAAAAATAATTATAAGGTAATGGGTGTTACCGATCACTCTACCGCTTTTTTAAAATACCTTGATAAACATCATTTAATAATTGGCGCAGGCATAATTGTAAAAACTATTGAAGAATTTGATAATTCAATTATTTTGGTGTGTCAGAAAAAAGAGGTGAATATTAGTCCAAAGGCTGCAGAGTGTATAATTGTGCAGGCTTTAAACTAAGGTCTCCGGTCTTTTAGGAACAAATTTAAGCCACATAAAACCGGCGATGCCTGCAATTAAAGAAGCAACTAAAATGGCAATTTTTGACAGATCTATTTGTTCAGGTTTCTCAAAAGCAAGTAATGTAATAAAGATAGACATGGTAAAACCAATACCTGCTAATAAACCTGCCCCAACTATATGACTCCATTTAATGTCATTTCCTAAAGAAGATAATTTAAAATAAGTGGCAATAAAAACAAATAAACAAATTCCCAAAGGTTTACCAATTACCAAACCCGCAATTATTCCTATACTGCTTGTCTCAGCCAAACCCTGGTACCAATTACTATTAATTACAATGCAGGTATTTGCCAACGCAAAAATGGGAAGTATAAAAAATGCAACCGGTTTGTGAAGAAAATGTTGTAGCTTGTAGGAAGTTGATCTTTCATCGCCATTACCAAATGGAATGGCAAATGCCAATAGAACGCCGGTAATAGTTGCATGTACGCCTGAGTGTAACATAAAATACCACATAGCTATTCCACCAATAATATATGGAATAAGATTGTAGATCTTTAGTCGGTTTAAAAGTAACAGCAGGCCAAAAATACTTAACGAAATAATTAAATTTAAGAACGAGATAGAACTGGTATAAAAAATCGCTATTACAATGATCGCTCCGAGGTCATCTATAATAGCCAGCGCCATTAAAAACACTTTTAAGGCTGTGGGTATTTTATTTCCAAGTAGAGAAATAACGCCAACAGCAAAAGCAATATCTGTAGCCATTGGAATACCGGCGCCCGATTGTGTGTTTGTTCCGAAATTAAGCAAAAGGAATATACACGCCGGTACGATCATACCTCCTAAGGCAGCAAAAGCCGGTAAAGAAGCGGATTTAAGGTCGGAAAGTTCGCCATGATACATTTCACGTTCTAACTCAAGTCCGATCAGTAAAAAAAAGATAGTCATTAACCCATCGTTTATCCAATGTGCTAAACTTAAGCCGGCGAGGTTTATGTGCCATAGCTCAGTATAATGTGTTTGCAAAGATGAATTGGCAATTAAGAGAGAAATGATCGTGCAAAAAATAAGAATAAGTCCGCCGGCTTTTTCGCTTTCAAATAGATCTGTAAATAGTTTTGTTAGTTTCATTTCTGTATTTACAAATATACAGAATTAGTATTACTACTACTTTTTAAAGTTCTTCTGTATATAAGCAATGGCTTCTTTTTGGGTTAATACAGAAAAATTCCGGTAGCGGTAATGCACATCAATGATCTCATCAATGGCTTTTAGCACTACTTCTTTATTTTGCCATGTATTAAGGTCGGCAATAACGGTTTCTAAACAACCTTTTTTATAGGCAATTTGTCCGAGTACATGAACCAATGTGTTTTTTACACGAGCAGTTGTGTCAAATTGTAATTCTTTTAATAAAGGTAAAATATCCTGCGGATGTGTTCTTCCTCTTAACTCAATACCATGGCAGATTTCGCGTCTTATTTCCTTATCCTCATGATGCAAGTATTTTTTGCTCCATTTTAAAACAGGTTTCGGATTTTTTTCACTCATCTTTTTTATCGAACCAATTACTGCGTTTCTTGGCGAATGGTGTTTATCAAACAATCCAATGTCAAAAAAATGTTCAACGGATTCAAACTCCTTTATGCCAATTTCACCTGCTGCATTTATAACTGTTTGACGGATCTTGAAATTATCTTTCTCTAAAAGATCCTCCAGTAATGAAATGATCTTTTTTTGTAATTCGGGCCGTTCAAAATAAATTCGGCCAATACTTAAATAAGCAGACTTTCTGATATAAGTATCTTCATCTGAAAAATAATTTAGAATATTATTTTTGCTTTTTTTTGTAAGATCGGCTCCGATCCCTTTTTTTATTCTGGCAACAAGGGCCATGCGTTCCTCTTTACTTAAGTCGTAAAAACTCATCTTATAAAACGATTGATCTATTTAACAAAGGTTAAAAGCCATTTCAAAGCCTTTTCTTTTTCGGAGAACAGCTTGGTTGGTAAAAACGGTTTATTTACATTAAGATAAAAATTGCCAATTATTTTTTTAGCTGTTGAATCCACAATAATGCCTTTTGCCAGTGCTTTAGTAATAAAAGCTTTACTGGCAGAAAGCTCTCTAGCTTCTTTAGTAAGTGAAGCCAATTCGCCGGAAGTAACTAAGATCACATACGGCTTATTACAGGTAAGTTCTGAGCTTATCTTTTTTAACTCAATAAGGTCTTCTGCCTCAACAACCATACCAGGCTTAATATAACTTTCAATCACATTTTCTTCCAGTAAAGTAACTTCAAATTTTTCGGTAGCAATTTTTTTCGGGTTGTCAAGCATATATTATTGTAACCAGGTAGTTGAAATCAGCATGAAAGGTAATAATATATCTTAATACTATCATATTAACATTTTCAAAGCAGCAAATTCACTTAAAATCCTTTTGTTTTTCCTTTAATGGCGGTCTTTTTGGCCGATCTCATATTTTTTTATGGAATTTTTAAAGAGCTGTCATCTAAATAGAAAACTAACAACTAAAATTATATATAAAATGAATATCAGATCAATTACCACAAAAACAACCCGCATTGCCGCAATAGGTTTGGTTACCTTATCGCTTGCCGCATGGGTTACACCAGCCAGCGTGTATAAAATGGCCATGGATAACGAGGTAATTTCCATGATAAAAAAGAAATTGACGAAGTACAACGACGCTCTGCCGGAAGACAGGGTGTATTTGCATTTTGATAAACCTTTTTACGAACCGGGCGAGAGTATTTGGTTTAGTGCTTATGTGCGCGATGGGCAAACGTTAAAACCATCGCATAAAAGTGATATAGTTCATGTGGAATTATTAAATCCAAAGGGCGGTATCGAAAAAAAGATCACCATCATTTCAAAAAATGGCAAGGCTGCTGGTGATTTTTTATTGGATAACGAAGCTTTAGGTGGTATGTATAAAATTCGCGCTTATACAAATTGGATGAAAAATGAAGGTGAAGAAAGTACTTTCGAAAGAGATTTTCAAGTGCAGGATATTGTACTTCCAAATTTAAAAATGAAATTAAATTTTGAGAAAAAAGCGTTTGGTGCCGGCGATCAGGTTATTGCCAAACTGGAATTAAATACCAACGAGAACAAACCCTTATCGGATTATAAAATAAGATATGTTTGCAATCTGGATGGCAAAAAAATAATCGAGAAAGCAGAAGTAACAGATGAAGAAGGTATTAAATACATTAAATTTAATTTACCAGAAAAATTAGAAACCAACGATGGTCTGTTAAATGTATTAATAGATTATAACGGAAGTACCGAAAGCGTTTCACGTTCTATACCTATTATCTTAAACGATATAGATTTTACTGCTTTTCCTGAAGGTGGTGATCTGCTTTGCGGTTTTGAAAATACAGTTGCGTTTCGTGCACTAAATGAATTTGGAAAACCCGCGGATGTTGAAGGCGTAGTTTTAGATGAGAAGGGTGTTGCGGTAACTACTTTCAGTAGTTTTCACCAGGGGATGGGTGCTTTTAAATTTAACCCGGCGCTTAAAGAAAAATATACGGTAAAGATTACCAAGCCAGAGGGAATTAAAGAAACATTTAAATTGCCCGAAGCTTTAAAACGTGGTTACGCCATGAGTATTGATAATTCTAAAGAGGAAGAAGTAACTGTGAATATAAATTCAACTGAAACTGAAGAGTTATCATTGGTGGCTCAGGTTCGTGGAAAATCATTTTACACAACTGTTGTTAATGCAAAAAAGGGATCTAACAAAATTACTTTCCCAACTACTAATTTCCCGATAGGTGTTTCGCAAATAACTTTATTCGATTCGCACGCAATTCCGCGTGCTGAAAGATTGGTGTTTGTGAATAAAGACAAACATTTAAATATCTCAGTTGAAACCGATAAAGATAAATACTTACCACGCGAAAAAGTAAAAATGACCCTTTTTGTGAAGGATGAACGTGGCTTACCAATGCCGGCGAACCTTTCAATGGCAGTGGTAAACGATCAGTTACTTTCCTTTGCCGATGATAAATCCGGAAATATGTTATCGCAATTTTTATTGCAACAGGATATTAAAGATAAAGTAGAAGAACCTGCATTTTATTTTGATGAAAAAGAAAAAAAATCTGATAAGGCCTTAGATTACCTTTTAATGACATCAGGTTGGAGACGTTTTACCTGGGAAAAATTAATTGAAAACGAAGTGCCGGTTGCAACCTACAAAGAGGAGAGAACAATTATTTCAGGAAAAGTATTAGATGCTTATACAGGTAAAATAATCACCAACTCAGTTGTAAAAATTAATGGTGGTTTAGAATATGCAGGAGACTGGGAAGGGAAATTCTTTGTGAAGAACCTGGATCTTTCAACTGCACAAACGGTTACGTTCAAAGCTCCTGGTTATAGTGACCAGGCACAGTACATTCAAAATTATAACCAGGACATGACCGTTTATTTATATCCGGTTCAATCTTACAACTATAATTATAAACAAAGACCAAGTACAAAGTCTGGAGCTTCCAAACGCTCTAAGGCCGGAATGGTTTTTGAGGCTGATAATGAAGATATGCAAGTTGCTTCAGGCGTAGGTATGGCAATTCCGGCTCAAAACATGGGGCCTGTTGATCTTTCTAAAGCAGTTAGAAAAGAAGTTGCGTTAAAAGATAAAGCTGCTGAGAAAAAACCAGTGCTGCCTAAAAATGAAGAAGCTAAAAAGGAAATGCTTGGCAAAATTGACGTGAAAAGTCTGGATATGGAAGGTGAAAAGATGGTTGCATCAGAAGTGCGAGATATGCGTGCTGACCAATTTGGAAAAGCGGCTCGTTTAAACAATATCATTGCTAACAACGAAAACCTTGTTCAATATCACCGTGCTCGTCAGTTTGCTGCACCTATTTATAAAAATGATGAGAGTGTAGAAACAAGAACAGATTTTAGAAATACTATTTATTGGAACCCGAATGTAGAAGTTGGTTATTCTGGTAAGAAAACGATCGAGTTCTACACGTCTGACGATATCACTTCTTTCCGCACAACGGTTGAAGGAATTGGAAATGATGGAACTTTAGGAAGAGCAGAGAAGAACTTCTTCTCACAATTACCTTTCTCAATGACAACAAAAATTCCGGTTGAAGTGGCTACGGAAGATATGGTATCTATTCCATTAACTTTAAAAAACAATACAGATAAACCTCTTGGTGGATTATTAAACATCACAGCTCCCGCAGCGTTACAAGCAGCTGCAACTACCGCTTCCATACAAACAATTATGCCGGGTCAGGCAAAAACAATTTATTTAGATTATAAAGTGTTGGATAAAATTGGTTATGGTGAATTTACAATTGGATTTAAAGCCTGTGGTTTAGGTGATGTCTTTACGCAAAAAATTAAAATAGCTCCAAAAGGTTTCCCGGTTACTGCTTCTTTTTCGGGACAAGATGTTGAAAAAGAATTTTCTTTCGTGATGAACAAAGTGATCAACGGTTCGGCAAAAGCAATTTTTACTGCTTATCCAAATGTGGTTACCGATCTTATGAAGGGCGTTGAAGGAATTCTTCGTGAACCGGGTGGATGTTTTGAACAAACTTCTATGAGTGCATATCCTAATGCAATGGTGTTAGACTATTTAAAAGCTACTGAAAGCAAAGATGATAAAACACTGGCTTATGCAGGAACACTTTTAGACAGAGGCTACAAGCGCCTTGTTACTTTCGAAACAAAAGAAAAAGGATACGAATGGTTTGGTGCATCTCCTGGTCACGAAGGTCTTACCGCTTTTGGATTAATGGAATTTGTGGATATGAAAAAAGCAGGCGGCGATGTGGATCAAAAAATGATAGACCGCACTGCAGAATGGATCATGAAACATAAAGATGGTAAAGGCGGATTCTCAAGAAACACAAATGCTTACCACGATTTTGGAAGAATTAGTGAAGATGTAATGAACGCCTATATTGTTTATGCTGTTGCAGAAGCGGGTTATAGCGATGTAAAAGCAGAATTTGCTGCGTCATGCAAAAAAGCGTTAGATACTAAAGATGCTTATTTAATTGCTATGATGGCAAATGCAGCTTATAGTTTTAAAGACAGTAAAAAAGGTGATGAGTTAATGACAACGCTTATGGGATTGCAAGATAAAAATGGCAGTTGGACAGGTTCAACACATTCTATTACTTATTCTCAAGGCCAATCGTTAACAGTTGAAACTACTGCAATGGCAATTATGGCTATGCTTAAGTCAAATAAAAATGCCTTAGAATTAAATAATGCGGTTCAGTTCCTGGTAAGTGCTCGCAGCGGTTACGGAGTCTTTAGCACAACACAAGGAACAGTGTTAGCATTAAAAGCATTAACTGAATTTGCTAAAGCTAGTAAAAAAACGACTGAAGATGGAACGATCGAAGTGTTTATTGATAACAAAAAGATCGGTATCAGAAATTACAAAGCAGGAGATAAGGGTGCGTTGATAATTGACAGTTTAGAGAAATTTATTGCTGGTGATGGAAAACATACTGTAAAGGTAAAATACCTTGGTGTTAAAACGCCGTTACCTTATTCGGTTGCAGTTAGCTGGAATACATCGTTACCAAACAGTAACAAAGAGTGCGCGGTAGATCTTAAAACTAAATTATCTGAAAAAACTACTTCTGTAGGTGAAACAGTTCGTTTAACTGCAACCGTAACGAATAAAAAGAGCGAAGGTATTCCAAGCACAATGGTGTTGTTAGGTATCCCTGCCGGCTTTACTGCACAACCTTGGCAATTAAAAGAAATGCAGGAAAAACATGTGTTTGATTATTACGAGATCTCAGGAAATAACATCGCTATCTATTACAGAGGTATGGCACCATCATCGGTTAAAGAAATTAACCTTGACCTTAAAGCAGAAATGCCGGGAGAATATGATGCACCAGCTTCATCAGCTTACTTGTATTATACGAACGAATTTAAAACATGGAGTTCAACAGAAAAGATCACCATTAAAAAACCAAGTATATAGAATTTTCATAACAAGAACCGCCTTCAAATTTGATTAGGGGCAAAGGCGAAGGCGGTTTAATTTAAAGCAAAGATCATGAGAACTGTAAGAAATAAAAAAGTACTATTCTTTATTTTGTTGTGTTGTGGCTTTTGTTTGGCAAATGCTTTGGTTTTAAAAGACGATTCATTAAAATTTGACATCACCGATCCCAGGAATCCTAAATGCCCTTGTCATAAATACCAAAAGCTGGCAGATGAAGAGTATAGGAAATTGTTGGGAAGAGAAGTAAAAATAAAGACAGACAATACAAATAGTAATTACAGTAATACATTTTCAGGTAAAAACGAATTAACCTCAAAGAATACTAGTGGTACTAAAAAGTTTCGATCAAGAAAGTGGGCCCATAGCTTTTTTAATTTAAAAAAGAAAAAAGGAGCCAAAAAAAGGAAAGCGAGAAGGTTAAGGAGAGATAACACAACTTGCTACCATTTTTGATCAAATAAAAAGTCCCGGTTTAGGCCGAGATTTTTTTGTTAATTTCTTTGCTTATTATGCGCCTGGATTAAAAACCCGGACTAATGGATTCTCATAAGCATAGCGCAGCCCTATAATCATAAGATCTCCGCTTATGGATATTAAAAAAATGAATTTTTGACATTTTTGCTTCTAAGATTCTGAAATATTTTCATTTTTTTTAACGGCCTTTAACAAAGCGAGGTCAAAAATTCAGTCGAATTTTATTTGGCATTTCGCTTGTAGCAAAAAAATTCAGAGCGATTTTTAATTTATAAATTCAAAAATTATAAACTATGGAAACGGTTAATTTATTTAGAAATGATGGATTGTTTAATAATGAACAGTTCCGCAGAAATAATTCTGATAAGAGCATCCAAAAAATTTGCTGGCGTAATGGTATCCTGACTTCTATGTTATTAATAGCGAGTTTTTTGGGTCTTTGTGCCTTTACCCATCGGTTAGAAATAAACCAGCTGAGTGTTGTTAATTTATTGATCCTTGCGGTGGGGGTTTATTTTGCACTTGAAGAGTTTAGCCCAACAGGTAGCGGTAATAGCCTTGACTATTTTGAAGGATTTAAAGTAGGATTATATACGTCGATTGCTGCCGTAATGATACATGCTTTAGTTATTTTAATTTATACTAGTTATGACCCCTCAATATTAATCCAGATTAGAGCAGGGACTTTTTTTACTTTCAATACAAATCCTTTTGTAGCTGCAGGTATAACCTTATTTGAGGGCTTGGCTTGTGGATTAATAATTACGTTCTGCCTGATGCAGTATTTTAAGAAAAATTAATTCTTCTTTATATCTATAGTTAAATGGAAATTATTTAAATAGAAGAAATGGAGGATAGTATGAAAAATAGTAGTTCGGATAATGGTTATAAAGTATTTAAACATCATAATAAATTTGCTAAAAACACTATTTGCTTTTTTCTTTTCTTTGTGCTGACTTCATGCAATGCGCAAACGCACAAAGAGCAGGTAGGTCAAACCGAAAAGATAAAAGGCACAGAGCAAGTTGACTCGCTTAATAAACCAAAAATAGATGTTAAAGTTAACAAGCAGTATGATAAAAATGGAAAGATGATAAAATACGATTCCACTTATTCGTACGTGTACTCGGGAAAAAGTGGAAAGAATATGCGAGCAGATAATGATAGTATTTTCAATCAATTTAGATCGTATTTCAATATAAACTCTTCAGATCTATTTGAAAAGCACAATCAAAATATTTTCTTTAATGATTCGCTTTTTAAATATGACTTTTTTAATGATGACTATTTTCAAAAACGATTTGAATTAAATAAGGACATGTTCAGTCAATTCTTTTGGCAAATGGATTCCTTGAAGGGAAGTTTTTTAAAGGATAATTATCCACGGCAACACATTAAAAAGAAATAGCGTCAATTGATATCTAAAATTAATAAAATGATGAATCCCGGTTTAGGCCGGGATTTTTTCACTAACTCACAATGTTAAAATTAAACGCGCCCATTTTTTTAGCGCCATAAATTCTTAACCAAACGGGTAATACTGCTTCTGTACCTCTTGCAGCGCTTAGGTCGCCAAGGTCAAGCAAATTCTCATCTTTCCAGCCAAATTCTTTTAATAATGTTTTTACTTTTGTTTTTGCTTCCTCATCATTTCCGCAAATATAATTTACATGGTCGCCTTTTATTAAATCAGGATTAACCATAATGCCACACCACATTGTGTTTAATGTTTTTACCACTTTGGCATTTGGAAACGTTTTTTGAATTTCTTCCGCTAAAGAATTCGTGTTACTTAACTCAGGCGCTAAACACGGTGGCATACCTTTGCTAAAGTCCAAAGGGTTTGCGATGTCAACCAAAATTTTACCGTTTAAATTTTTTGCTGTTGCTAAATTTAAAGCGTTGATAGAATTCATGCCCTGTGTTGTATTTAAAATTAGTTCTCCAAAGGCAGCGGCTTCCGCAAAGGTACCAAGTTTTACTTTTGGGTTAGCTTCCTGCCAGGTTGCAAAAGTATTCTTGCCACCGTCTTTTCCCGGTGCAGACAATTTTTCCTGAACATTTCTTGTTCCGATCATTACTTCGTGACCTAAACCAATTAAACGTGTGGCAAAAGTTTGCCCAACTGTTCCTGTACCTAAAATTGCTATTTTTTTCATGGTGTTATGTTTTTTTAAATGTTGCTATCAAAAATATAGTTGCAAACATATGTATACTTATTTACCTTTGCAATAGCTGTCAAAATTGACAGTATTATAATTTAACAAAATATTGCAAAATGATCATTAAAGGTAAAGCATATGTTTTCAAATTGCGTGGTAATACGTTTCATTGCGCTATGGATGTAACCATGAACTTCATTGGCGGTAAATGGAAAACAGTTGTTATTTGGTATTTACGCAATAAGACTATGCGTTTTGGCGAATTAAGAAAACAGATTCCGGATATCACCGAAAAAATGCTGAGCCTTCAATTAAAAAGTTTAGAAGAAGATGGAATTATTAAGCGCGAGGTTTTTGCAGAAGTTCCGTTGCGGGTTGAATATTCGTTAACAGCCTTTGGTAAAACACTTTTGCCTGTTATTGAAAGCATAGCAAAATGGGGCAGAAATCTTGGCGAGAAAGAAGGTAAATTAGAAGAGGTTACGCCAAAGAAAAAAAAGGCTAAAGCTATTTAATTAAAACAGATGTCATTGTTAACGATCCGGCAATGGCTTTATCGTTAAAGAATGTAGGCTGTTCATCTTTTTCCTGTAAGGCTAAAGTATAAAGTAGCGGCAAATAATGTTCGCGTGTTGGTATAGCCAGCTTTGCCGATTTGCTTAACGATTCATAATTGATCAATGCTTTATGATCCTGTGAAGTAATTTTATTTTTAAAGATGGTGTTCATTTCTAAAGCCCAATCAAAACCATATTCTTTATCAAGATCGGTCATGGAGGTGGCTTTAACCATTCCCAAATTATGCACCATGTTACCACTGCCAATTATCAATACTCCTTTTTTGCGTAGTGAAGCCAATTCTTTCGCCAGCTCGTAATGGTATTGCGGTGGTTGGTTATAATCCAAACTTAATTGAAAAACCGGAATATCAGCATTTGGGAACATTGGTTTTAAAATGCTCCAGGTGCCGTGGTCTAATCCCCATTTTTCATCCAGGCCAACGGTAGTTTTTTTAATTGTATTCTTGGTTTCTAACGCAAATTCTGGGCTGCCAGGTGCAGGATATTTTGTTTCAAATAATTCGTTTGGAAAGCCACCAAAATCGTGAATGGTTCTTGGGCTTTTCATGGCGGTAACAAACGTGCCATTCGTTTCCCAATGGGCAGAGATACATAAAATAGCTTTTGGTTTTGGTAGTTTCTTTGCTGCTGTTTTCCAACCGGTAACAAATTCATTATCGTTAATGGCATTCATAGGATTACCATGTCCAACAAAAAGTACCGGCATATTATCTGTAGCTCCTAAATTTTCTGTGAGCTTATTTAATTCGTTCAATTTCATAGCGGCGCCAGAAAGTGGCAGTAAAGCCATTAGTTTTAAAAAATCTTTTCTTTCCATTTGGATATGTAAATTTAAAAAATAAATGCATTTTTTATTTAAGAATCATGTTAATAAATGCGATTATTTAATTAAGAAATAAATTTGTTACTTCGTCCTTTAAAAAATAATTTCATGAGATATTCAAGACCCATTATCATATTTTCTTTTTTGGCTTTATCGGTTGTAATTGCCTGTAAAACAAAAAAAATAGTTCCAAGTGCAGAAGAGACAAAAGCCTGCGATGAAAAAGTAACTTACGCAACCTTACAGCCTTTATTGGCCAAAAGTTGCAATACCGGTGGTTGCCATGATGAAAGCCGCAGACGCATGAATTTTAAGATCTATAGCAATCTCAAGCATTTTGGTGATGAAGGGGAGATAAAACAGCATGTTTTGATACAAAAGAACATGCCGCCAAGAGAAAAGCTTACAGGCGAGGAACTAAGACAGTTTCGTTGCTGGATAGAAGGCGGAATGCTTGAAAAATAGCCATTAAAATTATTAAAGTATCTTTGTGTAAATTAAAAAAAGCAATGAGCACTTTTAGCGACCTTAATCTTTCTAAACAATTATTACGCGCACTGGATGAAATAGGTTTTAAAGAGCCAACGCCCATTCAGGAAAAAGCTTTTCCCATTATTTCTTCAGGAACTGATGCTGTTGGTATTGCCCAAACCGGTACTGGTAAAACCTTTGCTTACCTACTGCCAATACTACGTCAACTGACCTATTCAGAGCAACGTCAGCCCCGCGTATTAATAGTAGTGCCTACGCGCGAGTTGGTGGCGCAGGTAGTTAGCGAGATAGAAAAACTTGCAAAATTCATGAGCGTTCGCGTTTATGGCGTTTACGGCGCTTCAAATATCAACACACAAAAACAAAAAGTGTATGATGGTTTGGATATTTTGGTAGCAACCCCAGGAAGATTGATAGATCTCACTTTGAGCAGAACCTTACAGTTAGGTTCAGTAAAAAAGCTGGTGATAGATGAAGTAGATGAGATGTTGAACCTGGGCTTTCGCGCGCAATTAACACAGATACTAGAAATATTACCACCAAAACGCCAAAATCTTTTATTTTCGGCAACGTTAAATGAAGATGTGGAGTTAATGATCTCCAAATTTTTTAATAAACCACAATACATTGAATTAATATCGCGTGGCACACCTCTTGAAAAAATCATTCAACACGCTTATTTTGTTCCCAACTTTTATACCAAGATCAATTTATTAAAATGGTTGCTTCAACACGAAAAGGGGTTTAACAAGGTATTGTTGTTTGTGAAGAACAAAAAAATTGCAGACGACATCTACGAAATATTAGAGCCTGATTTTCCAACTGAAATTGGCGTCATACATTCTAATAAATCGCAACCGCAGCGTTTTGCTTCAGTAAAATATTTTGATGAAGGTGTACACCGTTTATTAATAGCAACAGATATTATTGCACGTGGTTTGGATATACCCAATGTAACACATGTTATTAATTTTGATATTCCAAAAGAGACAAGTGCATATATTCACAGGATAGGAAGAACGGGCAGGGCAGATAAAGCCGGTGTAGCCTTGAGTTTTATTACAGATGCAGAAAAACCAATGCAACTTGCCATCGAGTCGTTGATGAATAAAAAGATCCCTATTCTTAAAATGTCAAAAGACGTAGAGATAGATGAAGAATTGACAAAAGACGAAATGCCTGTTACGCGCGATAAAAATTTAGCGAAACAGAAAAAAATAACCATAGAGGGTGGAGGCGCTTTTCACGAAAAGAAAGCAAAGAATAAAAAAGAACAGTTAGGTGGAAAACGCAGTCAGGAAAAGATCCGCAGGTTAAGAGAAAATTACGCTAAAAAAAGAAAGTATTAAAAAGGGTCCGGAAAATTTTCCGGACCCTTTTTAATTTTAACTTATAAATTTCAAATTATTAGTGATATCCTTTTACGATGAACCACCAAAGGGCAACGTAAACGGCTTCAGGTTTTGCGCCTTGAATAGCACTCGTAACATCGCTCATTTTAGCAATAGTACTGTTGCTTGAATTACGGATATCATTTCCGTCAACTTTTAAAACGGATGAATTGCTTGAGTTACGGATCGTTTTTCCGTCGCTATCAACGCTGCCAACTGAAGAGTTGCTTGAATTGCGAATGGTCCTGCCATCGCTGTCTATTTTTCCAACCGATGAGTTGCTGGAGTTACGAAGAGTTTTGCCATCGCTGTCCATTTTGTATTGAGCGCATGCCACCGAAGAAATTAAAGTAAATGCTGCTACAGCAAAAAATGTTTTCATTGTATTTTTCATATTATTTAGTTTTTAGGTAATTAAAGCTAAATAAAATAAATAAAAAAACAAAACTATTTAGCCGTAAGGATAAATAGTTTTGTAGGAATTTGGAATGATCTTAATAGTCTCTTAACGTACTGTTACCTTAGGATTTACCCTTTCAATGATATCAAATACTTGTTGTTGTTTGTTAAGGGCAATTACTTCTTCGTCCTCGGCGTTGGTCATGTTGCCTAATTTAGCAACAAAGGTGGGCTGTGCATATGCTTCTTCGCGCATTTCTTTAGCCATTCTTATGCACTTTTCTGCTTCAGAGTTTAAGTTGTTTGCTAAATTGCTGGTGTATTCGTCGTCCTTTATGGTTTTTAGCAACAACCCTATATAATTTCTGTTTTGATACAGTTTTTGATAGGTATCTTTTGCTAATAATTCTGAGATCTCAATTTGTTTGAGCACAAATTGTTTTTCGAAGAAAAGGGCCTCTAAAGTGAGTTCTCTTTTTTCATCACCTTTTTTTGTTTTTGCTGCATTTCTAAAAGACTGCATGGTGATATTAAGTTCTTTGGCCTGTTTTAAAAGGTTAGATAATTCTACAGCAGTAGATTTTATTGTGTATGTAACATTCACAATTGAACTCTCTGTGCTGATGAGCGTTTTTCTAATCTGAGTAATTTGGTTGTCTGGTGTTTGGCCGTGTACCATTACCTGAATGATAACTGCCAACAATGTTGGGAAATAGAGATTTGTTTTCATAGCGAATTTGTTTTACGGGTGTAAATTTTTTCATTTGTAATAAGATTTAAATTTGTAAATAAAACGGGTGACAGGATATTTCCTTTTCTTACCAGCCCTTTCTATTCTTTGTTTAGAGAAGGGTATCGGGTATGTTAGTGTTTAGTTACCTTTTTGTACGTTGATAATTTTAAAAGGTTCGTTTTTAGAGTAGATTTGTTATGAACCTTTAATTAGTTAATAAGTCAAGGGGGTTCGAATTACAGATTTTGCGTCCTTCGCAAGAGCTTTAACTATGTGGATGCAATTTCTTTTAAAGCTGCTACAAAACTATCCAATTCTTCTGTGGTTGTAAACAATTGCGGTGTAATACGAACGCCTTGCACGTTGGCAGAATCAATAGCTACCGTCCATATTTTATATTTCTGCAATAATGTTTTTGCGAGGTCGGCGGGTTTAATGCCTTCTATACAAACATTGGCAATGGCGCAACTTCTTTGAGGGTCTGTAGGTGTATTTAATTTTATTTTTTTTACATCTCTTACTTTACTGGTCCAGTAATTTTGTAAAAAGCGCAAGCGCTCTTCTTTTCTTTTAATGCCTATAGCACTTTGATAATTAACGGCGTGTTTTATTGCAATGTCAGAAGCCACTGAAATAGTTCCGGTATGATTCAGTTTTCGAATATCCTCTTCTTTGAAACCTAATTCACCAAATAGCGGCCAGATTTTTTTTATCTTTTCTTTTTTTACATAAAGTACACCAACGCCCAGTGGCACGCCCAACCATTTATGCAAACTGCTTCCAAAATAATCGCAGTTAAGATCGTTTATTTTAAAATCTATATGCGATACTGTATGCGCGCCATCCACCATAACTTCCACACCTTTACTATGCGCCATGTCGCAGATCTTTTTAACCGGTAAGATGTGTCCGGTTATGTTGATCATATGACAAACCATTATTAGTTTTGTTTTTGGCGTAATTGCTTTTTCATATAAACGCACAATTTCTTCATCAGTTTTTGGATCTAATGGAATAGAAATTATTTTGTTTACCATACCATAACGCTTTGCTTGTTGTTTGAACATATCCAGCATGCTGCCATAATCCTGTTCGGCCATAATGGCTTCGTCTCCCGCTTTCCAATCTATGCCCGAAATTACTGTATCCAACGACTCGGTTGTATTGCGCGTAATAATTAACTCTTCGCTGCTGCAACCTAAAAGTTCTGCCAATTGTTCTTTACTTTTTTGTTTGTTTTCTGTTTGAACGGTTCGCACATAATAAGAGCCTTCCATATTTACCAGTTGAAGGTCTTTGAAATAGCCTTCCATAACCGGTTGGGCCATGATACTGTAATAGCCATTCTCAAGATTAATATAATCGGGTTTTAATTTATAATCGTTACGAATTTTTTTCCAGTAATCAGGTTCTTCTTCGCTGGTCCAAACCGCCGGAAATTCGTCCACAAGGCTCTTTGCTTTTAAAGTTATAGGCAAGGTAGCGGTAAGCAACAATGACTTTAAAAAATTTCGTTTGCTATTCATAGGGTTAAAATTTGAGGTATTTCAACTCTAATTTACATAAAGAAAACATAGGGTAAAAGACTGTTTAAAAAGAAATAGAATTTATGTTAAAGGTTATGCCCATGGACCACTTTTACTATTATCTTTACTTAAAATTTAATAGTATGAGTAAAGGATTAATAACAGTTTTAATTTTTGGAGTGATCGTTTTATTTGGTGGCGTATGGGCCTGTAATAAGCGTAACGGTTTTGTTGCTCTTCGTGAAGACGCAAAAGCACAGTGGCAGCAGGTAGAGAGTCAGTACCAACGTCGTTCAGACCTGGTGCCGAACATTGTTGCAACTGTAAAAGGAGAAGCTAATTTTGAAAAAAGCACTTTAGAAGCGGTGGTTTCTGCCCGTGCAAAAGCAACGCAAATGACGATCGATCCGGATAAACTGAACGAAAACAATATTCAACAATATAAAGCGGCTCAGGGTGAGTTAAGTGGGGCGTTATCGCGTTTATTGATGGTAACCGAAAATTACCCTAATTTAAAATCAAGTGCTGCCTTTGCAGATCTTCGTGTTACCTTGGAGGGTTGTGAGAATCGTATTTCTACTGAGCGTATGAAATACAACGATATGGCGCGTGATTTTAATAAATCGATACAGTTCTTTCCAGGAAGCCTTATTGCGGGGAGTATGACGCAAATGCCATATTTTGAAGCTGAAGCCGGCGCCGAAAAAGCTCCGAAGGTTGAATTTTAGTTTTAACTTCTAAAATCTTAAATCTAAAATGCCCAGGGCCCGTAATTTCTTTGATGAGCGCGAACAACAACTTTTGGTGGATGCAATTGCGCAGGCGGAGTTAAAAACTTCTGGTGAGATACGTTTACATATAGAGAGTATTTGTTTTGGTAACGAAGTAAAGCGTGCACAGAAAGTTTTTACAAACTTAAAAATGCATGAGACCAAAGAACACAATGGCGTTTTAATTTATATTGCAACGCTCAGTAAAAAGATCGCGGTTATTGGTGATGAAGGGATTCACCAAAAATTAGGAAATGAATTCTGGCAAAAAGTAGTTGAAGAGCTTATCAAAAAATTCAAAGAGAATAAAAAAGCCGAGGCCTTGGCAGAGTGTATCTTAACATGTGGCGAGCAACTTGGTAAATTTTTTCCACGAACTAGTGATGATAAGGATGAGTTAACCAATACTATTTCTTATTAAGATGCGCAGGATAGTTGGTTTTATATTTTTATTTTTGGTTGGTTTTTTAAACGCGCAAATTGCCGAACGCCCAAATCCACCAAAACTTTACAATAATCTTTCAAACGAATTCCCTCAATTTTTAAGTTCTTCAGACGCTTCTACTTTAGAGAGTAAGCTGGTGAAATTCAGCCAGGAAACTTCGAACCAGATATGTGTTGTAATTGTTGATGATCTTAATGGGCTTGAGGCAGCCGATTATGCTACCAAAATAATTAACGAGTGGGGCGTAGGTAAAAAAGGCGCTAATAATGGTGTAGTTATTTTAATAAAACCTACAGGTGGTGCAAACGGCCGCGACCTTTTTATTGCAATAGGTTACGGTTTGGAGGGCGCCATTCCGGATCTTGCAACAAAGCGCATTCGCGAGGATGAAATGTATCCTTATTTAAAGAACGGTGATAATTATACCGCTTTAGATAAAGCTACCGATAAATTAATGGCGCTGGCAAAAGGCGAGATCAACGAAAAAGATTATACGAGGAGTAGCGAACCGGGTTCTAATTTTAAAACCATCCTTCTTATCCTTGTGGGTATTGCATTTATTTACATTTTCTTTTTCTCAAAAAATAATGGCGGTGGCGGTGGATACACTTATACCGGCAGCGGGAGGTCATTCTCAAGTGGTGGAAGTAGTTTTGGGGGCGGAGGCGGTTTTGGCGGTTTCGGCGGCGGTAGCTCCGGCGGTGGTGGCTCTGGTGGTAAGTGGTAATTTAATCATTATCCATTTCGTCATCCTCTTCATCATCAAATAAAGATTCTCCATCGTTCCATTCTGTTGTAATGCTATCCCATACTTTTTCTAATTTTCCATCCACATCTTCAATTGAAAAATAAATAACACTTAAAGCAGAATATTGCCCTTTATGTGCTCTTACCTTTTCCATATTCGCGATAGTTTCATCCATTGTCATTTCTTCTTCCAAAATAACATTTTGAGCCGTTTCAAGAATTAATTTCCGTAAAGGATGTTCGAATTTTTTATCAATATGTTTTAATAGATTAATGAGTGTTTCTTCATGAACAACGTCTGTCGCGGCATTTTTACAGATCTCTTCAATAACAGCAAATACCGAGTTTGGAGAAATTGTAATAGCTTCGTCAATTAGTTTTATGCAATGCAAATAATTCTCGATCGGAAAATTATCTTCTATTTTGTCAATAAACTCAAGTTCTTTTAATGCTTCCATAATTTTATTTTATTGCGACTTTGTTTTTCCAAAAAGTTACAATTGAGTTAAGGTTTTCAGGTGTAATAAATAGTTTATAGTTGTTGTTAGTTTTTGTTTCGCTTATAATAAGTCCTTCGCCATCTTTTTGTCCCAAAAAATAGTTAGAAATGTGTTTATCGTTAACCGTAATTACTTTTGGTCCTGCAAAAGTGGCTACTTTAAAATAAATATGACATAATACCAAATGCGCCATAATTGTTTTTGTAGTGTCGCTTAATGCAGTTATTAATTTTTCAGATGCAGGCTTACCCAGCTTTATAAGTTTATACGCTGGTCTTCCATTCATCATAAAGCTCGCCTTTTCTTCATGAACAATCGAGAACTGGTTATTGTTTAATTTTTTGATAAGTGAGCTCACCCGCCAGTTTTGAGCCGAACAGTGCGTGGTAAACAACATACCAATAAAAAAAAGAAACACCATTCTCATTTTACTGAATTAAGGAATTGTAAAATTAATTTGTGTATTTGTAGTTGTAGTTCCTAGCGCTGCTAGTGTAAATGTTGTGTTTGTTGTACTTATCCAATCGCCGCTATTAATGGCGTTGTTTCCATCATTATCATACATGGCGTAATAATAATAAGTGCCGGGATGCATGTAGTTGAAAACAAAACTGGAGCTGCTTGCAGATAAAATAACATAACGCGATCTGTACTTTAAATTTCCTATGTTAAACACAGGACCAGAAAATAGAGGCTGTGTGGTAACTATTAAAAAGACTTTTTTGGTTGAAACCGGTGTATAAGTTGCTGCGTAATTATAAGTAGCAGTTGTTTTTCCCAGATAAGGTTGTGTGTTCTCGGCATACGGATCGCCAACCGGCGGACCGGAAGTTGAAAAATAAATTGCCTCTGTTAAACTTGTAAAACTAGATGTAAAATCTTTGGTCATTGTTTTTTTTGGAAATCCTAAAGTAGAAATTGCAGACTGTGCAGAAGTGGTGTCTTGCAGCTTAGCGCTCCAGGTCATGTGTGGCGATGAGCTTGGCAATGTATTATATTTATTGGTATACGATTTAATATACAAACTATCTGTTCTAAAAATAACTTCGGTGTATGCGCGAATTTTACCCTTTATAATTTCCGAGAACCTGTAAAAAGAATTGGCTCCGTTTTCAGAAACACTATCCGCTAAAAAATACGATACGCGTTTCATGGCATTAAAAGAACCACCATTGCGTAATGCTACTTTGTATTGATTATTATATTTGGCAACGAAGAAAGACATAAAAATATCGTTTAAAGTATCCAATTCATTTTTAGCAGAGATTTGATTTTCCGCATTTGGTCTAAAATCTACTATCCATTCCGGATAGCCGCCAAGTGGAGTGGTGGAGCTAACAGGCCCATTCCAGATGCCGCGTAATTTTTTTAATACGTTAAAGCCGTACGGTTCTACAACTTCTGCTGCTGGCGGTGGATTGGAATCATCGGACTCTTCATCTTTTTTATCTTTATTTCTACAGCTCATAAAAGTGAGTGCAAGAAATACGATCATAAATTTGATACTTGTTCTCATATTATATTATTTTAATTCAACAGCATTTGTAAGTTGAAAGATAGCAATGCTTTACGGCTTTTGCAACCCTAATAAGTTATTTTGGCTGTGCTCTCCGAAAATAATAAACCCTATTGATCTGTGGAGATGAAATTTCTTTAATTATAATTTCGTAGAATGTCCATTTAAGAACTTTATATTGCTTTTTTCTTGAAATACTTTTTTTCTTTTTTGTATCATAAAAAAGTTGAAAAATGTTTAGTGTATTAGTTCGTTGATTTAAGGAAACTTTACCAAAACGTTGTCCATGCCCAATTGAAGGACCGTCGCTATTATCAGGGTCCCAAGCCCACATAACAATGGTATCATTTATATTTAAAGATAATTGAGTGCGTGTGTTTCTCTTGTAAAAAGTTGAATCATTTTTTGTTTTAATAACGTGAAATGAAAAATCACCGCCCATTGGATAATGTTTTTCCTTAGAGTTTGGTTGTTTAATTTCAATTAATGCATAGTAATCAGTTCCTTGAAACGCATAACCAATTGGAAAAACGCCATAAAAAATAGAATCCATTTTAAACTCTTTTTTTACTTTTATTTTAAGAGGTTCCTGCCCGTAATTAAATTTAAACCAAAGAAGCAGAAAAATTATTAAAAAGCGTTTCATCCTATGATCAAAATGTAAATAAAAAAATACCAAATAAAGATGATTTTCCTTATTTGGTATTATAAATATAATGAGTTATTGAAAAATAATTCTGCAGCGTTAAACAACCACCGTAACCTTAATGGCATTAAGTCCTTTTTGGCCCATTTCGGTTTCAAAACTTACTTTGTCTTTTTCTTTTACTGGCGTAGTTAATCCATTAACGTGGAAGAAAATACTTTCTTGCGATTTTTCGTCGCGGATAAATCCGTAACCTTTTTCTTCATTAAAAAAACTGATGTTCCCTCTGCGTATAAGATCTGCCGGATCGATGGCGGCTTCTATTTTAGCGCCTAACTGAATATCTTCAAGATTTAATTCTTTTTTCTTTTTTGGGTCTGGTGGTGTATCGGTAAGGTTACCAAATTCATCCACATAAGCGATCATATCTTCAAAACTTTTTTTACCGCTGGCTTTGCGTTCAGCTTTTTTCTCTTCCTTTTCCTGCCTCTTTTTTAATTTCTTGCTCTCTTTTTCTTTTTTACTGTAAGTTTCTTGCGATTTAGCCATTTGTTATTTTAAAGATTTGTTCTTCCATTACAGAAGCGGTTAAGTACAAATATACGAAAAAGCAACGGGCTTTCTTAGTAAATGTTTAGTTTAAGGTTAATTATATGTAATAAAAATGCCTTGCTCTAATCAGGCAAGGCATTTTAACTTTTTGTCAGGGTTATTTATTATTTTTTTCCTTCGTTTTTAGAGCCCGTATTTTTATCATCGGCATCTTTGGTTTTATTTCTCTCCATTATGCCATCTAATAGTTGCAAACCTAAAAGCCCATTAATAGGACCATTCTGGCCATCGCCATTACCTGTAATTAATACTTCCGGGATGATCTTGATTTTTTCTTTACCAATTTGCTCGGTTACTTTTAATTTGGTAAAGTTATCGCCTCCCATTGCCTCAACCGATAGTTTATACGATTCGGCATTTGATTTACCAATAGCTAAAATTTTCTCAGCTTCTGCTTTACCGGTTACGCTTATCTGCTCAGCGTTTGCGTTTGCTAAAGCTTTAATTTTTTCAGCTTCGGCATTGGCAGTTACTTTTGTTTTTTCCGCATCTGCATTAGCAATAATTTTTAATCTATCGGCCTCTGCCACTGACGAGATCTTAACGCCACTTGCTTCACCGGTTGCTTTCTTAACAGCAGCATCGGCAATACGTTCAGCAATTAATACACCCTGGTCTGCTTTTACAATTTCTTTTTGCATATCGGCCACCGCTGTTTCTTTTTCAAGCGTTTGACGCGTTATCTCTGCACGTTTCTGAGTTTCGAAAGTTGTATTTTGCTCTTCAGCAATTTTACGATCGGTTAACGTTTTCATTAAACTCTCGGGCGGCACAATATCACCAATTAATGTGTCAACCCCGTTTACGTTATATTGATCTAATACTTCGCTGATACGTTTTTTAGCGGCATCCTGTCTTTCTTTACGCGTGCTTAAGAAAGCGATCACATCGCTATCCTGAGCTGAGTTACGGAAGTAGTTACCAATGGTTGGTTCTAATACCTGTCCAACTAAATTCATCATACTACCAAAACGTGCAATTACTTTTGGTGCTTCGGTTGTTGGAATGTGAATGATCTGGCTTACATCTAAATTAAAAGGGAAACCATCTTTTGAACGAACGGTGATCGTACTTAAGTTTTTATCTAATTGATGCGATTCGCTGCGGGCATTGGCCCAGTTAAGAACTAAGTTGGTTGTCGGCACTAATTCAACACGCATAATAAATGTATTGATAGGATATTTACCCGGACCTAATGGCTCGGCCCAAACACCTTTCTCACCTTTACTTACAATGTTTCCGTGTTTAAATTCAGCACCACTAAGATCTTTACCATCTTTACCTACGTAAGAAATAACTACACCCACATAACCAATTGGGATCTCCATCATTTTTATTTGTTCAACACCTACAAACCATGGATTGATATAATATGAACCCGCTAAAATGGTTTGAGGTTGTAGACCTTTGTTACCACCACCTTTTAGGAAGGTATCGGCATCCTGGAAATTATTGTGTCCCGGTACATCTTTACCGGCTATGCTTCCTTCTTCAATAGGCATACCATCTAAAGTGGTAATAATACCCACCATGTTCTCACTAATGGTGAACATATCTACCGTAAATATCTCGAACAAAAAGGTATTTATACGATAAGTACCCGCGGTAATGTATGCACTCTGCCTTCCTTTACTTCCGCCTTTGGTTAAAAAAGCAACTGCATCCTGAAAACCATCGCACTCTACCTTGCGGGCAAGAATGTGGCCTGTTTCTAACTCTTTGCCATCTCGCGCAACGATCAATCCAATTTTACCTTGTGGTATAACTGTAAGTGATTGTTTTGTGATCTCAAATTGCCAGATCCATTTCCAGAAATAAATACCCGGTGCTAGTGTTTGCGCCTGAAAGCCAGCTTCGCCTTCAACGGCAATGATGCGGCCCGGAGGTAACTCTGACTTACCGAATAACACAAATTTTTTGGTAACCAAACCAATTTTATCTTCCGGGATGATGATGATACCAAACAACCTGAAAATTAATTTGTAAAACACCAATAATAAAACGGGGATCAATATCCACCAGTAGTTCATAACATATTCCATAAAATCTTTTTTATTTTAAGTAAATGTAACATGTAGCTTGGTATTAGCTTTTCTATTTTATAAACATTTGTTAGTGCTTTTTAACATTAAGCCGTAAACAAACAATTTAAATCTTAGTAAATTAGTGTAACCAAAGCCTTTATATTTGGTTATATTCTTTTCGAGCAAAAATTATCATGAAAAAACTTTTATTTATACTTCCATTTGTTACTCTTTCATTTTCTGTTCTTTCGCAGGATGATGATAAAGGTCCAAAAACTTTTTGCAGGGATGATATTGATAAAAAAGCAATGAAGCTTTATGAAAAAGCGCGCGATAAAAAGAAATACAAAAAGCCAGAACGTATTAGTTTTTTAATGGAGAGTTTGCAAATAGAGCCTGATTTTGCAGAAGCTAATTTATTTATGGGTCAGGAAATGATCGTGCGTGCAAAATTAGAAAACCTTTCGTTTTCGCCAATGACGCCTTATTTTAAAAAAGCTATTGCTTCGTGCCCTCAAATCCATAGCGAGCCTTATTACTATATTGGTTTTGCATATTACGAGGAGGCCAAGAACGATTCTGCAAAAAAATATCTTGAAAAATTTATTGCTTTTAAAGACGATGATGATACAAAATTTGCTAAGGATTATAACGGAGAAATGTATAACGCCAAAGAAATGCTAAAATCGTTAAAGAAAGAAAGTGCATTAAAAAAAGGTGTGCCTTTTGATCCTAAAGTTGTGCGAGGCGTGTCAACCGAACGGGACGAATACCTGGCTTATATTTCGCCGGATGATAAGAATTGTTATTATGTACGCAAAATGCCTGCCAATAACAAAGATAAAGTTTATACCAGCGATAAAGAGGTAGAGGTTTTTATGTATTCTGTTCGTGATAAGAATGGCGAGTTTGATAAAGGCGAAGAAATGCCCTATCCTTTTAATGAAAAAGATGATAACCAGGGTGGCTGCAGTATCTCAATCGACAATAAACATTTATATTTTGCGATGCAGCGCGATGAAGGCGGCAACCAACCAAACGTTGATATTTATATTAGCGATAATCAAAATGATGAATGGAAACCTATTCGTAAATTAAGTAACGTGGTAAATCATCCCGTTTATTGGGATAGTCAACCTACTATTGCTGCAGATGGCGTTACGTTATATTTTGCAAGCGATAGGCCGGGAGGCTTTGGTGGCGTTGATCTTTATGTTACTGTTAGAGATCCAAAAACAAATATCTGGAGCACGCCAAAAAATCTTGGTCCAAAAATTAATACCAAGGGAAATGAGAAAACGCCTTTTATTCATAGCGACAGTGAGACGCTTTATTTTAGCAGCGATGGCCATTTTGGCTTTGGTGGCATGGATATTTTTTACGTGCGTAAAGATGAAAAAGGCGAGTGGCAGGAACCCGAAAATATTGGATCGCCAATTAACGGCAGTACCGATGATGTTGGTTTTTTTGTAAGTACAGATACAAAAATGGGGTACTTTTTTAGTTTCGACGAAGGTAAAGTGCGTGGTAAGGGAGTTGGTCGTTTTGATCTTTATAAATTTGATCTTTACAAAGAGGCGCGTCCGCAGCAAATTACTTTTATTAAAGGCGATGTTAAAGATAATGTTGGTAATGAAGTTACGGGAGCTGTAGTTGAAATAAAAAATATTAGGACAGAAGAAAAGACCTTTGCTGTAACAGACAGTAGTACCGGCCAGTGGATGGCCGCTGTAAATTTAAAACAGAAGGATGACATTTTAGTTACTGTAAAAAAAGAAGATCAGGCTTTTTTATCAAAAGTGGTTAGCGTAAAGGACCTTACGTTTGAGGCTCCGGCAAAAGAAATAAAAATGGTTGTTCAGGAAGCTTTACCCGGAAAGACATTTGTGATTAACAATATTTTTTATGCTACCAATAGTGCAGAACTAACAAAGGAAAGTAAAGTAGTTTTAAAATCATTTGCTGGCTATTTAAAAGAAAACCCTACTATAAAAATAGAGATCCACGGTCATACGGATAACGTTGGTAATCCAAAGGCTAATGAAGCTTTAAGTACCAATCGTGCTTTTTCGGTAAAAAGTGCCTTAGAAGAATTAGGTATTAATGGCGATCGAATTAATGCGAAAGGTTTTGGATCTATCAAACCGGTTGCAGAAAATACAACGGAAGAGGGCAGGGCAAAAAATCGTAGAACGGAATTTATGATCGTGGAGAAGTAAACCAGTTTAATATTTTTCCAAATAAGCCTTTTTCTTCTTGCTTTGAGTTTTTTGCAATTGGTTTTTTATTAGTATCTCCTTTTTTTAGTTTCATTTTTTTTTCATTCTCGCTTTTATTTAATTTTTGTGCTATGATGCTTAAGAAAGGAGAGCTTTTTGAAGTTTCCCATAATTTTTCATAGGTTTCATTTGGAAATGTATGACGCAGATCGTTCGCAATTAAATGGTATATCTGTAAATTATCAGGAAATTTTTGCATTAATGCATTTAGTGTTCCCGTGTCAAAGGCCTCTAGCTTATTTCCTTTTAAGCACTCCACGATGAGTTGCTGATTGTTAAACTCCAATATTTTTTTTGGACTGGGTATTTTTTTTTGAACACCCACAAAAACGTCATCAAGTACTCTTTTTTGTCTTAATGAAATCGGCAAAATATTTTCTACACCACAAAAATTGCAATTATAATTTACCTTACCCGGATCCTTTTGCATTGGTGCGCCGCAGGCTGCGCAATGCACCGCAATAACAGATTTTTGATGTGAAGGATCTATCTTTTGATTAACGTAACGGTAAAAAGCAAAATCCTTATGTGATTTTATTGATTCGAATTCAAGTTTTTGGTTACACGAAGGACAATCGCAGTTTTTTTCTTCGATCACATCCTCCATTATTGTTATTTTTTCCTTGCAGTGATAACAACTAATTGCGCTAACAAATTCTGTATTAACGCTTATTTCCATAATACCAAACACCTTTTTGTTGCTGGTTTCGTTATTACGCATGTCTTTTATCTCTGCATTTATACAAAGCTCGTCCCAATCATGTTTGCTAATTTCTCCACATTCAATACAGGTTGGCGCTCCTGATGGACTTTGCATGGCGATCTTTGTGCCGCATTTTAAGCAGGCTACATTCATTTTAAAACCATACCATTTATAAGTACAATTGCCCATAGATAAATTGATGAACTAAATTAATTAAATTAATGCAAATTATCTAAAACAAAAAAAGGGCAAAAGCCCTTTTAAATTTTTTGATCTACGATATTTAGAATAAAATTTTAGGTCTATTCAAAATAATCTTTCATTCGTTCAAAAAAACCTTTTTCTTTTTTGTTTGGATTCGGTTCAAAATTCTTAGACGCTTTTAACGTTTCTAATGCTTTGCGTTCATCGGGACTTAAGTGCGTTGGTGTGTATACACTTATCTCAACCAAAAGGTCGCCTCTTCCGTAAGCATTTATATCGGGTAATCCTTTTCCTTTTAAACGTAAAACGCGTCCGCTTTGCGTGCCGGGTTCAATTTTAATTTTGGCTTTCGCGTCAATAGTAGGGATCTCAACATTTGTTCCCATTGCTGCATCCGGGAAGGAAATGTTTAAACTATATATCAAGTGATTTCCTTCGCGTTTAAGGTCTGGATGATCTTCTTCTTCAATAACAATTAAAAGATCGCCGTTAATGCCGCCACGTGGTGCAGCGTTGCCTTTGCCCTGCATACTTAACTGCATTCCGTCGGCTACACCCGCCGGAATGTTCATGGTAATGATCTCTTCCTCTCTTACAATTCCGTCACCGTGACATGTATTGCATTTATCTTTTACAATTCTTCCTTCGCCACTACAACCCGGGCAGGTTGTTTGTGTTTGCATGGCACCTAAAATAGTTTGTTGCACACGTGTAACAACGCCGCTACCGTTACACTGTTTACAGGTATCGTATTGTCCGTTCTTTGCACCACTGCCACTGCAGGTTTTACAACCAACATATTTATTTACTTTAATTTTTTTCTCGGCACCGTTTGCAATTTCTTTTAAATTTAATTTTACTTTAACGCGTAAATTACTTCCGCGGTTCATACGCCTTCCGCCGCCGCGGTTTCCACCGCCGCCGCCAAAGCCAAATGCGCCACCAAAAATATCGCCAAACTGGCTAAAGATGTCGTCCATGTTCATGCCACCATGACCTTGTCCGCCAGACGCACCACCAACACCCGCATGACCGTATTGGTTGTAGCGCGCACGTTTGTCGGGGTTACTTAATATCTCGTATGCCTCTGCAGCTTCTTTAAATTTATCTTCAGCCGATTTATCATCGGGGTTTTTATCCGGGTGAAATTTAATAGCCAATTTGCGATAAGCTTTTTTAATTTCTTCTTCGCTTGCGTTCTTATTAATTCCTAATATTTCGTAATAATCTCTTTTGGCCATAATATTATTGTGCTACAACAACTTTCGCAAATCTAATTACTTTATCTCCTAATTTATATCCTTTTTCAAGTTCGTCAATAACTTTACCTTTTTGTTCCTCGTCTGTTGCAGGAATATGTGTAATAGCTTCCATGGTATCGGGATTAAATGCGATACCAAGACTATCAAAAGAAGTTAATCCTTTGTGTTGTATTGAGTTCTTTAATTTATTATGAATAAGCACCATACCCTCTTTAATAGGCGTTGCATCCGTCACGGTCTCGTTTGCTTTAATAGCCCTTTCCATATCATCAAGCACGGGCAAAATAGCTTTAAAAACGTCCTCTGCGGCTGTTTTAATAAGTTCAGACCTTTCTTTAATGGTACGCTTCCGGTAATTATCAAATTCAGAATATAAACGCAGATACCTGTCGTTCAATTCTTTTATTTTAGCATCAGTATCAACAGCATTGTTAATTGTGGTAGTTTCGTCAGTATCGGCTGTTTTTTCAGTCGTATTGTCAGACTCAGTGCTGTTTTCAACATTCTCTAAATTCTCTTCCGGTACGCTATTTTCGTTGTTCTGCATGGTATCTATCGATTTTAAAATAGTATTTCGATAGCATTAAATCAATAATATTGCCAGATTTTTTTATAGGAAGTTTTGTCAGTTCTTTGATACCACAAATTCAACCCTGCGGTTTTGTTTATGGTCAGCGTCAGAACAATCTGCATGTGCTTTGCAGGTTTTACGGGGCTGCGTTTTACCTTTTGGAAAGGTTTTTATTCTGGCCAAAGAAATACCTTTTTTAACTAAATAGTCTTTAACGGTTTTTGCCTGTTTAATGGTTAGATCCATTGCTGATTTATCATCAGGTTTAGAATCTGTGTGGGTTGTAATAGTTACCACCAGATCTTTATTTTTTTGTAGCATTAATAAAATGGGTTGCAACTCCTGTTCATCTTTTGGAGAAAGTGCTGCACCATTGCTAGCAAAAATTAAGTTCTTGGTTACATTTACTTCGCCGATCGTTCCGTTCAACGCTTCATCAGGATTATCGTCGGTTAATTTATAACTCGTGTTTGATGCAATATAAAAAACGAAACCATTGCCCATTGTTTTACCATCTACAATATGCTCACCTCTTTTGTTATAAATAGCAAGCGGATCGCTTGTAACAATATTTACTTGGTTATCTGTTTTCAAAATAAAATCCTGATTTAATTTTATATCGTAAAAAGAAAATCCGCCGTTAGCATTTGTGAGCGTTGTGGATACTGAATCATAATAAGCATCAAATAAATATAATTTCCCAAATTTCAATATATCGTCTTTATTGCTTGTATGGCCAATTATTCCGGTAACATCTTTTTTTATTGGTAAAAAATTTTTCTTTTCGTCCAGCAGATCTTCAAGAACGCTCATTTTTGGGTTAATAGCAATAACAATACCGTTCTCGTCAATTAAAACATCTGACGGAAGAGAAGTAACACCATATTTTTTGCACACATCATCATTATAACCTTTTTGCGCAATACCGTTAATAAAATTAGTTAATGAGTCAACTCTTACATCTTCATTCCAAGCCCTTTTATCGCTTTGCACGGCAATTGCGATCAGATCAAAACCATCGGCGTTCTTATAAATAGCATTTTTATACCTGCCCGCCAAGCGGTTCAATGATCGGTTCTTTGCTTTTGATTGCGGTACACTTGTGCTCCAAAAATGCATAAGAATAACGCGGTTAAAATAAGGTAATGCAAAACTTTGAATAGAATTTTGTTGCGTTAAAATAAAACCAGGTGCTTTGTCTCCGGGTTTTATTGGCGATGTTTCTGTTTGCGAATTTAGGTTCGCGAACACGAAAATAAATAATATGAAAAAATAATTTTTCATTGGGTAACTAATAATTTTTCTAAAGCTAAGTTCAGGTCTTCACCTCTTAAGTTTTTGTCAATTATTATTCCTTTATCATTTATCAATACATTATATGGAATGCCTTGAACAGCGTACTTTTGCGAAGCTTCGTTATTCCATACTTTAAGATCACTTACGTGATAAGGCCAGGCCAAACCATCTTTATCAATTGCTTTTTTCCAGAGATTTTTATCGGCATCTAATGATACACTATAAATTGTAAAGCCATTGCCGCTTTTAAATTTTTGATCTTTATATTTTGTGTAAGCTTTTACAACTGTTGGGTTTTCCTTTCTGCAGGGGCCGCACCAACTCGCCCAAAAATCTATCAAAACAACTTTTCCTCTTAAAGAAGAAAGTTTAATAACACTATCAGTTAAATTACCTTGTGCAATTTCGGGGGCCAAATTACCTAAATTTAACCCTACAACAGGTTCTACTTCTGCGGCGGGTAAAGGAGTAACAGCAACTGTGGGCGTAATAGGATCGGTAACGGTAGTTTTTTTGCTTTTGCATGAAGCAATAGAAATTAAAAGGATACTTAAAAATATCAGTAAATGTTTCATTTATCTTTTCTAATTATTTGCGCACCAATAGCGTTGAGGCGTGTATCAATATTTTGGTAACCTCTGTCTATTTGGTTAATATTAAAAATAACGCTTTTGCCTTTTGCACTCATGGCCGCAATAAGCAAAGCCACACCCGCTCTAATATCAGGACTCGCCATTTGAATAGCACGTAATTGCACTTTTCTATCAAGGCCCATTACGGTTGCACGGTGCGGATCGCAAAGAATAATTTTGGCACCCATATCAATTAATTTATCTACAAAGAACAAACGGCTCTCGAACATTTTTTGATGGATTAGTACATTGCCACGCGCTTGTATTGCCGTAACCAAAGCAATACTTATAAGATCGGGTGTAAAGCCCGGCCAAATGGCGTCACTTACTGTAAGAATTGAACCGTCAATGAAGGTGTCAATTTCGTAATGTTCTTGTTCAGGAATAAAAATGTCATCACCACGGCGTTCCATTTTAATACCTAGGCGTCCGAATATTGTTGGAATGATTCCTAAATTATCGTAGCTCACATTTTTAATAGTGATCTCGGATTGAGTAACAGCAGCCATTCCAATGAAAGAGCCTATCTCTATCATATCCGGCAATATGCGATGCGTTGTGCCTTTTAATTCTTTAACGCCATCAATATAAAGTAAATTTGAACCAATGCCTGAAATTTTTGCACCCATGCTATTAAGCATTTTACAAAGTTGTTGTAAGTAAGGTTCACAGGCCGCGTTATAAATAGTTGTTCTGCCTTCTGCTAAAACAGCGGCCATAACAATGTTGGCTGTTCCTGTAACAGAAGCTTCATCCAATAACATGTAAGCGCCTTTTAAATTTTTGCCTTCAACTTCAAATATTTCGTTATCAGCATGATAATTAAATTTCGCACCTAAAGCTTCAAAGCCCATAAAATGGGTATCTACACGGCGGCGGCCTATTTTATCACCACCTGGTTTTGGCATATAAGCCTTACCAAAGCGTGTGAGCATGGGGCCTACGATCATCATGCTACCGCGTAAACTGCCACCTTTCTTTTTAAATTCGGGCGATACCAGATAGTCAATATTTACATTATCTGCCTGGAAAGTATATTCCTCGTGGCCGGTGTTCTCAACCTTTACACCAAGTTCGGCAAGTAATTCAATAAGTTTATTAATATCAACAATGTTTGGAATGTTGCTTATGACAACTTTTTCTTTGGTTAATAACACTGCGCAAAGAATTTGTAAAGCTTCATTTTTAGCTCCCTGCGGTATAATTTCTCCTTTTAGTTTATGTCCGCCATGTACTTCAAAAATTGCCATAAGAAAGTATTAGAATTTTCTGGGATTTTTATGTTTGTGATTATTATTTTTATGTTTTGGATTTTTGTGGAAGAATTTCTTGGCTCCTCGTAACTCTTGGTGCGAGCTCAATACAGTGTTATCATCCAATTTTAATTCACCGCCAGATAGATCAGCTAAGTTTTTAAAGATCACATCATCCGTAATAGAATCTTTGTTCCAGTTGAAATAAGATTTTTTAAGGTGATTGGCTATTTGGCGCGTTAATTCTTTGCGTTCAGGGCCTTCGGGCAACTCACGCGCTTTTTTAATAATATCCTCAATCGTTTTACCGTAATGTTTAAAACGGATCTTTCCTTTTGGATAATCTAAAATTTTTGGTTTTTCCTTAAACGTTTCGGGGCTTGGTATAGGGTATGGGCTATCTACATCCAGTTTAAACTGAGAGATTATAAATAAATGATCCCATAATTTGTGGTTGTAATCCGCAATATCCCTTAAATGTGGGTTTAATTGCCCCATTACCTGTATTATTGCCCTTGCGCATAGGTTTCGCTCTTCGCGATCCTTTAATTTGCAGCAATACTCTATCATTCCCTGGATATTTCTACCGTATTCGGGGATGATCAATCTGTCTAATTGTGTGTTATATTCCATCTGTCTATAAAGGCTAAAGATACTTAAAATTGGCGCTTGCCTCACCTTTATTGGTATTTTATTAAGCAGTGCTGTGTTAGTAACAATTTTAGCGTATAGTTTTAAAACAATGTTGGGTTAAAAGTGTTTTAAAATTTTAAGACAAAGTTTGGTTAAAAAGCTGTGAAATGTTGTAAATACTCGGCAAATATATTTGTTGGATAAAAAAGAAGTAGTATCTTTGCCCTCCCGTTTTTTGAGAGAGTTTAGGAATTGAAGAGGAATAAGGAAAAAAAGATTGAATAAAATTTAATTTTTCTTTAAAAAAGTTTGGAATTAATAAAAGGGATGTGTACTTTTGCACCCCCGAAAAGAA
>JAEUTO010000003.1 GCA_016787785.1 Bacteroidia bacterium | reverse complement strand
ATAGCCGATGCAAGCGACAAGGATCTTAAAGCAACTAATATAAAGAATGATGCTTCCACAAAAACAGGAGCAGAAAAAGATAGCTTAATTGTAGTTGCAAATAAATTGGAAACAACATCACAGGCGCAAAAACTAGAAGCTGCTAATTTATTACAAAAAGCCAATAGTCTCGATTATCAGAATTACAGCAATATAATAAAAGAACAAATTACAAAATTAAAGAAAACAGATCCGGCTCTGGCACAGGATCTTGTGGCTAAGAATGCAGAAATAAGCAATTTAAAAGCAGTTGCAGAACAATTAAAAAAAGATGCTAATGCGTTACCAAATAGTTTGGATAAGATTGCTGCTTTAAATATGGTTGAGCAAAAAGAAGCCGAAGTTTTATTAAAACAAGATCAGTTAATTAGCGACTTAAAAGAAGCTAACACAAAAAATAATAATGTAGCTTCAACAACTAAAAATAATACAAGCAACAGTTCAAATGATAATTTAACAGCATCTAACAATACCGGTAATACTAATTCCACAACAAAAAATAATAACTCTAAAAATGAAGGTAACTTTGATGAATATGGCTTTATTCCAACCACCGATATTCAAAAAACGAATATGGAATTTTTAGAAGATTTTGGCGATCTGGAAGTAGAAGATCTTGAATTTAAGGTGCAGGTTGGTGTATTTAAAAAACGCACAAGCTACCATTTTCCTAAATTAAGAGGCTTAGGAAAAGTAAGTAACGAGCGTTTAAAAGACGGAAGTACACGAATGACCATGGGCGGTTCTTATAAGACCTTGCGTCAGGCATTCATACATAACAAAAAAATCGTACGGGCAGGACAAAGAGATGCCTTTGTCTCTGTTTATTATAAAGGAAAACGCATTGGTATAGAAAACTTAAAACGAAAAGGAGTTTTAGTTAAAACTCAAGTGGTAACAGATACAGTTTCAGGGGGGAAATTGACCATAAACGCTTCCAATCTTACTGAATATGCTGAACTTGGAAGTAACGATATCCCTGATTATACTCCATCTGAAACAGATCCGTCGGTTGATGAGATCACTGCAACAGCTTTAACAACAAACGAAACGGCCGAATCGGAAGATAATTTCGTGTTTGTACCAAGAACCAATATTCAGAAAAAGACCATGTTCTACGCCGAAAAATATGGGAACATAGCAGCTGATGGCCTTGAATTTAAAGTTCAAATCGCCATATTTAAGTACAGAAAGAGTTATTCGTTCCCAAAACTTAAAAATTTGGGGAAAATAGAAACCGAAATTGCAGACGAAGGAGGCACCCGGATGACCATTGGAGGCTCATTTAAGACCCTAAATGAGGCTTTTGAATTTAATAAAAAGGTAGTAAAAGCGGGCCAAACAGACTCTTTTGTGTCAGTTTATTATCTCGGAAAACGAATTTATATCGAGAATCTTGAGAAAAAGGGAATTTTTTCAACAAATATAAAAGTGGACAAAGCCTACTAAAATTCGACTAAAATGCCCTCACGTGGGTACGAAGAAATGCGAAAAAATATTTTTTTTATTTAGTTATTTACGTTTCTTTGTTAAAGCTAAATAAATCGAATTTTATCATGAAACTACTCTTCCGCACTTTACTGTTATTGGTGACATTTAACAATTCATTTTTTGCCCAACAAATGCCTTCTCCAGACGAGAATATCCCTTTTTTGGTAACATTTAGCAAGTCCTCAGATAAGACCTGGGGAGATGATGATAACATTCAGATCTACTTCTTCTCTATCCCTAAGGATATTAAGACCCCTTTTTATATCCGGATATTTGATGCGGATAATGGGGGAAAATATGACGAGAACAGAAACGGTTTTAACTCAAAAACTAAATTCAGTGTTTATGGAGGTAAAGGCGCACATAGCAATCCTGCTTCAAAAGAAAAAGATCCAAAAGGCAATTTTAACTCAGGTATTTTGCTAAACACAAAAACTTTTGGTGAGGATCCGGCTTATGATGATAAATGGTTCAACTTTGGGCCTATCAATCCAACTGAGGGTGAACTACAACCGGAAATGGGTTATGTTTTTAAATTAGTAGTTGAAGGATCTGACGGCGATGATGGTAATTTATACAGGTTAAGTCTTTCAAGTTCAAAAGATGATAACGTGAAGGTGGAAGGAGGCAATATTTTAACGTACGAATATTGTTTCAGAACATCGGATAACGCGGGTTCTGTTTCACATTTATATCCTTTCGTAACAAAAGGAATTGTATCTGTAACAATAGATGTATTTGATTATGATGATGAGGGGCTAATCAGAATAATTTCTGTTTCAAAAAAGGGCGAGAACACAAAATTAGAAAAACTAGAGAATCGCGAAATATCAAAACATACAATTGTGAGTGATGAAGTTAATACATCGCTCGACGTTCAATTCATAAAAAATAAAGCATCAAAAAATAATAATATAACGGTTTCAATTGCCAACCAATATGGCGAGTCGCTCGCCTTTTATACTGTACCCATTGGAGGCGTACCAAAATATAAATATGTCATAAAAGTAAATAAGGCTCAGTAATATTTTAAGACACATTTTATTATACCACATAGCAAAAATAAAAGTTTAACCTCTTTTTTTAATTCAAGAATTATTGGATCAATTGCTGGTTTAAAAATAAATGCCGTTGCCTGCAATAAAATAATTTTTCTGTTTCTTTTTTTAACGGGCTTTAAAACTTTTTCGCAGGTTTATTCTTTCAAAACCTTTACTGAGGACGATGGCCTTTCTCAATCTTTTATTTATGATGTGTGTCAGGATAGCAGAGGCTTTTTAGTGGTGGCAACCGGCGATGGGCTTTCTACATATGCCGGGCAGGGTTTTAAAGTTTATAAAACAAATAGTGGTCTTGCAGAAATTGGGATCTCTGCATTATTTAAAGACAGCAAAAATAAGATCTGGCTCGGCCATTTTGAGGGTGGTGTTAGTTATGTAATGCCTTCCGGCAGGATAGGAAAAGTTAATTTTAAAGAACCTTTAAGCGCAAAACTGGTACAGATCTTAGAGATCGCCCCTAATAATTATATATTTCTAAAAAAGAATATTGGTATTGTATTATACAATTCAGCAACAGGTGTGGTTGATAATATTCAGGATGAAAATTTCATGGAAACCATTTCTATTCTTGCAAATAAGGATGAATTGTTTTTACTAAAACCGGATGGTGTTTATACAATAAAAATTAAAAATCTGTTAGCAAAAAAATATGAGGTAGAGCAAAAAATAAAATTAAAAGAAGGAGCCTGCTTGCAATACAGCGTTGCTAAAGATAATTTGTTAATTGCAGATAACAGCCTTGGTATGCTCACATATAGAGCAGATGAAAATCTTTCTGCGCTTGATACGTTTAAACTAAACAGACCCAACGGTTCAACGTTTACAAAAGTGATTTCTGATAGATTTTCGAATATTTATGTTTCTACTACAGATGACGGTTTTTTTAAAATTAACCCTTCTTCAAGATTAATTAAAACGTATACCATAAAAAACGGGTTGAACTCTAACGCTATTCAAAGTTTATTTATTGATAGGGAAGATAACTTATGGGTTGGTACATATGGTTATGGTTTACAACAACTAAATAACGAGATGTATAGTTATCGTTTTATTAAAGATAATGAAGGCATACGATTACCCATAAATTCAATTGTAAGGTTAAATGGCAGAAATGCCGTGGCAACCGATAAGGGTATGGGTTACATTAACGAAGATAAAGTTGATTTTGCCCCGAATAGCCAACTGACAAATAAAAAATTCAAAAATTTGATGTTCTATAACAATTATTTTGTTTTTTCAACTGTAGACGGCGAACTTTTTAAAAGTGATACCTTATTTAAAACAATAACTAAAATCCCATTATTCACTACAAATCAAAAACTGGTCATCAATTCATTAAGTTCCGACCCAAAAACTATTTATGCTTGTACTTCTGCTGGATTATATGTGATCGATCCAACCAATTTTAATTACACAGTTTTAAATACAGAGAGCGGTTTGTTGCATAATAATGTAAAATATATTTTCATAGATTCTAAAAAACATATGTGGATCTGTTCTCAGGGAACTCCGATCTATTATTTAGATAATTTAAAGAACATTAAGATGTTTGATAATGTTGAAGGATTAAAGCTTTTTAATATTCAAACTATTTGTGAAGATAAAAATAAAAATATCTGGATCTCTTCTTTGGGAGATGGTGTTTTTAAATTTAATGGACGAAGATTCGATAATTATACAGTTGCAGATGGTTTAAAATCGGCTTACAGTTATGGCATCGTTTCAGATTACAAAAATGGTGTTTGGGTTGCCCACGCAAACGCCATTTCGTACAAAAATAATAATAAGAAAAATTTTAACAGGGTAGGTGGAAATTCTGACCTTTTACAAAATAATTTTATTGAGAACTCTACATTTTACGATAAGGTGGAGAATGAGATCTTTTTTGGAACAACTGAAGGTATTGTAAGAATAAATACTTCCAAACAACGCTTCAACGAAGTAGAGCCTGTGTTAAATGTATTGAATATTACAATTAATGGCGATAGGGTAGAAAGTTTAAATGATACTACACTGAAGTATAATTCGTATGATTTTTCTTTCGAATTTATAGGCGTTTGTTTATCAGAGCCTGCAAACGTTAAGTATAGGTATAAACTTAAATTGGAAGGTGCCGAAGATAACTGGGAGATAATTACAAGTGAAACAAGGAAGCTTAACTTTCCTAAATTAAAGAATGGTGATTATACATTCATGATATATGCAGCTAATAATGATGGATTATGGAATTCGACACCAATTGAATACAGATTTAAAATTGATAAACCTTTTTGGCAAAAATGGTGGTTCATCATTACAAGCATTTGCGTTTCCAGCTTACTAATATTTATTGGTATTAAGTGGCGCACAAGACAATTGATCCAAAATCAAAAAGAACTAGAACATAAGATTCATTTACAAACAATAGAAATAAGAAGCGAAAAAGAACATATCTCAAAAATTGCCGAAGAACTAAAAGTGGTTCATGAGGATTTAAGGGACAGTATCAACTATGCAAAGAACATTCAAAGCAGTATTATACCAAATTTAAACGGGCGCTTAGGGCCGGTAGATGTTTTTGAACACTTCCAACCAAAAGATGTAGTGGGCGGCGATTTCTTTGGATTTTATGTTTTACCTGATAACAATAAAATTGTTTTCCTTGCCGATTGCACAGGTCACGGTGTGCCCGGTGGATTTTTAACTGTAATTGCAAAAGCCTTATTAGATAAAATCGTTCTGGAAATGAAGATCTATCATCCAAAAGATATCATCTATAAATTAAATTCAGAATTCAGGATGTTCTTTGGCGGTAATTCAACGGATGAAAATGTTAGATACGAAGGGTTGGTAATTTCCTTCATTCATATTGACTACAATAAAAAAATGGTAGACATATGTGTTGCCGGAAATCCATTCTATTACTCAAAAGCCGATGGCGATGTAATTAGTTACAAAGGAAGCAGAAGCTCTGTTGGCTACGAAGAAAATATGGGTGAACTGAATGTACTTCAAATCCCAATTGAAAGCGGTCTTAGATTATATATGTTCTCAGACGGACTGCAAGATCAGTTTGGTGGTACAGATGCTAAGCGTTTTTCTTCAAAAAAAGTTGCCGCAGCTTTAAATAAATCAAAACTGTCATCTGTTAAAGAACAGGGCTATCTTGTTTTAAATGAATGGAGCGACTGGCGCAGAGGATCAGAACAGGTTGACGACGTTTCCTTAATTATCATGAAATTCGAATAATAAAAGATCATTGTGCCGATCATAAACTCCATAGCAAGTTGGCTTATGAAAAAGCGCATGCACCAAATAGATCTTTTTATTAAATATCCTATAGATGTGCAGTATGAATGGATGTTGTCTTTGCTTGGCAGCGGTGCAAATACAGAATACGGAAAAAAAAATAAATTTGCCGACATTAAAAATTACAACCAATTTAAAGAGCAGATCCCCATTAGCGATTACGAATCTTTTAAACCACTTATTGATCGCACCCGCAGAGGCGAACAAAATGTTATCTGGAATTCTGAAATAAAGTGGTTTGCAAAGAGCAGCGGCACTACCGATAAAAGTAAATTTCTTCCTGTAAGCAAAGAGAGCCTTGATGGCTGTCATTATAATGCAGGCCGCGATATGATCACATTACATTGTTATAATAATCCTGAAACACATTTGTTTACGGGGAAAAATTTGGCGCTCGGAGGAAGTTTTAAAGAGGATGTTTTTGGCGTGCACCACTCTTTTCACGGAGATGTGAGTGCTATCATCATTCAAAATTTACCGGCCTGGGCCGATTTTTTCAGAGCGCCGGATATTAGTATTGCTTTAATGGACGAATGGGAAAGCAAACTTGAAAAAATGGCGTTAAGCATGATGAACGAAAATGTTGTGAGTTTAGCCGGCGTGCCAAGCTGGATGATGGTGCTATTAAAACGAATCTTAGAAAAAAAGAATGTAAAAACTATAAACGAAGTTTGGCCAAACCTTGAAGTTTATTTTCATGGAGGTGTAAGTTTTACGCCATATAAAGAGCAGTTCGTAAAATTATTTGATAACGATAAAGTAAATTTTTTGCAGCTATACAGTGCTTCTGAAGGCTTTTTTGGAATACAAGATCAGTTAAGAAGCGATGAGCTTTTATTGATGCTTGATTATGGCATCTATTATGAATTTGTTGAATTAGGGGACTGGGTAAATAATAATTTTAACAAAGTAATAAATCTTGAGGATGTAAAAATAAATACTGATTATGCGATAATAATTACTACCAATGCAGGTTTGTGGCGTTATCAATTGGGTGATGTTATTCGTTTTACAAGTACCAATCCTTATCGTTTTAAGATATCAGGCCGAACCAAACAGCACATTAATGTATTTGGTGAAGAATTGATGGTGCACAATACAGAAATGGCAATTGCTTTAGCTTGTGAAAAAACGCACGCCCTGGTACGCGATTATACAGTTGCACCAATTTTTATGCAAAAAAACTCAGGCGCACACGAGTGGCTAATAGAATTTGAGAAAGAGCCGAACAATTTTGAGTTCTTTGTTGCGTTATTAGATGAGTCGTTAAAAAAACAGAATAGCGATTATGAAGCCAAGCGTTATAATAACTTTGTTTTACATTTTCCGGAGGTTAAAAAAATGCCGCATAATGCTTTTTATAAATGGCTTAAAGCAAACAATAAGTTAGGAGGGCAGTACAAAGTGCCGCGTTTAAGTAACGACAGAAAATTAATTGAGGAGATCTTAAAGATAAATGAATAGGAATATAAATATAAAGACTTTACTTTTTATTGTAGCTGTGAGTTTTTCTTTTTCATTTATGAAACAGGATAAGCCAAAAAAGCTCGTTGTTAAAACTAAAGTTGATTATTTTGCTACCGATAATCTTGGAAATGTATATGCAGTAAAAGACTATGAATTAATTAAATATTTATTAAGTGGAAAATTATTTGCCCGGTACAGTAATTTAAAGTTGGGTAATATTACCACGGTTGACGCTACCAACCCTTTAAAACTACTTTTGTATTACCGCGATTTTCAACAAATAATTTTTTTGGATAACCAGCTTACAACAAACAGCGAGCCTATTTCGTTAGAGACATTGGGATATGAGCAGACCGATCTTGTTTGTGCCAGCGCTAACAATAGTTTTTGGATCTATAATAAACAGAACAATGAACTTGTAAGATTTAATGAAGCTTCAAAGAAAATAACTGCAACCGGTAACTTAAAACAAGTGTTACAGGCCGATTTAAAACCAAACTTTATGATAGAACATAATGGCTTTTTGTTTTTGAATTCACCGGAAACAGGCATTTTTGTATTTGATATTTTTGGCACTTTTAATAAAATAATCTCACTAAAGAATCTTAAGCGTTTTGATGTGAATGATGAAATTATTTATTTTCAAAAAGACAGCACTTTTTGTAGTTACAATTACCGTTTATTTGAAGAAGTTTGTAAAAATAATTGTAAAGCCGAGCAAATAAATTACGCTAAGAACAGGCTATATAAATCCTACAACGATTCTATAATTATTGAGCCTTTGACCCCAAATTAATACCAATTTTAATGGGTGGATAGGATAAATTAAAGTATATTTGATTTTCAAAATTCACAATGCGTTTTTCCTTAAAGGTATATAGTGTTTTTCTTATTACTGTTAGTTTATTGGTTAGTTGCAAGCGATCGGATTTTGATGTTACCGGCTTTAAGCCATTTTCGAATTACACTGTTAAAAAGAACGATTCCACTTACTTCATTTCTGCCGACCTTAACAATTCTGTTCTTTATGGTGTGGAAATACCTACGGTAAAACAACTTCCAAACGGAAAGTTTGCTTTTGAGTTCTCAATAAAAAATAACGGCCAACCGCAACAATTTTTTTACAAATTGTATTACCAAAACGAATCTTACAAATGGGAAAACGGTGACTCTTTGGATACTGAGAATTTTTACGGTAGTTGGGAGTTAGCTGAAATGGAATATAAGGCAACGCCAGTGGTTGAAAAGGAATTGGCTGTTAAGGATAGTTTTAAAATAATTGGCAATCCACGTGATGAGCAATTGTATTACGGGGCAGATCCCGAAAGAACTTTTATAAACGATAGTTTGCTAACCCAGTTTTATGCCAAAATTAACTCAGAAAGCGATTGGGTTGAAAGTGTAAAACAAAAAGCAGTGGCCAATAAGATCACGGTGCAGGAGCAATCTTATTTAGAAGCGCTTTGGTCTATCGAAAATAGTTTTCAAACCGACTCTGCCTACAACAACCGTTACAAGCGTAACCCGCGCATGGGTAACTATAAATTTTTGTTGGTAGTGTGCAATGGTGTTGGGTTGTCTAAAATTCCTGATGAAGTAAAAAGTGTTGGAAAGAAAACAGCAGAGGGTAAATTTGTTAATCCCTTTACTTACTTTCTGGTGAAAGAAGGCAAGGATCTGGAAGGCACAAAAGTAATGCTCGCCAAAGAACAACTTGCAGTAAATGCAAGTCTGGATCTTGGATCCGGTTTATTTGTAGATAAATTAAAGATCAATAGTTCGAAATTTAATACATCCGAAATTAGTTCAAATTGTAACACGTCCGAAACACTGCGTCACAAAGCACATTTCTCTCAATATTTTCATCACATTAATAAAACCATTGAGTTCGTAAATGTAAAAGAGATAAGAGATGTTATTGCCGAGAATTTTACACGCGAGCAGTACAAAGATCTTATTAGCTCCTACGGACAAAGTAAAAACTTTATCCATACGTATAGCAATGCTACAGATTGCCCCTGTAAAACCGTAAACTCAGACAGCAGTGCAAAGGCCATTACAATTTTTAATCCGGGTAATAAGCCCAACGAATTCAAAAAAGAGCATGTTGGTGTTATTTCACGAATCGGGTTTACTTACGGTAAATGGTGTGCTAAAATAAAATTCCCGAAAATCATCTCAAAGGATAATGTGTGGAACGGTTTAACAACTGCTTTCTGGCTTATCTTTCAATCGGATGCAAAATGGAACATGCGTCGTATTTGCAGATCGGATTATGGCTATATCCCAAAACAATTCCCCGACGATGAAGGGTCGATAAAAGAAGCAAGACCACAGGTAACTTATTCGGAAATAGATTTTGAGATCTTAAAAGAATCTAAATACTGGACACAATCAGCTTACAATAATGGCGATAATTATCCTAAAGAAGATGCGGCAAATAACAATGATCTTACCATCTGTTGCACTAACTGGGATATGGGCTGCCAACAACCAAAAAATTATGTGATAGGCGCCAAAAAAGTTATGGTAGAAGGAAAAGAAATAGAATTTTGCAGATGGAACTATTTTAATAAACTCGTTACTTCAAAAGTTGCCGCACCACACGCCGAAGTGTTTAATGATGATTTTTATTATTTTGAAATTGATTGGCAACCGCAACGCATTATCTGGCGCATAGGAAAAGATAAAAACAATTTAAAAGAGATCTGCCGTATGGATAATACCATGACAACCATACCAAATAATCAAATGCTTATGGTCATGTCGCAGGAGTTTCATTACCAGGAATGGTGGCCAACCGCACCGTTTATGCAAAATTACACGCCCTTTCCTAAGAACGATCTAATAGGTAAATTACTGGAGGTAGAAATTCGTTAATGGTATTTAGCAGCATCATATTTTTACTTTATTTTTTCCCCATTGTATTTATACTTTATTTTTTGCTGCATAATAAAGTAAAGAACGCATTCTTATTAATTGTAAGTATTTTATTTTACATGTGGGGTGCGCCAAAATTTATTTTCGCTATACTTCTCACAACTTGTATTGATTTCTTTTTAGTGAATACCATGCACAGATCAAGTTCTGAGAAAAAAAGAAAATTATTTTTAGTGCTTTCGTTAAGTTTAAATGTAGGCATGTTATTCTACTTTAAATACTGTAACTTTTTTATTGATAACGCTAACGCTATTTTAGGTGTATTTACAACAAAACAAATTCATTGGGCAGATATTGTTTTACCAATTGGTATTTCGTTTTACACTTTTGAGAGTTTGACCTACGTAGTTGATGTTTACAGGCGCGTGCACAAACCCCTGGCTAATTTCTGGGACTACCAGCTATATATTATTTTATTTCCAAAATTAATTGCAGGCCCAATTATTCGTTACCATGAACTTTCAGACCAAATTAAAGGGCGTATAGGAAAAGAAACAATTGACGGTGCACTGACAGGTTTTTACCGTTTTATTATTGGCCTAAGTAAAAAAGTTTTAATTGCTAATACAATGGCAGCTTTTGCCGACCAGATCTTTAATACAAAAATTGCAGAATTAAATACACCAATGGCTTGGCTGGGAATGTTGGCCTACACGTTCCAAATTTATTTTGATTTCAGCGGCTACAGCGATATGGCAATTGGAATGGGAAAAATGCTCGGCTTTAAATTTCCGGAGAATTTTAATAACCCTTACACTTCTTTAAGTATAACCGAATTCTGGCGCAGGTGGCACATTACCTTGGGCTCGTGGATGAAAAATTACTTATACATACCATTGGGAGGCAACCAGGTAAATTCTAAAATGAAATTATTTTTTAATTTATGGCTGGTGTTCTTAATATCGGGTTTTTGGCATGGTGCAGCGTGGACCTTCATCTTTTGGGGTATTTACCACGGCCTTTTATTAATTGCTGAGCGTTTATTTTTATTAAAAGTATATGCTAAACTTCCAAAATTCATTCCTCTGATTATTACTTTTTTATTGGTTGCAGTGGGATGGGTGTTTTTTAGAGCAGAGAGTTTTAAAGATGCGGCTTTATTTGTAAAAAAATTACTCGCGTTTAATTTTAGCTCTAATTATATATACATTAATGGAGAGTTGATATTTTATTTTATCCTGGCTTTTTTATTCTCTTTTATAACGTTAAGTTCTTTTGGTAAAAAATTGCAGGAGCGCATTTATTTTTCAAATTATTCGCAGGTTGGTTATGTTGCAGCAACACTTTGTAGCATAACATTATTTTATTATTGTGTGGCCTCTATTTCATCAAGCACATTTAACCCATTTATTTATTTTAGATTTTAATGCAGGTAGTATTCAAATATATATTAGGTTTTATAATTGCTATAGCATTATTACTACCCCTGCTGCAATCTAACTTTGGTTTTTTTGAAGAAGTGCCGTTGGAAGGAATTACAATTGCACAAAAACCTGAATTTAAAAAGGCGAACTATTGGAGCAGTAACTGGCAGGAAAATTATACAGCTTATTTAAATGATAATTTTGGTTTCAGGCCATGGTTAATTCGTTTTTACAACCAGGTTCAGTTTGATGTATTTAAAACTACAAAAGCGCCCGGAGTTGTTATCGGTAAGAACGGCGAATTATTTATTGAATCCTATATCGATGATCACATTGGAAAAAATTTCCTGGGCTTATCAAAAATTAATGAGCAGGCCATAAAAATAAAAGCGGTTCAGGATTCATTAAAAGCAAGAGGTAAGGATCTTATAGTTGTGTTTGCTCCCGGCAAAGCATCTTATTATCCTGAGCTAATACCAGACAGATATTTAGACAAGAAAAAAGATAGCACAAATTATAAGAGCTATGCAAATGCCTTCGCGCAGAATGGTGTAAATTTTATTGATCTGAATAAATGGTTCTTTGAGAGTAAAAATAAATTAACACATAAAGTGTATCCAAAATATGGAACTCATTGGAATCATTATGGTATGTGTTTAGGTCTTGATACTATTTTAAGATACATTGAAAAGAAACGGAATATCGATATGCCTGATTTTGATTATTCTATTGTGAATTATGACACCAAATTAAAAGGAAACGATTTTGATATTGGTGTTCTGATGAATTTAATGATCCCTTTAGAAACAGATCCTAATCCTTATCCGATCTATAAATACAAAACAAATGATAAGAAAGTAAAGCCTGATGTTTTGGTTATTGGCGATAGTTATTGGTGGTGCCAGGTGGGTGATGATCTGCCCATCCATTTTTTCAGGGAAGATGAATATTGGTTCTATAATAAAACACAATTGATCCGCAATGGAAAACAAAAGGAAATAAAGGCCCTAAATTTAAGTGCGGCTTTAGCTCAAAGAGATGTGGTATTATTAATTGCAACAGAAGCTACGTTTTATATGTTCCCTTATGGCTTTGCTGACGATGCCTTTAAATTGTATTGCAAAGACAATAGCAAGCGCATGAACGAGATCATTGCCGACATGAAGAAGAATAGCAGTTGGTATGAAAGTATCGTCGTAAAAGCAAAAGAAAATAATCTAACCCTCGACGCACAACTTAAATTAGATGCTGAATTTATTTTAGCTTCCGAAATAATCAATCCAAAAGAAACCGTTGAGCAAATTATTGAGCGGATAAAAGCCGACGCCGGTTGGATGAAAACCATCAAGAAAAAGTCAGAAGATAAGAATATTACCATCGAGCAACAGATCAGAGAAGATGCCCAATGGACCTTTGATAACAGTAAATAGGCTTTAAAGTTAGGAACCCGCTCCCCACCAACACTATTTAACATTTATACCTTCCTAAAAAAGCCCTGCTTTGCTATATTTGTGTAACACATTACGTGGTTTTTGGTTATTACATAGGTTTTATGGAAATAGCCAAAAAAAGCATCTCAATATAAATGCAGAACTCAGAGAACATACTTATTCAAAAACTAGACGAGTTTATCCGTCGTTATTATAAAAATCAATTAATTAAAGGCACTTTATATTCAAGCGGTATCTTATTGGCCGCATTTTTATCGGTAATTTTTTTAGAATATTTTGGTGAGTTTAATACCCTTGTTCGTGGTGTTTTATTTTTTAGCTTTTTATCGTCCACACTTTTTGTATTGGCAAAATACATTGCTACACCTTTGCTTAAATTAAATAAAATTGGCAACGTTATTTCTTACGATCAGGCGGCAGGCATTATTGGCAACCATTTTACAAACGTACAGGATAAATTACTGAACGTTCTGCAATTGCAAAACAATAAATTGTTGTCGGGCTCAGATGAATTGCTTTTGGCCAGCATCAACCAAAAGATAAATGAGCTTAAGCCAGTTCCCTTTACTACCGCGGTTAACATTAACGAAAACAAAAAGTATTTAAAATACGTTCTGCCACTTTTAATTTTAACTACCGGTGTATGTATCATTTGGCCGCAAATAATCACAAAAAGCACGCAGCGTTTGGTTCACTATCAAACCTATTACGAAAAGGAAATGCCTTTTCAGTTTAATATTCAAAATAAAAATCTTCAGGCTTTACAAACACAGGATTACGATCTTGAAGTAAAAGTTACCGGTGAGCAATTGCCCAATGAAGTTTTTATAAATATCAATGGCATCGAGTACAAGCTCGAAAAGCAAAATAATACGTCTTTTAAATATACTTTTTCAAACCTTCAGTCAAACACCACTTTTCAGTTAGATGCTGCCGGTTTTACTTCTAAAGAGTATGAATTAAAGGTATTACCAAAACCAACCTTAATGCAGTTTAACCTGCAGTTAATTTACCCTGCTTACTTAAATAAACCAAACGAGAACATTGCGAATACCGGAGATCTTCAAATTCCGCAAGGCACAAAAGTTAACTGGGTATTTAATACAAAAAATACTGATGAGCTTCAGATCAGGTTTAGCGATAGTTTAGCTTCGCCTCAAAAAAATAATGCAAACCAATTTCAATTCTCGCGCAAATTTATTCAAAGCAATAGTTATACCATTAAAGCAATTAATCAATTTGTTTTAAATGCTTCCGATTCGGTTAACTACAGTGTAAACGTTGTTCCCGATCAATATCCCACAATTGATGTGAACGAAAAACTGGATTCGTTAAATCCCAAGAATATTTATTTTAGCGGACAAATAAAAGACGATTACGGTTTTAACCGTTTAACCTTTCATTACAAAAAATCCGGCACTGATTCTGCAGGAAAAGCAACCGAAACAAATGGAAGTTATCCTATTAACTTAACTAAAGGACAAGTTGCCCAACCCTATTTTTATTTTTTAGATGCCGCGCAATTTAATTTACAACCGGGCGATAAAATTGAATACTTTTTTGAGGTGTTTGATAATGACGGTGTAAATGGCGCCAAATCTGCCAAAACTCAGCTAATGGTTTTTAAAGCACCAACTAAAGACGAGATAAACGAGAATACAGAAAAGAATAATACCGAGATAAAAAAAGACCTTGAAGAAAGTATTAAAAAAGCACAACAGCTTCAAAAAGAAGTGAACGAGCTTTCAAAAAAAATAAACGATAAAAAACAACTAGGCTACGAAGAGAAAAAGAAACTGGAAGATGTTTTAAAAAAACAACAGGAACTTCAAAATAAAATAGAAGAATTAAAACAAGAGAACCAACAAAACAACCAACAACAAAATGAGTTCTCAAAAACCGACGAATCCATTATGGAAAAACAAAAACAATTAGAACAATTGTTTGAAAATGTGATGACGCCGGAAATGAAAAAATTATTTGACGAACTAAATAAGATGTTAGAGAAGTTGGATAAAAACGAAGTACAACAAAAATTAGAGGAAATGAAGCTCTCTAATAAAGACATTGAAAAAGAATTGGACCGTAACCTTGAGGCCTTTAAGCAGCTGGAAGTAGAGAAGAAAATGCAGGATGTTATTGACAAACTTGATGAACTTAAAAAGAAAGAAGATGAGTTGAATAAAGAAACGGAGAATAAAAAAGATGACAAGTCTCTGGACAAAAAAGACGACAAGAACCAGGATAAGAACAACGATAAAAATAAAGATGATAAAAAAACGGATCCAAAAGAACTAGAAAAAAAGCAGGAAGATATTGCGAAACAATTTGAAGAACTTAAAAAAGACCTGAAAGAATTAGAGCAAAAAAATAAAGAACTTGAGCAGCCAAATGCCTTGCCTAAAACTGAAGAAAAGCAAAATGAAATAAGTAAGGAAATGAAGAACAGTTCTGAGCAGTTAAGCAAGAACAGTAAAAAAGATGCCGCCAAATCTCAGAAAAAGGCAAGCGAAAAAATGGAAGAGATGAAAGAAGAGATGGAAAGCGCGATGATGGAAAGCGAAGAAAAACAGGAGTCTGAAAACGCTGAGGCACTTCGTCAAATTTTAGAGAACCTGGTTAACTTATCATTTGCACAGGAGGAATTAATTAAACAATTACCAAAAACGCGTATTGATAATCCGCAATATGTTGCTATTCCAAAACAACAAAATAAATTAAAAGACGATAGTAAGATCATTGAAGATAGTTTACTGGCGTTAAGTAAACGTGCGCCGCAAATAAGCGCTATTGTTAACCGCGAAATTAGTGCCATTAATCTTAATATGAATAAAACCGTACAAGCTCTTGCCGATAGAAATACCGGAGAAGGAACCATGCGTATGCAAACCACCATGACCTCTGTAAATAATTTGGCTTTATTATTAAATGAGTCTTTAGAGCAAATGCAAAAGCAAATGAAAGCCAAGCAACAACAAAAGGGCAGCAGCGGTAAATGTAAAAAACCAGGGTCGGGACAAGGCGCAAAACCTTCTGATAAACCAAGTATGCAAAGCATGAAAAAATTGCAGGAGCAGTTGAACGAGCAAATGAAGGCAATGAAAGAAGCGATGGAAAAAGGCCAGAAACCGGGAGAAAAACCGGGCGATAAAAAAGGTCAAAAACCGGGCATGGGCCAAAATGGCAATAGCGGTATGATGATGCCCGGGAATAGTGAGCAATTGGCAAAAATGGCTGCACAACAAGAGGCTTTAAGGAGGCAAATGCAGCAAATGATGGATAAATTGAAGAATAAAGGCAAAAATCCGGGGGGTGAGATAGCAGATATGATGGAGCAAACCGAAAAAGACCTTGTAAATAAGCATCTTACAAACGAAACCATGAAACGCCAGCAGGATATCTTGAGCAAACTGCTTGAAAGTGAGAAAGCTGAGCGGGAAAGAGAGCAAGATGAGCAGAGGAAAAGTAATGAAGCAAAAAATCAAATTTTAGGCAACCCTAATCAATTTTTAGAGTATAAAAGACTAAAAGAAAAAGAAATGGAGTTGTTAAATACCGTTCCACCTAGTTTAACGCCCTATTACAAGGAAAAAGTAAATAACTATTTTAATAGCGTAAACAAGTGATGATCCCAGCGAGGAACGAGACCTTGAAAATAAATTCGAGGCCGGAGCATTTAAGATTAGTAGAGCGTTTGATAGACGATGTATGCCAGGTATTTAATGTGCACGAAGATGCCTATGGCAATATCTTAATTGCCGTTACCGAAGCCGTAAATAATGCTATTTACCACGGCAATAAAAATAATCCCGATAAATTCGTGAATATCGGCTTCCATAATTCTGATAAACAATTAATTTTTTCTGTTACCGATGAAGGTCAGGGTTTTGATTTTTTAGGCCTGCCCGATCCAACCGATCCTGCTAATATTGATAAACCAAGTGGCCGCGGTGTTTTTTTAATGAAAAACTTGGCCGACTCCATTCAATTTGAACAAAACGGCAAGACTGTAAAATTAGCCTTCAACAATTAATTTCGTTTTTATATTTAGTCCCTACCGGACTTGATAATCCTCACATTTTGTTTTCTATAATATTTGACTCCTACGGAGTCTTTTTTATTTTACAAAAACTCTATTTTTTAATGTCCCATAGGGACGAAATATCTCATGCTAAAATTTTCCTTTCATTAGTACAATTTTTCTTGAAATTTATTTTTTGGAACAACCCTATATTTGTTAAGTACTTTGAAAATAGGGCTTCCGGCCATAGCACATAATTTTGTTTCATGTAAAATAGTGACTTCTTGATTTTCTTTTTTTTCAGATCTCATTTTTAATTGCTTGATTTTCAGAAGCTCTACTCCTGCGCAACGTAGCTACATCTTTTCGCAACCTGCCTTAACATGTTTTTTTTGCTTTGGACAGACATTTGTACCCATAAACCCAAACCAATTAAAAACAAATAAAAATGAAAACAACAATTAAAAACACGCTACTACTTTTAGTGATCGTACTAGTAACCATGCTTTCGGGCTGTAAGAAGAAAGACAACAAAACGAACGAGCCTGAACCAACAACGCCCAGCACACCTGCGCCTACTGCACGCCTGGTAATAGACAACGGAGCACGTTCAATGCCTGTAGGCAACAACATTGCTTATTCGGCAAAATTGATCAAGACGGATGGAACAATTTTAACACTTTCAAGTGGTGTTACATGGACCTCTTCAAACGCCAACGCAGGATCTTTCTCAGGTGGCGTATTTACGGCAAGCGCAGGAGAAATAACAATTATTAAAGCAAGTTATACACTTGACGGCGTAACTTACACAGCTGAAGTACCATTGTCAATTGAAATACCTAATACTAGCATCTTTGCGGTATTGCCTTCTGCAATTATTTACCAGGCAGGCACAGAAACCATTCAACTGGAAACTGTTTACATTGGCAGTGGTTCTGCAAGTTATGTTTTCTCATCTGATAACACAGGCGTAGCATCTGTTTCATCTAGCGGTGTTGTTTCTTTTCATGCCGCAGGTAATGCAGTAATAAATGTAGCAGCAACTATTAACGGACAAACAAGTAACGTTAAAGTTCCGGTATTAGTGGTTGGCGCTCCGGCAGTAGTATTACCAATCGCAAAGGTGGTTGTTACACCAAAAAACTTAGAAATGTTTAAAGGCGAAACTCAACAATATATTGCAAAAGCCTATGATTCGAATGGAAACGATGTAAGTGCTAATTATACTTTTAACTGGTCGGTAAGTCCAAAAGATGCTGATTTTCCAACGCCTGTTATGATCAACTCTACAGGAATGGTAAGTGCAAATAACCTTGGTGGTGCTTATGTTACGGCTGTTGCGGCCGGTATCAATGGTCAGGCAGAACTAACGGTTAACCCTGATACCGTAATTATGGTAAACCCATTTTATGTATCATTAGGAGGCTTTGATCCTATTACCTTTCAGCCTAACCCAACCACCGCCAACTTAACTGCTACAACTTACAAGATCGACAGAAACGCTTACAAAACGGGTCAGACAAATTTCTTAACACAGATCACAAATCCGTCTAACTTAACATGGGCCTTACCTTTAACGGGCATCCCGGCAATTGATAGTTTTTATGATCTGGTTGATCTTAGCAACCAAACTTCATCGGGCGCAACTGTAACTAAAAAATCGTCTGTTACCGGTGCCGGCTCTACTTTTGTTGTTGCTCATGTTCCGGGTACAGGTATAGAACCTGGAATTTCGGCAATAACTGTAATGCCATAAAAATGGGTAGCAGGAAGCAAAAAGCGTTGGCGTTTTTTTGTACGACGCTAACGTTTCTTCCTGTGCCAGTTCAAAGGAATAATTTTTTAAAGTTTTATTCTATTAAAACACGGGATCTTTTGGTTCCGTGTTTTTTATTTGGGCTTTTAATTGTGAAAAAAACAGAAAATCCCCTTTTTCCCTTTATAAAACAGAACTTTGAGTGTATATTTATAGGACTAAAGCATGCGTTTTTTACCAAGGATAATTTTGTTTTTTTTGACTGTGATTTTTTTGCAGTCAAAGAGCTATGCGCAAAAGCCAACAAATAATGCCGATAAATTAGCTCTACAATATTTCGAACAAAAAGAATACGAAAAGGCAAACGAGTATTTTGAGGATCTCTATGACAGAAATCCTGAGGGATGGTATGTTTATTATTATAAAAGTTTAATGGGCGCTAAAGATTTTTCACGCGCCGAGAAGATCACCAAAAAACAATTAAAGCAAAATAAGAATAATGTTTATCTCTACGTTTATTTAGGTAGGATCTATAAAATACAGAACGAAGAAAAAAAGGAAAAGGAAGCTTACGAAAAAGCCTTAAAAGAATTGCTGGCGGTACAACCTTTTATTCAAACATTGGCAAATGCTTTTGTAGAAGATGGATTATACGATTATGCCATTGAAACCTATAACAAAGGAAAAAAAATTACGCCCGACTACCCTTACTTTTATGAGCGCGCCGATGTTTACAAACAAAAGAACGATCTTAAAGCAATGATAAACGAATACCTGGATGCGCTTGAGTTTAGGGATACAGAGATAGGAACAGTGCAGGGCAATTTGCAAAATTCTTTAGGTTATGATGATTCAGAAGGCGGTATCAATAATCCACTATTAAAACAGGAGTTGCAAAAACGTATTCAAAAAAGTCCGGATAAAATTATTTTATCAGAGTTCTTAATTTTTATTCAAAAACAACAAAAAGATTTTGACGGTGCTTTTGTACAATCCCGAGCATTAGATAAAAGGCTGCACGAAGATGGTCATCGTATTTTTGAATTGGCAAAAATTTGTACCTCCAACCAACAATGGGACGTTGCCAAACGTTGTTACGATTATATTATCGAAAAAGGAACCAACAATTTGTATTACGATGCAGCTATTATTGATGGCATGAACGTAGAATATTTAGCCATTACGCTAAAACAGCAACCAACCCGCGAAGAGCTTTTAGCGTTGGAACAAAAATTGGCATCGGCAAACGAAAAATATAAGAACACGTTTCTTAACGCACAAATAGTAAAAAATCTTTCGTCTTTAAAAGCATTTTATTTAAACAAAGGTGGCGATGCTATTTTATTATTGCAAAATTTTATTGAGCAGCCCGGTATGGATAATGCAGCAAAAGCCGAATTTAAAATTCTGTTGGGCGATATGTACATTCTTACAGGCGAGATCTGGGAAGCTTCTTTGTTATACTCACAGGTAGAAAAAGATTTTAAATATGAAGCAATTGGTCAGGAAGCAAAATTCCGAAATGCCAAATTAAGTTTTTATGCCGGCGATTTTGCCTGGGCAAAAACACAGGCCGATGTTTTGAAAGGTGCCACTACAAAATTAATTGCGAACGACGCGTTGAATTTATCGTTGATAATTACAGATGCCATTGGCGTTGATACCAATGACGTGCCTTTAAGATTGTTTGCCAGTGCAGAGTTAATGTCGGTACAACATAAATACAACGAAGCTATTGCGCGCATGGATAGCATTAATTTATTATTTAGCACAAACACATTGGGCGATGATATTAATTACAGCAAAGCACAAATTTATATGTCGTTAGGAAAATATGCTGAGGCAGAAGCCATGTATAAAAACATTTTAGAATATTACGGAACCGAATTGTATGGCGACGATGCGCAATTTAAATTAGCAGAGCTGTACGAAAAAAATCTTAACGATAAAGAAAAAGCAAAAGCATCTTACCAGGATGTATTGACCAAATACCCAGGCAGCATTTATACCGTAGAGGCCCGCAAACGCTTTAGAGAGCTAAGAGGAGATAATCTGAATAATTAATTTCATTCAATTTTTGCATGTAACGCTTCCAGCAATGCTTTTGCTTTTAGCAAACACTCATCGTATTCTTTTTCGGGTTCGCATAAATAGGTTATAGCGCTGCCAACAGCAATAGATAAACGTTTTGTTTTTTGGTTGTAAAAAATACTGCGAATGTTTACGGCTAAAGTGTAATTTTCTTTTTCGTCAATAATGCCCATTGCCCCGGCGTAATTTTTTCGTTCAAAGTCCTCAAATTCATCTATCAGCTGCATGGCACGCAGTTTGGGCGCTCCCGTCATGCTGGCCATAGGAAAAGTTACTTCAATAATTTTTTCGAAGCTCGTATTTTCTTTTAATTCGCAAGTCACCGTGCTTACCATTTGGTGCACTGTTTCAAACGTTTCAATGTTGTATAATTTGTTTACTTGAACTGTTCCTTTTTTTGCAACCTGCGAAAGATCGTTGCGAGCCACATCAACCGCCATCACATTTTCGGTGCGTTCTTTTAAATTGTTGTATAAATTATTTTTTAATGTTTCGTCTTCTTCCTTCGTCTTCCCGCGTTTGGCGGTGCCTTTTATAGGTTTGGTAGAAAGTAAATTCCCTTCTTTTTTTAAGAACAACTCCGGACTCGCACTGATAATAAAGTCATCATTTAATTTTACCAGCGAAGCGTAAGGCGCTTTACTTATCTCGTTCAATTTTATAAAAACAGAAACAGGATCTATTTCTACATTCTCCGTAAAAAATTCAATGCAATAATTTATTTCATAAATATTGCCTTGTTGTATATGCTCTTTTAAAGCAATTAAATTCTGAATATATTTTTCTTTAGATGTTTTTGAATGCAATACAATTGGGTTTTGTTGCACTTTATTTTCGGGTAATTCTATCTCTGTTTTTTTTAATATTTCGTAAAATAAAGGTTGAGGTTGTTTAACCTGCGGATTTTGGTAAGGCAGTAAAACAAAAGTATTGCTGGTAAAACCTCCTGTTGCCGAAAGTTCGTACATATAAAAACCACTGTTGTTTTTGCCGTTTTTAGTAAGCAAAAAGCAGTCAAAATTGTTAAAATTCGGCTCCATCGCCCAAAATTAACAATTTTATTTTCTAATAGGCTGTATTGAATTACTGAACGGTTTGGTAGTTTAGTTCAAATAAATTAACTTAGAGAGATGGTACATATTAGCATGAAAAAAATATTATTTTTTCTTTTTATAACAACAGCAACATTTTCTTTTGCACAAAATGTAGCAATAAATGGAACGGGTGCGGCTCCTGCAGCTTCGGCCATGTTAGATATTGCCTCTACAACGAGCGGTTTGCTTGCGCCCAGAATGACAAGTGCTCAACGAATTGCAATTGCAGCACCCGCAACCGGTCTATTGGTTTATGATACAACCTTAAGTGCTTTCTTATATTTTGACGGAGTTATTTGGCGTTTAATGGCTTATTCCGGCGGATGGCTATTGGCTGGGAATACGTTAACCGGTACCGAATTTATGGGTTCAACCAACGGTCAGGCAGTAAAATTCTATTCTAATAATCTTGAAAGAATGCGTTTGGATGCAACTACAGAAGAAATAATGATGAACACTACTGCGCCTACTGCGGGCAATATTTTAACTTCGCGCTCAACCAATACTTTATGGCCAATTAACGGATACGTTTCCGGGACAGGTAATGTTGCTGCCGGTTATTTTGAAAACACATCAACTTCAACCGCAGGTTTTGGCGTTCTTGGCACGGTTGCCGGTGGTTCAGGAGCTGCTGGCGTGAGAGGAACCGGAAATACTGCAAATGGCTCTGGTGTTACAGGGGTCGGACAATCTGCAACCGCTTTTGGTTTACGAGGACACAATACAAATGCATCAGGAACTGGCGCTGTAATTAGTGGTAATGGTGTAGGCGCAACGTATTTAATTACTGGCGGCGGCGCAGCTGTTACGGGCTCAGTAATGGGTGTTTGGGGTAGAACAACGGATGCTACCGGAACAGGCGGCATATTTTCAGGTAATGCTGCCGGTGCAACAAATTTAATTGGCGGATCAGGTGTTTCCGGAGTTGGCACTAATGTTGGTGTTGCTGGCTTCTCAACTTCTAATGCAAATGGCGTTTTGCGCGCCGGTGGGTATTTTGATACCAACGCTGGTCAATCATTTGCTTACGTAGGAGCAAGAACTGCGGCAAACATTATCAGAAAAATTGAAGGAAACGGCACAGTAAATACCGTTGTAAAAGATCTTAATGATAAACAAGTTGTTTTATCTGCACCCGAAGCGCCTGAAAATCTTTTTCAGGATTTTGGACAGGGACAATTAGTAAATGGTAAAGTTCATATTACAATCGATCCTATTTTCACAAAAAATATTATTGTTAATGATAAACATCCATTAAGAGTTTTTATCCAACTTAAAGGAGATTGCAATGGTGTGTATGTCAGCAACGAAACTGCTACGGGTTTTGATGTTGTGGAATTAAAAGGCGGAGTAACAAATACAAAGTTCTCTTACTTTATTACTGCAAACAGGGCCGACGAAGTATTATCTGACGGTTCTGTTTCAAAATATTCTGATGAAAGATTTGCACCATCAATGGGCGCACAAAAAACCGAAAGGAAAGAGGCAAAAGAGCTTACTGAGAATATTGATATTGAAGGAAGAAAATAAGTTAAACGAACGAAGTTCAACTAAATGAAAAAAAAGATATTATATTTTTTAATAGCAACATCGTCATTTGCGTTCGCGCAAAACGTTGCTATAAATGGCACAGGTGCAGCGCCTGCGGCTTCTGCTATGTTAGATGTATCTTCTACAACCAGCGGAATGCTTATTCCAAGGATGACCTCAGTGCAACGTGTGGCTATTGCAGCTCCAGCCACAGGTTTGAGAGTATACGATACTACCACCAGTGGATTTTGGTTTTTTAATGGTGCTGTTTGGGTTCAGGAAATAAATTCAGGATTAGGTTGGTTGTTAGCAGGTAACGCATTAACTGGGACAGAGTTTATGGGTTCTACAAACGCGCAAACTGTTAGATTTTTTTGTAATAATATTGAACGAATGCGAATAAATCCTACAGATGGAGAGGTGGTGGTTGGAGCCGCAACGTCGGGCTTGCCAGGGGACATGCTTTGCGCGGTTTCTAACGTTACATTGCCTTGGGCGGTTAATGGTTACTCAGGTCAAAACGGAAGTGGTGTTTATGGTGCTATCAACGCAGGAAACGCAACAATTTTTGGTGCGGTTCAAGGTGAGTATGGAGGAACAAATAATGGCGGAACAGGTGTTAGAGGCTCCTATCTTACAAATGGAGGAGGTATAGCATTTACAAATGGCAATTGTAGAAGTGGCGTAAATGGTGTTGCCTCCAGCACAGGAAGCTATAAGTTTGGAAATTATGGATATGGAGGTTCTTCTGCACGAAGTGGAGGTGTTATTGGAAATGATTTTAATTTCGCTTTCGGCTCTTTAGGCTATTTATCAAGTGGTTTTGTTGATTTTTCAGTTTATGGTTTTGGTTTGGCATACAATACGGGTGCTGCTGGTGGTAAACTTTCTTCTGCACCTTCACAACAAAGCGCATTAATTTCTGAAAACAACGCTCATATCGGTTTAGGTATTTATGGTGGCGTAATGGGTGGATGGGTAAAAGGCTTAGTGTATGGTACTAATTTTTCGGGCCCTAAGTACGGTGTGTATGTTGATGGAAAAACAATTAGTAATAATATTTATGCGCAGCTTACTTCTGTTCAAAATTCAGACAAACGTATTGCAACATACGCAACCACTTCTACAGAAGTTGATGTTTATACTAAAGGAAAAAGTGATTTAAAAAACGGTAAAGCTGTTGTTCAGTTTTCGGATGATTTCAAAAATTTAATTTCTTCAGAAAAAGATGTGATCATTACTATTACTCCGGTAGGCAGGTCAAACGGAATTTTTTTAGCAAATGTAACCCGCGACGGTTTTGAAGTAGAAGAAAACGCATCAGGAACTTCAAATATTTCTTTTAACTGGATCGCCATCGGTAATAAGAAAGGATATGAAGACACAAAAATATCAGAAGAAATTTTAGATAAAAATTACGATGTAAATATGAACGCTGTTATGCATAATGATAATGATCCTTCTCCAGGTCTTCCAATTTGGTGGGATGGAACTAAAGTTAGACATGATAAGCCTTTAATTGAAAGAAAAGAAAATGGTGCATCATTACCAATGAACAGAGAACAAAATTCAAAAAAATGAAAATAAAAATATTAATAGCGCTTGTTTTTTTTGTTGGAAATTATTTTTCTCAAGGAATAATTAACAATGGTGCAAGTATTGTTTTTTCGGGCGCGGCACATATTTATGTTGATGGCAATGGCGCCGGAGATTATTTAAGCCAGGCTGGAGGTATTGTTTATCCCAGCGCTACAGGTAATATTTGGATGGAAGGCGACTGGACAAATAATTCTGCCAACACAGGTTTTTTCTCTGATAACGGAACTGTAAACTTAAATGGCGCTAACCAAACAATTAATGGTACTAACTCAACTACTTTTAATAATCTTACACTCTTAGGCTCTGGTGTAAAAACACAAAATTTAAATACAAATGTTGGTGGTGTTGTAACTACCAATGGTGTTTTGTCGGTTGGTAATGTTATTTACGATCTTAATTCTTTTTTACTTACGGTTACAAACCCGGTTCCTGCTGCCGTAACATTTGGTACAGGATATATTTTAAGCGAAACAAACGCCGCTGTTAACCCAAGTATTGTGCGTTGGAATATGGGAACAAACATTGGTGCTCACGTTTATCCTTTCGGTGTTGCAGGAACTCAAATCCCATTTACATTTAATAAAACCACTGCCGGCGCAGCAAATATCGATGTTTCTACCCGTGCTACTGCAGCTTCTGATAATGCCCCATGGGCTGGTGCAAGTAACGTTGGCGGGGTAACTTTCTTTTATTGTCCAAACAATGCTATGGCTGGCAATCCATGCGCTACAAATTCTGTAATAGATAGATGGTGGGATATTACACCTAGCGCAGCCGTTACAGCAAATTGCACATTTAGCTACAGAGGTATAGAAAATACGCTGAATGCACCTTACAATGCAGGAAACATTGGTGCTCAATGGTGGGACGGATCGGCATGGAATTTAAATAACGCCACAACCGGAAGTGCGGCAGCGGTACTAGCAGGTGTTGGTGCAGTTACTGCAAATGCTTTAACGCAATTTTGTCCTTATGTTCTTTCGTCTGTAACAATTCCTCTTCCAATTGATCTGATCGATTTTTCTGCTACCTGCGAAGGCTCCGAAAATGTGGTGTTAAACTGGAGTTCCGCATCTGAAAGAAATTCAGCTTATTTTGATATTATGAATAGTAAAGATGGATTTACATTTACAAAGATAAATTCCGTTGTTGCAAAAGGTAATTCAGCTGCTATCAATCACTATTCTTTTGTTGTAGAAAACAAAAAGAACTTAGGAAATTATTTCCGATTAAGAATGGTTGATAATGACCTCACATCAAGAAATTCAAAAACAGAATATGTGAGCGAGAATTGTAATCTGGATGAAGAAAAACCAAATTTGTATTACAACCAAAACAATGGCATTGTAATTACATCAACAAATAAAGACGCTACAAGTTACACCTTAACTATTATTGATGCTGCAGGACGTTTGATCAGAACAGAATCTCTGCCAATACATGCAGGCTATAACAATATCACCGTAAGCGCAGAGCTGGCTGCCGGAGTATATCTGGTTAACCTTATTTACAATAACGGTCAACTGGTCTCTAAAAAAATCCCTGTTTATTAATTCTTATTTCTTAATTTTTTAAATTTTTCCGATCCATTTATAACGGAATAAACCTTTAGTGACGCTATAATTTCTATTTAGGTTTTTAGAATTAAAGTTCTCGTAAATTACTTTTAATTGGTTTTCGATCAACGACAAAGCATCGTTTAACTCTATTCCTGCTTTTTGAATGTACCAGCTTTGGCACATCAAATTGGTAGTTTTTTCCTGGTTGCTAATAGCTTGCTCTAAAACAGAAGCGTTTAGATTAACCGATTCAAAGGTTGCATTAGCGTGTGGATGCTCAAGTCCAAGTAAATGTCCTAGTTCGTGTGGGATAGTTCTTTTATTGTTTCCCGAAATAATAGACTCAACATGTTTAGGATTTAATTTGATCAATAAACCTTTAAAATCCGCTTCTGCAGCATTATCATTAGTAATGTGCGGGCTTACGGCAATTACCATTTTATTATAAAGCGTGCGAAGATGATATTTATATAAAGGTTTAACGTTAACGGTTGTCACTAATTCAAGCGCTCCAAATCTACCTTTATAAACAGTTTCAATTTGTTTTTTTATTGCAGCGGCAAGAATAAAAAGATTTAAAGTTTGATGCGATCTGTTAATGAGAAAGATCTCAAGATCGATCTGCATAACATTCTCTTTTTTACTTACAGTAAGCATTTCGCATAAAATTAAAAAATAAGCAGTAATTTTATACTATGCATATTGGTTTATTTTTTGGTTCCTTCAATCCTGTTCACATTGGTCATCTCGCAATTGCAGATTATATGATCAATTATACAGATATGCAACAGATCTGGTTCATGGTAAGCCCACAAAACCCTTTAAAGAAAAAAAGTCAATTACTAGATCAAAATAATCGTTTGCATTTGGTAAAACTGGCACTTGATTTTCACCCAACTATTAAAGCAAGTAATTTCGAGTTTGATCTTCCGCAACCATCTTACACCATTAACACGCTGGTTCGGCTAAAAGAAAAATATCCTGAACATCAATTTAGTTTAATTATGGGGCAGGATAATTTACAGTCTTTTAATAAATGGAAAAATTACGAAGAAATTTTAAAGCGAAACCATATTTACGTTTACCCTCGTCCGGGTTGCACGGCGAGCGAATTTGATACACATCCACACGTTCACTTTACAGAGGCGCCTGTAATGGATATTTCTTCTACATTTATCCGTAACGCCATAAAAGAAAAAAAAGATATTCGCTTTTTTTTACATCCAAAAGTTTGGGAAGAAATTGATAGTATGAATTTTTATAGAAAATAACCATTTCTTTTTTACCACATAGGCACATAGTTTTTAAAATTAAACTAAATGCAGAAAAAGAAAACAATAGAGTTGAAGCGAAGCTTCAACAAAACTATGTTTAACTACAAACAGGCAAACAAAGAAACTATGCAGACCTATGTGTCTATGTGGTTAAAATTTATAGTTTCCCTGCAAACTCAGTAATCAACTTAAAAACATCTACATAATCTGTCAACGGTAATGTTTTTGCCACATCAAATACATCGTGGTAGGCTTTTATTCCTCCCATGGTGTAAATAAAAAAGCAAGGCACGCCTGCCTCTGAGAACCAATAATGGTCGCTGTTTGAAGCCTTACCACGTTTTTTAATTTCCTTAACAAGATTTTTTTCTTTATTTATTTTATCGAGTACATTAAATTGTTTCTCAAAAGTAAAACCATTCACAACCATAATACCATCGTCACCCGTGCCCAGAAGATCGAGGTTAACCAGGAATTTTATTTTAGTAAGATCCAATACTTTGCTTTCAACAAAATAATGCGAACCTAATAATCCGGCTTCTTCGCCTGCAAAGAAGATAAAAATAGTTTTATACTTTGGCGGATTTTTTTGGTAATGCTTTACAAGGTTCAATAATACACTCACGCCACTGGCATTGTCGTTGGCTCCGGGAAAATAGGTTGCTTTTCCCATGCCGCCTAAATGATCGTAATGTGCCGAAAAGACCATTACCGTATCGTTATTTATTTTGCCGGGAATGTATGCGCAAATATTTTTATTGATGTATTTGGTCAACACTTTGCTTTCAATGTTTACTTCCATATTTTTAATTTCCGCAGGCGCGCATTCACTTAAAAGATCAATAGTACAACCGGCAACAGAATTAGTTGCTACACTATAGGTCAATTTTTTTTTGATCTTTATACTTATTGGAAGAGCCATATTGTTAGCAACGTAAGTAACGCTGTCTTTTTTAAACACTGTGTATTTACCTTTTACCGTGCCGCTTTCGGGGTTAACAATATAATCTATGCCAGGTTTTAAAAGTTTATTGTTGATCTTTACAATTACTTTATCCGGAAAAGTATTAACATTAAAATCAAACCATTGAAAATAACCGGTTGAAAAAAAGGGTTCTGCTTTGTTTGCTTTTAATTCTGCCGCAATATATTTTGCTGCCACATCTAACCCGTTATTTAAATAACCGCGACCGAAACATTTTTTAGAAGTTAAGAATTTAACCACTTCCCTTGTATAAGCCGTATCCTGTGAGAAGAAAGAATTGAAATTCAATAAAAAAATAAAGCTGAGAAATACAGAACGCATTAATTAAAACGTTTTTTTATGAGAGAAAAAAAGTAGGTGGCAACTTCAGAGTTGTCTTTCCATCCATACAAAGGTTTTAAACTGTTAAGATAAATTTCAGTATCATGCCATGTTTTTAGGGCGTTTAACTGTTCAATAGCGATATTGTATTCTGAGCTGTTTTGTTTGAACAGCTCATTAATAAAACGGAATTTATCATTTATGCCAACAGTAATATCCGTCAAATTTTTCTGACTTTCTTTTACCTCTTCCTCAACTTTTACCTTAGGCATAGAAAGATCAGGCCTTTCTTCGTGAATGGTAACTTTAATGTCGTTTTTTATTTCTTCGATCTTCTCTTTTGGCAATTCTTTTTCACTCACTTTTGCGTGAATGCTAAAACTGGGCGAGATCTCCTTATTTATTTTGTTGTATTTATAAACTGCTAAATTCTCTTGTATAAGATTTAACTGTTGTTGCAGTTTTTCGCAGCTCTCTACCGAAGGTTGGATCGTTTCATCAATAAATAACTCAAGCGTAGGAGCCAGGTCATTGATCTGCGACTGAATTTTATGTAATACCTTCTCTAACTGCATCTTTTGTGAATAATTATATTATTAAATATAATTTGATTTTGCCACATCTTACACTACTTTTAAGTTTTGTTTTTAACGCCTTTTAAACAATGTTTTTAGAAAATAATAATAACGAGCGCAAGCGGGGATGGATAGAGGTTATCGTAGGATCTATGTTTTCGGGTAAGACTGAGGAATTGATCAGGCGTTTAAAGCGCGCACAGTTTGCCAAACAAAAGGTAGAGATCTTTAAGCCCACTGTTGATACACGCTATGACGAATTTAAAGTGGTGAGCCATCAGGGCATTGAGATCATGAGTACACCTGTTCCTTCAAGCGCTAATATATTATTATTGGCCACCGATGTAGATGTGGTGGGTATTGACGAGGCACAATTCTTTGACAATGAGCTTCCATACGTTTGTAATCAGCTCGCCGATAGAGGTATTAGGGTTATTGTTGCCGGATTAGACCTGGATTATACGGGCAAACCTTTCGGCCCTATTCCAAATTTAATGTCAACGGCAGAATATGTTACAAAAGTACATGCCATTTGCATGCAATGTGGTAATTTAGCTTACGTAAGTCACCGCAAAACAAATGAGGAAAGTTTAGTTGTGTTGGGTGAGACAGATAGCTACGAACCTTTATGCAGGAATTGTTTCAATAAGAATTTTAAAAAATAAACGCGCGCTATGTACAACCTGCAACAAATAGCAGAGATCACAAATTCTAAATTTACCGGTGGCACTAACAATAAGACCAGTATTTTTTTAAACGACAGTCGCGCATTACAATCTCCGGCAGATACTCTGTTCATTGCCTTAAAGACCTCGCGCAATAACGGACACAATTATATTGCAGATCTTATTGAAAAAGGAGTGAAGTCGTTTTTGATCCAGGAAAATGAATTCGATATTTCTAAATATAAGAATGCAGATGTTTCTTTTATTGTTTCAAACGATCCGTTAAAAGCTATTCAAAAGTTGGCGGCATTTCATCGCAAACAGTTTACTATTCCGGTAATTGGTATCACAGGTAGCAATGGCAAAACAGTTGTAAAAGAATGGTTATACCAGCTTTTAAAAAATAATTTTTCTATTTGCAGAAGCCCAAAAAGTTATAACTCGCAAATTGGTGTTCCTTTAAGCGTTTTAAATTTAAATCATACGCATACCCTGGCAATTTTTGAAGCAGGTATATCTTTACCAAATGAAATGGATGCGTTGGTAGAGATCATACAGCCAACCATTGGCGTGTTTACATCAATAGGTTCTGCACACGATGAGGGTTTTGAGAGTCGCGAACAAAAAATAAATGAAAAATTAAAATTAATTGCCCGTTGCGATAAAAAGATAATTAACGGTTTGCATAAAGAACAGTTACCGGCAGAAATTTTAAGTAAATCTATTCTTGTTTCTGAATTTGATGACGCCGACCTTAAAATTTCTTTTAAAGACGATGTTTTAGAATTAAAAAGCCCAACCGCAACGCATCATTTCAAAATGCCATTTTCTGATAAGGCTTCTGTTTTAAATGCTTCTACCTGCGCGGCAACGTTAATGCAATTGGGTTTTCAGGATGCGGATATTGCTCAGCGTTTGTCGTTACTACAACCTGTTGCTTTGCGTTTGGAAATTAAAACAGGCATCAATAATGCCTTAATCATAAATGATTATTATAATTCAGACCTTGATTCTATAAAGATTGCTTTAAATTATTTGTCGCAACAAAACCGCAGGGTTCGTAAGATCGTTATTGTATCTGATCTCGAGCAATCAGGTATTTCGGCTCACTCGCTTTACAAACAGCTGGCGGAGCTTTTTTTCCAAAACAAAATAGATCTTGTTGTTGGTATTGGTAAAGAGATCTCAAATCACAAACCTTTATTTAAAGCCAACTCGTTATTCTTTTTTGATACACAAAGTTTTATTAACCAATTTAAATTAATTAACTATCAGTTCAGCGAAGCGAGTATACTCTTAAAAGGCGCACGCAGTTTTGGTTTCGAGAATATTAGTCGTGTGCTTCAACTAAAAAGTCACGATACTGTTTTTGAGATCAACTTAAATAAGTTAATTAATAACGTTAATTATTACCGCTCGTTAATTGCGCCTAATGTAAAATTAATGTGTATGGTAAAAGCAATGGGTTATGGTAGTGGTGGTGCCGAGATCGCAAAAACGCTGCAACACATTGGCGTTAATTATTTGGCAGTGGCTTATGCAGATGAGGGGGTAGAGTTAAGGCAATCGCAAATTACTTTGCCAATAATGGTTATGAGTCCGGAGGAAGATGCGTTGGAAGATATTATCAATTACCAATTAGAGCCCGAGATCTATAGTTTTAAAGTGCTAACAGCTTTTGTAAAAAAATTAGATGCACTAGGAATAACAGAACCATATCCCGTGCATCTAAAGATAGATACAGGCATGCACCGTTTGGGTTTTGAAGAAAACGATCTTGAAAAATTAACATCAGAATTAAAGAATTTGCCACAATTAAAAGTAAGATCTGTATTTTCTCATTTGGTTGGAACAGATAATGCAGCTTTGGATAATTTTACAAGCGAGCAAATACGAATTTTTGAAAAAACATATGCGGCCATCGAATCGACTTTAGGCTATAATGTTTTAAAACACCTTTGTAACTCAGGTGGCATTACGCGTTTTAAAAATGCGCATTACGATATGGTACGCCTGGGTATTGGTATGTATGGTATTGGCGTTAACAGTGCCGAGCAGGGGCTGTTAGAAAATGTAGGAAGTTTAATTACGCGCATTAGTCAAATAAAAAATGTTTCCGCATCGCAAACCGTTGGTTATAATCGAAATGGCAAATTAGATAAAGACACAAAAATTGCAACCATACCTATTGGTTATGCAGATGGTTTTAGCAGAGCCTTAGGAAATGGTAAATATGGTGTTTACATTGCCGGTAAATTCTGTAAGACCATTGGTAATATTTGTATGGACATGTGTATGGTTGATGTTAGCGAAATTAATTGCCAGGAAGGTGATGAGGTAATTATTTTTGAGAATGCTGAACAAATTAACGCTATGGCCACAGCACTAAATTCTATTTCTTACGAAGTGCTTACAAATGTTTCGGCTCGGGTGAAGCGTGTTTATGTGCAGGAATGATTATTCTGATCAAGCTTTTCTAACAAATTCAGATTTTAAGGCCATTGCTCCAAAACCCTCTATCTTGCAATCAATATTATGATCGCCATCGGTTAAACGGATATTTTTAACTTTTGTTCCCGCTTTTACAGATTTGGAAGCGCCTTTTACCGGCAGATCTTTAATAACCACTACCGAATCGCCATCGAGTAGTTCGTTTCCATTACTATCTACTATTTTTTTTGTGATTTCCTCTGATTCGGCAACGGCCTCTTCAGGATTCCATTCATAAAAACATTCAGGGCAGGTAACTAAAGACCCGGTAGAATATGTGTATTCACATTTACATTTTGGACAAGCAGGATATTCATTCATTTTAAAAAAATTAATTGGCGTTACGAAAGTATAAATTTTCTTTATAGTAAAGACAATTTTCTTTTTTTATTTCGGGTACTCAAGTCCTTAGCAATGTTTTGGCGAGGATTAACAGGGTGTGTGTTTGGGAGTAAATTCTATTGAATCGACATCAAATTTCCTTTTCTTTTACAATGCTTGACGGCTAAACGCATGCATTGAAATTTGCATTCTACGGGTCAATTCAATAAAATTGTAGGTAGGTAAATAAGTGAGCAAATATTTTTTTTAATTACAAGTTAAGGAAAATTTAAACACTCTTCTAATCAACAAAACACTTTTATTGGCTTTTATAGAAGAATATTAAGAATGAATTAAACACAACTTTAAACTTATTTGGAACAACTTTAAACCTTTTCAGAAAGGCGACTTTAATTAGAATGGGTAATTTAACCTTAAATTTATTTATATTTATACGTTTTGAAAATTAAACTTCAAATAGTTTTAGTTCTTATTTTGTTCGCAAGTATCGCTAATACTGTATTTGCTCAGCAAAACGCTAAAAGTAAATTGATTTTGCAAAAAGAAGTAAATGCCTATAATAAACAAAATAATAATGAACAAGAACTAAAAACCAGGCTTCAACTCATTAAAGTTCTTTTAAATGAACCTGATTATTCCAGCGCAAAAAATCAATTAGATACCTGTAAACAAATTGCGTTAAAGGTTTCAAAGCCACTATACATGCAATATTTATCGAGTTTAGGCGATTATTATCGATACACAGGAAATAATGAGGACGCTTTTAGAAATTATTTAATTGTTTATGATTTTTTTCAAAAAAACAACAACCCAAATTTGTATTTTAAATCGGCAGTAGATTTGTTAGAACAATATCGTAAATCGCGAAATTATAAATTAGCGAACGAGTTTATTAAAGTACCAAGTAACATTTTAAGAACTTATAAAATAAGTGATACAAGTACAATTATACGTTTTTATGGGCGTGTTGCTGCTATAAAAAATGAATCTGTTGGGAGCGATTCTGCTATATTTTACACAAATTTAGCTTTAAAATTTGCCAGACAGCAAAAAAACGAATACGCCATTGCAACAGCCTATAATGAATTAGGATTTGCATTAACAAAATTAAACAAATTTGATACGGCGTATAAGTGCTATCAATTTGCAGAGGATACTTGGTTTCGCTTAAATGCCAATCGCGAAGCCATGAATGCCTTTTATAATAAGTTAGAATTCGTTTCTCATAGCTCTTCAGATAAAGGTTTACGTAAAAAGAACATTCTGTTGTATTATGAATTACTTGAAAGAATAAAAAAGAAAAATTTAGATTCAGACTTTTTATTAAGCAGGATTTATGAAAACATGGCTTCTGAATATTTTTTTATTGGAGATAGTCTTAACGGATATAAATATACCGCAACCGCTTCACTAAAAAAGTATAGAGAACTATCAAAAGAAAATGAAGCAAAAATAGCTGCTATTTCAAAAAAGTACGATACCGAAAAAATTAAATTACAAATGAAGGCGGTAGAAGAAAAACTAAATTCAAGCAAAAAGATTATTGAAAAAGATAAAAAAGAAAAGAAATTAATATTTATCCTTTTTTCTGTATGTGTGGCATTCTTAATAATTATAGCCTGTTTTCTATTTGTTCAAAATAGGGCAAATAAATTGCTGAAGAAGCGAAACAGAGAAAAAGATGTTCTGTTACAGGAAGTTCATCACCGGGTAAAAAACAATTTACAATTTATTAGTGGCTTGCTAGAAATGCATCAAAATAAAGATATTGAAAATAGTCTAATTCACGATGCTTCACGCAGAGTTAGTGCCATGGCTCTGGTACACGAAATGCTTTACAATAATGACTTAGAACAAAAAATAGATTTAAAAAAATACATCGAAGAGCTTGCTAAATACCATTTTGAAAACACATTTAAAATTAATTATCAACTTAGCATTTTACCCTTAACCTTAAATACAACACAATGCATCTCGCTTGGTATGATAATATCAGAATTAATTACCAACTCCATAAAACATGCATTTAACGGCATAAACAACCCCACAATTAACCTAACAATACATTGCTTAGATCAAAACAGAGTAGTGTTCATTTATTCCGATAACGGAAATGGATTTATTAAGAACGATTCTGATTTTTCCAGCAGTTTAGGTTTACGGCTAATAGATATTTTTACCCGACAACTAAAAGGAAAATACAGTATTAATGGGAGCAATGGTTATGAGTTTAATTTAAATTTTAAAATTAAAAATGAAATTTCTTATAATTGAAGATGAAGTAATGATTGCCGAAGTGTTAAAAGATTATTTAACTTCGTTCGGTTATTCGCAAATACAAATGGCACACGATAAGCCATCTGCCATGCAATTAATAAATAGTTTTAAGCCTGATATTATTTTACTCGATATCAGAATGGAACGTGAGCGTGTTGGCTTAGAAATTGGCAGTTTTTTAAATCAAAATTCCAAAACCTCTTTTATTTATATAACTGCACATTCAGATACGGAGATATTAATGGAAATAATGGCTACCAACCCAGCCGGTTATTTAAACAAACCTATTAAAAAAACAGATTTATTAGGCAATATTTTACGAATAACAAAAACACAAGTGATTGCAGATACCAATACAAACTTATCTGAAGTTGATAAAGCAGTAATTATTGATATTGAAAACTACTTGCGCACCAATATTTACAACGAGTTTGATGGTGTAGAGGCCATTGCTCAAAAATTTGGCCTATCTGTAAGTAAACTTAAAACGAATTTTAAACTTGTTTACAACAAACCCATTTACCAGTACTTTAATGATTTGCAAATGAAGTCGGCGTTCGATTTAATAAAAAAAGATAAGTTACTGGTAAAAGAAGTTGCTGCACGCTTTAATTACGAAAGTCAAGGTAGGTTTAGCGAGGCCTTTAAACGCGTTAATGGTATTTTACCATCTGAAATTTAGCAACTCAAATAAAACTTTTAAGGAACAAATTTAAACTTTTAAGGAAAAGTCTTCTTTCTTCTATTCTTTAGTTTCGTGTAAACCAAAACAATAAAATATGAAGAAACAATTATTTACAAAACTGGGTTTCATAGCAGTATTAACGCTGCTTTGTAATGTAAGCTCGTTAAAAGCGCAGACAGGCGCTGCATTAAACATTTTAAGTAATGCGCCCGCCGATAACGTATTACTTCCGCAAGCAATTAGTACAAATTCTTTAGTAGGGAAAACAAAAATTACAGTCGAAGCCTGGGTTAGGCCAACCACTTTAGCTGGTAATGGCTGTATAGTGGGTAACTATAGCACGCCATCCAACCAATTACAATTCCTATTGCGCCGAAATGGTAATGCGTATTTATTTTTAGTTGGACCCGGAAATGCTCCAAGCTATAGCGGTCTTACTACCGCAGCAAACACAGCAACAATAAATGTTTGGCAGCATGTGGCTTGTGTTTATGACGGCACAATTGCCACTGTTTATATAAATGGTGTTTTTTCTGCAAGTAATACTACGGCCTCTAATTACACTTTTGCTACAACCACAAATTCAATCATAATTGGAACAAATGTTATTCCAGAGTCGTTTGACGGTGATGTAGATGAGTTAAGAATTTGGAATACTAATAGATCACGTTGCGAGATCAACACATTTATGAATTGCGAAATACCTACAAACGCTGCAAACCTTGTGGCTAACTATCATTTTAACCAGGGCACTGCAGCTGCTAATAACACAACGGTTACTACTTTAAACGACGCTACTTCTAACGGTTTTAATGGAACTCTCAATAATTTTACTTTAAACGGAGCCACCGGTAACTGGGTTACTCCCGGTGGTGTTGTTTCAGGCTCTGTTACACCATTGCCTCCGCCAACTGTAACAGCAAATAGCGGCACTATCATTAGCGGACAATCATTTACAATTGTACCGGGTGGCGCTTCAACTTATTCATTTTTTCCAAGTGGTCCGGTTGTGAGCCCTACGATTAACAGCACATACACTGTTATTGGTACCGCTGCAAATAGTTGTACTAATTCTGCAACAAGTTTAGTTTCTTTAGCGCCGGGTGCAGCGATCAATTTTAATGGCACTAGCAACAATGTAAATTTAGGAACCGCTATTGGCGCCTCTTTTGCACCACTTAATAAAGTAACTTTAGAAGCATGGGTAAAACCAAGTAACACGACAGGGCTTGGAATAATTGTTGGAAATTATGCTCCGGCAAATCAAATGCAGTTTATGCTTAGAAGAGGAGGAGCTACGCAATACCAGTTTTACATTGGGAATGGTAATGTTGGAAATTATTTGGCAGCAAATTCGGTTGCTGGTCCTACAATTGGCGTTTGGCAGCACATAGCTGGTGTTTATAACGGTACAATAGCATCTATCTACATTAACGGTGTACTTTCGAATACTGCAGCAATAAGTTATACATTTGGAACCACAACCAATCCATTGGTAATAGGCGGAACAGGTGCCGAATACTTTGGTGGTGATATCGATGAGGTACGTATTTGGAACAGAGCGCTATGCGTTAGCGAAATTCAAAATAACATGGCGGGTGAAATTGCGACTACAGCTAATGGCCTAATAGCTAATTACCATTTTAATCAAGGTATTGCAGCTGGCACTAACACTTCAGTTACAACTTTAACAGATGCTTCAGGCAATGCTTATACAGGTACTTTATCAGCGAGCTTTCCTTTGACTGGTGCTACATCTAATTGGGTTACTCCGGGTGGTGTTACCTCTGGCAGTAATGTTGCGGCATTTGTTAGTCCTACGCTTTCAGTTGTGGGAACAAACACAATCTGTGCCGGTTCAACAACAACTTTAACTGCGTCGGGTAACGTTTCAACATACGCATGGGTATCAGGACCAACAACTGCATCTAATGTTGTTACGCCTAGTGTAACTACAACTTATTCTGTTATTGGTACAAATAGTTTAGGTTGTCAATCAAATGTTGTTACAAATATGGTAACGGTAAACACATTGCCAACCGTAACGGCTGTAAGTAATACGAGTTTATTATGCGTTGGCCAAACAGCAAGTTTAACTGCAAATGGTGCAGCAACGTACAGTTGGAATACAACTGCAACAACAACAGTTATTGCCATATCTCCAACTGTTAACACTAACTATACCGTTACGGGAACTACAAATGGTTGCAGTAATACATTTACTTTAACTCAGGCTGTTTCGCCATGTACAGGTATACAATCTTTAACTAATGGTACTTCATTAATTTCTGTTTATCCTAATCCAAGTAATGGTATTTACACAATTGAAACAGAAAGTGCAACTACGATTAACGTTGTGGATGTATTAGGTAAAGTTGTTTATAGTCAAAAATTACAAGATGGTAAACACGCTATTAATTTATCTAATCTGAACAATGGCTTGTACATTTTAAAAGCTGAAAATAACGGACAAATTAAAACCGTTAGATTAATAAAAGAGTAAATATTTTTTTCATGTAAAGAGAGAATCCCGCGAGGCTATTGCTAAGCGGGATTTTTTTATTAATTCGCAACCACCGAGATCTCAATATGCGCACCTTTTGGCAAGGCTTTTACTTCAACTGTTTCGCGGGCAGGAGGGTTTAATTTAAAATAGTTTTTATAAACTTCATTTACTTTTGCAAAATTTTTAATGTCGGTTAAATAAATAGTTGCTTTAGAAACATCGTCCATGCTCATGCCGCCGGCTTCAACAATGGCTTTAATATTATTAAGCGCTTGTGTACTTTCGTTCTCAATAGAAGTTGTGTCAAACGTTCCATCGGGTTTTAAGCCAACCTGTCCCGATACATACAAAGTGCCACCCGTTTTAATGGCCTGGCTGTATGGGCCAATGGGCGCAGGCGCCAGCTTGGTTAAAATAACTTCTTTTCGGTTTTTACTGGTGAACGCAAAAATTAAAACAATTGCTACACAAGCGATACTAATTTTTTTTACCATGCAAATTATTTTTGTGGCGTAGGAGCTTCCATTTTTGATATCTCGGTAAGGCCTTTTACCAGTACATCCAGATCTTCCGTGTTTGTGTACACGTTTGGCGCAATTCTAATGCCGTTAACTTTTTCAAGGATCATGGATACAGAATGCACTTTGTGTTTTTCAAATAATTTTGCTTCTATCTGCTGTGCCTGCCAGCCGTCAAAACCAATGGTGGCCACCGCGCACGAGAACTCCGGTTTCATAGAAGTATAAAAATTTGCTTTTGGTAATTTATGACATTTCTCTGCCCAATAATTTTTTAAGAAACGTAAACGCGCTTCTTTACGTTTGCCGCCAATTAAATTATGAAAATCAACCGCAGTACCAATTGCCATTTCTGATGCAAAAGAACGCGTACCAATACTTTCAAATTTTTTCATATCACTACCATCCGGATCAACAGCAGAAAGTAAAGCCCACACATTTTTTATCTTATCTTTTTTGATATACATTAGGCCGCTTCCAAAAGGCGCACATAACCATTTGTGTAAAGAGGTTGCTAAATAATCGGCGCCTGTTTCTTCAAACTTCATATCTATTTGTCCGAACGAATGTGCGGCATCCACTATCACTTCGCAACCTCTGCTGTGCGCCATATCGGCAATGGCTTTTACAGGAACAAAATTTCCGGTCCAGTTGATCATGTGTGTGATGTGAACGATCTTTGTTTTTGGGGTAATTGCTTTTTCGTATAATTTAATAATGCTTGCGGCATCATCTGTTGGTTGTGGAATATTTATCCAGTTCAGTTTTATCTTATCGCGTTTTTCTCTTTGCTTCCAGGCATTCATCATATTCGGATAATCAAAGGTGCTCAAAACAACTTCGTCTCCAGCTTTTAAATTTAAGCCAAAAATAACGTTGTTCAAGCCTTCCGTTGCATTTCTGTTAATGGCAAGTTCTTCCGGCAAAACGCCGCATAGCCTTGCTAATTTTTCACGCAGTGCTTCTCTTCCCTGATCTAAGATGCGCCACATGTAATAGCTTGGCGCTTCGTTAGAGTATTGATAAAAACGAATGTGTGCATCTTGCACTATTTTTGGTTGCGGACTAACGCCGCCGTTATTTAAGTTAATGATGTTTGGTGAAACGGTATAACTCTGGCGTATCCAACCCCAGAAATCTTCGTTCTCTGCAGCTGCATCAAAACTCATGTTCTCGAGTTTATTTAAATGTTTATCTAACTGTTTTGCAAAAGGCAGGTCAATAGAAGAAAAGAGGTCAAGTGCAGTAAGTGAACCTGCAGTGGCAAACAAAAAATTACGGCGATCCATCATGGAGATTATATTTTTATTAAAGGTAAAAAAGGAAAGTTAAAAAGCAATAGAATAATGACCTAATTTAGTTTAGTCAGGATTTTAAGAGCTTGGGCAACCTTAAATTGCAGGTTTTGTAGGCCCAGTAGATCAACACAAATTGAAGCGGCAGACGAACAAGTGCTGTTATAAATTTAATGTTTAGCGAGATCCATGTATCCTGAATCATTTTAATGTGCACCGGAAGAAAGGCGATGAGCATTAAAATAATTAACCAGCCTGCAGTTTTTTGAAATTTCTTGATTAAAAGCGTTATTCCTAAAATAATTTCTATGGCGCCGCTTAGGTAGATCATAGTTAAATGAGCTGGAATATAATCCGGCATGATCTTTAAATAGAAAGTTGGATTTATAAAATGATAAATGCCTGCAGAGATATAAAGCAGGCTCATTAAAATAAGGGAGAGCTTTTTCATAAGTTATATTTAAATGTCAGTTCGAGTGATTTTTGTCTGCCTCTTACAAAAATTGTATCGAGAACGACTTACGAAATGCGTCTCGGTACAGATTTGAAAAAGAAGCACAAATCTTACTCGACGTGACATAATGTATTAATTTAAAATCTAAAACCTAATTGCAAAGCCAAATGCATGCTGCTAATGTTAAGAGAACTTGCGGCGTATTTTTCTTCAAAATAATATTGCGAAAAGCCATAACGAAAATTAAACTCTGCAAAAAAATTACTCTTTGAACCTGAGATGGCATTTTTTTGAAAGCCGAGCGTAGCACTAATAAACGAATTTAAATGTTTATTGATCATTGGCGTTTTAAATCTCAAATCAACAACATCATCTTTTACTTTATTACCGTTTTGGGTTACCGATAAATTGCCCGGCAATAAATAGCGTAAGTGATAACCGATCATAATATAAGGACTAAACACGGCGTTGTTTTCCCGCTTAAAAGAATATTTAACCTGTAAGGGAAGTCCTATTTCATTTATAATAAGCGAATAATTGTAAGGAAATGTTTTATCGTACAATTGTAAACTATCGGGTTTAAAATAATAAGATTTAAAATTTACACCGTGAAAAAAATATTCAGCACCAAAGAAGAAAAACGTTTTAAACGTTTTATCCAGTTTAATTTCTTTTTTAAATGAGACCATGGCACTCATTTTTTGAGTTGGGTTTTTCGCGTGGTTAGGGTTAATGCTATAAATGCCTAATACCGGGCCGAAACCAAAACGGATACCAACGCCCGGATTACGTTTCTGGGCCGAGCACAGGTTGGAGAACACTAAAAGAAAAAGAAGCGCTATCGAAAAAAAAACTTTTGTATTTGTTTTTTTTATCATTTAATTAATTTCGAATAACATTGGTTGCAGTTGCCTGCACTGTTGGCATTATAATAATATCGTTGATGTTTACGTGTGGCGGACGGTTGGCTACCCAATAAATCGTTTCTGCAATATCTTCAGGTTTTAATGGTTGCAAACCGGCGTAAACTTTTTTTGCTTTGTCCTCATCACCGTCAAAACGCACAACGCTAAATTCTGTTTCCACCATACCTGGATTTATGGCGGTTACTTTTATATTATTTGCTAAAAGATCAATACGCATGCTTTTGCTTAATGCATCCACCGCATGTTTGGTGGCGCAGTAAACATTTCCGTTGGCGTAAACTTCCTTACCGGCAATAGAACCGATATTAATGATGTGTCCTTTTTTATTCTCGATCATTAAGTTGGAAACAGCGCGTGAAATATACAACAGACCTTTTATATTCGTGTCTATCATACGTTCCCAATGGTCGATGTTACCATTTTGTATGGCGCTTAACCCTGCAGCCAGGCCCGCATTATTTACAAGCACGTCAATTTTTTTATTTTCAACGGATAAATGTGCGATGGCATTTTCAACTTGACTCAATTCACGAATGTCAAAACAAAGTGTGGTTACTTTAATTTTGTTGTTTGTTTCTAATTGTGTTTTTAACTCTTTCAATCGCTCTTCTCTTCTGCCCGTAACAATAAGATCGTGTCCGTTCTTTGCAAACAACTCTGCTGTACTTTTTCCTATGCCTGACGTGGCGCCTGTAATTAAAACTAACATACTATATTTTTTTCGGCGCTAATTTACTGTGCTTGCGACCGTAAGCGAAATAAATAATTAAACCAATAATTAACCAAATTGTAAAATATAACCAGTTCTTGTAACCTAATTGCGAGAGCATATAAAAACAACTTAAAAGGCCTAATGTTGGAATGAGTGAAAAGTTATATTTAAATGCCATAACAGAAAGGAAAGCAAAACCGATAAAGAAAAAATAAATTGGAATTTTTGTCAGAAACGCATTGAAGGACTCCCACTTTAAATAATAATCTATCCAGGGCCTGTTGTAAACAAATAACAGAACAAGGGTTAATACAAACAATATAGGAATAATGAGTTTTGAATTAACATAAGGCGTTTTAAATTTTGATGGAGGCGCGGTGGGATCCATGCGTAGCTTAAGCACGCCGGCACAAACCAAACAAAACGCAAATAATGTTCCGGCAGAACAAATATCTGTTACCATATTTATGTCAACAAAAAATATAGGCACGGCCACTAAAAATCCGGTGAAGATCGTAGAGAAGGAAGGTGTTTTAAATTTTGGGTGGATCTTTGCAAATGCAGGTGGTAATAGACCATCGCGACTCATGCTCATCCAGATGCGCGGTTGCCCTAATTGAAACACCAGCATTACGCTGGCCATAGCAACAACGGCACTAACGGCAATAACACCACCCAGCCAATGCAGGCTCTGAACTTTTTCGAATACATATGCTAAAGGATCGCCAACATTTAATTCAGTATAACTTACCATACCGGTAATAACTAGTGCAATTGCCACATATAGAATAGTACAAATAATGATAGAATATAAAATTCCTCTTGGCAGATCGCGCTGCGGGTTTTTACATTCTTCGGCGGTTGTAGAAATGGCATCAAAACCTATGTATGCAAAAAACACAGCGCTTATACCAGAAAGCAAACCACCAATGCCATTTGGTAAAAACGGGTTCCAGTTCTTGGTATCAACAAAAAATGCACCCACAAAAATTACAAGTAACACCACTACAATTTTAATCATCACCATAATGTTGCTGGCGTTACGACTTTCTTTAATGCCACGATACACCAACATGGTAATAATAATGTTGATGAATAAGGCAGGGGCATCAAAAATTATGCGCATACCAAATAAATTGGGCGCTTGTCCGTACGCAACAAATCCTTCTACTAATCCAGCGGTTTGGCCATTCTTTTGAATTTCTTCTAAAGGAACGCCGGCCACTAACATAGATGAAACAAGATCGTAATTATGTTTTGCTGTGAAATAATCCATACAAAGCCATTCGTTGACTCGATAATTCGTTGAGTTTTGAACGAGAGAACTAAAATAATCACTCCATGAGATAGCAACGGTAACGTTACCAATTGCATATTCCATAATAAGGGCCCAGCCAATTATCCAGGCAAATAATTCACCAAAGGCAACATAACTGTATGTGTAAGCGCTTCCACTCACGGGGATCAGCGAAGCAAATTCGGCATAAGCAAAAGCAGCAAAACTACAAGCGACCGCTGTAAAAATAAATAATAGGATTACTCCCGGGCCGCCATCTGCGCTTGCTTTGCCAATTGTGGAGAAAATTCCTGCACCAATAATAGCAGCAATACCAAAGGCAGTAAGATCGCGAACACCAAGATGTTTTGCTAAACCGCCATGATGACTCTCAGTTTCGGCGTTCTTTAATATAGTATCAATTGACTTTTTTCTGAATAAACTCATTGTTTTGTTGAACTTTTACCCTTTTTGTAACGCTACTAAATATACAAAGTAAATTTTAATTAGAGAGCGGCTGCTGCTTGTTTTTCCCAACAGGCAGGTAATAAAGGGCTGCCAGCAGTATAAATACCACTGCCGGACTGCGATACCTGAAAATTGCGCCACTATTTGGGGTGGTGAAGCCAATAAGCAAACACAATAGTAATGCAAAGAGAACAAACGTGATGGCCGGGAAATTATCTTTTTTGTTTTGAATAAAACCAAACAAGATTATTATGAAGGAAATAATAATAAATAGATTTTCCAATGAGGCTAAATGCTGCATTAAACTTTTTGAATTAAAGAAGAGCGGGTAAAACAAACTATAATAAAAAGACGAGATACTTAAGCCGAATAAATTTTTTGATGCGATAGAAATATTGGAGCCACTTTTTGGCAATTGGTAAACTAATTTGTATTGTGTAATAGTATCGGTGTTGGCTGGAGAAAATAAGGTGTCCTCCTGGTGGGTATGTTCCCAATAAATATAAGGAACATTTTTCTTGATCGTAAAAAGACTATCGTTGGTACCAACTTTATTTACAAGATCAGCATCAAATTCTAATCGTACAAATTTTATGTCATCCAGTAAAAAAATGCCGCCTTTGGAAGCATCGGCAAATACGCGTTGGTGCTTTACTGCGGCTTCCATCAGGGAACTTTTCTTGAAAACCAAAGAGAAACAATTCAACAGAACTAGAAATAGAGTTAACGCAGAAACGAGTGCAATAGCTTTGTATTTTATTTTATTAGAGTTGGAAAGCCAAAAGAATAAAGAAAATAAAGCCGCCGCAAAAAATAATAAATAAGGTTTTAATAATAAAGAGATAAAAACGAGAAACAATACTGAAAAAAGAATTTTTAATGTATAGCCCTCTGAAATTATTTTCTTTAAAGCATAAATCAAACATCCAAAAATAAAAATAACCAAACCTTCTTTTAAGAGCGCACCGGTATAAAACCATAGGGCAGGTAAGAAACAAAGTATAAGTAAAACAAAAATTTCTTTGCCTTTAAAATACGCTTTAAGCGCTTTGTATAAATAAGTAATGCCTATAAAACTTAAGAAACAACTGCATAAGGCGTGGACATAATAGGAGTTAAAAGATAAAAAATGTATTAAGGAATGCAGGCGAATAACCACGCGGTTATCGTTATATAAATAATCTTTTAACCGGCCATTATCCCATTGAAATGTATTTACAATATACTTATTATAAAGCACGGTTCCCGCACTTTCATCCTGCAAACCAAATAGCAATTTGATGTATTCGAGCGGATCTGCTTTTGCAAAGTCATTCAATATTTTGGAATCGGTATAAAATTTACCGGCATCAAATTTTTCTAATCCGCCATATAATTTTTTGTAAACAAAGTAAAAAACCGGAATGGCCAGAACTTTTAACAAGAATAAAAAAATAAAGGTTTTGGAATTAATGTTGCCGTCTTTAAATAATCCAAAAAAATTGTTTTTATAAATTAAAAACAGAATTATTAAAAGGTATATAACAGAAACAATCAATTAATATTTTTCAAAGAATTTAATTTCCATAATTCGCTCGGGCATCGACAGGGCGGTAAATCCAAACTGTTTATATAAACCCTGGGCGTCGCGCGTGGCCAGCATCATGCGCCGTAAGCCCTGAAGATCGGGATGCGCCATAATAAATTGCATGAGTTGTTTTGACAATCCTTTTCCTCTGTGAGCTTCTAAAACAAATACATCTGCCAGGTAACCAAATGTAGCGTGATCTGTAACTACGCGCGCGTAGCCTATTTGTTTGTCGTTTAAATAAACGCCAAAACAAATGCTGCCTTCAATACTCTTTTTAATGGTATCTATTGGCATGTTCTGTGCCCAATAGCTTTCTTTGCTTAAATAGTTATGAATTACATCTAACTGTAATTTAGTTTTATCGGTACTAAATAAATGATCGTTTATAATTGTTTCGTACATGGCGCTATAAATTATCTACAACAACTAAATATTTATTTTTGGGATCAAAAGTAAAACGGGTTATTTTTTTTATGCCAACGCCCGAAAGATCAAAAAGCGTTTGCCACTCTTTTTTTGCCTCGTCGTAACGTAAAAGTTTAGTACCCTCCGATTTTAAAAGCCCGTGTTGCTCGTGCCAAATAGCATCTTCGCTAACGGAATTATATTCTGCATATTTTTCAGCTTTCTGAAAAATAAAATCGTATTTGTAAAAAGTAACTCTTACCGAATCTTTCACACCATAAATAAAAGCGTGTCGGTTAATTTTTTTAAAAGCACGAATAGGATCGTTTCCTAACCATTTATCTTCGCCTGTGCTTTTTACAAAATAACGTAACGAGTGTGGACTGGTTAATTTGTAATATAAAACTGTATCAGAATTTAAAAATGTGTAATAACCCACTGAATCAACTTCATATTTTTTTTCACTTACACCGGTCAACGAATTAATAAAATGAATGCGTTGCGCACTATCGCTTTCAACAACAACTGAATTTAAATACTTTCCATCAGCTGTCAACACTGGTGAATATTCACTCTCTTTTGTTTTAGTAAGCTGAATTGTTTTTTCACTTCCAAGATCGTAATAATAAAAATCGGATTGATTGTCTTCACGAATACTTACGTAATAAATTTTTTTACCATCATTACTAAATGAGGGTTGGTTATCATAACCTGTTCGGCTGGTAATATTTTTTGGATCACTAAGTTTTAATTCTGTTTTTGTTTTCTCGATCTTAAATAACCACACATCGGTATTTGGAAGCTGCGCTCTTAAAAGATAAGATGTGAGAGCAAAAACAAGTATATTAAACTTTTTGCTCATCCAGTTTTAAAAAATGTTTATTCATAATACGATAAACCAACCAGCCAAAAAATACACCTACTATCATTCCGGTGCCAATATCAATGGGGTAGTGCACGCCAAGGTACATACGGCTATACACAACTATTAACGGGTAAATAAAAATAAAGATCCGATACTTTTTTGGGATCCAATGCACGCATAAAAAAATAAAGGTTATTAAACCAAAGGTATTGGCCGAGTGCCCCGAAAAAAAAGTGAATTGCCCGCCACGGTAATCATGCACTACATGTATTTGATCTTTAATTTCTAAATTGTGGGTTGGTCGATAACGTTCTACCGCGTGTTTTACGCTATTTGAACTAAGGTCGGTGCAGGCAAAGCAAATGGCGCAACCAACAATAAATTCAATCGCCTTTCTTAAATAATATTTTCTGTAGAAAGCATATCCAACGGCAAGACAAATTATGATAGTTGGCCATGTATAACTAAAAAACCACATTACCTCATCAAGTAAAGGATCATGCAGGGAGTTTATTTTTAATAGCAACCGTCTGTCTAGGCTTTCAATAATTTCAAACATGCCTAAAAGTAGCAAAAAAATTTATTACTCTGTTTGAATGACGAAGAGAATTTTATTTAGAGGCGCAGCTTTGCGAAACAACTTCAGCCTCTACGCCTGCTACTTTACTAATTGCCGCAAAGCCACCGTTAACGTTAGTTAAGTTCTTATAGCCATTTGCTTTTAAGATCGAAATCGCTATCATACTTCTGTATCCTCCGGCGCAATGTATCAGGTAGGGATGGTTTTTGTCTTTCGAATCTATCCAGTCAAAAATAAAATCAAGAGGTTTGCTTTCGACATTAATTAAATGTGCCGAATCATACTCTCCCGGTTTTCTAACATCAATGGATTCAACTCCTTTTTTGTATCCTTTAGAATAAAATTCTTCAGCATTAACTGTGGCAACTTTTTCTATTTTTTTACCCGCGGCTATCCATGCATCCATTCCTCCATCGAGATAACCGATACAATTATCATAACCCACGCGCGATAAGCGCATAACTGTTTCTTCTTCTTTACCTTTTGGTGCAATTAATAAGATCGGAAAATTAATGTCACTAATTAAAGTACCCACCCAGGGGGCAAACTGCCCATCTAACCCAATAAATAATGAGTTAGGAATGTTTGCTGCCGCATATTCGTCTGCTTTTCTAACATCCAAAACAATTGGTTTAATGTTTTGCATTAGCTCTTCAAACTCGCTTACAGATAAGCCATGCGAACCATCTTTTAAAACTTCAGAATAATTTTTATATCCCTGTTTGTTTAAGAATGCGTTTTTTTGAAAGTACTGTGGTGCCGGTAAAATACCAGTGGTTAATTCTTTAATAAAATCTGCTTTAGAGATGTTTTGCAAAGCATAATTTACTTTTTTCTGATTGCCCAAAGTGTCAAACGTTTCTTTGCTCATATTTTTGCCACAGGCAGAACCTGCACCATGAGCCGGGTACACGATTACATCATCCGGCAAAGGCATTATTTTATTCCTTAAACTTTCGTAAAGCATGCCTGCAAGGTCATCCTGTGTAAGATCAGATTTTATTGCCAGATCCGGTCTGCCAACATCGCCAATAAATAATGTATCGCCGGTAAAAATTGCCTTAGGCTTTTTAGCCTCATCTAATAATAAAAATGTTGCAGACTCCAGAGTATGTCCCGGTGTATGCAATACTTTTAACGTTAAACCACCGATCTTAAATTCCTCATTATCTGCAGCAACATGACTTTTGTAGTCTGTTTTTGCGCTTGGTCCAAAAACAATTGTTGCACCTGTAGCATTTGCCAGATCAACATGCCCGCTTACAAAATCGGCGTGAAAATGTGTTTCAAAAATATATTTTAAAGTATCTTTATTTTGTTTTAAGAGATCAAGGTAAGGTTGGGTTTCGCGCAACGGATCAATAATAGCGGCTTCGCCATTGTGAGAAATATAATATGCGCCCTGTGCTAAACAATTGGTGTAAAGTTGTTCTACCTTCATAAAAACAAAATTACAATTAAATGCCTTTAAAGGAATATATTTTGTAAATAGAATATCGTTAAATTTGTAAAATAAGAAATAGTAAAAAAATGTCAAATTCAGAAAAAATAGAATCATCAAAGGCGCCTGAGCCTGTTGGATTATACCCCCACGCGCGTAAGATCGGTAATTTACTTTTTTTAAGTGGTGTTGGCCCGCGTGAAAAAGGAACGAAAAAAATTCCAGGGGTTGAGCTGGACGAGAATGGTTTAATTGTAAGTTATGATATTGAGAAGCAGTGTCATAGCGTTTTTAAAAATATAAAATATATTTTAGAAGATTCGGGCAGCAGTTGGGATAAAATTGTAGATGTAACGGTTTTTTTAACCAATATGAAAGATGATTTTCCGACCTATAATCGTATTTGGGCTGAATATTTTAAAGAAAATCCACCTTGCAGAACTACTATAGAGATCAATAAGTTACCAACCCCTATTGCCATAGAGTTAAAGGTTATTGCTTTAACAAACTAACAATCAAACATTTACATTCGTACTAAGGATATTTTAAGTTGAGATTTTTCTAAACAATTGCTGTTAACATTTGTTGGTGAGTAATATGGCTAATTTGGTAACATAATTAGTCCGATTTATCGAATAATTTTCATAATTTAGTTAAAAATTAGTCCAATGTTAATTCACTCAAACCAATCCATTTTAATTCCTGTAGACTTTTCCAAGCAATCGCTTGTTGCTGTTAAGCAAGCCTACAATTTGGCGAAGTATACCAAGTCCAAAATAATTTTAATGCACGTTTCAACCAAAAGTGTTGATGAGAATAAAGCAGAATTAGAAGCATTGGCTGCCTCGACAAAAAGCGAGTCGGGATTAGAGGTGGAAACATTAAGTTTAAAAGGCGACGTTTACGAACTAACAGATAAAAAAGCAGCAGAATTAAAATGTTCGCTAATAGTTATTGGTCTTGACTCTCACGTACGTTTCAGAAGTTTTATGGGCGGAAGTAACGTAACCAAATTCATTAAAAATGCACCTTGCCCTGTAATTACAATACGTTCAGCAGATAATCGCGATGGTTGCAGAAACATTATTATGCCATTTGATCTTAGTCCGGAAAGCCGCGAGAAAGTTTCAATTGCCGTTCAATTAGCACATTTTTACAATGGTGATATTCGTATCGTTTCCGTATTCCATCCAAATGACGACAAATACGAGAATAAATTACTACCATACTTACAACAAGTTAAAAAATTTATAAAAGAAAAGGGCATCAATTGTACCAATAAATCTATTCCTACTACTAAACCCGCCGAAGCAATTGTTGAATACGCTAACAAAAATGATGGTGACTTAATTGTTCAAATGAACCAAAAAGATTTGAGTATTGGCGATATGTTTAGCGGAACAGTAGGTGAAAAAATTGTAGAAATTAGTAACCTTCCGGTTATTACCATTCCACCAATGAAGCGTGAGAGTATGAGTCACTTTGGTAGTGGAATGTAATAAAAACACCTCTGAAAATTCGATTTTTTGTCGTTGAGCTACATTTTTCAAATGCTCATTTACCTATGTAAACTCCGCTTTAAAAAATTTACCCACCTAAAAAAATCAAATTTTTAGAGGTGCTTTCCCATAATTTTTATTAAGATTTTGCAGGTTTAACGGGATTTGCCGTTGGTTTCGCCTTTAATGGCCTGAAGAAATAAGTCAACCTTAATCCCGCAAAATTTCCATTGGTTTTAAAGTCATGCGAGTACGTCATGCCATCAATAGTATAGTTTACATTTGAAGTTGCCAATTGCCTTAAACCGGCATTAAACAATAAACTTGCATTTAAAATACCACCTTTTTTAAATGCTTTTTCGCGTGCTACTGAAAAGCGTAACATGCTGTAACCACCGCCATTTGTAGAAGATACACTATTTAAATAATCAGAATTAGTGATGCCGTCATTAGCAACCTGGAAACTCCTTGTTAATGTTTGCGCTCCAACAAAATTTTGCGAGAAGCCACCACCAATAAGCCATTTAGAGTTTTTACAATTAGGATTGAATTTATAAAAGACCATAAAAGGCAGGTCTAAAGCGGTAAACTCACTCTTTAAGCCTGAAAAATGAGATTTTGGACTGTATAAAGAGTAATTTTCAGCCAAAGCATACTGAAAGCCAAAGGTGTTAAAACCAAGGCCAAATGTACCCATCCAATGTGGGTTAAGGTCGTAACGCACATTAAAATTGATGGCAGCAGCATCAAATTTGTTTTGATGGAAACGGGCATTTGCATTCGACATGCCGCCCGCAAACTCGGCCCTATTGCCCTGAAAGCCCCATTGTATGCCAAATCTCCAGGTATCTGTTTCTTGCGAAAACCCGGTTAAGGCTAAACAAATTAATGCGGTTAAGAGTATTTTCTTCATGCTGCTTATTTTAATTAAAGTTATAAATTTTCAAATGCAAATAAAAATTTTTGCGGCTTTTTGACCTCTTTTTAACGTTAGGGTTTAATGCAAATTCAGAGTTTTTTGTTAAATTCGCTCTCCTTTTTAAAAAAGGAACATAGTCTTTAAAAACAAAATGAAGAAGTACCCCGAATATAAAAAATTAGACCTCTCGCAGATCTCAAAAGATATTTTACAGTTTTGGGAAAAAGATAGAACCTTCGAAAAATCTATCTCTACCCGCGACGAAAACAAACCATGGGTTTTTTATGAAGGACCACCAAGCGCAAATGGTATGCCCGGCATTCATCACGTTATGGCGCGCGCGATTAAGGATATTTTTTGTCGCTTTAAAACATTACAAGGTTACCAGGTTAAACGTAAGGCCGGTTGGGATACACATGGTTTACCAATAGAATTAGGTGTAGAAAAATCGTTAGGCATTACCAAAGAAGATATTGGTAACGAAAAAAGTAAAAAATATATTTCAGTTGAAGATTACAACAAAGCTTGTCGTAAAGAAGTAATGAAGTACACTGATAAGTGGGAAGACGTTACAGCTAAGATGGGTTACTGGGTGGATATGAGTGACCCTTACATCACTTACGAAAATAGATATATTGAAAGCGTTTGGTGGTTGCTACAAAATTTATCTAAAAAAGATCTTTTATACAAAGGCTTTACCATACAGCCCTACTCACCTGCAGCGGGAACAGGTTTAAGTTCACACGAATTAAATCAACCGGGTTGCTACAGGGATGTGAAGGATAGAACCGCTACTGTTCAATTTAAAGTTAAAGACAACTCAAAATTTAAAATTCAAAATTTAGACGGTGATGTTTATTTTTTAGCATGGACAACAACACCGTGGACCTTGCCATCTAATACGGCTTTAGCCGTTGGAAAAGATATTGAGTACGTTTTTGTAAAAAGCTTTAATCCATTTAGCGGTACACCGCAAACCGTTATATTGGCAAAAGACCTTTTAAATAAATATTTTTCAGAAAAACACACTGATCTTAAGTTTGAAGATTATAAGCCTGGTGACAAGAACATACCTTTTAAAATTGTTGGTCATGCCAAAGGTTCTGATCTTGCGGGCATTTCGTACGAACAACTTTTACCTTTTGTGCAACCTACAGATGGCGATGCGTTTAAAGTATTGGTTGGTGATTTTGTTACTACCACCGACGGTACAGGCATAGTACACATTGCGCCAAGTTTTGGCGCAGATGACTTTAGAGTGGCAAAACAAAATGGTTTTGGTGCATTGACCCTGGTTGATAAACGCGGCAAATTTTTGCCTGAAGTGCAGGATGGTGTTTTTCTTTATGGCGAAGAGTTTGTGAAAGAAGCTTATTTGAACGATGTTGAAAAACAAACCGAATTTGAAAAGCAGAAAAAAATATTAGAAGCCAATCACAAAATAAAAGACCTTAAAGTTTATTTAAGTGTTGACGAGCGTATTGTTTTAAAATTACAGGAAGAGGGAAAACTCTTTAAAAAAGAAACCTACGAGCACAGTTATCCACACTGCTGGAGAACGGATAAGCCTGTTTTGTATTATCCATTAGATAGTTGGTTCATAAAATCTACGGCCATGAAAGACCGTATGATAGAACTGAATAAGACCATTAACTGGAAACCTGAGGCAACCGGCACCGGCCGTTTTGGTAATTGGTTAGAGAATTTAAATGACTGGAATTTATCACGCTCTCGCTTTTGGGGTATTCCAATTCCGATATGGACAAGTGAAGATGGTGCAGAGCAAATTGTAATTGGCAGCGCCGAAGAATTAAAAAAAGAAATAGATAATGCAATTGCAAAAGGAGTTATGCAAACTAATCCTTTGGCAAAATTTGTTCCCGGAAATTTTAGTAAAGAAAATTACGACACCTTTGATCTGCATAAACCGTATGCCGATACGATCTATTTAGAGAAGAATGGAAAAAAACTAACCCGCGAACCTGATCTTATTGATGTTTGGTTTGATAGTGGAGCCATGCCCTATGCGCAGGTGCATTATCCATTCGAGAATAAAGAACTTATTGACAACAAAAAATATTTCCCGGCAGATTTTATTGCAGAAGGCGTTGATCAAACGCGTGGCTGGTTCTTTACATTGCATGCAATTGCTGTAATGAATTTTGATTCGGTTGCATACAAAAATGTTGTGTCTAACGGTTTGGTGCTTGACAAGAATGGAAATAAAATGAGCAAGCGTTTAGGCAATGCTGTTGATCCATTCGAAACTTTAGAAAAATATGGCGCCGACGCTACGCGTTGGTACATGATAGCAAACGCCGCGCCATGGGATAATTTAAAATTCGATCTTGAAGGAATTGGTGAAGTGCAGCGTAAATTATTTGGTACGCTTTACAACACGTATGGTTTCTTCTCTTTATATTCCAACGTAGATGGATTTGCGGTGGATGAAAAGAATCAAACGCCAATTGAAAACAGAATTGAATTAGACAGATGGATCATTTCAAAACTACAATCGTTAGTTGAAGAGGTTACTTTGTATTATAACGAGTACGAGCCGCATCGCGCAGCACGTGCTATTGAAGAATTTGTGGATGAGCACTTAAGTAACTGGTACGTACGTTTAAGTCGCCGCCGTTTTTGGCGTGGCGAAATGAGCGGCGATAAAATTGCGGCTTACGAAACATTGCACACCTGCTTAACTACCGTGTCGCAGTTGATGAGTCCTATAGCTCCATTTTTTGCAGATTGGATGTATCAGAATTTAACTATCAATAACCAATCGGTTCATCTTACAAAATTGGTTGAGGTTAAAAAACAACACCAGGATAAATCTCTGGAAGAGCGAATGGAATTAGCGCAAAAGATCTCTTCGATGGTGCTATCTATTCGTAAAAAAGAAAATTTAAAAGTGCGTCAGCCATTGCAACGTATTCAGATCCCAATATTGGATAAAGTTTTTCAGGATAAAATTGATGCGGTGAAAGATCTTATTTTAAGTGAAGTAAATGTAAAGGAAATTGATTTTGTAAATGAAAGTCAAACGCAGATCGTAAAAAATCTGAAGCTTAATTTCAAAACACTTGGAAAAAAATGCGGACAAAACATGAAAGCAGTTCAGGCCTTTGCAAATGATAATGGCGCAAAAATTATTTCAAGCATAGAAAAAACGGGTGCTTTTACAATTGAACTAAATGGCGCAAACATTGTTTTAGAAGTAGAAGATGTTGAGATCATACCTGTTGATATTCCGGGTTGGAAAGTAGCCAACAATGGCCCTTTAACCGTGGCTCTTGACGTTAATTTATCTGAAGAGTTAAAGAACGAAGGGTTGGCCCGTGAGGTTGTTAACCGCATTCAAAACATGAGGAAAGACGCTGGTTTTGAGGTTACTGACAAGATTTTGGTCAAAATTCAGCAAAATTCCGAATTGGATAATGCTATTAAAAACAATTTGAGTTATATTTGTTCTGAAACTCTAACGAATGACCTGCAATTGGTGCAAAATTTGTCTGCCGCCAATGCCAGTAAAATAGAAGTAGACGAGCTGATTACTACATTAATCTCCATTGAAAAGTTAAATTAAAATTAATTACTATGGCTAAAAAGAAAGACAGTAAAAAGGATAAAAAGGCCAAACCTGTTGCAAAACCTGCTAAAAAAGCAAGCAAACCTGCCCCTAAAAAAGCAGCAAAACCTGCTAAAAAAAATACACCAAAACCTGCTAAAAAAGCAGATAAGCCTGTTGCGAAAAAGGTTGTAAAACCTGTTGCCAAAAAAGCGGCTACGCCGGCAAAAAAAGCTGCAAAGCCTGTTGAAAAGAAGAAAGAAATAAAACCCGTACTAAAAACAAAACCTGTGTTGAAAGAAGTGCCGAAAGGAAAAAAAGCAAGTGGTAAGCCAATTGAAGCGATCGCAAAAAAAGGAAAAGATAAAAAAGCCGGAAAAGTAAAAGGCAAAAAGAAAGGAAAAGGGGGCGATGATGACGATGATGATATTCCTGATGAAGAAGAAGACGATTCTGATGTTGAAGTAAAAGATGATTACGAAAAACCCGAAGATGATGATGCTGCAGTTCTCGAAGGAGGATTGGATGAAGCCGGATTAGTTGATCTTGAAGGGGGCCCTGCCGAAATTGATGAAGATGATGACGAAGTGCCTGAAAAACGTGGTCGTGGCCGTAGAAAGAAAAACGATGGTCGCTCAAGCGGAAACAGCATGGAAGCATACATCCGTAACAGACCGTTACAAATTGATATTAATAAACCATTAATAAAAAAGAGCAAAGAAGAAATTCCTAAGCCTTTTGTAAATACAAAAGATAATCGCACGCGTTATTCTGATAAAGAATTAACCGAGTTCAAAGAATTGATCTTATCAAAATTGAAAGAAGCGCAAACCGATTACGATCTTTTAAAACAAACATTAAGCAACGAAGACAATCATGGTACTGACGATACTTCGCCAACATTTAAGTTGTTAGAAGACGGAAGTGATGTAATGAGCAAAGAAGAAACTGCGCAATTAGCATCCCGTCAGGAAAAGTATATTGTTAACTTAAAAAATGCCTTAGTACGTATAGAAAACAAAACTTACGGTATTTGCAGAGTTACCGGCAAATTAATACCTAAAGAGCGTTTGCGTTCAGTGCCTCACGCTACACTGGGCATTGATGCCAAGTTAAGCCAATAATTCTTATTCAATTTTTGAAAGGCCGTCTTTTTTAAAGGACGGCCTTTTTAATTTATATTTCTTTCACAATCAAGTTTAATTCGGGCCAATAATAAACCATAAAAAGAGTATCTTTATACCTTTAAAAAATGCTCCAAAAATTTAAAATACCTTTAATAACTATTCTCTCGGTTCTGTTCATTGATCAGTTCATTAAAATTTATATTAAGCTGCATTATCCGCTGGGCGAAGTTGGTAAAGTAGGCGATTGGTGTATTCTTCACTTTACCGAAAATCCCGGTATGGCTTTTGGTTTTGAATTTGGTGGCGATTTTGGAAAACTTGCTTTAAGTGTCTTCAGGATATTAGCTTGTGTTGCTGGTGTTGTTTATATAAGGCACATTACAAAAAAGAAAGAACATTGGGGTTTTGTATTTTCGGTATCGCTCATATTAGCCGGTGCCATGGGTAATATTTTAGACAGTGCTTTTTACGGATTGATCTTTGATAAAGGAACAATGTTTAACCCGGAGTTTAACGAATATGTACCTTATGACGGTGTTGCTAATTTTTCCAGCAATGGTTATGCGCCAACTATGTATGGGTGTGTGGTAGATATGTTCTATTTTCCAATAGTTAACGGACATTTTCCTGATTGGTTTCCGATCTGGGGCGGAGAAGATTTTCAATTCTTCAGACCCATTTTTAATTTTGCAGACGCGTCTATTTCAGGCGGTGTAATTATTATTATTCTTTTCCAAAAAAGATTCTCCAAAAAAGCGGAAGATAGTGTAACAGAAAATGCCGCTATTTCTGACGACGGAAATAAATCCGACGCAACACTCAACACCAATTCAAATTAGTTCTTGTACGCTAGATGAAGGAAGCTATACTACTTATTAATCTTGGAACACCCGATGCGCCAACAGCAGGCAAAGTGGGTAAATACCTAACTCAATTTTTAAACGACAGACGCGTCATCGACATCAATCCCGTTGGCAGATTTATTTTAGTGAACTTAATTATCGTTCCTTTCAGAAGTTTTAAGTCTTCTAAATTGTATCAGCAAATATGGACAAAAGAAGGCTCTCCTCTTTTAACCAACAGCATTGCGCTAAAAGAAAAAGTACAAAAAGAAGTTGGTGACAAATATATCGTAGAATTAGCCATGCGCTATCAAACACCATCAGTTAAAAGCGCGTTAGAGCATTTAAGACAACAACGCCCTTCTAAAATTCACATACTTCCTCTGTATCCACAATACGCCAGTTCAAGCACCGGCAGCACTATTGAAGAGGTATTAAAACAAATAAAAGGCTGGGAAGTAATTCCAAGTTTAAATATTGTAAGTAAATTTTACGATCAGCAGGCATTTATTGATGCGCTTTTAGTTGAAGGAAAAAAACATAACATTGCAGATTTTGATCATGTTGTTTTTTCTTATCATGGTTTACCTGAACGACAAATATTAAAAGCATCTGCACATTATGGCGGAAACACCTGCCAAATGGGAGCTTGCTGTAATAGTATCACAAAAAATAATCAATATTGTTATCGCGCAAATAGTTTTGAAACTACAAGACAGTTAGTAAAAGCACTAAATATTCCAGAAGGAAAATACACCAGCAGTTTTCAAAGCAGGTTAGATCAGAAATGGTTAAGGCCCTTTAGCGATAAAGTAATTGAAGAGCTTGCAAAAAAAGGAAGTAAAAAAGTCTTGGTCTTTTCACCGGCTTTTGTGGCAGATTGTTTAGAAACGATTTACGAAATAGGTACTGAATACAACGAGATCTTTAAAGAACATGGTGGCGAAAAAGTGACCCTTGTTAATAGTTTAAATACAAACGATGCCTGGGTAAAAGCCATAAAACAGATTGTTTCCAATTAATTACTTTAATTTTATTAACCTTATAATCAATTAGTTATAAACTATTTTATGGTGTAATTATGGTTTATATTATAAACTAGTTTACATTTGTATAATAAAATATTAATAAAATGAAAACAACAGCAGAAAACGAATTAAGTGAAAATATGATGCCTGAAGAAAGTCTTCAAATAATTAATGCAATGATCAATACTGCAAAAAATAAATTAGCAGATGATGGATTTCATTTAATTTTTTGGGGATGGTTAGTTACCTTTTGTGCATTGATACATTACGTTACTATAAAATTAAATATACAGGGTGGCGAGTGGGTTTGGATGTTGATGCCCTTAGGTGGAATTGTTTCCGGAATTTACGGATACAAACAAGGTAAATCTCAAAAAGTAAAAACACACATCGATTCATACATTGGATATGTGTGGATCGGTTTTATTATTTCATTATTTGTTACTTTATTTTTTGGTTACGCGCATGGAATAAAAGCTACTTATTTTTTCTTAATGTTATTATATGGAATGGCTACTTTTGTTACCGGTGGTATTTTAAATTTTAAACCCTTGATCTACGGTAGTCTTTTTTCTTTTGCATTCGCTGTTGTTTCTGTTTTTGTTGGAGAGGTTGATCAACTTTTATGTATCGCCGCAGCTTTAATATTAAGTTACATTATTCCGGGTCACATGTTACGTTCAAAATATAAATCACAACAACATGCTTAAGGAACTAGACCCCATATTGCATTCGCAATTGCGGCTGGCTATTGTTTCGCTTTTGGTAGGCGTTAAAGAAGCCGAGTTTACTTACCTTAAAGAACAAACCAACGCAACTGCCGGTAACCTGAGCGTGCAGATCCAGAAATTAAAAGAGGTAGGTTATATCGAAATAGAAAAAAAATTCAAGGATAATTACCCGCAAACTATTTGCAAAATAACCAAGGTAGGAATTAAGGCTTTTGAAGATTACGTAGAAATAATACAAAACTATTTAAAACCAAAAAAATAGATCATTATAAAAACAACAACAATGGAAAATATACAAACAGAAAAAGAAAGAATGTTATGGAAGCAAGCCAAAAAAAGAGTAGGCTTTAGAAACCACCTTATCTCGTATTTATTAGTAAACACCATGTTTTGGGTAATGTGGTTTATCAATGGTCGCGAAATGGAAGAAGGTCTGCCTTGGCCAGTATTCTGTACACTAGGTTGGGGCTTCGGACTTTTATGGCATTTTCTTGGAGCATTTGTTTTTAATAACAAATTAAGCCAGGTAGAAAAAGAGTTTGAGAAATTAAAGGCAAAGAATAATTAATTACCGGCAATTGGTTTTTCGTCAATAGAGCGGGTATCTAAGGCATCCCGCAAACCGTTACCAACCAACATAAAAGCAAGCACTAAGATCATAATAGCAATACCCGGTATAAAAGCCAGGTAGGCTTTATCCATCAAAATATAACCATGATGCGCGTTGGTCATTTCGCCCCACGATGGAACGGGTGGCTGCGCGCCAATACCTAAAAAGCTTAAGCCGGCCTCCGTTAAGATAGCACTTGCAAAATTACTTGCTGCCATTACAACTACCGGACCCATTACGTTAGGTAAAATATGACGTAAAATAATTCGCATATTTCTAAATCCTAAAGCTCTTCCCGCTTCAACAAATTCTTTTTCGCGAATACTTAAAATTTGTCCGCGCACAATACGGGCAACGTCTACCCACATGGTTAAACCAACAGCAATAAACACTTGTAAGATCCCTTTTCCTAAAACCAATGTAATGGCAATAACCAATAATAAGGTTGGTATACTCCACACTACATTAATTAACCACATAATGGCCGAATCTGTTTTGCCTCTGTAATACCCGGCAATTGCGCCAAGCAGGATGCCAATAAAAATAGAGATGATAACCGAAACCAAACCAACACTTAAACTAATACGCGTGCCAATTAGTAAGCGGCTCAAAAGATCACGACCTAAAAGATCGGTACCTAACATATACGATTTTTTAATAATGTTTTCTTTCTTGATGGTTTCTTGTAATTCGGTAACTGATTTTGTGATCGTGTTTGGGTTATCAATTTCATGAAAGGATAATTCGTTCTTTATTGAATCGTATGAAATAGGATATTTTGTATCGATGGCATAAACAACATCGGCTAAATTAAAAGTAGAAAAAGTGGCGCCTTTGTTATCCTTGTTACCTGTAAATTCTTCAACAACAATTTCTTTTCCTTTAAATTTATAATCGTGAATGGTGTAATGCGAGAATGTTTCGTTCTTACCAAAGATCATAGTATGAAAAACACTTTGATCAGACTTTTCTTCGTTCTTTTGAACGGCCAACATTTCAACACTAAAACCAGGCTCTTTGATATGAAGCTCGGGTTTTTGATCGTTGGCGTAAGGCGTTTTATCGGGAGTAATTAAATATCCTAAAATAGAAATTAGGCAAGCAATTCCAATAACCCATAAACCAAGCAATGATAGCTTGTTACGTTTAAATCTGCGCCAGGTTTGAACGCTTAACGATTCGGACTCAAAATTTATAGACTTCTTCCTGAAAAACACAAATTATAATTTCCATTTTGGCTTTATAAAAACCGAGGCAATTGCAACAACACAGGCATACAAGGGGTATACACAACCCACGGGTAAGCCAAACCAACCCAAACCTTTGTTTTTAACAAAACGTGATGCTAAAAATAGCAACAAAAAGTCAATAATCAACTTAAAAAGCACGAAAAATAAGATAAATCCCCCGTTTTGCGGGACAAAAAAGCAATAAAACAGGCAAAATAACCACAATAAGTTTATAGCAAAACTTAACAGGGCCAACATTAAATTAAGGGCATTTTTATTGTTTTTGAATTTTGAGGCCCATCTTATTTTTTGATTTATCAATTGTCTGAACGAAAATGATGGATAAGTGTAAACAATTGCCTGCTCTGATTTTAAATAATGGATCTTTGAATCTGGAATTTTTTTAACGTCCTCTAAAAATAAAACATCATCACCCGACGCAATATTGATGTGGGAGGCAAAACCATTTACTTTTTCGAAAATAGTTTTCGTAAAAATCAGATTCGCGCCATTGCATAAAAATGGCTTATTAAAATAGGCGCTACCACAATTTAAAACTGTGAGTACATTATTTTCTATAGCCTGGAGCGCCCATAAAATTCCAAAATTATTAGCAATTACAATTGGTGCAATAATAAGATCGGCAGATGTTGTTTTATAAAAATCAGAAATGTTTTGTAGCCACAAGGTTGAGGTTGTAAATGTGTCCGCATCGCGTAAAACTAACAACTCACAATTTGTTTGTGAAACTGCGTAAGTGATACTTTGTTTTTTTCCTTTTTGCTGCGGATTGGTAATTATTTTATAATTAATAGTTGAATTCTTTAAAACAGTTTCGGCCTGGTAAACGGTTCTATCAGTACTTGCATCATTAATTAAAATAAGCTGCACTTGTGTTAGATCATAATCTTGTTTTAGAATTGTATTTAAACAGCGTGCAATAGTTTTTTCTTCATTACGGGCACAAATAATAATGGTTAGTGGAGTAGTATTTTCGTAAGTTGACTGAAAGTAATGTGTCTTCACAAAACCAATGGCAAACCAAGCCATCACGCAAGCGTAAACGATCAAACAACTAAATACTATGTAAGAAAGTGTGATCATTTTTGTTTACCAAAAAGTTTAAAATCAAAATTTTGTTTCAATAAAATACTATAGCCGTAAATGCTTGGTACAATAATATTAATTAACCAGATCAATACCGAAGATAAGGCTAAAACAGAATCAGAAACTCCTGAATCGTGAAAAACTATTAAAGCAATGGCGGCTCTTATGGGCCCCTCTAATACACTGATCATGGGAATGGTAGTAATAACCAAATAATACAATGCTATACCTGTAAATATAGAAAAATTAAAATTGCCCTGGTTAAATAAGTAGAGCAATAAAATAAATTGAAAAGAGAATACCAAGTATCGTATTAAAGAAAAGCCAAATAATTGAAGCAATTTTTTTATAGTGAATCGGTACTTAAAATCATCCAACGCTTGTTGTTTATTTAGTTTTTTGGTGATGAAATTTAAAATAAGATCGATCTTAATTAAGGAGAAAATAAAAACAGAAAAAACTAAAATAGCAATGGCACTTGTTGTGTAAGCCAGCCAAACATTTTCGTTATTAAATTGGTTCAATTGAATTAATAAAGCACTTAGGCCAAATAAATAGGTAATACATAATTGAAACATGCCATTAATAAAATGTAACGCTGTAATTTTTGGCCGATTTTCTATTTTGAAAAAAATAATTTTTGCTAAAAACTCCGTAGCCCTTCCGGGCGCTAAGTTTCCCAGGCAAACGCCGGCATAAACAGAATGCATGGCTGTTTTAAAACTAACTTTTTCTACCGGCTCAGTTATTATTTGCCATTTGTAAGATTCAATTCCCCAGTTAATTGGAATTAACAATAAACAAAGACCAAAACATAATAATCCTTTTAACGAAATTATTAAGTCTGTTAATAGATCTAATTTTTCGGGAGTAAGATCACTTTTTAATCGGAGGTAAATGATAAAAAAACTTCCAAGGCCTATCAGCACTTTAATAATAGTGGAAATTATTTTTTTTCGCTCTTGCAAATTAGGCTAAATTTACATTTTTAATGGCAGTTAACGACAGAATTATATTAGGAATTGACCCCGGGACAGTAGTGATGGGCTACGGTCTTATTCACATACAAAACAATGTGGTAAAACCTATTGGCATTGGCGTAATTAAGCTCGATAAATTTGATGATCACGCTGTTCGTTTAAAAATGATCTTCGATCGCACGGTTGCTATTATTGAAGAATACAAACCCGATGAACTTGCCATTGAAGCACCTTTTTTTGGAAAGAACGTACAATCCATGTTAAAGCTGGGTAGGGCACAGGGCGTGGCTATTGCAGCGGCATTAAGTAAAAATATCCCAATAACAGAATACTCACCAAAAAAAATAAAAATGAGTATTACCGGTAATGGTAATGCCAGCAAGGAACAGGTGGCCGCTATGTTGGTGCAAATTTTAGGCATAGAAAAAGAACAACAATTTTTAGATGCTACCGATGCTATTGGCGCGGCACTTTGCCACTATTACCAAAATAAAAAAGCCGGCGCAGGAACTAAATCATACACCGGCTGGAAAGCTTTTTTAACGGATAATCCTAAGAGGAAAGTTTAGAACTCAAAAGTTATTTGCCCATCACCGTCCAAAAAATCTTTATTATTGGCTTTGCTTAATTTTTCCATGGCCCGGCGATGCAATTCTACAGGCGATAAACCTGTTTTTTCATCGTCAGACTCTTTCTTTAAAAATTTACGCGCTGCTTTTATTTCTTCGGGTTCTTTTAAACTAATTTCTTTTACTTTATAAGAACTTAATTTTTTTCCTTTTGCTTTAATGTTTACAGCAGGACTAAACTCAACCATGTTGATCGTCTCTTCCGGAATTTCAACACCTTTTTCCTTCGCAAATTTTACTTCAATAACAGGGTTGATCTGCGTTGTGATCAACTCAACCCGCGATTGCTCGTGCTCAGTAATTATAAGAGTTTTATTGGTTGTATTCTCAGGCGCAAAACGTTTTGTGAAATACGATTTGCTTTGCCCGTCAAAATAGATACACGTAAGCGTTTGATTAGGGAAATATTTTTCTATGAGAATAGTATCTTCATCAAAATGATTTAAGATATCATACGTGTAAAGTTTATAAAAACCTGTGCTGGTAACAGTAAGTATTTTATCATCACCACTAAAATTACCAAGATAAGTTCCTTTTTCGTTCTTGTTTAAACGGTGCGTTGTTTCATCAAACCAATAATCTTCGCCACCTAAGGTAGAAGCACCTTTTTCTTTTAGCACTACTTTTTTAATAGCGTATTTGGTAACAATATTTCCTACCGATGTTCTTGCCTTAACAGGGATCTCAGTAAAATCTATATCCAGTTCCAACTTGCGCACACCACTTAATGGTTTTAAAATAACAATTACTTTTTCTGCTTCACCATTTGGATTTATAGTGAACCAATGCACGGTTGAGTTGGGTGTACCTTTTGTAAGATCGTATTCTTTTTCGCGGGTAACACCGGTAACATTAAAACGTTTAATAAAAGTGATGCCTTTTGGTCCATCGGTGTAGATCATATTATACGTTGTGCGCTCATCATTCTTTTTAAAGATGGCCAGATAAATAATGTCTTTACCAATAAACGATTTGTCTGCAACTTTCACCACTTTCATTTTACCATCTTTGGTAAAAGCAATAATGTCGTCCAATGCCGAGCAATCGGTAACAAATTCATCTTTCTTTAAACTGGTGCCAATAAAACCTTCGGCACGGTTTACGTATAATTTTTCATTAGCCATTATTACTTCAGTAGCAATAATAGTTTCTAATTGTTTGGTCTCGGTTTTGCGTTCGCGACCTGTACCGTATTTCTTTTTTAAATTCTTAAAATATTCAACCGCGTAATCGGTAAGATGCGCTAAATGATTTTTTACTGCTGCTATTTTTTCTTCCAACTCCTTCATTTGCGCTTCGGCCTTAATAGTATCAAAGCGGGTGATACGGATCATTGGAATTTGCGTTAAGCGGTGAAGATCGTCATCGCTTATATCACGAATTAATTTCTTCTTAAAGGGTTTAAAGCGTTCGTATAAATATTCAAATAAATTTTCTTTGTTATTATATTTTTTAAAGTCGATGTACATTTCTTCTTTAATGAATATTTTTTCTAAAGAAGCAAAGTGCCATTTTTCTTCTAACTCAAGTTGTTCAATTTCTAACTCGCGTTTTAAAAGTGCCAGTGTTTGGTGCGTAGAAATTTTAAGGATCTCACTAACACCTAAGAACCTTGGCTTCTCACCTTCAATGATACAGGCATTTGGCGAAATACTCATTTCACAGTTTGTGAAAGCGTAAAGTGCGTCAATTGTTTTATCAGTAGAAATGCCGGGTTGTAAATGGATTAAGATCTCAACGTTTTCTGCGGTATTATCTTCAACCTTTTTAATTTTAATTTTCCCTTTATCGTTGGCCGCTAAAATAGAATCTATTAAAGAGCCTGTTGTTGTTCCAAAAGGAATTTCGGTAATGATGATCGTTTTAGAATTTAATTCTTTTACACGCGCACGGATCTTGATTTTTCCGCCACGTAGCCCGTCTTTGTAATCGCTAAAATCGGCAATACCTCCGGTAATAAAATCAGGGTAGATGGTTGCTTTTTTTCCTTTTAAAATTTGGATTGAAGCATCGATCAACTCATTAAAATTATGTGGTAATATTTTTGTAGCTAAACCAACGGCAATACCCTCTACACCTTGCGCTAATACCAAAGGAAATTTTACCGGAAGTGTAATTGGTTCTTTATTCCTGCCATCGTAACTTAAACCCCAGTTAGTAGTTTTTGGATTAAAAATTACTTCTTGACCAAATTTAGAGAGGCGGGCCTCGATATAACGGGGGGCAGCAGCATAATCGCCGGTTAAAATATTACCCCAGTTTCCCTGGCAGTCAATCAATAGATCTTTTTGTCCGAGCGCTACCATGGCATCGCCAATACTGGCGTCACCGTGCGGGTGATACTTCATTGTGTTACCAATAAGATTGGCTACCTTATTGTAACGCCCATCTTCCAACTCCCACATGCTATGTAAAATACGGCGTTGCACGGGTTTAAGCCCGTCTTCCATCGCCGGCACAGCGCGCTCAAGAATAACGTAGCTGGCATAATCAATAAACCAATTCTTAAACATGCCACTCACGTGGGTTATTTTATTCACCTCGTGGTGGTTCTCGTTATCTACTCCGTCAAAAATATCGCTCATCTAAAAAAATAAAATAATTGCAAATATACATTACGAAATCACAAAAAACCTAGAAATAGTGGCTTTGGTGGAAAAAAATAAGACGAAATATTCACAAATGGCTGCTAATAAACCAAAATTTTCCTTTTTAAAAAGAAAAGCGCTTCAGAAAGCTTGGTGTTAAGCTTTGGGTTAGTATAGGCGTTCATGCCTGCCTTTTCAATGTTATTGGCGTAACCATACACATCGTTTACCTGGGTTTTAAAGATCACTTCCTGGGTAACATTGTCTTTTAATTGCAAAGAAATTATTAATGCTGCTAATTTTATTTTATAGTTGCTTTCTAAAATATCGCTACTAATGTCTTCCTGTGTTTCGGCAACCGACTCAATAATATAATCTGCATCGGCGGCTTTACTAACAACCTGAACTTCCTGACCATTAAATTTTTTGCTGATAATTGATTCTATCAAATTTAAATTAGTTGGTTTACCAAAATTCTTTTCGCTGGCGCTAATAAAAATATTAATGTTATTTACCCTTGCCTGTACTTTTAATGAGGGGGTTTGAATGAATTGTTTTAATACCGTAATACCGGCGCGACCTAACGAGTCGGAGCCCATCAAACTCGAGATATCGGGACTTAAAGCAAATGCCGCGGTTTGGTTGATAGGTTCAACATAATTTACTTTTAATTGCAGCTCGCCATTATTATTGGTAGTTGTTTTTTCGTTGATCTTAATTTTTTCTTCATCGCTGCTAATAATGAAGGGGAAGTTTTGCAAAGGCGTTTTTGTTTTTAATTCTAAGCCGTAAACCAACGGCGCATAGGTTAATTGGTAAGGTTTTAAAATTGGCAGTTCTTTTTGTTGTACAAGCGAGATTGATTGTAATTGCTGCTGAATGATAGAAGTTAGGTCAAAAACAGTTTTAATGCCGTTGGTTTGCGCCGCATCAAAACTAATTTCTTCGCTTAAGTAAGGAGTTAGTACACCAAATGCCTGTATTCGTTTTTTTAAGCAAGATGAGAAGTCTTTATTTTTTTCATCATTAAAACTTAAATTAATTAAGTTAGTAGCCTTAGAAATAATTTGCTGTTTTTTTTGCGCTTTTTGGTTGGCGTATTCGGCTTTATCTAATTGATAGTATACCCAATATTGCTTTTCATTCTCATACGAATCAACCAACTGGTAACCTTCAATGTTATCGGTATTTGTAAGATTTATTAAGGAGTTAAAATTTTCATTAAAATTATTATTGTTTTGTACGGTATACAGAACAGAGTTACTTGAAATATTTACTTTTATTTCTGATGACAGATCGTAAAGCGCATTTTTCTTAGCATCAATTTGATAGTTACTGCTTTTGCCTTTATCAGATACACCAATACCAACATATTTAAAACCGTTGTTTGGCCGGCTGCTAACCCATAGCGGCACTTTTACCTCAGTAGCGGCAACGGCAACTTCTTTTTTGCTTTTGCATCCTGCTAAAACACCAAACACTAAAAATATGTAAAGTATATTTTTCAATTTTTATTTTATGTTATTGCTTACAGAGGTTGTAAAAAAATTAATTGCTTTGCTATTTGTTTCACTTTTCAGCTCATCAAAAGATTTTAAAGTATTTTTTGCCTGAAACATGCTACGCCAGCTGCGCGGATTGTATTGCGCTGCAGGAGCCGTTTGATGCGGATTGTATGGAAAAAGATTATTGATATTGCCATTAAAGCTTTTAGTGAATTCGTTATACTCCATAGCGTCCTGGCTTATCATGTTTTGAGTTTGCGATGAAACGATCTGGTTCGAAAATGCGTTAATTATTTTGTATTTATAATCGTACGAATAGGTGCGCGACCCTTTTACCAAGCTGTAATTAACGGGCTGATATTCTGTAATTACCAACGTATCGTTTTTTCTGGTCTTAACTTCAAGATAAGAAGTGTAAGAACTTTTTGTAGGGCCGGTATTTATTTCTTTTTTATTGGAAACATCGTAGGTATAAAAATAATCAGCACCGGTAGCTTTTCGTATAGCCTGAATAAGATCTACGTTAGTGTTATTGCTTAACATGTCTGACGACCCGCCGGACTCTTCAAATGGCGTGTTATTTATGAGTTTGATGTTCGAAAATTTTTGGGTAGCAGTTTGCGTAAAGTTATTGAACAGATATTCTTCAATTTCTTTTTCAGAATTATCGGTAGAGTTTTTAGGTTGAATTAAAATAAACTCTTTGGTTTGTTCTGCCGAAGACAGATCATACAACTCTTTAAAGTCTTTATAGTTTTCAGTTCTTTCTTTTATTTTTGAGAGAGAAATTAAAGCGCTGGCATAGTTCTTATTTTCTAAACTACTAACAGCGGTTTGGTATAATGGTTCGCAATGAGAAACGATCTCTAATTGCTGCGTTGTTTTATAATTAGGATTGTACTTCTTAATATTTGAGATGTACGTTAATGCATCGTTATATTTTTTTTGATTTACCATGCTATAAGCCTGGTTGTAATTTTTTGAACAGTAATTTTCTACTGTTTTTTGATAATCATCTTCATAACCTTTTGGGTAATCCATAACAACACTTAATGCCGCGGTTTTACCGGTAAAGGCTTTTAATTTCTCGAAGCTTTCTAAAGATGATTCTAATTGCTGGGTATTATAATTTCTGAAAAAATCGGAAGCAAGATTAGAAGTATATTTTTGTCCTACCTCTTTTAATTTAACCCTTGCGTCAACATTGGTTGGTTTTCTTTGCAGCGATTCTAAATAATATTCTGCAGCTTCGTTAACTAAACCCTGTTTTTCAAGACGTTCAGCCGCTTTAAAATACTTTTTAGATCCATTACAACCGAAAAGAACTAACGATCCAATTAAAATGAATATGGGATAAATTTGTTTCAAAAAATTTGGGTAAAAAAAGAGCATCCTTTTAGAGATGCTCTTTTTAGGTTTTTTTTATTTTCCTTCTTCAGCTAATTTTTTCATTTCAGCATCAAAAATGCTTTGGAATTTTTGCTTATCGTAGTCTAATTTTAATTTAGCATCGTTAGAGATCTTAGCATCTACTTTATCAAAAATAGTTTTTTTGCTTGCTTCGATCGCGATCCAATAGCTATAAGAGTTATCAGTTTCTTTGAAGATCTTCTCACCGATCTCTCTTACGTTAGAGATCTCTAAATTTACAACCTCACGCGCTAATTCTTCAAATTTATTTTCGAATTCCTGAGTGTTACCAACAGTACGTTGATTGGTATATTGATCAGTTACTCTTTTTATAGTACTGTTAATATTAGCAGCCATTTCAGATTTAGCATTTTGAAACGCTATTTTCTTAGCAGTTGCAAGATCAGGAGATTTTCCAACTTGTTTTGCTCTAAAGTTATCTTCGTCAGAACGAAATTCTTTTGTGCTAAATGGAACTGAGATCTCTACAGCACCAGTTTCCTTTTGAATTGGTTTCTTTTTTGATTTACAACCCGCCAGAGTTAAAACTGCAATAGCTGGTATTAATAGTAAGTTAATTGTTTTCATTTTTATGGTTTTTTTTGTGTATATTAAAGTTAAATTCAAATCGCGTTCCAAATTTATCAAAATTTCCGAAATTAACGTTTGTTAACCTATTAATTCTTTTTCTGTGTCTTTTTCAATGCGCAAATTCTCAATAATAAAGTCCTGGCGACCCTGCGTGTTTTTACCCATATAATAGTTCAAAAGCTCCGTTATGCTTGACTTCTGGTCAATTAACACCGGCTCTAAACGGATGTCTTTGCCAATAAAGTGCTTAAATTCGTCAGGCGAGATCTCACCCAAACCTTTAAAACGGGTAATTTCGGGTTTTGGGCCCAATTTTGCTACTGCAGCCTTTCTTTCTTCGTCGCTATAACAATAAGCGGTCTCTTTTTTGTTTCTTACCCTAAATAATGGCGTCTGCAAAATTTTAACGTGATTGTTCTTTACAAGATCAGGAAAGAACTGTAAAAAGAAGGTCAGCAATAATAAACGAATGTGCATACCATCTACATCAGCATCGGTAGCAATAATTACATTATTATAGCGCAGTTCTTCTAAATTATCTTCAATATTTAAAGCGGCTTGTAATAAATTAAATTCTTCGTTCTCGTAAACCACTTTTTTTCCAAGACCAAAGCAGTTCAAAGGTTTTCCTTTTAAACTAAACACTGCCTGCGTATTTACGTCACGTGTTTTTGTGATAGATCCGCTTGCTGAATCTCCCTCACAGATAAAGATAGATGTTTCTAAACGACGTGGATCTTTCGTATCATCTAAATGCGTGCGGCAATCGCGCAGTTTTTTATTATGAAGAGAAGATTTTTTTGCACGCTCTCTCGCTAATTTTTGAATGCCCGATAATTCTTTACGCTCACGCTCATTGGCTAAGATTTTTGCTTCAATGGCTTTTGCCACTTCAGGATTTTTGTGAAGATAATTGTCTAACTGTTGTTTTATAAAATCGCCAATAAAGCCGCGAATACTTTGCCCGCCCGGCGCAATTTCGGCGCTACCTAATTTTGTTTTGGTTTGCGATTCAAAAACAGGCTCCTGCACTTTTACAGCAATAGCGGCAACAATTGATTTACGCACATCACTTGGTTCAAATTCTTTTTTATAGAATTCGCGCACTGTTTTTACAACCGCTTCACGAAAAGCAGCTAGGTGCGTTCCGCCTTGTGTTGTGTATTGCCCGTTCACATACGAATAATACTCTTCAGAAAAATGTTCGTTGCTATGGGTCATTGCTAACTCAATATCTTCTCCTCTTAGGTGAATAATAGGGTATAAAGTTTCGCCGGTAATATTTTTTTCTAATAGATCTTTTAATCCATTTTTAGAAGCATATTCATTACCGTTTAATGTAAGGGTTAAGCCTGTATTTAAAAATGCATAGTTCCAAACCATGCGGTCTATATACTCGTGTACGAAATGGTATTTTTTGAAGATGCTATCATCCGGGCGAAATTCAACTAACGTTCCGTTCTTTTCAGTTGTAGAAACAAGCTTGTATTCTTTTACCAATTCGCCTTTGCTAAAATCTGCAGATTTCGCTTGTCCATCGCGGTAAGCGGTAACTCTAAAATTAATGGATAAAGCGTTAACCGCTTTTGTACCCACACCATTTAAACCAATAGATTTTTTAAAGGCCTCGCTATCGTATTTACCACCGGTATTCATTTTTGAAACAACTTCAACAACTTTACCCAATGGAATACCACGCCCGAAATCGCGAATAGAAACAACGCCGTCTTTTACGTTAATATCTATACGATTTCCTTCACCCATCATAAACTCATCAATAGAGTTATCCATTACCTCTTTTAGGAGCACATAAATTCCATCATCAAAAGCGCTTCCATCTCCTAATTTACCAATGTACATGCCGGGGCGCGTACGAATGTGTTCTTTCCAGTCTAACGACCTAATATTGTCTTCTGTATAATTTGATTTTGCCATCTGTTATTAAAACTATTTCGTGTTATTTATTTCGTGTTTGAATTACTGAATTTCTTTCCTTTAATAGTTGATTTATTCAAATAAGTTATAAACTTACCAATTTTATTTCCGATTACCTGACAATCATTTTGAAACTGATCGAATTTTTCTTTTTCGAGAAGGTTTCTGTCATACGCTCTGTAAAGCTGTGAACGAACTTCGCCAGTTGAAGCTTTTGAAATAGCAAGAAACTGAATAAATTCACGATTACCATCCCTCTCGAACCCTTCCGCAATATTGTCCATTATCGATCCGGCAGATCTATCAAGTTGTTTTTGAAGTTCATAATTTTTAGTATCGTTTAATGTTTTGAGAAAAGGATAAATATCTTTATTCAAATTTCTGGATAGCTGCCAAATTTCTAAATCTTCAAATTTTGTAATCGTTGCCATTCTTTATTAAAAATTATTTAGTATTTCGTGTTTTCAGTTTTTTATTTATTCCTACAACCCGGAATAATTAACCCGTAACTCGAAATGGAATTAATCTCCATCAATTAAATTTCCGAGGCCGCCAAGTATAGAGCCTTCTTCTTTCCTGCTTCCACGGCCGTAAGATAAAATTCTTCCTGCCAAACGACTAATAGGAAGTGTCTGGATCCAAACTTTTCCAGGACCTTTTAATACGGCATAAAATACACCTTCGCCACCAAACAAAGTATTTTTTACGCCACCAATAAATTGTATGTCGTAATTAATGGTGCTTGTAAAAGCAACAATACAACCGGTATCAATTTTTAGCATATCACCGGCTTTCAATTCTTTTTCAATTACGTGTCCGCCGCTATGCACAAAGGCCATGCCATCGCCTTCCAGCTTCTGCATAATAAAACCTTCGCCACCAAATAAACCGGTGCCTAATTTTTTCTGAAATTCAATGCCAACTGCAACGCCTTTAGCGGCACATAAAAAACTGTCTTTCTGACAAATAATTTTATTGCCAAGCTGTGCAAGATTCATTGGAATAATTTTTCCCGCATATGGTGCAGCAAACGTTACCTGACGCTTTTGTGTGGAAATATTTGAGTAAACGGTCATAAATAAATTCTCGCCCGTTAACAAACGTTTTCCGGCAGAAAATAATTTATCCATAAAACCTTTTTGGTTTCCATCACCAAACAATGTTTCCATTTGTACACCGTCCGTCATCATCATAAAACTTCCGGGTTCGGCAATAACAGCTTCTTGTGGGTCAAGTTCAACTTCCACACACTGCATCTCTTCGCCAAATAATTTGTAATCAATTTCGTGGTTGTTCATTCTATATAATTTAAAAGTCAAAATTTAAAATTAAAAAGGAATCAGTACTTCTTTTAAATTTTAAATTATTAATTCTGAATTGGTTTTAAACATTAAAGCGGAAATGCATCACGTCACCATCATTCACAACGTATTCTTTTCCTTCTATTTTTAATTTTCCGGCATCGCGGCAAGCGGCCTCAGATCCTAATGTTACAAAATCATTGTAAGCAATAACCTCTGCTTTAATAAATCCTTTTTCAAAATCGGTATGTATAACACCGGCTGCCTGTGGGGCTTTCATGCCTTTAGTGATGGTCCACGCGCGCACTTCTTTTACACCAGCTGTAAAATAAGTTTCTAGCTTTAATAATTTGTAAGCCGATTTAATTAATTTATTTACACCCGGTTCATCTAATCCCATATCGCCTAAGAACATTTGTTTTTCTTCAAAGGTTTCTAAAGCAGCAATTTCACTTTCCATTTGGGCGGTGATAATTAAAATTTCAGAATTTTCATTTTTCACTGCTTCTTTTACCGCGTCAACGTGTTTGTTGCCTGTTTTTGCAGAAGCCTCATCCACATTACAAACGTACATTACCGGTTTAATGGTCAATAAATGTAGATCGGCAATAAAAGGCAATTCATTTTCCTCTAAAGCACAAGCCCTTGCAGACTGGCCACTCTCAAGTGTGTTTTTTAACTTAGTTAAAGCATTAAACGTTTTTACCGCGTCTTTATCGGTACCAACTTTGGCCAACTTCTCGTATTTCTTCATTTTAGTGTCAACACTTTCAAGATCTTTTAACTGAAGTTCAGTATCAATGATCTCTTTATCCTTTACAGGATCTACCTTACCATCCACGTGCACAACGTTATCGTCGTCAAAACATCTTAAAACATGAAGTATAGCATCGCATTCGCGAATATTTCCCAGAAACTTGTTTCCAAGGCCCTCGCCTTTGCTGGCGCCTTTTACAAGTCCGGCAATATCAACTATCTCAACAGTAGTAGGTAAAATGTTCTGTGGTTTTACAATATCAGCCAGTTTAGTTAAGCGTTCATCGGGCACAGTGGTCGTTCCAACATTAGGATCGATGGTGCAAAAAGGAAAATTTGCCGCCTGGGCTTTTGCGTTACTCAAACAATTAAACAGGGTCGATTTTCCAACATTAGGTAATCCAACAATTCCACATTTTAGGGCCATAAACTAATAAATTTAATAATAATAAAACGTGCAAATATACTAATATCAGAGGCTTTTTGGCGAAAGCCCTAAAAACAATATTTTTTTAGTTTTTAACATCCTGTAATTATTATCAACATTAGACTTATAAGCAATAGGCAAATGCTAATTTTGCCGCAAATACATCGTACAAATGGCCAATATTGAAGCTTTAAAAAAATTATCTACCCAGGTTAGAAGGGATATTGTTAGAATGGTGCACGCTGTTAGCTCGGGGCATCCGGGAGGTTCGTTAGGCTGTGTGGAGTATTTTGTAGCCCTTTACAAGGTGGTAATGAAACACGATCCAAAGGCTTTTACCATGGATGGTAAGAATGACGACCTCTTCTTTTTAAGTAACGGACACATTAGCCCGGTTTTTTACAGTGTTTTAGCCCGTTGCGGGTATTTCCCGATTGATGAATTAAAAACTTTTCGCAAGTTAAACTCACGTTTACAGGGCCACCCAACTACCCACGAGGGTTTACCGGGGGTGCGCATTGCCAGCGGTTCTTTAGGGCAGGGTATGAGCGTTGCTATTGGCGCGGCTTTGGCAAAAAAATTAAATAAAGACAATGCTATTATTTACAGTTTGCATGGCGATGGCGAATTGCAGGAAGGCCAGATCTGGGAAGCGGCCATGTATGCGGCTGCAAACAAGGTAGATAATCTTATTTCTACGGTTGATTATAACGGCAGACAAATTGATGGTGACGTTGAAACTGTTTTATCTCTTGGAAACTTAAAGGCAAAATTTGAGGCTTTTGGTTGGACAGTTTTAGAAAACAAAAATGGCAATGATATTGAAAAAGTAATTGCCTCTTTTAACGAAGCAAAAAATTTAGTGGGTAAAGGCAAACCAATTATGATATTGATGGAGACCGAAATGGGTATGGGCATTGATTATATGATGGGAACACACAAATGGCATGGCTCGGCACCAAACGATGATCAATTAGCAAAAGCCTTATTGCAGTTAGAAGAAACGGAAAAAGATTACTAGAAATTATAAATTTTAAATGTTGAATTTTAAATGAAATTTTTATTGAATAAAAATAATTTAATAAAATATTTTATAATTTATAATCTAACATTTATAATTTCACATTCTGCGTCTTCGCAGGTCACCAACCGCATCCTTTTTATTTTTGATGATTCATACAGCATGTATGCACCATGGAACAGCAACATAAAAATCGAGGTTGCAAAAAAAGTAATGGGCGAATTTCTTGATAGCTTAAAAAATCTTCCGAATTTAGAGCTGGCGCTGCGTTGTTACGGGCATACCACTTTTTTTAAAGACCGTAATTGTAAGGATACCAAACTCGAAGTGCCTTTTGCGGAGGCTAACATAAATTCTTTAAAAATAAAACAACGCATTCAAAAGTTGGAACCTATGGGAACCACGCCAATAGCTTATTCGCTTGGTGAGTGCGCTGCTGATTTTACTGCAAAAGCAAACTACCGAAACATTGTAATTTTAATCACAGATGGTATAGAAGAATGCAATGGTTACCCTTGTGTAGTAAGTGCTGAGTTGCAAAAGAAAGGAATTTTCTTACGTCCATTTGTAATTGGCGTTGGGCTTGATGCAAAATTTGCTGATGTGTTTGCCTGCATGGGAAAATTTTATGATGTTAGCAACGAAGCAAATTTTAAAGATGTGTTGAAACTGGTTTTAACAGAGGCAATTACACAAACAACGGTGCAGGTTGATCTACTCGACATCTTGAAAAAACCAACAGAAACAGATGTGGATATGACCTTTTACGAAGCAGGTACAACCAATATTAAATACAACTATTTGCATACGATCAATCATAGGGGTAATCCCGACACTTTAGTGCTCGATCCTGATATGAAATACGATCTTGTAGTGCACACTATTCCTGTGCAGGAAAAGAAAAATATATCCATTACAAAAGGTAAACACAATATTATAAAATTAGATGCGCCACAAGGCTATTTAAAATTAGAATTGGATGGTACCATCAATAAATACTATCCAACAACATTGGTAAGGAAGGGTGGAGAATTGCAAACGCTTAACGTGCAGGATTTTGGCAAGATCGAGAAATACATTATTGGCAAGTATGACCTGGAAGTGCTTACACTGCCAAGAATTAATTTAAAAGATGTGGACATAAAACAAAGCAGCACCAACACCATTAAGATCCCAACCAGCGGTAATATTTTGTTTAGCAAACAGGGCACGGGTTATGGTAGTATTTACGTAGATGATGGAAAAACAGTTGTTTGGGTTTGTAACTTAAATCCCACTTTACAAAGCGAAATTATATATTTACAGCCGGGTAAATACAAAGTGGTTTTCAGGTACGAGTTTGCAAAAGAAACGATCAAGACCATTGAAAGAAACTTTGAAGTAAAATCCGGCATAGCGCAAACCGTTAGGTTATTATAGATAAAACACTCATGAAAAAATATACATTCACAGAAAAAAAAGATACACGTTCGGGCTTTGGCGCCGGTTTATCTGAATTAGGAAAAACAAATCCAAACGTTGTAGCACTTTGTGCCGACCTTACAGGCTCTTTAAAAATGGATGCTTTTCAAAAAGAGCATCCCGAACGTTTTTTCCAAATTGGAATTGCGGAAGCAAATATGATGGGCATTGCAGCCGGCTTAACGATTGGTGGCAAAATACCTTTTACCGGCACCTTTGCTAATTTTAGTACCGGCCGTGTTTATGATCAAATTCGTCAAAGTATTGCTTACTCTGGTAAAAATGTAAAGATCTGCGCTTCGCATGCCGGACTTACATTGGGAGAAGACGGTGCTACACACCAAATATTAGAAGATATTGGTTTGATGAAAATGTTGCCGCACATGGTAGTTATCAATCCTTGCGATTATAATCAAACCAAAGCTGCTACTATTGCTATAGCGGCGTATGATGGTCCGGTGTACCTGCGTTTTGGTCGCCCAACCATTCCTAATTTTACACCTGCCGATCAAAAATTTGAGATCGGTAAAGCAGTAATGTTGAACGAAGGAACAGATGTAACAATTCTTGCTACAGGGCACTTGGTTTGGAAAGCGATCGAAGCAGGAGAAGCCTTAGCTGCAAAAGGCATAAGTGCGGAGATCATAAATATTCATACCATTAAACCACTAGATACAGACGCTATTTTAAAATCAGTTTTAAAAACAAAATGTGTTGTTACCGCCGAAGAACATCAAATGAATGGTGGATTAGGCGATAGTGTTGCACAATTTTTATCACGTAATCATCCTACACCACAAGAGTTTGTTGCTGTTAACGATTCGTTTGGAGAAAGCGGAACGCCAGATGAATTAATGAAAAAATATGGTTTAGATTCTGTGGACATTATTAAGGCAGTTGAAAAAGTAATCTCACGTAAAAATAAATAAAACATGAAAAAAGTAACATTGTATTTTATTGTTGCAGTAGCTTTTGTAGCCTGCAATGTGCCTAAGGACGGAGAACAAGAGAATATTCCAACAAGTAAGTTAGAAGTACTTACAAATTTGGGAGAAGATTCAACTAACGTGGTAAAAGACACGACACATTCAGAACACTAATTTAATGAAATGGATCGGTTATTTTATAGTTGTTGGAACATTCATGTCCTGCAACATTCGTAATGAAGAAACTGTTGAAGTTCCTCAACTTCGAAAAACCGATAGTGCAATCGTAACAATTCCCGATACAAGTCAGATTGCTGAGGTTACGAGAATTTCTAAAACTGCTAAACCCTTGCTGATCGCAAGAGGTAGCGAGCCTGGCTGGTATGCAGAATTTTTTGCAGATCATTTGCGCTTACTAATTGAAAACGGGACAGACAGTCTCATTTTGGAAAATGACTTTAGCGGCGCGGATAACGATTCTTACAGCAAAACTATTCCTGAAAATGCACTTTCAATTTCTGTTAATGATAAACCTTGCACTGAAGAAACCAGTGGCGAAAAAAGAGAAAGAAGTATTTCTATTAAATACAATAAAAAAACATACAAAGGCTGTGCAACCACAAATGTAAACTAACATGAGCATTCATAATGAACAATTACTTAGCAATGCCGATCAATTAATAAAAGATAATAAGATCGAAGAAGCGGTTTCAATTTTAGAGAGTATAATTTCAGTTGAACCAACATTCGGAAAGGCGCATAATCATTTAGGTTTTATTTATGAAACCAAGATAAAAGATTACGCAAAAGCCGAATTGCATTATAAAATTGCTTATCAAACAAGTCCTGATTACTGTGCCATTTATTATAATTATGCCATCTTACTTTCTAACTTAAAGAGGTTCGAAGAGCTAAAAGCATTGCTTACAAAAGCAGAATCGGTTGTTGGCATTAACAGGTCTACTATTAATAACGAATGGGCCATTATGTTTGAAGCAGAAGGAAATCTGGATAAGGCCATAGAACATTATAAGCTTGTTGCCGCTTCAACTTTTGATAATAAAACCCTAGAAATAGCCATTTCCAGTGTAGAGCGTTGCAATCGCAAAAGATCTTTTTTGAATGGTACAAATACAACAACCATCAACCCCAATAACTTTGGTACCCCTCCAGGGCTTTAATAGCATTAAAATAACCATTAAATAATTTTAAAGCTGTTCTTATTTTTTTAACTTAGATGTCGTTATTTAAGCACTATTTACTATGAGTCATTTTAACCGCACAAAAATTGTTGCTACTATGGGGCCTGCAACTTCTGATATTAATGTATTGGAAGGTATGTTCAAAGAAGGTCTGGATATTTGCCGGATAAATTTTTCGCATGGCGATTACGAAGCCGTTTTACACACGGTTAAAAACATTCGTGAGTTAAATAAAAAATTAAATCGTCACGTTGGTATTTTAGCCGACTTACAAGGACCAAAATTGCGCATTGGTGTTATGAAAGATAACAGCGCCAATCTTATTAACGGCAATTTAATTTCTATTACCACAAAAGAGCAGGAAGGCGATGAACATCAAATTTATATTACCTATCCGCAATTTCCGCAAGACGTTAAAGCAGGGGAGACCGTTTTAATTGATGATGGGAAAATACATTTAAAAGTTATTGATACAAACGGCAAAGATCTTGTACGCTGTGAGGTTTTAGTAGGAGGCACCCTGTCTTCTAAAAAAGGAGTTAATTTACCTAACACAAAAATATCGTTGCCTTGTTTAACGGTAAAAGATATTCGCGATCTCGAATTTGCGTTGGAGCAGGATTTTGACTGGATAGGCTTATCGTTTGTTAGAAGCGTTACTGATATTGTTGAGTTAAAAGATATTATCAAACAAAAAGGCAAACGAGCGCGCGTGATCGCAAAAATAGAAAAACCCGAGGCGATAAAGGAAATTGATAATATTATTGATGTAACCGATGGTATAATGGTTGCCCGTGGCGATCTTGGTGTTGAATTGCCAATGGAACAAGTGCCCTTACTTCAAAAAATGATCGTGCAAAAATGTGTAGAGATCGGTAAACCGGTTATCATTGCAACGCAAATGATGGAGAGCATGATCACCAGCTACACTCCAACACGTGCTGAGGTAAACGATGTTGCCAATGCAGTAATGGATGGCGCTGATGCGGTAATGTTGAGTGCAGAAACTTCTGTTGGAAAATATCCGGTTAAAGTAATTGAAATGATGCGCCGTATCATTACACAAGTAGAAGAGCTGGACAGTATTTATTATAAAGAGCACACACCGCAAATTAAAACCATTACTTACATAACAGATAGTATTTGTTATAACGCCTGTTCTTTAGCGCACCATGCCGGCGCACAAGCTATCATTAGTATGACCAATAGTGGTTATACGGCATTTAAATTATCGAGTCACCGCCCTAAAGCGCATATTTTTATTTTTACAGATAATCAACCTTTGCTTACAACATTAAGTTTGGTATGGGGCATTCGCGGGTTTTATTATAACAAGTACGAAAGTACAGATGACACGATAACCGATCTTAAAGATTTTGTAAAACAAAAAGGGTTTGTAAAAGATGACGACCTTGTTATTAATATTGCAAGTATGCCGATGAAAGAAAAAGGCAGAACCAATATGATGAAATTGAGCTATATCAATTAATAGTCGATAACAGAAATTCCTTTTCGTTTTTAATGTGGCTAAAGTCTCCTAACATAAATTGCACACACGGCTTTTCAACAAGAGAAGGAGGCATTTCAAAAGCACCTTTTGATTCTTTAAATTTAGGCGGTTCAGAGGATGAGCCCTCAAACATTTTAGAAAACAGAAAATCGGCACTAGCTAATTTAAAGCTATCAATTGATAATTTATCTTATCTCAAACAAGTTCACGGCAACAAAGTTTGTAGTGCGAAAATTGGTCAGCAAGAGGGCGACGCTTTAGTTACTGATCAAAAAAATTTAGTGTTGGCTGTTAGCATTGCCGATTGTTATCCGTTATTATTTCACGACAACATAAATAATGTTATTGCAGCAGCCCATGCGGGTTGGCGCGGTACCGTAAATTATATAGCCCAAAATGCAATTAATGAAATGCTAAAATTGGGAGCGGATGAAAAAAACATTCAGGTAGCCATTGGACAAGGAATTTGCCAAAATAATTTTGAAGTTGGAAATGAAGTTATAGAGCAATTTGCTAATGCAGGTTTTCCCTCATCTTGTTGGAAAGAGAATAAAATAGACCTTATTGCCTGTAATAAATTTGTGTTATTGCAAAGCAAGATTCCGGAACAAAATATATGGGTCATGAACCGTTGCACCTTTGAAAGTGATTTTTTTAGTTACCGACAAGACAAAGGAAAAACCGGCAGAATGTGGGCTGTTATTGCCGTATAGCTTGGCTTAAGGCGCGGTTTTGCGAGGTAATTAGCATAAATTGTCTCAAATGATTTTTTTTGTTATCTTTAAAACATGAGAGCTATTTTTTTATACACCCTTGTTATAATTGGTTTGCTTGGTCACGGCCAAACAGTGTTCTCTAAAGTAAGAGAATGTATACTTGTGAGCGCCTTTAAGACCTCTTTACATCAGATGGATTCGTGTATCACGAAAAATTACCATAAAGACAGTGCACTATTTTACAAAGGGTTGATCTATTTAAAAATAAATAGTTTAAAAGAAGCACAAACCAATTGTGCCTTGTTGATTAAAACCTATCCTAATTTTACAGAAGCACATTTTTTAGACGGCCTCATTTTTTTAGCCGAAAAAAATTACGCAAAAAGTATTGAAGAGTTCAATATTGTTTTAACCAAATTCCCTAATCATGTAAATGCGCTGTATAATCGTTCATTGGCTTTTGGCGCTTCGGCAAACTATAAAAAAGCAATCGAAGATCTAACCACTTGCCTTTCTGCAAAACCTATGTATTCGCAAGCCTATTGTTACCGTGCATCATGTCATGAGAATATTGGCGATCATACCAAGGCCATTAAAGATTATGAAACAACAATAAATCTTGACCCGAAAAATTTTGACGCTTATATTGATCTGGCGTATATATATCACAAACAAAAGGATGACGCAAGGTCTTGCGCAATAATAAATGATGCCATTAAATCCGGCTCGCAAATGGCCGAAGAGATAAAACAAACTTTTTGTAAATAGAATTTTATTTTTTTCCGGTACTGCCAAAACCTCCGGCGCCTCTGTTAGATTCTTCCAAAACAGAAACTTGTACCCAGGCAATTTGTTCGTGTTTGGCTATTACCATTTGCGCAATGCGTTCGCCATCGTTAATGGTAAACTCTTCGTTAGAAAGATTCACTAACAACACTTTTATTTCTCCTCGGTAATCGGCATCAATAGTGCCGGGTGAATTGAGAACCGTAATACCATTTTTAAAAGCCAAACCACTACGTGGTCTTATTTGTGCTTCGTAAGAATTTGGTAATTCAATAAATAAACCTGTTGGAATTAACTGGCGTTGTAAAGGTTTTAAAACAATAGGTTCGCTGATATTTGATTTTAGGTCCAGTCCGGCTGCCTGTATGGTTGCGTACTCGGGTAGAGCGTGTTTAGATTGGTTGATGACCTTAACTTGTAGTGTTGCCATTTGCGCGTAGTTTTTTCAGATTAGGAAATTCTAATTTATAAACGAACCACGCAAATAAGATTACCAACAAATTATTCAGTACCAGTTTTAAGAATGTGTTTTCTATACCACTATACGTAAAGGTTAAGAAATAAAAACCTAAAGCAATAATTACATAAACGCTTATTGCCCGTACGTTATATTTTATTGGAAAATATTTTTGACCCAAAATATATGAAAGTATCATCATGCCGGCATAAGCGGCGAGAGTTGCCCAGGCTGAGGCTACGTAAGAGTATTTTGGTACAAAGATAACATTCACTACAATTGTAATAATTGCCCCTACAATAGCAATTATGGCTCCGAATTTTGTTTGGCCATTTAATTTATACCAAATAGCTAAATTATAAACTACACCCAAACATAAATTAGCCATCAACAAAACGGGTACAACATTTAAACCGCTCCGGAAATTTGGACCGATAAAGAGCTTTATCCATTCTAAATTTAATGTAGTTGCTAAAAAAAGGAATAAACAAAAAATAACAAAGTATTTCATTACCAGAGCATACGACTTTGTAGAATCTTTTTCTTTTGCTTTATTAAAAAAGAAAGGCTCTGCAGCAAAACGAAAAGCTTGTATAAAAATGGTCATCAAAATAGCGATCTTGTAGCAGGCGCCATAAACGCCTTGCGCTATCTGCGCCTCAGACTTATCTACAATTAATTTTTTAAGAATGATCCTATCTAATGTTTCGTTTATCATGCCGGCAAAACCTAAAATAATTAACGGCCAGGCGTAGCTTAACATTTTTTTTAGTAAATCTATGTTTAATGAAAATTTTAAAGTTGCAAATTGCTTTGATAAAAGTACAAGTGTAAAACAGTTGGCCAGAAGGTTGGCAAGAAAAGCATAGCCAATTCCAATTTCTGGATTGTAAAGAGAGGCCATAAAATTTGTTTCGCCATTATCGTAACTTGATTTGCAAATTTTTAAAAAGAAAATAGTTAAAGCGAAATTTACCACAACATTACTTAGTTTTAAAACAGAAAATTTCATGGCTTTATTTTCAGAACGTAATTGAGCGAAGGGAATTGCTGTTATTGCGTCACTTGCCACGATCAATACACTCCAGATAACAAATTGTGGTAAATAAACGGAGTTTGGTGTTGATAATCTTTCTGCAATTGATCCTGCAAAAACTAAAAACAACAAACTAAAAACTACAGAAGAAAGAATCAATGAAAGTAACGCGGTATTATAAACGTCTTGTTTGTTTTCTAATTTAGAACTGAAATTAAAAAAAGTAGTTTCCATGCCATAAGTAAAAATCACATTTAAAAAAGAAATGTAGGCATATAACTCGCTATTGATACCGTATTCTGCAGCAGTAAATCCGTAGGTTAAAAGTGGTGTTAAAAGATAATTTAAAAAGCGGGGCACAATTGTACCTAAACCGTAGATTACAGTTTGCCCTGCCAGTTTTTTGATGCCGCTTGCCACTTTATTAATTCAATCTAATAAAGTTAAAGAATATGAAAGGATGCATTTTTGTTTTAAACGTAAGATATCAACCGGAGATTGTAAACAGGTTGTTTAATTAACCTATTTTGACATTTCCTTGATCTGTTCTTCGAGGATCTTAATACCTTCAGTAAAACTGTGCGGGTTATAACCCAGTTCTTTTTTGGCTTTATCAATTATAAAACCCGTTATTGGCGGACGTTTGGCAGGTTGCTTAATATCGGCACTCTTGCTTGGCTTAATCAGGCTTTTATCTAATTTGTAATAATCTGCAACTACATGCGCTAGTTCTAAAATGCTGTAATAATCTTTTCCAGAAATATTATAAATGCCTTTCGCTCTTTTTTGAGCAATTAAAATGCAACCGTCTGCCAGATCTTCGGCCAGAGTTGGGGTTCTAAACTGGTCATCAACAACGTTAATGGTTTTACCCTGTTCTAAATTTGATTTTACCCAAAGCACAATATTGCTTCTACTCATATTATCTACAATGCCATAAACGAGCACAGTGCGCGCAATTGCCCAGTCTAAAAAAGATCCTTGTACAATTAGTTCGGCTGCAAGTTTGCTATCGGCATAATAACTTAAGGGATTTGGTTTTTCGTTTTCGTCTAACGGGCCATGTGTTCCATCAAAAATAAAATCGGTGCTTAAATGAATAAAGTGTGGTTTGTAGCCTGTGTTATTGCTTTTTAAAAGTTCAAGAGCTTTTACCTGATTGTGCACCGCAGTAACGTTCATGGACCAACAAGCTTCTTTTTCCGTTTCGCAGGCATCCACATTGGTCATAGCAGCAGTATTAACAACTACATCCGGCGTGTATTTCGAAAAAACTTCCTCCACATTTTTAAGATCTGTTATATCCAGTGTTTCATAAATATATCCATCTTGTTTAACCAATCTGTTCTCGCCGCGGGCAGTGGCAATGCATGTAATGTCCTTACGATTTCTAAGTTTGTAAACCAACTTTTGGCCAAGCAAACCGTTGGACCCTGTAATTAAAATCTTCATGTGTTATTATTTTTTCAAAAAAAGTTTTGCGCTCTTCTCTAGTTCTTTGAACCACTCTTTGCCATATTTTCGAATCAATGGATCTTTGAGGAATTTATAAACCGGCACATCTAATTTTGCACCACATTCACAAGCAGGCTTGCAAACATCCCATTTGTCATAATTTACCGCATCATAATCTTTATGTTTTGTAATGCGTATAGGATATAAATGACAGCTAATAGGTTTTTTCCAATCTATCTTTCCCTCATAATAGGCTTGTTCAATAGAGCATTTGGCAATTTTATTTTCATCAAAAAAAACAAATGCGCACTCTGCTCCCGGGCTTACCAGCGTAGTAGTATAATCGCCATCGCCATCAATTACATAGGCCCCCTGTTTTTCAATAGCTTTAATTCCTTTTTTAACCATGTAAGGTTTTACTTTATCTACTACTGATTTAAGGATCTTAAGCTCGTCTTTATCAAGTGGCGCGCCACTATCGCCTGCAACACAACAAGCGCCTTTACAGGCGTTAAGATCACAGACAAATTTTTTGTCTAAAAGGTCTTCGCTAATTAATGTTTTATCAATGGCTATCATATTTCTTTTGGTAAAGATACGGAAGTGCTGTCAATCTCATTTATTTTTTGAAGAAGTTTTAGTTCTTTAAGGTCCTTTTTTCTCAACACAAACGTATTACTCCAGTTATCGTGCCAGCCCAGAGATGATAAGCAGGAGAAGGCCTCAAACGGTACAACTCTTGATATGGAACGGATAAAGAACTGGCGGGCTGTTGGTTTGTTGCCATATTCATCTACAACTATTCTACCTAATAAGGCTTTTGCAGGCGAGGCTTGCATGGCATATTCGAACAGAAAATAATAAAGCGGCTGAAAGATCAGCCAACTAAATATATTGTTGTAAGTTTCAATTGATGGATCGGATAAAAGTCCAATATTTCCGGTTAGCGCGAGTATAACTCCTAAAACAACACCAATTGCCAGTTCAAAGATCACCCTGAATACATAATCCAGCAACCAATGACCAAATCTGGCCCAACCATCTACATAATTCACATCACGATAGCGGTATAATTTTTTGTCAACTAAGACCTCTTCGCCATTAACTTTTTCTTTACGCTTAACAGTGTAAAACTCTTTGATCTCTGTAATTTTTTGCATCTAAGAAGGGTCTTATGAAAAATGGTTAATTAACAGCCATTATTTGACCCATGTAAGAACCCAAATGTTTTTCAAGGATTAAATGATAATTTTTTGTTTTTTTAAATCCCGCAAAAAACTCATTGAATAAAACCTTTTGATTGCACCCTTTAGGTAAAATAAAACCAAATTCTTCTTTTGTTTGAATGAGCGGTTTTTGAATCTTCACAAATTTTGTTGGATTATTTTTTACATAATACCAAAAAGTAATTGCATCTACGTAACCAAAATATAAAATATTCTTTGCAATTTCATCTAGTATTTTAGTGCCGTTTGGTTGCGCAATGAGTTTAAGTTCGGGTAAGTAACTTTTTTTCAATTCATTTACATATTTGTTTAAAGTGGTGTTGGTAACTGTTAACGCAGTCATGCTGCCAAAGGTTTTAATTATTTCAGGCTGAGTTTTTGTTTTAATATCTGTTGCATTACCATTTGAAATGCAAAAAGCAACATTTTTTAGATATGCATTCGTAAACTCAATCTCTTTTGCTTTCTCCGGAACAATCGTTACAGCTCCCAATCCAATAGTGTTGCGCGAAGAATTTTTTACGCTTGCATAAAAAAGATCTGGGTCGGTAAATGGAACGTATTTTGGCGTGAAATTTATTTTTTTTGTGGTTTTTTGCCAGAGTATATAATCATTTATAATATCTACTTCAAGCCCTTTTGGTGCAGCATTTTCTGTTGTAGAAAAAGGTGCGTGTTCAATGTAATGAACATATAAAGTATCGTTCGTTTGCGGGAAGCAAATAATACTGCAAAAAACTGCGAAAATTATAAGGACGGTTCTTTTCAATTAAAGCATGAAATTATTTAAAATTATTAAGGTTCGTTAGCTTAAACCAAAAGGTTTTAATCAATTGAGTGTTAATATAAAACAGACCTTTTTTGCGCGATTATTTTGAAACTCAGCGATTTTTTGATGCAAAGCGTTAAGCTTCTTTAATTTTTAGGTTTTATACTTGTAAAGATACCATTTTTATGGTATTTTTGCACTAATTTAGATTTAATCTAATTAAGAATAATTGTTAAATAATTAAAAACCATATAGTTATGATCACTGTAACAGAAAATGCAAAGAATCATGCCCTCGATCTTATCAAGACAGAAAACCGTCCTGTGGATACTTTTATAAGAGTTGGGGTAGATGGTGGTGGGTGCTCCGGCTTGTCATATAAATTGGAGTTTGATAACCAAATAAAAGAAGGCGACCAGATGTTTGAAGACAAAGGAATTAAGATAGTGGTTGACCGCAAGAGCTTTTTGTACCTGGTGGGAACTGAATTGGAGTATACCGGCGGCCTTAATGGTAAAGGTTTTGTATTTAATAACCCTAATGCTAACCGCACTTGTGGTTGTGGAGAATCTTTTTCGGTTTAAGATTCAAAGTTGAAAATTCAAAATTTATAAATACAAAATGGCAAACGAGATCTTACAGGAACATATTAATAAAGATTATGAATTTGGTTTTACGACCAATATTGATTCGGATACTTTTGCAAAAGGTTTGAACGAGGATGTTGTAACGGCACTTAGTAAAAAGAAGAACGAACCGGAATGGTTGCTAGAGTTTAGATTGAAAGCTTTCCGTCATTGGCAAACATTACCTGAGCCAAGCAACTGGGCGCACTTACATTATCCAAAAATCAATTATCAGGATATAAGTTATTACTCTGCGCCAAAAGTTAAACCCGAATTAAAAAGTTTAGATGAAGTTGATCCTGAACTTTTAAAAACATTTGCCAAATTGGGCATCTCTCTGGAAGAGCAGAAACGTTTAAGTGGTGTGCAATCAAACATTGCTGTTGATGCGGTTTTTGATAGCGTTTCGGTTAAAACAACTTTTAGAGAAACACTTTCTGAAAAAGGAATTATTTTTTGTTCGTTCAGCGAAGCGGTTCACGAATTCCCCGATCTTATTAAAAAATATATGGGAACTGTTGTTCCCTACACTGATAATTATTTTGCAGCATTAAACTCGGCCGTTTATAGCGACGGCTCTTTTTGCTACATACCCAAAGGCGTTAGATGCCCCATGGAGCTTTCAACTTATTTCCGGATCAATGCAACTGGTACCGGTCAGTTTGAGCGTACTTTAATTGTGGCAGACGAGGGAAGTTATGTTTCGTATCTGGAAGGTTGCACAGCACCGCAACGTGACGAGAATCAGTTGCACGCTGCTATTGTTGAAATTATAGCCCATAAAAATGCAGAAGTAAAATATAGTACAGTACAAAACTGGTATCCCGGAGATAAGAATGGTAAAGGTGGTATCTTTAATTTTGTTACCAAGCGCGGCATTTGTTTAGAAGATAATTCAAAGATCAGTTGGACGCAAGTTGAAACAGGTTCTGCCATTACATGGAAATATCCTTCGGTTATTTTAAAAGGAAATAATAGTGTTGGTGAATTTTACTCAGTTGCTTTAACCAATAATATGCAAGAAGCAGATACCGGAACAAAAATGATCCACATTGGTAAAAATACCCGTAGCACAATTATTTCAAAAGGCATAAGCGCAGGCTTTAGCAATAATAGTTACCGTGGGTTGGTTCAAATTCGTAAAGGCGCAAGTAATTCGCGTAATTTTTCGCAGTGTGATAGCTTATTAATGGGCGACAAATGCGGCGCACATACTTTTCCTTATATAGAAATTAAAGATAAGACCGCGGTAGTTGAACACGAAGCGACGACAAGCAAGATTGGTGAAGACCAGTTATTTTATTGTAAGCAACGCGGTATCGATAACGAAAAAGCAATTGGCTTAATTGTAAATGGTTATTGTAAAGAAGTATTAAATAAACTCCCAATGGAGTTTGCCGTTGAAGCCCAAAAACTATTAGCAGTAAGTTTGGAAGGCAGCGTGGGATAGTATTTGTATTTTGAATTCATTTGTAAAAAATAATTATTTAAACCTTGTTATAGCATTTTGTGTTGTTGTACTTTTTTTTGTAGTACTTAGTTTCGACAGAAAGATCGCAATTGATGGTGATGCACGCGATTATTATTCTTACCTGGTTTCACTTTTTATCGACAATAATTTTACGCACCAAAGCGGAAACGATTGGTATTTGATAGAAACACCTACCGGTACAATTAATGTTCACACCATTGGGGTTGCTATATTGATCGCGCCCTTCTTTTTTGCAGCTTTACTTTTCTCAAAGATCTTTGGTTTTGCTGTCGACGGTTTTTCTTTACCCTTTCAAATGGGCGTTTATTTTGCCGGGATCTTTTATTGCACAGTTGGACTGATCTTCATAAAAAAATTATTATTGCAATTGAATGTAAAAGCAAATTATGTGGTGGCGCTTCTTTTTTTAACCTGTTTTGGCACACATCTTTTTAGCTATACCGTTAACGAGCCTGGCATGCCGCATGTATACGCCTTTGCGTTAACATGCGCTTTCTTTTATTTTGTATTGAACCTTTTTCAAAAAAGAAAAACAAAGTACTATTATTTAAGCGCTTTTATTTTAGGCTTAATTATTCTCGTACGTCCGGTAAACGTAGTTTTATTGCTTTTTGTACCCTTCTTTTTTCAAAATAAATACGACCTTATAAGTACAGTAAAAGTAATTCTAAGATCAAAAAACTTCTACTTATCCACAGTTGTTTTATGTTTGGTTTGTTCAATCCAAAGTGTGGCCTGGTACAATCAAAACGGAAAACTTATTCAGGATTCTTACGCCGGTAACGGTTTTTATTTTAATGACCCATCGGTATTTAAAATGTTGTTTGGATTTAACAATGGTTTATTCATTTACGTTCCCCTTTGTCTTTTATGGTTGTTTGGTTTAATTCCTATGTTTAATATCAACAGGTATAAAGGCTTTGTTTTTGTTTTCTCATTAGCCATCATCTTTTACATCTTTGGTTCGTATTGGGCCTATAATTATTTTGATGGCTTTGGCATTCGTACTTTTGTTGATTTTGTTCCAATGTTTTTAATTGCGGGCGCATATATGTTCCAAAACTTTACGCCTAAGCTAAAATATACTGCAGGCGCTTTGGCTTTTCTTTTTTTATGCTTGAACCTTTTATATATTTATCAATACCGAAATGGCATTATTAAAGGTAACGGTATGAACTTTGATAAATACGCCTATGTGTTCTTAAAAACAAATAAAGCTTATGGCGATAGTCTTGGCGGCGCTAACGATCTGCCATTATATTCAAAAAAAGGAAGCGAATTATTATTTGAAAGTAAAAATGCCAAACAACCAAATGTAGTTTTTGATAGCATATATAATTTTAAAGATATTGAATATGCTGCAGGTTGTAATGTTGACATTAAAAGAAAATCGAACAATTTTTATGTGGTAGCTGAATTTGAACGTAAAGAAGTTTCAAGAAACTCTTCTTACAATGCTTTATTTAATATTGTAGGCTCTGATCCGGCAAACAAAGAAAAAATTTATGAAGCATTCAGGCTAAATGAAATCCCTTCAACTGACTGTTGTGAATGGAAAAAATGCACGCTTGCAATGGGTGTTACCGGAAAATTTGAACAAAACGATAAGCTAAGTTTTTTTATCTGGAACAAAAGCAAAGAGGCCTTTTTTATAAAAAATTTAAACGTAAAAATATTCGATTATAGTTATAATATTTAAAACAAGAACATGATAACAATTAAAAATCTACATGCCTCTATTGGCGACAAAGAAATATTAAAAGGAATTAATTTAGAAATTAAGGCCGGAGAAATTCATGCCATTATGGGCCCAAACGGTTCTGGGAAATCTACGTTGGCAAGTGTATTGGCCGGACGTGAAGATTATGAAGTTACGCAAGGCGAAGTAATTTTTAACGGTAAGAACCTGTTGGACCTCGCAGCTGAAGACAGAGCACGTGAAGGATTGTTTTTAGCTTTTCAATATCCTGTAGAAATACCCGGAGTAAGCAATATTAATTTTTTAAAGACCGCGTTAAATGAAATTCGTGCATATCATGGACAAGAAGAAATGCCTGCGAAAGATTTTTTGGCTTTGGTAAAAGAAAAACAAAAACTGGTAGAGCTTGATGGAAAATTAACTAATAGAAGTGTGAACGAAGGATTTAGCGGCGGCGAAAAAAAGAGGAACGAGATCTTTCAAATGGCGATGTTAAATCCGAAGTTAGCGGTATTAGATGAAACAGATAGCGGTTTGGATATTGATGCCTTACGTATTGTTGCAACAGGTGTTAATGCGTTAAAGAGCAAAGATAATGCTTTTGTAGTGATCACTCACTATCAAAGGTTGCTGGACTACATCGTTCCTGATTTTGTACATATCTTATATAACGGAAAGATCGTGAGATCTGGCGGTAAAGAATTGGCGTTGGAATTAGAGGCCAAGGGGTATGATGAAATAAAAAAACAGTTTGAAAGTTTAGAAAAGTAATATGATAGCGGAGAAATCAAATACTGCACAATTAATTATCGATAAGATCTCTTCTACGGCAGAGAAAGTAGATTTTATTGATAACGACAGGCTTTCTAAAGCATTATTGTATTTAGAGAACAAAGGTATTCCAAATAATAAACACGAAGATTATAAGTATTGTAATATTGACGGTATTTTTAAAAAGGAATTTAAGAATATTGAACAAAAATTAAATGTTGTTAGCGATGTTGCCCAATATAAATTAAAAGATGCTTTAACGCTTGTTGTGGTAAACGGTAATTATTCTGAAAGCTTAAGCGATAAACTAATTTTAAAAGGCCTACACCTAACTGCTTTTTCAAATCTTGATAAAGAAGAGAAAAAATTGATCGGTTCATTAGCGAACGTGGAGTCTGATGCTTTTATAGCTTTAAACACAGCTTTTAGTGGGGCAGGCTTTCATTTAAAAATTGAAGATAACGAACAATTACAAATGCCAATTCATATCTTGTATGTTTCAAGTGCTAATTCAGAAGCGTTAGTAAATCCAAGAAATGTAATTGAGCTAGGAAAAAATGCTGAGGCAACCATTATTGAAGAGCAAATTTGTATTGGTACCGGAAAAGTGTTTACTAATTTTTTAAGTGAAAAATTTGTCGGCGAAAATGCAAAATTAACTTCTTACACGTTTCAAAACGAGGGTGCAAACGGTTTTTCTGTAAATACAAACCAGGTTACAATTAACCGTTATGGTAAATACGATAACACAACCGTTACTTTAAGCGGTTCGCTGGTTCGTAATAATCATAATGTAGTTTTGGCTGCGCAAAATTGCGAAGCGCATTTAAATGGCTTGTTTACCACAAAAAATAATCAGTTAGTAGATAACCATACTTTGATGGATCATCAAATGCCAAATTGTGAGAGTAATGAATTATATAAAGGTATTATTAACGATAAAAGCACTGGCGTTTTCAACGGCAAGATCTATGTAAGAAAAGATGCACAAAAAACAAATGCCTATCAAAGTAGCAAAAATATTTTGTTGAGCGATGATGCAACAATAAATACAAAACCTCAATTAGAAATTTATGCTGATGATGTAAAATGTTCGCATGGTACATCAACCGGTAAAATTGATGAGGTGGCTGTTTTCTATTTAAATGCCAGAGGTATTGGCCGCGAAAGCGCTAAAAAATTATTATTAAATGCCTTTGCGCAAGAAGTAATTAATAAAATTGAAGTAGACGAACTAAAGGATAAAATTTTAAACTTGTTCGAGAACGAATTATAATTGAAAGAGCAAAATAAAATACGCGATCAATTTCCTATTCTTAACCAAAAAATAAATGGTTACGATCTTGTGTATTTTGATAATGGTGCAACCAGTCAAAAGCCTCTTTCTGTTATTGAAAGCATCTCTGATTATTACAAAAATTCCAATTCAAATATTCACCGCGGTGTTCATACACTTAGCAGAAAGGCAACAGAATTATTTGAGCAAGCCCGTAAAACAGTTGCCCAACATTTTAATGTAAAGAATGACCAGCAAGTTATTTTTACAGCCGGCACAACCGATTCAATAAATATGGTTGTACAGGGTTTGGCAAAAAATTATTTACAAGCAGGCGACGAAATTATTTTGTCTACCTACGAGCATCATTCAAATATTTTGCCATGGCAATTATGGGCAGAAGAAAATGGAGGGAAACTAAAAGTTATTTCTTTATTAGATGATCAAACAATTGATTATGCTGCAATTCCCGCATTAATTTCTTCGAAAACAAAATTAATCGCCATTACACATGTTTCAAATACTTTGGGTTTAATAACCGATCTTGAAAAAATTAAGACAATAGCTCAAAAAAATAATATTCCAGTTTTGGTAGACGGTGCGCAATCTGCACCACATATGCCCATCGATCTTCAAAAACTGAATGTGGATTTTTTTGTATGTAGTGCGCATAAAATGTACGGACCAACTGGTATTGGACTTTTATATCTTTCTGAGAAATGGTTAAAAGATCTTGCTACTTCAAAACCGGGTGGAGGCACAATTAAAACAGTGTCCTTCGAAAAAACTGAATATGCCGATGGCGCATTACGTTTTGAACCGGGTACGCCAAATATTTCGGGAGCTATTGGTTTTGCAGCTGCAATTGATTTCGTGAATTTAGTTGGTATTAATGCCATTTTTGATCACGAGCACGAATTGGTGCAATATGCTCAAAAAAAGATGAGCGAAATACCTGAAGTAATTATTTATGGAAAAAGTAACCATAAAGCAGGGGTGATCTCATTTAACGTAGAAGGACAACATCCTTTTGATGTTGGAACCTTATTAGATAAATACGGTATTGCTGTGAGAACGGGGCACCATTGTACACAACCTTTAATGAACTGTTTAAATGTTCAAGGCACTGTTAGAATTTCGTTCGCCATTTATAATACAAAAGAAGAGATAGATATTTTTATTGAGAAGCTGGTGAAAGTGATTAAAATGTTGAGCTAAGACTAACGACAAAAGACTAATGACTATTCAAGAAATAGAAAAAGAAATTGTAGAAGAGTTTGACATCTTTGGTGATGATTGGGAAGGTAAATACGAACACCTCATCGATCTTGGAAAGTCTTTGCCTTTGATAAAGGAAGAATTTAAAACAGAAGACAGAATTATAAAAGGATGCCAGAGTAGGGTGTGGTTAAACTCAGAATTAAAAGAAGGAAATGTTGTTTATACAGCAGATGCTGATGCAATTATTACTAAAGGAATGGTAGCATTAATGGTAAGAGTATTGTCAAACCATAAACCCGAAGATATTGTAAAAGCAGATCTGAAATTTGTGGATACAATTGGTTTAAAAGAACATTTGAGTCCAACACGGGCAAACGGACTTGTAAGTATGATAAATAAAATGAAGGCCGACGCGTTGGCTTTTATTAAATAGAAATAGAATATGGCTGCGATTATTGTAACAAAAAATACAGAGTTAATGCAACGCATTATTGAAGAGATCAAGACCTGTTTTGATCCGGAAATTCCTGTAGATGTTTGGGAATTGGGTTTGATATATGAGTTGCATTTGGATGATGAGAACAATTTAAAGATCGTTATGACCTTAACATCGCCCAACTGCCCGGTAGCAGAGAGTTTACCGGCTGAAGTAGAAAATAAATGTAAATTAGTAGCTGGTGTAAAATCCGTTGAGTTAAAATTAACTTTTGAGCCAACCTGGGAAAAAGAAATGATGAGCGAGGTAGCTCAACTGGAATTAGGATTTATGTAAAAAATAAAATGAACGAAATAACAAATAAAGTAGCTAACAGCGGCATCGTTACCATCGACCTGGAAGAATTTTACGTTCCGGGCGAGCGTATTCTATTTGATATTAAACCGCATTTGTTCATGGAGCAAATTCTACGAGAAAAAGATTTTCGTGAATTTATTAAAGCTAATGATTGGACTATTTATAAAGATAAAGTTGTGGGCTTAATTTGTACCGCAGATGCCATTGTGCCCACCTGGGCTTATATGTTACTGACACTTGCATTAGAACCTTACGCTAAAAGAATTATTTTTGGAAATTTAAAAGACATAGAAAACATTTTGTTCTCAGAAAAATTAAATACCTTAGATACTTCCCAATTTAAAGACGCCCGTGTAGTTATAAAAGGTTGTGGCGAAAAAGAACTACCAACCAATGCATATGTGCAGTTAACTACTTTATTGAAACCTCTTGCTAAAAGTATAATGTATGGTGAGCCTTGCAGTACGGTACCACTCTATAAAGCCAAATAAAGGAAATTAAGTATGAGAAAAATTTTATACATATTTCCGTTTCTCATTCTCTCAACTACATCAATAGCGCAAAGTAAAAAAGAAATAAAAGTACTTTCTTTTGATAACCTTTCGAAAAAGCCATTAGAATGCGAACATCATTATTCAAACGATAATAATGGAACGTATAAAATAGTTACAGCTAAAAGATCAAACTGGCTTTTTCTTAAAAGCAATGCTAATCATTACTCAGAGGATTACAGAAAGTTTAATCATGTTAAAGTTTACTTAAAAGGATATGTGCCGCAGATCTACGAGATAAAGCAAATGTCGAAACCTGTGGACACTGCAAAAATTTATTTAACAAAAATGCACAAAGATTTTAATTGCAATTTCACAAACATTGTTTTTAAAGAAGATCTAAGTATCGACCAAAATGCAACTAAATATTATCTTAATTTATATAAGGAATACTTTTTGGGAAAAGACCCAAGGTTAAAAATCATGATCGTAAATGTGAATTCTCCTTTCGCTACAACAGAAGAAAGTAAAATAAAGGCAGCTTATAATTTAAAAAAACTGTTGGGATCTGAAGAAAGGGTTAGTGTTAAAATTGAGAACTCGCTTCCAACAGGAAATAATAATGAAGTGGTGTTTAAAGTTTTGGCTTTGTCGGAATAAAATTAATTATCCCTTCTTTCGTATTGGCAGGCCTCAGGTAAATTAGAGTAGGCGTAATCGTTACCAAAAAATAATTCGTTATCGTAACCCGCACTTGCAACCGATTTTAAAACAGCATCGGTATTTAAGATCGCTGTATCAATTTTAAATTTTAAGAGTTTTGAATCCTGGTTCCAGTTAGCATCCGATACGCCATTAAGTTTACAGGCTTTTTCAATATTGTGTTTGCAAATTTCGTTATTACCCCAAACATGAAACGTTTTTTCAACTACGGTATTAGAATTTGAGCCGCATGATATAAAAAGCAAAAAAGCAAAAAAGAACGTAAACTGTAATACTCGCCTCATGATTCTATAACATTAAATTGGTAGTGCAAATGTGCAAAATGTTTCAGATATAACGGCAAAGAATAGCGTAAATTTTTTTCAGCCTTGTAATTATCGTGAAACAGCACAATACTACCGGGTTTGGTGTTGGTAATAACGTTATTAAAACAGGCTTTTTCACTTATTTTCTCATAATCGTAGCTGATCACATCCCAAAAGATAATTTTAAAGCCTTTATCCAGCAAAGCCTTGTACTGCGCACGTTTCAGCTGCCCATATGGCGGCCTGAAAAGATTGTTTTTAACAATATTCCTGCACTCTTCAACCTCATTTATATAATTTACAGTTTCGGTCTTAAAGCCCCTAGGGTGATGCATCGTGTGGTTGGCTACCTTATGGCCTTCTGCTTTTATACGTTCAAAAATTCCGGGATTTTTAAGGATATTTGAGCCTACACAAAAGAAAGTAGCTTTTGCGTTAAACCTTTTTAATTCGTCTAAAACCCACTCTGTAAGGCCTGGGATGGGACCATCATCAAACGTCAGGTAAATGATCTTTTCGGTGGTATTAACTTTCCATACAGCTTTTGGATAGATCAATTTTAAAAATGATTTAGGCTGTATAAGTAAAATATTTTTCAATCTAAATATTTTTAGATGTAAAGTTTAACCACAAAGAACACAGAGTTCAGTCAAAATTCACAAAGTAAAACATGTCTTTGTGCACCCTGCGCCTTGTTAGTGCTCTTAGTGGTTAAACATTTATTGCATTTGGGGCAATTGCTGCTGTTCTTCAGGAGCTAATTCTTCAGGAGGAATAATGGCCGACATGCGTTTAACAAATTCCTTCATTAATTCTTCCTGTTTAAATGATTGCGCCATACCCGTTAAGCGTTTCAATAATTCTTTGCACTGATTAACTTCTCTGCCAAAGGCAACTCTGTGTTTAGGTTTTTGCGCGTTATAAATTTTAAGGTCGCCTTCAAAAATATCAAATAATTTTTTCGCAAGCTCATTTGCTTTTTTCATTTCACCGATCTGGTAATAACCAGCGCAAATTGTAAAGATGGTTGCATCATATGGAATGTTTTCGTCAGGCATAACCTCCAAACACTTATCTAAAATTGCTTTTGCTTTTTTATTTTTGCCTTCGTTAATTAATGCACCTGCTAATACGCCCATTTGCATGCGTAAATTACCTGTCATGCGAATACAATTCTCATCTAAATTAATTCCTTTTTTATCCATACCGCCCCACAAAAATTTATTCATGATATTATCGTACATGGCATCTGTATTTACACGGCCACCTTGCGACTCTTCCATCTCAGTTTGTTTTATAGGCACAAACCTGTATGCTAAACCTTCAAGTTGAAAATATTTTTTTAATCCAACATAAGCTTCATCGCCGGTTGTTACAGCAAAATAAATTGGACGATCCCATTTAGTGTGCGCAACAAGATCTAATACCATCAGATCATTTTTTGTAATGTAACTTCTGCCGCCAAGATCCCAGCTAATTCTTTTTGCTAAACGCGCTGTATCTTTTACACTTATTACTTTATTGCGCATTACTGTTAAACTATCTACATTAATGTAAAAGTTTTTAGTAGGAATAACGTCTATCAACTCGCCACCATTATCGTACTTACTTGCAGGATCATCACTTATCGCCTGATCAAGTGCCTCTTTCATACTCATTGGTTTTGTATTCTGACTATTAATAACCAGGTACTCTAATTTAGATGCTTCCAGTTTTTCTTCAGGAATTGTAAACGGCACAGGTTTGCTATCGTAAGCAGCTCTGCGCATTTGTTTAATATACCAATCTGTTTGCAATAAACTTAAATTCACAACACGCACATCGGTTCTAATACCCTCAACTTCCTGCGCATACCAAAGCGGGAATGTATCGTTATCACCATTTGTAAATAAGATCGCATTAGGCGCACAACTTTGTAAATAATTAATGGCACAATCGCGTGACATAGTTCTTAAAGAACGATCGTGATCATTCCAGCCTTCTTTAGCCATAATGCCCGGAATAACCATACTTAATGCAGTTGATCCAATAGCAATACCCATCGTTGCCGCTTTACGACTTAAAAGATCGTAAATAAATAACACACCAAAACCTATCCATATAGCGAAGGCATAAAAACTGCCGGCGTATGCATAATCACGTTCACGCGGCTGGTAAGGTGTTTGGTTAAGATACACCACAATTGCCAAGCCGGTTAGTAAAAAGAAACTTAATACGATCCAGGCATCAGGTTTATTGCGTCTAAAATGAAAGATCATACCTAGTAAACCTAAAATAAATGGCAATGCGTAAAAATGATTTTGTGCAAAATTATTTTTATCGCGGTAGATCTTTTGTGATGTATCTGTGTCTAAAATAAAATCATCAAAACCTTTTATACCCGTTACCCAGTTACCTTCCATTGTATTGCGCATTAATCCCTGCACATCATTTTGTCTGCCAATAAAATTCCAGAAAAAATAACGCAGGTACATATACGTAATTTGGTAATCTTTAAAATAAATAAGGTTAGCGGCCATTGTTGGGATCTCTACCGTTTGAGGCTCACCATCACGCCCTTCGATATTTTTTGTTTTGTGATGCTCTGCAATATTACCCCAATATTTGTAAGCAGATTCGTGGTGACTTTGCCCGCTCCACATACGTGGGAAAACAGTACAAAATTCTTTTTGATATTTTGGAATTGAATTTTTTCTTGAATCGATTACTTTATAATTTTTATTTTTTTCATCCTTTGCAAATATAGGATCACCACTGCCGAATTCACTTTTTGAAACTGTTGGTGCGTTGTAATATTGTCCGTATAAAATTGGCCAGTCGCCATATTGTTCACGCAATAAATACGATAACATGTTTGGCGCGTTTTCCGGATCATTCTCATCCATTGGTGTATTAGCCTGCGAACGTATTACCAATACAAAGAAAGAAGAATAACCAATTAACAAAGTTGCAAAGCTTAAGAATACAGCGTGTAACGTAACGGTTTTTGATTTGAATTTATGGATAGCATATAAAATTCCACCAAGCACAATCAAACGTGTAAACATGCCACTACCACTTGGGGCAGTAATTATCGCAAACAATGACAGAATAACGCCGGCATAAAAACCTATTTTATAATGCTGTTCTTTTTTATTTAAGGTGTAAAGAATTAAAAATGTAAGAGAAACGATCAAAAGTAAAAAGAAGAAAATGGTTCCTGTACTAAAACCCAGGCTCATTTTATTGGTAAAGAATACTTCGTAATCACTCACAAATTTTACAACTTTAGGAATGATCAAATTTTGCACAAAACCTAAAATTAAAACAGATGAAATACCCGCAACAAAAAATCCTTTCCAGCTAAAGGTGTATTTTTTGAAATAGATAACAAACCCTATGGCTGGTATCACCAATAAATTTAGTAAATGGACCCCGATAGAGATGCCGATCAAATAACTGATCAATATTAACCAACGCAAAGCGCTTGTTGGGTTAACCGAGTCTTCCTCATCCCACTTTAAAATGGCCCAAAATACAATAGCAGTAAATAAGGCAGACATAGCGTAAACCTCGCCTTCTACAGCGCTAAACCAAAACGAATCTGAAAATGTATAAGCCAATGCACCAACAATACCTGCGCCTAAAACGGCCCATTGTTGCGGTTTTGCAAGATCTGCTACCTTTTTGCCGTATACTTTTATAGCTAAACGGGTAATTGTCCAAAATAAAAATAAGATGGTAAATGAGCTCGACAGGGCGCTCATGATATTAACCATCATAGCTGCATGCGAGGGATCGCCACCACCTAATAATGAGAAAAATCTACCTAAAAGCAGGAAAAACGGAGCCCCTGGCGGGTGACCAACCTCTAATTTATAAGAACAGGCAATATACTCGCCGCAGTCCCAGAAGCTTGCTGTTGGCTCTATTGTGCAGCAATAGGTGTACGTAGCAATGGCCCAAACCAGCCAGCCAATGATATTATTTAGTTTTATAAACTCCTTTGTCATCATAGTTAAATAGTGTTGCGAAGATAGTATTTTACTTGGTTTGTTTTAGAACGTTTTTTTCGAAAAAATATTTGATAGAACTAAAAAAGTTGTATTTTTGCAGTCTTAAATTTAATTGCCCGATCGTCTAATGGCAGGACTTCGGTTTTTGGTACCGACTATGTTGGTTCGAATCCAGCTCGGGCAACAACAAAACCCCCAAAGTTTACTTTGGGGGTTTATTGTTTTATATCGAGGAGAGAAAGCTTGCTTTCGCGACGAGATATAAAACAATAAACCACTTTTCGCGAAAGCGAAAAGGGTTTTGTTGAGCATTAACCTCCGCTGCGGATCAGCGCAGCTAATCCATGGCAGGTTGTTTACTAGGCTTGCTTTCGCGACGAGATATAAAACAATAAACCACTTTTCGCGAAAGCGAAAAGGGTTTTGTTGAGCATTAACCTCTGCTATGGATCAACGAGCGCAGCGAGCTAATCCATAAGAGCTTGTAGATAGAAACGACTCTTTTATATTAACGCGCGCAGCGAGTTAATCCATGTAGGATTATGTAACAAAAACAATTCTGTTAATTTTTCTTAATCAGGAAATAAACTTGAGATCAAAGGCAAAAAACTATACCTTTTTACGCATACTTACTACGATAGGAACTCCGCTAAAATCATATTCTTCACGGATCTTATTCTCTAAAAAACGTTTATAGGATTCTGTTACGTATTGCGGTAAATTGCAGTAGAAGATAAATAAAGGCTCGGTTTTTAGTTGTGTAATGTATTTAACTTTTATGTATTTGCCCTTTACTGCAGGCGGCGGGTAAGTAGCCATTACACCTTGTAAAAATTCGTTCAATTGACGGGTAGGAATGTGTTTCATTTTGTTCTCATAAACCATCATGGCCACTTCCACAGCTTTCATGATACGTTGTTTGTCAAGAACAGAAATAAAAATGATAGGAATATCCTTAAATGGCTTAATACGTTCTCTAATTTTCTCTTCGTATTCTTTAGCGGTTTTTGTGTCTTTTTCAACCAGGTCCCATTTATTTACAATAATAGCAAGGCCTTTACGGTTCTTTTCAATAAGGCTTAAAATACTCAGATCCTGTGCTTCAACACCATCCTGAGCGTCTATCATTAATAAACAAACATCACAATCTTCAATTGCTTTAATGGTCCTTAATACACTGTAAAACTCAAGATCTTCATGTACTTTGGCCTTTTTACGCATACCCGCAGTATCTACAAGGTAAAAATCATGACCAAATTTTGTATAGCGCGAGTTAATGGTATCGCGTGTTGTGCCTGCAACATGAGTAACAATATTACGTTCTTCGCCCAAAAGTGCATTGGTTAGAGAAGATTTTCCAACATTAGGGCGGCCAACAATGGCAATACGTGGAATATCAGCTTCTTCAATGGCTCTCTCATCTTTTGGAAGGATCTTTATTAATGCATCTAAAAGGTCGCCGGTACCACTGCCTGTAATGGCAGAAATGGGAAAAACCTCCCCAAGTCCAAACTGGTAAAACTCTGCCGCATAGGCCGCTTTATCGTGGCTGTCTACTTTATTGGCAATAACCAAAGCAGGTTTTTTGCTTTTTCTTATGATATTGGCCACTTCTGTGTCAAATTGGGTAACGCCCTCAGTTACATCCGAAACAAACAAAATAGCGGAACATTCTTCAATTGCAATAACTACTTGCTTGCGAATTTCTCCTTCAAAAATATCGTCACTTCCTTTAATATACCCACCTGTATCTATTAAGCTAAATTCAACACCACCCCATTCAGATTTTCCGTAATGGCGATCGCGTGTAACGCCCGAAACCTCGTCAACAATGGCCTGGCGCGTTTCTGTTAAACGATTGAACAGTGTCGATTTTCCAACATTCGGTCTTCCTACTATAGCAACAATATTTGGCATAAGGCTGCAAAAGTACTAAAAATCGGGCTATACTCCTCTTGTAAAATAAACTAGTTTAATGTATATTTGGTTAATGCTTAAAAAAGGCCTTATATTACTTTTTTTTATTGGAAGCTTTGTGGATGTTTTTTCTCAAAGTGATTCACTAAAAAGTATAATTTCTCCATTTGTAAGCCCTACCTTAAAATTTACAGAAAATAAGGGACAATGGGACTCTAAAATTTTATTTAGGGCTCAGTTGGATGGGGGCGCATTATTTTTAGAACAAAACTGCCTTACTTTTAATTTTTATGACAAAAAGAAATTCCGCAGCATTCATCATGGAGGTATCTTAAAGGGTAAGGATAAAAATTTTGATATAAGATCTCACGCTTATAAAATTCATTTTGTTGGATGCAATACAAATGTGATCACAGAAAAATTACAGGAAGGTAGCGATTATGAGAATTTTTTCATTGGAAATGATCAAAGTAAATGGAAAGGTAACGTGCGTAACTACCATCAAGTATGGTTAAGAAATTTATATAATAAAATTGATTATGAAGTAATAACATCAGTTAATGGTTTAAAATATAATTTTCATGTTAAGCCAAACGGAAATACAAGCGATATTAACCTGAAGTACGAAGGCGTTGATAAAATTGTTTTAAAAAATGGGGCAGTATATTTAAAGCTTGAAGTAAATGAGATCAAAGAACAAAGGCCTTATGCTTATCAGCTGATAAACGGAAAAATAAAACAGGTTGTTTGCAATTACGTGTTAAAAAACAAAGTTTTGAGTTTTGATTTCCCAAATGGCTATAATAAGAATTACGAACTTGTTATTGATCCACTTCTTGTATTTGCCGCTCAGAGCGGCTCTACTGCAGACAACTTTGGAATGACTGCTACATTTGACCCTCAGGGTAACTTATACTCAGGCGGGACAATATTTAACATTGGATACCCGGTAACACCAGGCGCATATAGCGCTTTATTTAACGGCCCGGTTTATTATGGAAATACAGATGTTGTAATAACAAAGTATAATTCTACAGGTACTAATCTTTTATACTCTACCTATCTTGGCGGTAATTATACCGAATCTATAAATAGTATGATCGTTGACAAGAGTAATAACCTTTGTTTTTTTGGTTCAACAAGCAGTACTAACTTTCCTACAACAACTAATGCTTTTGATAATTCATTTAATGGTGGTACTTTTTTAATGTTCTATTACAACGGCTTACGTTTTCATAATGGTACAGATATTTATATTGGGAAATTAAATAATGCGGGTAGTACTTTAATGGCTTCTACTTACCTCGGCGGAAGTGGTAATGATGGGCTTAATCATACAGACCAATACTCAAATGGTTTTGTTGTACCGGCAACACCACCAACAACCGGTAACATTACCATTTATCAACCAGATTATGATAGTTTACAAACTAATTATGGAGATCAAAGCCGGGGTGAGATACAAGTGGATGCAAACAACAATATTTATATTGCGAGCTCTACACGTTCGTCAAATTTTCCAACAGTAAATGGATTTGATAATAGTTTAAATGGTACTCAGGATGGTATTCTTGCAAAATTTAATCCCGGTCTTACCAACCTTATTTACTCTTCATTTATTGGTGGAAGTGCAACTGATGCAGGTTATGGATTGATAGTTAGAAATAATTTTGAAGTGTATGTTACAGGCGGAACAAGCAGTAACAATTTTCCTTATGCAACGGGGGGCTATCAATCGTCTTACCAGGGTGGTAATGCCGATGGTTATATTATCAGAGTTAATCCTGCCGGTAATGCTGTTTTAAACGGAACGTATTTTGGAACTTCCCAGTACGATCAATCTTTTTTTATTCAGGCCGATAAAAAAAATAACATTTATATCTACGGCCAATCACTTGGTAATATGCCGGTATTAAAGGCCGCTACATCACCAACCGTATTTAATGTTCCGGGTACACACCAGTTTATTTCGAGATTGAATTTTAATCTATCAACGTTGAATATGTCTACCGTATTTGGAAACTACACAAACAATTTCGACATATCACCTGCAGCCTTTTCAGTTGATAATTGCAATAACATTTACATATCGGGGTGGGGTGCAAACTTCTTATTACCTAGCGTATCGTTAAGTAATATGCCTTTATTGTTGCCCACACAAAGTACAACAGATGGATTTGATTTTTATTTTATGGGATTGGATTCAAACGCTGCGGCTTTAAAATACGGCTCTTATTTTGGGGGTAATATTAGCCAGGAACATGTTGATGGAGGAACTTCCCGTTTTGATCCACAGGGAAAAATATACCAATCTGTTTGTGCAGGTTGTGGCGGTAATTCTGTTACAGGCGCTAATCAGGATTTTCCTGTAACGCCTGGTGCCTGGCCAAACACGCCAGGTAATCCAAATCACAATACCGATAATTTTAATTGTAATAATGGTGTAATAAAATTAGATTTTCAACTACAATTAGCTGTATCAACCATTAATACAAATACGGTAAGCGGCTGTTTACCCTTAACAGTAACCTTTACAAACGCAACACCCCCAACGGGTACAAACACATCCTACATTTGGTATTTAGGTAATGGGCAAACAACTTCAACAACTATTAATCCTGTTGTTACCTATACAACACCGGGTAATTTTACTGTGTCGCTGGTTGTTATTGATCCGGCATCTTGTAATATAAAAGACAGTTCTGTTACATTTATAACTGTATACCCCAAACCTGTATCTAGTTTTTCTTTGATCGCAACACCTTGCACGAACACTATTGCGACCACAAATTCTTCTACTGGCAGTTTTACAACAAATCCTTATTCCTGGAATTTTGGTGATGGCAGTCCCGTCAGCACAGCTACAAATCCGCCCCATACCTACTCGGTCAGCGGCACATACACGGTTAGTTTAACCGTTACCGATATTAATGGTTGTACTGATGTAAAAACAAATACTGTTTCCATGTTTAATTTCCAACCTGGTGTAGCAAGTGGTTCGGTAATTTGTTTTGGCGAATCTGCAACTATTGCTGCTAGTGGTGGTACAAGTTATACTTGGTCGCCAACTTCGCAGGTAAGTAATACAAGTATTGCAAATCCTGTTGTTACACCAACTACAACTACCATTTATACGGTCACAATTTTTAATAATACAGGAGGTAATAATTGTCTAAAAACACTTACTACTAATGTTGTCGTAAATCCAAAACCTACTGCAAATTTTAATTTTAGTACTAATCCTTGTGGTGGAGGCGTGTATTTTAGTGACCTTTCTACGGTCAATATTGCTTCTTGGCAATGGTCTCTGTCTGCAACAGCAACAAGCACAGTTCAAAACCCTTATAATTTTTATACAAATGGGGGTACACATACAATTTCTTTAATAGCAACAAATACCGATGGCTGTAAGGATACTTTAGAGCAGGTGATCACAGTTCCGGTGCCACCGCCGGTTACAGTAAATCCAGCAAAAATAATTTGCAAAGGAGGTAGTGCTCAACTCGCCGCTACCGGTGGAACTTCTTATGTTTGGACCCCATCGCTTACTCTTGACTACTCAAATATAGCTAATCCGAGTGCAACGCCAACCATTAGTACACAATACTCTGTGGTAATTACAACAACTGCTATGATAGGCCCAACCGCCTGCGCTTTTTTATTAACGACAAGTGTAAACGTAACGCAGCTTTCAACAACACCAATAAGTGCCTATGCAAATCCGGTAATTGTTACTACCGGGAGCGCTACCACTTTAACCTATGTTGGTGATCCTGGAGCAATTGTAACATGGTTACCACCTGGAAGCACCACGCCTGCATTTGGTTATACAGTAACAGCCTATCCTGACAGACCTACAACTTATACCGCGGTAGCGACTCTGGGAGCATGTAAAGAGCAGGTACAGGTCAGTGTAGAGGCTTATTCGGCGGGATGTATTGATAATGATTTTTTTGTGCCCAATACATTTACACCTAACGGTGACGGGAAAAACGATATTTTATTTGTAAGAGGCTTAAAAGTGGATGAAGTATTCTTTGCGGTTTATAATCGCTGGGGCGAAAAGGTTTTTGAAACTACCGATAAATCAAAAGGCTGGGATGGTATCTATAAAAGCCGGCCGGCTGATGTTGGTGTTTTTGGCTGGTATTTGAAAGTAAAATGCATTAATGGCGAAGAGAACTTCAAAAAAGGAAACGTAACGCTCATACGTTAAGCCAATAATTTGAAATTTATTAGAAGCTTATTTAAAATTATCTAAAAAATTATTACATTTGCCCTCCTAAATGGTAGATGTAGCTCAGCTGGTTAGAGCATCGGTTTGTGGTACCGAGGGTCGTGGGTTCGAATCCCATCATTTACCCAACAAACTTAAACCCCGCTTTAGCGGGGTTTTTTTTGTTTAAAAACGAGACGTTGGAAGTTTACTTTCATAAGTCAAGTTTTTAAACAAAAACAAAATCCTGAAAGGATTTGAAATTTGTTGAGCAGAAACTCGTATTTAAGTGGATCAGCGCAGCTAATCCCTAATATGAAACCTTGTTCTCAAAAGACGGATCATAAAACAAAAATTAACTCTGAAAGAGTTTAAATTTGCTGGTTGTGTCCCTCCCCCGAGATCAGCGCAGCTAATCCTAATAACGAAATTTATTTTCAAAAGATTGATTGTAAAACAAAAAAGACCCTGAAAGGGTATAAAATTTTGAGGGACTCCCCTCAGCGGATCAGCGCAGCTAACTTTTGAAAGTAAACCGCTGGCACAAAATTTGCAGATAATTGTTACCAAATACATGGCATTGCAAAAATTTACCTACCTTTTTATTTCCTGATCATTTATAGTGCGGTATAAAAAATATATTAAACGTTTTTTTATAGGGCTTCTCGCCCTAACTCTATTATTAGCAACATCTGTTTTTATTTTAATTACCTTTTATAAAAAAGAACTTGCTACAACATTAATTGAAAATTTAAAGGAAAATCAGGGGATGATATTAAAAATAGAGGACCTTAACGTGTCATTTTTCAGTAATTGGCCTGATGCATCTATTCAATTAAAGAATATCTCTCTTTTCAGTAACCTATCTCCAAATAAAAACGAACCAATTTTACAAGCCGGGTCAGTTGCTCTTTCGCTGGATATATTAAAACTCTTTAAAAAACAATTTAGTGTTGGATCTGTATCTATAAAAAATGCAACAATAAATTTAATAAAGAATAAAGATGGGTCTAATAATTTTGAATTAAAACAAACGGCTGCTAAAACTTCTGCAAGCCCAATAGAATTTGAAATAAAGAAGATCACCATTTTAAATACACAATTTAATTTTTTAGATAAAGAAAAGGGACAAAATGTTGATGTGCATTTTGTAGATAATGTAATTAAGTTAAAAAATGAACAAGATGGTATTGAAGCAAAGTTCATGGGCGAGGTTAATATCGGTGGCTTAATGTTTAAACCTGAAAAAGGCCCATTCTTAAAGAACACGACTGCAGATCTTAACCTAAGCATCAGTATTTTTACTAAAAGCCAGTCTATCTTTATTCATCAGCCCTCTATTGTTACCATGGGAAATCACCCTTATTATGTTACCACATTCATTGATCTTAAAGAAAAAAAGCAATTAGTATTATCCATTCAAAGTGAAAATATTGATTATAAAAAGGGCATGAGCCTTCTTAACACGAATCTGCAAAAAAAATTGGCAAATTTTAATGTCAATAAAAATATTGATGCTAAAATATTAATCATAGCTAATCTTGGTATAAAACAAGATCCAATTATTATTGCACAATTAAGCGGTAAAAATAACGATGTAACAATTGGTAATAGTAAAATACCGTATTCTAACTTATCTTTTTACGGAACCATTGTAAGCTTAGACTCGTCAAAACAAAAGGGAGATACCGAACATGCCAGAGTAATTTTTAATTCAATAACAGGCAACCTTTACGATTTCCCATTTACAGCGTCAGTTACAGTTGTAAATTTTGATGACCCTCAAATTAATATTGATGCCAATTTATTTATTACAGCAACAAAGATAGATTTTAAACCCGGAAAGGATTTTATTTTAAAAGGCAATTGCGTTGCAAAAATTAAATACAGCGGACCAACCAAGAAATTAAATAAGAACGAATTTTTAGACGCTCCTATGAAATTGGATGCAGGTTTATTTTTTAATAATTTAAGTTACCAGGAGATAAATAAGCCTTATGTATATACGATTGTTGGTAACGCAAATCTTAAAAATAAAGACCTGCAATTTGAAAACTTATTTTTAAAGACGGATGCGGGCAATGTGACTTTAAAAGGCGATGTTAAAAATTTTACCAGCTATGTGTTGGGTTTTACACAGGGCTTTAAAGCAACATTATCAGCCAGATCTGAGAGCTTTAATTTAAATCCATACTTATCTGTTAAAGCAAATAAAAAAGATAGCACTGCCAGAAGGACGGAAGCAGCAGCAACCGCAGCAACCACAACAGCTTATAAAAAGACTATAAAAGCCGAGCAAAGTAATTTTGAATTTAATGTTTCTTTGTTAGCTAAAAGAATGTTCGTTCGAAATGTTAAAGCAACAAATGCAAGCATTAACCTGGTGTATAAGAACAAATTGCTGGATGTTAGATCGGTAAACATGAACGCCTGCAATGGTAAGTTGTTTGCTAAAGGCACCATTTATGATCTCAATAAAATTACTGCTGAGGTTAAGATCGAAGATATGGATGTGAATTCATTATTTTCTGAATTTGAGAACTTTGGCCAAAAGGCAATAGAGAGCGAGCATTTGCAGGGAAATATTTTTGTTGACGCAAAGATCAAAACAGAGCTTGATGAAAAGATGGAAGTTATTGGTAATACGATGGACGGTGAAATAAAAGTAAAATTAACCGAGGGACATCTTTTAAACTTTCAACCTTTGCAAAACATATCAGACTACATTTTTAGGAACCGGGATTTTAAAGACATTTCTTTTAGCGAGATAAACCAGACCTGCCAAATAAAAGGTTTTGAAATGCAGATAGAGGAAATGGAGATAGCTTCGAATGTATTAAATTTATTTGTTAGCGGCACCTATCATTTTAAAGAGAATTCTAATATAAATATCTTAGTTCCGTGGAATAATCTAAAGAAACGTGGTAAAAATTATATTCCCGCAAGCAGCGGCCAAACTGCCGAAAACTCTAAAGGATTAAAGCTTAATTATTCAGGCCCCCCGAAAAAACTAAAATTAAGTTTAGGACACAAATAATTATTTGAAAAAATTATTTAAAGGTTCAGCCAGAGTAGAGTTTGGCTGATTGATCTTCAATAATTCGCAAATGGTTGGTGCAATTTGTGTAATAGTTGTGTAAGTGTACGTTTCCCCTTTTTTTATTCCGTTGCCATAAAACAGAACAGGTACATGGGTATCGTAATTGTAACCTGCGCCATGTGTTGTGCCTTTTTCGGTATAATCCATCCAGGCCGGATTATAAATGAAGCAAACATTACCACTTAATTTATGATTATATCCGTTTTGCAATAAAGCCCTGTAATCATTTTTATCAAACGATTCGTTTTTTAAAACCTTTGATGGATATGCCTCTGCTATGCCATGAACGGTTATTAAAAAATCAGACAGCTTTTTTTCTATCTCATCTAGATTTAATTTTTCTTCCTCTATTCTTTTATTATTCAAATATATCTGCTCATTAGTTACGCATGTAAATAATAAAGTATCGCAATAGCTGTGCTCAAAATAAGTTTTTATTTTTTTCGTCAGTTTATTATCTTTTAAATAGCCTGCCGGAATTTTATTATCGATCAAATGATTCGGCACATCAGCTCCCCCATGATCTGCAGTTAAAAAAACAGTGTAATTATTTTTTCCAACTTCTTTATCCAATTCGTTCAACAATTCTTCAATATCTTTATCCAATCTTAAATAAATATCTTCCACTTCAATTGATCTTGGGCCATAGGAGTGGGCAACAATATCGGGACTTGAAAAACTGACACTAAGAAGGTCTGTTTCGTCATCTTTGCCTAATTTTTCATTTTTTACACAGGCAATGGCAATGTCTTTTGTTAAAGAGTTTCCGTAGGGTGTTGCTCTTATTATTGCGTATTTATTTTTTTCTAACTGTAATTTATAATCGTAAGGAAAAACGGCTTTTTCCTTTTTGTTCGGCGAAATTTCATATCTATTTTCATCAGCTATTGAATTAGTATAAGTTTCAAGTGGGTATAATGTTTGCCAGTCTTTTTCCAAATATGTTTTTACATAATTTTTCGTGTTAAAAGCTATTAGCCATTGTGGTAGTTCTTCAAGATACCAGCTTGAGGAAATAAAATTTCCAGTAGAATCATCAAGCCAAAAAGCAGCATCGGCTGAGTGTCCGGCCGGAAATATAGAGCTCCTGTCTTTTAAAGCAACGGCAAATACTTTTGATTTGTTGTTAGAACTCATTTTTAATTCATCACCAATTGTTGAACTTAATTGTTTGCGTGGAGACATTAATCCATATTTACTTTGCGAGCCAATTGTTCTAACCGAAGTGTCTTCGCAACAATATCTCTCTCTGCCCATTTTTCTTACAAACCAATCGTTTGCAATAATACCGTGCGTGCGCGGAGTTGCTCCTGTATAAATACTACAATGCCCCGGACCAGTGTAGGTTGGAATATAGTTGTAATGCGCATTCTTAAAATAATAGCCATTATTCACCAGTCTTTTAAAACCACCATTGCCGTAACGATCCCAGTACCGATAAATGTAATCGTTTCGCATTTGATCAACCACAATTCCAACAACAAGTTTTGGTTTTGTGTTTGCCACAGCCGCTGTTTGTGCGCAAATGGAATTAAGATTTAAAAATAGTATGAAAGTAAAAAGTGTAAAGCGTTTTTGCATATTAATCTAATTTTTGAAATACAGAATTATTACTTTTAAATTCCGGCACAAGATCTTTCATGCGCTGAACGATCAACTCATTGTTTTGAGTATTAAACGTTTTTATTAATTCCTCAATTATACCTTTCACTTCTACATAATCATACTCTCTAACTTTTCCAATTAAGATCTGGTTGTGATGTGTTGGCAGTGTATTTTCATTATCCGCCAATAACTCTTCAAATAATTTTTCGCCCGGCCTTAATCCGGTAAAAACAATTTTTATATCTCTGTTCTCTTTTAAACCCGATAGCAGGATCATTTTTCTTGCAAGGTCTACTATCTTAACAGAGTTGCCCATGTTAAATACAAATATCTCTCCCCCTTTGCCAATACTTCCAGCTTCCAAAACTAACTGACTGGCCTCTGGGATGGTCATAAAATAACGTGTTATATCGGGATGTGTAATAGTAATTGGTCCGCCGGCCTCTATTTGTTTTTTAAATCTTGGAATTACCGAACCGTTAGACCCAAGTACATTTCCAAAACGGGTGGTAATAAATTTTGTTTTAGAAGTTTTACCTAAGCTCTGAATATATATTTCTGAGATACGTTTACTGGCACCCATCACGTTGGTTGGGTTTACAGCCTTATCTGTACTTACAAAAACAAAACGCTCAACATTAAATTCGTTGGCCAGATCGGCTGTGTTTTTTGTTCCAAGTATATTTGTGAAAATAGATTCAGATGGATTGTTTTCCATCATAGGTACATGTTTGTACGCGGCGGCATGAAAAACGATCTGAGGTTTAAAGGTATTAAAAACATGTTTCATTCGCTCGTTGTTTCTAACGTCAGCCATTACAACCTCAAAAGCTGTGTCTTTAAATTTTTCAGCAAACTCCAGATCAAGCTCGTGTAAAGGGCTTTCTGCCTGGTCTAACAGGTATATTTTTTTTGGAGAATAATTAGCACATTGCCTTGCCAATTCGCTGCCTATGCTTCCGGCAGCTCCGGTAATTAAAATTACTTTGTTCTTAAGCTGGGTACTAATTAAATCGTCGTCTAGTTTGATGGGATCCCGTTCTAAAAGGTCTTCGATCTTAATGCTTTTGATCTGGTTAAAACTTAGTTCTCCATTTATCCAACTGGTCACTGGTGGTACATTCAATACTCTGATATTATTCTCTAAACAAATATCGGTTATTTCGTTCTTCTTTTTTGGTGAGATCTTTTGGATTGAAATGATCACTAACTCTATTTCATTCTCTTTTATCAGTTCCGGAAGTTTACTCTGAGGATAAACGAATATTCCTTCAAGACTCCTGCCTAATTTTTCCTCATCATCATCAATAAAAGCAACAACTTTATACTTTATAGCTGCATCCCGGTCAAGTGTACGCTTGGTAATTATGCCCGCTTCACCGGCGCCGTAAATAATTACATGCATTTTTTCTTTGGTTGGGTTCTTAATTTCAAAATACAAAGCTTTAACTGCGAGTCTTGAACTTATCATAATGAACAATGTTACAAGACCGTCAATAATAATAATTGAATTTGGAATAAAATAATAACCCAAAACAAAATTCAGAGAAATTACATTGAGGATGAAAAGCAAAGAACTTCCCGCAAGTACAACTAAAAAAATACGCGTAGTGTCTCTCGTGCTTGTATACCTTACAACGCCTTTATACGTTTTGGAGATGAAGAAAGAAATAAAACGGATACTAAGAACGATCAAAAAATCAAAGGGTAAATTTGCTTTATCAATTGCCGACATCACAGAGTCGAAATAAAAACGAATAAAAAAGGCTAAGGATAAGGCAAACGCGCAAACAAAGGTGTCAATAAAAAGAATTGACCAACGCGGTAAATTATATTGCCAAAACAGCTTAAAAAGTCTGTACATAAGTAAGCATAAATTTACTTATTTTTTTTGAGTCGGGGTAGTAGAAGTTGGGGTAGCTTTTGGCAACGTGGTGGTGGTAGTTTTTGTAGCTTCAATTGGGGGCATTAATTTCAAAACGGGCTTAAAAGGCTTGTCGGCAGCCACAATTTCGCATGAGGTGCAAATTTCCTTCCATCTTAATTCCATTTTGCAAGCAGTTGGCTGAACATATATTTTTTTCATGGTGCTATCGGGCATCATAAATTCCATATCTGTTGCCATGGTTTTAGGCCCCTCAAAAGCAAAGGGCTCTTTAAAGTAATCTTCCAGATGTATGTCTTTAATGTGAATCTTTTTATTAAAGATCATGGTATATAATTCAAAAATGGCTCTTGATATTTTAATGAAGATCAGATTCTTTTCATTATCATAAGTAATTTTTACGTTACCAACTACTTTTGTTTTGTAATCAAAGGGGCCAACATTTACCAAAGCGTCGCAGGTAAAATCGCTACTATCCGGCCGAATGTTTATTTTCGGATTTTGCACGGTCCAATGATATTTACCACTAATAAGCAGTACCTCATAATCATTAGTACCTTTTATATCGCCAACCGCAGCAATAACTTTATTAACCGCCTCTTCATGTAATACAACAGCAAAATCATTTATTTCATTTTTCTGTTTTTGGCCACTGGCGGTTAAAGCAAAAAAACAAATAAATGAAACGATAAATAAACGATTGATCATCAAAGCAAAAGTAATAATTAATATTCATCAATACCCCGCATCGCCTTATCATAATCAGGGTGTTTTAAGAATTTTTCACGCTCCGGGTTTTTGGTTATCCTAAAAAGGGCGTCAAAATATGCTTCCCTGGTCATGCTGTCATAATGAATAATATTCCATTTAGCCTGCATGGTTTGAAAGATGTTTAGCAGGAGACACAACACCATTAACGTGTAAACAACAGATCTTTTTAGTTTATTGAAATTTTGAATATGCGCAACAAATGCTGCAAATGGTATGGCAAGAAGCGGGTAAATATCTATTAAAGCCCTCTGGCTATAAGAACCCCCGTACCACCAGCACCACCAGGAAAAAACTATATAAAAATAGAATAAAGTAAATAGTAATAAAGTAACAAAAAGCAGCTTATTGTTTTTTCGCAAATAATAAAAGCCTATTAATGAAAATATCATAATTGGAGAATAGACTAACCAGCCTTTCCTAAAACTAAAAAGACCGTCAATAATATGCGGGTTATTAAAATAGAACCGCTCGCCCATATAAGAATTCACAAAATAATTTCCGGTCACATATTTCCAGTAAATTAGTTGGGGAAGATAGATCAGTACGCCGCAAATAGCGATCAAAAAAAGGTGTTTGTAATTTTTTAAGAAGAATTTTATTTTAACACTCACATCTTTGAACGAGCTTACATTATAAAAAAAGAAAACAAAAAATATAAAGATATTTATTGGCCTGACCAGGGTTATCATGCCACCAAGTAAACCTATTATTAAAGTGCGTTTAAGCGTCTGCGATTGATGCCACTTAACAGTATAATATATAAACGCGGCAATAAGCGAAAAATCAACCGGGTGGGCCATTCCCGCGCCATTGGTCAGGTAATAAATTATGTTAGTTCCAAAAATGATGGCAAGCGAAGTAATAAAAACCACTTTTTGATTAAAATATAGTTTTAAGATCTTTAATAAAAAAAAGAGTCCGATCAAAAAATAAAAGAGAGATGAGAACTGAACGGCAAAATGATAAGGATCTGAAAAGCCATTTGCCTCTTCGTTAAATAATTTACAGTAAACATGAGCGGCGGCAAAAAATGGAAGATAGCTTACAGCCATGCCCATATTTACTTTAATTATTTTGTTCCCATTGGCATCTATACTTGGCCAATAGTATCTTCCTTCTAACTCGCGATTAAGTGAGTCGTCTGTAAATGCAAGTGAAAGATCGTGTTCGTAAAAAGTAGCGGGCAAATAACAATAGTAACTAATTACATCATTTGTTATGATGTTACCTTTTTGCCAGCGTACAATATTAAAATTAACCCAGGTAATCGCAATAAGTGTAATAAGAATTACCCAGTTGGCGTTTAATTGTTTTATGGTCTTATATAAATGCAAGTGCTTTGTAAAATTAATTATTTTTTATAAGGTAATATACGTTGTAATTCTCAACATCAACCATAGCATCATCAAAAGTAGTTAGTTTTAGGATCTTAAAACCAGGTAAGCTATCAATTGAATTGCCAAGATTTTTTTTTAAATAAAAAGTATTTACCAGTAAAACTGATGTGTCATTTTTAGCCAACCTCTGTAGTTTTCTCTCAAAATTGGGTTTTGTTAGAATAAAAGGCCAAGTATTCCAGGTACAGAAAGAGCTATTTACACCAGTCTCAAGATACATTATTTTTTTATTTAAATAGGCAGAAACCGCAGGGCCCGAGCTTAAATTCGAAAGCAATATTACTTTATTTTGCAGGTTGTTTTTCTGTAAATAAATAGCTGCGTTTTTTGAATTTGAAAAGGGCCGTTTTACATCTGTAACAAATAAATAGAAGCCCGACACAACATGAAGTGCTAAAACAACAATTGCAATTTTTTGGTACACCTTATTTTTTTCGCCCTCAGTAGGGTATAAAATATTTCGCAACCAAAAAGAGAATATAAGTATTACGAATATAAAACCGGCATGTCTTGTCGCAACTATGATCGGTGAAACATAAATGAAGACACAAATAAACACTGTAGAAAAGTAAAAAAAGAACAAAACAAATCTTTCTTTTTTAAAGATGAAGAAAGGAGCCAACGCAAAAACAAATGAAAGAACTACCGCAAAAGGTTTTGACCATGCTATGATAAGGTTCGAATTCCAAACTTTAGAAGATGTGAAATCTGGTAGAGGTAATATACCTTTTAAATAAATAGAAAAAGCTTTGCCAAAACGTTTAAAACTAAGCAGGGGATCAATATCGTATTTAAATAATATATGGTCTGCCGGCACCTTTAACGAAAACAAGATCAATGTGCCAATAACAAGTAAGGCAAGATAAACACATTTAACCCCTGTGTTTTTATTTGTGAATATTAAAACCAGGCATAAAGTAATCACAATTAGTATTGAATATATATGTGTAAACGATAGTGCCAGTAAACACATTGCAATTGATAAATGATCTTTAACAGGTTTGTTTAACTGAATAAACACAAGCGTTATGAAGAAAACGCTTATTGCGTAATTCCTGCTAATGATATGGTATTCGTAAATAAAAAAACATCCAAATACAATAAGAGCTGAGAAGACTTTTTTAAATGGGGCATGTTTCAAAAATAAAAATACGGTACCCGACATAATTGAAATGTTAAGCAGCTGCATATATATTACAGAAGAGCTAAAGCGGGTAATTAAAAATAACAAACCATCCCAAAGTAACGGATGACCATCGTACGCGGCGTTTTTGTATAATTCAGTAAGGCTGGAACTATCTCGCGCTAATAAAAAATGATGTGCTTCATCTGACCAAATTTCGTGGTTAAGAATGCCGACGAGGCCGGTGATGAAATGAAAAAATGCAACAACTGCGCAAAAAAGAAAAGTATTAGTGTGTTTTTGAGGAATTATCAAAACACTAAAACTTTAAATAGGGCATTAGTCCGTGTAAGCCACCTTCTCTGCCAAAGCCACTTTCTTTATATCCACCAAAAGGTGATGTTGGATCGAATTTATTATAAGTATTTGCCCAAATAACACCAGCACGTAATTTAGATGTAAGGTTAAAGATCTTAGAACCCTTGTCCGTCCAAACTCCAGCACTTAAGCCATATGGTATGTTGTTTGCTTTTTCAATAACTTCTTCAATTGTTCTAAAAGTTTGAATGGTTAATACAGGCCCAAATATTTCTTCCTGCACCACGCGATTACTTTGCGCGGCACCAATAAATAAAGTGGGTTTGCAATAGAAGCCTTTTTTAGGAATGGCTGCTGATGTTTGATATAACTCTAAGCCTTCTTTAACACCAATTTTTAAATACTCATTTATTTTATCTAATTGTTCTTTGCTATTAATAGCGCCAATGTCTGTATTCTTATCTAAAGGATCGCCAACAATTAACGTTTGCATGCGTGCTTTTAATTTTTGAATAACTTCTTCAGCAACATTTTCCTGCACAAATAAACGTGAACCTGCGCAACAAACATGTCCCTGGTTAAAAAAGATGCCGTTCACAATTCCTTCCACCGCCTGGTTAATAGGTGCGTCATCAAAAATAATGTTGGCAGCCTTTCCGCCTAATTCTAACGTTGCTTTTTTATTTGTGCCTGCAATTGCTTTCTGAATAATTTTTCCAACATCAGTACTTCCTGTGAAGGCGATTTTGTTAACCAGAGGATGCGCAACCATTGCTGCACCTGTATCACCAAAGCCTGTAATAATATTTACAACTCCGGGAGGCAGATCGCATTCTTGTATGATCTCGGCTAATTTTAAAGCAGTTAAAGATGTGCTCTCGGCAGGTTTCAAAACTACAGTATTGCCGGTAGCTAAAGCAGGCGCAATTTTCCAGGCGGCCATTAGTAATGGAAAATTCCACGGAATAATTTGCGCTGCAACACCTAATGATTCCGGTTTACGGTTTGGAAAAGCGTATTCTAATTTATCGGCCCAACCTGCATAATAAAAAAAGTGATTTGCTGCCGTCGGTATATCAAAATCTCTGCTTTCGCGGATGGGTTTACCACCGTCCATGCTTTCAATAACGGCTAATTCGCGTGCGCGTTCCTGTATTACCCTGGCAATTCTAAAAATATATTTTGCGCGTTCTTTCGCCGGCATTTTTTTCCAAACTTTATCGTAAGCATTTTTTGCGGCAATAACGGCAGCATCAACATCTTTAACATTGGCCTGCGCCACACTTGCTAATTTTTCTTCGGAGCCGGGGCTGTAAGAATCAAAATATTTTTTGCTATTTGGTTTTACAAATTTTCCATTTATAAAAAGATCGTATTGCGATTTAAGTTTAATATGGTCCTTTGCTTCCGGCGCTGGGTCATACTTCCAATCAAAGCCTGTTAGTGTATCTTCTGTTTTCATTCCTAAAATTCTTAAATCTTAAATCAGTCTATGCTAATATAATCCTTGCTATAATAAACGCCCTTTTGTTCTTTACCTAATTGCAAAACAATATCGTTAGCTAAACTACTGGCGCCAAACCTAAACCATTCGTTCGTCATCCATTTTGGTCCCAGGGTTTCATTCAGCATTACTAAATATTGTAAAGCGCTTTTCGCAGTTGAAATTCCACCGGCAGGTTTCATGCCTATCATTACATTTGTTTTTAAATAATGATCCTTAATTGCTTCCAGCATAACCAACGTAACCGGCATGGTTGCTGCAGGTTGAATTTTTCCGGTAGAGGTTTTGATAAAGTCAGCACCGGCAAGAATGGCTATATCGCTGGCCTTTCTAACATTATCCAGCGTAGATAGTTCGCCTGTTTCTAAAATAACTTTCAATCTTGCTTTGCCGCAGGCATTTTTAATGGCGGCAATTTCATCAAACACAAAATTGTAGTTGCCTTTTAAAAATTCACCACGACTAATAACCATATCTACTTCATCAGCACCACTATCTATGGCAAGTTTAGTATCGTCTAATTTAATTTCTAAAGTAGAATTTCCACTTGGAAAAGCGGTTGCCACCGAAGCGATCTTTACCTTACTACCTTTTAAAACCTGTTTGGCTGTTTTAACGTGGTTGGGATATACACAAACGGCTGCTACTGTTGGTAAACCAGGCAGATCATCAGAAACATGCATGGCTTTGATACACATTTGCTTTACCTTTCCCTCGGTGTCTTTTCCTTCAAGCGTAGTAAGGTCTATCATGCTCAAAGCTAGCTTTAAGCCGCTTAATTTTGTTTCTTTTTTTATGCTGCGGGTATTAAAACGAGCCACCCGTTCTTCAATTCCAACCTGATCGATGCTGGGTGTATGTTTAAAGTCAAACTTCATAATTGATGATTTAAATATACTCAATTTTAAAACCTGAGTTAAAAAATATTTAATGTTTTTAATAAACAGTTTGGCTTACAAAAAGGAATTAAATTAGTAATTTTAACTAAATTATGTTCGCTTTTTGTAAACCTGTTTCATCTAAAAAAAGATTTTTACCATTCCGCCGCCTGAATGAGGATTTTACTTTTTCTCTTTATGAAAAAGCAGCTGCTTTACCTGAAAAGGATTGGGATGGCATCGGCAAAAAGAACACTATTTTTTTAGAGAAAGAGTATTTAAAGATAGTTGAGACCGGTGAGCACACAAAATTAACATCACGCTATGTTATTGTTTATTGTAAAGGACAACCTTGCGGTATTATTTATTTTCAAATCATAGATTTTAAGGCCGCCGTTTTTGGTGAGCTATTGGATCACCAGGTAGAGACCATAAAATCAAAACGTTTAAATTTATTTGAAAAGTACATTGATTCTAATAAAGACGAAGTGTTGCTGCGCTTATTTACCTGCGGTAATAATTTGGTAAGTGGCGAGTATGGTTTTTTGTTCGATAAAAAGATCCCACAGGAGCAAGCACACGAAGTATTGCTGAACATCATTGATCTTGTTTCTAAAGAAGAGAAACTGGCGCGCACTATTTCTGCTATTTTGCTTAAAGATTTTCATGTTCCGCTAAAGCCGAAAGCGTTATTTGAAGATGAAAACTATTCTGATTTTTTTGTAGAACCTAATTTAATTGTAGAGATCCCCGCTAATATTGATTCTGTAAGTGCCTATATCGGCCTGTTCTCAAAGAAATACCGCAACAGGGCAAAATCTATCTTTAAAAGTTCTGAAGGTGTTGAAGTAAAATATTTAAGCGCTGATGAACTTAAACTTTATGAAAAACAATTGTATAAATTGTACGAAGGCATTTTTGAAAAAGCTAAATTTAAATTAATAAAACTTCCGAAAAATTATTTTAGCAGCGTTAAAAGTATTTTCGAAAAAGAGTTTACCGTTAAGGCGTTTTTTTACGAAGATAAAATAATAGCTTTTGCAAGTAGTTTTTTAATGCCCGACGGATCTTTAGAAGCACATTATATTGGATTTGATTATGAATTGAACAATCAATTCAATTTATATCAGAATATTTTGTATGCCATGATAGATGAAGCTATCAAGAACAAACGTAATAAGGTAAATTTAGGAAGAACCGCCGCAGAAATTAAAACAACTGTTGGTGCTAAAGCTGAAAATTTGATCTGTTATATAAAACCTCAGAATACAATTTCGAAATTAATTCAAAAACCTTTCATCTCCTTCTTACAACCTTCAGAATGGATCCCACGGAATCCATTTAAAGAAGAAGAGAAATAAATAAAGCCATTTCTACACGCTCAACTACGCGATGCTAAGCCCGTTGAAGCGTTATCCTAGGTCAAATTTAATTCCTTGTGCTAAAGGCAAGGTGTTGCCCCAATTAATGGTATTTGTTTGTCTGCGCATGTAGGCTTTCCATGCATCCGATCCGCTTTCGCGTCCGCCACCGGTTTCTTTTTCGCCGCCAAACGCGCCCCCAATTTCTGCGCCACTGGTACCAATATTTACGTTTGCAATTCCGCAATCACTTCCCGAGGCGCTTAAAAATAATTCGGCTTCGCGCATATTTAATGTCATGATAGCGCTTGATAGACCTTGTGGCACGCCATTTTGAAGAGCGATCGCTTCATCCAAAGTTTTGTATTTCATTAAATATAAAATTGGCGCAAATGTTTCGTGTTGCACAATAGCCATTTCGTTTTTTGCTTCCGCAATAGCTGGTTTTACATAACAGCCGCTTTCATATCCTTTACCTTCTAAAACGCCACCCGGTACAATAATTTTTCCGCCCTCGGTAATTACACGTTCTAAAGCACCCATGTAACCTCTTACTGCGTCTTTATCAATTAATGGACCAACATGATTTTTTTCATCCAAAGGATCGCCGATCTTTAATTGCGAATAAGCTTTTACTAAACTATCTTTTACTTTTTGGTAAATATTTTCGTGAATGATTAATCTTCGTGTGGAAGTACAACGTTGGCCGGCCGTGCCCACTGCTCCAAATACAGCGCCCACAAGGGTTGTATCAAGGTCGGCATTTTCTGTAATGATAATGGCATTGTTACCACCTAATTCTAAAATGCTTTTTCCAAAACGTTCTGCTACTTTAGCGCCAACAATTTTGCCCATGCGCGTAGAGCCTGTTGCCGAAATTAAAGCCACATGCGTATCCTCTGTTAAGTATTCTCCAATTTTATAATCACCATTTACCAAACAAGAAATGCCTTCAGGTAAATTATTTTCTTTTGCTACTTCATTCCAAATGTGTTGGCAGGCAATAGAACATAGAGGTGTTTTTTCGGATGGTTTCCAGATACAAACGTCACCACAGATCCATGCTAAAGTTGTATTCCATGCCCAAACGGCAACCGGAAAATTAAATGCAGAAATAATGCCAACAATTCCCAAAGGATGCCATTGTTCCATCATACGGTGGTTAGGGCGTTCGCTATGTAATTGTAAACCGTATAACTGACGAGACAAGCCTACTGCAAAATCACAAATATCTATCATCTCCTGCACTTCGCCCAAACCCTCCTGAAAAGATTTACCCATTTCGTAAGAAACCAATTTACCAAGCTCGGTTTTTTTAGTGCGTAATTTATCACCAAACTGGCGCACATATTCTCCACGTTTTGGTGCAGGAATATTTCTCCAATATTTAAATGCATCCGACGCTGCAGAAATAGCTTTTTGATAATCTGCTTTGTTTGCTGTTTTAACTTTACCGATTAATTTTCCATCAACGGGACTAAAAGATTCAAGAATATCGCCATTAGCGAACCAGTTCTTTCCTGTTGAACAACCCTCGTTTATTTCTTTTAAGCCTAAGGCTTTTAATGTGTTTTGCATAGAATTATTTTAAAGGCTTAAATATAATTATTATTTGTTGTAAAAAACGCACACATTTCACAAAGCTTCTTAAATATACTTGTATAATATTGCTATTTTCGTGCTTAGATGAAAAGGAAGCTGTTGTTCATTATCAACCCTAAAGCCGGTAAAAAACTGGGTCCAACATTATTGCCTTTAATTGAACAAAAGTTAAAGGGAAAAATTGATTATGAGATCGCTATCTGGCAAAATATTAACGAATTTAATGCCATATCCCAGAAACTTTTTTCCGAGAATTTTACAGATGCGGTTGCAGTTGGCGGCGATGGAACGGTAAATATGGTTGCAAAAACTATTCTTAATAAAGGCCTTACGTTAGGTATCATCCCTGCTGGCTCGGGTAACGGTTTAGCTCGCAGCCTTGGCCTTCCCATGAAAACAGAACTAGCGCTAGATAAGATCATTGAAGGCAAAACACGAGTGATTGATAGCGGTGAGGTAAACAATATGCCTTTTTTTTGCACCAGTGGTGTAGGTTTTGACGCGCATATTGGAAATTTATTTGCTACAAGTGTTAAACGCGGTTTAAAGAGTTACGTAAAAATAATATGGAAAGAATTTTCATCATATAAACCCAAAACTTACAAATTAAAATATAACAATGTTGAAATTGAGCGTACCGCTTTTTTAATAACAGTAGGTAATGCCGGCCAGTATGGAAATGATTTTTATATTGCTCCGGGAGCTGTAATGAATGACGGTCTTTTTCACGTTTCGATATTAAGACCTTTTAAATTTTATGAAGTATTTGGGCTGCTCTCAAAAATATTGCGACGTAAAGCTGATACAAGTAAATTAATTGAAACGTTTGCTTGCAGTAAACTAATTATTGAGAGGCAAGAAAAGGACGTTATTCATTTTGATGGTGAACCCGCTTTTGAAAAAGAAACAGTTGTTTTCGAAATCAATCCAAATGGATTAAGTGTGATAGTTGGAAAAAATTTTAAATAGTTATTTTTTTTCTATTTCTGAAATGCCGATTATTTTATACTTATGAGCAATGCTTACAGCCTCGGCTCTGCCCTTAACTAGTAGTTTACTGTAAATTCTTCTTAAATGCGTTTTAACAGTTGCCTTTGATAAGAATAATGCATCTGCTATTTCCTGGTCGCTCCAACCAAGCGCTAAGTATGATAATACTTCTACTTCACGTTTTGAAAGGTTTAAAAGTTCAGGTGGCAGATCTGTTTGTGTTTGTTCTTTATAAAATAAGTCAAGCATACTGTTTTTTTGATCCAAACTTAAAGCGGTTTTATCTAATTTTTCAGATACCAAGCGGTTTATTTTATTTAGGTCATCGTTTTGCTTTTCAATAAGTAATTTTTGTGCCGTAACAATAGATTTCTTTTTTTTAGTGGAGTATAAGATTATAATTGAAACAGAAAGAAGTAAAATTAAAATCAATGACCAAATTATCCAATAACTCATTTTAAGTTTGGTGTCTTTAATGCTCTTTTCCTTAATAGCAATATCTAAACTTTTTTCACTAATATCTCGTTTCATTTTTTCGTATTCATATCTAGCTTCCATTTCTGCTACAGATTGAATATTGTTTTCGTTTATTAGTGAATCTTTGTACATTATTAATGAGTCTTTATAATATCCGGCGTTCTTGTAATTTTTTTTTGAGAATTCTATTTCTGCTTTAGCGGAGTAAGCATCTTTTAAAAGATTAAATGCGTTTATTTTTTTTGCTACAATTAATACATTTCTATTGTATAAGTCTGCGCTATCTATATTTCCTTTTGATAGCCAAACCAAAGATAAATTGTTTTGTGTGGTTGCAATATCTTTTTGATTTTCGAATTTTAATCGCATGGCGTAAGCCCTCATAAGGTAGTTTAGTGCATTATCCATTTCTTTTTTCTCATATAAAGCAAAGCCTAAGTTGTTAAGCGAGCGAGCAAGAGGCTCTTCTCTTTTAAGACTTTCATTTAATGCCAAAGCTTTTTTATGAAATTCAATAGATCGATCAATGTCCCTTAAATTAAAAAAAGTAATTGCTAAATTATTGTAGCCGGCAGCTAACCCTGAAGAATCTTTTAATTGAAGTTTAATGGCAATTGATTTTTGGTAATATTGCATTGCTTTAAAGTAATTTTTTTGTAGATCGTAAACAACAGCTATGTTGTTTAGGCTAAAAGCAATCCCTTTTTTTTCGCTTATTTTTTCAAGCAAAGTTAAAGCGTTTAAAAACGCGGCTATTGATTTTTCGTAATCACCTTTGTTGGCGTATGTTTTTCCAATGAGCGTGTATGTTTCAGATAAAAATTTGCTGTTTTTTAGCTTTTCTTTAAGTTTAAGATTTGTTTCAAGTGTAATTATTGATTCATCATAAAATCCTTTTGTTCTTAAAAGATCAGCTTTTTTATCGTTTAGGTAGGCCTCAAAATAAGTGTCTTTTTTAGTTTCTTGCGTTGCTAATTCTCTTTCGATCCATTTTAAAGCCCCTTCATTATTATTTTTTAAAACGCTATCAGTTCTTTCAACTAAAATTTTAAAATTGGAGGGGTATTGCGCATGCAAACTCCCTAATAAACTGATAATAAGTAATATAAGTATGTTTTTTGTCTTGTAGTTCATTAGGATGAATTTACAACAAAAGTAATTATTTCCAAAAATTCATCCTTTTGGATGACAAAAGAGGCTTTTTACCGGTAGTACTTTTACGCAAATTATGAATACAAAATTATCTGATCGAGAAAAGGAAGTGATGGCTTGTTTAATGTCTGGTAAATCAAATGATGAGATTGCCAAAACACTTACGTTATCTGTTACTACCGTTAAAACTCATTTGCGGCGCATGTTTTCAAAGTTAAATGTCAAATCCAGGCTCGAAGCTGTTGCTGTTTATAAAAACAAAACCTTAAAACCCCTAAAAATTAATAATATGAAAAACCTAAAAACAACTATTCTTGGCCTAATTACGTTCGCAAGCATTTATTGTCATTCTCAAAACAATATAGATTTGAGCTTTATTAAACTCGATGAGAAAGAAAACCAAATACAAAAACCAGAATCTAGTTCATCTAAAGATAAGTTGCTCGTACTTCAATTATTTGATCTCGAAAGTATTTTAAAATACGAAGAAATTACTTGTGTTATTGAAACAAAGGATTTTCATGTTGACGAATATACCTTTCCAATAGTGCACACCATCAGATCGCAAGAACTTTATGATGGGGCAGATGTGTCGTCAAGCATAAAGCCCGGCACTAAATATAAACGACTTGTTATTGCCTTGGCACCAGAAGATAATAACCCGGACGGAAGCGGTCAGTTTTCTATTAGTTATACGCGCAATGCCTGCGGTCAAAAATATATTTATTCTAAGGAAGGAAACAATGGCCTAAAAGAATACACATTAACCGCTAAAGTTACCGGGCAAAATTATAAACAAGTATATAATCCAAAATCAGATATGTATGACATTATTCCTAGTCATGATCCTGTTTTGTTAAGCAACGTTATAACTATTAAAATTATTACAAGCGATAAATTACAAAAGCAGGCTCTTGATTTAACTATAGGAAGGAAGAGCGATTTGTTTGACGCTATTAACCAAGCGAATGAAAAAACAAACGAGCTTAACGGCGGAAATTCAAAAAACAAAAAGTAATTTTTTTTAACCAATATACTATCGAGTTTAGTCAAAATAAATAATGGCATATTACATTCATAAAAGAGATTTTGGCTTTAGGCGAATAGGTATTATTATATCTGCAATAGCATTAGTCTTTCTGACAATAGCAGTTATTTGTTTTTGTAATGCGCGTTATTTTTTAAACAACTCTATCATAACAACAGGAGAAGTTGTTGATGTGTACACTAGCCGAAGTAAAGATTATGACGGTAATTACAGCACATCTAAATATCCAATTGTACGCTTTACAGAATCAACCGGAAAAATAGTTGAGTTTCGAGGGTCCGTGTCATCGAATAATGCCATCATCTTTGGTGAAAAGGTAAATGTAAGATATTGTATTGATAACCCTAAAAATGCTGAATTGGACAGATGGATAGACATATGGTTTCCAACCCTAATTGTAAGTATATTTTTTGTTTTTTTCGCATTTTTTGGAATTGCATTTCTCACAAAAAATAAATAACCGATTTGAATTAATAATAACTTTTTATAAAATAAAATAACAATATGAAAACAAAAATTTTACTCGCTTTCGCAAGCATAGCCTTAAGCATGAACTCACAAAACATGAAAGATTTTGTAATAAACGATGCATTTGATATTAAAATTTTCAAAACCTCTCCGGAAGCCATCGACTATATTAATAACATTAAAGGAAAGGAAAAATTAACTGTTGCTATTGGGCCAGATTGTTCGCAAAAAGATTTTGAAACGGTTTGTAAGTTGGATTGGATTGAGCGACTTCAAATTGGTAAAAGTTATCCAAATAAAACATCAGTTACAGATATTAAGCCAATAGAAGCACTAAAAAAACTCAAAAAACTTGCGATATACAGTCAAATAAATAAGGCTGCCAATAAAGCTTTGGATGTAACGGTAATTTCAAAACTTTCACAACTTGAGGCGCTCAGTATTTCAAGCAATACAGTTATCAACACGAAGAAACTGGCAACATTAACTAATTTAAACTATCTCATGCTTTCAGTTTCAGGGCTTAATGATGTAAGTTTTGTTACTTCATTTAATAAGTTAACCACTTTAAGTCTTAGTGGCGAAAACAATACGTTTTCAAATGTTGCCTTTCTTGCAAATTTTAAGTTGCTTGAAAAACTTGAAATTGAAAATAATAAAATAATTACAGAGGAAAATTTAAAATCTGTTCAAGGATTAACTAATCTTGTAGAGGTTAGTTTTATTGGGTGCTCAAACGTAAAAAATTTAGATTTTTTAATTAATAATACAAAGATGGAAGAGCTATATGCCGATGAATGTGGTTTAAATAGTATTGCAGGGGTTTTAAATATGGCCGATTTAGTAAAACTGAGTTTGGTTAAAACGAAAGTAACTTCGCTCGAAGCATTAAACGAAAAACGAAAACTCACAACGCTCGAAATACAAGGGTTAAGTATCCCTGATCTAAGCCCACTATACAACTGCGTTTCATTAGAAAAAATCTATATCACATCCACTATTACCGAGCAGCAGCAAAAAGAACTACAAACCAAATTACCAAATATTGATATAAGTATTAAAGACGAAGAATAAGGCATTATGAAAAAAATTAATCTAATCGTAGCATTGCTGATTATTAACATAACAGTATTTGCTCAATTTAATAAAGGAACAAAGGTGCTCATTGATTATCAAGGTCAATGGTACTCGGGTAAAATTTTAGAAGTTAAAGGAAACAATACTTTTTTGGTATCGTATGATGATTATGACGCATCGTGGAATGAAGAAGTTGCTTCGGGCAGACTGAAACTAAATGAAATAAATGGTAACGTTCAAAAGTCACCCTCTAAGCAAACCCAAACATCAAGTAAAGCCACCGCGGTTAGCGGCGAGAGTATGGCTGCGGAAATGTGCGGTTGTTTAAAAAAGATGATGAAGACTCAAAAACAAGAAGATAGATCGAAATGTTTGAGTATGCAGGAAGAACATGTATATGCTTTGGGAAAAGGCAGTGCAGAGTATGGAATTTATCAAAAATTAGTTGGGCAGTGTGAAAAAGAAATTACGAATGCAAAAAATAATGCCGGTTCTAATTCCGAAAACGCACCTAGAACATTTGAAGAGAAGGTTAAGGCTGTATGCAATTGTTTTAATGAAGTTAATCAAGGGAAAAATCAAAAATTTAATTGTTTTAAAATGCAGTCTGATCTTGGAGCAACTTTAGGAGATAGAAAAGCAGAATTTAATTTAGAAACAAATAAGTGTGATAAATAAATTTTCGCGAAGCCAACTTGTACAAAAATGCCAATTAGTGATGAGTTAAATAAAAGGCTTTTTAATGGTTTCATTAGAAAGCTTTTTTACTCATTTAGTTGCTTAATGTAATCTAAAAAAAGATCCAAGGCTTTATGTTTATCTGAGTTTAAATTATAATCAATGCGTTCGCTTAAGTATTCAATAGTTTTTTCTTTAGATAGATCTTTCACATTGTAATCATCATCTACAGCTTTTAGAATATTATCAATACCATATTTTAAAACGGCATTAAATTCAGTTATGAAATCTGCGGGTAATTTTTCTGTGCTCACCCAGGCCGCAAAAACAAACGGCAAACCGGTAAATTTTTTCCACTCTTCGGCAAGATCGTATTCGTATTTATATTTGCCGTTTAGGCTAAAAGTTCTATCACCAATTACAACGGCTGCATTTGTATCTTTTATGTCTTTCTCAAATCCGGGGTTTGCATCTAAATAGTCAACTTTTTCTTTCCAAAAAAATCTGAACAATACTTTGGTTAAAGTGATAGATGATTTTGACTGATAGTCTAATGTCACAGTCTTTATTTCACCCAAGGGCACCTGGCTGTATAGTTTCACACTATCTACCTTTCCGTTGGCGCCAATACAAAAGTTGGTCTCAATAAAGTAACTATCTAATTCTGCTAAAAGAGCCACGGGCACCAAAGCCAGATCTACCTGCTTAAACTTTAGTTTTTGGGCGCAAATGCTTGGAATATCTTCATGCAACTCTATCTTTCCAATAAACTGACTGCGCTTCAGCGCCCATTTAAAGGGTAAAGTATTGGTATAATTAACAATGGATATTTTTATCATTAGTTTAAAGTAGGACTGTGCAAAAATAAACAATATATATAAATTCAAATATTTATCTTTGGCATTGAATTATGAGTGACGATAAATATAATCTTCGTGGTGTTTCGGCCTCTAAAGAGGATGTACATGCTGCAATAGCCAAATTAGATAAGGGTTTGTTTCCAAAAGCTTTTTGTAAAATCGTGCCAGATTATTTAAGCGGTAGCAAAGACCACTGTTTGGTAATGCATGCTGACGGTGCAGGCACAAAATCTTCTCTTGCCTATATGTATTGGAAAGAGACTGGCGATCTGGGTGTATGGAAAGGTATTGCGCAGGATGCAGTTATTATGAACCTTGATGACCTTATTTGTGTTGGCGGTACTGATAATATTTTGCTATCATCAACCATAGGAAGAAATAAGAATTTGATCCCGGGAGAAGTTATCTCGGCAATTATAAATGGTACCGAAGATGTTTTAAAGAATTTACAGGAGAACGGAATTTCTATTTCATCTACCGGTGGCGAAACCGCAGACGTTGGGGATCTTGTAAGAACTTTAATTGTAGATAGCACGGTTATTTGCAGAATGGAGCGCAACAAAGTTATTTCTAATGACACCATAAAGGCAGGAAATGTAATTATAGGTTTATGCAGTTACGGCAAAGCTTCGTATGAGACTGAATACAATGGTGGCATGGGAAGTAACGGCTTAACAAGCGCAAGACACGATGTATTCAATAAAAATCTTGCAAAAAAATTCCCAGAAAGTTTTGATGCCGCGTTACCGGAAAGTGTGGTTTATACTGGTGGTTTAAACCTGACAGATAAAATTGAAGTTAGCTATACCGATAGTAACGGTAAACAAATAAAAGAAATGATAGATGCGGGCAAATTGGTTTTATCTGCTACGAGAACTTACGCGCCGGTTATTAAAAAAGTTATTTCGGAACTTGGCAAGAACATTAATGGACTTGTACACTGCAGTGGTGGTGCTCAAACCAAGGTGTTACATTTTTTAAACGAAGGTTTGCATGTAATAAAGGATAATTTATTTGCCGTGCCGCCATTATTTAAAACCATACAAGAGCAAAGTCATACTGATCATAAAGAAATGTACAAGGTCTTTAACATGGGCCACCGCATGGAAATCTATGTAGACGAACAGTTTGCCGAAAAAATTATTGCAATAAGCAAAAGCTTTAATGTTGATGCAAAAATAATTGGCAGGGTAGAGAAGGGTGAAGGCAAAAAGGTAACGCTTAATACTGAGTTCGGTACTTTTGTTTACTAAAGCGCCACACAATTTAAGTGCATACCATCGGTCACAATTAAATATTTTTTATTGTCGTTAAACAAATTGCTTATTAAAGGCTGTGCTGTAGCGTGAATTGATTTTAATTTTTGTTTTAACTGATCTAATAATATTAATTCTTGTTTTGTATTACTGAACGACAAAAACAAAGAATGACTTTCGTCGCTATAAAAATCCGTTTCAGTCAATTCGCTTTCAACTGCTTTTTCAAATAACAAGTTGCCATTTAAGTTATAAGCAAAAATAGCATTAGGTTTTGTAATGATAACGTCCATAGCCTTGTTGTCGTCAACATTACTGAATTTAATACTAGCAAGCTCAATATCATTACCTAATTTCTCTATCACTTTTTTATCCGAGAAAGATATTTTATTGATCAAATTATTTTTATCATCAATATAAATTAAATAAGTTGAATTAATATTATTTGTTGCGTCAACATAAAATGCCGAGCAATTTTCTATTGTTTTATTCTTTAACCCTATGCGGGCTTCGCCTTTACGGCTAAAAGTATAGATCTTGCCTTCTTTGTCGGCAGTAATTAAATAATCGCTTAAACCTACTTTCGCATATTGAACAGGTAATGTAACTTCCGCATCGGTTTTAACGGTGGCAAACTTATCTACCTTTACTCCAAAAATAGAATAGTTATAGATCATGTTATTTTTGCAGGCAATAAAAAGGCGATAGTCTTTGTCGTTATCATAATCAAGAACAGATAACCCCGAACTTGCTGCAGCAGGCAATTTAACCGGGTAACCTTGCACATAATTGCCATTGCGATCAATTAAATGCAGATAATTTTCGGAGCTAAATAATAATTGATATTTATTATTCTTAAAAATATCTACTGTAAAGATCTTAGACATTATTTTTTCACTTAGTTTTTTCTGCCAAAGAATAGTTCCTTTTGCGTTTATAAGGTAAAACATTTTTGTTTCATCCTGTATTACCAGCTCGTTCTCTTTCGTAATATGATTTATAAAACCGTTCGGCTGCATAGCAGATGGAGCGTCAAGATCAAGGGTCCACAATACATTTTGTTCTTTATTTACCATTTCGGCTTCGTTCATTAACTGCCAGCGAAACTTGAAATTATTCTTATTGTTACTGATCGAGAATGAAAAGTGCTTAAAATTATCAAAGGGATTTTTTTCGCCCTTTAATTCAAAATTAAAAAAGCTACTTATCTCACGTTTATATTTATTAGGCGAATTATATACCAAATAATTAAAATCTTCAGATAGATTTTGATTCTTATACACGATAAAACTTTCGTTCTTCGAGACTGAAGTTTCATTTTTTAGATCTGTTAATAATCTTACTAGTTCTTCCTTATTCTCAGAAAAGATCAAATGCGACCGGTAAAGAGCAGCGTAATTGGTTGAAGCATTAAGGAAAGTAACGAATAATTTTAAAGCTTGTTTGTTGTCTTTACTTTTTAATTTGTAAATAAAGGTTGAATCTTCATTGATCAATGAATCACTCATAAAACCCAAATGTTCTATAGCCTTTGTAGTATCGGTAATTCTTAGTAGCACAAAATTTTCTCCCGGTATCTTCGATTCAAAATTAACAAGGTAGCTTTGCGCATTTTGGTAAAATTCATTTTCAATATTAAAAAGGGCAGTATCGGTTACTAGTTTCCAGAATTTACTGTTCGGGTTAGCGCTTGTTTTATTTATGGTTTTATTTAAGCTCTCGAACGAACCAAAGCCGTAGGCCTTAAAAGAAGAAGTGTTATTTGGTAATAAGTTTAAAAAGTCAGGGCTTTGTGGCTCCTGATCGTAAAAAGCCGAAATTATTTCAGTGCTATCCGGTTTTGTATAACCATTAAGCGTTAGTTGTGATGGCTCAATATTAAAACTGCCTGACGAATACCCTGTTTTGCAAGCAAGTGTTAAGTTTAATTTTGTTGCTGCGTTACTTTTTGCATAAAGCTTATGATCCAGGTAAATAGAAAGAAGGCTATTTTCTTCCAGAGTATTTTTAAAAGCCAGGAACGATTTGTTCTTATCAAGCTTGGCATTTGCTTTATTTAAAGCATTGCTAATACCAGCCGAACTATTCGAAATAATTGCAACACCTGAATTTAAAGTAAAATAAAATTTATCTTGCTTGTTTAGACTGAAGGTGTATGTATCATTTTCTACTTTTTGTGCATTTAAAAGTTTAACAAGTTCGCCTATAATTAACTCCTGGTTTCCAAGACGTTTAATATTAAAGGTAGATATCCAATTTAAATTCTCGTACAGAGCAAAGTGTATGCTGCCTTTTTTTAACATTTCCTCAAACAAAGTATTTGCTTTAAAAACCGAATCAAATGAATGAAGGGTAGTGCAAAATAAATTTACGTCGCCAAACAACTTTAATTTATCTGCAATTAAACTCTGAGAATTTATTTTCTTATTTAATTCAAAAAAATCGTTGGTGTTTAAATACACTAAACACTTATCGGGTAGAACTGAAAGTGCATTTACGGTTGGTTTTTTACTGTTCTTTAAATTAAAATAAGCCCAAACGGCAAACGTTAAAGCTAAAACAACAAATAAACCAAAAAGTATTTTTTTAAAAAGGGTCACGTTTAACTAAAGTACAGATTTTAGTATTTCAAAATGTCACTAAAAGATGGAGTTTTACATAAAAGACTGTGGATTACTCCAATTCTAACTCCAACTGACGAGGCAATAGCTGAAAAGTTAAACGGTGTATAGGGCTTACGCCGTGCTGTCTTATCGCTTCGCGGTGTTTTTTTGTTGGGTAACCCATATTACTTTCCCAACTGTATTGCGGATGAATTAAAGCAGCAGATTTCATAAAATCATCGCGGTAAGTCTTTGCTAGTATGCTTGCCGCAGCAATACTTAAAAATTTTCCATCGCCTTTAATAATGCATTGGTGAGGAATGTTTTTGTAAGCTTTGAATCTGTTGCCATCGATCAATAACAGTTCCGGGATTATTTTCAACCGATCTACGGCGCGATGCATTCCAAGAAAAGACGCGTTTAAAATATTTATCTCATCAATTTCTTTATGATCTACAATACCTACAGCCCAGGTTAAAGCTTTTTCTTCAATTTCTGGGCGCAATTCGTAACGATCGGCATCGCTTAATTTTTTGCTGTCGTTTAACCATTTATTCCTATAGTTTTTAGGTAAAATTACCGCAGCGGCATAAACAGGGCCTGCCAAGCAGCCCCTGCCGGCCTCATCACAACCGGCTTCTGTTAAATTTTTATCAAAGTATGACTTGAGCAAGGGTTATTGTAATTTTTCTAAGCAGGCTTTTATAGCTTCAAAATTTGGTAGATCGGACGCTTTTTCAAGTATTTCAGCGTATTTAACTATTCCGTTTTTATCTATAATAAAAGAGGCGCGTTTGCTTACGCCTTGCATTCCAAAAATAAAATCAGGATATAAGCTATCGTAAGCAGCTGAAACCGTTTTATTAAAATCGCTCAAAAGATCAAAATTTAACTTTTGTTCTTCTTTAAATTTGCCAAGAACGAACAATGAGTCGTTTGAAATGCCATAAACAACAGCATTTAGGTCGTTATACATAGCATAATTATCGCGTATATTACACAACTCTGCCGTGCAAGTACTGGTAAATGCCAGCGGAAAAAAAAGTAGAAGTACGTTCTTTCCTTTGTTTTCGCTTAAAGTAACTTCTTTTTTTACCGTATTAAATAATTTAAAATCGGGGGCGGGTTTATTAATTTCTATACTCATACTAATAATTGTTAACTTGGTTAATTTTAAACAATAATACTTTAAATCCGTTTAAAAAGTAATTTATACTTTTACACAATATATTAAATCAATTAAAAATTATACATATGTCAAGTTTAGTAGGAAAAAAAGCGCCGTTCTTTAGAGCAGGTGCAGTTATCAAAGGTGGAGAGATCGTATCAGATTTCTCGTTAGATCAATATCTTGGAAAAAAACACGTGGTGTTCTTCTTTTACCCAAAAGATTTCACATTTGTTTGTCCAACAGAATTACATGCTTTCCAGGAGAAGTTAAAAGAGTTCGAAAGTCGTAATTGTGCGGTAGTAGGCTGCAGTACAGATACAGAAGAGAGTCACTGGGGTTGGTTGCAAATGGCAAAAAAAGACGGCGGTATTAAAGGCGTTACTTATCCAATTGTTGCCGATACTACAAAAACCATTTCACTTAGTTATGGTACATTGTTTGGTGATTATGATGTGAATGAAGATGGCGACCTTGTAGCAACAGGACCAATGATCGCTTTCAGAGGCTTATATCTGATCGATAAAGAAGGTACAGTTCGCCATCAACTGATCAACGACCTTCCTTTAGGCCGTAATGTTGATGAGACGTTACGTATGGTTGATGCTTTACAATTTTTTGAGGAAAATGGAGAGGTTTGTCCTGCTAATTGGACAAAAGGCGCAGAAGGTTTAAAAGATACACACGCGGGTGTGGCAGATTATTTAAGCAAGCACTAATTATTATACTAATCAATTTAAAGCCAGACAGAAATGTTTGGCTTTTTTTATTTTATGTAGTACATTCAATACATGAAATACTTTTGTGTTTTTATATTTCAACTTTTCTTTTCGCTTTGTTTTCCTCAAAACATAGAAGTTTTAAGCCAATCTAACTATAAACACGATTATTTTGTAACAGAAATGCAGTACATAGAAGATGTTAATGACACTGCTAAGCTACAGTTCATGGCATCCGTTAAAATTTCAGGCGAGCATCATAATATCTTGCTTGATCATTGGTACAATCTCCTTAAAGCAAAAGCAAAAACAGTTGGCGCCAATTTATATTTTATCGAAAACGTTTTTGAAGATGAGAACAACTCTTCGGTAACCGTAAAAATGTACTTTACCGGCGTTAATTATATAAAAGAGAATAAAAAGAAGAACAACAAGAACAGGATATTTATTTTTAATCAAAATCGTGCAAAAAACGATACGGCTTATTTTTATCTCAATCAAAAAAAGATTGCCTTTGACCCTAAAAAATATTATTCGATAACAACCGAACCCTACAAATTGTATAATGTTACGCTTACAAACAAGCGGTCAAAACACCAAAATCATAGTTTTCCAAAAGATGCCGCCTCGGTATTTTATATTTTGCCGTCGGGTAAAAAAAATGTAAATGATGTTACTAATACTCAAAACGGAATAAACATTTCTATTGGTAAGAATAAACCAATAGAATTAAATTATGATCTTGGACGATTTTTATTAGAGATCTATAAATAAGATCAATTAGGCATCGTAATCAATAACCACCTTTTCGGTTATTGGATGTGACTGACAGGTTAAAATAAAACCTTCTTCTACCTCTGCATCTGTTAACGCAAAATTAGCATCCATTTTTACTTTTCCTTCTAAAACTTTTGCGCGGCAAGTGCAACAAACCGCTCCTTTGCAGCTAAAAGGTGCGTCAACACCGGCCTCTATGGCAGCATCCAAAATAGTAATGCTGCTGGTTTTTAATTCAAAATTAGTTTCAATACCGTATTGCAGAACGGTGATCTTTGATTTTACATCAGCACCAAGGGTATTATTTTCTGCTTTATTTACGGCATCAATTACAGCGGTAAAATATTCAATATGAATTTTCTCTTTCGCAATTTTTAGCCCTTCTAAAGTGGTTTTTACATTTTCCATCATTGGTCCCGGACCACAAATAAAATATTCGTCAGCATTTACGCCGCCAAAATTTTCAATTAATGCTTTTGCTTTATCCGTTGTAATAATTCCGCATTGCAAGTCAGAAATTTTAGTTTGAGGTTGATCAAAAACATAAACCAAACTTAAATTTGAATTGTTACTAGCTAAGGCATCTAATTCTGATTTAAAAATAGTTGAAGCCTCGTCTTTATTCGCATATATCAACGTAACTGTGCTTTGTTTTTCAACATATAAAATACTTTTAATAATGCTCATCATAGGCGTAATTCCACTTCCACCGGCAACCAAAACATATTTTTTCTTATTTCCACCCGAAAGAACAGAATAAAACGAACCCATTGGTGTCATTACATCTATACTTGCGCCAACTTTTAACTCGCCATTAATGTAGGTTGACATTTTACCGCCTTTTACAGCTTTTATGGCAACGCGCAATTCTTTTTCGTAGGGACTTGAGCACAAACTGTAAGAGCGGCGAATTTCTTCACCACCTATGTTCATTTTTAAGGTAATATATTGTCCTTGTTTAAATTGATACTCGGGTTGTTGTTGCGGTGGAATTTCGAAAGCCACAGAAACAGCATCCGCCGTTTCGCGCTTAATATCTTTAACTTTTAGGGTGTGAAAACGTGCCATAATTCAATAAATAGTGTGCAAAAATAGGGCTTTAGGAGGGATAAAAAAATTTATTTGAGAATACGACGGACAGGGCATATAAAACCACCAATTTTTTGGATAAAAACCGCATAAATCCTATCTTTGTAAGAACTATTACCTTATAAATCATGGGAGTTGTAAATTTTGAAGATCTTTTCGAGGCTAAATTGGCTAAAAACGATATCATTGAACCAAAAGATTGGATGCCCGATAATTACCGTAAACATTTGATACGTCAAATATCGCAGCACGCGCATAGCGAAATTGTTGGGATGCTGCCTGAGGGCAATTGGATTACCCGCGCCCCAAGTTTACGTGCTAAATTGGTACTTTTAGCTAAGGTGCAGGATGAAGGCGGACATGGATTGTATTTATACACAGCAGCCGAATCGCTTGGTACGAGCCGTGATGAGATGTTAGATGCACTGCTTACAGGAAAAGCAAAATATTCTTCTATTTTTAACTACCCAACTTTAACCTGGGCCGATGTTGGCGCAGTGGGTTGGCTGGTGGATGGTGCTGCCATTATGAATCAAGTAATGTTACAACGTACTTCTTATGGGCCTTACGCCCGTGCTATGGTGCGTATTTGCAAAGAAGAGAGTTTTCACCAACGCCAGGGATATGAATTAATGACCCATTTGGCTTTTGGTACACCTGCCCAGAAAGAAATGGCGCAGGATGCGTTAAACCGTTGGTGGTATCCAACGTTGATGATGTTTGGCCCGCCGGATATTGAAAGTCCGAATAGCGAGAATGCGCTCAAATGGCGTATCAAACGCGAAACAAACGATGAATTACGCCAACGTTTCGTAAATCAAACCATGCCTCAAATCGAATACTTAGGATTAGTTGTGCCTGATAAAAATTTAAAATGGAACGAGGCAAAAAAAGGATATGATTTTAGTGAGCCGGATTGGACCGAATTTAAAGCGGTGATAAAAGGAAACGGACCTTGTAACAAGGAACGTTTGGCCTCGCGCAATAAATCGCATAGCGAAGGCGCATGGGTAAGAGAGGCTGCAGCTGCTTACGCAAAGAAACAAAACGAGAATTACCAGGCAGCATAAAAATTAATTAAAAGAAAAGGTTTAGATACCAGAAAAATAATATGAGTAACGATTCTCAAGGCCCATTATGGGAAGTATTTGTACAAAAAAAAGCGGGGCAACCGTTCGTACATTGCGGCAACTTACACGCTTACGATAAAGAAATGGCTTTGCAAAATGCACGCGATCTTTATACACGCCGCGGCGAAGGAATGGCCCTTTGGGTTGTGCCAAGCAGTGCAATTGTTTCAAGCAGTCCTGAAGATATGGGTTCATTCTTTGAGCCATCAAACGATAAAATTTATCGTCACCCAACTTTTTATCAAATTCCCGACGGTGTCGGACATATGTAATTTATGACATCACAGGAAGCATTAGTTAATTACACTTTAAGATTAGGCGATACAAGTTTAATTTTAGCACAGCGTTTAAGTGAATGGACAGGCCATGGCCCTTTTTTAGAAGAGGATCTAGCCTTAACCAATATTGCTCTGGATATTTTTGGTCGCGCAAAAGCACTTTTAGAGTATGCTGCAAAAGTTGAAGGTAAAGGAAGAACAGAAGATGATATTGCTTTTTTTAGGAGCGACCGTGAATATTTTAATGCATTAATTACCGAACAACCAAATGGCGATTATGCAAAAACAATTATCAGGCAAGCATTGATCGACTGTTTTGATCTTGCGTTTTATACCGAGTTAGCAAAAAGTAAAGACGAAACGTTGGCTGGTATTGCGGCTAAATCAATTAAAGAAATTACTTATCACAAACGTCACAGTTTTAGTTGGGTAAATCGTTTTGGCAATGGCACCGAAGAAAGTTTTAACCGTTTGCAAAAAGGTTTGAATGAGATCTGGCCTTTTGCCGGCGAATTATTTGAAATGAACGAGGTGGATGCTCTATTAATAAAAGAAGGCGTTGCAGTTGATCTAAGCACATTAAAAGCAAATTGGGAAAAAGAAATTAATCAATTGTTGGCCAAAGCAAATTTGGTAGCCCCCGAGGGAACGTATGTGCAAACCGGCAGTCGTAAAGGTTTACATGGCGAACATTTAAGTTATATTTTAGCAGAAATGCAATCGTTGCCGCGCATGCACCCAACTGCGAAGTGGTAAAATAAATTCAAGGTAAAAACATGTGGAAAAAACTTTCTCCTTATTTTGTTGATGTTTGGCAATATCTTGTAATTATTGTGATCATGATCATTGCTGCCATTTGGATACTTTAGAAATTTCTTAGCGGGCTCTCTTGCCAAAGCGGCAAAACAAAATGCAAACAAAAGAAAATATTTATTCCCTTCTTTCAGAAATTCCTGATCCGGAGATTCCTGTAATTTCTATTGTGGAATTAGGGGTAATAAGAGATGTAAAGTTTGCAGATGATAAAACTATTGAAATTACAATTACGCCCACTTATAGTGGTTGTCCGGCCATGAAACAAATGGAGGACGATGTAAGGAAAAAATTATTAGTGAACGGTTTTGAAACGGTAAAAATTAAAACAGTTTATAACCCGGCCTGGACAACCGATTGGTTAAGCCAAGAAGCAAAATTAAAATTGCAGAAATACGGCATTGCTCCGCCGGAAGAATCAACCAGCGATAAATCTTTTTTAACCGGTAAAACAAAAAACATTACCTGTCCAAGATGTAAAAGCACCAAAACGCATTTGGTATCGCAGTTTGGCAGCACAGCCTGCAAAGCCCTTTATAAATGCGATGAGTGTTTAGAGGCCTTTGATTATTTTAAGTGTATTTAAGAAGTAAGATCTTAGATATAAGATTTAAGAAGTTAAAGTAGTTAATTCAAATCTGACCTCTAAAACCTTAAATCAAACTTCAGTATAATTTCTATTCTCACCCACACGCCAGCCAGTTAACTTCTCTACCCAAAATAAGAACTGATATTTAAAATTGGTTTTTACTTTTGTTTTATCGTAAATAAATTTCCAGGTTGCTTTTTTAATGCGCTCTTCAAACACTTTTGGATGTGAAGCTTTGTATTCTCCTAACAGATCAATATTGCTATAATCAAATTCTTCCACAGTTGGAATATTACTTTTCATCCATTCATCATCATGCCACATTTTATGAAAGCTGGCTTGCTTTGCCTGTTGCGCTTGCGGCGGTTTCACCCAACCATAATGGTAAATAAAAGCGCCTGTTTTTTTAACGCGTAATTTTTTATCTGTATCTGTTCTAAAACCCTGTGCATCTTTATAAGAACGTATGTGTTTATTATTTTTAATAATGCGTATTTCATTTTTGTACCACCTTCTGCCAATGCCAATATAATTGTACTGACCATAAAAATGTTTGTATTCAAATAATAAACCATCAACCGCAACATCATCTTCATAAAGTTCCATAGCAGTTTTTATTTTTGGAAGATCTGCTTCATGCACACACTCATCACTCTGGATATAAAAACACCAATCAAATTCTTGTGGGATCGCGTCAAAAACTTTGTTTGTTTCAATAGATAATATCTTCCCGCCTTCCCGCAAATTATCATCCCAAACGGTATCAATAATTATTATTTTATCAGAAGCTATGTTCTCAATTAATTTCCTTGTATCATCATCGCTATTGCCAACACCAACATAAAATTTATCGCATATTGGTAAAATAGAGGTAATGGCTTCAACTACGGGGTAATCAAATTTTAAAGCGTTCCTGATTATAGTAAATCCTGCTACTTTCATATGTATAAGTTATTGTTTTTTAATTGCCATATGTAAAAGCCGGTTAATTATTATGTGTTTGCGTTTTAGTAAGCATGACCATTTCATCAAACAATATTAAAACGGATATCCAATACCAAAGTTAGCAACAATTTGTTTGTAAGGTTTTTTGTCATAGGTCCATCTGTCGCCAACTGCATATTTAGGGTCTTTTATAGGGACGGCGAAATCCATACGCAATACAAAAAATCCAAGGTCCCAACGAATACCCAGACCGCTACCGATAGCAATTTGATCTGCGAATTTTTCTACTACAAATTCGCCGTCAGGTTTTGTTTCATCTTTTTTCAGGCGCCAGATATTTCCTGCATCTACAAAAAATGCACCATTAAAAGATTTAATAATATGAAAACGGTACTCCACGTTCCCTTCCAGTAATATATCACCAATTTTATCATATTTGGCTGAGCTATTGGTTGCATCATAGCCTCCCGGGCCAAGAGTACGCGCGCGCCAGGCTCTTACACTGTTGGGGCCACCACTAAAATAACTTTGCTCGTAAGGTAAACCACTTAAATTTTTCAGAGGTTTTCCAATTCCGCCAGCAACGCGGTAAACAATTCTGCTCTTTGTTCTAACAGGAATATAGATCCTGTAATCAATATCTGTTTTTAAAAATTGCGCAAAAGGAATTTTAAATAAAAGATAACGCCCTAAAGAATCCGCTTTTTCACCCCGCGCTATAAAATATTGGCGAAGGATAGAACCTGACGAAGCTATGGTCCACTTAACATAATGAACAGTTTTGCGACTGGTATTTGAATTTTCTTTTGATGTGTAGGTTAAACTATATTTGCTTAATGTGGTAATGTGATCGCGAAATGAATTCAACAAAAATGCGTCGTTAAGATCACCAAGATCTTTTTCGAATTTGTCTGCTAGTTTTGCGCGAACCAGATAAGCTTCAAAAGGAATGAAATCATGTCTTAACCTTCCTTTGTTACTTCTAAAACTAAAGCCATAATCAATATTGGTAATTACTCTGCTAAATTCGGGTCTTGCCTGGTAATTAAGAGAGGTCTTAACGTAGGTACGGGGTAACATATCCTTTTTAAAAGGCAATAATGAAAATGGAAAAAAGGCTCTGGGAACAGAAAAGGTAAACTCTGGCCCAAATTGTACTGTATTAAATGTACGTTGTAAACGGTTAAGGTCAAGAACATCTTCAACCGAATTAACATACGTGGTTGTATCTTTCGAAAACTGTTTTTGTGCCGAAATTGCAGCTTGTAATTTTAATTCAATTAACTCCCCACCTCTAAAAAAATTCTTATTCTGGTATACGATACTTCCATCGATACCTAAGTTGCCACTGGTGTTGGTGCCTTCTGTTTCTGCGGTTAAAGATTGTTTTAATAATGGATTGCAAATGATATAACAATCCAAACGGTTAGAATGGTCTTCGTTCTTTAAAAATTTAATGGTTACATTTTTAAAAATCCCCAAACCTAATAATTGTTTATAGGTTCGCTCTGAAGTATCTTTTCTAAACCATTGGCCCTTGTATATATCAGTATTATTAATAATTATTGGTTGCCTGTAGGCAAGCCGCGAGTTCAATAAAAAAACGGTTCCTTCTCTTTTTGTTTTAAGTGTGTCTTTAAATTTTGCCTCTTTTATATCAGTATACACAGGTTCGGTTATAATAAACACATTCTCAACCTTCATGCGAGGATGGTTTACGTATACCAAAGAATCGTTTGATGAGCTGTAAGACTTTGCATATTTTTTTAAATTGATAATTACTGATACTGAATGGTTGTTGAAATTGGAATCGACATCAAAATTTACATAAGCATTTTCAAAATAAAAATAACCGTTGTTCGAGGCGAATTCTGTTATACGTTGTCTTTCGGCTTGCAATTTATCAGTATCATATTGCATACCCACTTTAAGCAACGTATTTACTGTGTCATTTAATATCAGCGCGCCGAGCTTTTCATCTTCCATTAGATAGGTGATCTTGTTTACCGTGTACGGTTCTTTTGGATAAAGGATGTATTTGGTTGTTGCACGTTTTGAATCTTTGCTAAATTCAATTGTATCGGTAACCCTATTATTAAAATAACCTTTGCTGAATAGAAATTTAACCATTTGCATCCGGGTTTGCTCGGTTAAAAGCGAATCAAATACTACTGCAGGTTCACCAATATCACGGATACTTTCTACAACCATTTGACTGGATTTATCTTTTAACTTAGGGGTTTTAGGTTTTTTTCCTTTTTTCGCCCTTTCTTCGTTCTTTTTTTCTGCAGCTAAAACCCTGTCAGAATTTATCTTATCATATTTTAAATTTCGTTCAATTTTTTTCTGCCTTATCTTTTCATCGTCAAACAAGTTATACCACCACACAAAAAAATGAACGCTTCCGAATAATAATTTGCGGTTTGGTTTTTGTCTGAAAAACGCCTCAAAATTTTCTTTTGGTTGGTTAGTTTGTTTAGTGTTAAGAACCTCTACCTTATCTAGTAAATATTCGTGTGGTAATAATTTTTTTGTTGGATTGCACGAAATAAAAACTTGAGCAAGCAAAAAAACTAAAAACGCAGGTATTATTTTTTTTAAATACGGTCTGTTAGGTATTTTTGTAAATAATTTCAAATCTCTTAAACAAGCTCTTAATAAATATGCTAATTTAGGGTAAATTATGCTTAGTAAAAATCAAATAAAAGAAATACAATCATTACACCTCAAAAAACAAAGAGATAACCAAAAATTATTTATTGTTGAAGGTGTTAAATCAGTTTCGGAGGTCATCTTACAGAAAAGCGACCTCGTTTCAACAGTATATGCTACAAAAGAATTTCTTTTAAATTACAAGAAAGAATTACAACGATTTAACATCGATCATTTAGAAATAACAGAGGAGGAATTACAAAAGATCTCATTGCAGAATAATCCAAACCAGGTAGTGGCACTTTGCAATTATTTTAAGGATAGATCGGGTGCTTTTGATTTTAAGAAGGATTTTACTTTGTATATGGACGATATTCGTGATCCGGGAAATTTTGGAACCATCGTGCGTTTGGCCGATTGGTTTGGAATAAAAAATGTTTTTTGTTCACAGGCAAGTTGCGATCTATATAATCCAAAAGTGATACAGGCCACAATGGGCGCATTTTTGCGGGTTAATGTTATTTATAGCGAATTAGATGAGCTTTTAAAAAAAGAAAAGATCGAAAATGTGTATGGGGCGGTTTTAAACGGCAGTACCATCTACAATAACAAACTAAACAACGGGTTAATAATTATCGGTAACGAGGCTAACGGTATTAGCGATGCCAATTTAAAACTAATTAATAAACCTATTACTATTCCTTCGCACCAAAGCAATGGCACCGAATCTTTAAATGCGGCAATGGCCACGGCAATTATTGTTTCGGAGTTTTACAGGCAACTTAAGGCAATGTAAGATGTAAAAGGGAAAATGGAAGAAGTTGCAACGTCCATTTTACATTTGCCATCTTACCTTTTCCATTATCTGTTATTTTCTATGAACATTTCCTTTGTACCTAAGTTTTGCAGGCGATTTAGGATCATTGCTTTTTAATAGTACAACCCTGTCTTGTCTGTCGTAAACAGTTTTAGTATCAAAGCTCACAACAACTTTACCAGATTGATTTGGAGCAATAGGTTGTTTTGGAAAATCTACAGTTGTGCAGGAGCAACTAACTTCGGCTTCTGTTATAACTAAAGGTTGGTTACCGGTATTCGTAAATTCATAATCCAGTTTTACAACCTCTCCCTTATTTACAGTTCCAAAGCTTTGTTTAGCATCTTTTAATTCGATCTTAGCTTGCGAAAAACCGTAAGATGCAGCAAGGCATAGTGTAAACAACAAGGCCTTTTTAAAACAAAAAATCCCCTCGGTTTTACCAAGAGGATCTTTTAAGAATTTATTGAAATTAATTTTCACCTGTTGTAGGTTTAGCTTTAATTTCACCTTTAATGCGTATTTTTTTTGATGAGAATTTAGCATTAGAAGCTACAGTAACGTTCTTTTCAAAACGACCTTCACGTTTAGTGTCATACTTTACCTTAATTACTCCGCTTTTTCCAGGTAAAATAGGTTCTGTAGGCCAACCCGGTTTACCATCAATAGTAGTAGCAGTACAGCCACACTCTCCGGTAACCGAAGTGATAGTTAAAGGTGTTTTTCCTGTATTAGTAAATTTAAATTCACGAATTCCATTAGCATCGTAATCAATAACGCCATAATCCAATACTTCGTTCTCGAACTTAATGTCGGGAGCATTAGGGTCTGGGTTAGGAATAGTAGATTCTTGTGCATTTAAACCAAAGGTTAAGCCCAATACCATTACTAATATAGAAAATAGCTTTTTCATGTTGTTTTTAGTTTAAATATTAACCTTTCTTTTCAACCGGAGCACCAGTAGGTGTTTGGTTTTCAGGAAAAGCAACATCAACAGGTTTTGCGTCAATATTACCTTTAATGGTTAAAGTTTGCGTACCGCTTTTTGCATTTGAGTTAACAGTTACAGTTTTGTAAATGCCACCAACACGTTGGGTATCATATTTTACTTTAATTACACCACTTTTACCCGGTAAAATTGGTTCTTTAGGGCATTGTGGTACAGTACAACCGCAGCTTCCCATACAATTAGTAATTACCAAAGGCTCTTTACCGTTGTTAGTGAATTTAAACTCACATTCACCGTTATCACCTTGTTTAATGTTACCGTAATCATGGGTAGTTTTGTCTAATTTAATATCAGCTAAACTAGTAGGCTGTGTGTTCTCTGTTGCTGCACCATGGCCATGACCATCATTTGCATTGTGCACCTCTTGTGCAATAGTTAATGCAGATAAGCCTGCTACTAATCCTAATGTTAAAATTAATTTTTTCATAATAATGTTTTTTTGTTGTTGTAAATTTATACCATAAATCGTGCCATAAAGATATAACATCAACCCAATTGTTTGTGTATTTTTGCGATTTTTAACATAATAATTTTTGATTGTTTAACATGGACATAGCAAAAACATACAACCCCCAGGAGGCCGAAAGCAAGTGGTATCCGTACTGGACGGAGAAAAACTTTTTTAAATCAACTCCCGATCATCGTAAAGCATACACCATTGTGATCCCGCCACCTAACGTTACCGGCGTGTTGCACATGGGTCATATGCTCAATAACACTATTCAGGATGTATTGATCCGTCGCGCACGTATGCTGGGATTCAATGCCTGCTGGGTGCCGGGCACCGATCATGCAAGTATCGCTACCGAAGCTAAGGTTGTAAAATTATTAGCAGATCAGGGAATCAAAAAAACACATCTTTCGCGGGAAGACTTCTTAAAGCATGCCTGGGGCTGGAAAGAGAAGTATGGTGGCATTATCTTAGAACAACTAAAATATTTAGGCGCCAGCTGCGACTGGAGCCGCACGCGCTTTACCATGGAGCCGGAGTTAAGCGATGCGGTTATTGATGTGTTTATTGATCTCTATAATAAAAAGCAAATTTATCGTGGCGTGCGTATGGTTAACTGGGACCCACAAGGCCTTACTGCCGTTAGTGATGAAGAGGTTATTCATAAAGAGACCAATAGCAAATTGGTCTACGTAAAGTATAAAATTGAAAATTCTGATGAGTTTATAACTGTTGCTACCACTCGTCCGGAGACGATTATGGGGGATACAGCCGTGTGTGTTAACCCGCACGATGAGCGTTACACGAAGTTAAAAGGTAAAAATATTATTGTGCCTGTTGTAAACAGAGTAGTGCCAATTATTTTTGACGAATACGTTGATGCAAGTTTTGGTACCGGTGCCCTTAAAGTAACACCGGCACACGATATCAATGACTTTAATTTGGGTCAGAAATATAAATTACCAGTAATTGATGCCTTAACACAAGATGGAAAGATAAGCGAAGCTGCCGGCGCATATGTTGGTATGGACAGGTTTGCCTGCCGTAAACAAATTATTAAAGATCTGCAGGAGCAAGGGCTGGTTGAGAAAATAGAAGAGATAAAAAATAAAGTTGGTTATAGCGAGCGCACAGATGCAGTAATAGAGCCGCGTTTGAGCATGCAGTGGTTCCTTAAAATGGAAGACATTAGCAAACCCGCTTTAGAAGCCGTTTTAAATAACGATGTAAAATTAATTCCCGAAAAATTCATTAACACCTACAAACATTGGATGGAAAATGTACACGATTGGTGCATTAGCCGCCAGTTGTGGTGGGGCCAACAGATCCCTGCATGGTACGATGATAAAGGAAATACCGTTGTTTGCAAAACAAAACAAGAGGCTTTTGAAAAATTAAAAGAACAAAATGCCGAGGTTAAATTTTTAGATATTAAACAGGATGAGGATGTACTGGACACCTGGTTCTCTTCGTGGTTGTGGCCTTTAACGGTTTTTGATCCGGATATTATTAAAAAAGGATGGGAAAATGCAAATGCAGATCTAAAATATTATTATCCAACAAATGATCTTGTTACAGCTCCCGAAATTTTATTTTTCTGGGTAGCGCGTATGATCATTGCCGGTAAAGAATACACAGGTTTAAAACCCTTTAACAATGTATATTTAACCGGTATTGTACGCGATAAACAAGGTCGCAAAATGAGTAAGAGTTTAGGTAACTCGCCCGATCCACTAGAGCTAATTACCAAGTATGGCGCCGATGGCGTGCGTGTTGGCATGCTACTAAGTTCACCCGCCGGCAACGATCTTTTGTTTGATGAAAGCTATTGCGAGCAGGGAAGAAATTTTGCCAATAAAGTTTGGAACGCGTTTAGATTGATACAGGGTTTTGAAGTTGGCACTAACGTTTCGCAACCTGAAGCAAGTAAAACTGCTGTTGAATGGTTCGGTAACCGTTTATCGGAACAGCTGGAGATAATAAACGACCATTATTCTAAATACAGAATGAGTGATGCCCTAATGGCAACATACAAACTGGTATGGGACGATTTTTGTGCCTGGTATTTAGAAGTTATTAAACCCGAGTTTATTGATGGCAAAGCGCAGCCAATTGATAAAATAACTTACGACGCAACCATCAATTATTTAGAATCGCTTTTAAAGATCATGCATCCATGGATGCCTTTTATTACAGAAGAGATCTGGCATTTAACAAAAGAAAGGGCGGAGATGGATTGTATTATTGTAGCCGAGTGGCCTGCAGTAAATGCGCAAAATAAAGAAACATTGGGAGCATTTGAAGTGCTTAAAGAGGTTGTAGCGCAGGTGCGTAATATCCGTCAGCAAAAAAATATCTCACCAAAAGAAAAACTGGAAGTAAAAGAAAGATCAGATGTTGGCGAACAGTTCTCCCGTTTTGATTCTGTGATCATTAAATTGGCAAACTTATCTTCATACACTTACACCAAAGATAAAGTGGAAGGCGCTTTTAGTTTTATGGTGCAAAATGCAGAATTCTTTGTTCCGCTTACAGGAAACATAAACGTGGCTGAAGAAAAAGAACGTCTTGCAAAAGAGCTCGAATACAACAAGGGCTTCTTAAAATCGGTACAAATAAAATTATCTAACGAACGCTTTGTTGCTAATGCAAAACCCGAAGTTATTGAGGTAGAGCGTAAAAAAGAAAGCGATGCTTTAAATAAAATAAAGTCTATTGAAGAGCAATTAGCTTCTTTATAAAATTAAAAAGCCGCTAAAAATTAGCGGCTTTCTTATTTAGTAATTTGTTTATTTAGTTATTTGGCGCGCCTTTATCTAACCAGCACTGAATGCTGTCTAATTTCGCCTGCGCAAGCCTTCCTGAAGCCGGCATGGGTGAGCCGCCACTTATAACCCTGTTCTTAAACGAGCCATTGCTAACCTTTGCAGATACACCGGCATACGTTGTATAATCTCCATTAGGAGAGCCTGAATTATGACAACCACTTTGGGCACAATTTGCAATAATAACAGGATGTATATACGTTGAAAATTTAACGCTATCGCAGGCGTTTGCAGGAACTGGTGGGGCCTTCGGTTCCAGCTTACCGATCTTATTCTCGCAGGATACTAATAATACAGCTAAACAAAGGGCCTTTAATGAAAATGAGATCTTATTCATGAATGATAAATTGTTTTGTTTTGGTAAAAATTTTGTGGCAAGCTCATGTTTTCTGTGATTTTGCAAGATAAAGTTAAAAAAACTTTTCTATAAAATAACATCCTCTGTTAAAATTTTATTTGTATTTTAGATTTCGTTACAAATTCAACATTATGAAGAAATATTTACTAATATTCCTGGCACTTTCGTTCGTGTCAATTGCTCAAACAACCGAAACAGAAAAAAAAGACAAAAAGGATAAAAAAACCAATGTCTTTACTGATGCGGGCGATGCTGCAAAAATGGTAATTGCAAAACAAAAAATGTATGCCGGCGATTTTGTTGGCGCAATTAATACTTACCGTGAGGTGGAAAAGAACAATCCAAAAAACGCTTCGGTGTTGTATTATATAGGTTTTTGTCACTTTAATTTAAAGCAAAATGATAAGGCTAAAGAATATTTATTAAAAAGTATAGAAGCTAATGCTGCCGAAAAACCGGAAGCGCATATTACACTTGGACGGATCTACCATGCAGAAAGTAATTTTGATAAAGCCATAGAAGAAATTAACGCCTTTAAATCGGCTCCAAATCCTGATAAAGAAAATGCCGAAGATGCAGATCTTTATCTAAAACAGGCTCAAAACGCAAAGGCAATGACAACGGCGCCTTTAGACGTTACAGTTGTGAATTTAGGAACCGAGATCAATAGCAAATTCAACGATAAAAACCCGTGTCTTACTGCAGATGGAACAAAATTAGTATTTACAACTAATCGCCCTGAAGGAACAAACGCTGTTGTGGATGTTGAAGGGGATGGTAAATATTTTGAAGATATTTATATTGCAAGTTATGATTCAGCTACGAAGAATTTTGCAAAAGCTGCTGAGGTTCCGGGCTCTGTAAATACAAAAGCGCACGACGCTGTTAGTAGTATTTCGCCTGATGGAAAGCAAATTTTTATTTATAAGAACGACATCAAGGATAAAGAATCGCGTGGTGGCGACGTTTTTGTAAGTAAAATAAATAATGGTAAATGGAAAACCCCTGAGCCAATTGGCAAGCCTGTAGCATCGAGCTATTGGGAAGGTGGCGCCTGCATTTCACCGGATGGGAAAAAATTATTTTTCTTTAGTGAACGCGATGGTGGTATGGGACGCAGCGACATTTACATGGTAGAAAAAATAAATAAAAAAGAATATGGTAAGCCGGTAAACCTTGGTCCAACTGTAAACACAGGCTATGATGAAGCCGGAATGTTCTTAGCGCCCGATGGTAAAACGCTTTTCTTTTGTAGCGATGGCCCCGGAAGTATGGGTAGTTATGATGTATTTAAAACTGTTTTCGAGGGTGGAAAATGGAGCGCGCCTGTAAACGTTGGTTACCCAATTAACTCTATTGGTAAAGAAGGTCAGTTAACTTTAAGTGCTGACGCTAAATACGCTTATATTTCAAGCGATAGGGCCGGTGGATTAGGAGAGAGCGATATTTACAAGATCGACCTTAAAGATTACGCCATTCTTGAGAAAGATGGTAAAAAAATAAAGAGCAATGGCTTAAGTATCTTAAAAGGTACTGTACGTGATGGCTACGAAGGGTATGGTCTTCCTGATGTTGAGGTTGTTTTGAAAGATGCTTCAGGAACGCAGGTATCTTCAACTACAACTAACGAGAACGGCGAATACTTCTTTACATTAAAAGGCGGTAACTACAAACTAACCATTAATAAAAAGGGATTTAAAGAGATCTCTGAAGAAATAGTTCTTAAAACAAGCGATAAAGAAACTATCTCTCTCGAAAAAGGATACTTACTTAAAAAATAGCAAAAAGCCGCAGGCACACTTCTGCGGCTTTTTTATTTACCCCTTACTTTCTTCGTTCACCCCCTGTTTAATTCCGCTCACCGATTAGCTGTTTTACAGCCCCTGTTGTGTTATTACATTTGATGAAAATTTAAATACAATGACAACTTTAGAAGAACAGTTTAAGAACGATCCGGACTTTAATAATTGGCAAAAGAACCAAAGAAGAGGCCATGTAACTGCAGGTATTTTTATAATAATTGCCGGTCTTGTTTATATGTTCAAACAAATGGGATATTTTATTCCGGAATGCTTCTTTACCTGGCCAACCATATTAATTGGAATTGGCATCATCGCATTAATTAAAAATAATTTTCGCAGTGCAAAAGGCCTTATTTTGATCTTAATTGGCACTTTGTTTTTAGCGAGCCAGGCATTTCCCGATTTTGCTATTATCCATTACAAGATCCCTATTATACTATTTATTATAGGTATTGTTTTAATTTTTAAGCCAAAAAACAAATACCGCGAATATGGAAAATTTGGACACCAGAAAAACCGCTTTAACGGTTTTGCAAGCGAAACAACGCAAACAACCAGTAACGAAGATTATATTTATGCAAATAATATTTTTGCCGGCACAGATAAAAATGTTTTTAGTAAGGATTTTAAGGGTGGAGAGATCAAAAACACCTTTGGTGGTTGTAAATTAAATTTAATGCAGGCTGAAATTGTTACCGAAGCTGTTCTTACAATTAAACAGCAATTTGGTGGTGTTAAATTGGTAATTCCTCCCAATTGGGTAATTAAATCTGATATTGAGTGCGTGTTTGCCGGTATTGAAGATAAACGCCCATTGCTTAATGTGAATGACATGGACCAGAAAAAAACGCTGATTCTTAACGGACATATTTTTATGTCGGGAATAGAAATAGTTTCTTATTAATAGTTAAAAAAAATAAAATCATGAATTGGTATTTAGCAAAATTAATTTTCAGCATCGAAGTAAGCGAATCAACTGTAAAAGCAGAATTTGATGAACAGTTCCGTTTAATAAAAGCAAGCAACGAAGAAGAAGCTTATTACAAGGCAAAAAGCCTGGGTAAAAGCCTGCAAAGCTCGTTTTATAACGCAAAAAACAAATTAGTAAACTGGCGTTTTATTGATGCAAGCGAATTAAATTTAATTAACGAACTTTCGGATGGTGTTGAAATATATTCAAACACAATTGAAACAAAAGAAAAAGAAAGTTTTATAAATTCGGTGTTACAAAAAGCAATGGGCATACAGGCCAAGAATTTGAGCTTTTACTAAAAGTAAAATATGAAAGACAAACTCCCGTCGCGCATGCAGTTAATTACTGCGCTAATTGCCTGGTTCATTATCTGGTGGGGGTTACAGTGCTTTGTAATTTTTCAGATCTTTAATAATTTAAGTTTTGCTTTTATTGATTCCAGTATCTCTCTTGGCCTTATATTAACAGGCATTACTATTATCTTTTTTGTTCAAAAGTACAGCGGTAGTTACATTAGCCATTATACAACCCGATTTGTTTTTATAAGTGCTATTATTGCCGGAATTATTTGTTCCGAAAAAATTATTCTTACCGAGTTTTATTATGGTTCCGACTTTGCCGTTATGTTCAATAAGACCATCCTTATACGCATCGTAGTTGCCTTCCTGCAAATTACGTTCTTCTCCGTAATTTTATGGTTTTTGTATTTTATAAAAAAGCAAACAGAAAGTAACGAACTTAAATTTGATGCCGAGAACACCTTGCGTCAGGCCGAATTAATAAAATTACGCCAACAATTACAACCACATTTTTTGTTCAACAGCTTAAATTCCATTAATGCTTTGGTTGTTTCTGAACCGCAGCAGGCGCGCAAAATGATCCAGAACCTTTCTGATTTTTTACGTGGCACCTTAAAAAAAGATGAGAATAAGAATGTACCGTTCAGCGAAGAAATAAATCTGCTAAAATTATATCTCGAAATTGAAAAAGTAAGATTTGGTCACCGTTTAACGGTTAATTTTAATGTTGATGAAAACACATTAAATTTAAAACTCCCTGCTTTAATACTTCAACCCGTGGTTGAGAATGCAATAAAATTTGGTTTATACAATGTGTTAGATAATGTAGAAATTTCAGTTAACGCACAAATAAAAAATAATTTGCTGGCTATTGCTATTACTAATCCTTATGACGAAAGCACCTCGCAATCGCGCAAGGGCGAGGGTTTTGGTTTATCTTTAATTCAAAAGCGTTTGCAATTGATCTACCATAGAACGGATCTTTTAGTGATCGAAAAAAACAATTCAATTTTTACAACTATTATTTTAATCCCGCAGTAATGATAAAAGTAATTTTAATAGACGACGAGCCATTGGCAAGACAAATTGTGAAAGAATATCTTTCTGCTTTTAAACAGGTAGAGATTGTTGCCGAGTGTGGCGATGGTTTTGAAGCTGTAAAAGCAATTCAGCAGCACGATCCGGCTTTGATATTTTTAGATATTCAAATGCCTAAAATAAATGGTTTTGAGACCTTAGAATTATTGGAAAAAAAACCTGCTGTAATTTTTACTACGGCTTTTGATGAATATGCATTGAAAGCCTTTGAGCAAAACGCTGTAGATTATTTATTAAAACCCTTTAACCAGGAACGCTTTGAAAAAGCTGTGAAAAAGTTTATTGAGAATGTTCCCGAAAAAGAAACCTATAAAAAAATGGAGCAACTTGAATCGGTTTCAAAAAAACACACCGAAGAAGCGCACCGCGTGGTTGTGAAAAATGGAACAAGCATTCTTATTTTACCAACTTCGCAAATTATTTATATCGAGGCTTACGATGATTATGTAAAAATATTCAATAACGAAACATTCTATTTAAAAAAGAAAACCATGAGTTATTATGAAGAGGTTTTGGATCCCGATCAATTTGTTCGCGTTCATCGCTCCTTTATTTTAAACTTAAATTACCTTACAAAAATAGAAGCGCTTGACAAAAACAATAATTTGGCTCTGCTTAAAAATGGGGCAAAAATTCCCCTCAGCCGCTCAGGATATTCTAAATTAAGGGAAACCTTGAAACTTTAATCGAAATTACATCCATATTGGTAGAAAAAACGTTAATTATGTAAGACTTTAAGCAATTTCAGGGGCTGCTTTCCGTTAAATTTTTAATATTTTTTTTATATTTGTATCAATGGAAATTGTAAAAGGTTCAGGTTTTATTCCAGGAGAATTACTAGCTAAGATAAATTCACCTTCCGATCTAAAAAAATTAACCGAAGATCAATTAGAGCAAATTAGCACAGAACTTCGTCAATATATTATTGACCTTGTTTCTGTCAAAGGCGGTCACTTTGGCGCTTCTTTAGGCGTTGTTGAATTGACTGTTGCGCTTCATTATATCTTTAATACACCTTATGATCAATTGGTTTGGGACGTTGGTCACCAGGCATACGGCCACAAGATCTTAACAGGGCGCAGGGATGTTTTTCACACAAACCGCATTTACAAGGGGCTTAGCGGCTTTCCAAAGCGCAGCGAAAGCGAGTACGATACCTTTGGCGTAGGTCATTCATCTACTTCCATAAGCGCAGCGCTTGGTATGGCAGTTGCCAGCAAGTACAATAATTTAAAAGATAAAAATCATATCGCTGTAATTGGCGATGGCTCTATGACAGCGGGTTTGGCCTTTGAAGGTTTAAATCACGCCGGTGTTACTAATGCAAATCTTTTAGTTGTTCTAAACGATAATTGCATGAGCATCGATCCAAACGTTGGTGCATTAAAAGAATACTTAACCGACATAACAACATCGCATACTTACAACAAAGCAAAAGATAAAGTGTGGGAATTACTTGGCAAAATAAGCAAGTTTGGTCCCAACGCTCAGGAAATTGCAAGTAAAGTAGAGAACGCGGTTAAAACATCTTTGCTAAAACAAAGTAATTTATTTGAATCATTAAAGTTTCGCTATTTCGGTCCGGTTGACGGGCATGATGTAGTGCGATTAACAAAAGTACTGGCCGATCTTAAAGATATTCCGGGACCAAAATTATTACATGTTCTTACCAAAAAAGGTAAAGGTTATAAATTTAGCGAAGAAGGAAATGAAACTATATGGCACTCTCCGGGCCTTTTTAATAAAGAGACCGGCGAGATCATTAAAGTAATTCCAAAAACTCCGCAACCGCCAAAATACCAGGATGTGTTTGGTCACACCATGGTAGAACTGGCAGAAAAGAATTTAAAAATTACAGGTATTACCCCGGCTATGCCATCAGGTTGTTCGTTGAACATTATGATGAAAGCAATGCCCGATCGCGCCTTTGATGTAGGTATTGCAGAACAGCATGCTGTTACATTTAGTGCTGGTTTAGCAACGCAGGGGTTAGTTCCTTATTGCAATATTTATTCTTCGTTTATGCAAAGAGCCTACGATCAGGTTTTACACGATGTGGCTTTACAAAATCTAAAAGTTATTTTTTGTTTGGATAGGGGCGGTTTGGCAGGAGCTGATGGTCCTACACACCACGGTGCTTTTGATCTTGCTTATTTCCGTTGCATTCCAAACATGATCGTGAGTGCACCCATGAACGAAGAAGAATTACGAAATTTAATGTACACTGCGCAGTTAGATGAGGTAAAAGGTCCGTTTAGTATTCGTTATCCTCGTGGCCAGGGTGTAATGGTAAATTGGAAAACGCCATTTAAGAAAATTGAAATCGGGCATGGCAGAAAAATTAAGGATGGAACGAAAGTTGCTATCTTATCCATAGGGCACCCTGGTAATTTGGTTACCACTGCGCTTGAACAATTAAAAGAACAAGGCATTGAACCGGCGCATTACGATATGCGGTTTGTAAAACCAATTGATGAAGCCTTGTTACACGAAGTATTTAGCAAATACAAAAAAGTAATTACAGTAGAAGATGGTTGCATAATGGGTGGCATGGGAAGTGCAGTATTGGAGTTCATGGCAGATAATAATTATTCGGCCCAACTAGTACGATTGGGAATACCGGATAATTTTATAGAGCATGGCGAGCAGTTAGAGTTGTACGAAGAATGTGGGTTTTCTCCAAATAAGATCGCGGCTTCTGTAATTGAAATTTTAAAAGAGAAAAAAGAAGATTTAAAAAATCACGCATAAAATTTAGATAGAAAAGTGGAAAAGATAAAAGTATCAGTAAAATTAAATTGTACACCAAAAGAAGTTTTTTCAGGTTGGTTAAATGATAAAATACATTCAGAATTTACAGGAGGCGCAAAAGCAAAAACAAGCACCAGTGAAGGAGGAGCATTTTCAGCATGGGATGGCTACATAACAGGAAGTAATGTAGAGATCTTTCCGCATAAAAGGATTATTCAAAAATGGCGCACTACCGATTTTGCAGAAACAGATGAGGATTCGATAATTGAATTATTTTTTACGTACAAAGATGATTTTACGTTGTTAACGATAACGCATACAAACATACCTGACGACCAGGGAGAAAATTATAAGAAAGGATGGAAAGACCATTACTTTACTTATATGAAAAAATATTTTGATAAATAAGAACAAAATAGTTCTCTATTAATTTAAAACAATGGCAAAAGAAACAGCTCTGCGCTGCTCAATGTGCGGGAGAGATAAAAAAGAGGCGAAAATTTTGATCGCCGGTATCAATGGTCACATTTGTGATAATTGTATTAACCAGGCTTTTAATTTAATTAAAGAAGAAGCAATGGGCGAGCAGAAGCAACAACTTCAGCAAGCACTTAATTTATTAAAGCCTGCAGCTATAAAAGAAAAACTGGATGAGTATGTAATAGGGCAGGATGATGCTAAAAAAGTATTAGCTGTTGCCGTTTACAATCATTTTAAACGAATTGCTCACGTTCAAAAAAACAATAAAGAAGAAGTTGAGATAGATAAATCAAATTTAATTTTAGTTGGTGAAACCGGAACCGGTAAAACTTTACTGGCGCGTACCATTGCAACTATGTTGAATGTACCTTTTTGTATTGCCGATGCTACAGTGCTTACAGAAGCAGGTTATGTTGGCGAAGACGTGGAAAGTATTTTAACCCGTTTATTACAAGCTGCAGATTATGATGTAGCTGCAGCTGAAAAGGGGATCGTGTTTATTGATGAACTAGATAAGATCGCGCGCAAAAGCGATAATCCTTCAATCACACGTGATGTGAGCGGCGAAGGTGTTCAACAAGCAATGTTAAAGTTATTGGAAGGCACGATCGTAAATGTTCCACCGCAAGGAGGACGTAAACACCCTGATGCGAAAATGATTGCGGTTAACACCAAGAATATTTTATTTATTTGCGGTGGTGCTTTTGATGGTATCGAGAAAAAGATCGCACAACGCTTAAATACACAGGCTGTTGGTTATGCTTCATCGGTTAATGATGAAGAGTTTGACAAAGGAAATTTATTACAATACGTTTCGCCGCAGGATCTTAAATCTTTTGGATTAATTCCTGAACTCATTGGGCGTTTACCGGTGTTAACCTATTTAAAACCGTTAGATAGAAATGCGCTTCGTCAAATATTAACCGATCCAAAAAATGCTTTAATTAAACAATACAAACAATTGTTTAAAATGGAAGGCACTAAACTGGATATCGATGATGATGTTTTAAATTTGATAGTAGATAAAGCCCTTGAGTTTAAATTAGGCGCGCGTGGTTTAAGAGGTCTCTGCGAAGCCATCATGACCGACATTATGTACAGCTTACCAAGTGAAGACAAGCCGGTAAAACAATTTACCGTTACTATGGATTACGCCTTGGATAAACTTAAAAAAGCAAAATTAAGCCAGCTAAAAGTTGCTTAATTAGTTAGCAAAGTATCATTTCTGTAATAAAGAGTATCTGTTTGTTTATTTGAAGGACTTGGAACCCAGATCCCTTGCTTTAATCCATCGCAGTCTTTTCTATTTACTGTATCCATTTTGTTTGTCACATTAACTTCAAATGATCTGTTACATTTTTTCCGCGGTTCATTATTGCAAGAAACAGATAACACCAGTAAAAAAACAAAAGCGACTCGATTTAAAAGTTTGAATTTATTCATGATCTCATTTTTATTAAAGTTATAAAATGAAATCTGCATTTCAAATTTTAAACTGTTAAATCATTGAGTTTTGTTCGTTTTTACTATTGTCACGTCGAGTAGAAAATTCAGTCTCTTTGAATTTTCGTATCAAGACGCTTTATTGTTCTCGATACAATTTTTGCAAGAGGCGCGCAAAAATCACTCGAACTGACATTTAATAATAGATTGTAAAACCTACCAATAATTTGTATTTTTAAAGTCTAACCTTAAAATCATGGACTTCAAAAATTACAAATTTACCGTAACCGATCGTTTCGTTAAATACGCAAAAATAGATACGCAATCTGATCCAACATCTTCAACTTGTCCGAGTACCGAAAAACAAAAAAACTTAGGCAAAGTTTTAGTAGAAGAGCTAAAACAAATGGGTATTAAAGATGCAGAGATGGATGAGCACGGCTACATCTATGCAACCATCGAAAGCAACACTTCAAAAAAAGTTCCGGCAATTTGTTTTTGTTCACATATGGATACCTCTCCTGATTGCAGTGGTACCAACGTAAATCCTGTAATTCATAAAAATTATAATGGTAAGGATATTGTTCTACCTAACGATAATACGCAAGTAATAAAATTCAGCGAGCATCCGGCATTGGCCGATCAAATTGGAAACGATATTGTAACTGCTGATGGAACTACTTTGCTTGGCGCCGATAATAAAGCTGGCCTTGCAGAAATTATGGATGCTGCTAATTATTTAATGCTTCACCCGGAAGTAAAACATGGCAAGATCAGAATTTTGTTTACTCCCGACGAAGAAATTGGAAGAGGCGCAGATAAAGTAAATATTAAAAAACTGGATGCTGAATTTGGTTACACGATGGATGGCGAAACGCTTGGCCATGTTGAGAATGAAACCTTCAGTGCTGACGGTGTAAGCCTTAAGATCAAAGGCTTTCCAACACATCCCGGTTTCGCAAAAGATAAAATGCAACACGCTATAAAAATAGCAGCGCAAATTGTAAATAAAATTCCAGCGCATAAAACACCCGAAACAACTGAGAAGAAACAACCTTTTATGCACCCGGTTGCCATTAATGGCGGTTTGGAAGAAGTTGAAATTAAATTTATTATTCGTGCTTTTGATACGCCAACGCTTCTAGCGCTTGAAGAAGAGTTAAGACAAATAACGGTTGAGGTATTGTCGCATTACGATAAATGTTCATACGAATTTACGGTTACACAGCAATACCGTAATATGAAAGATGTGCTAAACACTTGTCCGCAGGTAGTTGATTATGCTCTGGAAGCTATTAAAAGAACCGGCGTAGAGCCCGTGTTATCAAGCATTCGCGGTGGAACCGATGGTTCGCGTTTGTCGTTCATGGGTTTGCCTTGTCCTAATATTTATGCCGGCGAACACGCATTTCACAGCAAGCAGGAGTGGGTGAGTGTTTCTGATATGCAAAAGGCAACAGAAACAATTGTGCACCTGGTAAGCATTTGGGAAGAGAAGGCGAAGTAAATTTCCATGATCAGGTACGAACCAATTATCCATAAAATCCGGTATCAGGATGTTGAGATCGATGTGCTGCGTCTGGATTTAATTGATCCGGAAGTTAGCGGTAACAAATGGTTCAAGCTAAAAAAAAATATTAAAAAAGCCAGGCAGGACGAACAAAAAACCATCATCACTTTTGGTGGCGCATACTCTAATCATATTGCCGCTACAGCTGCAGCCTGCAAAGCATTACGCTTAAATTGTATTGCAGTTATTCGTGGCGAAGAAACACCGATCTTAAATCCAACGTTACAAACCGCTAAGGAAAAGGGTATGCAGTTTTATTTTGTTGATCGAGAAACATATTCAACAAAAGACGCTATTGATTTTAAAAAACACTTGAACCGAAAGTTTGGTCCGCATTATTTAATACCCGAAGGAGGAAATAATTTGGAAGGCATTTTAGGCTGCATGGAAATTTTAAGACCCGAATGGGATCATAATTTTATATTCTGCGCTTGTGGCACAGCTACAACTTATTCGGGCATTGTAGCTTCCTGCAAGCCTGGGCAAAAGGTTATTGGTATTTCCGTTTTAAAAGGAGAAAATGTTTTGGTGAAAGAAACCAATGAAAAATTGCAGAACTTTTTTCCGGATAAATATATTTTTGTTACCGGAAACGAGGAACTGGAGAAACCGCAAATAGAAAATAACTGTATCACCAATATGTATTGTTTTAACGGTTATGCCAAAATGGATAAAGATCTGCTGGGGTTTAAAAAAGATTTCGAAACTGAATATGAAATTCCTTTAGATCACGTGTACACCGCCAAATTATTTTATGCTGTATTCGATCTTATTCGTACAAAGAAAATAAAACCCGGATCAAAATTACTTGTTATTCATAGCGGTGGTTTACAGGGCAATAAAGGCTTTGAAGAAAGATTCAAGCTAATCTAAAATTTAAAATAAAAAATTTAAAAGGGATTACCATTTGGCTCCAATTCTGTAATTTAAACTAAAGGCAGCATACGCTTGTTTTGGACTAATTTGCGCGCCGGCCGGTGAAGATAAAATTCTTACCACACCAAAACCGAACGACAAATGTTGTATGCCCGCTTTTTCCGGCTTGCCATATTTCCAGCCAAATTGCGTTTGTATTGTGTAAGCTTCAATTCCTTCGGCAAACATATCGGTGCCATATCTTATTCTCGGCCCAATAAAAAACTTTGAATTTGTTTTTCTTCCTATATAAAAATTTACATCTACGCCTCCAATAAAATTAACACCGCTTAATCTTTTTGGCGCATTTTTGCTGGTATCAAGTGTTGAATTGTATAATTTTCCGCTAGGGTCAAAGGTCAATGCCAATGGAAAAGCAAATCCAATTTTATTATCTTTTGTAAAACGTTCGTAAACAAAAGTAACGCGTCCCATAAAAATGCCCAGCGGTTGTATGCCTATAGCATTTCTTTTGTAAACAACTGTATCTAAATTTTTTTTAATAGTATTTTTTTTCTCTCCCGAAAAAATAAACAGCTCTCCTTTATAGTTCTCAACCAAAAGTAGCTCTGTCTTAGGGATCTGCTGTGTTTTTAAAGAAGTATCGGCGTCCTTATAATAAACAACGTCGCTTGATATGGAAACAATAAAGCCATTTTTTTTGGTGCCGTTCTTAAAGAAAAGTTTGTCTTGCGCATGTAAGTTCAACGAAAAAATAAATAGCAATATGTATATTTTTCGCATTATAATTTAAATCCAAGATTTATCCCAAAATAAAATTTCGGTAAAAATTTTACGTTCAATGGGTCTGCCGGCTTACCGGAGTTAGAAGTGTTGTTTTGATTTAAAACCATGTTATATTGGTCTCTGTAATCCCCACGAAGTTTAAAAGCACCCAAACCAAAAATAGTTTTTATGAAAAAATTATTTGTTACATCGCTATGTGTGCCAATTGTAAATATGGTGGCCAATTGACTGCCCTTTGTGTACGTATAATTAACCGTTACGGCCACCGAATTACCAACTTTTACACTGTCTTCTTTTACACTGCTGTAGCTAAAAGAGGTATGCTTTACCATTACACCAAAATGCATGTACGTTCTTTTTTCAGTATTTCCGGGATAAAAATTAATATAACCGCCAAGATCGTAATGTTTTTTTGCATTGGTTAAAACAGCAAAAAATGCATTTGGAAATGTAGCATACAAATTAAAATTATAGGCACCCATTAGGCCCAGTCCAACTTTTTTCGATGGTAAAATGCGTTCGTAAAAAGCTGAGATATCTGCATTACAAAGCGCCAGACTATTTACAGAAACATGATTGTAGCTATAGATCTCTTTTTCTTTTTGTTTAAAATGGAAATTCTCTTTTTTATCCGGAGAGGCAATGATATTTTTTTCGGGATCATTTATTTTTTCAAAAGAACCGTCGGCAAATTCTATTAATAATACCGAGGATCTTGGAAATTCATTATTCTCAAAATTAATTTTTAGTACAATTTGCTCAGGACCAATTTCAGTAACTTTCCCTTTTTTGGTGGTGCCATCTAAAAAGTACAGTTTATCCTGACTTTTTAAGACAAATGCTAGCAGGAAAAATAGATATAGGAATAAATGCCTCAACCCTTCAAAGATATGAAAAAAGCCAAAGATTTAGCGCTTACAAATGGCTAATACATAGGCTATTCCTTCCTTTTGGATTTAAGGGCTAAAATCTATATCTTTAGACATAAATTTTTGAACTATGGGATGTGGAAGTGGCGGATGCGGAACTGAAAAAAATGGAGTTCCGGCTGGCTGTAATAATAACGGTTCTTGTGGTACTGCCGATGGTTGTAACAAGCTAACCGTTTTTGACTGGTTGGGGAATATGAATTTACCCGAAGGTCAAAGTCAATTTGATATAGTAGAAGTGCGTTTTAAGAATTCCAGGAAAGAATTTTTCAGGAATCTCAATAATTTACCCTTAAGTGTTGGCGAGGTAATTGCCGTAGAGGCATCTCCGGGGCATGATATCGGAACTGTTTCTTTAACCGGCGAATTAGTTAAACTTCAACTTAAAAAAAGGAATGTAAATTTTGACAGCGAAGAGATCCGCAAAGTTTATCGTAAAGCAAAACAAAGCGATATTGATAAATGGAAAGAAGCACAGTCTTTAGAAGTAAACACGATGTTTCGCGCAAGAACCATTGCTTTAAAGCTTGGTTTAGAGATGAAGTTAAGTGATGTAGAATTTCAGGGCGATAAATCGAAAGCTATTTTTTATTATACCGCCGATGCGCGTGTGGATTTTAGGGAACTGATCAAAGTATTGGCCGAGGAGTTTAAAGTGCGTGTTGAAATGCGCCAGATAGGAGCGAGACAGGAAGCTGCGCGTTTAGGCGGTATTGGCGCTTGTGGAAGAGAATTATGTTGCAGTACCTGGTTAACCGATTTTAGAACAGTTAGCACGTCTGCGGCAAGATACCAACAGTTATCATTAAACCCGTTAAAATTAGCGGGCCAATGCGGTAAATTAAAATGCTGTTTAAATTACGAGTTGGATAGTTACATTGATGCGTTAAAAGAATTTCCGGATATGGATGGTAAAAAATTACTGACCAAAAAAGGAGAAGCTTTTTTACAAAAGACCGATATTTTCCGTCGTATGATGTGGTTTAGTTACCGTCACGATCCGGGTGTTTTTATTCCGTTAAATGTAAAAACGGTTCATTCTGTTTTGGAAGCAAATGCAAAAGGCGATCTGCCTGACGATATTAAATCGGCTATTGTTACCGAAGCGCTTGCAAAAGCGGTAGATCAACCTGTTTTTGAAAATGTAGTGGGTCAGGATAGTTTAACACGTTTTGATAGAAAACCGAAAGCAAAACAACACAATAAACCAAACAGGAATAATAACAACAAGCCAAATAACAATCCTAACCAGAAGCCAAACAATAACCCGAACCAAAAGAATACCACTAATCCTAATCAAAAAACAAACCAAAACCCTAACCAAAAACCAAAAATGCAGGGTGGTGGAAATAATAACCCTAATAACAAGCCAAATAATAATCCTAACAACAAGAACAATAATCCAAACAGGAATAACAATAACCCAAACAGGAATAACAATAACCCGAACAAGAAATTTAACAAGCCAAATAATGACAACAAGAATACGCCTAAGAACGATCCTCCAAAGACCGATACTTAAAAAAGCTGCATTATTTTATTTGGCAATTTTTTTATTGTCATCCTGCAACAATAATGTAGTTTATTCTAAATATCAAAAGTTTAATGAGAACGAATGGTATGCCAAAGACAAGGCTGTGTTTGATCTTGAGATTACCGATACCCTTACTTTAAATAATATTTCGTTAATGGTGCGCCATGCCGATGCTTATCCTTACAGGAATTTATTTGTATTTGTAACTACAAAATATCCCGACGGAAAAGTATTGACAGATACCATGGAGGTTATTTTATCCGATGATAAAGGAAAATGGCAGGGGAGTGGTGCCGGTGATATTTTTGACTTTAAAGTTCCTATCAAAAAAAATGTACGTTTTCCCTTAGCAGGAAAATATCAATTCTCGTTTGAGCAAGGTATGCGTGTAGATCCATTACCCTTAATTATGGATTTTGGATTTGAAATTGAGAAAAGTAAGAAGTGATTTTTTTAAATTATACTTTTAATCCAATAATACAAACGTCGTCAACCTGGTCAAGAGCGCCTTTCCATTTTTCAAATTCTTTTTCAAGAAGAATTTTTTGCTCATCCATTTCTTTTTCGTAAAAAGCTTTTAGCTTTTCTTTCATTTGCGACGCCTTGAATTTTTTTCCCCTCTCGCCGCCAAACTGGTCCTGGAAACCATCGGTGAATACATAAACAATATCACCCTTTTGCAAAGTAATATCATGCGAAGTAAATATAGTACTATGATCATGCAAACCGATCGGTTGTTTATCGGGTTTAAATTCTAAAAGCTCAATAACCGCGCTTTCATTTTTTCTTAGGATCCATAAAGGATTATTTGCGCCGCTCCATTGTAAGCGCATTGATCTAAAATCTATTGCGCAGAGAGAAATATCCATGCCGTCTTTCACCATGTCGCCGCTTTTGGCCATTTGTTTAATAACAATGTCTCTGGTTTTATCAAGCAGATCGCCGGTAGAATTTGGTTTTTCTTCCAGCAAGGCTTTTGACAATGCATTACTGCAGATCATGCTAACCATAGCGCCAGGCACACCATGACCGGTGCAATCGGCTGCTGCAAAAAATATTTTATCCGCGTAGTTTTCCATCCAAAAAAAATCGCCTGCTACAACATCCTTTGGTCTGTAAAGCACAAATCCGTTCTTTAGTGCTTTGTTCATAGATGCCATCGAAGGAAGTATGGCGTCCTGTATGCGTTTAGCGTACGCAATGGAGTCTTGTATCTCTTTATGATGTTCGCTCAGCAGTTGATGTGTTTGTTCTATTTCTTTACGCTGCAGTTCAATTTTATTTTTTTGTTTGCGCGTTATTTTTAAACGATTAAAAACAAAGATGAGGAATGCAACAAGCAATACCGAAGCGGCTAAACCAATTAACGTATAAGTGCGTTGTTTTTCTTCGCGTGTTGTTGAAAGTAATATCTCATTCTCATGTTCTTTATCCTTTATGGCCTCGCGTTTATCATATTCGTATTTAATATTTTGTTTTGCGCTGGCCTTCAAATTATTTTCTGAGTTAACACTATCGTTCATACTCACTTGTAGTGTATACATTTCGTAGGCTTCTTTCCATTTGCCTTCTTTTTTATATACCTGATTCATTACGGCCGCGTTAGCCATAATGTAGTATAGGCCTCCAACTTCTTTAGCTAACTTTAAACCTGCTTCTCCCATCTCTTTTGCTTTTGCTAAAGCTTCTTTTTCACTTAAACCTAAAGCATTACCGGCCTCCAAAAATAAAAGGCCCATACTTGCCATGGATTTTGACATGCCTTCACTATCACCAAACTCTTTATCGAGTGCATAACTTTTTTGAAAATACATTAATGAAAGCCGTGCCATAGAATCAGAAACAGCATCCGTATTATCTGTTTTTACCAGTCTTTTATAGCTTGTGCCCATGTAATTATAAACTTCGGCCATGCCGGCCTTATCAGAAGCGGCTTTATAGGCCACAAGACTTTTGTTATAATATTCCAGTGCTTTTTTAAGATCTCCCGACAATGAATGAACGAAACCAATATTGGCATTAGAAGATCCCATTCCTTTATTGTTCTTTATTTCTTCATCAATGGCTAAACTTTTATGAAAATACTTTAAAGCAGTTTCAAGATCACCATGATTTTGATGCACAACGCCAATGTTGGAGTACGAATCAGCCATACCATTTTTATCTCCGATCTCTTCGCGGATCTTTAAACTTTTTTCGTAAAATTCTAATGCCGCCTCAACGTCACCTAAGTGTTTGTAAACAACACCAAGATTACAATAAGAGTAACCCAATGCCTCTTTGTTGTCCAGTTCTTCATCAATTTTTACACATTTAAGATAGAATTCAAGTGCAGAGAGAATATCGCCTTTTTCTTCGCGATAAAAACCCATATTATTAAGAGCCGTTGATAATGATTTTTTTAGCGAACGGACAGATGGATGTTTGACAGGATATTTAGAAATATTTTTTTCGGCAATAAGCCTGCCTTTTTCGCAAAGATATACCAGCGTATCGGGATTAATGCGGTATAGGAAATTACTTAGCTCTACATAAGCGTTGGCAAGTAACGTATCGTTGCTGTTGCTGTCTTTTATAATGTTGCTGTATTTATTTATCAGCTCTTTTTCTTTTTTATCGAAAACATTGGGCGATTGCGAAAAGCCTGTTATGTAAAATAACAGCAAAAAAAGTATAACTATTTTTTTTATTTGCTCCAGGAAGATAGATTTGGAATTATGAATATACAAAAGTAATTTGTTGCAACAAATTATTAATGTTTTACTTAGTGATGGGGCTTTTGCAATACTTTTTCATAGGCTCGTCGGGGCGAACCATTAAAGAACACTTCACCACAATAAGTATAGCCCAACCGGTCTACAATTTTTAGCATGGGAATGTTATCAAAGTTAGTGTCTACCTTAATGCTGTACACTTTTTTCTCAATACTTAATTCTTCTATTTGTTTAAAGAGATAGGTGGCCACACCTTTGCCTTTAACGGCGTTGGCTGTTGCTACACGATGCACCACAACATAATCACCGGCGCTTAGCCATTTTCCTATAATATCGGTATAGGCAGGTTCAATATCAAAAATAATTGCAGCGTAAGCCACTATCTCTTCGTTATCAACAAGTACATAACCGTAACCTTTGGTTATATCATCATGAATGCTTTGTTCATTTGGATAACCATTTTGCCATTGCGTACTTCCATCTTGTCTTCTCTGTTCAATAGCTTGTTGTAAGATCTGCCAGATAATAGGTAATTCTAAAAAAGTTGCTTTTCGTAAGATCATTGGTTTTTATTTTTTTTGTCGATGTAAGCTTGAGTCACTTCTAATAAAATACCCGGCTCAATCATCCCTTTTATATAAGCTATAATTTCTTCGTCATTAAAATTTTCGTCAAGATAGGCTTTACCCTTTTCTGTTATTGAATACTCAAAGGGTTCCATTTTGTTGTCGAACCACTTAGCAACTTGTATTAAGTTATCGTCAAGCAAAAATTTTAAATTAGCCGTCATGTTTGATGGAAAGTTTACATGGTCTGCTCGGTCAAAGAATTTAATAAGTCTATAGATGTCCCTTACACCGGGGTCACAAAAAATTAAAAAGAGTATGAGTTTTTGTTTATGAGTCATTTTTTGTCACCGTCGATCATAACGTTTTGCGCCATGGCTTGCTGTTAGTCCTAGTGTTGCGCACGCAGCTTTATAAACCCAATTGTCCGAATGTCTTTTGTATTTTGGTCCAAAAGTCGTCATGTGTTTGTTTGTCTGTCGAGTGCAATATAATTTTTATATTATTCACATTAAAATAATTGACATCGTCAATACAGCCAATGCCTTTTTTTGGTTTGTCTGCATGAAAGTTAGGATTTAGTTTTGGGTGTTGAAACAAGTAACCAAGTCTTGATTTTGTGTCTGCATTGAACTCGTAAATTAAATTTGGAATAATTGATTGAAATATATTTAATTCAAGATCTTGAGAATAACAAAATTCAAAGTAACTGTCTTCGTCGCCCCAGTTAACACATTGACATTTTTTGGAGTAAAGTGTCTGAACCTTTGGATTTTTATTGATGTCTGTGAGAATTTCAGGAAGCCCTTCGTCTAAAGGCCAAAACTGTCCGTGCAAAACATTTTCAGTAAAGTCCTTCATGTATTTGTCCTTAAGAGTTGTCGTTAAGTAAATGTCTTTCATTTTTTCTGTGATTGTCAGTCTGTCCGCAACATTGGGGCTAACGTTTGGCAGCTACTTGCAGTTTTTTGCTGGTCAAGTTACATATTTGAGCGTTAACCCGCAAAAAATTGCAAGTAGGTGCTGTTATAGCGTCGTTGCCGCCACACAGGTGCGACACGCTTACGTGTCCGCCTGTATTTTAATGCCTTTACTTTGAAGATATTTTTTTGTTTTTCGTCGCCACCAAAACATTTTCCACTTATGATTTAATGTCCCATGTTCCCAGTTGATGTCAAATTTCTCTTTTGTTTCACTAGCGTATGATGGAAGAGCTACTTTGCAATGAAGCATTGTCTCCTGTCCCGCAGATATTTTTTGATATTCAGTGTCGTGAGATGAACGAGGAAAATATTGTATTTCAACTATTGTAGAGTCTTTGTCGGCTTTGTAAACATACAAATTGACGTCATAAAGGTCCGGATATAATTTTTCTAGGTCTGCAATGATGTCCGCGAATGACTTTGGTGTCTTTTTGTCGTTGTCTGCCTTGCGAATTTTAGTTTGCTCAAAGAAGTTTTTGTCGCTGTGTTTAATTTCTGAAATGATATAAGAGCAATTGTCCGAAATGTGATTGAAAGAAGAGTCACGAGCCATTTTCAAAAGACTTTTGACGGCGTCGGCGATGTCCTTATTAATATTCTCCTTTTTCATGTCCGAAGTCTTTTTTTAAACGGAATGTCTGTCCGCGGCAATGCGCTATAACTACCTTATAGGCGTGATTTTATCACCCCAGTCTGCACATTTTGGTCGGCTTGGGGTGATTTTTTCATCCTATTCGGTTCAATAAATATAACTATTTTTTCAACAAAGCATTCCAGCCCTGTGCTTTCAGGTCGTGCACAGAGCCTGCCCTGGCAACCATTAAACGGCCTTTTGCTTCGTTGGTAATGTGGCCAATAATGGTAAAGTCAGGTAAATTTTTTACTTTATCGTAATCGCCAATATCTATGGTAAACAATAATTCGTAATCTTCGCCCCCACTTAAAACACAAAGGGTAGGGTCAAGATTAAATTCCATAGCGGTATCATTTGTTAACGGATCGATCGGAATTTTTTCTTCGTATAATTCAACCCCCACGTTAGATTGCGTACAAAGATGTAAGATCTCAGAAGACAAACCATCGCTCACATCTATCATAGAGGTGGGCTTTAATTTTAATTTTTTAAATAATTCAAAAATATCTTTTCGTGCTTCGGGTTTTAACTGGCGCTCTAAAATATAATCTTTGCCTTCAAGGTCTGGTTGTAATTTTGGATTTTCAACATAAACAGCTTTTTCTCTTTCTAAAATTTGTAGTCCCATGTAGGCGCCACCAAGGTCACCGGTAACGCATAACAAATTACTTTCTTTAGCACCGCTGCGGTAAACAATGTCTTCTTTTTTTGCAGCGCCAATAGCAGTAATACTTATTACTAATCCTGTTAAGCTGGAGGTTGTATCGCCACCAACCAAATCAACATTGTATTTTTTGCAGGCCAGTAACATACCGGCATATAACTCTTCTAAAGCAGCTAATTTAAAACGGTTAGAGATAGCAATGGACACCACGATCTGACGCGGTTCCGCGTTCATGGCGTAAATATCGCTTAAATTAACCACCACACTTTTGTAGCCCAAATGTTTTAAAGGCACATAGGTAAGATCAAAATGCACGCCTTCTACGAGCATGTCGGTAGAGATAACGGTTTCCATTTTGCCGTTGTCAATTACAGCGGCATCATCGCCAACTCCTTTAATGGTGGAGTCGTGATATAGTTCGATGTGTTGTGTTAAATGTTTAATTAAACCAAATTCTCCTAATTCAGAAAGTTCGGTATCTCCTGTGTTGTCAAAATCCATTCGCTAAAATTTTATCTATTTTTTTTGCCAGTTTAAAATCCAGTTCAGTTAAGCCACCGGCATCATGTGTGCTTAATGTTATAGAAACTTTGTTGTATCCATTTTTCCAATCAGGATGATGGTCTAATTTTTCGGCTTCTAAAGCAACCTGTGTCATAAAACCAAAAGCCTGCACAAAATTTTTGAAAGCAATTTCTTTAGAAAGACTTTTGCCGTTAAGCGTCCAATCTTTTAAATTTAAAAATTCAGCATCAATTTCCTGCTGTGTAAATGCCTTTGGCCTCATGTGTTAAAGATACGATTTATTTAAAAACCGAAAATTAGTCTTTAATAACTGCGCTAACCCTCTCAACGTCCCCGTTCATAGGCGGTGACAGCTTGGTGACTTTAACTTCAAGTGTTTTAAGGGTGGGGAAAGCCGTTTTTATTCTTTTGAAAATGCGGTCGCAAACCTGTTCAATTAGTTTGCTTCTTATGGCCATTTCGGCTTTGCTGATGTCGTAAACGGTACAATAATCCAGTGTTTTTGAAAGATCATCTGTTTTTGCAGCTTCGCTAAAATCGGTGGTCATATACACATCTACAATGTAATGTGCGCCAATTCTTGCTTCCTCTTCCAAACAACCGTGGTAAGCGTACAATTTTATTCCTTCAATATTTATTTGATGTGTCATACTTATTTTCCAAAATCTAAGCCATCGCTGTTGCCCTGGTTTTGGTCGCCAAGACCTTTCATTTGTTTACCGCGTTTAAAGATAGAGGCATCCATTTTTCCAAATAAATGCGTGATCGTAAATTTTAAAAAGCGGGCCTCTCTTCTTCTCGAAAGATCCTGTGTGTAATACGGCGTTTCGTAATGCGCGCCCATGCGGCGGGTATTAAAGGCATCGCTTAGTTGCAGGTTAAAGATCCATTTTGTACCGATCATTTTATTTAAGGATACATCCATAGAATACACTTCGTTACTTGCTCCTAATAATAAAATGCGGGGTGACTCATAATTTCCATTTACCTGTAGAGTTAATTGTTTTGGGAAACGATATGATAAAGTAGCTTTTGTATTGTAAGCATAACCTTCAGCTTTTACATCCGGTTCGGTTGGCACAACTTGACCGTATAAATAAATGTAAAAGATGTTGGCATTTAATGTGGCATCTAAATTTTTAAAGAAGGTATATTTTACCGTGTGCTCCATACCGTAACGTATAGAGTTTTTACCATTTACCGTTGTGTTAACCAAAACCGTTGGATCAAATTGCGAAGGGTATGCCACATCCGTAATTGGTTGCTCCTCGTAACGGAAATAGCCGGAACCTAAATAACTGCCTTTGCTGTATGTTTTGTTGTAATTAAGTTCTGCAATATTTTTAAATTCAGGTTTTAATTGTGGGTTACCAATACGGTAATTTTGTTTATCGGCAAACATTACAAATGGCATTAACTGGAAAAAATTGGGGCGGTTGATCTTGCGGCTAAAATTCACCTGCAACTCCTGGCTCTTTTTTAATTTCTTCGAAAAATAAATTCCCGGGAACAAAGATTTTAAGATATCATCCGGCGAAGAGGGATAATTATAAGAGAAGCTTTGTTTTTTATCCGTAATATTTCCTTTGTAATACGATTGCTCAAAACGCAAACCGGCCTGATAAGAAATATCCCAGAAGATCTTATCGTTATAATTTACATAAGCTGCGTTTATCATATCATCAATAACGTAACGGTTACTCATAATGCTATCACGGGTATAATTATCCTGATTGGCAACCGCGTTAGAAGTGTTGTTCTCGCTTAACGAATTTTTGTAAAAGGATTTTATACCGGCTTCAAATTTCCGTGTTTCGCTTATTGGATTTACATAATCTAATTGAAAGGTGAATTGATTTGCGTTACTTTTACCAACATTTTTTTGATAATCGTTTGGAATGCTTATCGTATCAGGATTTAAATGTGTATCGGTCGTAAACAAATAACCGTTATGCGAATCGGTATAATTAAAGCTTCCATCAGCGGTTAATTCTTTTCCTGCTTTTGGATAGGTTTTTTTGTATACCACCTGGGCATTATAATTTTGGAAAGCGGCGTTCTGTAAATTTACACGCCCGCCATTTAATACCTGTTTAGAATTTTTATCTAATACTTCATAAGCCTGGTAATCTTTCGTATCAAAGGCGCCGGCCACGATCATGCCGTTCAACGAAATAGTGTTACGGTTATTTATGCCATAATCAATTCCTAATCTTCCGAAATGAAATTGATTTTTAAAATTAGTATTGTTGTTTTGGTTAAAATAACCTGAGGGATTTCCAGTGCTATCTAACTGTGTTCTTTTAGTATAGCCTAATGTTTTATTAATAGCCTGGTTAAACGAATACATAGAAGAAATATTCCAGCGACCATCTTTTACATTTAGCATTAACATGCCGCCGTATCTATCACCAGTACCGGCGTTAGCCATTATCATGCCATTGTAACCGGGCTTTAAATTCTTTTTCATGATAATGTTCAATATACCACCGGTTGTGTTGGCATCGTATTTAACCGAAGGGTTGGTAATAATTTCAACACGATCAATTTGATCTGCAGGAATTTGAACCAGGGTAAGGTTAGTTGGTCTTCCATCCACAAAAATAGTTGGACTTTGATTTCTTAATTGCGCATTACCGTCTGCATCCATAGTTACACCTGGTACATTTTTCATAACGTCTGCCGCGGTGCCGCCTCGTACTGAAATATCTTTATCTACATTATAAGTACGTTTGTCAATTGACATAACAACATTACTTTTTTCTGTAACTACTTCAACTTCGTTCAGCATTTTTTGATCGATCTCAAATGCAATATCGCCAAGGTCCTGCTCCAGTTTATTTGGCATTGAAATGTAGATCTTGGTCTCGTAAGGTTTATATCCAATTTGCGTGGCCCTGAATCTAAAGCCGCCCATGGCAGGCAGATTTTCTATATTGAATTCACCATTTTCTTTTGTTAAGGAACCACCCAACAAACTATCTTTATTGTACCATAAAACAACCACCGAAGCAAACTCTACCGGTTTTTTTGTTTTGGCATCAATAATTTTTCCATAAACACGCCCTTTAATATCTTTAAGTGCTTTCATCATATCTTTATTTCCACCGTTAGGAGGTCCCTGGGCGAAAAAAGAAAAAGAGAGAATAAGGGCTATAAAAAGTAAAAGTTTTTTCATGGTATTTACAAGGCAAAATTACGAGATTTTCAGGTTTTATAGCCTTTATTTTATTAATGGTAACAGTTAAGGATGACAGGAGGTTTTATGGTATATTAACGTTAACCCGGATTATCCATTAGGAATTCTATTCCGTACCAAAAGCCCTGCAAAATATGAGGCTTGGCAACTTTTGCTCATTCACCATGGTACTTACTATGCCTCATTTGCAAAAGTTCATATTTTATTGGGCTTTTGATACTCATAACAAATTCCCAATGCATAATCCGGGTTTAATATGAAATCGGGCGATTTGTTTTATATTTGCGAATGCTTAAAGGCAAACTCATCATATTTTCAGCCCCTTCGGGTTCGGGTAAAACCACCCTTGTGAGGCATATTTTAAAGACCTTTCCCGACCATATCGAATTCTCTATTTCGGCTACAAGCCGCCCAAAACGTGGGGTAGAAGAGAACGGGAAGGATTATCATTACCTCTCACAGGAGGAATTTAAACAGAAAGTAAGTAATAACGAGTTTTTGGAGTGGGAAGAGGTGTATGCCGGAACCCATTATGGCACTTTAAGGTCGGAAGTAGAGCGCATTTGGGCAAAGGGCAAGGCCGTGATCTTTGATATTGACGTGGAAGGGGGATTGAACCTTAAAAATCAGTTTAAACAGGATTCGTTGGCCGTTTTTGTGATGCCGCCAAGCATTAAGATCCTGGAAGAACGTCTACACTCAAGAAGTACAGACAGTAAAGAAAGTATAGCCCGCCGCGTTGAAAAAGCTGAAAAAGAACTAAAGACCGCCGAATTATTTGATGTTTTTATATTGAACGAGAATTTGGCCGAGGCCTGTGCTAAAGCAGAGGAACTGGTAAAAGAATTTTTACAAATAAAAGACTAGTTTTTTAAAACAAAAAGATCTCCCCGGTTGGCGAAGAGATCTTTTAATGATAATTTAATATTTAATTACGCTTCCGTCTTGGTTTTATCCGTCTCGCGTAACTTGTTCAATTCTTCAGTAATTAATTTACGCTTGGCAGTTAACTCAGCAATTTTTGCTTTTTCGCCGGCAATTTTATCTTCTACCTCTTTCAAAAAACTAGTGTTGCCTTTTGATGTTTTAAAGAACCCAAGATTATTGTCATAGGTGCGAATGCGCGCTGTAATTTCGTCAATAGATTTTTTGAGAAAATCAGATTCCTTACGTAAAAGATCAAAACCATTTTCAGAAGCAACCATGCGGTCTAATTTAGTTCTGAACTGTATAACGGCAATCTCTGTTTTATCAATGTTCATTTGCTCATACAATTCGTCCAGTCGGTTATAAAAAGCGTCATTCAAGCGTTTCTTATCTTTCATTGGAACCATGCCTGCCGCATTCCATTCATCAGAAATAGCCTTTAGCTGTTCGCGGTTTGCTTTATTATCATCGCTTAATTTCAATTCCATAAAGCGTGCAAGAATAGCTTCTTTAGCTACCAGATTAGTTTCAAAAGATGCATCTACATCTTCATAATGTTTCTTTTTGGCATCAAAAAAATGGTTACAGGCTTTTCTGAAACGTGCAAATAATTTTGGCTCTTCTTTATCGCCGTTGCTTGGATATTTTTTCCAATTATCTTGCAAACGAATAAGGTCGGTACTTGTTTTTTGCCAGTCGGTACTGTCTTTCAGAGCTTCTGCTTTTGCAATAAGATCAGATTTTATTTTCCTGTTGGCTGCAAATTTTTCGTTTTGCCCGGCAAAGAATTCTTTTTTCTTATCAAAAAAAGTATCGCAAATTTCTCTGAATTCTGCCCAGATCTTTTCGTTATCTTTTTCAGTCGTTCTGCCAACAGTTTTCCATTCGTTTTGCAAAGCAATTAACTGTTCGGTAGTTTCGTTCCATTTTACATTTCCTTCTGAAGCAGCAGTAACAAGCGCTTTAGCCTTTTCTATCAACTCCAGTTTGGACTGTAAATTATTTCCTTTTTTCTCTTCAATACCGTTGTAATGCGTTTTTATTTTAGAGTAAGTTTCATCTAAAACAGCTTTGTATTCCTGTTTAATAATTTCCCATTTACTGTTTGGCACCGGACCAATCTCGTCCCACTCGTTACGGTAAACTTTTATCAAACGTTCTGCTTCTTTAATATTTTCGATCGATTGAATAGCTTTTAATTTTACAAGCAATTCTGATTTTAGCTCAAAGTTCTTTTTAAGGTCATGCTCTTGCAGGTCGCGGAAGATCTTTAAATTATAATAGAATTCTTCTACAGCTTTACTGTAATCTGCCTGAACCTCTTTGTATTTATGAGACGATACAGAGCCTGTGTTTTTCCATTGGCTTTGTAATTCCTGCAACATCTTAACAGCGGCACCTACATTATCACTTAATTTACTAAGGTCTTTTATTTTAGAAATGATCTCATTTTTTATAGAAAGGTTCTTGGCCTGCTCGGCAGCAACTTTTGCTTCCCCATCCTTTTTCATTTGAGTGTGTTTTTCTATTAAACTCTCAAATTGCAGGTCTTCGGCCTGTTTTGGATATTCAAATTCTTTTGGTTTACCGCCTTCATCAACAAAGGCTTGTCTTGCGGTTTCAAATTCAGTTGTCCAAAGTTTTTGATACTCTTTCTGCAGAGCACGCACATTAGCAGCAACTTCACCTGCATCTTTCGATAGCAGTTCTTCCAGTTTAGCGATTAATTCAGTTTTCATTTATTTTAAATAGGTACTATCAAAAATAGGATATAGAATTAATACGACAAAATATTTAATTACTGATTTTAGTCGTATTATTTGTATTTAATTTGATATTTTACAGGCAAAGGCCAAAATATCGTCAATTTGGACCTGTTGGGCAACGATGTCGTCAAAAACACTCTGTAAACTCTGTTTTTGTTCTTCCAAAGGCTTGCTGTTATTTTGTTTGATAAAATTTTCAAAACCTTTAAAACCAAATTTAGTTTTATTCGTTTTGTACTTGAACTGATCATTTAAACCATCGGTTGTCATGTAAATGGTATCAATACCGCCAATAGGCAAGATGTGTTCTAAATAAATTTTTTCAGGATGTAGTTCTTTACCCAAAACCAGTTTGTTACCATTGGCAATATTTAAACCTGCATGTTTACTCGTGTACAAAAGATCTATTTTTGCGCCACAAAAAGTAAGCTCGTTTTTTTGTTTATCAATTACGCAAATACCAATATCCATTCCTTCATCCAGCGTTTTTATATTTTTTTGTTTGCGTTGAATGTAATTGTAGATCTCTTCGTTTACCAATTGCAATATTTCTGAAGCCTTGGTTATTTTTTGCTGAACGATAATTTTATTTAAGAACTCATTGGCGAACATAGTTAATAAAGATGCCGGAACACCATGACCCGTGCAATCTCCCAGTATAACAAAAGTTCTTTGTTCTATTGTTTTAAGCCATAAAAAATCGCCACTCAAAATATCGCAGGGTTTAAAGAACATAAAGTGCTGCGGAAATGTTTTTGCAAGTTCAGCTTCTGAAGGAAAAATAATGTACTGAATTTCTTTTGCTACGAGAATGCTCTCGGTAATGTTCTTGTTCTTTAATTCAAGTTCGTTTCTTTGTTTTTCAGTTACCTCATTTTGTGTTTGAATAATATTCTTTTGTTTTTGTGTTATCCTGAAACGGTTATAAAAGAAAATTAAAAAAGCGGTTATCAAAACCAGCCCTATAATAAGCGCATAACGAAATAATTGCTGTTGTTTTAACTCAGAGTTTTGAAGCGCTATTTTTGTTGTTGAAATATTTTTTTCTTCTACATTTTTTATACTATCGGCAATTAGTTTTTTATCAAATTCGTACTTGTATTGTTTTTTAATGGCTTCCTGTTTGTAGTTATTATTTAAGATGCTATCGCGGGTAGCATAATAAATATGGGTCATTTCAAGGGCTTTTTGATATTGCCCGGTACCTGTATAAATGTCTTTTAGCAATTCTGCAGCGTTTCGTATATCTACAGGCGTGCCCAATTCGTTACTTAAGTGGTAGGCTTTTAAGGCATTTTGCAAGGCTTTTGTTTTATCGTTCAAGGCCAGGTAAACAGATCCTAATTTTGTGTATGAGTTGGCTTGTCCGTCTTTTGCACCAATTGTATTGGCAATGCCTAAGGCCTTTTCAAAATAGTTGATGGCTTCTTTGTAATTTTTTTTGTCTTTGTAAACAACACCCATATTATTGTAAGCAGTTACCAATTCATTTTTATTACCGGCTTCCAAACTTAGATTTAAACTTAAATTTAAATACTGCAACAGTCGCGTTGTATCACCATTTTTTTTATAGACATAAGCCAAATTATTATAAGCGTTACTTTGAACGCTTTTAAAATTATTTTTTTGAGCGATCTCTAAACTTTTTTCGCCAAACTCTTTTGCTTTTTGAAAATCTTCAACATCCAAATAATAAACACATAAATTATTATACTGGTTGGCAATAGCTTCTTTGTCCTTTAATTCCTCGCTTATCTTTAAACTCTTGAACATATAATCGATGCCTTTTAAAACATTGCCCTGGCTGCGATACACCATGCTAATGCCATTATAGGTTTGTGCAATGCCTTTTTTATCGTTTATGTCATTAAAAAAAGTAAGGCTTTGTTGATAGGCATCCATTGATCTTTGAATTTGCCCAATAAAGTATAGGTTAGCGCCAATATTACCAAGTGTAGCAGCCATTAGAAGGGTATCGTTGTTTTCGCTTTGCACTTTTAGTGCTTTTTCAAAAATGGCTATGCCCTGGGGATTATTTCCCTGGCTAATTTCGTAGATGCCCTGGCTGTTGAGCGCGCGGCCGTAAGAGTTTAAAATACTTTTTTTTGCCTTAGGCGGAAGGTCGGATAAATTAATATCAGAACTATTTGTATTAAGACTATTTGATTTAGTTGTTTTAAAGATACTTTCGGCTAAAGAAATTGCAGGTGTAGTATATAAAGGAATATCTTTTTCTTCACAAATTTCTGAAAGGCGCGAATACAGCCTCAGTTTTGTGCTATCTGCTTTGGCTACTTTTAAGCATTGTTTTAAAGAGTCAAGCTCCTTGTTTTGGGAGCTAATAAGAACTGATGACAGGCAAAAAAGGAATATGTAAATTAGCTTCAAAGGTTCTTAAAGCTAGCTAAAAAAAACTATATTTTCAAAGATAAAGGCGTAATATTTTTTTATTAACCGGATATTTTTCCTGCAAAAACAAGAACATCATCAATTTGAGCGTGTTGCAAAACTATCTCCTCGAAAACTTTTTGCATTTCGTTTTTTTGATCCGCCAAAGTCAGGGAAGCATTCTTTAAAATAAAATTTTCAAAACCTTTAAAACCAAATTTTGTTTTGTTTGTTTTATATTTAAGTTGATCGGTCAGGCCGTCGGTTGTCATGTAAATAGTATCAATTCCTGCAATAGTTAAAGCATGCTCAATGCATGACTCTTTCGTTATAAGTTCTTTTCCTAAATTTATTTTGTTACCGTTTGCAATAGAAAGTTCGCCTTGTTTATTAGTATAAAATAGATTTGTTTTGGCGCCGCAAAAAGTAAGCTCGTTCTTTTCTTTATCAATTATGCATAATCCAATATCCATTCCTTCATCCAAACTTTTTGAATTTTTTTGTTTGCGTTGAACGTAATTATAGATCTCTTCATTTATCATGGCTAATATTTCGTTAGCCTTATTTATTTTTTGTTGGATAATGATCTTGTTCAAAAACTCGTTTGCGAACATGGTTAGTAAAGACGCGGGAACACCATGTCCTGTGCAATCACCAAGAACAAGATAGGTTTTTTGACCAACAGTTTTTAGCCATAAAAAATCGCCACTTAAAATGTCGCAGGGTTTAAAGAACATAAAATGCTGTGGGAATGTTTTTGCGAGTTCAGCCTCTGACGGAAAAATAATGTATTGAATTTCTTTTGCCACTAAAATACTTTCGGTAATATTCTTGTTTTTTATTTCAAGCTCAGACCTTTGTTTTTCAGTTATTTGGCTTTGTGTTTGAATGATATTCTTTTGATGTCTCGTAACTCTGAAACGATTGTAAAAGAAAATTAAAAAAGCGCCTACAAGAATAAGTCCAAATACAAGCACATAGCGCATGGTTTGTTGTTGTTTAAGTTCGGAGTTTTGAAGAGCGATCTTGGTGGCAGAAATATTTTTTTCTTCTACATTCTTTATGCTATCGGCAATAAATTTTTTAGCGAATTCGTATTGTAGTTGACTTTTTATACTTGCTTCCCTCGTCTCTGTATTTAAAATGCTATCCTGCATTTTGATGTATAGTTCAAACATCTTCAAGGCCTCTGGCGCCTTATTTTCTTTTTTATAGATCTGGTATAAAAGCTGCGCTACATTTCTAACGTTTCTTGGGTAACCAATTTGCTTACTTATCTCTAAGCTTTTAAGGGCAAAATTTTCAGCCTTTTTATACTCCTTCTGCTCCATATAAGCGGTGCCTAAAGAATTATAAGAATAAGATATACCCTGTTTATCATCCAGCTCAATCCTTAAATCAAGACTTTTATTAAAGGTTTCAATTGCCAGTTTGGTTTTGCCCAATAACTGATACAGATTTCCCATACTTTCTAAAGTATAAGCAGCATCGTATTTGCTGCCAATTTCCTCCTGGATCTTTAAACAGCGTGTTAAATATTCAAGGGCTTTATCAGTTTGCCCATTCTTTATGCAGATACTACTAATATCATTTAAAGAAATTGCTTCGCCTTTTCTGTCTTTTATTTCCAGGCACAATTTCAGGCTCTGTTCAAAATAGGATAAGGCTTTTTCAGTTTGTCCCTGCCCGTCATAAATGTTACCAATATTATTTAACGATGGTGCAATGTTAAACTTGTCGTTTATCATTTGCCTGAGGGTTAAACATTTATTATAGTTTTTTAATGCTTCTTCTACTTTGCCCTGATTATAATAGATGGCAGCAATATTGCCAAATGAGGATGCCATGCCAGAGGTATCGTGACATCGTTCCATCATGGCCAAACCTTGTTTAAACAGATCGAGTGAAAGGGTGGTGTTGCCTTTTAAGCCATTATAATAACCTAAATTGTTATAAGCTGTTCCCAATAATTTTATTGTTCTTTTTCTTTCTGCGTTTGATAGATTACTGGATCCTAACATTTTATTACCCATAATAACAGCTTCGTTAGCGTATTTTGCAATATCATTTTCGCTGCAAACTTCACTTAAATTCGATAATAATCTTAAACGCGTAGAATCTGCTGTGTTTTTCGCCAATAAAGCCTTTATGGAATCAACGTCGTTAGTTTGAGAGCTAACAAAAATTAACGCGCAGCAAAAAATTATTGTATAAATTTGTCTCAAATGAATTATAAATTTAATTAAAATTTTTAATTGAACTAATTGTCCTTATAAATTAATGATCGATCAAAAAAATAGTGAGTTGCTTCAGTTTGACAAGGTAAAAGAACTTGTTAAGCAGAAATGCTGTGGCAGACAAGCAAAATCGCTCTGTGATGCAATTTCCCCTGGTAATTATTCTAAGGAAATGATCGTTGAGCTAAACCAGACAAATGAAATTAAAGTTTTGCTTGCGGCAAACGGGTATTTTCCTTCTGTTGAGCACGAAGATGTGATGGAAGAATTGACCGTTCTGAATTTGGAAGGCTCACTTTTGAGTGAAACACATTTGCTAAAAGTTTTAAAAACAACCGAGGTCATTAATACCCTTATTCGTTTTTTAAAAAGTAAAAAAACCACACAACCTTATCTTTTTGGATTAGCGGAAGACGCTAACGTTTGCGAAATTGTTGTAGATGAAATAAACAGAATTATTGATGCTGAAGCACAGGTGAAAAATACAGCTTCGGCAGAACTGAACAGGATACGAAAACAGATCATCGAAAAAAGACGAGAGAGCGACAAACGTTTTTATAACCATGTGAACGATCTGCGCAAACAAGGTTATTTACGCGAGAACGAAGAAGGTTTTTTTAACGGACGAAGAACTTTAGCGGTTTTAGTAGAATATAAATCTGAAGTTTCGGGCTTTGTGCACAGTAAAAGCGAAAGCGGCAAAACAATTTTTATTGAGCCCGGCGTTACTATTGCGGTTAATAATGAAGTTGCGGAGTTAGAAATTGATGAGCAGCGTGAAGTGAACAGGATCTTGCGTGAACTTTGTGCCCTGATAAAACCTTATGTTCCTGAATTAAAGAGGGGATTTCAAATTTTAGGTTTTGTTGATTTTTTAAAAGCCAAAGCACTTTTCGCAGTAGACCTTAACGCAACTCTGCCGGAGATAAAAGAAGGTTTTGATCTGCATATTATTGCAGCTTATCATCCTTTATTGTTCTTACAAAATAAAAAAAGTGGCAGAAAAACTATTCCACTAACTGTTGAACTGAATTCGGACAATAGAGTGTTGGTAATTAGTGGTCCAAACGCCGGTGGTAAAACCATTGGTTTAAAAACTATTGGTATTTTGCAAATGATGTTGCAAAGTGGTTTGCTTATTCCCGTAAAAGAAAATAGTAAGTATTGTTTTTTCGATAAAATATTAATTGATATTGGCGATACACAAAGTATAGAAAATGAACTTAGTACTTACAGTGCAAAACTAAAATCAATGACTTCTATTTTAAACGAGATAAATGAAAGCACATTGGTTTTGATGGATGAGTTTGGATCCGGCACCGATCCTGAACTTGGCAGTGCTATTGCAGAAGCAGTGTTAGAGAGTATTGAGAATTCGAAAACAAAAGGCGTTATTACTTCGCATTTTAGTAATGTAAAATTACTGGCAGAAAAATTAGAAGGCACTTTTAACGGCTGTATGCTATTTGATATTGAACATTTAGAACCGAAATATATTTTAAGTATTGGTGAGCCAGGAAGTAGTTACACGTTTGAAGTTGCCGAGCGGGTTGGTTTTCCTAAACACATTATTGAGCGTGCCAAACAAAAAGTAGACAGAGATAAATTAAAATTCAATCGCCTTCTTGCTGAAGTTCAAACGCAAAAAACCAAGCTGGACGAACAGTTGGAAAAAGCCGAACATGAAGAGTTCTTAAAGAAGATGGCCAAAGAAAAATATCATGTATTATTTGATACCTGGCAGGAGAAAATAGAGCGCGAACGTGAACGTAAAATTGAATTGGCACGTTTGGCTGATTACGGGCAAAAGTACTTACGTTTGATGGATGACTGGAATAAAAAGGGAGATCGGAAAGCGGTGATAAAACGGTTTATTGACGGTATAACCGCAGAAACAAAAAAACAAATTGAATTACGAAAGCAAAATAAACTTGATAATTTCTCTGAAAAGAAAATTGCTAACATCAAACCTAAATTAAAAGTTGGCAGTAAGGTAAAAATACTAAGTGGAACTGAAATTGGAATTGTAGAAGAGATAAAGAACGAAAAAGTGTTCATTAAATTTGGTTTGATGAAGATGACAGTGGGGATGGAGAACTTGGTGCTGGCAGATAATTGATCTAAGGCATATCGATCTTATTATTTTTTCATACCTACTTGTCACTAAATATTTTTAATTAATTTTGGCTGGTGTTAAAGATGTGTTTTCGTTTCAATAAATATTGCATATTATTTTTTATAATTCTGTTGGGTGGGTTTACCTTTAACGCTCAGGAACTCGAAGAATTGAAATTAGAGTTAAAAGACCTAAGCGGAAAAAAACACGCTGTTCAATGTTTAAAAATAGCACTGTTACATATTGAGAAATATGGTAAGCCAGACTCCGTATTACTTTATGCTAAAAAGGCTCAAAGCGAATTAGAAAAAACAAACGATATTGGTTATTTAAACAAAGCCAAATTATATGTTGCTATTGGCTACCAGCAAAAAAATAAGTTCGATACAGCTACAATAATTTTAGAAGGTATTTTGGAAAGAAACAAAAACGTTCCCGATTCCCTACGAGCTGATATTTATTATTATTTAGGGATTGTTTATTATAGATCGGGAGATAAAAAAACATCATTAGCGTATTTTATAAAAGCAATCCCACTTTTTGAAAAAACTTCAAATATGGATGGTTTGGTTTTAACCTATTGTAAATTGGCAGACATAATGGTTGCCGATTCACAGAACAAGGAAGCCAATGACTACAAGAATAAGGCAATTGCTTTGTTTCCAAAACTAAAAAGACCCTATGCTAAAATATTTGCCCGCAATATCATTTCACGTGCCTATATGGATTTGCGGGTGATTTCTCCAACGTATGTTGATAGCTCAATCGCAATTGCTAAAGAGGCTTACGAATTAATTAAGGAACACGGTTACTATACAAGAGCTTATCCTATTTTAAATATTATTTCCGATAACTACTACGTTAAAAACGAACTTGACTTGGGATTTAAATACGGTAAGGAAGCTTTAACATATAGAAATTACTTATATCCGGGCGAAATAATTATGAGTTACGCGAAGTTCGCAGATTACTATATGTTAAAAGGTCAAAGTAAACCCGCTTTGGTTTACCTGGATTCAATGAAAAGCCAGTTAAAAAACTTTAACATTCAATATTATTGGTTTTCTTATTATGAAAGAGCGTATCAAGTTAATAAAAGAGCAGGAAATTTTTCGGAAGCACTGGATGCCATAGAACATTACAATGCCATAAAAGACAGTTTATATAACATTGATAAAAGCAAAGAAATAAACGAGTTGTCGCAAAAATTCGATAAAGTAGCGAATGAAAAAAAAATAATGGAATTAAACAACGAGAAGGAAGTTGCTGCCATCAATACAAAATTTTTAATAGTAGCGGTTATTTCGTCTTTTTTTGCTATTATAATTATTATATTCTTTTACCGTCAATCTATTACCAAGAACAAATTAAAAACCATTGAAACAGAGCAGCGCTTGAACAGGGCACGCATGGATCCCCATTTTTTCTTCAATATTCTTTCGTCGCTACGCGCCTTTGCTTTAAAAGAAAACAATTCAGCAAAAACGGCAGATTATTTGACCAAGTATTCGAAGATCATGCGTCAGTCGCTCGAAAGCAGTTACAATGAACTTATTACTATTGAAACAGAAATTGATTTTTTGAATAACTATTTTGAAATCCAAAAATTACGATACCCGGGAAGATTTAATTATGAAATAGAGTTAGGAAGTGAAGTGGACGCAAGTGAATTGTTGCTTCCGTCGATGATCATTCAACCCTTTGCAGAGAATGCAATCGAACATGGATTTTCGGATGTTGCAGAAAAAGGAATGCTCTTTCTTGGTTTTGAAATTCTTTCGAAGGAATTAAAAATAACTATTAAAGACAACGGCGTTGGATTCAAAAGTACATCGCTCAGTCAAAAGACATATCCATCAAGAGCTACACAGATTGTTACTGACAGACTATTTCTTCTGAATAAACAACACAAATCAAATGCACGCTTTGAAATAAATACAAGCGCGGTGCAAGGTTTAACTGTAATCATTTTCCTTCCTATTATTTATTCAGTTTAAAAACACTATTCGATAAAAAAGTACTGACATCATTTTAAATTAATGGTCAGTTATTCTTAATTTAAGGACGTTTGTAAAACCAATCGATACAGCAGTGTATTTAATATTAATTAATCGGTTGTTAGTTATAACTTAGGTATACAAACCAATTAATAATTGAAAACATGAAAACTTATAACTTTATAAATGTTTCTTTCTTTTTGTTTTTAAATTATTTTTTAAGCGCACAAAACCCAGCGCTAAAGTGGGCAAAGCAAATTGGCGGTCCAAACCAAGAGCAAGGTTATGGAATTGATGTCGATTCAATTGGCAATACTTACACAACAGGTTTTTTTTATGACATAGCCGATTTTGATCCTGGAGTAGCAAGCTACACGTTGGCTTCAACTAGTAGTGGTTTTACAGATATTTTTGTTTCAAAACTTGATTCGGCTGGAAATTTTTTATGGTCAAAAAACTTTGGTGGAACTGGAAATGATGAAGGGAAATCTATTACTATTGATAATTTAGGCAATGTTTATGTGGTTGGCTACTTTACTGGTACGGCAGATTTTGATCCAGGTCCGGGATCAATATTATTAACCTCATCCGGGGTGAATGATGCGTTTATATTAAAACTAGATCCTTTAGGAAATCTTATATGGGCCAAACAAGTTGGAGGTAATTCTGGCGATGCTGCATATTCCATTAAACTTGATGGATTCGGAAATATATGCACTACAGGTAGTTTTTTCGGAACAGGTGATTTTGATCCTGGAGCCGGAGTGTTCAATTTAACGTCGATTGATAACGATATTTTTGTTTTAAAATTGGACGCGGCAGGCAACTTTTTATGGGCGGCTGCTATGAGTGGAAATAATACTTCGGTTGGATTAGGATTGGATTTTGATAGCTTCAACAATATATATGTTACCGGCGCATTTTATAACACGGTAGATTTTGATCCAAGCCCAGCAACTTATACTTTAACTTCATCTGGAGGAGTTGATCAATTCGTGTTAAAACTAGATCCTTTAGGTAATTTTATTTGGACAAAACAAATGGGAGGCAGTTTAAACGATCATGGGCTTGCAATTGTTGTTGGCCCCAGTGGCGATTTTTATACAAGTGGGAGTTTTGAAGGCACTGCCGATTTTGATCCCAGTGCTGCAAGCTACACTTATGCATCTGTAGGATACACGGATATGTTTATTTCAAAATATGATGCGCTAGGAAATTTTATTTGGGCTACAAAAGCTGGCGGTACTTCCTTTGATTATGGACAAGGAATTGATTTGGATAATTTTGGCAATGTTTATACAACTGGATATTTTGGTGGTACCGCAGATTTTGATCCTGGTATTGGCACATACACTATGGTTGCTGTTGGCGGTAATGATGCTTATATATTAAAATTAAACTCATCGGGTAGTTTTATTTGGGCTGGGCAGTTTGGAGGACCAGGGTCAGGTGGAGATAGAGGTTACGCCATAAAAATTGATGCTTTTAATAATATTAGTACCACAGGTTGTTTTGGAGGCACCGCAGATTTCGATCCTAGTATGAGTAATTATACGATCACTTCAATGGGCAATTTGGACGTTTTTGTGCATAAGTTGAAACAATGCCAATTACCAAATGCACCATTAAACACTACCAATCCCGTTAATCAATTAATTTGCGTTGGCAGTTCTGCAAGTTTATCGGCAACAAGTTCGGGAACTGTAAATTGGTATAACAGTGCTGTTGGAGGAAGTAGTATTGGCACCGGGTCTGTTTTCCAAACTCCAATACTTAGTGTTGGTAATTATACTTATTACGCTGAAGCAATAACATGCGCAACAAGTGCTGTTAGAACTCCAGTTACTTTAACCGTAAGCCTCTGCACAAATATAACCCCTTTAAATGGTAATAATGAAAATGTAAAAATTTATCCTAACCCAAACAGCGGTGAGTTTACAGTTTTACCAGCAGAAAAGGGGATATATCATTTAGTCAATACTGTTGGGCAAATTATGGAAACGGTTGAAATAAATACCGACGTTCACAGAATTAGTTTAACAAAATTACCTGGAGGCATTTACTATTTTATTGGAAATTCAACTAAAGCAAAAATAGTCGTTGTGAAATAAAAGTTAGTTTATATAAAAAGCCAGAGAACCGATTTTTTCAGAAAATAAGTAAATCTTGGGTTCAAATAGTATTTTGGTTTTTTTTCTTTATGTTGTGGTCTATCCAATGGCTTCGTAGTTTAGTTATTTTTTTTATCTATTTTTGTTATGTGAAGGCACTAATTATAGATAACGAAGAACCGATTAGAACAGAGTTAAAAGATCTAATTACAGGGCACTGTCCAATAATTGAATCTGTTGAAGAGGCGAATGGAGTAGCAAATGGAATTAAAGCAATTTCCAATATCAACCCAGATATCGTTTTTTTAGACGTGGAAATGGATGATGGTACTGGAATGGATCTTATTAAACAATTAAACGGAGAGGTCAACTTCCAACTGGTGTTTATTACAGCGCACAATAAATACGCTATAGATGCCTTTAAATTAAGTGCTATTGATTTTTTGCTAAAGCCCATTGATTCTATTGAGTTGATTGAAAGCGTTAACAGAGCTGAAAAAAATATTAAAACCAAATCTTTAGACAGACAGTTACAAATTTTACAGGAAAGCTTAGGGGAAATAAAAAATTACGATAAAAAAATTGCCTTAAAAGACAGCGATTCAATTTACTTTATCAAAGTATCAGATATTATTCGTTGTGAAGCTTCGGGTGCTTACACCATTTTTCATATTAATGATCATAAGGACATTTTAATATCAAAAGGAATAAAAGAATTTGAAGAACTTTTACAAAATTTCGGATTTTTTAGAACCCACCATTCTCATTTGGTTAACATAAAAAAAATTGTTCGCTTCGATAAAGTAGATGGAGGCGTCTTAATTTTGGAAAACAATGAGAAAGTACCCGTTTCTCATCGGAAAAAGGACAATCTTTTAACGCTGCTCGAAAATTTTTCATAAAACGGCAATACAGTTCTCAAACCAAATTAAACACGGGTATACTCAAACCCAACGCTTGTATAAGCATCCAAAAGATAGGATTTAGCTTAAGTAATTTTACTTAATAAATCTATATCTTATGAAAAAACTACTATTTGCATTCTGCTTAATTTCTTTATTTGGAACATCTCAAAACTTAGCCTTTCAATGGGCAAAAAATTTAGGTGCCGCTGGCAATGAAAGCGGGCAGGCCGTTGTAGCTGATGGCTCGGGAAACGTATACAGCACGGGGGTATTTGTCGGAACTTCGGATTTTGATCCCGGAGCCGGCACTTTTACCATTGCATCTTCAGCCGCCTCTCAGGACATTTATATTAGTAAACTAGATGCTCTGGGCAATTTTGTTTGGGCAAAAAGTATCGGCGGAATTGGTAGCGATGCGGGAATATCTGCAACACTTGATGGCCTTGGTAATGTTTTTATAACAGGTTATTTTAATGGAACTGTTGATTTTGATCCAAGCGCGGCAGTATTTAATCTCACTTCTTCGGGCTCACAAGATATTTTTGTGCTCGCGCTAAATTCGGCAGGAGCATTTGTCGGCGCTGTAAGCATGGGAGGAACTGGATCAGACCAACCTTATGCTATTGCATTAGATGTATCGGGAAATATTTATACGACCGGATTTTATACAGGCGTTGCCGATTTCGACCCGGGTGCTTCTAATTTTAATTTAACATCGGCCGGAGGCCCAGACATATTTGTAAGCAAGCTTAGTTCAACAGGTACTTTTGTGTGGGCAAAAAGTTTAGGTGGTTCTTCCTCTAACGAAGAGGGTCACGGAATTAAAATTGACGCGTCGAATAACGTTTACGTTACAGGTTTTTTTGCTGCCACTGCAGATTTTGATCCGGGGGCTGCTGTTTTCAATCTAACATCTAATGGGAGTTCGGATATTTTTGTAAGCAAACTAAATTCATTAGGCAACTTTGTGTGGGCAAAACAAATGGGCGGCGCATCGGCGGAAAAATCGTATTGGTTAAATTTAGACGCTTCTGGCAACGTATACACTACTGGTTTTTTTAGCGCCACAGCTGATTTTGATCCCGGAGTTGGTTCTGCAAATTTAACAGCCACCGGTTCTAACGATATTTTTGTAAGCAAGTTGGATGCCTCAGGAAATTACGTTTGGGCAAAAGCTTTTGTTGGTACAACTTTTGGGAGTGGAAATTCAATTGCGATAGATGCGTCTAACAATGTTTACATAACAGGTTTTTTTCAAGGCACAGTTGATTTTGATCCGGGAGTTGGAACTTTTAATGTTACAAGTTCTGGCAGTCTAGACGCTTTCATTAGTAAACTAGATGCCCTAGGGAATTATGTAACAACAAAAACATTTGGCGGCACTGGTGCTGATAATTCAACTTCTCTCGCCCTTGATGCTTCTGCTAATGTTATTACAACCGGTTATTTTGCAGCTACCCCTGATTTTGATCCAGGAGTAGGAACGTATACGCTTACAGCAGGAGGGTCAGGCGATGCATTTGTCCATAAAATGAGTCCGTGTACCTTGCCCGCTTCTCCGGTAAACATTACTGCACCCGGCAATTTAAATACTTGTGCAAATAATTCAACCACGTTAACAACTTCCAGTTCAGGAACCGTTAGCTGGTATGCGAGTCCAACAAGTACAACTGTTCTTTCAACTGGTCTGAGTTATATCACTTCAACTTTAGCTACCGGAACCTATACTTATTATGCAGAAGCATTTACTTGCTTGAACAGCGCTACACGCACAGCAATTAGTGTTACTGTAAATCCAACACCAACAATTACAGTAAATAGCGGTTCTATTTGTAATGGGAGTTCATTTACAGTAGTTCCTAACGGAGCAAGTTCATATCTATATATGAACTCAACAACAGGTAGTAGTTGTATCATTAACCCATCTTCTACAATCAACTTTAGTTTGATAGGGACAAGTGTTGCTGGCTGCACGAGCACTGCAACAAGTACCATAGCGGTTGGCGCATTGCCAAACATCAATATAAATTCGAGTACGGGCGGGCCAAGTTTATGCAGTGGCAGTTCTGCAACCTTGTTTGCTGGTGGCGCCTCAACCTATACATGGGTCGCAGGTCCCAACACATCTACGTATGCCATCAGCCCAACTGTTTTTACAACGTACACCGTTATTGGAACCAGCAGTTTGGGTTGCTCATCCAGTAACACCATTTCAATGGGAATATTAACGACACCTACCATAAACATTAGTGCAGTTTCATCCAGTATCTGTAGCGGTAATTCAACCACCTTAAATGCAAGTGGGGCGAACTCCTATTTGTGGAACACAAGTGCAACTACTTCATCTATTTCCGTTTCACCATTATCTACCACTATTTATACCGTAACAGGTACCATCTTATCTTGTTCTAGCACAGAAACAATTTCAATAAACGTTACGGCTTCGCCAACTATATCCATTGCAAATACAGCTTCTGTAATTTGTGCCGGAGGCTCCGCAACTTTATCAATTATCGGCGCTGCTGCCAGTTATTCTTGGAGTACAGGGCCAACTACAACAACACTATCCGTTTCTCCAACAGTAAACACAACTTATACAGCAGCCGGCTTTAATGGCTCATGCTACGGCTTGGCAACTACCACTATTTCCATATCCAATAGTATAACAGTTAACGTATCTTCAAGTAGCTCCTCTATTTGTGTAGGTCAATCAGCAACTTTAACCGCAAATGGCGCATCTTCTTACACCTGGAGTACAGGGTCTAATACAACATCTATTGTTGTAACGCCTACAACTAGCACAAGTTATAGCGTTAGCGGCTCTAGTGGGGCCTGCAATGGTTCGGCAATAACAGCAGTAGCTGTTAATCTATGTACTGGTATCCATCAAAATATAAATGATTTTCAATTTTCAATCTATCCAAATCCAAACAACGGCATTATCAATATTGATATTGAAAACTCAGCTGATTTGCAAATAACAGACCTGCTTGGAAAAATGGTTTTAGAAATCACCTTGCAAAAATTTAATAATACACTAAATATTTCTAACCTAAGTAATGGCCTTTATTATTTTAAAATAAAACAGGGTGATACGGTTGCTATTAAAAAGATAATTAAACAATAATGATTAAAATATAAAAGCATGAAAACAAACTTTAAAACAATAATAGCAATTGTAGTATTTACAATGATCTCTTTAATTGGTAAAGCACAATTTAAAATGGATAGCGATGGTAGAACCTTAAGTAATTCAAGCGGTTCAACAGTTGGTAAAATTGATAGTGATGGCAGAACAGTAAGTAACGCCAGCGGTTCCACAATTGGAAAGGTTGACAGCGATGGAAAAACCATAAGCAACAGAAATGGTTCTACTGTTTTAAAAATTTCCGGAAATGATATTACTAACGCCAGTGGAAGCACAATAGCTAAAATGAGCGACGTAACCAGCGCAATAAGCGGAGCAAAACCAGAAGCAGTTTATGTAGCGCTTTGGTGGTTTATTGTAAAAGGTAATAATTAGTAACAGCAAATGTAGATTTTGAGAAAAAAATAAATGAATAGGAGTTATGAAAAAATTAAATTTAGTATTTGTAATTTCTTTATGCTTGTTAAAAATAAATTGTAACGCGCAAGCAATATTCGATTGGGCATTAAATTGCGGTGGAGCATTAACCGGAACAAGTGCCGATGAAGCTCGGGTTGTAAAGACAGATAACAGTGGCAATGTTTACGTTGCAGGTTCATTTTATGGCACAGCAGATTTTGATCCGGGGCCGGGTACGCAAATAATAACATCTGCTGGTTCTGGCGATGGTTATATTGCCAAATACGATGCTAACGGTAATTTTTTAGCTGTATATACTTTTACAAATAATTTAGATTGTAAAGTTTATTCTATTGATATAGACAATGCGGGTAACATTGTTGCTGTTGGTAATTTTATTGGCACGGTAGATTTTGATCCTTCAGCCGGTTTTTATGGATTAAGTTCTCCATCCAGTTACGACTTTTTTGTTTTGAAGCTAAATGCTGTTGGAGCATTTGCATGGGCAATAAAAATTGGCTCGTCGGGAGCAGATGATAATGCTTTAAGTGTTTGTACAGATGCAAGCAGCAATGTTTTAGTTACAGGAAGTTTTAATGGCAGTGCAGATTTTGATCCGGGTATTGGTATCACTAACTTAAGTTCTTCAAATTATGATGCGTTTGTTTTAAAACTTACATCAGTCGGAGTTTTTTCATGGGCATTTAATATTGGTGGCGCAGGTGCTTCCGACAGAGGAAACGCCATACACGTGGATCCCGCAAACAACGTATTTTTAGGCGGCTACTATCAGGGCACCGCTGATTTTGATCCAAATGCAGGAACCGCTATATTAACATCTACCGGAGCACAAAGTGGCTACTTAGCAAAATATAGTGCTTTAGGATCCTTTGTATGGGTGAAACAATTTGATGGAGCAGGTGCTAGTAGTATTAACGATTTTAATTTGAGTGCAACGGGAGAAATCTATGCTGCGGGGTCATTCACAGGCACAATTGATGCTGACGCGGGTACTGGAACCACAAACATTTCATCCCTTGCTCTAAATGACATCTTCGTTACAAAAATAAACAACCTGGGTAATTTCGCGTGGGTTAATCAAGTAGGCGGAATTGGTGATGATGCGCCAACCTCCATTGCTACAGATGCAAGTGGTGTATATTTCGCCGGTTATTTTTCTAATATTGTTGATTTTGATGCAGGATCCGTTGGAACTTATACCATTGCTTCAAATGGTGCCAAGGATTTTTTTGTTTCAAAAATCGATTTAAATAGTAATCACTTATTTTCTTATGGAATTGGGAATTCCGCAAGTAATGAAATTGGCTTTAGTATAACAACTCCGTCTAATAACTTAATATATGTTGCCGGTACATTTTCCGGAACCGTAGATTTTAATCCATATTCTTTTGGTGTTAATAATTTTACTTCAACAGGCGGTTATGATGCATTTTTATTAAAATTAAAGCCTTGCACACAAACTATCAGTTTAACAGCATCTTCAACTACTTTATGCGCAGGTTCTAACGCTACTTTAGCTGCCAGCGGTACTAATAACTCATATACATGGAGTACAGGCGCAACTTCTTCGGTAGTGATAGTTACACCAACAATAAGTACAACTTATTCAGTTACGGGTTATTTTTTAACTACCGGCTGTACCGATACAAAAACTGTAGATGTACAAGTGCTAGGGTGTAATGGCTTACACGAATTTTCTTACACACAAGCTGATTACTTAGTTTACCCAAACCCTAATTCGGGAAGTTTTATTTTGCGCGCTGAACAATCCGGCACTTACAAACTAACAAACATATTAGGTGAGGTTGTTAAAGTATTTGAGATCTCTGACATTGCGACTCAGATATATTTAAATAATTTAAGTTCTGGAATTTATTATTTAAACTACAAACAGACTTCAAAAAAAATTATAATTAATTAATGTAGAATATAAAGGTGCTGTTATTAAGATATAGATTTTGATTGCACCTTTTAAAAGAGGGGAATTCGTTCCCCTCTTATTTAGAGATTTAAACAACAGAAAAGAATATGAAAAACAAAATAACTACAATAGTAGCCTTTGCTTTAATATGTATCAATAGCAGCAAGTCGCAAACCGTTAGTACATTTGCCGGTTCTGGTGCTTGCGGGGCAACAAATGCAACCGGAACTTCTGCCAGTTTTTGTCAACCCATCGGCAATTGTTTCGACCCGGCAGGAAATATGTATGTGGCAGATCAAGCTAATAACAAAATCCGCAAAATTACCCCTGGAGGTGTAGTAACCACTTTTGCCGGATCTGGAGCAGCTGGCGCTGTAGATGCAACCGGCACCGCAGCAAGTTTTAACAGTCCGTATGATGTGTGTTCAGATGCATCGGGAAATATTTACGTTGCAGATTTCTCTAATCATAAAATAAGAAAAATTACTTCAGCGGGAGTTGTAACTACTTTTGCCGGGTCTGGAACAGCAGGTGGCGCAAACGGTACGGGCATTTTGGCAACATTCAGCAATCCTTCGGGTGTGTGCACGGATCTTGCCGGCAATTTATACGTTGCAGAACTAGGAAATAGAATCAGAAAAATTACACCATCAGGCGTGGTTACAACTTTAGCGGGTTCGGGAACAGCAGGTTCGGTAGACGCTACGGGAACTGGAGCAAGTTTTAACTTGCCGCGTGATCTGTGCGCTGATAATACCGGGAATATTTATGTTTCAGATGCCTCAAACTATAAAATAAGAAAAATTACACCAGCGGGAGTTGTTACAACGTTTGCAGGATCTGGAACCGCCGGCTCCGTGGATGCAACAGGTGCTTTAGCAAGTTTTAATGCGCCTTGGGGAATAGCAATAGATGCACTTGGAAATTTATACATTGGGGAGACCTTTAATAATAAAATAAGAAAAATTACTTCTTCGGCAATTGTTACCACTTTTGCAGGTTCAGGTGTTGCCGGCACCGCCAATGGCCCGGCTTTATCATCGACTTTTTCAAGCCCAAGTGGTGTGGCAATTGACGCCACAGGAAATATTTTTGTAGTTGATTATGGTAACTACAAAATCAGAAAAATCACATTGCCGCTTGCAGTAAATGGCGCTCAAACTAACTTAAGTTGCAACGGCTCTAACAATGGCTCTGCAACTGTAACTGCCAGTTATGGTAATCCACCTTATACATATTTATGGAGTCCGAGCGGAGGAAATGCTGCAACAGCGGCTGGATTATCGGCAGGTTCATATACCTGCACTATAACAGATGCTACATCAACAATTATTTCTCAAACTTTTACTATTACACAGCCGGCAGCAATTAACGCATCTACAACTTTATTTGGTGTAACGATCTCTGCCAATCAAAATGGAGCAAATTACCAATGGATAGATTGTAATAATAGTAACTTACCAATTAGCGGACAAACCAATCAAACGTTTACAGCAAGCGTAAATGGAAGTTATGCTGTTATTGTAACTGTTGGATCTTGCTCGGTTACTTCAGCTTGTGCTAATATTACAAGTGTTGGTGTTGAAGAAAATAATTTGCACGATCAAAACCTTATTTATCCTAATCCTACAAACGGAAATATTAGAATAAAAAACCTGCCATTAGGTAATTACATCCTTACAAATAAGGTTGGACAAAATGTAATGGAAGTTAAAGTGAATCAAGATGAGGAAAATATAGACCTGAGCAATTTACAAAATGACATTTATTTTTTACGAGGCAAGTACTTAAATGCAAAAATAATTGTGTTGAAATAACCCTGATTTAACTAAAATAAAAACATGAAAGCAATACGAATAGCACTGATAATTTTAACCTTAAACTCAACTATGATAGCGCAAGACGACAACTATAAAGGTCCTGCAAAAATGGATGTGAAGACATTCTGGAGGCAGGCGGAAATGTTTAAAAATGGTAAGGGTAGTGATGCCACTTTGGGGAATATGCAAAAAGCACTAGCTAGTGTAAAAGAAAAGGATCCTGCCTATAACACTACTGCTATGGACGAAGAGGTAAAAAAATGGAAAGTGGGAATTGATAATAAAATTGACGCGTCTAAGTCGGAAGAACAAAAAGCCAGTGAAAAGAAGATCGCTGAAATTGGATATAATGGCCCGGCTAAAAATAATGTTAATAGCTTTTGGCAAAACGGTTCTTTGAACCCGGAAAAAATGAGCGAGAATGAACTGAATGTTGCCATTGGCAATATGCAAAACAGTCTTACCCGTACCAAAGAAAAAGACCCAGCTTACAATACATCAGAAATGGAATCTACCCTCGAAAAATTTAAAAGCAAAAGGAAAGAACTTCAACTTGCTGAAGCAAATAAATACACGGGCGATAAAGTTAAAGATAGTAAGCAACAACAATCAATAAGCAGTGACCCCGGTAAACTATTTAAAGAGTTGTTTGAAGATGAAAACATGCAAACCGGAGCCGGTTCTTCATCTGGAGAGAAGTGGAAAGCAAAACTTGAAAAGTATAACGAGAAAGTAAGCAAGCTTTTATCGATGGATTACAGTGACGCTAAAATAAGCCATACAAGAATGAGTAAAGGCGTTATAAATGGCTTAAAAACGAAAACCGACAAAACGCTTGGAGAAATTGATATAATGTTAAGTAAGTATACCGATAAAGAATCGATGGAAATAGGCTATTATACCGTTCAATTCCACCTGGCCTATTGGGATGCTGCTCAAAAAGTTTTTTCGGAGGAAACATCCTATAAAGAAATGCATAATAAAGTAAAAGCTTCTGCTGAAAAAATGGGAAGCCTTGAAAGTATGATGGCGAAAGCCGATGTAAATACTGCAGAGAAAATTAAAAACACAAAACTTCCTAATCCGGTTGTTAAAGATGCAGCGTTAGAGAAAGTTTTGATTGATGGATTTAATAAAACATTTACCTCTCAGGGAGCCACAGCATTAAAAGTTGTATTAACACAAGATGGTTGGACGACTTTAAGAAACCCAATCACATCTGTTATTGTTGGGCGTGAACGTAGTGCCAAGGTGGCTTATAAAGGAAGTAATGGTAAATGCTATCTTCTGGAAGACTATGTTTTTATTCACGAAGAGTATATTGGAGGTGCCTTTACGAATAGAAAAGCAGTTTATAATGGTTTGTTTGGCGCTGAAATGTTATGTGAAAACGTAAAATAATGTATAAAAAAATTGACAAAATAATTATTTATCTCACATTTATAGTGTTAATGCTAAGTGCGTACCTAACATTTACAAATTCATGGGTAGCAAATGATGTTAATACTATTCAAATGAAAATAATTGGGCGAAACAGTTTCTATCCAATTGTAACCATGTTTTGCTTATTTGTTCCACCGATGATCATATTACTTCCGCTTAAATTATATATTAAAAGCAAATTAGATAAAGAGCGTTTTAAAAAATCTCAGAGATAAAATGGATAAGAACAAAAGAAGTATTTTAGTTGGAGTTTGTTTTATTGTAATAGCCATAGCAACTGTTTTTTTGATCGACTATTTTCAAACACGAAATTTGCTTAAGAATGGTATTCGCACAAATGCAATAATTACAGGGAAGTACTGTGAAATTAAAGTAAACAGTGAGGATACTACAGGTTATTCGATGCGTTTTGAAGCCTTACCTGATACAAATGAAAATAGATCATATTTTATTCCCGTTGTAAGACTTGGTGCTTTTGTAAAGAAAGAAGCGTTTTACAAATATAATGCGGGGGCAACGGTTAAGGTTGTTTACTATAATGACGACCTTGAGCATGCCAGATTGGTCGAAGAAATAGAATAGATTTTAAATATGGAAAAACCAGAAAAACCTGCTACCGCAAAAAAAATTGAACGAATAGCCTATATCAGCTTCGGTGTTTTAGTTGTTTTTGTTGGAATAATAATTTTTATAGTTAAAGCAAAAGATAGAAAGTTCCTTAAAGATGGTATACGCGTTGAAGCAACGGTTAATAGCCTATCAAAAAGTGGTACAACAAAAAATACCAACTATCACATGAGTATTTCCATGTTTACAAAAACAGAGGAAGCTAAAAAGCCAAAATCAGACACTACCAATAAAACAGAAAGTCAGAAAAAACTTGACGAGATCTTAGATAATTTGACGATTAATCCGAAAATTGGAAGTTATGTAGGTATTAATATAAGTTGCAGTAGTGATAGCTACAATAAATATAAACCAGGTGATAGAATTACCGTAGTCTACTTAAAAGAAGATTCTACCGATGTGAGAATATTAAGCGAATTAGAATAAAGATATCATATGAAAAAAAATGCGATCCTGGGTGTTTTGTTATTATTCAATGCAATAATAGTTAACGCTCAATTTAACGTAACGCTTAATGGCAAAAAGGTTGCTGCTGGGCAAGAATTTAACTATGCAGATATTAAAAACTTAACAGTTAGCTTTTCAAACCCTCAAGAACTACCAACTTATTCAGATGGTTATGTCATGTTATTATGCAGTTTTTTGGATGAGTCAGGTTTGAAAGAAAATATAAAGTACATCGCAAAAAAAATAGAGGGAGCATCAAGTATTAATGCATTCTTAAACCAGAAGCTTCCAAAAACTTATTCCTTGTATCCCTATAGTGAGGAACCTGATTTTATCAAATATTCATTTGGTTATTTTGGTGGTTCTTATTCAAGTGATAGTAAGACGCAATTTTCTGACATATGCGAAAGTTATAAATTTAATCGTTATGGAGGTAAAGTAAAACTTAAGTTTAAAATGGAGTATCATGAACTAACCGGTTCGCATTATGATCCAAATAATGGTCAAAAATATAACGATTATGGTAAAGCTGTTGAATTAATTGAGCCATTTGAAATGTTTGTAAAGATTGCCGATAAAAATGCTTTCATCAATTGCAATTCAATTAACGCAAAATTTAAACTTGCTGATATAGGTAATATAGGTTTTGTAAAAATTGATTCTTCCGGGAAATGGAGTAAAGTGAAAAATATATCCGCGAATAATTCACCAACTGATATCTGTTTTGTTTTTGAAAACACTAGAATTAATATTGCTAATTTAGTTTATACAAATACCAGATCATCCGCGGAAAATTTAGCGGAATTCAAAACACTTAGCGATAGACTTAGTTATACTCAGGCTAACCTATGTAACAGAAACCTTGATGAAAAAGAGTTACAAAAGTTGGTAGATATGGGAATAACCTCATTTTTTAATTTTTATAACAATACCATTCTCGAAAGATTTGACAAGAAAAACAATAAAAATGCTGAAAGCGAAACCATTTGGGAAAGTTTTACTCTCAATAACATATCAGGATTTAAAGCCGTAAATACTTTAAAAACGAATAAATGTTCTGAAAGAAAACCACTTTATGGCGGCTATGGGCCGGCCGACCCGGCACAAAGAAAACTAAATGGGTCAAGTGTTGTTTACGTTTTTATTAATCCTGCAAACCCTCAGTCTTTACTTGTTTTTTCATACATACAAACCGAGGGTAATTTTAATGAAAATTTAGCCAAAGAAAAGTCAGTTTTTATGGAGAAGTTTATTTCTGTTTTAAATTTTAGCAAATAAAATATGAGAGCAAAATTAATAGCATTAGCGCTGGCAGCCTTTACCGTAAAGGCAAATTTATTTGCCCAAGTTATTATTTCACAAAATTTTGAAGCACCTTTAACCGGCTGGACCAATCAGGGAAACCTTGTGAGTTCGCAAGGCACTGTTAATCCCCATGCCGGAGGGGGCATGTTGGCAATTAATACTGGTAGTATGTTAATTAGCCCCACTTTTAGTTTGCCCGGCGGGGCAAAAAACCTCACTTTTTGGGTTAATGAATATAATGCAAGTCCTTTTGGAGGGTATGGTATAAGTGCAAGTTTGTTACAGAATAGTACCTCTGTCTTAAGCCTGGGAACATGGAGTGACGTTAACGCGTGGACACAACAAGGGGTAAATATTCCTAGCGGCTTTTCGGGAAGTAATTTCAGTATCAGTTTTGCGGTTCAACCTTTTATTGACCCTAACGTAATATTTTATTTAGATGACATCGCTCTTTCGGTTGGAACCACAGCAGTTGGGATAAAAGAAAACACTTTGTTGAATTCAGATATTAAGATATGCAAGGATAGTTATAATGAAAAGAGAATTAAGATCTATTCTAATGAAAGTGTAGAGAATAGCGAACTTCAAATTTACACTTTAGATGGTAAGTTAATATTCACACAAAAAGATCTTGATATAATGAGAACAACACCACTTGAAATAGATCTGACAGGAGGTAAGGAGGGCTTATATATAGTAAAGCTAATTAGTTCGAAAGGTGTAATTGCCCGCAAATTTATTTTATAGCAAAATTGCAGATGGTATTATAAGGGCAAAATGCATGAATGTCCTCATCCTCTGTTTGCGAGAAGGGCATGTCAAGAGCAAAAATAGTTTCAACAAAACGCTTTAATTCATTTTCAAAATCTGCTAAGAAGTCATTTGTAAAAACAATTGGTTTTTTATTGTCCAGAATATACTTTGGCGCTTCTAAAAAATTTTTGAAGGGAATAACACAAGGCTGCATTTGCTCTGGTGGACAAAAATTATTTTTATATAACAACCACGCATAGGTCATCAACTGAAATTGTTTATTGTAATCTGAATTTGAGAATAATTCTTCAAAAGAAGCAAAGTCAAATTTATCCGAACTTTTTATTGAACTCTTAAAATCGATGATCCTCGTTATTCCTGCAAAAGAATCTATTCTGTCGACCTTACCTTTAATATAAATAGTTGTTAACGCCCCTTTAATTTCTACTTTTAAAGGTGCTGAGAATTCTTGCTCTAAATTTTTTAATGTAATGAATTGATTCTCTTTTTGTAATTTATTTATAAATATAATATCGCTCTTAATTAATTTATCCACATAAACTTTGATCACTTCTTTTTGTAAAATGCTTTTTCCAACAATGTCTGGGTTTTCAAAAAAGGTGATAAAGCTGTTATGAACTGCGCTTTCAGTTAACTTTAATTTTTCCCGCAGATCTGGCTCGGTTAAAATTTGTCCGATATTATCTTTATATAAATTCTCTAAACTTAAATGCAAGATAGAGCCAAAAGTATTTGCTTCTGCACTTTCTTCAACTTCTTTTGTTTCTTTTAGTTTAGCACTGTACCTGAAGTAAAATTTAAGCGGACACTCTTTAAATGTAATTAAACCAGAAGGAGATAGTGCCCCAAACTCGGCATTGCTAATTGCTTTTGAATATATAGGCGCTAAGATCTCATCATCTTTAATAATTGTAATCGTATTATCAAGTGCTTTTGGAAATTCGGGATAAAGCGCAACTTCTTCGGTGATTTTTATATTTGGATGACTGACCTGCATTTCCAATTGCAGTTGTGTTACAAACCTGCTTTTTTCGCCTTTACCAAAAGTATCTGTCTCGCTATCATAAGTAATTACAATATCACTTGCCCTTTGCAATAAACGATAGAAATGGTAAGCGTAAATGGCGTCTTTTTCTAAATACAAAGGCAAACCAAAAGCACGTTTTAGATCGTTAGGGATAAATGAGTTAACCGTTTTGCCCGATGGTAAAACACTTTCGTTTACATTTACCAAAACAATATGATCAAAATCTAACGTACGTGTTTCAAGCACACCCATAATTTGCAACCCTCGCAATGGTTCACCTATAAAAGGTGCAGAGGTGCTACCAACAACCTGATTAAACAATTGTTTTAAGGCAAGTATATCATTAAAGTGTGGATATTTCTGAATGATCTCTGTCAAACGGTTAAAGTTCTTTATAATGATCTGCAAATATTCGAGCTCTAAACTCGATTGATTATTTTGTGGTTGTGCTATAAAAAGCTCTTTGATGTTTTGCAAAAGATCTAAAAACTGCTGACATAAAACAGAAACAGACATTGCAGGCTGAAGCAATTTCATTACTTCATTATTTTCTGCATTAAATAATTGAAACAAGATCTTTGAAGAAACAAAGGAAATATTTCTTGCTGTTAACTGATCAATTATTTTTGTAACGGAAATTTCTTTGTTCTTGCTTGTTAAAAAACTTGCAAAAATTGGCTGCCGTAAAAGTGCAACCAGATCTTTGTGATAAATGGTTTTTTGCTGGCGGTTTTGCTTTGAAAAACTAATTTGCAATTGCAGCAATTGTTCTATTAAACTGTAGGTTGAAGTATAACGCAAAGGATACTCCATAGTAATATTCACATACTCTACAGCGCTTGGCAATTGCTGTAATACAGGCCACAGTAATTTTTCGTTGGCTAAAACAATAGCCACTTTATCTAAAGGAATTTTATCGTCAATATATTTTTGTATGGTTTGCTTAACCACCTGCGCCTGGCCAATTTGTTTTGGAACTGATATAATTTTAATTTCTTTTTCTTCTTTAAAATGATCGCCAATAAAAAAAGGATCGCGCTGTTTAAATAAATTAAAATTATTCCTTAAAAATAAACCTGCCTCCTGGTTATTGTCTTTTAAATAATAATTATCCGCATCCCACAAAATATCTGCTTTTTTTTGCTGGTAGAGTTTATTAAATATGTTTAACTCGGCAGCATTTAAAGCATTAAAGCCGCAAAAAATAAGTTTATGAAAACGGTTTGGATATGTGCTCTTATCAAAATTCAATACGGCGTATTTATAAGCTAAACCTTGATAAGCCCAGTTTTTTGTAACTAAAAAATTACTAAAGTGTTTGTAAATGGCGCCTAAACTATTCATGAATTTTAAATAGTTGGTTTGATATTCACTTAGGGTTTCTGCGCCCAAACTCCAGTTCTCAAGTACTTTAATGTCTTTAAGATTTTCGTACAATTGCTCAGAGTCTGCCAAATACCTGTCTATTTCATTAAAATCCTGTAAAATTAATTGTCCCCACTTTGCAAAGCTGTCAAAATTTTCGGCTTCTGTACCATAACAGGTTTTATAACTGTCGTATAAATGACAAATAAGATCAATTTCTTCAAGTGTTTTTAATCCGCTCAACTCGGCAATTAATTCTTCAGCGCTTATAATAGTGGGCAACCAAATGGTTTTGCCATAGGTTTGGGCTAAATAGTTCTTTAAAAAAAGCGCGCCCCGTTTATTTGGTAAAATAATACACAGTTGTTCTAAATTATCTTTGTAATTTTCGAACACATATTCTGCAACTAATTTTAAAAAGGGCTTGGCCATGGATCTTAAAGATATAAACTTTCCGGTTTACCGTAAGTATAAAAATAACAAGAGTTATTTTAAAATTATACAGGCCGATCTCTTTGAAGAGATACAGATCGTTGGCAGCAAAAAGATCATTAAACACACTAAAGCAATGCAGTATCCGGAGATGGTCTTTATTCGTGATCTGGTATTTAATTATGCCGAAATGGCTCTGGAGATCACTGAAATGGAGTATTTAGACATTAAAAATTCGTAGTTATTTTTATTCTTTTTATCTGTAATTTATCACTAAAATCTTCTTAAATTTACTGTCTCAATTAAAAATTATTATGACACGCGTTAGGATCAAAGACATTTTAAAAACAACACCCACTAACCAAACAATTACGGTAAAAGGTTGGGTGCGTACGTTCAGAAACAATTCTTTTATTGCTTTAAACGATGGGTCTACAAATAATAATTTACAAATTGTAGTTGATTTCACGGCTACGCCCGAAGAGATCTTGAAACGTATCGCTACCGGAGCTGCTATTTCTGCTACAGGAACTTTGATCGCTTCACAGGGTAAGGGACAAACAGTAGAAGTAAAAGCTACTTCTGTAGAAATAATTGGTGATAGCGATGCTGAAAAATATCCGCTGCAACCAAAAAAGCACAGTCTCGAATTTTTACGTGAGATAGCGCATTTACGTTTTCGTACCAATACTTTTGGTGCTGTATTTCGTGTGCGCAACAGTTTAGCATTTGCCGTACATAAGTTCTTTAACGAAAAAGGTTTTTTATATATCCACACGCCAATTATTTCTGCAAGTGATGCAGAAGGAGCGGGTGAAACATTTCATGTTACTAATTTTGATCTGAATAACATTCCTAAAGATGAAGCCGGTAAGGTGGATCATAAACAGGATTTTTTCGGCAGGTCTGTAAACCTTACTGTTTCCGGACAACTGGAAGGTGAATTAGCAGCTATGGCCTTTAGTGATATTTATACTTTTGGCCCAACATTCAGAGCTGAAAATAGCAATACTACCCGTCACTTAGCTGAGTTCTGGATGATAGAACCGGAGATGGCTTTTTATGAATTGAAAGACAACATGGATCTTGCAGAAGAAATGTTGCAGTATATTATTAAATATGCTTTAGAAAATAATTTAGAGGATATTGAATTTTTATCGCAGCGTTTAGAGGAAGAAGAAAAACAAAAGCCGCAGAACGAGCGCAGTGAATTAACGTTACTGAATAAATTAAAATTTTGTATCGATAATAATTTTGAACGCGTTACGTATACACAAGCTATTGAGATCCTTAGAGAGAGTAACCACAATAAGAAAAAGAAATTTACGTATTTGGTTGACAAATGGGGCGTTGATCTGCAAAGTGAGCACGAACGTTATTTAGTAGAAAAACATTTTAAGAAACCGGTTATATTAACCGATTATCCAAAAGAGATAAAATCGTTTTACATGCGCCAGAACGATGATGGAAAAACTGTTGCAGCCATGGATATTTTATTCCCGGGTATTGGCGAGATAGTTGGCGGAAGTCAGCGTGAGGAACGTTTGGATAAACTGGAAACGCGCATGAAAGAAATGGGAATTCCTGTAGAAGAATTATCATGGTACCTCGATACCAGGCGTTTTGGTACTTGTCTGCATGCCGGATTTGGCCTTGGTTTTGAACGTTTGGTGTTGTTTATTACAGGGATGACAAACATACGCGATGTTATTCCTTTTCCGCGCACCCCAAAAAATTGCGAGTTTTAATTTGATCTTCCTGGCATAGGTTTTGAAAGTTTGCTTGTAAAATGAGTAAACATGAAAAAAATAATTTGCCTACCTCTAGTGGCCATTATCGTTTTAAGTGGCTGTAAAGGAAATTCTTTTTTGATGCAACGCTACACTAACTATGGCCAAGCCTCGCACAAAACATGCTCTAAAGAAATAGCCCTTGCAAAAAAACAGGTGCTTGCTACTACTGAGAGTAAAAAAGAAACTGAACGTGTAATAAGTGCTAAGGAAGAGCCGATTTTGGCAAGCTCAAATTCTTCTATTAAAGAAAATATTTTAGCGAGAATACCGGTTCAAATTTATACGACAGATTTGAAGGTAACTAAGCCTGAACAGTTGGACACAAAAGATTTAAAGCAGGTAAGCAAATCACAAAAAACATCTCAGAAAAAACAGGCCGCAAAAAAATAATAGGCACGGTTTTAAAAATAGTGCTTTGGCTAGTAATACTTGCCGTTGCGGTGTGTGTTTTTCTTATAATCGCTGCCGTGGCATAGCATTTGAGATCTTAATAATAAATTAAATCTAAAAAACATGAAAACATTTATTTACTTGCCATTAATTGCGTTGATTATTTTAACCGGTTGCAAAAGCAATAAGTTTACAACGCAGCGCTACACAAATTACGGACACGCTTCTCATAAAAATAGGATCGTTCAAAACGAAAAAGCGATCGTTAAAATAAACAAAATTGAAACGAATGAAACGGTTGAAGCCGAAATCGTAAAACCCACGTCAACCCCTGTAACATTGATAGCTTCAGGCTTCTCTACATTAAGACAAACATTTTTAAAGCCAGAACATAAGGTGTATGATCTAAGCGCTCAGAAACATGAATCTCTTGCGACTGAAGAAACAAGCAAAGTAGAAGATTCTAAAACCACTATAAGTTCTCAAAAGACGGTTAAAGAAAAGGTAAAAAGAGAAGGTTTTATAGGTAGTGCATTTGCCACTGCATTATGGATCATATTGGTAGTAATATTTATTGTACTGATTATTTTCGTTCTGTCAGCTGTATTTTAGTGGAATAAATTCCACATAAATTAATTTTTCTACACATTATAAAGCACAACGGGTCAATTAAGACCCGTTGTGTTTTTTATTTGCATATCCATCTGGCACACAATTCTCATATTATTTTAAAAAAACCAGAACCATGAAAAGGCTAATTTTATTTTCGGGAATTGTAGCACTCTTTACTCTTAGTTCGTGTACTACACAAATGTATGTTTCTAACGCAGTAAATGCACCTTTATTAAAAGAAAAAGGAGAAGTGCATGTTAACATCACACAAAACGACTTACAGGCTGCCGTTGCTTTGGGGAAGAATTTTGGCATTATTGCCAACGGTTTTTATATGAATTATAGAACCGGCGAAACATATAGGCATAGCGGGTATTTAGGTGAAGCAGGTATTGGTTATTTTAGACCATTTGAGAATAATTTTGTTTTTGAAGGTTTTGTTGGCGGTGGAGTAGGAAGGGTTTCCAAACAACAAACGTTCACTGATAACAATGATAATTCTTATCGCGCTTATTTTGATGCAGACGCAACTAAAATGTTCATTCAACCGGATTTTGGTTATAAAACAAAATACTTTGATGCGATAATCAGTTCGAGAATTTCCACTGTTAAGTATACAAGCTTTAGTCAGCAAAATTATCCGGAAAACGAATTAAAAAATGATTATTTAGACAATAATAGTTTAACCGGCCCCATGTTCATGTTTGTCGAGCCTGCGCTTACCATAAGAGGAGGATATAAGTTTGTGAAATTGCAAGTGCAGGTTGGCAGAACAATAAATGTAACGCCTAATGACATTAAGTATGCTAATAATTTTTCTTCTTTAGGGCTGGTTATAAATATTGCCAAATGGTACAAAGCTGATGATGATAAGAAACTACAAGAAATGAAACGTGTAGATTAGGTCTCTATTAGTTTAGCGCTTCCTTGGCCAACAATAAAAATTTTATTTTCAATTTGTTTTTTATTTAGCAAATGTTCAATGCGTTCAGGATGTGTATCTGTAATAAATACCTGTCCAAAACTATCGCCGCTTACCATTTCTAATAATTTGGTGAACCGTTCTTCATCCAGTTTATCATACACATCATCTAGCAACAATAAAGGCTTAGTGTTTTTTTGTTCTTTAATGAATTCGAACTGTGCTAATTTTAATGCTAACAAATATGATTTTTGTTGACCTTGCGACGCGAATTTCTTTAAGCTAAAACCATTCAATGTAAATTCAAGATCATCTTTATGCGGACCCACAGTTGTATAATGCACAGCCCTGTCGCGCGCCAGGGAAGTTATAATAGCAGTTTTAAAATCTTTTTCGCCCAAACTGTTTTCGTAATGTAAAGCAGCTTCTTCTTTACTATCGCTAATAAATTGATAATGCGAATTAAATAACGGAATAAAATGTTTTAAGAACTTTAAACGGATCTCTAAAATTGAACGACCGTAATTAATTAATTGGTCATCCCAGATCTCAATTGTTTCCGAATCAAACGTGCGGCTTTCGTAAAATTGTTTTAACAGAGCATTGCGTTGTTTTAAAACATGGGTGTACGAAATTAATTTGTCTAAATAAACTTTATCGTATTGCGAAATAATGCCGTCTAAAAAGCGGCGGCGACTATCGCTACTTCCGTTTATTAGATCTGCATCACTTGGCGATATCATCACCAGGGGAAATTGTCCTATATGTTCGCTCAAACGTTCATACTCTTTTTTATTCTTTTTAAAGATCTTTTTTTGATTACGTTTTAAACCACAATAAACTTCGGCAAGTTCGCCGTCTTTTTCAAAATTTCCTTGCAAAACAAAAAAGCCTTCGTTATGCTTAATGTTCTGACTATCAATTGAATTAAAGAAGCTTTTACAAAAAGAGAGGTAGTGGATAGCATCCAGTAAATTGGTTTTTCCCATGCCATTATTTCCCACAAAACAATTGATCTTTTGGGAGAATTGGCCTTCAAATTCAGCGTAATTTTTGAAATTTATTATGGAAAGTTGCTTTAAATACATGGATTTTAGCAAAAATACGCCTTTTTTGGGTGGTTTTTTGAATTACAAATTAGATTTTTAAGGAAAAAAAGCTATTTTTGCAGACTAATTTTACGTATAAATGGCTGATTTAAAAGACGAAACAACTGTTGATAATACTGAGAACACTGAGGTGAACGAAAGTATTGAAGAAACAGTAGAGGAAACACCCAAAACTATTGATCCTAGCTTAGAAGGCATTCAACTTTTTTATGAAAAAAATAAAAAAATGATCACCTATGTTGGTGGTGGATTAGCTCTTATTATTGGTGCTTTTTGCTTTTTTAAATTGTATTATTTACCCGAAAAAGAGAACGAAGCTTCCAACGAAATTTTCTGGGCTCAAAGTTATTTTGAGGTTGACAGTTTTAATATAGCCCTAAAAGGCGGTGTTAACGTAATGTCTCCGGATGGTCAAAAAACAATTATGGGTTTTGAAGCGATTGCTGAAGAATACAGCATGACAAAAACTGGTAGCCTTGCAAATTACTGTGCGGGTATTTGTTACTTACGTACCGGTAAATTTGAACAAGCAATAGAGTTCTTGCAAAAATACGATGGAGATGATGAGGTAATTGCACCGATTTCAATTGGCGCTGTTGGTGATTGTCATATGGAGCTTAACAAAGTAGATGAAGCGATTAAATTTTATTTAAAAGCTGCCGAAAAAAGTAACAACAGTTTTACCACACCTTTCTATTTGAAAAAAGCAGGCTTTGCTTACGAGCAAAAGTCTAATTATTCTGAGGCTTTAGCTTTATACGAGCGTATTCAAAAAGAGTATACAAAGAGCAACGAGGGTAAAGAAATTGAAAGAGATATTGCTAAAGTAAAAGCTTTAGGCAATTTATAATTCTTAAATATATTTAATTAAGAGTCTGCTTTAGGGCAGACTTTTTTATTTTAAAGCGCATGAGTAGTGTAAACAAAAATTTATCGGTAAGTGAAGGAAGTCAAATTCCAAATGCAGCAGAATTTAAATTTGGTATTGTTTATTCTGAGTGGAATCATGAGATCACAAATGCATTAAAAGAAGGCGCCATTAATACATTAATTGCAAATGGTGCTAAACAGGAGAACATAATCATTCGTCAGGTACCCGGAAGTTTTGAATTAACATTGGGCGCGCAATATATGGCAGAAGCAACAGATGTGGATGCGATAATTTGTTTGGGCTGTGTTATTCAGGGCGAGACACGTCACTTCGATTTCATTTGTGATGCAGTTGCAAAAGGCATTACAGATCTTAATATAGAGTATAATATCCCCTTTATTTTTGGCGTGTTAACACCTGATACACAACAACAGGCAATTGATAGGGCTGGAGGCAAGCACGGTAACAAGGGCGATGAGGCCGCTGTTACCGCTATTAAAATGCTTGGCTTAAGAGATAGTTTTAAAAGCTAATTCTAATTTTCTCCCTTATCAAAATTTAAATTTTGATTCAATAACGACCCAAACAGATCTTTAAAGGTTACGCCATCTATCAGTTTATTTTTGCTCAGTAACGAATGTTCAGCTAAACCGTGTAATGCAAATTCCATTAGCACAAATTTGTCGGCGCCCTTAACACTGGGATGATATTTTTTTACCAGATCTTCTAAACCATCCACAATAGTTAACGCAGAAGAATATACTTTATCATTCTCATTATCCAACAGATCTAAAATATTACTTTGAGAGAACCAGTTGGTAATGGCAGAATAATCTGAACTCTCTTTTTTGCGTTTTAATTTTGCGGGATCTGGAAATAATTGCACAAACGTGTTTCTAATAGCCAGACTAATTAAATTTTGCGCAATTACTGCCGGGCCTTCCTGTTCGCCTTCATACACTAACTCTATTTTTCCGTTAATAGCAGGGATGGCTCCGTAAAGATCGCTTATCCTTGCATACGAGTAAGGCTGGTTGTTTTTTAAGAAACGTAATTCGGCGGCACTGATCAAACTTTCGTATGCGCTGATTGTTAATCGTGCACTTACGCCACTTTTTGAATCTACAAATTCGCTTGTGCGCGCTTCGATGGCAATCTGTTCTACAAGGTTCTTTAAAATTTCGGGAACTTCAATTTCTTTTTGCTGCGCATTTAATTTTGCCTGGTTTTGTGTAATTTGTTTTGAATGTTCTATCGATCTTGGATAATGCGTTAAGATCTGCGAACCAATTCTATCTTTTAAAGGTGTAACAATGCTTCCGCGATTAGTGTAATCTTCGGGATTAGCAGTAAATACAAATTGAAGATCTAAAGGTATGCGCAAATTAAATCCACGGATCTGCACATTACCCTCCTGCAAAATATTAAACAAAGCAACCTGCAATCTTGCCTGCAGGTCGGGCAGCTCATTAATAACAAAAATAAAGCGATTACTGCGCGGGATCAATCCGTAATGAATTACATTTTCATCAGCAAAAGATAATTTTAAATTAGCCGCTTTAATTGGATCCAGATCACCGATCAGATCGGCAACGCTAACATCCGGTGTTGCTAATTTTTCAGCAAAACGATCGTTACGATGGATCCAGTTAATTGGTGTTGCATCTCCTTTTTCTGAAATTAAATTTTTAGCAAAGTTAGAGATGGGTTGCAAAGGATCGTCGTTTAAAGGACTTCCCGCTACAACAGGAATATACTCATCTAATAAATTTACCAACTGTCTTGCCATTTTTGTTTTAGCTTGTCCGCGCAAGCCTAAAAACAAAATATTGTGTCGGCTTAAGATAGCGCGCTCTAATTCCGGAATTACGGTTTCTTCATAACCAAAAATGCCATCAAAGATCGGTTCTTTCTTTTTAAGTTTTTTAATTAAATTTTCACGTAACTCATCTTTAATACTTAAAAATTTATACCCGCTTTGTTTTAATTCGCCTAGTGTTTTTAGTGTTGGTTGTGCCATACTATTTCGTGTTTCTTATTTCGTGTTTCTTGTTCCGGTAATCAATTATAATTTTTTACGCTTTTTGTTGGTGTAATCTCTAAAGATCATTTCACCTAATCCTTTTAGTCCTGTAAAATATGCTTTGCCTTGATTTGCTTCTGTAAATTCATCAATAAAACTTTGCAGGTAACTATCACTGGCAACCATAAAAGTAGTAATATCTATTTTACTGCGTTTACAAGCAGCCGCCAGGGTCAAACATTTGTTTACAATGCGACGGTCTAAACCAAAACTATTCATATAATATTCGCCATTCTCTTTTAAACAAGAAGGCTTACCATCGGTGATCATAAAAATTTGTTTGTTTGTTGCTTTCTTTTTACGAAGAATAGAAGAGGCTAATTCTAATCCGGCAACCGTGTTGGTGTGGTACGGCCCAACCTGCAAGTACGGAAGGTCTTTTACCTGTATGGGCCAGGCATCGTTACCAAATACAATAATATCCAGACTGTCTTTAGGGTAATTGCGTTTTATCATTTCGGCTAAAGCCATTGCTACCATTTTAGCAGGTGTAATGCGGTCTTCGCCATAAAGGATCATACTATGACTAATATCAATCATTAATACAGTGGCGGTTTGTGTTTTAAACTCCTGTTCGCCTACTAAAAGATCATTTTCGGTTAATATAAAATCTTCTGCACCATTATTTATTTGCGCTTGCTTAATAGAATCAATCATAGCAATGCTTTGTGGCGAATCGCCGAATTCATAGGCGCGAAGATCGGTGCTTGTTTCTTCTCCATTCTTACCCGTGAATTTTGTTTTGTGATTGCCGGAAGCGCCTTTTTTTAATTTCCCGAAAATATATTCTAACGCATTGTTGCGAATGGCTTGCTCTGTTTTTGGTGTAATGGCCATGCCGCCTTGCCCGTCGTTCTTGTCGCGCAGATAACCGCGTTTTTTTAATTCGGCAATAAAATCATCAATCGTATAATCCTTGTTGGTAAGCTCATATTCTTTATCGAGCTCCCTGAGCCAATCCAGCGCCTCATCCACATCACCACTGGTATGCGTGATGAGTTGTTTAAAGATCTTAAACAATTCGTCAAATTTAGACTGTGGGTCTGCCTTAAAATTTTGAAATCTATATCCTAGCACTATATATAATAAACGTATTTATACAGTATAAAGTTGTAAAAAAATAAGGAAAACTAATGTTAATTTATTAGAAAGAACAAATCAAAACAAACTTAACTGCACATCGTTTGCTTTGTAATTAAAGCTGTTGCAGTTAAATTCAAAGCCTGAAGGTTTTATAAAACGTTCTTTAGAAAGTTTAAATAATTGACGAATGGATTCTGCTATTTTACCTTCGCCACGCATGCGCACACCTCTGCGGCTATCGCTTACTTTACCGCCATGGCATTCGCAGATCTGGTTCCAAACCTTATCGGCTCTATCCGGAAAATTTTTTATCAACCAATCTTTAAAGATCTGTTCGATGGCACCATTCAATCTAACTATCGTCATGCCTGCGGTTGATGCGCCAGCGTTACCGGCTAATTCCATTATATCCGGGATCTCGTGATTATTAATTCCCGGAATAATGGGCGCTACCATTATGCCGCAGGGAATATCATTTTTCGCTAATATCTCAACTGTATTTATCCGGCTTTTGTAAGCGGCAGTTCTTGGCTCTAACAGCTGACGAACTTTTTCGTCAGTACCCGTAATAGAAACCATTACGTGTACTAAGTTATGTTTCGCCAGTTCTGTTAGAATATCAAGATCTCTGGTTATTAATGCATTTTTGGTTATGATACCAACAGGGTGTTTATATTTTAAACATACCTGCAAAATTTTTCTCGTTATTTCCAGCTGACGCTCCAACGGCTGATAACAATCTGTATTGCCCGATAACATAATAGGAGCAGGCTTCCATTTTTTGTTACTGAATGTTTTTTCCAGCAATTCAACGGCATTTTTTTTGACAATTATTTTTCTTTCAAAATCCAGCCCGGCACTATAACCCCAATATTCATGCGTATTACGTGCGTAGCAATAGATACAGCCATGCTCACAACCCTGATAAGGATTTAATGAGTATTCACCTCCAACATCTTCGCTCTCAACCTTGTTAATGATCGTTTTGGGATAAGTATATATGATCTCGGTCTTTTCTTTTTGAAGAAACGCTTCATCCAATCCTTCCACATGTTCTTGCGCATAGTGTTGCTTGTTATATTTATTATTCGGGTTTACCTGAGCTCCGCGGCCTTTAAAGTAACTGGTTATTGGCGTTTCCATGTTTTTGCTTAAAGTAAAGGTAGCCCATATTATAGCAATGTAATGCTACAATTTATAGTATTCTTAAAATTTGATAAATGCAGTATGGAATTGTTATCTTTATTACATCTAAACACAAAAGCGTATGACAAAGACGGTTAGAATATTAATTTTAATTTTTGCTTCTTATATAACGATTGCACAAACAAAGCAAAAGTTTACCGTAAGTGGTAAAGTAAGACATAGTTTTGCGTATTGTGGTGGTGCAGAACCTTCTGAAGAAATGATGGCCGAGTTCACAAAACTAAAACCTTATGCCGGTAAAACCTTTTACATACGTAAAGGAAAAACAAATAACGTAAAAGCAATGGTTATTTTAAGTTTTAAGGCAGATACTGCGGGTAATTTTTCTTTTCAGTTGCCACCGGGTGTTTATTCCATTATCCAGGAACCGCAGGTAAAAAAACTAAATAGTAAATTTTATAAAAAACAACATATTACAGCCGATGAAAGTTGCTTAAAAACCTGGTGGGAAAAACCCTATTATATTTTAGAAGTACAGGATAAAAATATTAGCGGGCTGGATTTTAAATTCTATCACCCATGTTTTATATCAGATGATATTCCTTGTCTGCAGTATAACGGACCAATGCCGCCGTAACATTATTCAATAATAATATCATGCCTGTATAATAAGTTGGGTAGATCTTGCATCAAAAATTTTGCTTTTTTAATGTTATTAAGCTCCGGATCTATCAAAAAATTCTTACAGGTAGTTAGATCTACCGTACTAAGGTTTGTAGTATCGAAAAGGGATTCAAGGAAGTCGCAATTAGTAAAGGTTGTTTTGGAAAGATCGGCCTGCGTAAAATTAGCTGCGTGAATTTTACAGTTCTTAAATGAGCTTTTATTTAGTTTCTTTCTGTCAAACGTAGCATAGTCTAAAATACAATTTTCAAAATGTAACTCCAATGCAAAATCAATAGCGCCCGAAAAATTGTGTCCAACTAACTTACAGTCAAAATAAGAAACGTTTTGCAAACGACTGCTCGTGGTTTTTAAGTTGCTGAGGTCGCAATTTCTAAAGTCGCAATCCAAAAAGCTTAGGTTAGACAGATCAGAAAATATACAATTAATAAATTCGCAGTTATCAAAGCGCTCCCTTTCTTCTTTTAAAGACGAGAAGTCGATGTTCTTCAATTGTTCTTTTTGTTTTAGTTTACTCATATACTAAAAGAGCTACTTAACATATTTCCAATTTTTGATCTTACCTTCACTCATCCATTCAACCGCGGTTGCCAGCCTGCTCAAACGCGTTGCCTCGGCTTTGGCACCAGTTACCCACAATACATATTCTTTTTTATTGCTATTGCTAAAACCTTCAAATGTTTTTAAGGCTTTTTTATTTTTAGAAATTGCTTTTAAAAAATACTCAGGAATTTCTAATTCTTTTTTTGCAGCGGGAGAATTTGACTTCGGAAAAAATTTAACGCCCTGGTCATTTAAACGCATACCTTCTTTAATATATTTTGCAAGCACCAAATCTTTTGGCAGATCTTTTAAAGAAGTTAGTTTACCTAAATGGCCCATCGCTTTTTCTGTTTTGGCCATAGCTACTAATTTTTCGCCTTCTTTCATTAATGGTGCTTTCCAAAAACCAATAACTGCGTGCTGTTTAAAAGATGCCATGCTACACATCATGCTTCCCTTATAATCAAAATGCGGAAAGCTCCATTTCATGGTTTCTTCCACATCCGGACAAGTTTTATGAACCAATTCACGAAAATGGTTTAAGATAGGTTTTGCAAAATCGGCCGACTTTGAAATGTAAGCATCAATTCGTTTATCTTTTTTTGCCATAAAAATTAATATTTAGATTTTAAACTCTCTAAAGTTAATTCGTATTTTTTAAGATCTTCGGGACTAACATTAATTGCCGGAACATTGTGATCGGTGTTGTTTTCCATAATAGGCGTGATGTTAACTGAAACACGGTAATAAATGGTTTTCATATTTGGATACGATTTGGAAATATTAGCCAAAGCCTTTTCAACAACATCGGGTAAGTGAATAATATCTGTTGCATTGATCGCAATAACCTGTTCTTCAGTTATAGAATTGTTCTTATCAATTACATTTAAAATATCAAACTTTATTTTTTTGCCGTCAATTATTAGTTCTTTTTCCATATATGCTTTTTAAGTTTAACTAAGTTAAATTATTTTATTAAGGTAAACAATAAATAATGGAATTTGTTGTGACGTAAGAGCAATTACAACAAGGAATAATTAACGAAAAATTTACTCCTTTAATAATTTGATCAATTTTGTTGTTTTATCTGTAGTAATATTTACAAAGTACAAACCGTTTGGCTGGTCATTAAGGTTAATGCTACAGGCAGTGGTTCTTAAAACTTCAACGCCAACCACATTATAAACTTTCACCATCACCTCTTCGGTTGACCTAATGTATGACATGCCATTTGTAGGATTTGGGAAGAGGCTAAGATTGTTATCAATTACATTTTTATGAATGTCAGTTGTACCTGTTCTGTATCTTAAATAAATTTTATGAAGGTTGCCATCTTTTCGGTGATAATACATTTTTGTTTTATCGGTTGATAAGGTTGGTCCTTCCGGCGCTATATATGGCGCACCAATTAGTAATGTGCCTACACTAAATGGTGAAATTGTATTTGTTCTTGTTGCAACCATAATTTCGGTTTGCGTGCTGTTCTTTAATAAGCGCGTGTAATATAATTCTAATCCGTCTTTTGTTATGGCAGGGGCATAAACAATATAAGCTGCCGTATCGTTTACATTTGCCATTAAAATATTTGTATTTGAATCTTTATTGAAAGTTGAATCGTTTACTTTATTGGCTAAACCCAAAGAAGCCTTGCAGGGCAATCCGTTGGCACAACCGTTAAATTGGGCATTGCAATATATAAGCTGATCGCCATAAAAATTTATGCCTGCATCCATAATTAGCCAACCAGGTATCGGGATGTAAAAATTACCATGCAATGGACCAAAATTTGTATAACCGCTTGTAAGAAATCGTACACGGTGAAGGTTTTCAAAGCTGGTCGAATAATTTCTTGTAGAAACCCAATAAAAATTGTTTAAAGTATCTACAGAAGCCACTCCGTCTAAACGCGGCGTAACGGTTTGGTTTACTACCGGTACGGGACCAATATAATTAAAAGTAACATCATTTACTTTTGATGCATAATATAAACTGGTGGTAATACCATCATTCAAATTATTAAAAAAAAGCGCGTTGCCGTCGGTCGATAAAAATGGTTCCATTGCATCAAACGTTAAGCCGTTTATTGTTACGGGAACCTCGTTGCCAAAAATAGGGGTTTGTGCATTTAATTTAATAACAACACTTAAAAAAAGAAAAAGAGTAGGGTAGCGTAGTTTTTTCATGAGCTTACAGATAAAAGGTTTTACTTTTATACTTATAAGTCGTGTAAGATCGGGAATACCCTATAAGTGTAAAATTGTTATATAAAAATACAACAATTTCTGTGCTAAAGTTCTTCTGCCAATGTTAAATTCGAAATTTCAGTCCCGCCCCACTCAACAACTGTAAAGCCGCTGCGTTTAAAGCTTTCGAGCTTTTGTTCTTTAACAGGCATATCTTTTGCTTTTGACCATAACATATTTACACGAAACAAATGATCAGGTTTTGGATCAATAGATATGGTGGCATATTTGTTATATTCTTCATTAAACATAAAATGTATAAAGTTCTTTTCGTTTACTTGCATTATAGGACACCAATAGGTAATAAAATCTTCGGTTTCCTGCGAATTTAGTCCCATTAATTGCAGCTTGCTTTCAAAAAAAGTAACAAGGTCTTTTTTATCCACAACAAATCCTTCGGTAAAGCTTAGTGCTGTTTTTTCAATATTTACTTTTCCGTCCCAAAACAGGTAATGGTATTTTTTATCATTCATATGTAGTGTACCATCGGGATCTGCAATAAAACGCCATCCATTTTTATACTCAGGATACGTAAATAAAAAATCACCTTTTAGATCGAGCTTGATAGAAACATGTTCAGATTGTTTTGTGTAAACATAGATCACTGGTTTCTTCATTGGCATGGGCTCTGTGGAGGAACGAAAGTTCACTTCGATCTCGGTGCGATACCCGGGCTTTATTAAAATAGAATCTGTAGCTATTTCATCATGACCAATATCGTAAAAAAATTGTAACGCATACTTTCCGGGCTTTACGTTAAAAGAAATTTGCCCATGCTCATTGGTCGCTTGTTTTTTATTGATAGTGTTATACGAAAACACTATTTGTTTTTTTACTAATTTTTTACTTGAACCAAAAAAAGTTACAACAAAAAGAGCTTCTGTTTTTTTAAGCGTTTTATCTTCAAACGACTTGGTTACAGAATATTCAGGCACGTATTCTTTTCCTTTTGCCAGGGCCGAAAGATTAAGGGAGAGGATTAAATAAAAAATAAAATATTTCATGTTTAATTATTAAAATTTAATTGTTCCTTTATTTCTGTACCGCCCCATTCAACAACAGTAAAGCCGCTACGTTTAAATTTTTCCAATTGTTGTTCTTTAACCGGTGCATCTCCTGCTTTAGACCATAACATGTAAACGCGAAACAGTTGGTCGGGTTGCGGATCAATAGTAATAGATGCATAATTATTATATTCTTTATTGAAAATAAAATGCACGAAGTTTTTTTCGTTAGCACTCATTCTGGGGCACCAATAGGTTATATAATCTTCTATTTCCTGCGAGTTTAAACCCATTTGCGCTAATTTTTCTTCAAAGAAATTTGTGAGGTCTTTTTTATCTACAACAAAGCCTTCGTTGAGGTTTAATTTTCTTGTTTCGATATTTATATTTCCATCCCAAAATAAATAATGGTATTTTTTATTATTCATTTCAATTGTTCCGTCGGGGTTTGATGTAAAGTGCCAACCGGTATTGTATTCAGGATAAGTAAATAAAAAATTCCCTTTCAGGTCAAGTTTTACAGACACTTTTTCTTTTGCTGTGTTGTAAACATATATTACCGGTTTTTCAGCTATTACAGGCATTAATGATGATTTAAATTCAACGGTCATTTCTGTTCTAAAACCGGGTTTAAGTGATATTGAATCGGTAGTTATTTCGCTATGATCTTTATCGCAAAAGAATTTAAATACGTATTTCCCAGGCAAGGTCTTTAAAGCTATCTGGCCTTTTTGATCGGGTTTTTGTTTTTTGTTAACGCTGTTATAAGAAAAAAGCATTTCTTTTTTTACAGGTTTAAAATTTGAATCAAAAAAAGTGAGAACAAGAAAAGTTTCTGTTTTTTTAAGCGTTTTGTCTTCGCCGCTTTTTGTAACTCTGTAATCCGGGATCCATTCTTTTGCTTGTAAACAAACGCTAAAAGAAAAAAATAAATAAATTGCTAAGGTTTTCATGATGTTACTTTAAAAGATTTAATTGATCACTTATTTCTGTTCCGCCCCATTCAACAACGGTAAAGCCTTCACGTTTAAAGCTTTCAATTTTTTGTTCCTTAACGTTGCAGCCGTTTGTTTTAGACCATAACATGCACACACGGAAGAGATGATCGGGCTTGGGGTCAATAGTAATACTTGCATAGTTATGATATTCTTCGTTAAACATAAAATGAATATAATTTTTTTCGTTAGCGCCCATACGCGGACACCAATAGGTTATATAATCTTCAATCTCTTGTGAGTTTAAACCCATTTGCGCTAATTTTTCTTCAAAGAATTTTACCAGGTCTTTTTTATTTACAACAAATCCTTCACTAAGATTGAGCTTTTCGGTCTGGATATTTAATTTTCCGTCCCAAAATAAATAATGGTATTTTTTATCGTTCATTTCAATTGTTCCATTTGGGTTAGCCATAAAATTCCAACCGTTTGAATATTGTGGATAGGTAAATAAAAATTCACCTTTAAGATCAAGTTTTATCTCAACTTTTTCTTTTTGTTTACTATAAACATAAATAACCGGTTTGTCAACGATCATCATTTCGTTTGCTTTACGGAAATAAACCGTTATTTCGGTTACATGCGCGGGTTTTATCTGAATCGAATCGGTGTATATTTCGCCGCAGGTAGCATTATAAAAGAACTGGAAAATATGTTTGCCGGGCTTGGTTGCAACAATGAATTTGCCGCTGGCATCGCATTTAAGCATTTTATTTACTTTATCTTGCGAAGAACTTATATCGGTTTTAATGGTTTTACCCAACGGGTCTAAAAAAGTAAATACAAACTTAGCCTCTTTGCGTGAAAGATCTTTACCTGGACCCGTTTTGGTAATGATATAATCGGCGCCAAGTTTTTCGGGCATATCACCTGCATTCATTACTGTTACAGTAAGGGTTAAAATACTTAAAAAGAGAGTTTTCATGTGCATTAAGGTTTATTTTATATAAAGATGCTTAGAAAAGATCAATTCCATAAGGCTGAGATGTTAAATTTGGAGATGTTAGGTAGCATCAAGACGCAAAAAAAGGGGGATCGAAACGATTCCCCCTGTGCATTAATGACCGGAACTGATCTGCCTGATAAACATAAAGCTTTTTGGCATTTTGCAGTTTTCTTTATGTGTTAATTAAACAGACGCTTTTTAGGTGCCCCGGGAAATTAATTTCTTAGTAAAATTTAATCATGCAATTAATGTTTCTATAAAAATAGAAAAAATAAAAATCCAATTGAATTTTTTAAATAACCAGGAAAGCAGATTCACTCATTTATTTGAATGAAATAAACAAAAGAATAACAGTTGCAGATAATTTTAAGAAAGGATCAGTGGCTTATTGAACCTTCACCCACTTCATTCGTATCTTAGGGCCATTAAAGCGCGTTTTTGGCGTGAGATAAAGCGTTTTGCCCTTAAATTCAAAATCTCTTTTTAAGATTGCTCCAATACTTTCCGGATTGGTTGAGGATAACACCTCGTGTTCTATTTCATTGCCATCTACTTTATAATTGGCAAAGAAAATAAGATTGTTGTTGTAATAATTTGCAAGTACTTTAATACCAAGACTGTCTTTTCTTTTATTAATATCAAAATCAGCATATTCTGCCGGCGTTATTTGCAGGGCCATGTGCCCGTTACCATCAAATAAAATATACCCATTGTAACCCATTCGCGCAGTTTCTGTAGACCATTTTTTGGAAATAGAATCATATAGTTCATACTTATCCAAGATCCACAAACCTTTAAATTGTTCAACCGATGTTGCTGTTTTCTTTTGACTTTTAGCACTTACAAAAAGCAATAAAAATAGAAGGCAATAAATATTCCTGGATAGTTTCATAACGACTTAAAGATAAAAATAATTTTTGACCAAACAAATCTTATCTAAATCGATACTGTAAAACAAAAAGCACGCGCCTGAGCGCGTGCCGGGACAAAACTACTGAAAATTAGAACAGTAGTTCATCAAGAAACAGCCCGATGGTTGATCTGGCCGTTTAATATTATTTAGGCTGTACTGTATTAGTAGCCTTTGCTTTCTTATCTTTACTGTTTCCAATAGCAGCGCCAGCGCCAGCTCCGGCAGCAGCACCTATTAAACCACCTACAACGGCACCTTCACCTTTTTTACCATCTACAATTACACCCGTAACAGCGCCCAAAACGGCACCTGTGCCTGCGCCTATTATGGCACCTTTAGTTTTATTGTTCATTTTTTTCTTTTCAGATGTGTTGTTAGCACTTTGAGTTGAGTTGTTTGTGGTATTATTGTTGGTAACAGATGTAACACGTTGCTGACGGGCTTTTTCAGCAGTAATTATCTGATCCATGGAATCGATACTTTTTTGATGTTGTATACTTGCAATATTTGCAGCATTAACTGCATTTACAGAATCTATCATAGCTTTTGTATGCTCATCGTTGCTTTCTTTTTGAGAGTTACCGCATGCGCCAAATAAAAGTGCAAAGGCGGCTATTGTGATCAAATTTTTCATAGTAATTTTTTAAAAGCGTGTTTTATTGTTCGCTTCACGCTACTGTAGAAAAAGTTATGCCATGCAACTAGAATTTTCTAAATTAAGGATGTACAGGCGTTTGTGACCTCGTGGTTTAACAAAAAGCAACACTTTGGGCAAAAACATGCCCGGTATGTTTTTTATTATCCCGTTTTGCCTAGGGTGTTTTGTTTGTAGATCTTCACACCTTTCCGAATAAGCCACCGTGAAAAGGCAATTAACAATAAAGGGCCGAATAAAGTGCCCAAAGAGTAACCAATGCCCTGGCTGTTAAATTCTTTAGAAGAGAGCAGGGCAAAACAACCGGCTAATACGATCAATGAGTAAATCACGAAACAAGATCCAAGAAGAATTAAAAGAATGCCTAAAATTTTTTTCATTTTAGTTCAACATCACTAACGTGAGTTTCTCTTTATTAATGTCTTTAATTTTATATTTATAAGAAATCTTTCCGGTATCGTCTTTTATGACAACTACTTTCTTTTTTTTATCGTAATTCCATTTGCCTTCAACATAATAATGATTGTCGGTTGGGCCAACGTGCAAATATTTGCATTTACCGTCTGCAAAAAATTCAATTTCAAACCTAAACATGCTTGGCCCAAAAGTATTGGTACAGGGGCGAAATACGTTTGTTTTTGCTTTTTCATTATTCTCTTCGTGAGCAGCTTTCCAACAGGTATAAAATTCTTTAGGAGGGGTAGTAGTTTTTTGTGCAACAAAACAGTTTGAAATAAAAAACAGGCAGGCAATTAAAAAATATCTTTTCATAAAAATGGTTTTTGTCTATAATTCTTTTACAGGTTTTCCTTTGGGGAACTGGATAAGGTCTTCGGTTAATTTTTTTGCTTCAATTTTTTCAACTTCAAAGGTAATGGTGTATTTTGTAAGCTCCATTACTAATTTGTAGAAAGGCGCTTGCATTTTAAATACTACTTTATTATAAAACAGGTCGTTAAAATTAGAATACAATTTCCAGTCAATAAATTCTTTATCAGTTGGATAAAAATAGTGTAAGCCTGTAGGCTGCCTGCTTTTAGCGTCGCCGCCAGAAATGTAATACGATTTACACGCTACGCCATGCACGGTTTCTCCGGGCTTTTCACTTTCTTCTTTTTGGATCAACGTGTTTTTCGAACAATCTGAAGCTTTTATTGTATCATTATTTCGCATTTTGGTATACATGCGATTTAAAGTTTGCATGTAAATATTAAAATCAATACCAAAGATCAATCCACTTGAGGGATATTCACGCTTAAAATTTCCATTCTTAAAATTTGTTAGCTTTAATGTGGTGCCATATTTTTGAGACTGATGCTTGGTGTATTCTTCGTTGCCCGGTTTTGGCGTGAAGGTTATCTTATAAGTAATAATGCCTTCAAAATTTTCTTTTGGAAGATTGAAACTGGTAAACAGTAAAAAAACTAAGACAACGGTTATTAGTTTGGGCATCAGTAACGTTATTTAAGGGAAATAAAGATAAGAATTTTTTCGAGTTTGGCGTTACATCAAAAAATTTTGAAGAAGCGTTTGAGTTTTCTATCAATTAGTGCCAGAGCCGTAACGCCATTTTTTAAGATGGTTGCCGGTATTCTTTAAACCAACGATCTCAAAAAGTTGCTCGTAATAACGATAGATCCGATCGAGGTCTTCCGAAGATAACTCCGAAAAATATGGGTCAAAGCGCAAAAGCCCACTTTTAATTTTATTCTGATAATTTTCATCACTTGGCTGGCTGTTGGCCACCAACAAAAAATCTTTTGCAGATTCGTTTATTAGCTCAGTTAGTTTATTTTTAAGAGGTTTTGAATTTATACCGGGATATAGCAGCGCTTCATCTGCCTGAAACTTTTTTTCCTTTATAAATAATTCCAATTTACTAGTGATAAGCGTTTCTGTACCATTGCCTTTTAGATCGTTTCCTGCATTAATACATTTAGGGAATGCAAGTATGAAAAATAAAGTAAGAATGAAAAATATGCTTTTCATGATTGAGGTTTAGTAAATACCAGGCATTAAATTAAGGTTTTTTGTAGCGCAAAATGTGACGGACTTATGCACACTTATTCACATATTTAGCTTGCAGTTAGCGATAAAATAATATTATTTATCTTAAAAACGGCGGCTTACTAGTGCTGGCGGGGTAATTGCCTTGCAATATATTTTTCGGTGGGTAGCAAACTTTTTTGGATCCTTTGCGCATAATGGATACTATCCAAAATTTCTTTTTGCTTTTCCTCAATTATTTCTTTTTGACGCCGCGTAACTTTAAGTGAGCGAAAAATAAAAAATGCAAAAATGATCACAAAAATTAAACCCATTACAACGGCCAAAATAACGATCTTTTGAAATCGGTCTTTCTCTTCGGAAACTATACGTTCTTTTTCCTGTTGTTCTTTTATAACAGCTTCTTTTTTTTCATATTCATATTTTAGCTGACTTTTAACGCTTGCTTTTCGGGTAGTTTCATTTGCAATGCTATCGTTGTAAATTACAAACTGCTTATAATGCTCGTAGGCTCCGGCATAATTTCCTGAAGCGGAATCGATCATAGATAAAGTTAGTTCCACGTCAATTAGGTTTTCGGGAAAGCCAAGTTCTTTAGAAAGTACCAATGCGCTATCTGCATATGAATGTGCTAAAGCATATTTTTTTTGCTTCAGATAAACGGCACCAATATGGTCGAAAGCCGAAGAAATGCCCTGCTTTTCATCGATCTCTTTTCTCAGACGCAAACTTTTAAAAAAATAGTCGAGTGCAATAGAAAGGTCGCCCTGTTTATCATGAACAGAGCCAAGGTTGCTAAATGAATTGGCGATGTCACTTTTGTCGCCGGTCTCTTCACGGAGTTTTAAAGCTTTTTGAAAATACGTTATTGCTTTCGAAACATTTTTCTGTTTATAATAGATCGAAGCCATATTATTATAGCAATGGCCCAAACCACTTTTATCATTTGTTTCTATGAATATTTGTAAGGCCCTCTCATAGCTATCTATTGCTTTTAAAACGTCGCGTTGCATACTATAAACAAAAGCAATGTTAAGCAGAGAATAAGCAATTCCTTCTTTATCGTTGATCTCTTCCCGGATCTTTAAACTTCTTTCGTAATAACTTATTGCTTTGGGGATATCGCCTAAATTATCGTACACATAACCAATATTATTAAGTGATTCGGCAAGACCTTTTTTGTTACCGGTCTCTTCTTCAATTTTTAAACTTTGTTTATAATAATTGAGTGCCTGAGTAGCATTGCCTTGATTTCTATAAATAAAACCAATAAAATCCAGAGCAATGGCTTCTATTCTTTTTATTTTTAATTTTTTTGAGTCTGCGCAAATGCTATCCCAATAACTTAATCTCATTATGCGCGCTTCTTCGCCAATCCAGGTTCTAATTCGCACCCGGGTGGTATCGTGCTTTGCATTTTTAAGAAGCGATGTAAGTGAATCTACTGTGGTGTTTTGTGTAAATGAGCGCGTGTGGCAAAAACAAAAAGTTAAAGCAAATAAAAAATATTTTAGAGGTCTTAACAAGCAATTTTAAAGATACAAATGTTTTTTGTGTCAGCCAACGTCTTGTTGTAAGCTCTTTAAAGTCTTATGAATAAAGGTTTTTGACTGGATCTAAAGCTTGATGATCTTTGTTATAATACCATTTACATTTAAAAAATAAAGACCTGAAGGTAAATGCGAAGTAGAGATTTCGACTAATTCTTTCTTATAAAATTGTTCCGAATAAATGGCGTCTCCTAAACAGGTATACAAATCAACAGTCACTTTAGTTTGTTGTGTGTCAAAATTAATTCTTAGCAGATCATTTACCGGATTAGGAAAAACATTAAAGCTAATAGTATTTATATTTTCTTTAACAGAATTTGTTCCGCAAGGATTAGTTAAATTAGATACTGTAAAAGTTGGTGCGGAAATAAACCCGCCCTGACCTTTTGGAACAAAGACCGAAAAGGTGCCTGTGTTTGTGGCTACTATGGTTTGTGTAGTTGCTCCAGTATTCCACAAATAACTTGCATAGCCACTTCCGGCATCTAATACAGTTTGTGTGCCTGAAAGAGCGCAACTAATAACCGGTCGCTTAAGTGCCCAGGGAAGTGTGAGGTAATTAAAGGCGCGATACGAACGAAGTGTATCTGTAAAAACAATTTCAAATACCTTTGCTCCAGATGGTTTAACAACATTAAAAACATGGTTCAAATTATTAAGCATACCGTAATTTATTAATGTGTTTCCGTTAGGCAGTCGTTGATGAGCGCCTAGAGCACTGCTGTAAGTGGAACTGTTTTCTGTGTAGCTCCATACCAGATTGGCGGTTAATGCAGATTCGTTTAATTGATATTCTTTTGCCGTGGCGGCATGAAACGGACTCGATTTTCCGTTATCATATAATGTTATATTTCCATTTGCAATTCTTCTTATGTCGTGCTGCCCTTTAAATTGTTGCGCATCGTTAAGAAAGTTAAATTGATTAGCGTTTCCACCAAGGCGCCACATAATGCTACTATCACTTCTTTTTATTTTTGTGATCTCGTTAAAATGCCTCACTGAAATCAAATAATTTCCATCTGCATCATATTCAACGGCGTTAAGGTGTGTCCAGTCTACATTATTAGGGCTTCCTAAAAAGTACGGATCTACATCGCTAAAATTGTAATGATCTTTGCAATGCCATTCAAATACAACATTCTTTGCGGCATCCTGTTCTTGTATAACACCGCATTTTACGGTTGCTGTTGCGCTGCCCGGACTGTTATTATTAGCACCAAAATAATTATAAGCACTTAAGTTCATAGTTACGTTTTCCATTCCTAAAACAACAAAATGCCCATTCGGTAAAATTTGAATATCATGGCCGTCAAATATTAGGCCGTTTTTTGGTTTTACAGAATCAATTACCGTAAAGGTGCTATCCATTATATAAAATTTATTTTGATTGCTATATGAGATCAATCCATTGGCATGCATTTTAAAATCACCCGTTCCTGTTCCGGGAAATTTTTTATAATATACCATGTTACCGGCGTTATCAAGTATCATGTGCGTATTTATTACACTGGCCGCACCGGGACCAATTTTAATTGGAACCAAAAAATAATAACCCGCGGATTGAGGGTCTAACATCGTAACAGAATAGGTTGGTAATGATTGAGAACGGCAAAAGTTGTTCACTAAAAAAAGAGGTAATAAAAATTGGATTAACTTTAACTTCATAAATTTTATAGTTTAATTATATGTTAATTAGATGAGAGAAAAGAACTAAAGTTTAAAAATTGTTACTTACTATTTAAGTATTTGTTCAAGTATTTTTCGGTCGGCAATAAGCTGGTTTGTATTCTCTTAGCGTATTGTATACTGTCTAAGATCTCTTTTTGTTTTTCTTCAATAATTATTTTTTGCCGCTTGGTCATCCTCAGGCTATTTAAAATAAAGATCATAAATATCACAACTAATAACAAGCCTCCTACTGCAGAAAGAATAACAATTTTCTGGAATCGATTTTTTTCTTCTGCAATTAATGTTTCTTTTTCTCGTTTTTCTTTTAATACGGCTTCTTTTTTTTCGAATTCGTAATTTAATTGATTTTTAATACTTGCTTTTCGGGTCTCCTCATTGCTAATACTGTCTCTATATAAAATAAATTGTTTATAATGGCTAAGAGCGTTTGCGTAATCTCCCTGATCGGCATGTATCAGGTATAGTCTTTCTTCCACGTTTCTTATTAAATCTGGAAAACCTAATTGTTTTGAAAGGGTATAAGATCGGTTATAAAATGTAAGAGCGTTTTTGTATTTTTTTTGTTTAGCGTAAATAAACCCAATGTTAATAAGGGAAGTTGCTGCACCTCGCTCGTCTTTGATCTCTTCACGTATTTTTAAACTTCTTTCGTAATAGTTTAATGCGTTCGGAATATTTTTTTCATTATCATAGATGGCACCAATATTGTTAAGTGATACTGCTGTACCTTTTTGATCGCCAAGAAGCTCGTATAGTTTTAAGCTTCTGTTGTAATGATCGAGGGCAGCCGGAAGATCTTTTAGGTCTTTATAAATTGTTCCAATATTATTGAGTGCATTTGCGATCCCGGTTTTATCTCCGGATTGTTCTCTTAATTGTAAAGCTCGTTTAAAATAAACCAAAGCCTTTGGATAGTCAGACTGATTTTTATAGATTATGCCAATGTTATTAAGCGAAGCAGCTATGCCATTTTTGTCGCCTATCTCTTCGCGTATCTTTAAACTTTTGCTATAGTAATCTAATGCCTTTGCAATGTCGCCCTGGTTATCATAGATCAATCCAATGCTATTTAACGAGTTTGAAACACCTAGTTTATCTAACATTTCTTGTTGGATGCTTAAACTGTTGTTATAATACTCTAGTGCCTTATTATAATTGTTTTGGTTCTTGTAATGTTTACCGATATTATTTAGAGCAGAAACTTTTATTTTTAAATACGTATTTTTTTCGGGGTCGTTTGTATTCTTTAAATTATGGTCGACTATACTCAGCGCTTGCAAACAGATAGGGAGAACCGTATCTTGATCTGTGCTTGACGAAAGAAATTGTTTTGAAATAGAAACAAGTAGTTTTGCGCGGGTGGTATCATGTTTGGCAATAGCAAAAAGATGATTTAATGAGTCAATTTTTTTAGTTTGTGCTTTTGAAACTAAAAAAGTAAGGCATGAAACGCAAAATAAAATATGTATAAAATTTTTTTTCACTATTTTTTTTGAAATTGTTTCTGAATATATTTTTCGGTTGGTAATAAACTTGTTTGTATTCTTCTGGCGTAATAAATGCTGTCTAAGATCTCTTTTTGTTTTTCTTCAATAATTATTTTTTGATGTTTGGTGATCCTTAAGCTCCGCAAAATAAAGATCATAAAGAGTACAACTAATAGCAGGCCTGACACAACAGAAAAAATAACAATTTTCTGAAAGCGACTTTTTTCTTGCGCAACTAATGTTTCCTTTTCTTGTTTTTCTTTTAATATTGCTTCTTTTTTTTCGAATTCGTATTTCATTTCAGAACGTAGCTGATTTCTCCTACCTTCTTCATTGTTTATACTGTCGTGCGCAACAATATATTTTTTATAATGTATAAAAGCCAAGTTAGCCCTACTTGTTGTGTCATAAAGTTTGCTAAGCGCCTCGTTAACGCCTTCAATGCCTTGCAGATGATTAACATCTTCGGCGTATTTAAGGGCTTTTTTTAAAGAGGTCTCTGCTACATCAAATTTGCCTGTTCTTATATACACCCAACCAAGGTTACGAAGATTGTCTAATATTCTTATTTTATCACCTGTTTTTTCATTTTTTTCAAGAGACAGTTCCAGGTGTTTTAGCGCCTCAGGATACTTGCCAATTTTAAGAAAAGTGTATCCAATAAAATCGAGTGTATTAGCCATTCCTCTTTCATTTTTTTGAATTTCGTGCAGTTTTAATGCTCTAAATAAATAGTTTAATGCTTTTTCAGAATTATTTGCATAGCTATAGGCCAAACCTATATTGGCAGAGGCACTTGCTATTCGTGCGGTATCTTTAATTTTTTCAGCCTGGTTTAAAACTAATAAATAGTTCTCAAGTGCTTTATCATAATTTCCTTCAAGAACATAAATATTTCCAATGGCATTAAGTATCGCCGGTTGAACTAGGACTTGTTTCAACGCAGTTGCTTTTTTTAACGCGCTAAAATAGAACTCAAGCGATCGGGGGTAATTACCCTTTAAGTAATACAGTTGGCCTAGCGTAAACTCCGCATTCATGATCCCTTTCTGCCAACTTATTTTTTGAGAAAGATGAAAGGCTTCTTCGCAAACGGCAACCGAACTGTCTAAATTATTTTTGCTAATGATGTACGTTAACTGAATAAGCGCTTTAAACTTAACGGTATCTTCGGCTGTTGAGCGAGTAATTTTGGTTAAAGAGTCAATTGCCGATGCTTGTGCGCTAATATTATGCCGCAGCAGAATAAAAACCAATGCTAAAAAATGTGTGACAATTTTTTTCAGATAGTTAAAGATACTAATGTTTTTTGGGGCTGCAAATGCAATTTAGATAAGCGCTTATGCTTTGTTAAACATAATAAATTTATGTTTTTTTTAGCATTTTTTAGATTTCGTAACGCGGCGCTTTTGCCTATCTTCGAAAAAAGATTCATATGAAAAATATTATAGCCATCTTATTACTTTTTGCAGCCACAACCGCTGCTTATAGCCAAACCCCGCTGTGGACCAAAGAACAATTAATGCCAACAAAAGATCTGGCAGAAAAAATAAAGACCAATGCTAAGGATAAGCCTATTGTTTTAAATGTGGGCCCCATGGAGTTGATAAAAACGGCCGTTGATGTAGGCCGTGCTACAAGTGTTACAGGTATTGAAAAGATAAAATCTACCGTTGCCATGGAGAATAAGAACAGGGTAGTGGTAGTGTATTGCGGTTGCTGCTCTTATGCCAGTTGCCCTAACATTAAACCGGCTTACGATGCGTTAATTTCGGCCGGATTTAAGAATGCCAAGGTGCTTGAATTGCCCGAGGGCATTAAGCCAGACTGGGTTGCCAAAGGCTATCCAATGGAAGAATAAAAGCTATTATTTGCTGCCGGAGCATACTTTGTGAGAGTTATTATCGTTAATTTATTTAACTTTAAGTATAAATTACTCTTTTGCTCAGGTTTACTTACAAAATATTACTACTTATTTTAACCGTGGCGTTATTATCGTCATGCGCTATTCATGCGGGTTTTCCTTTTATTTGTTTTAAAAAAGATTGTATAAAAGGCGCATGGAGCTTGCCAAGAAAAGAAGCCGGCGGTAAAAGAGGCCTGGGGCAAAGGATGAGCATTGCCATAGCTAAAATAAGCGCTAAGAAAAGAAAAAATGCGAATAAGAGCATAGATGTTGCCAAAGTTAAGGTAGACCATAATTTGTTAGAGTCTTTACTTTCTGATACTACGCAAGCCGACAAGTTTATTAAAGTAGCTTTCCATCATAAAGGTAAAACGAAAATAAAAACAATAGAGGTAGATAGCCTTTATATTAAATCTTCCTTTTTAACACTTTCTAAAAATGACAGGATCTTAATAAATTATTATTTAAATAAATACGAGGTTAAAAATATTACCAACGTTTATATTTCTTTTGTTATTGTTGGCGACGAAAAAGAAGAGCAGGTTACACGTGTTGCTGTTATGAAAATGAAAAAGGTAGAACACTACTTAATTAAGACCAAAGTAAAAAAGTCAAGAATAAAGATCATCAAAAAATAAAACGTCAAGATTTTTTAACCGGTAATTTGTAGCCTATTTGTTTCCTGGTTTTTGGCAGGTTTTTCTTTTCTAATAATTCATCCAGGTATTTAAAAACAACTTCGATATTTTTTGTATTATTTTCTGTTTTCCGTTTTATTTCTTCTATGGCTAATCGTAATTCTGTATTGTCCATTAAAGCTTGACGTATTTTTGTGAAAATACGCGTGATCTGTATGTTTACTGATATTGCTCTATCGCTGTTTAAGATACCCGAAAGCATTGCTACACCTTGTTCAGTAAAAACTAAGGGTGCTTTTCTTGTACCGCCCCAACTTGATGTTCCAATTTGGAATATCAAGTTTTTAAATTCCTCATTACTTAACTGGAACATAAAATCGTTGGGAAATCTTTTTATATTTCGGCTAACTGATTTATTCAGGTTGCCTGTTGTTACGCCATAAAGCTCTGCCAGATCCCTATCCAACATTACTTTTTGACCCCGGATAAAATAGATCTTATTCATCACAATTTCATCGGGTACAGCTAATTCATTCTCTTTCATAAGAATGAAATTAAAAGAAAAAATAAGAGATGATTGCTATAGATTGTAGGATTATTTCACCCTCACCACCTTTTGTAGCGGAGAAGTTAAACCACGCATCAAAGTAAAACATTCGTAACCATTTTCATCGGCGGAAACAATTTTTACTTTCATAACCTTACCATCGCGACTTAATTCATATTCGCAATCAGAAAGCCACTTTACATTAAATTCCATTCGCTCTCCGGTTTTTAAATCGGTTTGAAATTGCACATTGCCTTTACGTTCTATTTTTAAATGCCATACCGTAAAAGTACCGTCCTTTATGGACGCGCAGCTAATACCATCTTTTGCTTTTATAGAATGATAGTGCGGACCGGTTGCGCAAAAGAAAACTAAATACAATACTGAAATAACAGTTATTCCTAATGGAAAAAAATAACCATAACGCTGCCAATAACTTTTATTTTTAAGTGGGATTACTGCTAGTAGAAAAGAAATGAGAACCGCAAAAAGTATAATGGCTAAAAAGTTGCTTAAAAAATCAACAGCAAACATAAACCAGTCCGACAGATCAAAAGGTTTTACATTAAAATGGTAAAAACACAAAAAACCACTTAAAGAAATTACGGCAAAAAGCCAAAGTAGTTTTCTGGACATGAGGAATGATTTTTACGAAAGATAAGGAATTTATTTTTGTGTTTTCCTCCTCCGCCCTCCGGGCACCTCCTCCAGAGGAGGACAGAACTACCCATTCTCATTCTTCTTCGCTTTTCTTTTTTCGAGTTGTAGCATAATAAAGAAAACAGCTGCGCCAATAAAACCAATGCACATTAACTCAACAGCAAAAGGCCAGTGCATTATAATAAATAGCAAACCAAAACCACCAACCCGTAATAAGAGCTTACACATAAAAAGTAAAGAGGGCTGGCGAAACATAATGTGAATATAAGAGTTAAACCTTAATGAGGTTACATTTAATAAACGCAGGGATTGCATCCCGATAGACTTCGCGTGAGCTCAGTCGAACGCTATTGGGAACGCGGGAAGGGTTTAATAAATGCAAGAATTACAAATCCGCTTTAGCAAGTTATTATTAGGTAAAAAATATTTAAAAGCTACCTGTTTTTTCTTTTTTCCCAATTTCTTTTAGAGAATTATCTTTTGTTGATTCAACATAAAAACAGTTTTTGATAACTTCAAAAAGCGCCTTAAAATTTGTAATTGTTTCGTCCGTTAACTTAATCGTTTCTTTAGTATTAATTTGCGCAAATTTTTTTGCTAGTAAAACTTTGTCAATTCGATTATTTTTTAAGTATTCTGACGTTTTTTCTTTATAATCTAAAGTCGGATCTTCTAAAAAATATTTTTTAAAATCCTCTTTTGAAAACGAATCTTCAATAGCCCCGGACTCCTCTGAAATTGCTATGATATCTTCTTTTTGAATTTTCCAAGTTTGAATAAGGTTTTTCATTCCATTTTTTTTACCCTGATCATTGTCAAATAAATAAACGACATTACAGCCCCAGCCATTTAATATAGTTCCAATGTTTCCTAAATTTCCAGCTCCACCGCCGAAAATAAAATTGTAGGTATTTGTATTTAGGATTTTGGCTATCGTATTCAGGTATAAAACATCAGCTGGTCCTTCAACAACTATATTGTTTTTTTGATTAATGTTTTGAATACCTTGACTTAGCTCTAAACCAATTGCAGTTAAAATAGGCGTTAAAGTTTCTTTGTCAGCTTTAGCATGTATCTTATTAATTATTGTTGTTCCAATTTTTGTATTTTCTTTAACTACTAACCTCACTTTGTGCAATTCTTGCGAATCAATTAAATAAGGAGAATGTGTTGTAAAAATAATTTGTGCATCTTTCGAACTTTCTAATAATTTTTTGTAAATATCTTTTTGAGCTGACGCATGAAGGAACATTCCAGGCTCATCAATTAATAATATATTTGTTTTTTCTTCGATTGCACGCGCGGTAATTCTAATATAAAATGATATGTGCCATTGTTTTCCTTTGCTCCTTTGACTAGGCGTGAACCATTCATTTTCTTCAAGAATCCATAAACTAAGGGTTGTAGAATCCCATTCTATTTTGAAAGATGTAACATCTTGTGACCAATATTGTGAGTATTGGTTGTTAAGGAGAATATTTAGACTCTCTTTATGTTTTTGATTTTTTCTAGTGTCCTTGGATAAAATTAAAGTTGTATCTAAATTACTAATCAATCCTAAATCTTTTATAAATTCTGTTTTATCAAGGTCGGTAAATGGTACCGAATTAGGAATATTATCTTCAAAAGATTTGAATAAAATAAAGTTTGGTATTAATGAGAACAACTCGTCCCATCTATCATCTCTATTTTTAGTTATATCTTCAATTTTTTGAATATAAGTAGAGATGTTAGCCAAATTTTCAGTATGATTGTTTCTTAGGCTTATATCTGGAATTTGGTTTATATATGAATTGTTATAATTAACGCTATAATTATTAAAATTGGTTTTAAGTTTATCTAAATCATCATAATTCAAATCAAAAAATTGCCAACCATGTGGCTGAAAATGTTTTACGAAGAATTGCTGAGCCTCATCAAATTGCACTTTTATATTTTCTTTATAGCTTCCTTCTAGTTCAAAAAAGGCGGGTTCGTCTAATTCAAGCATCGAACCTGTCTTTTCAGATACATAATAATCACCGGGATAATTTTTTATAATTTCGATCTCTAAATTTTTGGGTAACGATCCGGAAATATTAAATTTTTTATAATAATTAATTAAGTCTTTTTCCTCAATAATAAATGTAATTGAAATTTCAGGAATCAAAGTATCGCTTCCTAACGGCTTCGATTCACTAGTAATATCTCTGTCGACATTGAAATCTTCTAAAGCTTCAAGAATACTAGTTTTTCCACTTTCGTTTTTTCCTGCAAAAATTGTTAATCCATCTTCTAACCAACACTCACCAGTATCAATGATTGATTTATAATTCTTAATTCTAAATTTCTTAATTTTCATAATTATCAATTTATTTTTTCTTCCCGACAAAAAAGCCTCTCCGTTAATTCAGAGAGGCCTTTTTTATTTCTTGTTATTAGTTTTTTGTTTCTTGTTGTCAGTTCGTGGTGGTTGAGCTTGTCGAAACCACTTTCGCGGCACCCTTCGACAGGCTCAGGGGCCTTGAACTAGCTTCCGCAAGCTTCGCAATCTTCAGGATTATCTAAAGAGCAGCTTAGTTGTGCTTGTTGTTCTTCAAAGGTAAGAATGTGTCCTTGTCCTCTGTCTACTAACAATTGGTCTTCGTTGCCAAGTATTAAAGATGGTTGTGTTAACGCATCCTGGTCTACTGTAAACTTAATGGCATCGGCTGCTGCTTTTGTACGTAAGTAATACATACCGGTTTTTAAACCTTTTTTCCAGCTGTAGAAATGTGCTGAGCTCATTTTTGCAAAGTTAGCGTCTTGTATGAACAAGTTTAACGATTGGCTTTGATCAATATAAGCGCCACGGTCTGCAGCCATATCAATTATGGTACGTTGTTTAATTTCCCAAACTGTTTTGTAAAGTTCTTTTATGTTTGCAGGAATCTCCGGAATGTTTTGTACCGAACCGTTTGCAGCAATAATTTTATTTTTAAGGCTGTCGTTCCAGATACCTAATTTCACTAAGTCGCGTAATAAATGTTTGTTTACTACCACAAACTCTCCGCTTAATACTCGGCGGGTGTAAATGTTGCTTGTGTATGGTTCAAAACACTCGTTATTACCTAAAATTTGCGATGTAGATGCTGTTGGCATTGGTGCTAATAATAATGAGTTACGCACACCGTATTTCATTACTTCTTCGCGTAATGTATCCCATTCCCAACGTGAGCTTGGTTTTACATTCCACATATCTTGCTGGAAAATTCCTTTAGAGATAGGCGAGCCTGCGTATGTTTCGTAAGGACCTTCAACTTTTGCAAGATCTTTACTTGCTGTTAATGCAGCATAATAAATAGTTTCAAAGATCTCTGAATTTAATTTTTTTGCTTCGTCACTTTCAAAAGGGTAACGCATTAAAATAAATGCATCGGCTAAACCTTGCACACCTAAACCAATTGGACGGTGACGTAAATTAGATTTGCGTGCCTCAGGAATTGGGTAGTAGTTACGATCAATGATCTTATTTAAGTTAATAGTAGCGTGGTAAGTAATTTCAAATAATTTATTGTGATCAAATGTATTTGCTTTTTCATCTACAAAACGCGGTAAAGCAATTGAAGCTAAATTACAAACAGCAACTTCGTCAGCACTTGTGTACTCAATAATTTCAGTACATAAGTTACTAGACTTAATTGTACCTAAATTTTGTTGGTTTGATTTTGAGTTAGCAGCATCTTTAAATAACATGTAAGGATTACCGGTTTCAATTTGTGCTTCAATAATTGCAGCCCAAAGTTCACGCGCTTTAATTTGTTTGCGGAATTTTCCTTCAGCTTCGTATTTAGTGTACAATGCTTCAAACTCTGCACTGTGGCAATCGCTTAAGCCAGGGCACTCGTTAGGGCACATTAAACTCCATTCGCCTTCAGCTTCTACGCGTTTCATAAAAAGATCCGGGATCCAAAGCGCAGTAAAAAGATCGCGTGCACGCATTTCTTCTTTACCGTGATTTTTACGGATATCTAAGAAATCATAAATATCTGCATGCCATGGCTCTAAATAAACAGCTATAGAACCTTTGCGTTTTCCACCACCCTGATCAACGTAACGGGCAGTTTCGTTATATACTTTTAGCATTGGTATAATACCGTTGCTGGTGCCGTTGGTGCCTTTAATATAAGAACCTGTTGCACGTACATTATGAATATTGATACCGATACCACCGGCACTTTGAGAAATTTTGGCGCACATTTTTAAAGTATCGTAAATACCATCAATGCTATCGTCTTTAACCTGTAATAAAAAGCAAGAACTCATTTGCGGTTTTGGCGTACCCGCATTGAATAAAGTTGGTGTGGCGTGTGTGAACCAACGTTCGCTCATTAAATTATAAGTACGTATTGCAGACTCGATATCGTTTTTGTGGATACCAACTGCTACACGCATGATCATGTGTTGCGGGCGTTCTGCAACAAAGCCATTCATCTTTAATAAGTAAGAGCGCTCTAATGTTTTAAAACCAAAATAATCGTAACCAAAATCGCGGTCGTATATAATAGACGAATCTAAGGTGTGTGCGTTATTTATAACAATCTCATAAACATCGTCTGCAATTAACGAGGCGTGCAAACCTGTTTTAGGATCTATATAGTTGTGTAATGCCTCTATCGTTTTAGAAAAAGACTTGATAGTGTTCTTATGCAGGTTGCTAACCGCAATGCGGGAGGCTAACTGTGCATAATCGGGGTGACGGGAGGTTAAACCCGCTGCAGTTTCAGCTGCAAGGTTATCAAGTTCAATAGTGGTAACGCCATCGTACACACCATCAATTACTTTTTTAGCTACAAGGATCGGGTCAACATGAGCCGGTTCTAAGCCGTAGCTTAGCTTTTGAATGCGAGCGGTGATCTTGTCAAATTTTACCGACTCGCGAGTGCCATCTCTTTTAATTACAAACATACGCCAGGTTTTTTTATTAGTTTTTTGAGTTTATTGAAAAATTTCTTTTTGCATCATATATATTATACACACCTAAAGGACCGTGGAGATAGTATGTATAGGTAATATTTTGCATTTATTGTGATTTTTTGGTTCTAACAAGTTACAGTGTATTTTTTCGTTTAAGATTTTTATTTTTTCTATTCTATTAACAACACTTTGTTACTTGCTTTGAACTCTGTTTTTTTAATATCCTTTTATTCTCTTTTCTTTATTTTAACGCTGGGTTTACATAACACAGCTTTTTTTTAATTTTTGGGGCTACAATTCCCATCCGGGGTGTGAATCCGGTCCTGTCTAAAGTTACTAAGGTTTGGGGGGAATTTTTAGCTAATTAATATTAAACTAAAAGTCTTCGTCCAGGTTAAAATGGTTGTTTTCCTCCTTATTATTCATAACACCGGCCTTTTGATATTCGGCCACGCGTTTTTCAAAGAAGTTGGTCTTGCCCTGTAACGAGATCATTTCCATAAAGTCAAACGGGTTTGACGCGTTATAGAATTTAGGGCAGCCAAGGGAAACAAGTAAACGATCGGCGCAGAACTCGATGTATTGACACATAAGGTCTGCATTCATACCAATTAGTTTTACAGGAATAGCATCAACCACAAATTTTTTCTCGATAACTACGGCATCGGCAATAATTTTGGTAACCTGTTCTTTCGGTAATTGGTTCTTAAGATGGTGCGAGTAGATCATACACGCGAAATCGCAATGTAAGCCTTCGTCGCGGCTAATTAATTCGTTGCTAAAAGTTAAACCCGGCATTAAACCGCGTTTTTTTAACCAAAAGATAGAGCAGAAAGATCCTGAAAAGAAGATACCTTCTACGGCTGCAAAGGCAATTAAACGCTCGGCAAAAGAGCCGTTGTTTATCCAACGCAATGCCCAGTCGGCTTTTTCGCCCACGCAAGGCACTGTATCTACAGCGTGTAATAAATGCGTTTTTTCGGCTGGGTCTTTAATATATGTATCTATTAATAAAGAGTAAGTTTCTGAGTGGATATTCTCCATCATGATCTGGAAGCCGTAAAAACAACGGGCTTCAGGGTATTGTACCTCATTTAAGAAGTTAATGGCCAGGTTTTCGTTAACAATACCATCGCTGGCAGCAAAGAAAGCAAGTACGTGCTTAATAAAGTGACGTTCGTTATCGTTTAATTTGTTATTCCAATCAGCCGTGTCTGAAGAAAGATCAATTTCCTCTGCCGTCCAAAAGCTGGCTTCGGATTTTTTGTAATATTCCCAGATGTCTTTATACTTTATAGGAAAAAGTACAAATCTATCTTTATTCTCGACTAAAATGGGTTCTGTCATAACAAATGCTTAATTAAGTGTTTTATATATTAATATTTTTTTAAAATTCTCGAATTACAAACATCATCAAAAAATCCCCCAAAACGAATATAAATGAATTAACATGATGCCCTAGTTTTTAACATGTCAATATCCCCTGAAAAAGTTGATAACCCTCAATTTGGTTGATTTACAGGGCTATAATAAAAACGTAAAAATTTCTAAAAAATTATTTGTGAGAATGAAAAATGTTTTAGTAGTAGGGGGCCAAAAACAACATAAAACGGCAAAAAAGGGGATAGCTATTGCATTACAAGCCAAAAAACAGCTATTTTTTAAAGGAAAGCTAACCCGGGCTGTAACTTTTTTTAGTAATTTTCGTAAAAGTAGCAAAACCCATTTTGTGTACGGTAAAGAATTGATAGCCCTGATCAGTAAAAATGATAAAGCAGCCATAAGAACGCTGTTTGAAAAATACTATGGCAAAATGGGCTCAATTGCCGTACGTTACTGCAAAAGCCAGGCGCAAGCGGCCGAGGCCATTAACTTTGGTTTTAATACTTACATAAGCAAACTACAGCAAAATCGTAATGCGCAAATGGTAGATATAGATGCTACTTTTGAGCCCGATTTTATAAAAGCCTGCGCCTCTTTCGTAAAAGGTATTAGCAGCGAATATTATGTGGCCAGCACGGTTTATGCATCGGGTTCGGCCAACAAAAATTATGATCTGTTTGAGAGTAATGAGTTTATAGACTTTGCTTCAATTGACAATGATGTTTTAATAAGATCTTTACAGCAGTTAGTTCCATCGCAACGATTAGTTATTAATTTGCATGTGATAGATGGCTATACCCTTGAAGAAACAGCAAATATTATTGAAGCCAGTTTACAAACGGTAAAAAGCAGCTTAGAAAAAGCGCGTTATAACCTGCAAAAGAATGTAGAGAAGTGTTATAAAACCATGAAAAATGAGCAGCCACTTTAATTACGAAATAGAGGAGCGCAACATGCGTAACCAGCTAAAAGAGCTGGAGCTTTCTTTTAAAGAAGAAGCATGGCTTAGTTACGAAGAGTACGCCAAACAATTTCAAAGCGTACATAAAACACAGCTAATACCTAATTTTAATTTTGCGTTAAACCGTACCTTAATATTACCGATCGTATTTGGCGGCATCATTATCTTATTTTCCTTCTTACTTTTTAATTTTATAAATATTAAGAATACCAAGACCAAACAGGAAGTGACAGAGGTTAGCACACCTGTTACAACTGTAAAACCAAAACCCGAACCTAAAAAACAAATGATAGTTCCGGTTAAAAAAGAAGAAGGTCCGGCGCAGCAAAACGCACTCGCAACAACAAGTATGGTTGCAACAAATACCCTGGCCGCAATGCCTGTTGCTAATACAACTACCTTTACTGCAAGAACAACGCCTCAAACTGCACCAACCACTACCAATGCAGCAGCAGTTGTTACAAATACAGTTATACAAGATACCCAGTTAACCAATTCGGTTCCTAATTACACTTTTGCGCCAAAAAAACGAAAGAAAAAAGGTAGTGCCGAGGTGCTTGAATCTATTGCAACGCCTATTAGTTTACCAACGGTAACACAAGAGGAAGCAGAGCCAGAGTTGAGGTAAGTCATTCCCCGAACGCTAGGGATTTAAACTTTTACACATTTTCTTAATTATTTATGTCCTCACTTTTTTGCTTGATCAAAAAAGTAAGCAAAAAAATCAAGGCTTCTTAAAATTTCACTAAAAATCTTCATTTTCAAGCTGGCGATTTAAGCGCTTCGCGAGAGGCAAAAATCGCCTTCGCGCAAGCAAAACTCCTTTTGAAAATGAAGATTTTTTAACGTGAAATTTTAAAAGGCCGCTGCACTTTGTGTGCTTACGCGTAAAGGCTTACTATGCCAGAAGTTTACTCTTTGCGCGCTTCGTGCATTCTTTGTGTTCTTTGTGGTTAACTTTTTGAACACTACCTTTACAAAATGGATATTAAAAGCAGGGAAGATATAGAGCGTTTGATAAATACTTTTTACTCAAAATTATTACAGGTAGAAGAGATAAAACCAGTGTTTGCGGGCATTGATTTTCCGGCGCACGTGCCACACATCGTTTCTTTTTGGAGTTTGGTGTTATTGGACGAAGAGGGATACAAAACAAACGTATTTGATAAACACATTAACCTGCCAATAAAAGCGCACATGTTTGATGTGTGGCTGGGTATATGGATAAAAACAGTTGACGAATTATTTAAAGGTGAAACAGCGGATTTGGCCAAACAACGCGCCACATCGCTAACCTATACTTTTAAATCAAAATGGGAAACGATGAAACATTAATGTAAAAGGGAAAATGTAAGATGACAAATGTAATATTACGTTTACCCATTTTCTATTTTACCTATTACATTTTACATACAAAGTGTATTTTGTAAATCGTTACTTTATTAATACTTTTAAATCCACATAAACAAAATAATGGAAGTAATTAAAAGCATGCCCGTTTTTGAAAATACATTAGCCTTTGCGCAAAATGCCGATAAAGAAGATGCACTTAAAACGTATCGAGAAAAATTCTTTTTCCCGCAACACAACGGGCAGGATGTTGTTTACTTCACCGGTAACTCACTTGGACTTCAGCCAAAAACCACACAAAGTTATTTGCAGCAGGAATTAAACGACTGGGCAAAATTTGGTGTAGAAGGACATTTTTTAGCAACGAATCCATGGCTTTCTTATCACGAATTACTTACTGATAAAATGGCAAAACTGGTTGGCGCATTGCCAAAAGAAACGGTAATGATGAACCAACTTACTGTTAACCTGCATTTATTAATGGTATCGTTTTACCGCCCAACAAAAACACGTTTTAAAATTTTATGCGAAGCAAAAGCTTTTCCAAGCGATCAATACGCTTTACAATCGCAATTAAAATTTCATGGTTATAATGTAGAGGATGCTTTAGTAGAAATTGAGCCGCGCCAGGGGGAATACCATATTCGTCACGAAGATATTTACGAGGCTATTGAAAAGAATAAAGATGCGTTAGCGCTTATTATGATTGGTGGTGTAAATTATTTTTCGGGGCAGGTATTTGATATGAAAGCTATCACAGAAGCTGGTCACAAAGCCGGTGCTGTTGTGGGTTTTGATCTGGCACATGCTGCAGGAAATCTAAAATTAGAGCTTCATAACTGGGGGGTAGATTTTGCGGCCTGGTGCAGTTATAAATATTTGAATAGTGGCCCGGGTGGCGTTGCCGGCGCCTTTGTTCACGAAAAACACTTAAAAAATACCGATCTGCCACAGTTTGCCGGTTGGTGGGGGCACGAAAAAGAAACCCGTTTTTTAATGGATAAAACGTTTGTACCCATGCAAACCGCTGAGCGCTGGCAAATGAGTAATGCGCCGGTTTTAAGTATGGCTGCCTGCCGCGCCAGTCTTGATATTTTTGATGAGGTGGGTATGGATAAGTTAATTGAAAAAAGCAAAAAATTAACGGCCTATTTAGAGTTTGTGATTGAAGAAGTAAACAAGAAAAAAAATAATTGCTTACAAATAATTACCCCAAAAGAGAACCGTGGTTGTCAGTTATCAATTGTAGCAAATGGTTACGGAAAACCGTTATATAATCAACTTATTGAGAGCGGTGTTATACCCGATTGGCGGGAACCAAACGTTATTCGTTGCGCTCCTGTGCCCCTTTATAACTCGTTTCAAGACGTTTATCGATTTGGTAGCATTTTAACGAATTTGCTTAAGTAAAAGCGATAAAATCGTTATATTTGATACCCACGTTTATCATGTAACATGCTTTTAAAACAGAAAATTTTTCTTGGTTTTTTTTTATTTCTGTTTTTTATAAATCAGTCGCAAACAAATCAAAATGTTGTTTTCGATAAAGTAAAATCCAAAGGCTTAACCAACGCATTAATAAGTTGCATTTTTCAGGATCAAAAAGGTTATTTGTGGATAGGTACCACAGCCGGCCTTAATCGTTATGATGGCTATAACTTTTTAAATTACCGCTGCGATAAAAAAGACACGAACACATTAGGTTATCCAACCATAAGCAACATTGTGCAATACGACGCCAATCAAATTATGATCGGTACGCGTCACGGTTTAAACATTTTCAATTACAGCACCAATGCTTTTAAACGCGTAAAAATAGACACAACGGTAAGTAATTATCCAAAACGTTACAATATACAATGCATAAAAGAAAATAGTACGGGGCAAAAAATTGTTGGCACGAGCGATGGTGTTTACCGTTATGATCCTGCAAAAAATAGTTTAGAACCTTATTTTAATGGCAAACAAAATTTGTTTGAAGGCTACGTTATTCAAAGTATGTGTTTTGACAGGGTTGGAAATTTATGGGCAGGTGTAAAAAAAGTTGAGAACGGAAAAATTGTTACAGGTGTTTTCAGGTACAGTGAAACAGGAAAAAAAATTGATGAGATAAAGATCCTGCAAGGCATCAATTCAGAACACATCGGTATATCAGAAGATTATTTAGGAAATATCTGGGTGGCGGTTGATGATGGTCTGGTAAGTATCAATCCATCCAGCTACACACAAAACTATTACCCTGCGCCGGAAGGTTTTTATTCTAATATTTCTTACTACCAAACAAAGGATAACATCATCTGGCAATGTTACTGGAGTTTTGGTTTAACCTCTTTTGATATTGATAAAAAAGAATTTAAAGTTTACAAAGTAGATTCTGAAAACCCTAAATCATTAATGAGTAACAAGTGCTGGAGTTTATTTAAAGATGATAACGATATTTTGTGGGTTGGTACCGATGTGGGTTTACAAAAATTAACCAGCAGCAGGCCAAGTGTTGAGATCGTAAAAAGAAATTTTCAAAATACTGAGAACTCTTTCTTAAGTAATCGTGTATCGGCTGTTTTGGCGAGTGAGCATCATAATAACATAATTGTGGCAGGTATTGATGGTGAAGGGTTTTCAGTTTACAACCGAATTACAAAAATGGCGCAGAACTATGGGCCAAATGCCATCAATAAGAACGATGAGCGTTTTGTGAACGATTTTTATGAGGATGAAAAAGGAGATATTTATGCGGCCGGAGGAATTAATTTAAACAAGATCTCTATTGATGAAAATAATAAAATAACCGTTAAAAGTTATTTTAAAACCCCCGATCATTATTCGTACAGGATAGAAAAAGATCCGCACAACCCCGAGATCTTATTTATTGGTGGAATTGGCGAGATAATTGTTTTTAATAAGGTTACCGAAACGTTTAATTTTATTAAAGAACCTGCAGGAATTTCATCTTCTTTTATTTCGAGTTTTATTTATAAGAACATGGTTTATTTTACGCACATAAACGGTGTGTTAAGAATAGATCCTGCAACGTTGGAAATGGATGATCTGCGTTTGCCCGATGTTGGTAATATAAATACATCGGTTGTTTTTAACGACTCTACCATTTTATTATCGTCGCAATACATGGGGCTTATTAAAGTGTTTCCAAATTCACGGCGATTTGAAACAGTGTTTAAAGGAAAGTCAGATTTTTTTCCAGAGATAGCAGATCTACTGGTTTATAAAGATATTGTTTGGATGGCGAGCCCAACCGGTTTATTAAAACACAATTTCCGTACCAACGAAACTTCTGAGATCACAGTAGAAGATGGTTTGCCAACAGAGATCATTCATCGTCTGGATATTTTAGATGGGTATTTATTTATTGCCTCGCAGGATGGTTTAGTAATGTTCAATCCCGATTTTCAGGCATCGCATTTTAATATGCCAAAAGTAGAGATCACTTCTGTGCAAGGTATAAGTGATGATTTTACGATCAACTCTTTTTTTAACGGCGATGAAATTTCGTTGACGGAGAAACAAAGTTCGTTTAAAATTAATTTTACGTTATTGGATTTTAATTTACCCGAAAAAAATTCATACAAGTATAGGTTATTACCAATTGAAAAAGAATGGCAAACCTTGCATAACGAACATTCTGTAACCTATAATGCTTTAGCCGCCGGCACATATAGCTTTGAATTAAAGGGTGCCAATGGCGATCAGAACTGGAGCGGCGAACCTATTGTTTTAAGAATAGTAATAGTGCCGCCATTTTATAAAGCACAATGGTTTCAGTTTCTGGTATTCGCAATTATTTTATTCGTCACTATTTTAATTATTTATTTGCGTATCAGGTCAGACAGAAGAAAACAAATTTTATTAGAGAAGATCATTAAAGAACGTACCACAGAGATACAAACACAACGATTAGAATTATTGGACAGTATAAATTATGCCCGAAGAATTCAAAAAGCCTTGTTTGTTGGCGAGGATGTTTTAGTTGCCAGCACGCCAAAAAGTTTTATTTACAATAAGCCAAAAGATAAATTAAGCGGCGATTTTTATTGGATAGGAAAACATAAAGACATGTTAATTGTTTTTGTGGGAGACTGTACAGGACATGGCGTGCCGGGTGCCATGCTAAGTGTTGTTGGTACTTCTATTTTAAGTAAAGTGGTGCACGAAGAAGGAATATACATGCCCGGAGAGATCTTAACCCGTTTAAATTATTTATTTTTTAAACAACTAAATCTAAAAGAAGATTACACGCGTGATGGTATGGATGCAAGTATTGTTACCATTAATTTAGTGAACAAGAATGTTTATTTTTCTGCAGCAAATAACGACGCCGTGTATTTTGAAAAAGACACAATGGTTGAATTAAAATCAAAAAGAGGTTCCATTGGTTCGGCCGAAAACAGTGAATTCTCAACCATCACTGTTTCAAACAGCGAAGGCCGTTTCTTTTATTTATACAGCGATGGTGTGAAGGATCAGTTTGGAGGACCAAAGCATAAAAAACTGTCTTCTAAACGTTTTAAAGAAATATTAGCAGAAACATCGCATTTGCCAATTGGCGAACAAAAAGAGTTCCTGCATCAACAGGTAATAAGCTGGAAAGGCGATACACCGCAAACCGACGATATGATGGTTATTGGAATTAAGCTTTAATCCACTTTACTGGTGGCATTAGCCAAGTTTTTAAAACCGGTAATATCCATTTTTATACTACCAATTAAAATATCTGCTTTTACACGCATTGGTAAGTGGTTGTCATCATCACTTATCCAAACGTTAAGGTCTTCTTCTTTTTTAAATACACGGCCTTTTTGTACGATTGGTCTGAATTTTAAACAACGGAATTTTCCAATATCTGTATCAATGGTCTCTTTGCCCATAAATTTAATTTTTAGAGGCCAGATCTCTTTATCTACAAAACAGGTAAGGCTAAACAGATCGCCGGCTTTTGCATTGCTGAGGTCCATATTACGGGCAGAATAAAAAGCACTTACCATATCCTGAATTCCCGCAGGAATATCAAATTTTTCGTTGTTACCAATATCAACTTTTTTGGTATAATGATTAAAAGCATAATCCTGGCTAAATTTATAGCCGCCCTCGTCAACTCGTCTTACAAATAGCCAGGGCAGCATCGCATCTTTATCCATGTATGTTTCGTAACGGTCGCGCACTTTAAAGAACCAATCGGTACTTCCAATGGTATAACCGCTACCAACTATGTGATAAACTTTTCTTCCGCTTACTTCTATAAGGTCGGGTTTCACTTCTAAGATAGCGACGCCCGCATTTAGCATGCCATAATGCAAACGATAGGTTAATACCTCGCCTTGTTTAAACGCTTTATTAACTGCAGATGGTAATCCATCGGTTCCTGTTTGTGTTTGTATAGCTTCGGAAATATCAGAAGCTTTATCAACCTTATATCCAGCCGAAAACAAGGCAATTACTGCCGTTATAACTCCGACTTTAATTGAAATATGTTTTATAGTTTGCATACAGGTTATATTCCAAATGGCGTGCCAAAGAAACAGGTTGTGGGCTGCTAAAATTTGTTAATTAAAGATAGTAATTCTTTCCGTTTTTCGAAAAGTTCGTTGTAAAGTTTTTTATTGCGGGCTATGCGGTAGAGGCCAAGTGTTTTCTTTGAAAAAGGTCGGTAATATAAACTTATCCAGGCGCAAGCTATTAATAACGAGCAAATAAATAAGGGTGGAAAAATAGTTTCTGAGAAGGAGTAGGTAATAACAAACCATAAAACATAATTGATCATAAAAAATATCATGCCCAATGCGATAGCAAATGAAGAATAAAATTCTTTGTTCTTTACGATCATGCGTGCTAGTTTTTCAGTTGCGAAATAAGGCAAATAATTGCCAATTAAAGCAGTAGCAAAAACAGGAAAGCCCAGTAACAATAAAACAGTTCTAAAAAATAAATGTAAGGCAGACTGTTTATATTTTTGGCGCGGACTAATTAACCAATCCCTCAAATTGTTTTTCTTGAGCAGGTTAAAATAATCTTTTGCTTTTGTTTTAAATTCAGAAAGTACCTCGGGGCGTTCAACTTCGGCCGTATTTACTTTTTCGGTAAGTTCTTTTAGTACTACAAAATCATTGTATTTATCTCTAAAAGTTAATCCACGTTCTTTTAGAATATCTTTTTTACAAATTATTTCTACCTGGTAAACAGCTTCATCGTTTTGGGGGTTATTTATGTGAGTAATTAACTCCTTCATTTTTGGGGCTAGTATTTGCAGGAAATTGTTATTGGCTTTTGCCGGGTTTTCCCTGTATTCAGCAATAAAATCCTTCACATGAATAGGTTCACCCACATTGTAAAAAGCGGTACTTCTAAACTTATCGGGTTTGCTATAATTAATTCCGACCGGCAAAACTGTTAAATTGTTATTTTCACCCAAATACTCGTACGCACCAAAAATCATGCGGCTAACGCCTTTTTTGAGGGGTCTAAGACGTCTTTCCTGAACGCATAGCCCCTCGGCAAAAACAATAATTTTAGAATTCTTCTTTAAAAAGGCATTGACCATGCTATAGGCCTCATCATTTTTTTTAAGTCCCTCACGGCCTCCATCCTGTATCCTAAAAATGGGTACAATGCCCAGTCTGCTTAGGAACCAGGCCGCAAAGCCGGGCTTAAAAGCATCGCCTCTGGCTAGGTATTTTACCTTAATGGGGTAACTAAGATGGGTAATAAGGATGGGATCGGTAAAAGCATTGGGGTGATTCATGGCAATTATCACCGGACCTTTTACCTTAATATTTTTAATATTTCGCCCTTGAATTCTTTTATAGAAAACAGGTAAAACAAAACTTATCCAATATCTTAAAATATGCCAGATCATCAGTAAAAAATATTGGCTAAAAATACTCTAATTTTCGACACTAAATTCTTAATATGTTGTTAGTAAAATTAACACATTTTTATAGCCTGCAATCCGCATTTTTTCAGTATATTTAAAGGATAATTAAAAAATAATTCAGGAAGATATTTATGTCAGAAGTTACAACAGAAAAAGCGAATTACGGAGCCGATAATATTACGGTTTTAGAAGGTTTAGAGGCGGTAAGAAAACGTCCGTCGATGTACATTGGTGATACCGGTTTTAGAGGGTTACATCATTTAGTATATGAGGTGGTTGATAATTCGATCGATGAGGCGCTAGCAGGTCATTGTAAAAATATAACAGTTTCTATTTTAGAGGGTAATTCTATCAGGGTAAAAGATGATGGGCGTGGTATTCCCACTGCTATTCATCCTAAAATGGGAGTAAGTGCTTTAGAAGTAGTTATGACGGTGTTGCACGCCGGTGGAAAATTCGATAAAGACACGTATAAAGTTTCAGGTGGATTGCATGGAGTAGGGGTAAGTTGCGTAAATGCCTTATCAACACATATGAAAACAGAAGTACATCGCGATGGAAAGATAACTGTACAGGAATTTAGCTGTGGAAAGCCGTTGTATCCTGCAAAAGAGGATGGCGTAACTACAGATAGAGGAACCATTCAAACCTTTACGCCTGACGGAAGTATTTTTACCATTCTGGAATATAATTACACAACGTTAGCTAACCGTATTCGCGAACTTTCATTCTTAAATAAGGGCATCACCATTACGTTAGTGGACGAACGTCAAAAAGATGAGAGCGGCGTTCCGTTAAGCGAAACATTTTTTAGCGAGGGTGGCTTACGCGAATTTGTTTTGTATTTAGATGATGCAAAAGAAAAATTAATTGAAGAGCCGATCTATATTGAGAACGACAAAGGAACTATTCCGGTGGAGGTTGCAATGATGTACAATAATTCTTATAGCGAAAATATTCAGAGTTATGTGAACAACATTAACACTCACGAAGGCGGAACGCACTTAGCCGGTTTTAGAAGAGGCTTAACGCGTACTTTAAAATCGTATGCCGATAAGAATGGTTTGTTGAAGAATGTAAAATTCGAAATTAGTGGAGATGATTTTCGTGAAGGTTTAACAGCTGTAATTTCTGTTAAAGTTCAGGAGCCGCAATTTGAAGGGCAAACAAAAGGTAAGTTAGGAAATAACGAAGCCATTGGTGCAGTTGATCAGGCAATAAGCGAGGCGTTAAATAATTATTTAGAAGAGCATCCAAAACAAGCGCGTACCATCGTTGATAAAGTTATTTTAGCTGCAACAGCGCGTCACGCAGCCCGCAAGGCCCGCGAGATGGTGCAACGTAAAAGTGTAATGAATGGTTCTGGCTTACCGGGTAAATTAGCAGATTGTGCCAGCGGTGATCCTTTAGCTTGCGAATTATTTTTAGTTGAGGGTGATTCTGCCGGCGGAACAGCTAAACAAGGCCGTAACCGTGATTTCCAGGCAATATTGCCTTTGCGTGGAAAGATCTTAAATGTAGAAAAAGCTTTAGAATATAAAATTTACGAGAACGAAGAGATCAAAAATATTTTTACTGCACTAGGTGTTTTTCGCGGAACGAAAGAAGACGATCGTGCTTTGAATATTGATAAGTTGCGCTACCACAAAGTAGTCATCATGTGTGATGCCGATGTTGACGGTTCGCACATTACCACATTAATTTTAACTTTCTTTTTCCGCCACATGAAAGAGTTGGTAGAAAAAGGACATATTTATATTGCTGCGCCACCTTTATATTTAGTGAAAAAAGGAAAAGAACAGGCGTATTGCTGGAACGAAGCAGAGCGTGATATTAAGATAAAGGAATTTGGCGGCGAAAAAACCGACAGTGTGCACGTGCAACGTTACAAAGGTTTAGGAGAGATGAATGCGATCCAATTATGGGAAACAACATTAGATCCTAATTCGCGTACATTGCGCCAGGTTACTATTGATAGCGCTGCTGAAGCAGATCGCGTTTTTAGTATGTTAATGGGTGATGAGGTTCCGCCACGCAGAGATTTTATCGAAAAAAATGCCAAGTACGCAAAAATTGATGCGTAATTAATTTTAAGTATGCAGTCAAAAGCAAAAACTGTTGACGATTATTTTAAGGAGCTTCCTGAAGACAGGAGGGCTCCTATGAATGAGTTAAGAAAAGTAATTCTTAAAAATTTACCAAAAGGTTTTAAAGAATGTATGGCATATGGCGTGGTGGGATACGTTGTCCCCCTTTCTATGTATCCTGCAGGCTATCATTGCGACCCCTCGTTACCACTGGGTTTCATGAGCATAGCGTCTCAAAAGAATTTTATTGCTTTATATCATATGGGCATTTATGGCAGTCCAAAATTATTGAAATGGTTTACCGATGAATATCCAAAACATTCCAAAGCAAAATTAGATATGGGTAAAAGTTGTATCCGTTTCAAGAAGCCCGATCAAATTCCCAACAAGTTAATTGGAGAATTGGCAGCGAAAATAACTCCGGAAAAATGGATCGAGATCTACGAAAGCCATCTAAAAAAACAATAATTCGTTAAATAATAAAATGCTTATCTTAGGATAAGCATTTTTTTTGATCTCAAATAAGACCATATTTATTTCTCCGCTCGATTGGGGCTTAGGCCACGCCACGCGCTGCGTTCCCATCATTAAAGAATTATGTGCGAACAACAAAGTTATTATCGGCACCACTACTTTAAACCGAAATTTTTTTGATAAAGATTTCCCCGAGCTGCAAAAAATAAATTTGCCTTCGTATAATATTAAGTACTCAAATAACTTACCGGTTTGGGTAAAAATTTTGCTACAGTGGCCAAAAATAAATGCGGTAATTAATGAAGAAAAAAAAATATTAAAACAAATAATTGCTGAACATAAGGTAGATCTTGTGATAAGTGACAATCGTTTTGGCCTATACGATAAAAATGTAGAAAGTATTTTTATTACGCATCAACTAAATGTAAAGTCGCCACTTTTTTTAGGCCTGGCCAATAAAAAAAATAAAGAATTTATTCATCAATTTGATAAAGTTTGGGTACCCGATCATAAAAATGATAACGAGCGCTTGTCAGGTAAGTTAAGCGATTCAGAAGAAATTAAAATTCCGGTAGAGTATATCGGACCAAAAAGCGCGTTAGCGGAAATAGAAATAAATTCTTCTGAACTGGAAAAATATGATCTTTTAATTTTGCTTTCCGGCGTTGAGCCTCAACGAACTATTTTAGAAAATAAATTAATCGAAAAATTTAAAGATTCGTCAAAAAAAATTATTTTGGTAAGAGGTTCTGACACTGAATTTCATGCCGTAAATAAAAATATCAGCGTTTTTAATTTTGCATTCGATAGCGAATTAAAAAAAATAATTTTAAACGCTGATACAGTTATTTGTAGAAGTGGTTACAGTACACTAATGGATCTTTATCTCTTAAATAAGAAAAGAATATTTCTAATTCCCACCCCCGGACAAACAGAACAAGAATATTTAGCGCAATATTGGTGTGAGAAGTTTGGTGCGCAAAAGATAAAGCAGAGTGAGATCGGTAATTTTGTTTTACAAAGAAGAGATCTAAATACAAAGTAAAAAATGCTAATTTTTTGGGCTGTGCCCTGAGGGTTTACTACTGTGTTTAGTTAACAATAGCACGATCGATAACAAGCAGTTAAAATGCAAAAGTTGCATTTTATTGCCAGGTAAGCCATTCATAAAAAAAGAAAGTTTATTTTCTTTACTTAAAATCGTTCCGGTAAAATCTTTCTTAACGTTTTGGCAATGATTAATCACCTCGTCGTTAAATATTTTTTGAGTTTCCGTTTCGTTTTTTGATTTTAATCTAAAGGTTTTGTCAAACTCTGCATTTCCTGTTTTAATATCTACTGAACCTAACAACTCTCCTAACTTAGAGAATATCGTTTCTTTATATAAGCTAAATTCAGCTAATTGACCGTTATCTAAAAAAATATCCATCCGGGTAACTATTGTCCGGTTCTTACCCGACCCAACATAATAGGTGTTAACCTGAATGACCTTTTGATTAAAACTACCTGTTAACGCAAGTAAGTTTTTTTTGTTAGAAGGCATTGGTGTTTTAATACTGATTTGATTTTTTGAAAACAGATCAAAAACATTATCCCAAGATCTCACAAAAGTTTTATTTTGGTAACGAATGGCAAAATAAATTAGCAAGAAAAGCGGACTTGAAAACGCAACAATGGCTAAAAATATTTTTAAGGCTTCCAAATTAAAATTCGTGTACGCCTTGAACGGTGGTGTATTTCATGGTGTATTTAACCCCCGGGTTCATGTATTTATAAGCGCTGTGACTCATTAAAGCTGCTTCGTGAAAACCACAAAGGATCAGTTTTAATTTGTTTTTATAGGTATTAATATCACCAATTGCGTAAATACCCGGAACGTTAGTGCTATAATCATCCGTATTTACTTCAATTGCATTTTTGTCGAGATTCAAGCCCCAATTTTCAATAGGTCCTAATTTCGGGCTAAGACCAAATAGAGGAATTAAATGATCGGTTGCAATTGTATTTTTTTCCTGAGTTTTTGCGTTTATTAATTCTACAGCTTCAAGATGATCATTACCCGAAACTGATAAAATATTGGTGTTCAATAATAATTTTATTTTTCCTGAAGCATTGAGCGCCATTACTTTCGCAACACTGTCAGGCGCGCCTCTAAAGCTTTCGCTCCGGTGCACTAGTGTTAATTCGCTACAAACCTCGCTCAAAAAAATAGCCCAATCCAGCGCACTGTCGCCGCCGCCGGCAATTATCATTTTTTTATTGCGATATTTTTCAGGATCAAGGATCATATAATTAACCCCTTTTCCATTCTCAAATTTTTCTAAACCGGTAATTTCGGGTTTGCGCGGCTCAAAACAACCCAATCCGCCTGCAATTACAACTACCTTGGCCTGTATTTGCGTGCCCATATTTGTAGTCAGTAAAAAATCTGCTTCGGCACGTTTCTCTAGTTTTTCAATACGTTCGCCTAAAGTAAAACCCGGTTTAAAAGGTTCGCCTTGTTTCATTAAATTTTCTACCAGCTCTTGTGCAAGAATACTTGGAAAGCCGGGAATATCGTAAATTGGTTTTTTTGGGTAAATTTCAGACAATTGGCCACCAACCTGGGGTAAATAATCCACTAAATGGCAACGCATTTTTAATAAACCTGCTTCAAAAATGGCGAATAACCCTACTGGTCCGGCCCCTACTATAACTAAATCTGTATTGATCATTTTAATTGCGGTAAAGGTATGATTTTTGGCCAAGTGTTAAAACCAAAATTTTATTAAAATAGTTTAATTTTTTTTATCTATCTTTAATCCTTAAATAAAAAATTAAAACATGAAAAAAACATTACTTTCAATTTTCGGAGCTCTTGCAGTGAGTTCTGCAGTTGGCCAGGCAAGTGCCAGTTGGTCGATAACTCAAAATGCTGCATGGCCAAAGGTTTCAACCGGTGTTAGATTGCTTAGTGCAGTTGATGCGAACGTGGTTTGGGCTCATGGTTATGATGGAACTGCCGGTAACACTAGCAGAAATTACAGTTGGTTTACAAGAACTATCAATGGTGGAACATCTTGGGCCTCTGGTAACATTTATCAAAGTACGGTTACTCCTGTTATTGGAGATACCAATTCATTTAAAATTGCGAGCTTAGAAGGTGTTGACGCCAATACATGTTGGGTTGCTTCATACTTAAAAGCAGGTCAAAATAAAGGTGCTATACACAGAACTACAAATGGTGGTACTACTTGGCAAAATATGACTGCTACAGGTATGTATACTAATGCTGCATCATTCTGTAACATTGTTACTTTTGGTACACCATTAATTGGTATCACTATGGGTGATCCAAACCCTGGTACTGGTAACGAATATGAGATCTGGAGAACTACTGATGGAGGTAACACTTGGTCTTTAATTCCCGGTGCTAACATACCTAATCCATCATCTGCAAATGAATTTGGATTAACAGGTGTTTACACTAAATTAGGTTCTAGTAACATTTGGTTTGGTACTAACGAAGGTCGTATCTTCCGTTCTACCGATGCTGGTCAAACCTGGAATGTAAGTACCTTAGATCCGTCTTCTGTGGGTATCAATGAGATCGCTTTCACTACACCTTTAAATGGTTATGCTTGGTTATTTGATGCTTCACAAACTTTAGCACAATATAATACAACTGATGGTGGTGCTACATGGACGTTAATTCCTGCACAAGATCCAAATTTAGGTTTAAATAATATGGGTGCAATTCCAGGTACTTCGCAATATGCATCTTGTGGCGCTGGAACTACTAACCAAATTATTTCTTATTCATCAAACCAAGGTGTAAACTGGACAGATTGGGGTTCAACTACAATTCAGTACTTAACAGTTGACTTTGTAAACAACACTACAGGTTGGGCTGGTGGATTCAGCGATCCAACAACTCCGGGTATTGGTGGTATCTACAAATATTCTGGTCCGGCAATCAACAGCCCTGCTGCTCCAACAGCAGCATTCAGTGCTCCTCCGGTATTATGTTTATCAACAGGTTCTACAGTATTAAATAACACTTCTACAGGAAGTCCTGCTCCAACTTATTCTTGGTCATCTTCTCCTGCAGCAGTTTTTTCTAATCCTACTGCAACAAATCCTACAGTAACTTTTGCAACTGCACAATCTTATACAATTACGTTAACAGCTGTAAATGCTACAGGTACTAACGTAGCAACTCAGGTTGTGTTAGTTCAGGCTTGTACTGCACCAACGGCTGCTTTTACAAGTGCTGCTAGTGCTTGTGCTAAAGTAACTTATACTGTAAGTAACACATCAACCGGTGCACCTGCACCAACTTACAACTGGTCAACAAACCCAACTACTGGTGTTTCAATTTCAAACGCGGTGGCTAGCGCTCCGTCATTTACATTTGCTACTGCTGGTACTTACTCTATTACCTTATTAGCTTCAAATGCTTCAGGAACAAATACAGTAGTTCACACAGTAACTGTTGCTCCTTGTCCTCCTACTGTTTCATTTACAGTACCGGCTATTACTTGTGTAACAACAAACACTGTTAATACTGCAAATACAACTACTTCTGGTATTACGCCAATTAGTTATACTTGGACTGCGAGCCCTGCGAACTCAACGCAATTCTCAAATCCAACTGCGCCAGCTCCGTCAATTTCATTTACTGCTGCAGGTATTTATACTATTACTTTAACTGCAGGTAACATTTCTGGTACAGCAGTAACAACTCAAACAATTAACGTTGATCCTTGTGCAGGTGTTCATGAGAACTCAGGCGCATTAGCATTTATCAATGTTTATCCAAATCCTAGTACAGGTGTATTTAGTGTTTCTAATTCAGTAACAAACGATAACATTAACTTCACTGTAACTAATATTTTAGGATCTACTGTTGTTTCAGGTAAATTTAACAACTCTAAAAATGTTGATCTATCAACTCAATCAAAAGGTATTTATTTTATTACATTCGAAAGCAATGGAAATAAAATTACCAAGAAAATTATTATTGAGTAATCATTTTTAATTTTTTATAAAGAGAAGGGCCTCATTATGAGGCCCTTTTTTTATGCTTATAAATTAAAAAACAAAAGAAGTAAATGTTTGTTATTTTTACGTGCGTTATAAATAAGCGTTGAATTAAAAAATGAAAATGCGTATCGTTTTTATGGGAACACCGGAGTTTGCGGTAGCAAGTCTAGACGCCTTAATTAAAAATAATTACACGGTTGTTGGAGTGGTTACAGTACCCGATAAACCTGCGGGCCGGGGTCAGCAGGTGCAGCAATCTGCCATTAAAAAATATGCGCTTGAACACAATTTAAAGCTTTTGCAGCCGGAGAAATTAAAAGACGAATATTTTATTACAGAATTAAAAGAACTAAAAGCCGACCTTCAATTTGTTGTAGCTTTTAGAATGTTACCCGAAATAGTGTGGAACATGCCAAAAATGGGCACCTATAATTTACATGCATCCTTGTTGCCAAAATACAGAGGTGCAGCGCCAATTAACTGGGCCATTATTAACGGCGAAAAAGAAAGCGGTGTTACAACCTTTAAATTAAAACATGAGATAGATACCGGTAATATTTTATTCAGGGAAAAAGTAAAAATCGAAACAACAACAACAGCCGGCGAGTTACATGACAATTTGATGGTTGTTGGCGCTAGCCTTATTGTAAAGACCGCTGAAGCCCTGCAAAAGAGTTTTGAGAGTGGAGTAGAACCGGATTTTTTATTACAAGATGAGAGTTTAGTATGCCACGCGCCCAAAATATTTAAAGACGATTGTTTGATAGATTGGGAAAAACCGGCAATTGAAATAAATAATCGTATAAGAGGTTTATCGCCTTATCCCACGGCATACGCACGTTTAAAGAATGGCGATGACGTAGTGATGATGATAAAAATATTTAATTCAAAATTTGAACCATGCGAACCTTTTCATCCTAACGGTTCGCTGCTTACCGACAATAAAACTTTTTTAAAAGTTTATTGCGAAGATGGCTTGGTTGAAATTACAGATCTCCAACTTCAGGGAAAAAAAAGAATGACCATTGCCGAATTTTTGAGAGGCTTTACCATAAAGGATAAGGCTATGTTTCTTTAACGAATCGGTTAACTGGTATAAAACACAGGGCTAGTAGCCCTTTTAAGGCCTGTAAAACAACAAAAAGACTTTGTAAAATCTCATAAACCCTGTATTAAAGCAGGTTTCAAGCCATATTTATTAACAAAATGCCGATTTATCAACAAAACAGCCGCTTTTTTTTGCAAAACGCTTGACAAATACGGTTTTACGTATAAATTTGTATTATAATTTTAATTAATTGTTTAACCCTAAAAACAAAAAAAATGAACAAAGCAGAATTAATTGATGCAATTGCATCAGGTTCAAAATTAACAAAAGCTGACGCTGGTCGTGCTTTAGATTCTACAATCGAAGCTATTCACAAAGCTTTAAAAAAAGGTGATCGTATTGGTTTAGTAGGTTTCGGTTCTTTTACAGTAGCTAAACGTGCTGCTCGTACTGGTCGTAATCCTCAAACTGGTAAAGAAATTAAAATTGCTGCTAAAAAAGTAGTAAAATTTAAAGCTGGTTCAGATCTTGCTGGTTCAGTTAACAAAGGAAAATAATTGCTTAAGCAATTAAACAAAAAAGCCGCTAAGAAATTAGCGGCTTTTTTTATGATATAATTTGTAATAATCAGTTTTTTTTGTAAATTTGATTACAGATCTCAACATCTAAACAAAATCCCTTTTTTGAGTGTTAAATTTAATGATTTAGTCAAATTAAATTTGGTTTAAATTGACCATTTTCCTATTTTAGCCCTTTGAATTAATTTATTTAAACAATTTAAATTTTAAATACCTAAAACCAAATAAACATGAAAAAACAATTACTACTTGGTTCGGCCTTATTAGCAGCAATAAGTGTCTTTCCACAAAGTGCAAAACAAAAGCCTGTAAGCGTTGGTAATATTGCCAGCCAAATTGCGGCAAAGTTTGCAATGGAACCAGCTAATGCTGTAACAACATTAAAGCCATTAACTGGTGCTGTTTTAAATGCTACTGAGTCAGAGAGATCTGCAAGCATGCCTCCATCTACCATTACTTGGAATTTATTAACCGGTTCAATGAACATTTATGGTATGTTGTTAAGTGAAACTCAACCTTTGCAATATAACAATGAATTAAATGCAGTTTCTTATATTCATAGAAAAAGCGCTACATACCAATCAACTCCTGCTATTCCTGCAACAGCGCAAAGTGGCGTTATCGTAGGTATGGTAAGTACTAACTGGGGTTCAACCTGGGACAGTACTTGTATCTGGTCTAACGGTACTGATTGGGGTCGTTACCCACATGGTGGTATCTACAATCCAACAGGAAATACAACTTTAGCTAACGCATACATTGTAGGAACTGGTCCTACAGTTGCGGGTTCAACGTTCTCAGGAAATTTTTACGCGAGCAAAAAACTGAACGCGTTCAATACTACTGCTGATGCTGCTCCTAATGCTCAACAAATGTTTCCATTTGCTCAAACAGGACCTGTAACTAACCATGGTTGGTCACGTTGTTCTTTCAGTTCAACTGATGATGGTGTTGTTCGTTCTGCTGCATTATTACAAGCAGATAACACTACACTTGCTGCCTTAAGAGGTTATGCAATTGCAAAAGGTGTTTTCAACGCAGGAACTTTCACATGGTCAACTGATACTATTATTCCACCGGCTGCAATTGAGCCGACTTCAGGTGATAAAGTTTTAGGTTTTGCCCCTCAAATGGCTTGGAACGAAGCAGGAACAATTGGTTACTTTGCAACGCTTGGTTCTTTAGCTGGTGCAACCAGCCAAAACATTGGTCAACACCCTATTATTTATAAAACCACTAATAGCGGAACTTCTTGGTCATTATTACCAGGAATTGATTTTAATAGCGTTGCTATGAAACCAATCATTGATCATTTAGCTACTTTAAATGCTGATACTACAAAAGCATCTCCTTTCTTTTCTGATTGGGATATGACAGTTGACGCGAACGGTAAATTACACTTAGGTGCGGTTATGTTCAGTCACTCTTCAATTCACCTTGATTCATTAAATTTCTTACAACAATTCTCAAATGGTGGCGAACTTTACCGTTGGGGTCACACGCCGGGTAACCGTCCTTACCTATATGATTTTATTGGTGATGGAACAGGTCCATGGTCTTTTGTAACTGTAGATTCAATTTCTTCTGAACAAGCTGGCGCTTCATCTGGAGATCCAGGTTTCAATGAAAATCCTTGGGATCCAACTGGAACAAGTGGTTCTAAAACTAACAACGTTGATCACCGTATTCAATTAGGTCGTACTCCTGATGGACAATACATTACTTTTGCATGGGTAGAATCTGACACTAACTTTACAAACGGTGGAAGAAAATACAACTCTATTCCAAACATCAAAACACGTTGTATGGCTATCGGTTCTGGAACAAACATGTATCAAGTATCACCAACTGAAATTAACGTAACAAAAGTTGCTTCAGGAACTGGTACGCCAAATACAAATGTTGCTAACCGCGCTACTATGCACTACATGTCTCCTGTAACAGGTTCTGCTGCAGTATCTGGTAATACAGTTGATATTAATACGCCATTAGTAATAACTAACAGTAATCCATTTGCTCAATTAACTAACAATACTACATGGTATCAAAGTGGTAAATTATCTTACGCTTTCTCATCAATTACAACTACAGTTAATGGTGTTGCTGAGAATTCAAACAGCGCAAGCAACTCGGTTATTTATCCTAACCCTGCTTCTAACAACGCTGTTTTATCAATTGATCTAAAAGATAATTCAACTGTTGATGTTGTTGTATTAAACACAATTGGACAAGTTGTTAAAACTAGCAGAACTCTAGGACAAGCTGGTGCTAATGGCATCAATATTGATCTTACAGGTTTATCAACTGGTATTTACATGGTAAATGTTAAAGTTGGTAATGCTACAAGTACTAAGAAATTAGTAGTACAATAATTAATTTTTTCTGACAGGGAAATTAAAAACCCGCGCTGTATAACAGTGCGGGTTTTTTTATTAGGTTTTATTAAATTTATTTTGTAACTTAGCTTAAGTAATCTCCAATTACACAAAAACCCTATTTTTATTGTTCTAATTTAATTGAATTAATTCATTTTAATTTAATAAATTGCTTATTAGAATTAACATAAAACGTTCTTAAATTTTTAAAACATCTAAATCACAATACCATGAAAAAACAATTACTACTCGGGTCAGCATTATTAGCAGTAATAAGTGCCTTCCCACAAAATGGCAAACTGAGGCCAAAACCATCTGGTATACAAAATACCCAACTGATTGCAGAGTTAAAATTTGCGGAAGAAACAACCAGCTCACGTAGCGCAATGCCGCAAATTACCGAAGCGCCTGTTGAAGCAACCAGTGCGTCAAAAACCAGTGCTATTAATACCTGGGCAAAGATCTCAGGATCTGGTAACATTTTAAATTCAACAATTTCTTATGGTAATCCATTACAATATAACGATGAATTAAATACTGTTTCTTTTATTCATCGTATGAATAAAACTTATCCTGTAACACCTACACCGGTAAGCACAGCAACAAGTGGTGTTATAGTTGGTATGATCACAACCAATTGGGGTACCACCTGGGATAGTACCGTACTATGGTCTAACAATACAGAATGGGGCCGTTACCCGCAAGGTGGTATGTACAATCCTCCGGGAAACACTAATGTTAACAATGCTTACGTTATTGCACAAGGGCCTACAACAGGTGCAGCCACAGGTTGGTTGGGCAACTATTATGCAAGCAGGCAAATGGGTTCTGCAAATTACAGCAACACCATTACCACAGTTCCAAACGAAATGCAATGGATGTCAAAAACAGGACCATTTGCTCCGAACTTGAACAGACATGATTTTGCTGCTTATTGTTTTACGTCTACAGATGATGGAAAAGTTAGAACCATTGGTGGAATTACCGATGAATCTGTTGCAAGCGATACAGCAGTGATGGTTGTTACTGGAAGTTTTAATGCCGGCGTATTTAACTGGGCTGGAACCCAAATTAACCCGCCAACGCTTGTAAATACAAACAGTGGTGATGAAGAATGGGTGTCACGCCCAATGATGGCCTGGAACGAAAGCGGCACAACCGGATACGTTGTGATTATTGGTGCAAGAGCAGGTGCAACAGGTTCAAATAAAGGATATCAACCAATTGTTTACAAAACTACAAACAGCGGTACTTCATGGAGTTTATTACCTGGTATTGATTTTAACAGCGGTGCGTTTAATAATGTTTTAGCACCACTTGATTCTGCCGATAGCTTTGGTGTAAAAACTAAAGTGATACCATTCTTTAACTGGATCGAAGGAATGGATGTTGCTGTAGATGCAAACAATAAATTACATATTTTTACTTCTATCATTCCGAGTTCGATCGATCACCCGGATTCACTTGCTTATATTAGCACTTATCTTATTCAAGGAGAAAATTACAGGTGGCCGCATGTGCCGGGCCAACGCCCTTACCTATATGATTTTAGAGGCGATGGTACAGCTGCATGGACCTGCTTAACAGTAGATTCAATGTCAAGCGAGGGTCCTGCGGGTCTTTCAACCGGTTATGGCTTTGCTGATAACCCTTGGGACGTTGACGCAAGTGGAAACAAATGCAGGATAGATGCACGTTTACAATTAAGCCGCTCATCTGATGGACAATATGTGATTTATAACTGGGCAGAATCGGATTCTAATTTTACAAACGGCGGAAAAAAATGGAATAATATTCCAAACGTAAAAGCGCGTTGCTATTCGGTAGCCGGTAACTCATTACATCCTGTTGAGATAAACGTTACAAAACCCGCTACAGGATCAAATCCGAATGTTGCCAGCCGCGCGATGTATCATTTTACGTCACCAACATCAGCAACAACCGCTATCGGCCCGTTAGGTCCAAGACTGACTATGCCTATTACAGTTACAAACGGTAATCCATATACACAAACTGCACCACAACACTGGTACATGTCTGCAGATCTTAATTTTGGTTCAGTAGGTGTTGCTGAGAATGCTTTAAACAGCGCAAGCAATAGTGTTGTTTATCCAAATCCTGCTTCTGGTAATGCGGTACTGGCAATTGATCTTAAAGACAATTCTAATGTTGATATTACTGTTTTAAATACAATTGGCCAGATTGTAAAAACCAATAAGGCGCAAGGGCAAGTTGGTGAGAATAACATCAATATTGATCTTGGAGGATTATCAACCGGTATTTACATGGTAAATATTAAAGTTGGAAATGCAAGCAGTACAAAAAAACTAGTAGTTCAATAATAAAAAAAATTAAAAGGTCGTATTGGAAAAACAATACGGCCTTTTTTTTAATAGAATACCCAAAACCAGGCAAAAGGAATGTAAGTTCATTTCGCTACAAAAAACAAAAACAATGAAAAAACAATTATTAATCGGTACAGCATTATTAGCAGCAGTAAGCGCTTACCCACAAAATGGCCGCATAAGGCAAAAGCCTACCGCAATTGCAAACATGGCTCAAAACGTTGCAGATAAGTTTATGAATGATCCTATAAGGGTATCTTCACCTGCAACAAATAAAGGCGTTGAAACTTTACAAGACCAGACCAGCAAGACTAGCGAAGAATCTTCAATTGCAATGCCGCCATCAACTATTAGTTGGAAATTACTTTGCGGATCGATGAATATTGCAGGTATGTTGGTTACACAATCAAGACCATTACAATACAACAATAATGTTAACTCTGTTTCTTTTGTACACAGAAAGAGCGCAAGTTATACTGCACTTCCTGCACTTCCTGCTACTGCGCAAAGTGGTGCAATAGTTGCTGAGATCAGTACAAACTGGGGTACAACATGGGACAGTACTTGTATTTGGGCAGATGCAACCAATTGGGGACGTTATCCGCAAGGTGGCGTTTATAGTCCTGTTGGAAATTCAAGTATTGGCAGCGCTTACATAGTTGGATCTGGTCCAACGGTTGCAGGTTCTACATGGACAGGTAATTTTTATGCAAGTAAACAATTGAACGCATTTAATAATACCGCAAGTGGCGCTCCAAATGCGCAACAAATGTTGTCATTTACTTTACCAAGTTATCCTCCAAATTTAGGACCACACGGGTGGTCACGTCAAGGTTTTACTTATACCGACGATGGTATGATCCGTTCATTAGGATTAATTCAAAACGATAACACAGGTCTTTCTACTATGAGAGGTGTTGCAGTTGTAAAGGGAGCTTTTAACGCAGGTGCTTTTACATGGACATCTGATTCAATTGTTCCTGCAACGATAATTACTACAGCCGGTGGAAAAGCACTTGGTTCTGCTCCTCAAATGGTATGGAACGAATCAGGCACTGTTGGTTATGTTGTAATGTTAGGTGCAGTTTCAACTGCAGTAAATTCAAATAAAGGTTACCAACCAATTGTTTACAAAACAACTAATTCGGGGGTTAGCTGGGCGCAACTTACAGGTATAGATTTTAACGCGCCTGCAATGGCTCCTTTGTTAGATCATATTGCAACAGTAAACGCAAATACAAATATTGCTGTTCCTTATTTTATTGATTATGATGCCACAGTTGATGCTAATAACAAATTACATATTGGTGCAACATTTAGAAGCGCTGCGTCGAATCATAATGATTCATTGACTTATTATTCTCAATTCACTAAGAACGTTGATCTTTACGCTTGGGGACATACTCCGGGTAACCGTCCGTACTTATATGATTTTATTGGCGATGGTACAGCTGCCTGGATGGTAAAAACGGTTGATTCATTATCTTCTGAAGCAGCGAGTGGTACAACAGGGCAACCCGGTTTTAACGAAAACCCATGGAATGCAAGTTCTACTTCAGAACCTGTGAAAGTTGACAACTGCGGCCAACGTATTCAATTAGGTCGTACACCGGATGGACAATATGTTACTTTTTCTTGGTCAGAATCTGACACTAACTTTACAAACGGTGCAAGAAATTACAACAGTTTGCCAAACATTAAAGCACGTTGTATGGCTGTAAGTTCTGGTACTGCTCCTTACACTATTTCACCAACAGAAATTAATGTAAGTAAAGTTGCTGCAGGTACAGGCACAAATAATCCAAATGTGTCAAGCCGCGCTACGTTATATTATATGTCGCCAACAACAGGTGCTGCATCGGTTGTAAGTAATACGGTTGATATTCAAACGCCATACACTGTAACTAACAGTAATCCTTTCGATCCATTATTAAATAATACAACATGGTATCAACAAGGTAAATTATCTTACTCGTTTTCTTCAATTACTACTGGTATTTCTCAAGCACAAACAAGTGTTGGTAACAGTTTTATTTATCCAAACCCAGCTTCAAACAATGCAACATTGGTAATTGGTCTTAAAGACAATTTAAGTGTTGATATCGCTGTTTTAAATGCGATTGGGCAAACTGTAAAAAGTAGCAAAACACAGGGGCAAGTAGGTGAGAATAGCATTAATGTTGACCTTACCGGATTATCAACTGGTATTTACATGGTAAATATTAAAGTTGGAAATGCATCAAGCACTAAAAAATTAGTAGTTCAATAACAAAAATAATTTTTCTTAAAGATCCGCGTTGTGAATAACAGCGCGGATTTTTTTTGATCTGGGGGATAAATCACTCTAAGGAAGTATTAATAAGTACTTCCCTGTATTTTTCAAGGATAGAAGATTTGGAGATGAAGCCTTCAAATTTTCCGTTAAATACAACAGGTATATTCCAGAGGTGCGATTCGTCAAAACGTTTCATTGCAGAGGTAATATCGTCTTTTTCAGTAATTATACAGGTGGGTTCGTGCATTAGCTCTTTTACGGTTATCACATCGTACAGTTCCTGCTTAAACATAATTTCTCTTATATCATCAATCGTAATTAAACCCTTTAAATGCCCGTCTTTATTAACCACCGGAAAAATATTACGCTTAGAGGTAGAGATAAGTTCCACTAATTTTCTTAATTTAATGTTAACCGGTATTTGCGAAAAATCGTACTCAACAAGCTTGGAAACTTCTATATTGCTAAGTAAATATGAATCGGTATTTGTAACAATAATTTTTTCTTTCTTCGATAATTTAAGCATATCAATATTTAAAGGCATAAAGTATTTTGACACAGCATAGCTTAGAGCAGATACGATCATAAGAGGAATAATTAGTTCATAACCGCCGGTCACCTCCGCTATAATAAAAATACCAGTTAATGGTGCATGAAAAATGCCACTTAAAACTCCCGCCATTGCTACAATTGTAAAATTACTTATTGGTAATTTAAACCCCAGGTCGGTAATTATTGAAGAAAAAAGAAAGCCGGTAAAAGCACCAACAAAAAGGGAGGGTGCAAAATTACCGCCATTGCCACCGCTACCCAATGTAAAGCCGGTTGCAATTGGTTTTAATAGAATAACAACTAGCAGCAAAAGATAGATAACGGGTTTTGATACCTGGCCGTTGAACAAAATGGAGTTACTAAAAACAGAATCGGTATTTAAATTTGAAAGGAGCTTAATGCTTTTGTAGCCTTCACCAAAAAGCGGGGGTACCAGTAAAATAAGCACATACAAGCCAATACCTCCAACAAGTACTTTTAAGACCTTATTGGTCTCAAATTTTTTAAAGTAATTTTCGGTGGCCATAAAAGTTTTAGAATAATAAAAGGATACTACACCTGCCAGGCAACCAAGTAAAATATAAAAAGGTACATTATAATAATTAAAAGGTTCTTGTAATTTAAACTGTAAAAGCAGATCTTCTTTCAGAATTACTTTGGAGCATAACGCTCCGGAGGCTGACGCAATTAAAATTGGAATAAACGCGGAAATGTTTGCCTCAACCAATAACACTTCCAGCGCAAATAAAACACCGGCAATAGGTGTGTTAAAAGCACCAGCAATACCTGCAGCCGCACCGCATGCTAAAAGTAAAGTACGCTCTTTATAAGTGAGTTTGTAGGTTTTTCCAAAATTTGAGCCTATAGCCGAACCGGTAGTAACAATGGGCGATTCAAGGCCTGAAGATCCGCCAAAGCCAACCGTTAGACCGCTTGAGATAATGTGGCTATAAGTTTGATCTTTTGGAAGGATACTTGATTTTTTAGCAATGGCGTAAATAATATTGGCAAGGCCTTTTCCGAGTTTATTGCCATTTATATAATGTATAAAGATGACACACAAACTTATACCAATTATTGGAAAGGCGGCGATGATCCATTGTTTGTTTGAGGAAATAACTTCGATGCCCCCAAGAAGCCAGTGCACTAATAATTTTAAAAAAACAGCGGCTAAACCAGCTGTTAAGCCAATTAAAATTGCGCTAAAAATAACAAATTGTTTTGTGGTTAATTTTTGTTGGATCAAAACAATTAATCGGTTGGCCCTGAAAAAAATACTTAGTAAAAACCTCATTTATTTTTAATTATGTGTGAATTTTTTGTTTTTTTAGAGAATTCAAAAAAACCCGCACAGTTGTTTTTTTATTCAAACTCGGCAATGTTACCTATTCGTGGGTCAAAAAAATCGCTTATCATTAACAGGTAAATAAGCCATAAATTGATGATATTGAAACCTAAAATTTAAAATGTTATGCACTAATTTTTTTTAATAAAACCACTGATTTTAGAGAAAAATACCCCAAAAACTTAGAGAAATTATGCTAATTTTAACGCTTTCGATGAGTTTTGCCTCCTTAGCTACCCTGTGACTGAGGAGGCGAAGCTATTACCGTTATAACTATCTGATTGTTAAATATATGCAAATTTAAAATGTAAAAAATGGCCTAATATGTTAAAATTTTAAATACTCATTGATTATACTATAACAGCTTAATTTGATTTTATATGTCATATACAAAAATAACTAACTCCAGAGTTTTGGTAACCGGCGGAGCCGGATTTATCGGCTCCAATTTGTGCGAACATTTATTACAACATGCAAATGAAGTAATTTGTTTAGATAATTTTTCGACGGGCAGGATGGAAAACATTCAATCATTTTTAGAGAATAAAAATTTTACTTTATTAAAAGGCGATATACGCGATCTTAATGATTGTAAAAAAGCTGTTGATGGTGTGCAGATCGTTTTGCAGCAAGCTGCATTAGGTTCAGTGCCACGAAGTTTAAATGATCCCATCACAACCAATGAAGTTAATGTTGGTGGATTTTTAAATGTTTTGGTGGCAGCACGTGATGCAAAAGTTAAAAGAGTTATCTATGCGGCAAGCTCGAGTACGTATGGAGATTCTGAAGCGTTGCCTAAACTGGAAGATGTTATTGGCAAGCCATTATCACCATACGCAGTTACAAAGTATGTAAATGAGTTATATGCGCACGTGTTTGGTTTAAATTATGGTTTGGATTGCATTGGGCTTCGCTACTTTAACGTATATGGTCGTAGGCAGGATCCTAACGGCGCTTACGCGGCGGTGATCCCAAAATTTACCATGCAGTTAATGGCGCATGAAAGCCCGAAAATAAATGGTGATGGCACCAACTCGCGCGATTTTACTTATATTGATAATGTGATTCAAATGAATCATTTAGCCGCTACCACAACAAATCCCGAAGCAAAGTGTCAGGTATTTAATACTGCTGTGGGCGAGCGGGCCGATCTGAATTGGATGACAAGATTATTAAAAAAATATTTGAGCGAATATGATCCGGAAATTGCTAAAATACAAGTCATACATGGTTCTGCACGTCTTGGTGATATTCCTCATTCGCTTGCATCCATCGAAAAGGCGGAAACATTACTTGGGTACAAACCGTCTCATACATTAGACACTGGTTTAAAGGAAGCTGTTGATTGGTATTGGAAAAATTTGAAATAAAAATTAATAAAAAAATATGAAAGTTATAATATTATGCGGTGGAATGGGCACAAGGTTAAGAGAAGAAACCGAGTACAAGCCAAAACCAATGGTAGAAATTGGAGGCAAACCAATACTGTGGCACATTATGAAACACTATGCGCATTTTGGTTATAAGGAATTTGTTCTTGCCTTAGGTTACAAAGGAAATGTAATACGAGATTATTTTTTGAATTATAATAAATACAATTCCGACTTTACTGTTGATCTTTCGAAAAATGGAAATGTGGAAGTTCATTCAAATAATATTTCAGAAGACTGGAAAGTTACTTTGGTTGAGACAGGGGCAGAAACAATGACGGGTTACAGAGTAAAACAATGTGCCAGATATATTACGGAAGATAATTTTATGCTTACTTACGGTGATGCGGTTAGTAATGTAAATATTGCTGAGTTGGTAAAATTCCATTCTGAGAAAAATACAATCGGAACAGTAACAGGTGTTTATCCACCGTCTCGTTTTGGCGATCTGGTAATTAAAGGCGATGTGGTATTTAAATTTAAACAACAATTAAAAGATGTTGAATCGCAGGCGCCAATAAACGGCGGTTACTTTGTATTTAAAAAAGAATTTTTGAGTCTTATTCCAGATGACGTATCGTGTACAATAGAGAACGAACCTATTGATGGATTGGTTGCAAAAAGTCAGTTGTCTGTTTACAAGCATAAGGATTTTTGGCAGTGCATGGATACTTTTAGAGATAATCAATTGCTTGAAAAGATGTGGAAAGAAGATCCTATCTGGAAGATCTGGTAAAAATGGATTTCTTAAATAGCTATAAAGGCAAAAAAGTTTTAGTTACCGGGCACACAGGTTTTAAAGGAACCTGGTTAAGTATATGGCTTAAAATGATCGGCGCGGATGTGATAGGATTTTCTCTTGATCCTGATCATAAAAATGGAATTTTCGAAGCGTCAAAAATTTCCGATCAGATAATTGATCATCGTGGAAATATTTGTGACCTGAATGAACTGAAAAAAGTTTTTGAAAAAGAAAAACCCGAGGTCGTTTTTCATTTAGCTGCACAAGCCCTTGTCATAAAAAGTTATAATGATCCTGTTTCAACTTTTGAGACAAATGTAATGGGAACTGTAAATGTTTTAGAGGCAATTAAACAAACACCTTCCGTTAAATCAGCAGTTATTATTACCACCGACAAATGTTATGAGAATAAAGAAACGCTAAAGGGCTATACGGAAGATGAGCCAATGGGTGGCCATGATCCATATAGCGCAAGTAAAGGAGCAGCCGAATTAATTATTAGTTCTTATCGCAGATCTTTTTTTTCGGGTGATACTGATTGTAACATCGCCTCTGCTAGAGCCGGTAATGTAATTGGCGGAGGAGATTGGTCAGACAATAGACTTGTTCCCGACATTATTAGAGCAATAGCAAATAATAAAAATATTGAGTTAAGGAACCCCGGATCTATAAGGCCTTGGCAACATGTTCTTGAACCTTTGAGTGGATATCTGAAATTAGGTTCGGAATTAATTCAAAATAAGAGAGCGTTTTCCGAAGGATGGAATTTTGGCCCTAACATCGATGAAGTATACCCCGTTCAATTAGTGGTAGAAAAAATAATTGAAAATTTTGAAAAAGGAAAGTGGGTTGATATTTCAAAACCAGGACAACTGCATGAAGCAAACTTATTAATGTTGGATATTACTAAGGCGGTTAATAAATTAAAATGGAAGCCGGTCTTAAGTTTTGATCAGTGTGTAAAGTTAACTACAGATTGGTACAAAGCTGCTGCCCATGAAAACGTATTGGAGTTAACGCAGTTGCAAATAAAATTTTATGAACAGCAATGGAAATTAAAGAACGCAAATTAAATGGCGTTTTTGAGATAACGTTAAATCCAATAAAGGATGAGCGTGGTTTTTTTATGAGAACATATGATGATGTTCTTTTTTCAAAGCAAGGAATGAATTTAAAATGGATGCAGGAAAATCACTCACGTACCGAGAAGAAAAATACTATTAGAGGTTTGCATTTTCAACTTCCCCCATTTTCCGAAACAAAATTAGTACGGTGTATCAAAGGTGCTATTTTAGATGTGTTTGTTGATCTGAGGGAAAACTCGAGTTCTTTTGGACAATGGGATGCAATAGAATTAAGTGAGGAAAATAAAAAAATGATATTTATACCAAGGGGTTTTGCTCATGGTTTTTGCACGCTCACTGAAATTAGCGAGGTGGTTTATAAAGTGGATAATGTGTATTCAAAACCACACGAATTGGGATTGATATGGAAGGATGAGGATCTTAAAATAAATTGGCCAACACAAACACCAACATTATCAGAAAAAGATAATTTGAATTTAACTTTAAAAGAATTTATTAATAAACACAATGCAGTTAAACTATGAACATAAGATTATTTAAACCTTCATTAGGCGAAGAAGAATTGCAGAATATTAGAGAAGCCTTTGAGCGCTCATGGGTTGGTCTGGGACCAAATGTAAGTGAATTTGAAAAACAGTGGGCCGAATTTGTTGGAGCTGAAATGGCAATTGGTTTAAACTCTGCAACAGCAGCATTGCACTTAGCATTAGCAGCATTTAATTTTCCCGAAGGAAAAAAAGTATTGGTGCCATCTTTAACATTTTCAGCAACTGCATCGGCAGTTCTTTACAATAGGCTTGTTCCTGTTTTCATCGACTCTGATCCTGTTACGTTAGGTATGGATCTGGAGGACCTGAATAAAAAATATGACAAAGATTGTGTTGCCGTAATTCCTGTGCACTACGCAGGGCACCCCGTTCCAATGGAAAAATTAGTGCCTTGGGCAAAAGAACGTAATTTAAAAGTTATTGAAGACTGCGCTCATACCGCAGGTGCAAACTATAAAGGAAAAATTCTTGGCACCTGGGGAGATATTGGATGTTATTCTTTTGAAGAAAAAAAATTAATGACAACTGGCGATGGCGGCATGATGGTAACCAACGAGCCGAAACTTTTTAAAGATAGTAAAGCCATGCGTTGGGTAGGGATCGATAAAGATAATTGGAAGACAGCGCAAGCGTATACAACCGCAAATAAAGATGCACTACATTGGTTTTACGAATTAAATGTGCTGGGTTATAAATACAACATGAATGATCTTGCAGCTGCAATTGGTTTGGCTCAATTAAAAAAACTGCCAACCTTTAATGAAAAGCGCGCAAAAATAATCAGAAGATACTTAGATGGCATTAAAAATATCCAAAATGTAAAAGCATTATTACCTTTTGAACCTGAAAATTATCATTATCAAATGTTTGGTATAAGATCAGAGCAACGAGACGATCTGATGTTGTATTTAAAAAGCAAAGGTATTGCAACCGGTTGCCATTATACACCACTTAGCGTTCAACCTTTATTTAAACCGTTTGCAAAAGATTGTGCTTATATCGAAAACGAAGCAAATAAATTTATTACGCTGCCTTTACATGCTGATCTGACATTTGAAGAAGTGGATTATATTCTTGAACACATTAAATTATTTTGCAATGAAAAATAGCCTTGGCCAAAAATCAACAGTTTGGGATAACTGGTGGGGAGGCGTTACTCCTAACTCTGAAATAAAGATGTGGGATTTTTATGGCGGCCGTCAATGGATAACAAAGTATGTTCCACGGTTCGGTAAAACGATCGAAGGGGGCTGCGGGGTTGGAAGATATGTTTTTTATTTGCGACGATTAGGAATAGATATTGAAGGAATTGACTTTTCGGATGAAGTAATAAAAAAACTTGAAGAAGCAAAAGATCATATTGAACCAAAGGCTGTTTTTTTAAAAGGAGATATTCTTGATCTGCCTTATGAAACTAATTCGTTAAGCGGCTATATTTCTTTAGGTGTAGTTGAACATTTTATTGAAGGTCCACAAAAGCCAATTGCCGAAGCATATAGGGCATTACGTCCGGGAGGTGTGGCAATAATTACCACGCCAAATATATCCTTTTTACTACGATACAGATATTTCAAAAGAAGCATTAAGGAATTAGTAAAAAAACTAATAGGAAAGAAAGTTGATAGAGGTGATTTTTTTCAATATGAATATACACCCGATCAATTAAAAAAATTTATCGAAAGCCAGGGCTTTTACGTTTCAAGAGCCGAAGGCTGCGATCTTATCTATCCTTTTTGCGAGATCGGTAATTTTACCGGAGCAAATTTGAAAAAAGGAAAATTTGCCTATTGGTTTGCCAACGCTTTTGAAAATACCTGGTTTAAAAATTACGGTGCACAGTCAATTACAATTTCCGTAAAAAAAGCACCTGTCATGCATTGTTTTTTAAGTGGTGAATTAACCGCAACACCGGATTCGTTAGATACATATGACGTGCCTATTTCTAAAGCATATCAAAACACCGAGCAGGCAAAACTTTATTTAAAAAATAAAAAGGTAGCTTATGCCGGCAAATATGAAATTGATCCCGAAAAACTCTCGGGCGAACGTACTTGTGCCATCAGCGGAAAAAAATACACGATTGATCCAATATTTGAAAATTACGGATTTGATAAGAATGTGTCACCAGAGTTACTTGTTGACCCCAAGATCAATATGGAATTATGCGCCAATCATATTTCGCCCGTGTGGCGTAAAAGAACCGAATAAACAAAGTATTAATAATAGTGGGCTTAGGAATAAAAAATAGCGTCAATAAACTAATACAGATCAGAGATAGGTTTCGGTTTTTTATTCGGAAATTTTTTTCAGGATTTGAGAATGCTACCTTATTATTTATGACGATGAATAAGGACTCGGCAATTTCAATTTTAAAAGCTAACGGTGCTGTTATTGGAAAAAATAATGATATAGAAACCCCCATAGTATTTCATAATTGCACGAATTTTTCAAACCTGGTAATTGGTGATAATTGTCATATAGGTAAAAATTGTTTTTTTGATCTGAGAGGCAAAGTGATAATTAAGAACAATGTGGTTATTTCTATGCAAACAACTTTTATTACCCATCAGGATATTTCAAGATCAGATCTTAACACCGTTTTTCCGGCCAGTTATAAAGATATTTTAATCCATGATAACTGTTATATTGGTGCCGATGTTACAATTTTAAAAGGTGTTACAATCAACGAAAGTGCGGTTATTGGCGCCAAGAGCTTAGTTACAAAAGATGTAATGAAGAACACAATCAATTTTGGAGTTCCCGCAAAAAAAATAAAAGATATCATAAAAGCCTGAAATGGGGATAGCGGTATCATCTAAGAAGCAAAACGAATTTTTTGAACTATTTGTTTATATTGTTGGCGCAGTATTTTTAGTGTATTTTGTGCCGGCACCTGTAAATAAATTTTTGTTTCTAGCTGTTTTACCATTTGCCTGGAAAAGTAAAAAAGATTATTTCTGGCTCGCTTTTTTTTTAATCCTGATAGATCAACCCGGCGGTTTGTTTTCCGGGGGTAAACGTGATGATGCCTTTAGGCTGCCCATTTATACCATTTTATTAGGGTTTGCCTTTACGATTTATGAACTGTATCTAATATTATTCCTTCTAAAAATAAAATTAAAATCAGAGTACAGGTCAAATAAAAAACCTGTTTTTTTTGCACAAGAACTTAATACGCTTGTGCTCCTTTTTATTTTGTTGGTTAGTATTTCTCCTTTCATTGGCATGAGTTTTAAAGCCGTTAACGAAGTAATTAAAATTGTTATCAATCTAACCTTATTCTATTCAATGTTCTACATAATTCCTGATCTGGATAAACTTATTCGTTTTTTAAAACTTATTTTTCCATTTGCCTTTATTGCCGTTATTCTGCAAGTGTTTAGCTTGGCCAACGGATTTCAAATAGTGCATTTAGTTAAGCCAAACATTGAGATTACTCAGGGGGTATTTAATGTTTTTGGTGAAGGTGAAATAGAAAGACCAATTGAATTGGTGAGTATTTTATTTATTTGTTTTTCGGGTTCGTTATTAATGATACGGTTAAAAGCAAAGGCTTTCAATATCAATTACCTTTGGACAATAAATTTGATAAGTTTCGTTTCTATTTTTATGACCGGTACAAGAAGTTGGTTTTTGGCATTTGTTATTGGTTACATAGTTTTTTTATTTTTGTCCAGAAACGAAATATCAAAGATCTTATACCGAAGTTTAGTCGGGATTTTTATAGTTATCTGCGTTAGTTTTTACATTCCATCCATTAGCAGGCAAATTGAGGCTGCAGCAACCAGGATCGTTACTATCAATAAAGTTATAGAGGGCGACTTTACCGCGGGTGGAACGCTTTTAAGAATTGATCAACGGGCTCCAAAAGTAATGGCTGCATTTAATCAAAGTACTTGGGTGTTTGGTGCTGCATTTAGTGATCTACACCGAGAGCATCAGGATTTTCATGTTGGGTATCACAATTTACTATTGAATGTTGGCGTTATCGGCATCTTGGCTTTTTTGTTTTTGTTTTTGCGGATCATCATCAAAGGGATACTTGTTAATGTGAATGATAAACAGAAACTTACTTCAACAGCATTAATAGGTTTGATAATTCTTTTTGTTATTAATACAGGTTCTCAAACCATCGGGTTTAATGTAGTGTATGATACTCGGTTTTTTATCCAGGCCTACGTGCTTGTGGTAATCTCAATTATTTATCGCTACACATCAACGCAAAACAGGAAACTTGCTTAAACAAAAATTTATACTGGCTTTTGGAGCTAAATTAGGGATTGCCTTAATTACAGCGGTTACCGGAATAGTTGTTGCGAGACTTGCAGGACCTGAAGTAGTTGGTACAATTGGTTATGCTACTGCTTTTGTTTCTATATTTTCTTTTATAACAAGTCTTTTTGGGCCTGCGCACGTGAAATTAGTTTCTGAAGGGCAGAACGAAGCAGATTGTTTAAAAACATATGCTGTGCTCCAGATCATCTCTGTTGTTTGTTTTTCAATTGGCGTGATGGTTTATTTAGCAATTCAAAAATATCTGTTTGGACATCAATTTGAAAATCCAAGAATGTTTATTGTTATTTGCATTACACTAATAACAGTTTCAATTGGTAATTTTTTTATATTCAGCCAAACTGTTTTTGATGCCAAAACAGAACAAGTAAAAGCAAATGCACCTGAATTTTTGCGATCAATACTTTATAGCGCTTTAAGAATAATAGTTGTTGCACTAAGTATGGGTGTGGTTGCACTGGCTTTAACCAATTTAGTAAGTTGCCTTGTTGTTATACCTTATGCTTATTTTCTTTTGCGGAAATTAAATTTTGGAAAGTTCGACACCTCGCTTGCGAAAAAGTATTTACTTATTGCCTATCCGATCTTAAGTATTGTAATTGTTCAATCATTAATGACCTATTCTGATAAAATTATTTTAGAATACTTTGGTGATACAAAACAAATAGGTTATTACTCTGCCGCTTTTAGCATTGGTGGTATGCTTATTTTATTAGGCAATACTATCGGAACTTTATTCTTTCCTATATTTTCCTCGTTGCTTGCCAAAAAAGACACTCAACAGGTAGCCACAAAGATATTTCAGTTCGAGCGTTTTATATTTATATTTATTTTACCAATTATTATGGGACTTTCGCTATTTGCGCATCCAATAATGGTAACATTATTAAGTTCCCGTTATGCAGCTTCTGCTCCTATGTTCTCGCTACTGGTTTTTTCTTCTTTTTTTATAATTTGGGGAATGCCTTATGCTAATGTAATAAGTGCTTTAGGTTTGTTTTGGCTTTCATCAAGAATATACTTTGTTAATTTCTTTGTGTTCTCAATCACTCTTTTAGTATGTATTCATCCAAAACTTATGAATATGGGAGGCGTAGCTTTGGCAATAACGCAGGTTGTGATGAACTTATTTTTGTTTCTTGCCTATTATTATTTTGCCTGGAGAAAGATCAATGTACAGTTCATAAAAGAACAATTTAAATTTATCCTATTTTGGGTTATCCTTTATGGCGTTTCTTATTATTTGCTAATTCCTAGTTTGGATGGTTTCTCAAAATATATTAGTTCGTTTGTTTTTTTTCCTTTATTTCTAATTTCAATTTATGTTCTATATGTTTTGTTCGGCTTGTTAAAACGATCCGACATTACAATATTATTCCAGTTACTAAGTCCTAAAGCGAGCCTTCAATACGTTAGATCAGAGTTAAAGCAGAATTAAATGCACGCTTCAAACATAATAAATAATTAATCCAGGTTTTGAAGGTTATAAATATATTAACACATTTACCGCAAGAGATCATCCATAGATATAAGGATCCGGAAGAGTACATAAAAGAATTTCCAAAAACGGAATTTATAAAGCTTTCAACGGAACCTTATTGGATAGGCTTTTTTAAACAAGACTGGCATCACCATTGGGGAGGATATATAAAGGCAGCCTCACCAAATATACAAATGGAATGTTGGCGCCCTTATGGTTCAGTAATAGATTCTGTGTTTTCGTTGAATGTCGAGGGAGTTGAGCACAAAGTTTTTCCTTCAAAAACATCAAAAATTCCAAAAGTGGGAGAATTCATGAGTTCGCCACTCATGCTGGAAGAATTAAAAAAAGAAAGAAACAATTCAGAGTGTATCGTACATTTTTATGGCGCCCACGATTCGCTTATAAATTACTTACTTATAAATTTAAAACCAGTTTCCTGTAAAATAATCATTCAACAATTAGGAGCGTGGTTTGGTTATTATGATATTAAAAGCGCAAAACCATATGTAAAGCCTTTTAAATATCTTTTGTGGAAAAGGGAATTGAAAGCACTAAAATATTGTAATCTTTTTTTAACTGCATCGAAGGTGGAAGAAGAATTTATAGAAAGAACTCTAAATTTAAAATGTAAATTTTTTTTAAATGGCATCAATTTCGATATCTATAGATCAAAGCAAACTAAGAGCGAAACACGACAACTTTATAAGATCAATGATGATGCTAAAGTAATTTTATATATTGGAAGATTAAACGCAACAAAAAATGCAAATTTATTAATCCAAGCATTTTTAAAAGTAAAAAAACGTATTCCTCAAGCCCACTTACTTCTGGTAGGGTGTTATAAAAATGATGAGTATTATCAAATGGCAATTGATGCCGGCGCTACAGTTATTTTAAGGAATGATTCGGAACTAGATGTTTTTTTTAATATGTCGGATCTTTACGTATTACCAATTAAAGATAAGAAGATTCAGGATTTTGGCGGTTTTGGAATTGCACCCATAGAAGCCTTGGCCTATAACATACGTGTAATTAGTCCAAATATCAAACATTTTAACGGCACTAATAGTGAACGTGAGATTATTGGCTCAGAAATTAAAGACTTCGATAGGTTAGACGAATTGTTAGCAAAAGAGATACAACGAAAAGATATCGTCTCAGGGCAGATACGAGATATTGCAAAAAAGTATTTTGATATAATTGAAAACTCAAAAGAAATGGTTTTAATATATCAAGACCTGATTGCTGAAAATAGATATAATGCATAGAGTGTTTTATTTTTTTCAAGCTGTTTTAAAATACTTTCCTTTTAAGTTGGGAATTTTTTTAAGACGTTTATTATATAGCCCGTTTTTAAAAGAAATGGGAAAAGGAGTTGTAATTCACGACAACGTCATAATTAAATTTCCGGCTGAGATCAGTCTTGGAAACAATGTAAATATAATGCAGGGCTGTGTTTTGGTTGGGGGCAAAGGCCTTTCTATCGGTAATGATGTTCTAATAGGCGGCGGCACCAAAATTGTAACAAGCACGCATCATTTCGAAAATACAGAAACGCCAATGCGTTTGCAAGGACTCGGTTTTTCGCCGATAATAATTGAAAACGATGTTTGGTTTGGATTTAATTGCGTGGTATTAGGTGGAACAACAATAAAAACCGGGAGTATAATTGCGGCAAATGCAGTAGTTACAGATGGCGTTGTTGAAGAATTCTCAATAATGGGAGGGGTGCCCGCCAAATTAATAAAAAAGAGGAAATAAAAATATGAAAGCAATAATTTTAGCAGGTGGTCTTGGGTCGAGATTAAAACCTTTTACGGAAGCAATTCCAAAACCTTTACTGCCAATAGGAGAAAAAGCAGTTTTAGAAATTCAAATAGAAAATTTAAAAAAGCATGGTTTTGATGAGATCATTCTCGCTACCAATTATAAATCCGATTACATAAGTAATTTTTTTGGCGACGGAAGTAAATACGGCGTTAAGTTAACAATTAGCAAAGAAGACATACCCTTGGGTACTGCTGGCCCTTTAACATTATTAAAGCAGGATCTTACTGAACCTTTTCTTGTGATGAATGGAGATGTGCTGTGTACGGTTGATTTTAGTAAACTGTATAATTTTGCTTTAAACAATAACTCTCATTTAACTATAAGTATCAAAAAATTGATAACACCTTTCGAATTTGGAAACATTTTGTTTAACGGTGATTATGTAACAAGTATTCAAGAGAAACCAGACCTTGTAAATTTTATCCTTGCAGGAATCTATATTATGAAACCCGGAATATTCAATTTTATTCCTGATAATACATATTTTGGAATGGATAAATTGATCTCTGCTTTGCTCTCAACAAACAATCAGGTAGCTAAGTACGAAATATCAGAATATTGGTTAGACATTGGACGTATTGCCGATTACGAAAAGGCTCAGGAGGAATTTAAAAATCACAATAATTAAAAGAAAATGAAAAATGTACTTGTTACCGGCGCTGAAGGATTTATAGGAAGTCATTTGGTTGAGAAATTACTAGATGAGGGTTTTAAAGTAAAAGCTTTTGTTTTGTATAACTCTTTTAATTCGTGGGGATGGTTAGATACATTGCCCGCAGAAAAATTAAAAATGATAGAAGTTTTTACCGGCGATATTCGCGAACCTTATGGTGTTAAAAAAGCAATGGAAAATATTGATATCGTTTATCATTTGGCCGCGCTAATTGCCATTCCCTATAGTTATCACTCTCCTGAATCATATGTAGATACAAACATTAGGGGAACTTTAAACGTGTTACAGGCAGCACGTGAACTGGGAACAAAAAAAGTGATCGTTACATCCACCTCTGAAGTTTACGGGACTGCACAATACGTTCCTATCAACGAAAAACATCCTCGTCAGGGACAGTCACCTTATTCAGCAACAAAAATCGCTGCCGATGCTTTAACGGATTCTTTTGTAAGGAGTTTTAATTTGCCTGCAGTTATTGTTCGTCCATTTAATACTTACGGTCCCCGCCAATCAGCAAGAGCAATTATTCCTACAATTATTTCGCAATTGGTAAGTGGAAATGAAATAATAAAACTCGGTTCATTAACGCCAACACGAGATTTACTATACGTAAAAGATACAGTGAATGGATTTTTTAAAATAGCTCAGTGCGATGAACTTATTGGTATGGATGTAAATATTGCAACCGGCAACGAAATTTCAATGGGCGATCTTGTGAAAAAAATAATTGCCTTAATTAATCCAAAAGCAAAAGTCGAAACGGATGAAATTCGCTTACGTCCTTCCAATAGTGAAGTAGAAAGGTTGTTAGGAGATAACACATTATTAACCTCCAAAACAAACTGGAAACCAGAATTTACGTTGGAAAAAGGATTGAGCGAAACTATAGCTTGGTTTAAGCACGCGGATAACAATAAAGCATACAAGAATATCTATAATGTCTGATAAGAAAATATTAGTATTAGGAGGGGCAGGTTTTATTGGAAGCAATATTGTTGCCTTGCTTTTAGAAAAGAACTATCAGGTAACGGTAATTGATGGTTTAATGGATAGATCGGGTGGAAGCCTGACGAATTTGAGCGCGCATAAAAATTTACAGGTAATAAAAAATCCTATTGAAGAAATTCCGGAAATAGCTTCAATAATTTCTGAACATGAAATAATAATCGATTGTATGGCCTGGACATCACACCTGGCCGCAATTAAAGACCCGGCTTACGATCTAAAACTTAACGTGCAATCGCATTTAAAAGCTATAGAATATTTTACAAAAAAAAATAGAATAATTTTCTTTGGCTCTTCAGGGCAGTACGGTGCGGTTAAAGAGCAAGAAATTCTTGAAACTACAGCCTTTGTTCCTATCGACATTCAGGGCATACATAAAGTTACCGCAGAAAATCATTACCGATTTTTTTCAAAAGCAAAAGGGTTTGCAGTTACTTCTTTAAGGATCCCAAATTGTTTTGGCCTTAATCAAAAGTTCGAAGGAGATGATCTAGGGCTTATTGCCACAATGATAAAAGATGCAATAGAAGGTAAAGTAATTGAAGTTTATGGAGAGCAAAGGAAAAGGTCGGTCTTATACGCGAAAGATCTTAGTGTTATAACAGAAAATATTATTAATAAAGGTATTAAAGACGGCTTTAATGCATATAATATAAATGGCACTTCTGTTACAATTAAAAATTTAGCTGAAGAAATAATTACAGTATGTAAAAACGGAAGTTGCGTAGTTAAGGATATTCCCGAGCACATTAAAAGCATAGATTTTGGGGGCAAACCATTAAACGATAACTTGATACGATCTGAATATGGGGAATACTCTATAACAGATCTTTCTTCCGCTTTAAAAGAAACAATTAAATCCTATAAAATAAAAAAATGATCTGGAGATGTGACCTGGTACCACAGTATGAGTTGTACAAAAAAGAGATTGATGAAGCAATGCAGCGTGTCCTTGTTTCGGGCAGATATACAAATGCGACTGAGGTAAATGCTTTTGAAAAAGAATTCGCAAAATATATTGGTGTCGATTTTTCGGTTGGCGTTGCAAACGCAACCGATGGCTTAACCCTTTCGTTAATGGCGTTGGGAATTGGAAAAGGTGATGAAGTAATTACAACCCCTTTTACCGCAATACCAACAGTATCTGCAATTATTGATTCAGGGGCAACGCCTGTATTTGTTGATGTAAAAGAAGATACTTTCCTTATTGATCTTGACAAGATCAAAGCTGCAATAACACAAAAAACAAAAGCGGTAATGCCGGTACATCTTTTTGGAAACGTTGTTGATATTTTTAAACTACGTGAAATTGTCGGAAAAGATATGCCAATTATTGAAGATGCTTCTCAGTCACACGGAAGTAAACTTGGAGAGCATCAATCCGGATCAATGGGGGATATTGGCGTGTTTAGTTTTTATCCAACAAAAAATCTTGGAGCGATTGGTGATGGCGGAATGATAGTAACCAAAAATGCTGAAATAAATGAAAAACTGCGACTTTTACGCATGTATGGAATGACAGATTACAACCATATAAAGATAAATGGCATAAATAGCAGGTTAGATGAATTACAGGCGGCGATCTTAAGAGTGAAGTTAACGCATCTTGATGAAATGAATCATAAACGCAACCTGATCGCAAAAAAATACATCAGCCAATTAAGAACTGATCTTTTTGAGCACCAGGTTATAGAAGAAGGCATTTATTCAAATTATCATGTGTTCGTTTCTAAGTTTAAGAGCGACAGAAAAAAATTTATAGAATATATGGATGAAAGAAAGATTCAAACAAATATTTATTACTTAATGCCTTTACATATGCAGGAAGCAACCCGTTTTTTAGGATACAAAAAAGGTGATTTTCCAATTGCAGAGAGTTTAAGCGACAAGGTTATTGCTTTAACTTTTTATCCAGAACTTCAAAATGAATTGCAGGAAGAAGTAATTTCTGTTACAAATAAATTTATGTTATGATAGACAGTGATGTACAACTTGGAAAAAATGTACGGATCTATAACAAAGATCAGGTAAATATTTTTGGCTGTATTATTGGGGATAACAGTTTTGTTGGCCCATTTGTAGAGATTACAAGAAATACAGCAATTGGAAAGAATTGCATAATTGAGAGCCACTCTTTTTTATGCGATTCGGTTACACTGGAAGATGATGTATTTATAGGGCATGGTGCCATGTTTACAAACGATCTTTATCCAATTGTTGGCACAAAAGTAGAATATCTTAAAACCCTTGTTAAAAGAGGCGTATCTATAGGAACAAATGCAACTATTGTAGGCGGCGTTACTATTGGAGAATATTCTGTAATTGGTGCAGGGGCTGTTGTTACAAAAGATGTAGATGACTACTCCATTTATGCCGGTAATCCAGCAAAAAAACTTAGAGGTTTTAAAAACAAAGAAGAATTAATTGCTTATATGCGTAGCAAACAAAAATTAGCAAAGTAACAAATGAATAAGCCAGCCCCAAAAGTACTCGTTCTTATTCTTTCTTATAATGGAAAAAAGCTATTGGACGATAGCGTTACTTCTTACCTTGAAAACGATTACGCTAATTTTAATGTAGTAGTAATTGATAATGGATCTACCGATGGAACTCTTGACTACGTTAATGAAAATTGGCGCGGTGTTTATGTTCTTCGCACCGAAAAAAATCTAAAATACTCCGGAGGTTTTAATTTTGGGCTGGATTACGCATTTAATAAAGAAAAAGCAGATTATGTACTTGTAACGAATAACGATGTGAAAGTAGACAAACACGTTATTTCTGAACTGGTTAAAGTAGCAGAAACAGATTCCATGATCGGTTTTACAACTGGTAAAGTTTATTATTTCGATAAACCAGATACGCTTCAAACGGTTGGCAAGCAGGAGCACCCGATTTTTTGGAATGGCGATCATATTGGGGGACGCACAGTAGATTCGGGCCAATTTGATAAAATTGAAGAAAGGATCTTTGCTGATGATATTTTTACTTTGGTAAACAGAAAAATGTATTTACAAACCGGTGGCTATGATACAACTTTTGCCTTTCAGGGAGAAGAGTATGACTGGCAGGCAAGAGCCAAAAAATTAGGATATAAAATTATGTTTACGCCATTTGCCAAGATATGGCATAAGGAAAGTATGACAATTGGTAAAAATTCTGCATTTAAAGCTTATTATGATGCAAGAAATCCAATGCTGGTAATTTTAAAACACAAGTCACCTGAATTTTTCAGGAAATATTTTTGGAAACATTTTAAAACAGGAGTCTTTAGAAGCTCACTTGTTACTTTAAAACAACTGAGACCCTCTGTTTCTTTTGCCACGTGGCGTGGCTTTTTAAGTGGCATTATGTGGGGTATAAAAAATAAAAAGCTCACCTTTCGTCATTTCTTTTGAAAAAAATCGTCTACTTTTCTTTCGGTCACGTTGATGTAACTTTACCCCTGGTAAAGCATTTATTCAACAAAAAAGTCGACATCGAATTTGTATTTGCTTTTCAATCTGCCAGGCCTGGTGAAAGTGTTTTTCATTTTCCAAATTCTGTAAATACGGTGGGCTTCCTTTCAAACGAGGAAATAAAAAGCCAGGTGCCATTTTTTATTAAAGAATATTTAGGAGAAGCAATTAACTGTATAAAGGTCTTCATGTATCCCACTTTTAAATTGTTTAGTATAAATACCTTTAAAAGTAATTTGCTCATTTCAAAATATGCGAAGTCAAAAGATGTTATCCACGTTTCCGGCGCGGGATTATTCATTTGGGACCGTTGGATATCGAGACGAAAAAAATTAATTGTAACACTGCACGACCACAATCCGCATACGGGTGAAGGCTCACGGTTGGGATTATCGGAATTGCTGGAAAAAAAACGTACAGAATACTGTGATCATTTGATCGTTCAGAACAAGACGGATCTTAACTGGTTCTTTCAACATTCTAAACAAAAACAAATTTCATTTATACCTTTTGCTACTCTTGATTATTTAAGATCGATTAATAAAAAAGAAACCCGAAAAATTTTTTCTTTCATTTTTTTTGGAAGAATTTCTGAATACAAAGGCCTACAGTTTTTACTGAACGCTTTTAAAATTGTAAGTCAAAAATACCCCTTAACGGAGTTATGCATTGCGGGTTCAGGAAGTTCTGAAACACTCAAAGAATTTTCTAAATTAAAGAATGTAAAAATTATCAACGAATTTATTGAGACTGAAAAACTCGTTGAACTTGTAGTAGCATCTAAATTTGCAATTTGTCCGTACGTTGACGCAACACAAAGCGGTGTAGCTACAACCGCCCTTAGCTTGGGCGTGCCCGTAATAGCGTCAGATATAGGTGGTTTTAGAGATGTTATTGTAAACGGAAAAAATGGTTTATTGGTAATTCCTGCAAACGCAGAAGCGCTTGCCAAAGCAATGTTGCGCACTATAGAAGAACAGGGTTTGCAAGAAAGAATGAAGGAACAGATACCGGTTACCTTAAATGAACTTGGGTTTAATTGGGAAAAGATCAGCGATCAACTCATAAATATTTATCGATCAAATTGAACGTTGCGGTATTTATAAGCTCTTTATCAATTGGTGGTGCAGAAAAGCAAGCGGTTTTAGATGCAAATCTTTTGTCAGAGAGCAGGAATGTTTTTCTTTTTACTTTTGAAAATGGTCCATTACAAGAGTTAATATCCAAAAAGGTAAATTTTATTATTCTAGAAAAAAAAGGATACTTATCGACTGCAAAAAAATTAGGAGTTTTAATAAAGGAAAAAAATATTGAGATCCTTCACGCTTCTTTATTTGCACCCATGATCATTTCTTGCTTAGCGTCAAGACACTGTAATGTTTCAGTGATTTGGCATTTTCACTCACAGGAAAATGATATTCCTATTAAATCGAAGATCGCATTTCGATTTTTTTCACGGTTTCGAAAATTAAAAAAAATACTTTTTGTTAATCACGACCTTGCAAAGCATTTTGATTATTTGAATTTTCCGCCAAAAAAGCTTGGTATATTATATAACCATAGCGAGATCGAAAGTAGTGACGAAAAGCAAAGAACGGAAACTAAAGTCCAAATTGGATATGTGGGTAGAGTCATAAATTTAAAAAGAGTAGATTACTTAATAGAGCTGGCGGAGTATTTAATAAAGAAAAAAAGCGTTGCGTTTAACATCCAAATCGTTGGCGACGGCGAAACACTTCAGGAAATTAAAAAATTAGTGAAAGACCGATTTTTATCCGATTTTTTTTTAATTCATGGATTTCAAACAGACGTTCAGGCTTATTACAAAAATTTTAATTTGTTTGTTAATCCCAGTTCGGAAGAGTGTTTATCCATTGCCATGATAGATGCAGGAATGATGAGTTTGCCCATTGTTGCTTTTAATGTTGGTGGAAATAATGAAATTGTGGTTAATGAAAGATCCGGATTTATTGTAACGTCTAAAGAAGAATTTTTTGAAAAGATTTTTCTGCTTACCAATAATTCCGGCATAAGAGCGGCAATGAGTTTGCACTCAAAAGAGCACTGTCAAAAAAAATTCAGTCGCGAAAACCATTTTAAAGAGATCGAAAAGATCTACGCGGAAATAAAATGATCAGGAATCTGGCATCAAAAATTAAATTTGAGCTTGGGCTAAATCCGGTGATCGAAAAAAAAGCAGATCCGGAAAAATTTATCCCAAAACACTATAAAACAGTACTCTTAATTTCGGCAGATTTTGAATTGGCCTGGGCATGGCGATATTCAAAAGCAGTTGCTGACCCTTTGCAGTTGGCCTTAAGTAAGGCAAAGTTAGAGAGAGAGAATTTGCCTAAGATCACGAAGCTTTGCGAGAAATATAATATTCCAATTACCTGGGCTACTGTTGGGCATCTTTTTTTAGAGCAATGCAAAAAAGAAAACGGACTGCCTCACGGCAATTTACCCCGTTTAAAACATTTCGAGAATGATTTTTGGAAGTTTGAAGGGAAAGACTGGTTCGAAAATGATCCCTGTTCTAATTATGCAGAAGCGCCAAACTGGTATTGTCCTGATCTGATAAAACTTATTCTCGATTCAAAAATTAAACATGAGATCGGATGCCACACATTTTCACATATCGATTGTAGGGATGGGATCTGTTCTCCTGAATTAATGCAAAAAGAATTAGAAGAATGTAAAAAACTAGCACAGGAAATTAATTTGGAGTTAAAGTCTTTTGTTCATCCGGGTCATACAATTGGCAATTTAGATACACTGGCAAAAGAAGGTTTTACAAATTTCAGAACAGATTATCGTAATGTATTAACCTATCCAAAAAAACACGCAAACGGTTTGTGGGAGTTTGAGCAGGCAGATGAATTTGTTTACAAAAAAAAATGGAGCATTAATTATCATATTCACAGATACAAGACCATAATACAACGTGCTATAAGATCAAATACGGTTTGTGTGCTTTGGTTTCATCCATCATTTGATTCGGAAATCATTGATCAGGTTTGGCCGGAGTTATTTAAATTCATTGATCAGAATCGCGACAAAATATGGGTAACTACGCATAGCGAATACATAAATTGGTTAGAAAAGAATTAATGCAAAAAGCCGTTGTATTTGGATTGTTTGAAACCGGACTTGGAGTAATAAGAAGTCTTGGGCAAAATAAAATTAGTGTAATTGGAATAGATTTTAAAAAAGATATTGCCTGGTATTCTAAATATGTTGATCCTAAAATTTGCCCACATCCATTAAACGAAGAAGCTGAATTTCTAAATTGGGTTGATTCGGTTTTTTCCGGCGACCAGCAAAAGAAACCTGTTTTTTTTACTTCGGATGACTTTTTGATGTGCTTTTCAAAAAACAGGAATGTTTTAAGCAAATATTTTTTATTTAATTTACCCGAGCATAGTCTCTTACAAAAAATATCCGATAAATACGAGCAATATTGCCTGGCAGATAAAGCAGGTATAGTCTTACCAAAAACGCTGGTTATAAAAAGCAAAGAAATGCTTACCGCGGATCTTAGTGAAACGTTAAGCTATCCTATTTTTATAAAAGGATTAGAAGTAAATTCATGGCGCGAAAAAATAAGCGGCACTATTAAAGGTTTTCTAGTAAATAGTAAAACCGAGTTCGAAGAAAAAGCAAATCAAATTTTATACAAAAATGTTCCTATTGTTGTGCAGGAGGTTATAACTGGTAATGACAGCAATCATTTTAAATACTGCGCTTATATCTCAAAAGACGGTAAAACCCTTGGCGAATTTACGCTTAAAAAGATCCGGCAAAACCCAATTCATTTTGGTGTAGGCGCTTCTGTTGAAAGCGTGATTGATGATGAGCTATTAGAACTAGGACGTAAATTATTCAAAAATATAAATTTCACAGGAATAGGATCTGCCGAATTTAAAAGAGACGAACGGGATAAACAGCTAAAATTAATTGAGATAAATCCGAGGTACTGGCAACAAAACTATCTTTCCACCTTTTGTGGGGTTAATTTTCCGTACTTGAATTACCTCGACGTATTAAACGAAAAAGTAACGCCGGCAAATAATTTTAAATCAGGTGTAAAATGGATCAATCGTTATATGGATCTTGAATCGTATCTAAAATACCGTAAAGAAGGACTTACATTTTTTGAGTGGAGAAGATCCTTACGCGGTAAGAAAACCTATTCGGATTTTACCTGGGCCGATCCACTACCGGCATTTTACGAAATTGGGTTTGGCTGGAAATTAATTAAGGCGCCTTGGTTTATTATTAAAAGAATCATAAAATAAAATTGAAAAGTAAAATTCATAAAGGTTTAAATAAACTCGCGTCCTTTAAAACCAGCCGCTGGAAAAATAATGGAGGTAAAAAAGTATTGATTGCCGTTAATCAATATTTTTCGAATGAAAGTTGGACGAAACTGTTTTCAGGCAAATACTCAAATGAAGTCAAAGATTGGGATGTAGTTTTTTCGTCCGGTAAATTGGACTTCTCGAAGCATTTTGCCGAAGCGGATGTTTGCTTTTTATTTGGTTATAGTAAGCTAAACCAAGCAACCGATTCGAAACCTAAACTGCTTTATTTTCCTTTAATTGGCCTCGAATTTTTAAATGATCGAAAAATACCCGCAAATTATCAAATTGAAAAGCCCCCAGCATATTCTAAAATGGCTATCGCAGAGTACTGTTTTTCAATGGCAGTTTTAATAAGAAGAAATCTTCAGTTTTCTTTTACGCATCAATATGAAAAGCGTTGGGAACAGAAAGAGATTTTAACCAATGATTTTAAACCGATTTCTTCCGAAAAAATTGGAATTTTAGGTTTAGGTAATGTTGGCCGGGCTGTTGCAGATTATTTTAAACAAAACAGTTGCGAGGTAATAGGGTGCGACAGAATTATTGATCACTCCTTCAACAATATCGATCAGTGGTTTACCATAGAAGACCTTAACGCTTTTTTGAAATTAATTGATGTTTTAATTATTGCATTACCTCTTACCGAGGAAACAAAAAACCTTGTAGGTATTAATGAGTTGAAAGTACTTGGAAAGAATAAATACTTAATAAATATTAGTCGCGGCGAGATCGTTAATGAAAAGGAATTGCTAAAAGCCCTAAGCACTGAAATGATCGGCGGTGCAGTTTTAGATGTGTTTGCGCAGGAACCGCTTTCTTCGTCCAGCCCATTTTACAAATTAAAAAATGTAATAATTACGCCTCACATTGCAGGTAACATAAACTTGTTCGTTTCAAAAATACAAGCCGATTTTATTCAAAAAGCGAGCAGCAATAAGTAATGTTTGAAATAAATCTTTCAAATGATCAGTCTTCAGATTTTTTGGTTAAGCCAACTTCCAGGAAATTTTATAACCCAGACCTTCATGAAGATATAACGTATACCGACAAAAATATTACAATAAATGGAATTAGGTATAAAGGGGAAAAGCATGATTTTTTTGAGAGCGAACAATATGTAATTTTTGTTTCTGGAAAAACATACTATCAACTCGCAGTTTCAAAACAGATACGATCAATAAATGCCGACGAAATTTTAGATCTTTATTTAAAAGAGGGCCGAGGATTTAGCGATAAATTGAAAGGAAATTTCATAATTCTGGTTTATTCTAAATCAAATGCCACTTTTTTTATTTTAAAAGATCAACTGGGGTTAAAATACATTTACTATAAAAAAAATAGAGAGTATTTCTATATTTCAACAAATTTAAACGACTTTAAAGAAGTCGATTTTCAAATTAACTATTGCACAGTTCTGGAGAAGATCATTTTTAACTATCCGATAAGCAATTGTACTTTTATAAAAGATGTTTACATGCTTGAACAAGGAGGTATCTTAAATTACACCAATTCGGCTTTAAATGTTAATTCTTATTTTGAAGTTACAGAACTTTTCTCGGTAACGGGGAATTTAGAGAAATTTGACGAGGCAAAATTTTTAAACTTGTTTGAGCATTCGGTACTTCAGCGCGCTGGTGTTTCAGAACATATTTCAGCATCGCTAACAGGTGGTTTTGATGGGCGGGCAAATGTGGCCGTTTTACTTAAGAATAAAATTAAATTTAAAACCTATAGCTTTGGCAAGAGCGGCGGTGAAAACACTACCGTTCCGTTAAACGTGTCAAAAAAATTAAATGTCAACTATACACCAATTAATTTAGATGCTGAGTTTGAGGGCGACTATACAGAAAGTGCAAGGGCGGTTGTTAATTTATCAGATGGCATTTCTATTTTCGAACGGGCCAATTATGTTTATGCTGCAAAAAAAATCGCGCAAAGTTCGCGATATATTATTACAGGCCTGATCGGTGGTGAAGTTTTTGCTCCGGTTCATCAAAAAACAGATTACATAAACGAAAATTATTACAATGTAATGTATGATCAGAAGGCGCTGGATATTCCTAAATTTATTTCCGAAAACCCTGGTGTAAAATTTATGAACCCGGAAATTTTTTTAACTCCCGAAATCGTTAATGAGTTAGCTGAGCATATAGAAAAGAGAAGAAGCCTGATCCAAAAGTACAAACACGAGAAGTTTGCGTGGATGTATTATATGAAGGATCTTATCACCGTTGGTTTTCCGCATTTTTATGGTAACCAAATGCACCTTGAAAGATACTATACCGAGAATTTAAGTCCGTTTTACGACCTTGATCTTTTGAAATATATTTTTTCGACAACTCATTTAAATGTTTATAAGAACGCGTTCAAAAATTCAGTTTTATTACGCAGAGGCAACAGAAAATTACAATCTCTAATAATCAAGAAATTTTATCCGGCAATTGGAGAGATTAATGTGGATAGAGGTTATCCGCCAAATTATAATTTAGATCATAGGAAAGCTTTAATTCCTTATTATTTTTATAAGCGCCGGAAAAACAACAAAAAAGCCCCGCCCGATTTTGACAGTCGTTCATGGAGTGCGATTTTTTTTAAGGAGATAGGAAATGCTATCGAATTAGATGAAAAGATATGCAGACCCAAAGATATCGAAGAACATTTAATAAAATATAATAAAAGCGAATACAATCAGGCTTTTAATAGTTTTTTCAGTATTTTAATTTGGTGTTCAGAACAAAAAGTATTACAAAGAAAATGAAAAAAAGGGTTTTACATTTTGTGAGAAAAAAAGATCAGCTAAAAGCTTCATTTATATTAAATCAAATTACCAATCATCAAATCTTTGAGCCCCTAATTGCGTTCAGAAAAAGTTCTTCAAAGAACAAGAGCGAAACTTTTGCCGATTTCGATATTAATAAATATAAGTATTTAGATCTTAGTTTAAGCGAATCTTTTTTTGACAAGCTTCGTTTTAAAACCATTAAAACATTATCAAATAAACATGTAGATGAGATCCTTGATTTTATTAAGGAAAACGAAATAAGTATCTGCCACTTTCATTATGGCACCGACTGTGGCATATATTATCCACTTACAAAAAAATTGCCGGTTCCGTTTGTTGTATCATTTTATGGTTACGACTGCTCTTCCTTTCCTTCTTTTTTGTTAGGTTATGGCAAAAGATTTTTAAAAGAGCGAGTTTTTAGATATTGTTCAGCTGTTTTTGCCATGAGTCCGGATATGGAAAAAGATCTGGTTGCCGCCGGATGCAAAGAAAACAGAATCATTGTTCATTATTATGGCACTGATTGCAAGAAATTTTATTACGATAAAATAGATTCAGAAAATAAAAAAGTTATACTTTTAAATCTATCAACTTTAGTACCTCAAAAGGGACATATATTTTTACTAAAGAGCATCAAAAAAATTATCGAGAAAGGAATTGTAAATTTTGAACTTCGAATTGCGGGCAGTGGTGAGCTTGACGCAGAACTAAAGAAATTTGTCTTTGATAACGAAATTAAAGAATTTGTAACATTTGTTGGCGCTGTTAAATATGCTTCAGAGCAAATGATGGATGAATATAGAAAAGCGGATGTTTTTGTTCACCCGAGTGTAATAGCTCCAAATGGCGACAAAGAAGGTATTCCTGGTACGATCATTGAGGCTATGTCGGCAGGTTTACCTGTTATATCTACGTATCACGCGGGTATTCCTTATATCATAGAGTCTGGAAATACAGGCCTTTTAGTAAAGGAGCATAACGAAGATGAATTGGCCTTGGCAATTATTAGTTTAATTCAAGGCAAAGAATTAAGGCGAGCCATTGGGGCAGCTGGCCAAGCCTATGCAGTAAAAAATCTTGATCTTCCGGCAAAAGAAAAGGAATTAGAAGAATTGTACGAGAAAGTATTAAAAAAATAATTTTTGAAGAAACGAAAATAAATGTGTGGTATTTCGGGAATAGTAAATTTTAATGAGCAAAATGTAGAGGAAAATTCGATCCGAAAAATGATGGCGCTTATGAAGCACCGTGGTCCGGATGATGAAGGTGTTTTTCTTGATAAATGTTTTGGTTTTGGTTTTGTACGTTTAAGTATTATTGATCTTTCGTCGGCTGGTCACCAGCCAATGCAATCTTCTGATGGAAGATATGTTTTGGTGTTTAATGGCGAAATTTATAATTACATTGAATTACGAGAAGAATTAAGAAGCTTAGGGGTTGCGTTTAACACTCAAACCGATTCGGAAGTTTTATTGAATGCTTATATTTACTGGGGCGAAGAGTGTTTGCATAAGTTTAACGGCATGTGGGCGTTTGCAATTTACGACAAGCAAAGCAAAAATTTATTTGCGGCTAGGGATCGTTTTGGTGTAAAACCTTTTTATTATTTACAAACTAAAAACCAATTTGCATTTTGTTCGGAGATACCGCCTTTACTTTCTCTTCTTGATAAAAAACCGCAGGCCAATAAACAAAGTATTTTTGATTATTTGGTTTTTAACAGAACAGATCAAACCGAAGATACGTTTTTTGAAGAGGTTAAAAAATTACAGCATGGGCACAAAATTAGTATAAAGAACAATAAAACAACCATCTCGCGATGGTATGATCTTAAGAAGGAAGTTTCTAAAAGAGAAGGATTTAAAAGCTCTGAAGAATTCAGGGAGTTTTTTAGTTCGTCGGTAAATTTGCGTTTGCGAAGCGATGTACCTGTTGGTGTTTGTTTAAGCGGAGGATTGGATTCTTCAAGTATTGTTTCTGTAATTTTAAACGAAAATAAAAATAAAGAGCTTAACACATTCTCAGCAGTTTATAATAAAGGTCAGATTGGAGATGAGAGTGAGTATATAAATGAATTTAAACCTATTGTAAAAAATATGTTTTTTACGATGCCCGAATCGGAAGATCTTCAGAAAGATGTTTTTGATTTTGTGAAAGTTCAGGCGGAACCAATTCCTTCTACTTCAGCCTATGCAGAGTATAAAGTTATGGAGTTAGCAAAGGGAAAAATTGGTGTTCTCTTGAGCGGGCAGGGCGCCGATGAATCGCTTGCCGGCTATCATTATTTTTTCGGGTTCTATTTTAAGGATCTTTTAATGCATGGCAAATTAATTACATTATGTAGCGAAGTTATTAGTTACCTAAAAACACACCGTAGTCTTTTTGGTATTAAAACATTCGTTTATTTTATGCTCCCTAAAAAATTCAGGACCAGTACACGGGTAAGCGAAAAAGAATTCTTGAATCCTGAATTTATCCGTCAATACCAAAAAAACAATTCAATTGCAGGTAACTTGTATGGTTCGGGAAGTTTAAAGGAAGCACTTCTGGATCACTTTGAATATAAATTAGAACATCTACTTAAATGGGATGATAGGAACTCCATGTTTTTTTCCTTAGAATCAAGAGCGCCTTTTTTAGATTATCGTTTAGTTGAAAAAACGTTGGCTTCTAAAAGTTCATTGGTGATAAAAAAAGGGATGACGAAATTTATCCTGAGAGATGCCATGAAAGGGGTATTACCAGAAAAGATAAGAGTGAGGAAAGATAAAATGGGATTTGGAACACCAGAAGACGAATGGTTTAGAAAAGATTCGTGGAAAAAAATAATTGAAGAGATACTCAAAAGCGATTCGTTTAAAAATAGGAACATTATTGATCCGGTGGTTGCTCGAAAATTGTTTCAGGATCATTTAGAACGAAAAACGAACATATCAAAGGATATTTGGAAATGGGTGCATTTAGAATTGTGGTTTAGAGAGTTTATTGATCCCAAAGTAGCTGAGAAGGAAGGAAAAAATGAAACTCAGGTTTGTAAACTTGGTGTGTGGGATAAGACAGTGCCGGGAATAACATTTGATGAAGCTGGTATTTCAAACTATGCTAAGTTATTTCAAACGCTAACCTCTGCATATCCGAGAGGGGATAAAGGTAAAGAAGATTGGGCACGTATGGTGCAATTAATAAAAGACGGCGGTAAGAATAAAAGATACGATTGTATAATAGGCGTGAGCGGTGGCACCGATAGTTCATATTTACTTCATTTAGCAAAACAATATAATTTGCGTCCGTTGGCAGTTTATTTAGATAATGGGTGGGGTAGTGAAATTGCCGTTTCAAACATACAAAAATTAACCACTAAACTTGATATCGATTTGCGAACGCATGTTATAAATTACGAGGAAGTAAAAGATCTTTTAAAATCGTACATGTATTCGGGGTTACCATGGATTGATATGCCAACCGATCTGGCCATCAAATCTATTTTATATAAGATGGCTGCTAAAGAAGGAATCAAATATGTTTTAAGAGGTAATGATTTTAGAACAGAAGGTTCGCAACCAAAAGAATGGACCTATGGTGATGGCAAACAGTTAACAGCTATTCATAAAAAATTTGGAAAAGTTAAGTTAAAGACTTTTCCCAACTATACCTTTTTCAACTTAGTTTACTACGGCTTTTTCAAAAAAATTAAAAGTATATACCCGTATTATTATTTAGATTATAACAAAACCAATGCGCAGGACTTTTTGATCAAGAACTATAATTGGGAATACTACGGAGGTCACCATCACGAAAATTTATTTACTAAGTTTGCCATATCGTATTGGCTTCCGGTTAAATTTGGTATAGATAAACGTAAGATCACCTATTCTGCTCTAACATTGAGTGGCGAAATGACGAGAGAGGATGCATTAAATAAATTAAATGAATCACCTTTTAAAAAAGAAGAGCTGGAAAGAACACTTGAATATGTTTTAAAAAAATTAGATATTACTCCAAAAGAATTTGAAAAAATAATGGTTGCAAAGAACCACAATTATAAAGATTATCCTTCGTACGATTTTTTATTTAGCCGAATGCTTAGTTTTTCAAAACCATTTCTCAAATTTTTATTTCTGCACAAGCCTCAATCAATATTTCAGGCTGAAATGAGGAATAAAAAATAAATCAATACATTTTGTATACCTGTATCTCAGAAAAAAATCAGATAAGTGATGAAAAATGGCGGTCTATACTAAAGGATAACCAATTTTCAACTCCTTTTCAATCACCCGAATTTTTCGATTTTTTTAATTCCATCCCTTTGCAAGCGGCAAAAATTTTTGCTGTTGAAAAAGACAATAGTTTAAAAGCATTATGTGTTGTAACTATTCAAAAAGAAAAAGGGCTGAAAGGATATTTTTCAAGAAGGGCTATCATCTACGGTGGCCCGGTAGTTGAGAGTGACCCTGAAGCATTAACCGAACTTTTAAAATTAATTTTAAGTAAACTAAAGAAAGAAGTAATTTATATTGAAACACGAAATTTTAATGATTACTCATCTTTTCAATCTTCGTTCTTAGGTCAACATTGGAACTTTGTGCCTTATTTAAATTTTCAGGTAGATCTGCAAAATAAAACGCTTGAAGAGCTTTTGGGACAAATGAAATATAATCGTAAAAGAGAGATCCGTATTTCGTATGAAGAAGGTGCAAAGGTGGAAGAAGCCACATCTGTTGGCGAAGTTGCTGCTCTGTATAAGATCTTAAAGGATTTATACGATACAAGAGTAAAGCTACCGCTACCTGCGCTTGACTATTTCGAGAAATTGTATAGATCATCAATTGGAAAAGTATTTGTTGTAAAACATAACCAAAATATAATTGGCGGTTCGTTCTGTTTTTATTACCCCAATAAGGGTATTTATACATTGTATTATTGTGGGCTTAGAGATTACCATAAAAAAATATTCCCAACACATCTTTCTATTATTGCAGCAATGGAATTTGGAATAAAAAATAATCTAAAAATTCTTGATCTTATGGGTGCGGGCCAACCCGGCGAAGAATATGGTGTGCGCAACTATAAAGCCGAGTTTGGAGGCGTGATGGTAGAACATGGCCGTTTTATTAAAATAAGCAGCCCTCACTTATATAAGCTTGGTAAGTTTGGCTTAGGGATACTTAAAAAAGTTAAAAAATGAAATTACTTTTTGATATAGGCCACCCTGCACACGTTCATTTACTTAAGCATACAATAAACGGTTTAAAAGCTAAAGGGCATGAAATTTTTATAACTGTTAAAGATCTACCTGTTGCAAAAAAATTGTTGAAGGCAGAAGGACTTGATTTTATTGAAATTGGTAGTAAAACCGATTCTATAATTGGTAAAGCAATTAATCAGATAAAATATAACCTAAAGGTTTTAAAGCTGGTAAGAAGAAATAAGATCGAAATTGGAATTGGAACTTCTATTACACTACCTCACGTTTCAAGGTTATCAAAAATGAGATCGATCGTTCTTGACGATGATGATGACAGTGTAGAACCTTTATTCGTTAAGTATGGTCACCCGTTTGCGAATGTAATTTTAACGCCTGATTCGATCAAACGAAAAAATAAAAAGAGTTTGTATTATGCCGGAATACACGAACTTGCATATTTACATCCCAATTATTTTAAACCTAATATTAAGGTCTTAGAAGAATTGGGATTAGACCACAACTCAAGTTTTTTTATATTGAGATTCGTTGCATTCAAAGGCCATCACGATGTTGGTCAAAAAGGTATTTCTTTTGATCAGAAAAAAAGATTGATTGAACTTTTAAAACCATTTGGTAAGATATTCATAACTTCAGAGAAAGAGATTGAACCTGAATTTGAAGAATATAGATTACCGGTAGCGCCGGAGAAAATACATTCGCTAATGTATTATGCGAAACTGTTTATTGGCGATAGCCAAACCATGACAACCGAAGCAGCAATTTTGGGTACTATGGCTCTAAAGTGCAATACTTTTGCCGGCGGACTTTCAGTGCCAAACGAATTAGAGAAAAAATACGGGTTGTGTTTTTCATATCAACCCGTTGAATTTGAAAAAATGTTTTCTCATATTACAGAACTTTTGAAAAAGCCTGATCTAAAAAAGGAAATGAACGACAAGAGAAATTTATTTTTAAGCGAGAAAATAAATGTTACAGCTTTTTTGACTTGGTTTGTCGAAAATTATCCCTCCAGTGAAAGCACCATGCGTAAAAATAAGGATCATCAGGATCAGTTTAAATAATTTCTAACATTTCCTTCAAGTGGATTTTACCGTTAAGAGCTATAAAAAATTATTAGTAGCACTAAAAGATTTTGGTTTTGGGTTTTTGCCCTACAACGTTTTTCATTTACAAAACGATCAGGATAAAAAGTTTATCTGTCTTCGTCATGATGTTGATGCCCGTAAGGAAAACTCTTTAGAGTTTGCAAAAATACAACATCAAATGGGAATTGCAGGAACCTATTATTTTAGAACCATACCGCAAAGTTATGACGAAAAAGTTATTTTGGAAATGGCAAATTTGGGTCATGAAATAGGCTACCATTATGAAACTATGGATACTGCGAGAGGGCACGTAGATAACGCTTATGATGAGTTTGTAAAGAACCTGGAAATGTTCAGGAAGATCGTGCCGATAACAACAATTTGTATGCACGGCAGCCCTTTATCAAAATTTGATAACCGCGATATCTGGAAAAAATATGATTATAAGAAACTTGGCCTTATTGCAGAGCCTTATTTCGATGTTGATTTTAACAAAACATTTTATCTTACAGATACTGGCAGACGTTGGGATGGGGCTAAAGTTAGTGTTCGTGACAAAGCAATGGATGCTAACGCGTGCAGTAATCCGGATTTTTTAAGTCGTTCTTACCATTCTACTTTTGACATAATTAGCGATCTTGAAAAAAAAGATTTTCCCGGAAATGTAATGATGACTTTTCATCCACAAAGATGGACCGACGATAAACTACTTTGGTATAAAGAATTTTTCGCACAAAATTTAAAAAATCAAATAAAAAGAATATTGATAAAATGAAGTTTATTTTTTCCTTAAAATTCATTGCAATAAGTTATATACTATTATTATTTGTTTTATCCGTTTTACCTATTAATGGTAAAGAGTCTGCAGTAAACGGCACTTACGTATTTCAACTTCGGTTAGATTATTTAATTCATATTTTACTTTTTTTGCCATGGATGACCATTCTCTTATTCAATTCCAGAGAAGCTTCTACCAATTTTTTTTTATTTCGCCCTTTAATATGGTTAATTTTGGGTTTTGTATTAGTGATAGCAACTGAAGGAGTTCAATATTTTATCCCTTACCGCGCTTTTAACTCAAGAGACCTGTTTTCGAACAGCCTTGGTTTGATCGCAGGTGTTGGATTATATGCGATTTTAAAAACAAAAGTTACTGCTATAATAACCCGTTTAGATATAAACAAATTATAACATGAAGAGACTCATTATAAAAAAAACAAACGAGGAAGCTTATGATTATTTCTCTTCGTATGTTAAATGTGAGTCGAAAGATACTTTAGTAATATCTACTACTAATGATTTTAATATTTTAAATCATAGTGCAGAATGTCATGCGATCATAAATTTAAGTCGCGTGAATGATATTCGTTACATCAATAAATTTTTTGAAAGTGTTAATTCGAAATTGAATAATGACGACCTGTTTATTGCCTGTATAGAAACTTTTACTGCACGCCGAGAAAGAAAGGCGGTTGGAAAAATACCAATTATCTCTTCTATTTATTTTACAATGGAGTTTATTTTCATGCGGGTATTTCCAAAAATATGGGGCTTTAAAAAGATCTATTTTTTACTGACCCGCGGGCGAAACCGTTTGTTGTCAAAAGCTGAAGCTCTGGGACGTTTGGTAAGTTGCGGTTTTGAGATCGTGGATTATCAAACGTTTAAGGGTTTAATGTACATTGTTGCAAAAAAAGTTAAAGAACCCGAATTTAATATGAATGCCAGTTATGGCCCGTTATATAAAATGCCACGCATAGGAAAAAACGGGAAAATGATTGGCGTATATAAGTTTCGTACTATGCACCCATATGCAGAGTATTTACAGGATTATGTTTTAAAAATTAATGGTTATGCAGAAAGCGGCAAACCGGCAGATGATTTTAGATTAACACCCTGGGGCAAATTTTTAAGACGTTATTGGTTTGATGAAACGCCGCAATTAATAAATGTATTAAAGGGCGAATTGAAATTGGTTGGCGTAAGGCCAATAAGTGAGCGTTATTTTCAGGATATCCCAAAAGATCTTCAGGAATTAAGGCTGAAACAAAAGCCCGGTTGTATTCCGCCATACGTAGCACTGGATAGGAAAGGTAGCGTAGATGGTGTTTTGCAGGCAGAGCGCGAGTATTTGACTGAAAAAGTGAAGCACCCGTATACAACAGACATAAAATATTTTTTCAAAGCAATTTTTAATATCGTTTTTAAACGTAAAAGAAGCGCCTAGTAGCTTTTTGTTAAGACCAAACTGTTACAAACTAAAAAAATGCGGATCTTCATAGACTATCAACAAAAAAGGCTATCTTTAAGCCTTAAAATTAACGGTTTAAAATAACTATGCCCGTCTTTAACAGTATGAGAATCAAATCACTATTTTTTGTTCTAATAGTATTGGCCTCTTGCACCTCAAAAAAAAATCTTATCTACTTTCAAGGTACGGGCGGCATCTCTTCTTCAGATCTTAATAAAAATTATACACCTGTATTGCGAACCGATGATCTTTTATCTATTACGGTTTTGGGTGTTGACGCAGATGCCGTAAGGCCATTTAATTTACCTGTTACTGTTATTAATAATAATATTGTTGGTGGTTATACCGCGGGTATGCCAACGCCAGCAGGGTATTTAATTGATGCAGACGGAAATATCGATTTTCCGGTTATTGGTAAAATAAAAGTGTCAGGCCTTAACAGAATGGAAGCTACAAATTTAATTAAAGAAAAGTTAAAAGTATATGTTGCTAATCCAAATGTAAACATTCGTATTTTAAATTTTAAAGTTACAGTTTTGGGTGAAGTAAGAAGTCCTGGTACTTTTAATATTCCAAACGAAAGGATCACACTAATCGAAGCCTTGGGAATTGCGGGTGACCTTCAGATAACCGCAGTTAGAAAAAATGTACTTGTTATACGGGATGTTGATGGAAAAAAAACAGAGACCCGCATCGACTTAACCTCAAAAGAACTGTTTTCTTCACCGGTTTTTTACCTTAATCAAAACGACGTGGTATATGTTCAGCCAAACAGGGCAAAAATAAATTCCTCTGTCGTAAATGCATCAAATGTAGGGATAGCTATATCAGTGCTTTCATTGTTAATTACAATGGTAACGCTGTTAAGCAGATAATAAAATGGAAAACGAACAACCAAAATATTCTTCCGAAGAATCTAACGACGCTGAAAACAATATAGTTAATATTGTTTACAGGTATCTTGCCCATTGGAAATGGCTTGTACTGGGTGTAGTTTTAGCTTTTACGATCGCAAAAGTATATTTACGTTATCAGGTGCCATTGTATGAAGTATCAGCCTCCATCTTAATTAAAGATGATAAAAAAGGCGGCGCTATTTCAGAACTATCGGCTTTTGAAGATCTGGGAATATTAAAAAGCAGCGGTAATATTGATAATGAAATTGAAATTTTAAAATCTCGCGCTTTAATGACTTTGGTGGTAAAAGAGCTGAGATTGAATGTGCAGTATTTTATTGAACAAGGACCAATTTTGCAAGAAAAATTTGATAATGCACCAATAAATATACGTTTTTTAAACGGCGACACATCCGTTTATAATATTGGCGCCGAGTTCGTAGTTTCAATACAATCAAACGAAAAATTTAATTTGCTTGATGGAAATGGTAAGCTAAAAGGAACCTATGCCTTTGGAGAAGCATTTAACTTTGATTTTGGAAAAGTGATCCTTTTCGCACCAATAGATCTAAAAAAGAATAACTTAATCGGAAAGGATGTTCGCGTTGTAATAAACCCGTTGCAATCCGTGGTTGATAGCTACAGGGAGTCTATCAAGATCGATCCTGTAAATAAGTCATCTAACGTTATTAATATTTCTTTGAAAGATCCGGTAAAGGAAAAGGCGGCTGCGATAGTTAACAATCTAATTAAACAACACAATGCCGATGCTATTGCCGATAAGAATCAGGTAAGTAAAAACACAGCTGATTTTATTAACGATAGGATAAAATTCATAACATCAGAATTATCAGATGTTGAAGGGGAGGCTGAAGATTTTAAAACGAAACATAAATTGGTAGATGTTGAGTCGGAAGCTAAATTATTTTTGCAAACAGGAAGTGCGAGTGAAACGGGTATACTTGAAGCAAATACACAAAAAGTTTTGGCTGATTATATGTATGATTATATTTTGCAGCACACCTCACCAAGCGATCTTATACCTGCAAACTTAGGGTTGAGTGATGCTTCTGTGTCAGGTATGATCACAGAATACAACAAAGTAGTTTTAGAACGTAACAGGATATTAAAGAACTCAAGCGAAAAAAATCCGGTTATTGAAAATTTGGATGCTCAATTGGCTGGCATAAGAAAAAGCATTAAGGAAAGTTTATTTAATTATCAGAATGCATTACAAATAAAAGTAAAAGAATTAAATAAACAGGAATCAGGTATTAACTCAAAAATCGCAACTGTTCCAAAATATGAGCGCGAGTATCGGATCATTCAGCGCCAGCAGCAAATCAAAGAAACACTTTATTTATACCTGCTTCAAAAACGCGAAGAAACAAATATAGCACTTGCTGTTACAGTAGCCAATGCAAAAGTAATTGATAATGCCTACAGCAATGGTTATCAAGTATCTCCAAAAAGGCAAATAACCTATTTAACCGCTATTTTATTGGGCTTAATAATTCCAATCATTATTATATATATAATGGATATACTCGATAATAAAGTTCATGGTAAACGCGATATTGATAGAATTGGCGTTCCTTTTTTGGGAGATATTCCTTTTGTAGAATCTGAAAATAAAATTGTTGTAACACGAGGCGATCAATCAAGTATTGCAGAAGCATTTCGTTTATTAAGAACAAATGTTGATTTTATAATGGACACTCAAAAAGCTAAAGGACGCACTATTTTTGTTACATCCACCTTAGCTAAAGAAGGAAAATCGTTTGTAGCGCTGAATTTGGCATCCATTATCGCCAACTCAGGAAAAAAAGTATTATTAATTGGTATGGATCTTAGAGCACCTAAGATCTTAAAGTATCTTGGATTAAATGATAAAACGGGATTAAGTAATTATATTTCTGACTCTGATATTAATTTAAGTCAAGTTATTTTTACAGCACCTAAAATCGAGAGCCTTGATCTTTTGCCTTCAGGAGCTATACCTCCTAATCCTGCAGAGTTGTTAATGCATGACCGGGTAAAGGAAATGTTTGATGAGGTTAAAAAAACATACGATTATATTATTGTAGATACTGCGCCCGTTGGATTAGTAACAGATACATTGCTATTAGGTAAATATGCAGATTCATTTGTTTACGTTGTGCGCGCGCACTATTTACAAAAGCAATTTCTTTACGTTCCTGAAAATGCACACAAAGAAAATAAATTACCAAACATGGCAATTTTGATGAACGGTACCGACCAGAAAAAAGGCTATGGTTATGGTTATGGCTATGGTTATGGTTATGGTTATGGAGGCTACGGTTATGGGAAAGAAAAACAAAAACCATGGTGGAAAAAAATATTTTCAAAAGCCTGATTTTACTTTAAACGCTTTGCATTTTTTTCAAAGAACACTCGTTTAAATGGTACTTCACTCATTTAAACTGTCAATTCACTCATTTTAGACCAGTTTTACTCGATCTAAAACGGTTTTTATCAAAAATTTCGCTTTTTTTTATTAAATTTGTTTTACCAGCATCTTAAAATTTAAGATTATGAATAGATACATATTAATTCTTATTTTTTTGATTATTTCTATTTTTTCTAAGTCTCAAATTGAGCAAATTTATGAATCAGATTCTTTAGAAAGTAAAGTGGTTTTGTATATTCCAACGGCTACTAACGCACAATTAACTAATTTACAGGCCGAATTTGCAAACCAAACCCAAATTGAAACAGCAGTGTTTATTTTTCAATCGCACAATTGTCTTTTAATTGATCTGGCTACGGTTAATAATCCAAAATTTATACGTTACGCTGAACTGGTTAAATTTGTTAGCCAGTTCATAAACTACAAAGATATTCATATCAAAACTACAACTGCTTATTCGGAAATTAAAGCAGCGCAAGACGCTACAAGCTTTACACTTAAATAACATAAGGAATGAAAAATTTTTATTTACTTATTGCGCTTTTTTCACTTTACTTTAGTAAGGCACAAACCTACATAATGAACAATACAAATGTTGCCATTGGTTGTCCTTCTTCGTCTTTATTTTACGATAGCGGTAACGTAGGTGGTAATTATGCAAATAGCGAAAACTTCACAAAAACATTTACAGCTCCTGTCGGGCAATGTTTGAGCATAACGCTCGCTAATATTGATATCGAGTCTTGTTGCGACGATCTAAATATATATGATGGACCAACCACAGCCTCACCCCTTCTAGCAAACGTGTTTGGAATTATTGCAGGACCGGTTACTTATGTTTCTTCTGGCAACACCATGACATTTCGTTTTACATCTGATGGATCAGTTGTTGGTGCCGGCTGGCAAGCTACTATAACGTGCGCGCCTCCTTGTGCAGGAGCTCCTGCGCCTGGAGTCATATCAATTTCATCTTCTACCGCAGGTTGTGCTTCGGGTGGACCGGTAACCTTATCTGCTGCTGGCGCAAGTGCTGGTTGTGGAATCTTATCGCAATGGCAATCTGCTCCAACTGCTACCGGACCATGGACAAATATAACTAATGCAACCGGCGCTGGTTCAGCCAGTACAAGTTATATTGGCCAAACCTTTTTTAGAAAAAGAGCTTGCTGTGGCGCAAGTTGCGCGTTCAGTAATACAATATCAGTAGGTACAGGCAGTGCCGCGGCTAGCTGTGATCTTTCCACCTATGTGCCTTCGGTTGTTCCTTATAGCTTTGACGTGTTTGCAGGAACTTTAGCGCCAAGTACAGATGATGTTCTTTACAGTAGTTCAATTTTATTTGGTTTCCCGTTTTGTTTTACCGGCGCACAGTATGGTGGTGGTTTCCCGGCATCTAATGGCGCTTTGGTTTTTGCAGGTGTACCTTGTTTCCCCAATGTTTATTTTAATCAAATGGCCGCTGGTGGCATAGGTACAGGTTACGTTATAGATCAGCCCGCTCCATCAAAGGTGAATAATACTACATCAACTCCTCAAAATGCTGTTTTAGGGCCTTGGCATGATATTGACCCATCTGTTGGTGGAACGATTCGTTATACTACACTTGGTGTGGCGCCCAACAGGCGTTTTGTAATCTCTTTTTTAAATGTTCCAATGTATTCTTCTCCTTGTAATACAAATGCATCTAAAGACTTTACCGGACAAATTAAATTATTTGAAACGTCAAATAATATTGAAATACATATTACCAATAAACAAACTTGCGCTACTTGGAATAATGGCGCAGCTATTATGGGTTTGACCAGTTTTGATGGCAACACATATATACCACCTGTAAATGCTACGGCACATAATTATCCAACGCAATGGAACATGACAAATACGGCTTATAGGTTTACATCGCCTTGTGCTGCGCCTGGCGGACCATGTGCTGTGTTACCTGTAAACTTTAAAAGTTTTTATGGCGAGCGTTTAGAAGGAATAAATAAATTAACCTGGGAAAGTGCAGTTGAATCCGGAGTTAAGAACTATATTGTTGAAAGATCATCTGATGCAGAAAACTTTGTGGAGATCGCAAAGATCACTCCAAACAATTTGCCTTCTAAATATACATTTGATGACAAAACAACAATGCCGGGAACTTTAAATTATTACCGCATTACTTCTTTTGAAAATAACGGTCAACAAACAAGAACAAATGTTTTACCGTTAGGAGCAAAAGATGGTGAAATAGCTTTATCGGGAATTTATCCTAATCCTGTTAAAGGAGATTTTGCAATGATAGTAGATTCTAAGATTGTATCTGTATTAACGATTAATGTATACGACACCTTTGGTAAGTTGGTGAAAACAATTAATCAAAATATTGGAACTGGAGTTACACCGCTAAATTTAAATTGCAGCGAATTACGAGCGGGGATTTATCTTATAGAAAGCATTGACAGCAATAAGAAGATCGTTTCAAAACAAAAGATGATCAAGGTTGATTAAAAACTTTATTTTGATTACTAATAAACTGAAGCCGCAATTTGCGGCTTTTTTTATGCTCTACTCATTCAATAATATAAATTAACGTATAAGTTCTTCTTATACATACTACTCTTGTATAAAATTGTAAGATGTGTTCAGTTGTCGTAATGGATAAAGCCCCGGAAAAATAAAATTATTAAAATATGTACGTATTAAAGACGGTTGATTTGTATCTAATGATATTGGATGGAAAGAAATAGTGTCAAATAAAAAAGCCACTCAATTAGGAGTGGCTTTTAATATTATTTGAACGTTTTGGTTTCTTATTTTAAAGCAGGCTTATTCGAAAGCGGTTTTAATTTATAAACTACACCAACTGAATGATGAAGATAGTTTGATTTGGAGCCGCCTTTTAAAGCAAATTTACCAACACTTTGAAGACTTAGGCCGAAACCTTTATAAATCCAAAAATTCATTCCTAAACCTAGATTGTTTGTTCCGGTAGTGTTTTGAGTTACATGAACAGCAGAACGATAAGTTAGTCCATAACCAGCCGTTAAAAATGGATCAAAAAAACTTTGGTGAAGGAACAGCGTTTCAAAATGGTAACGGATATTAAAATCTGCAGAGAAAAAAGTACTGCTTTTTAACTGAAGATTATTATCTACAACTGTATTAGCTTTGTAACCTGTATATGCAAGTTCAGTTTGAAGACTCCAGCCCTTTTTTAAATAAGCTTCAGCAGTAATCCTACTAGGATAAGGAGTTAGTTGCCAGTTTTTTGTATCAAATTTAAATTGATACTCTTTACCGTTATCAATAATGATATGTTCGCTCAAGCCAAATACCAAAGTTGTATTCTTTATCCTTTGCGCAATGCTTTGTGCCGACGTAGTAGAAACTGAAGCTAAAGTTAAGAGAGAAAGAGAGATTGATTTTAATGCCTTCATTTTTTTTATATTAATGTTGAAAGAAATTATTTTACTGTTTTTAAGAAGGTGTAACGTCTGCCTAACTTACCAGGACGGTTACCCATTCCATATTCAAACCTGTAAACAATACCTACTGAATGATGTAAATAGTTTGAAGTTCCTTCTTGCATGGCAAATTTTGCAACACTTTGAGCGTTAAAACCAAGGTTTTGATACACCCAAATATTGAAACCCAAACCTAAATTCGCTGTCCCGGTATTGTGATTTTTAGCCACAGTTCTCATTGTATACCCATAACCACCAATTACATAAGGGTCAAACCAATGCGTGTCTCCAATTAATTCGTTTAAGTCATACTTTACATGACCGTCAACTGAAAAGAATGTATACGTTCCCGTTATTTCTGAATTTTGGATTGTTTTACCCGATTTGTATTGAGTATAAGCAAATTCCATTTGAAAACTCCATCCTTTTTGAAAATAACCGTCAACCGCTAAACGGGTAGGGTAAGGTAAAAAGTTCCATGATTTACCCACGTTGAATAAATTATTAAATGGCTGACCGTCGTCATCAACAACGTGTCCCCCCAAATTAAAAGTGAAGGGCGTTTTTTTGAAAAAACGGGTTATAGGAGATACCTTTTTTCCTCCACCTTGCGCACTGACAGTAGTTGTTAGTGATAATAAGAATAAACAAAGTACTGATGTTCTAAAAAATTTCATAATCTTAAATATTTAAAAATAAATTAAACCGGGAAACTTTCCCTTTTTAATTTTATTAACATGCAATGATACAAAATTTTTTTAGATTGACAATAGAGAGGCCTGTTTTTATATTATTGATAATCAATAATTTAGTATAAAAACCGCAATAGGTAAAAAAACGATGATTTTGTAAAAACCTACCAAAAGCGGTAAAAACAACTAAATAAAAAAAGCAGAGAAAAAATCTCTGCTTTAGTACCCGGGACGGGACTTGAATTAACTGTTTTCCTTTGTAAACACTGGTTTTATTGGGTTTTAGTTGTTGTATCATTTCTTATTTGAACCGTTTTTTTTACTTTTTGTATCAATTGATACGCCTAAATTCAGCCCTTCGGATAAGTAATTTACATTATCTGAAATATAGTTTTGTACTTTATGGAAAAGATCAAAAAGACCAAGTTGTTTTGGGCTTACTCCTTTTTTTAGAAAAAGGGCAGACATATCATAAAGAAGTATTTCACCTATAATTTCTCTTATTCTCTGTTCGTTACTTTTAAATTGTGATTCAAAAAAGTCTTCAAATTTTAAACTGTCTCTTATTTTTTTATTCGATTCATAAATATGCAACGATTCATTATAATAAGACTGGTAAACCGCACTAACAATCAATTTTTTTAATCTTTCGTTATTTTCCTTAACTTGACTATATAAAGCTTCGATTTCTTTTTTCTCTTCTTCAGATTTAATATTAAAAAAATATTTTTTGTCTTTATCTAAAGCTTCAGAAATCTTATAGACCTGACTTACTTTAATGTCATCGCTATTAAGTATTCTTATAAGATTTTGTTTACTAAAACCAGTATTTCGGGCTAAAGCCGTAATGTTTATGCCGTGTTCCTTAATATACTTTTTAATATTAGTATTAATGTTTTCTTCCACTTGTTAATTAATATGTTAGCAAATATAATCCGTTGTATTTAATAATAATAGTCCATATTAAAATAAAATATAGTATATTTGTACATAAAATATTAAATAAAATGAATACAATAAAAATTGCATTACTGAGAGCGGCCCCGGATCTTTTCGTATTTAAACCCGAAACGACACTTTATAAATCGTTAAGTATCGGTCAAAAAAGACTTGGGCAAATCTTGCGAAATGAAAAATCCGCAACACTTGAAGAGTTGCAAAAAATTTCAGATTTTTTTAAAGTGCCAATTAACGACTTGATTAATCGATGAAAAATACAAATCCCGACCGTCAATTAAAACAACCTTCAAGCGAGTACTTCTCTCTTGCAATGGAAAAATTTGGAATAACAAACTTAAAGTATGTTACATTCCTTCCGTTTAATAATAACGACCCTTTTTTTGATCCTTTTACGGGGAAAGTATGGGGCCACGGTGTTTTTGTTAACCACAACACTTATAAAAGAGCTGAAAAATATTTGGATGAATATTTCTTTGGCCTTCGCCAACGAAGAAAATATCTTTTATTCTATCAAGAAATTGAAATTGAATTATGGAAAAAAAACATCATGAATAAATATTTAAATATATTCTATTCTCGGCCTCCATGAAAATTAACAGAATCTTTCCAAGCCCGGTAAGATAAAGCAGTATTTTACTTTCATGATTTAAACTGTAATAAATACCGGCAACAAAAAAACCCCGACATACATGATAGTGTCGGGGATTTTGTTAAACCTAATCTGCGAAAATCAATTTTAACATAGGGTTAATTCCTGCCAGGGTTGCCCTTAATATTTAAGAATTAAAAAACAAATATATGAAAAATCTATTTGATTTTTTGTTGAGACCCAAAAACAACGAGGCAACAACAAAAAGTAAAACTCAACCAACCTTTATAGAATTGTTTCGAGAATTTAACGAGCGAGAAGCTTTACAAAATAGCCTTTCGCTAAAAACTCAATCAAAGTATAATAACTTTTGTGATAACCTGGAAGCGTTTCTTAAAAATGTAGATATGATAAATATTACAGCGGAAGAATTAAACGCCGCTATAATTGAGGATTTTAGACATTGGCTACATAAAAATCTTTCGTCTTGCGGTCTTACACATAGCTCAAAACACATAAACCAATGCAAAAGAGTTATGGACTACGCCTTAACGAAAGGTTTTGTAAAGTACAATTCTATTTCATTTCTTAAAACCAAGAGGGATAAAGTTAAGGAAGTCGTAGCCCTAGAAGATGTTGAACTGAAAAAATGGGTATCGGCAAAATGGGAGAGTAGTGTCTACCAAAAAGCCCAGGATCTATATACTTTTCAAACGTCTTCCGGTTTGTCTTACATGGATTTATTTTCATATAAAACAATTAAAGATTCTTTAGATCAGTTGTGGATAGAGAGCGTTAGAGGTAAAACAAATAAACCGTTTTATGTTCCTTTGTGGCACAAGGATTTTATAAACGCTTTAAAAATCCATGAAAAATATGGAGGTAAACTTCCATACCTACATAATGGAGCTTATAACCGATATATAAAGGAAATGGCTCAGATCCTGGGAATTGAAAAATATCTAACCACACATACCGGTAGAAAAACTTTTGCCACAAACAAGGATCAACAAGGATGGTCCACAAATACCATAGCCTCAATGTTAGGTAATACAGATGATGTTTGTAGAAACCATTATGTGAAAACGTCAAAAGGAAAAATTGAGGCCGAAATGGTAAGACTTAAAATTGCTTAATTAATTATTAAAAAATTTATTATGAAAAATAAAACAAAAAGCCCCACTAATGACGATGTTATAAATATTTATAACGAGATCATTAAATTAAATGATTGGAACGGAAATCAAGGAGCGATAAATTATTTAGAACAGTTTTTTTGTGGATGGATACAAAGTAATGTTTCGGAAGAAACGCACGGAAACCAAAGAGAAGCTATGACAATTTTTTTCTTTGATCTTTTAAATGTTTTACGGATGAGTAAGGGTTTAGATAAGGTAGAAAAAAATGAAATATCTATTCTCACAACTACAAACAACAATACCCCTAAGCCTCCGGACGCCGGAAAATAAACTTAAGTATATAAGGCCCCTAACCAGGGCCTTTTTTAAATTATTTAATATGCCAAATTCAGCCAAAGAAAAAAAATCAAAATCCCTTGAAAGCGATTATCCGAAGGAGTCGGAAAAACCGCAAAATAACTTTACTCTCTTACGTGATTATATGCTACAAACCTGGGATTTTCGGTATAATATTGTACGGAACGAAATAGAGTATAAAATAAAAGCGGAAAAAGATTTTAAGTTTCTTAATGATTCAGATGTGTATGTGCATTTAAGGGAAAACAATATTTACTTTAAAGAAAAAGATTTTAAAGAAATTTTAAAAAGTAGCATTGTAGAAAGTTATAATCCGATTTTGAAATATTTTGAAAAATTACCGGCCTGGGATCTAAAAACCGACCATATCGAAAAACTTATATCTTATATTAACTACCCTGCAGCTCCAATGGACATAAAAGTACATTTTAAGAAATGGATTGTAAGGACTGTTAAATGTGCTGTTGATGATAAATACTTTAATAAGCAAATCTTTGTTTTAATTGGTAAGCAAAACGATGGTAAAAGCACATTTGTACGTTTTTTAGTGCCAAAACAATTAGAAAGCTATTACGCGGAAAATCCGGATTTTAAAACTAAAGACGGTGAAATATCCCTCATGCAAAATTTTATTATTAATATGGATGAATTGGCTAACATAGGAAAAGAAGATACGGACAGATTAAAAACATATATTTCAAAAGTTAATGTAAATATTCGTCGGCCATATGCTTCAAATTCTAAAACAGAGCCGCGCCGCGCAAGTTTTATGGGTACAACAAATAATGATGAGTTCTTGACAGATCATACCGGTAACGTAAGATGGTTAAATTTTAAAATCGAAGGAATTAATTTTAGCTATAGTCAAGATATAGATATTAATAAGGTTTGGGCCCAGGCCTTTCATTTGTATAAAAATAATTTCAATAGTGATTTAACTAAACAAGAGTTAAATGAGGTTGAAACAAATAATGAGGAATTTAAAATTCAGACATTGGAAATGCAAATTATTAAAGAATATTTTATCAAACCGAATGAACAAAACGCGGAAAAAATAAAGTTTATGACCGCTACTGATATATTAAACTATTTAGAAACCATAAACCAGCGTTATAGGAATTTAAACATACATAAAATAGGATCCGCAATGATTAGTCTTGGATTTAAAAAGGAGTCGAGGAGAAAAGAAAAAAACTCACCGCCTGTTAAAGGGTATTGGCTTTATTTAAATACAGAAACCGCTATATAGCGGTTTTTTTGTTTGTGTAAGATCCTGCAGGTGTAGATAAATTTAACTGCTACGGATCTAGTAGTATTTGGTTATGTTATTTTTCGATCACATTGTTAAAATTAAATCAAAAAGTAAAAACTACCGATTATTTATTTTTATTATATAGTTACTACATTACTACAAATCTCTGTAAACCTTTTTATTAATGCGTTTAACTGTAGTAACTACTAAATTTTATACTTACTACAAGCTACTACAAGCTACTACAATACGCTTGTATAGTAGGGAGCTACTACATATTTAATTTATAACTACTACATTGATTTATAGATTTGATAAGGCTTTTAGCCGGTTGTAGTAATGTGGTAATTGTGGTAGCTTATTTTTACAGAATTATTTTTTTAATCTTTCAAAAATCAAAAACTATAATTTTACCATGTCACTCATTTTTAAAATTAAATCTAAAGCTGTTTAGTTTTAGTTAAGTTGCCTTGAAATAAAAAAGCGGAGTATTGATTCATTCGGCCATATTAAGTCGCTTAAATCGGCGAATTTTCAATTTTGATATTTTAAAATCCGGTCACACCCCTAAAATCAGTTTTTTATCTTGCTAAACGGATCGTAAAGGGTTAATTATCTTTGGTTATTTCCTATACTTAATTTATTATCATTTAGTTTATTATTTTTTACTTTATTTTATTATCATATATTTTATTATATTTTATATAATATATAGGAAACTGCTTTTTTGCATGTTTGCATGTTTGTATGTTTACATGTTTGCATGTTTTTGCCTTGCAAGGCTTATTAATAAAGAAAAGTTAGTTTTTAAAACAGGATAATGTATTAACCTGGTCGAATTCTGTATTTTCTATAAAGTTTAATTGATGTTTCCCTGGATCTTTCTAAATCACCGATTAAAGTTTCTGCGAAATTTTTAAAATAAATCTGGATTTTTGGACTTAAGTAAATATAAAAACCCCGACTAAAAAGTCAGGGTTTTATTTGTTTAAACTAGCCACATATTTTGGCTATCTCTTTCCATTTTTATTGATACTTATTTTTTTTTGAGATAACCAGTTTTTTTATAATAACAATGCAAATATAGTACCATTAAATTATAATACAAATATATGAATATTATTTTATTTAATTATTTAAATCGGTTGCGGGTTCATCGGCTATACCAAAAAATTCCTGCGCAATTCGCTGACTTACAGAACGATGCAAAATAGACTGTATGGTCTGATTCATGTTAATTATTTGAAAAATACGCTGATATTGATAAAATCCAAGCTTTATAATTAATTTACCGACTAATTCATCCGCGAAAGATGAGGAAATTATTCCCACACCTTCAAAATCAATAATGACCGGTTTACGTGTATCTGTATAAATATTAATTAGCGCATTTCTTATCTCTTCAGCCGATGCCCTTGTTCCGGTACCCGAAGCAACTTCACGAATTTTATAAATAGATCGTCCCTGGTTATCTTCTAAACTTTCTAGATATAAGTCTACGAATACATAACCTTTTATAGCATCAGTTATTAGGGTTTCCTTATTTAAATTAATATGAAAATGTATATTGGTTGCTTGATTTTTGTAATTTAAAAATCGGACATCTTTTAAATTACTTGTTTTTTTATCTCTAAAATGGATACCTCCTTCGCCTGAAACAATAGTTAAGTGACCCGAATTATTATCTACTATATTGTATAACCCCCACATCCCGTTTCCCTGTCCGGTACTTTTTTTTCCTTTTTTCCCTTCTTGCACTGACAGCGAAATGGCATCAATTACGTTTCTCGGAGATGGCTTCGAACCTTTCATAGTTTTATAAATTCCAACACCGTAGTCAAAAATTGTAACATTTAAAATTTTAGTTTTTTCGTTAACCTGAGCCATTATAAACCCTTTCTCGGCTTCGGAATGTTGAATAACATTATCCATTATTTCATTAATACCCCAATCGCAAGACTCTATAACCCCTTTTTCGCATTCGGTTGATCTTCTTAGGTGGTCGATTAAGCCTGTTGTAATATTATAAACATCTCTTGAATTAGAAAATGTCCAAACTTTATCTAAAAAACGTTTAGCATTATTTGCTTTTTCGTTTGGCTGTAAAGGGTTATTAAAACAAGTTTTTTTTAAATAGGGAATTGCTCCTATAATTTCGAAGGTAATTCCCTTATCTCTATAATAATCCATGTATGCAGCAACCGGAACAATAGGTGTGGTATAAATTTTTTTTACTTCTGAAAAGTCTAAAACTATGTGCTTATGGTTAAATTTTTTTATTAACCGATTAACAGAATTAATAAACTCTTGGGAAACTCTATGATCGGAAAGATTGGCAAACTTAATAGTATTGCCAAAGACCCAAGAATTATAACTTTGAAAATATTTTTTTTCTTCACTAATAAAGTAAAATTAGAATAAATTAAGGTAATAATTTAAAATGTTTATAAATTATGATGGAGTATTAATGTTAGGGAATTTTTTTCTAAGGTCTTCGCTCGCAATATTTGAAAATTTATTTAAATAAATATTTGTGGTAGTAAGATCTTTATGCCGCAATTGGTTTTTAAGATCTTGAATATTTACTCCATTAATTACAGCCATTCCGGCTCCGGTATGTTTTAAATCGTAAAAACTATGGTTTAATCCAATTTTTTTACATTCATCTTTAAATTTCTCGCTGATTCTATCTGATCTTATTTGTTTTGATCCAGGTAATAAATATGTGGAGAATATAAAATAATCTTTTTTTACATTATGCAAATAAGATTTTAGGTCCTCAAAAAAGTGATCTGGTATTACAATTACTTGTTGCATTTTATTTTTACTTATACTTGGTAATATTGTAATAGTTTTATTTTCTAAATCTATATGTTGTGGTTTTATTTGGACTAATTCACCCGGTCGAATGAAGCAATAAAACAAAAATTGACAAGCAAGCCAAAGTTGAGGGTTACATACAGTTAAATGATCGTGTAATAATTTTAATTCGTCAATAGTAATAGGTGTAATTTCCGGCGCTAAAATCGGTAGGCGTGGTATTTTTTTGAATGGATTGTAATTTGTGTATTCACGCTGAATTAACTCATTGTAAAAAGTGCGGAGTTGTAGCAAATGATTGTTATATGTCCTGTTATTGACTCCCTGGCTAACTTTTAAATAATCAAAAAAGGCCATTGCTTGTTTACTATTAAAAGATTCTATATTAACGCCCTGTAATCCTTTACTGTTTAACCATTTTTTAAAATTTGAAAACACATTTTGATATGTTTGCAATGTTCGCGGCCGGGAAGTACTTTTTTTAACTTTTATAATATATTCAAAAGCCTCGACCAGGGATGTATATTTTATATCTTCTTGTTGAAATGGTGACCAGCCTTTTATGAGTTTTTCATGATAAAAGGCCTTTAAGTCAAGAATAGCTTTTAATCTGTCCTCAACGGTCTTGTGCTTCGTGCTTAACCATGCCCTAAACCTGACAAACTCTTTAGTGTCGGGATGCCGGTACTGATAGGTAACGTACCACCTAACTTTTAAGCTGTTTTTATGTGTGTGGATCTTTGGGGGTTTAAAATCGGCCATTAATTGTTGGATTGGACCAGCAACAAAAAGACGTTAAAACCAATAAGCGGAAAATCAATTGTTAAATTTGTTAAAATTGTATCAAAACGTATCAAAATACGACTTAATACTTTTTCGTAAAAACCCTCAATCTTTACTGCCATAAAGATTGAGGGCATTTTTTTACTTTGTACCCTACTGGTTGAAATTATCGAACTTTATTGAAGATTTTAGCCGTATTAGAAAGTTAAAGGCTTTCATGGAGATCAAACAGTTAGCGTAAAATTCTACCCTTTTAACCCTAAGTTCTTTATGCCAGTTTTTTGAG
>JAEUTO010000014.1 GCA_016787785.1 Bacteroidia bacterium | reverse complement strand
CTTGTTGTCTTATACAAGAATTGTTGTCCATAGCACAAAGGTAGTCAATTTGTTTATTTAAGCAACTGCTAAAATATAAAATGTCAAAAAGAACCCGATTTTGTCTGACGGGTTGTGTCGTCATAGCCTTGCCACTAACGGCTGGCAAATAGACGTAAGGCGGGCTTTTGAAACTTCCTCTGTCTATACGCACAAATGTTTAATCGAAGATAAATGTTTATTAGCGAGGTGCAAAATAAAAACGCGGTAGCGACCACTTTTCTGCACCGAGCGCTGACCGAGTCCGCCCGCTTACGTTTATTTGCTGTTAGGGGTATGTTAATGCACGTCTTGATTACGCCTTGCTTTTCTGTTTGTCAAAATGATTTAACCACCTTTTTAAATCGCTTTTTAATGTCCAATATGTAGCGATTGAAGGAAGCGGTAGTCTTTCTTGGTCCTTAATTGCGACAAATAGAATTTCATTGTCCAACGGAATATAAATGTAGGTATATAGACCAATAAACAATGAGCGGTCTTGATAAATTATAATGTCATTATTTTCAAGAAGAGAAGAATAATTAAGTTTGTCCATCATGAACGAAATAAACTTATGATTGAACGATTTGTTTTGATTCGTTTGAAACGTCAGCATTCGCTTTTCAGTAATTTTACGGATTGCGACATACAAAAAGATTATTGCCCCAAGCATTTCCAATATGAGTGTCGGAAAGTCAATTTGTCCGCCAGAATTTAAGTCTCGGTTAATGTCAAAGATTAAAATGCCTGAAAGAAAAAGAAAGAACACTACGACTAGCAGAATATTGAGTCCGTCGATGAACGAGTCCGGGAATTTCGCTGTCTTTGTCGCGATACTTTTTTCAACGTCAATGTCTGTATAGTTACGACTCATTTTTTTCTATTCGGTCTGTCTGCATTAATTACCCCTAACTTGTTTATATCCGCCATATTTTGGCGGTTATACCACCAGTTTCGGTGGGCTTGCCGCCATAAAGTGGCTGGTTATTTAAATTAAATATAGTCAAAATTATTATAAATAATCAAAAGGTGAGGTTATATTTTGAATATGTTTAGTACTAACATGAGTATAAATTTCGGTTGTTTTACTACTGTTATGCCCAAGTAACTCTTGAATATATCTTAGATCTGTTCCATTCTCTAATAAATGTGTGGCATAGCTATGTCTTAACCAATGTAAGCTTACGGGTTTAGTTATTTTTGCTTTTTCAAGCGATTGTTTTAGCACGTTTTGTAAACTTCTTTCATCATAAGGTTCTGAAGTTTTTTGACCTTCAAATAAATATACTTTGGGTTTGCAGGCAATATAATAAATGCGCAGTAACTCTAATATTTTAAGGCTTAACGGAACAATTCTGTCTTTTTTACCTTTAGATTGCTTAATAAGGAGTAGGCCACGCTTACTATCTACGTTTTCCAATCGTAAACTTATTAATTCGCCACATCGTAATCCACAACTATATATAAGGCTTAGCATAGCCTTATGCTTTATATTACTGTGAGCGTTAAGTATAAGTTTTATCTCTTCCTTACTTAACACATTAGGTAATAATTTTTCTTTTTTTGGCCTGTGAATACTTTCTATATTTATAGATTTATTTTCTACCGTTCTGAAAAACAACTTTATTCCATTCACAACTTGATTCTGATAGGAGGCTGAGAATTTATTTTTTAAAATATACTCGTTGTTAAAAATAATTACATCGTTATTAGATATTTCGGAAACCGCTTTGTGAGCATAAAATCGTAAAAATGTTCTAAGCGCATCTGTGTAAGTTCCAATTGTACTGCTGCTATATCTTTTAGAATGCATCCAGTTCTCAAACTCTTTTACTTTTTTCTGCGTTTCTTCGCTTAATTCGTTTAGCGCGTTTGAAAGTGGTAATTCTTTATGCGTTTTTGGTTTTTCAACCTCTTTAAGGTCATCTTTAAAAATGATCGAATTGCCTTCGTTCAATAATTTGCAAACTTCGTTTATAAGCTGCTGGCTGTAAGGTAACAACCAAGCCTTTTGAGTATAACTCCAACGTGCGCCTGTAAATTTCCTTAGTTGATTTGATATAATTGTGTCATACTTAAATTTAACCGCAAGACAATCTTTTTCTTTATGCCATAGCCTCTCCAGAGTTATCATCATAATGTAAAATTATACGGAAAATAAAAAAGGTATGGCTACAATTTATAGTAAAACGGGATCTTATATCTCACTCAACAAAAAGCTATCTTTTTTTCTAACACCTTTTTCATTCTTTTCAAGACTCACGCATTCAATTTCTTTATCGTGTTCAAAAAATAACTTCCAGTTGTTTTCTACTGCTTTGTTTAAGATCAGTTCTTTTTCCTGCATCGTGGCAAGCGGACGCATATCGTAGGCCATTACGTAGGGTAGGGGTATGTGTGCAGCGCTTGGTATTAGATCTGCCATATAGGCTATAGTAGTGTCGTTATAATTTATAATTGGCAACATCATGGCTTCTGTGTGTCCGTTAACTTCTAAAAAAGTTAAGCCCGGTATTAATTCTGTGGCGCCGTCAATAAAATTTAATTGTCCGCTTTCTTGTATAGGTAAAATGTTCTCTTTTAAAAAACTTGCTTTCTCGCGCGGGTTTGGGTTTATAGCCCAGTCCCAATGTTTTTTGTTGCTGTAATATTTTGCATTTTTAAAAGCAGGCTCCAGTTTTGTGCGGTCGCTATTGTATTTAATACTTCCGCCACAATGGTCAAAGTGCAAATGCGTCAACACCATATCCGTTATATCATCGCTGGTAAAACCGTATTTGTTCAACGACTTCTCTAAAGTATCGTTACCGTGTAAATAATAATAACCAAAAAATTTAGCATCTTGCTTGTTACCCATGCCATTATCAATTAAAATAAGGCGGCCATTGTATTCAATTAATAAACAACGCATAGCCCAGCTGCACATGTTGTTCTCGTCTGCCGGGTTTAATTTGTTCCACATTGATTTTGGTACCACGCCAAACATAGCGCCCCCATCCAGTTTAAAATGTCCGGTGTTTATTGAGTATAGTTTCATAGGCTTTAAAGTTGGTTAACCAGGTTTTGTGCAATAAGTTGGCAAGCGTTGGTTGTGTTAATATCATATAAATTTACAAAATCTTCAACAAATTTTTTTCTGCTTTCGTATGAATTTTTTAGGGTATATAAATTTGCAATCTGTTCTGTTAACTCGCCTTGTTTAATAATGCTTTGCGTGGTCTTATCTCTAACAACATAATTTAGTTTTATAAAACCAATAGGACTATACGTTTCGTTTTTATTGGTATAAAAGGTAAAGCCAAAAAATAAAAATTGTAAAGAAACAACCTGATGTTTGTAACTGTGATTGAACGAGTTTGGAATGCTTGTATAAGCGATCTCTATTTGCTTGTTATCCAGTTTTTCTTTATTGCTTTCTAATAGTTTATTTATTTCTTTATTAGTGGCGTTAACGTAGATGTTTGGATTTACCTGGCAGCGTATTATTTCTCTTGAAAAGAAATAAACTAATAGCGGCACTGTATAAAAACGTTGGTAGCTGCTTCTGCAATAACCCGGCACCGAACGAATTAGATCTGTATTGATCTTTAAATTATCAACATTTACAGGTTTTAAGGCTTCTTTTTTTGCGTAGTGGTCTGTAACAATTTTAGTCATTTTACTTTTTAGCATACAGCTTTGCAAAGCAATAAAAACTAAAAATAAAATGGTAATTCTCTTTAAAAGCATATTATTTAGTGTTACTTGTAGATACCTAAAACAAAAAACCCATCCTTTTTGGGATGGGTTTAAAGGTAGATATTAATTTCTTAATGTGTAATGATGATCTTCTTAACTACTTTTTCTGTTCCGTTAGACACTTCAATAAAGTAGATACCATCAGCCCTGTTACTCAGGTCAATGTTTATCATGTTATTACTAACGTTCTCTAACCTGTCAGAAGAGATCTGTTGTCCTAATGGATTAACGATCCTTACGTTCACATCTTCCTGTTTTGGTAATGTAAATATTAAACTAAACAAACCACTGCTTGGATTTGGCATAACAGTAACATTGGAGTTAAATACAGTAACATTTTCTTCTATACCAACAATCGGTCTGCAAGTAATTTGCGGTAATATAGCCAAATGCACTTTTGCGTTTCTGTTGTAACGCAACGTTCTCCAGTTATTGCCAAATTGTAATAACCAGGCGCTTGAATCAACACTTGGGCTTGTTTTTCTATTGCAAAAGATGTGAATAGAATCTTGTAACGAACCATAAGGTGTTTGCACTGCAGCAAAGAAACCAGAGTTTGGAATTTGTACAGGCGTAGCAAAGTCGTATTTAAACGGAATTATTTTGGTTGTTGTAAATGTATAATTTGGAGTGCCGCAGTATTTAATAGTAACTGTTTTATTTGTCATTGCTGCTATCTTGCCCAAGCTATCACCTTTTTGTACAATTAGTGAATTAGGCCCTGATCCAACAGTTCCACCGTAGATCTTGCAATAGATCTGTGTTCCAGCACCGGTAGGACCTGGTTTTGTTCCTAAACTATCAAATAGAACGATAACCGAGTTTACCTGCGGTACTGGTGTATCGCTATAAGTTGATGATGGATAGTACTGCGCAAACTCTTTATCCTTATAACAATTTGTTCCTGTTAAGAAACCGGCGTAACCGGTTTGGCAACCAATGATCAACGTATTATTTGGCGCAATATAAGTTGTTAACGTATCGTTATTTCCGATCATATTTAAAGTATCAATACACACGGCGGGTTTAGGGCAAGCAGTAAGCGGCCCAACAACTATAGAGGTACTAGAAACATTTACCGAGTTGGTTGCTGTTAAGAAAAGCGTGTAGGTAGTTGGACTACCGAAAGTAATTGCAGGAGCAGCAACGTTTGCATTTGGCGAAAACGTTACAGTGTTCGGAGAAGCACTCCATGCAAATGTTGGAGTTGGTCCACCACTTGAAGTATTGTTAGGGGTAAGCGGTTGGCCTACGCAAGGGTTATCTAGGTTAAAAGCTGCAACAGCAGGCCCTGGATTAGGATTACTTGCAGCGCATAAACCGTGGGTACCTAATAGATTACGGAATGTACCCTGGCTCATAGCAGTTTGCATGCGCGTTCTTTGATCAATGGTGAACATATACATACAAGGGTCATCAGAGTAATCCATAAAGTTCATTGTCATTTCACCATTAGGACTTGTTCCTGCACCACATTGGTTGGTTCCATATGGATGAGTTTTACAACCAAAGTTTGAAGTTTTTGCAGTAGGGGTATCAGCACAAAAATCTGTTAAACAATTACCATCACCCCAAACATGGCGTAAACCTAACCAGTGTCCTAACTCATGTGTTGTTGTACGGCCAAGATGATAAGGCGCTGATGCAGCTGCACTACCAATACTTCCAAAATAATTATGTCCCATAACAACTCCGTCTGTTGTCGCAGTTCCTCCACCGGTAACACCAGCTAACGTAGTTCCAGCAGGAAAAGTAGCGTAACCTAATAAACCATTCTGTAATTTTAAAACCCACATGTTGCAATATCTTGTAGGATCCCAAATGGTAGCCGGTTTAATAGTACTGTTTATTGGTCCTGTAGCAAAGCCACTTGCAGGAACAGAAGTAATACCTGTAATTGAAGTTGCAAGAACACGGTCAATACCCGGCTCAGTCATAGCACCACCTGTTGGATTTGTGACGGCCAAACACCATGTAATATTTGAATTTGCAATAACCGGTTGAAAAACCGGTGGGCAGTTAGCTACAAAAGTTCCTGTGCCTGCAAAATCTGCATTAAGAATAGCAATTTGATCTTGTACCTGTGCCTGAGAAATATTATCGCCTACACCAACAGCGCCACCAGAGTGAATTACGTGAACCACAACTGGTATTGTATAATTTGTTGCTTGAATTTTATTGGCAACCAAATATGCTTTGTATTCAGCTACTTTTTTATTGAACCACTCATCCCATTGCTGCGTGGGAACCTCTGTACCACAGGTACGATTTGGTGGCACAGTATTCTTTTCGTTCTGTGCAGTTAAAAATGAGATGCTTAAAAAAGCAAAACCTGAAATGAGTATTTTTTTGATCATGTGGCTGTTTTTTTCGATGGATAAATTTAAGAAAAAGCAAGCGCAACGCAAATTTTTTCACTCATTCAAAATGACTTTTGACTCAATACGCTGCTAAAATTTTAGATTTATGCGGGGAAATAAAAAAATGTGTGTAAAAAAACCTCCCGAAGGAGGTTTAAATTTAATTGGTCAATATTAATTTCTTTGTGACCTTTTCGTTGCCATTGCTGACCTCAATAAAATATATTCCTGATGGTCTGTTCCGTAAATCTATATTGGTCATGTGGTTGGCCACATTCTCAATTCTATCAGTGGATATCTCTTGCCCCAGAGGATTAATTATTTTAACGGTTACGGTCTCATGTTTTAATAATGTAAATATTAAACTGAATTGTCCATTACTTGGATTTGGCATAATCGTAATGTTAGAATTAAAATCTGTCACATGGTCATCAATTCCCTGTATGGCCTGGCAGGCGATAATTGGCAAAATTGCTAATTGTACTTTAGCGTTACGCCCATAACGTAATGTTCTCCAGTTATTGGTAAATTGTAAGAACCAGCCGCTTGAGTCTGTACTTAAATTTGTTTTGGTGTTACTAAATATCCTGATAGAGTCAAGTGAAGAAGCCCAGGGAGTTTGCACCGAAGCAAAAAATCCAGATGTAGGAACGATTACTCCTCCAAAATTAAATTTCCAGGGAATTATTTTTGTTCCTGTAAATGTATAAGTTGGACTACCACAGTATTTAACTGTTACCGTTTTATTTGTTGCACCAGCAATGGAACTTAAAGGATCAGATACCTGGTTGATCAAAGAGTTGGGGCCGGCACCCATTGTGCCTCCATACAATTTGCAATAAATTGGCACACCTGATGGTGACCCCACCTTTGTACCTAAACTATCAAACAAAACAATTACACTGTTTACCTGTGGTAATGGGGTATTGCTGTAACTCGATGGCGGGAAATATTGCGCGAATTCTTTATCCTTATAACAATTGGTTCCCGTTAAAAAGCCCGCAAAACCTGTTTGGCAGCCTAACACCAATGTGTTATTGGTTGCCGCATATTTTGCCAAGGTATCAACCTTCTTTATCATTCTTATAGTATCTAAACAAGCGGGGCAGGTTGTAACACCCGTAAATGCTTGAGAGTAACTGGATGTACCAAGAGAGTTTGTTGCAACTAAAGTAATAGTATAATTACCTGAGCCTAACGTAATTGTTGGACTGGCAGCGGTTGCAGACGGTAGTATAGTATTTGTTGCAGGAACAATTGACCAGCCGAAAGTTAACGTTGGACTTCCGGTAGAAGTATTTGTTGGCTCAAAAGCGCCATTGATACAAGGTTGGCCAGCTAACGTAAAACCGGCAACAGGGGCTTGCGCATGCACAAAGAATGAACAAAGGAATGCAAGACAAACTAAATGTAATTTTTTACTCATTATAAAATATTAATTTTATTAAAGATATAAAAAAAAACAATAAAAATTACAAAGATCTGATCAGACCTTATTTAACCGCGCAAATTTTAAAAGTAAATTTTTTGTGCCTTCTTTTTCAAACTGAATAGTTGCTTTGGTTTCGGGCCAATTTCCTTCTAGCAGAACTATTTGGCCTTTGCCAAATTTTTCATGCGAAACAAAATCGCCTTGTTGCAAGGCTTTATTTAAAGAAAGATCTACCGGGGTAGAGGTGCTAGTTGCAAATTTTGAATTTAAACTAATTAATTTTTTTTGCGGTGGATTAAAATTTAAGGTAGCGCCGGATTTACTGTCGCCATTTTTATTTTTCCCGAAACCAATATCTTTTTTTGAACCGGCATTAAAATCATTTCTGAATTTATCAAAGGTGTCATTGCCAAATAGCGGCGTCCTTTGCTCTTCGGGATAATCTAAAAATTTGCTGTCTATCTCATCAATAAAACGGCTTGGTTCGCAATATAAAACATTGCCGTAACGGTAACGCATAGTTGCATAGCTAAGCGTGGCTTGCTTTTCGGCACGGGTAATGGCAACATAAAACAAACGTCTTTCTTCTTCAAGGTCGCTGCGACTATTCAAAGACAGTTGTGATGGAAATAAATTCTCTTCTAAACCAACTACAAAAACATATTTAAACTCTAAACCTTTTGCAGCATGAATGGTCATTAAACTAACTTCATCTGCATTTTTATCTTCGTCCTTATCTTTATCTGTAAGCAGGGTAATTTCCTGCATAAACTCATCCAGCGTTTTTAACTTTGCATCTGTTTCGTCAGCAAATAAATTTTCTTCATCTTTTTGCAAAGACGCTTTTATTACATCGTTTAGTTCTTCTTCCTGCGGTGTTCTTGGTTGTTCAACAAAATCTTTTAAGCCATTTAATAATTCCTGAACGTTCTCATACCTGGCAACTCCTTCAGGGGTTTTATCAGAATATAATTCTTTTACTATTCCCGAGTTTACTGCAATTTGGTTTCCTAATTCAAATGCATCTTTATAAGGTATCAATAAGCTATAAGATTTTATTTGCGCTACAAAATCAACTATTTTTGAAGCTATGCCCGCATTGATACCGAGACCAGAATTAAAATCTTTTAAATTGCTTATCACCGTCCACATGCTAATATCATGCTCTGCGGCCGCAACGCTTATCTTGTCAAGTGTACTTTGGCCAATACCTCTTGCAGGATAATTAATGATGCGTTTTAAGCTCTCATCATCACTATTATTTATTGTAAGACGGTAATACGCCAATACATCTTTTATTTCTTTGCGTTGGTAAAAACTTAAACCACCATATATTCTGTATGGAATATTTAGACGTAACAAAGATTCTTCAAAGGCTCTGGATTGTGCGTTGGTACGGTAAAGTATAGCAAAGTCGCTATTCAAAGCGTTTTCGCTCATGCGAATTTCCGAAAGGCTTGCTACTATTTTTTGTCCTTCTTCGTTATCAGTACTTGCTTTTATTATTTTTATTTTTTGCCCATCCTCATTATCTGTAAAAACATTTTTTTTGAACTGCTCTTTATTATTGGCAATAATGTGGTTGGCCGCGCCTACAATGGTTTTTGTACTGCGGTAATTTTGTTCGAGTTTAAATGTTTTTAGGTCTGGATAATCTTTTTCGAAATTTAAAATATTCTGTATGTTGGCACCGCGAAAGGCATAAATACTTTGCGCATCATCGCCCACAACACTAATGTTCTCAAACTTTGCGGCTAATTGCTTAATAATTACGTACTGAGAAAAATTCGTATCCTGGTACTCATCTACCAAAATGTATTTGAATTTTGTTTGGTATTTTAATAATACATCCGGAAAATCGCGAAGTAATACGTTGGTTTGATACAAAAGATCATCAAAATCCATGGCGCCCGCCTTAAAATTTCTTTTTTGATAATTTAAATACACCTGGCCAAGCATAGGTTTTCTGCTGGCTTGATCTTCAGCTTGCGTGATAGGATTATTTAAATAAGCGCCCGCCGAAATTAATTTGTTTTTTGCATCGCTAATTCTATTTAAAACCAATGAAGGTTTATAGATCTTATCGTCGAGATTAAGTTGTTTTAAAATTTCTTTAATAACACTCTTACTATCATCCGTATCGTAAATTGTAAAGTTGTTGGGATAGCCAAGTTTCTCAGCCTCAATACGCAATATTTTTGCGAAGATGCTGTGAAAGGTTCCCATCCAAAGATTCTTTGCTTCTTTTTCGCCAACAATACGGGCAATACGGGCCTTCATCTCGCGGGCAGCCTTATTGGTAAAAGTTAGCGCCAAAATGTTAAAAGAGTCAACCCCTTTTTCCATTAAATGGGCAATGCGATATGTTAAAACCCTTGTTTTTCCTGAGCCTGCGCCGGCAATGATCATTACCGGACCCTCGGTAGCTATTGTAGCGGCGCGTTGCGCGGGATTGAGTTCGTCAAGGTAATGGTCCATTGTGTAAAATTAGATAAACTTTTGCAGTGATTTTATGTTTCATTTTTAGAAGATTTAAACAAATGTGTTTACTCAGCAGAGCAAGGGTTTCAGTAAATATAACTTGCACTTTAAACTATAGTGAAAATTGCGGGTAAAATTTGGATTATTTTTACTTAAACATTACCCTCAATGAAAAAGTCTTTCATATTATTGGTTATCTCGATCTTTATTAATTGTTCAGCATTTTGCCAACCACCAAGTTGCCCGAACAATTCAATTTACATTCATAACGGGAGCTCTATCTCGCAGCAAGCTGTAAATCCTCCGGGAGCGCCAGCCAGTGTTGTTGTTACAGGTTTACCTGCCGGAGCCAGTGGTTTAGCTTGCGGACCGGCTTTTGCTTTTCCTGCTCCAAACCCTACCTGGTGGACCACTTCAGGCGGAACATACTGGTACATGAATAACACTGGAACTTGGTCAAACACCGGACATACTGCAGGAGGCGTTAATATTGGCGGCGGCGGCGGTTTTTTGTTTAACATTGTTGGTGGTTCCGGTCAAATCTGGCGATATAACGGAACAGGAAATGCTGTATTGATATTGACCATTGCAACCTTTGGTGGCGGCGGCCCTTATGACCTTGTTGTTGATGCTGCCGGAAATTTTTATGTTTTAAAATTAAATGGTCCTCAAAACTTAACAGTTTATAATTCTAACGGTGTACAGCTTTGCAGTTACAACCTGGCAAACGCGCCTATTTCTTCTGCCGGCGGTGGTTTTGCTATTGTAAATAATCACGTTTATTATTCAAGTAGTAGCTCGCAGGCAGGTAACATTATACCGGGGAATAGTACGATCACGTTCACGCCGCAAGCTTTAGCAAGTGGTGGCGACTGGGCCAACTGCGAATTACCGGTACCTACAAGCAGCATTATTGCGCCGCAGGGCGGTACATTAACCTGCTCATTACCATCGTTACAACTGGTAGCAATGATCAATCCAAATGGCGCTGTTGGTATGGCAAGTGTTGCACCGGCATCTACTTTAAATGTTTGTACTTATACATGGTCTGGTCCGGGTATTATTGCCGGACAATTTACACCAACAATCACAGTTAACCAGCCAGGCGTATATAGTTATACTACCTGCACAGGAAGTTGCCCTTCTTATTCAATTAATAATTCATACACTGTTGTTGGTCAGCCTTCTGTTCTTAATCCTACCATAACTGCGCCTACCTGTATGTCTGGTAACGGCGTGTTATCAGTTATGCCAAACAATACCACAACAAATACAATTTTATGGTCCGGGCCCGGCATTACATCCGGACAGGGAACACCAACCATAAATATTAATACAGCGGGGTTATATTCTGTTACTATAACCGCTAACAGCAGTCCATGTGCCGGAACAGCAACCGTAAACGTTTTAGCCAGCCCAACTTTAGCAATTGTTTACAGTAGTCCAACTGTTTGTGCGCAGAACTTAAACAACTCACCTAACACTATTACCTTAACTCCTTCCGGAGCAACCAATTATACTTTATTAACGAGTAGTAATTACTCAACACCAACGCCGAACGGTCCAACGATGGTATTAATGCCATTGCCACCATATTCGGCAAATGCTGCTGTTGCAAGTAGCACCTTGATCGGTTCAAACGGGGTGTGCTCTGCGACTATCAATTCCAACTTTTCTATTTTACCAAACCCAACAATAACTGTTACTCCAACCGCAACAAGTATTTGTCAGGGAGGTAACTTTACATTTAATGCTAATGGTGCTGCGGGTTATGCATGGTCGCCAGCTACCGGTTTAAACACAACGTCGGGCCCGGCAGTTATTGCAAGCCCAACGGTTACCACTGTGTATGCAGTTATGGGATCGAGTTTAGGCTGCAACAGTGCAACTCAAAATGCTACGCTAACGGTTTTACCAATACCAACTATTACGATTACTCCTACCACGCCAACGATCTGTGCGGGAGGCAATATTAATTTAACTGCTAACTCAAATGCAACAGGCTTTAGCTGGGCCCCATCAATTGGCTTAAGTAATACTACTAATGCTAACGTTAATGCAAGCCCTTCTTCTACACAAAACTATACCGTTGTTGTTAGTTTAAATAGTTGTACAAATTCAGCAGCAGTGCAGGTTTCCGTTATTGTTGTTCCAAATTTACAAACCACAATTACCGAACCTATTATTTGCGCGGGTAATACCTCTAATTTAAATGTAAACGGTGCAACCGGCTATGTATGGACACCTTCAACGGGTTTAAGTTCACCAAGCGGCGCATTTGTTGTAGCGTCTCCTGCCGTAACTACTGATTATACTGTAACAGGTTTTAATGGTATTTGCACTGCATCGGCAAGTATTTTAGTTCAGGTTGTGCAACGTCCAAATTTATCTATCACTTCGCCAGAGTATCAGATATGTTATGGTAGTTCAACACCAATTTATGCATCAGGTGCACAAAATTATACATGGTCTCCAAGTACAGGTTTATCTAACACTAACAGCTCAGCAGTTGTTGCTACACCAAGTGCAAATGTGCATTACACGGTTGTAGGTTATAATCAAACTGGTACGGTGGTTTGTCCGCAACAGATGAGTTATTCTGTAATTGTGGTTCCAATTTCTGTTCCAGTAGTTTCGCCAAGCGTAGCAATATGTGAAGGCGAAAAAACAACTATTACGGCAAGTGGTGGTAACACTGTAATTTGGACACCAACCGTTGGATTAAATTCAGGTACAGGAGGAGGCGTTGTTGCCAGTCCACTCGTTTCTACAATGTATACGGTAAATGTTTCTACGGATGGATTTTGCGGAGCTAAATCAACAATATTTGTAAAGGTAAACCCTAATCCAAAAGTTACTGCGGGTAGAGACACAATAATAAATTTAGATCAGCCTATGTTCTTAAGTGCTGTTGGAACTGGTACAATGACATGGACAGATGGTGAAGCTATTATGTGCAGTGTTTGCCCTAATACACAGGTTTATCCGCAACGTAACAGTTGTTATACAATTGAAACTATAAACGATTTTGGTTGTAAAGCAAAAGACGAAATGTGTATTGAAGTAACAAAAGAGTTTGGCATCTATGTTCCAAATGCTTTTACACCAAATGGTGATGGTATTAATGACGAGTTCTTAATGTCGGGCTATAATATTACGGATGTGACCATGGAGATCTTTGATCGTTGGGGCGAAAAACTTTTCACATCAAAAGAACTAACCAATGGTTGGAAGGGAACTTATAAAGGTCAACCATGTGAGCAGGCGGTGTATGTTTACAAAATAACTTACAAAGGCTTAGATGGCAAAAAAGTAAATAAAACAGGCCATGTAACCATAAATAGATAGAAATTTTATAACGTTTTGTGTTTGTTAAAAGGTGTGGGTTTGTGTTCCTGCACCTTTTTCTTTTGGTAAATTCTCTAAAACCTGCGCCAGTAAACAGTTATAAACAATCTTTTTAACATTATTTTCACTCACCAAAACCCTTGTTTTAATAAATATACTTTGTGTTTTAAATTTTTGTGAAAGGCTACCATAAAATATGACGTAACTTTGTATAAAATACATTTAATGAAACTATTACAAAAAATTGCCATTGCTATTCCTTTATTTTCTGCTTTAGCTGTAACTTCTCAAAATTGCCCAAATTTAGGTCCTGATCAATTTTTGCCATGCGGTGTTCAATCTACTGTATTAACAGCAAACATGACAGCGTGTAATGCTACAACTATAACTCCTAATCAAACTAATACCTATAGCGTAACCAATATTCCATTTGCACCCTATGTAAACACTGGCACAGGGGTTAGTCTAACGGATGACTCTCAAACGGGCGTTTTGCCTATAGGTTTTACCTTTTGTTTCTTTGGAAATACTTATACTCAATTTTATATTGGTTCAAATGGTTGGATCGCTTTCACAGCAGGTCAACCTGTTACTTTCGCTTCTTCAGCTATCCCAAGTGCAGGCGGCGGTATCCCTAAAAATTGTATCATGGGCCCGTGGCAAGATTGGCATCCTGGTCTTGGCGGTACCATCAAATATCAAACTCAAGGTACTGCACCTTGCAGAAGGTTAGTAGTTAGCTGGACAAACGTTCCAATGTATTCTTGCACGAATTTAAACGGAACATTTCAAATTGTAATTTATGAAGGAACAAACCTTATCGAAAACCATATTACCAACAAACCCAACTGTCCGGCATGGTCTGGTGGAACTGCGGTTCAGGGTATTCATAATATAACCGGTACAATTGGCATTACAGTTCCGGGAAGGAACTCAACGCAATGGGTTACAACAAACAACGCTTATCGTTGGTCGCCTTCGGGGGCTCAAGTTATTCCTACTTTAACATGGTTTGCAGTTGGTAACCCGGTTCCGTTAGGAACAGGACCAACCTTAACTGTTACTCCTCCTGTTGGCGGACAGCAGTATACATGTCATAATGTTTACCCTGCTTGTTATGCCGGTTTTGATGGTTGTATACCAAGTTTTGGTAACTCGCCCGATACTGTTTTAGTTGTTCCGGGTTTAGCAGGTATTAATCCAACGATCACTGCGCCAACATGTATTAATGGACCAACGCCAATTTCGGTAGCTCCAAACTCTGCAACAAATATTGTTCAATGGACAGGGCCCGGAATTGTTGGATCAAGTACAACGCCAACTATTACAGTAAATGCAACAGGTATGTATTCTGTAGTAATTAGTAACGCAGTAAATACATGTACAGGTTCGGCAAGCGTTATGGTATCGCAAACGCCAACGTTGGTTATTGCTTCTACTACAAATACCATGTGTTCTTTTGGTTCAAACGGGTCATTAAACACTGTTAGTTTAACCGCGAGTGGTGCAACAACTTATACATGGACGGGTATTTCGGGTATGGCAAACACGGCTGGTTCGGTAAATAATCCAAACATATCATTTGCTGCAAATCCCGGATTTGCAACTGGGTCGGTTTCACTTGTAGGTGTTAATGGTCCGTGTTCAAATACGGTTTCTTATAACATTGCCATTATTCCTAATCCAACTATTACTGTTACAAGTGCCAGCGTTTGCCAGGGGCTGGGTAATCAATTAGTAGCAAATGGTGCAATAAATTATAACTGGTCACCTTCGGCGGGCCTTTCTGCAACCATTGGCGCTACAGTTACAGCAAATCCAAATACTACAAGCGTTTATAATATTATAGGAAGCAGCTTAGGTTGTAACAGTACAACAGAAAATGCAACATTAACTGTTGTGCCAAATCCAACCATTACAGTTACGCCGTTAACAAATACAATATGCGTTGGTGGTAATATAAATTTAACTGCCAATGGAGCTTCAACATATAACTGGGCTCCGAATACAGGCTTAAATGCCACTACCGGTGCGGTTGTTAATGCGAGTCCGAATACAACAACAAATTACACGGTAATTGGTTCTGCTGCTTCTTGCACAGGATCTGCTGTTTATCAGGTATCTGTAATTGTAGTTCCTAATTTGATCACAAGTATTTCGGAGCCAATCGTTTGTTCAGGAAATCCATCTAACCTAAATGCAAATGGTGCCAGCAATTATGTTTGGTCGCCAACTACGGGATTAAGTTCTCCAACAGGTGCTTTTGTTATAGCAACTCCTGCTGTAACTACTAATTATACAGTGGCCGGTTTTAATGGCGTATGTACTGCTACTGCGAGTATTTTAGTTCAGGTTGTTCAACGTCCAAATTTATCTATTAGTTCACCAGAATATCAAATATGTTATGGTAGTTCAACGCCTATCTATGCATCAGGCGCACAAAATTACACATGGTCACCAAGTATTGGTCTATCAAGTACTACAAGTTCGGTCGTTGTTGCAACACCAAGCGCAAACGTACATTACACAGTTGTTGGTTTTAACCAACTAGGTAACGTGGTTTGTCCGCAACAGATGAGCTACTCGGTGATCGTTGTGCCAATTGCTGTTCCTTTAGTTTCGCCAAGTGTTACAATATGTGAAGGTGTAAAAACAACTTTAACTGCAGGCGGTGGAAATACAGTATTATGGACACCAACAGTTGGTTTAAGCAATAGTGTTGGCGGCGGGGTAGTTGCCAGTCCGTCTGTTTCAACAATGTATACGGTAGATGTTTCAACGGATGGATTCTGTGGAGCTAAATCAACAATATTTGTAAAGGTAAATCCTAACCCAAATGTAACTGCGGGTAGAGACACAATAATAAATTTAGATCAACCTATGTTCTTAAGCGCTGTTGGCACGGGTACAATGACATGGACAGACGGCGAAGCTATTATGTGCAGCGTTTGTCCTAACAGTCAGGTTTTTCCGCAACGTAACAGTTGTTATACAATTGAAACCGTAAATGAATTCGGTTGTAAAGCGAAGGACGAAATGTGTATTGAAGTTACAAAGGAATTTGGCATCTGGGTTCCAAATGCATTTACACCAAACGATGATGGTATAAATGACGAGTTCTTAATGTCAGGTTTCAACATTTCAAACGTAACTATGGAGATATTTGATCGTTGGGGCGAAAAACTATTTACCTCAAAAGAATTGACAACTGGCTGGAAAGGAACATTTAAGGGGCAGCCATGTGAACAAGCAGTTTATGTATACAAAATAACGTATACAGGTTTAGATGGCAAAAAGATAAATAAAACAGGCCATGTAACCTTAAACAGATAAAAATTTATAGCGTTCTTGTGTGTTTAGTAAAAGGTGTGGGGTTGTGTTTCCACACCTTTTTCTTTTATTGCAATCAAAAATTGGCTGTTAAAAACATTCTTTTTCTATTATTTCCGGCTTTTTTATAAAGGCTAAATTAGGAGGATGAATAAGCTCTCTATATTTTTACTTTCTTTCATAGTTTTTGCCGCATTTTCTTTTCAGGATCCGCCTCACAAAATAAAAACAGACCCGGACTTTTTAAAGTCACAAAATAAGTGGGTCGATTCTGTTTTTAATTCTTTAAGTCCCAACCAACGCATAGCGCAGCTTTTTATGGTTGCTGCATACAGCAACAAAGACCTTAAGCACGCAAAAGAAATAAAAGACCTTGTAGTTAATTATAATATTGGTGGTTTGATCTGGATGCAGGGCGGGCCTGTTAGACAAGGTAAACTGGCTAACTATTATCAGAGTGTTGCAAAAACGCCATTGCTTTATAGCATCGACGGTGAATGGGGTTTAGCTATGCGGTTAGATAGTACTATTCGTTATCCAAAACAAATGACGCTGGGCGCTATACAAAACGATTCGTTAATTTATTTAATGGGCAAACAAATAGCGAGGGAATGTAAGCGTATTGGTATTCATGTAAATTTTGCGCCTGTTGCCGATGTAAATAATAATCCGTTGAATCCTGTTATTGGTATGCGGAGTTTTGGAGAAAATAAATACAAAGTAGCGCAAAAAGCGTATATGTATATGCAGGGTATGCAGGATGAAAAAGTGATGGCCAACGGAAAACATTTTCCGGGACATGGTGATACCGACAGCGACTCGCATAAAACATTACCATACATTGCGCATTCAAAAGAACGTTTGGATTCGTTAGAACTTTATCCGTTTCAATATCTGTTTGACAGGGGCCTCGCAAGTATTATGGTAGCACATTTAAATATACCAAGTTTAGATACTTCAAAAAATTTAGCATCAACATTATCACCAAATGTAGTGAATGATCTTTTGAAAAATAAAATGGGCTTTAAAGGATTGGTTTTTACCGATGCGTTAAATATGAAAGGCGTTTCAAAATTCTATGGACCGGGTGTTGTTGATGTAAAAGCGCTTTTAGCCGGTAACGATGTTTTATTATTTAGCGAGGATGTGCCAAAAGCAATTGAAGAAATAAACAAGGCCATTACCGAGGGAAAAATAAGCCGCAGTGATGTAGAGGAGCATTGCAAAAAAATATTAATGGCAAAGTACTGGTGCGGCTTAAATGTAAAGCCTGAAATTGTTACACGTAATTTATATAAAGAACTAAATACTAAAGCCGGCGAAGAACTTAACTATAAACTGGCAGAAGCATCTATAACTCTTCTAAAGAATGAAAATGATTTTTTGCCGATAAAAAAATCTGATAGTTTAAAAATTGTTGAGGTGTCTTTTGGTGTTGAAGAAGAAAATTCTCTTTATACGACAATTAAAAATTATGCATATGTTGAGCATATCGGACTGTCGCACGACGCCAAGCTTCCTGTCATTAATACTGTATTCGAAAAAATAAAAAGAGCAGATGTAGTTATTCTTCAGTTGAACAAAGCCACGTTAAAAGCAGAAAATAATTATGGAGTAGGTAACCAAACCCTGAGGTTAATGGATTCCATTGCTACATTAAAACCGAGTGTATTGGTGTTGCTTACTAATCCTTATATTTTAAATAAAATCACATCTGTATCAAATTACAAGGCGGTTATTTTGGGTTATGAATATATGCCAACTATTTTAAAAGCAACCGCCAACGCTATATTAGGATTTGGAAAGGTAAACGGTAGATTGCCGGTAAGTACAAACATGTTTAAAGCAGAAACGGGTTTAACTTTAGAACCGTCTTTTTTTCCGAAACAAAAATCGATAAAGGAAAACTTTAAAAAAAAAAAGTTTGGCGCGATAGATAGTTTGGCGTTGTATGGGATAGAAGAGAAGGCCTATCCCGGTTGCCAGATAGTTGCTTTTAAAGATGGCGAGTTGATCTACCAAAAATCATTTGGCAATTTTACCTACGATCCCGATTCAAAACCGGTAGACGATGGTACTATTTACGACCTTGCTAGTGTTACTAAAGTTTCCGCTTCTGCATTGGCACTTATGAAATTAAAAACCGAAGACCTTATTGATTATAAAAAAACGTTAGGTTTTTATTTGCCCGAATTAAAAGGAACAAATAAAGACAGCTTAATCATTGAAGATGTATTAACGCATCAGGCAGGCTTACAGGCCTGGATCCCTTTTTATTTAAAGACACTTAAAAAGAACGATGAATATAAACCCGGTTTTTATAATAAAAAAGCAACTGATAAATATCCAACCCGCGTGGCTAAGAATTTATATGTAGTAAAAGGCTTTAATGATTCTATTTATAAACGCATTATAAATTCTAAATTAGAAACACCGGGTAAATATTTGTACAGCGATCTGGGCTATTATTTTATTCAAAAGATAATTGAACAACAATCTAAAAAGAAATTGGATGAGTATGTTAATGATATTTATTTTAAACTTGGGCTTCAACTTACTTACCAGCCCTTAAAAAAGTACTCAATTACGCAAATAGCACCAACCGAGAATGATTCAAAATTCAGAAAACAAATAGTACAGGGTTTTGTACACGACCCCGGAGCGGCTTTATTAGGAGGTGTTGCAGGCCACGCAGGATTGTTTGGAAATGCCTTGGATGTTGCCAAACTAATGCAACTCTATTTAAATAAAGGACAATTAAATGGGATAAGAATTATTGACACAGCTGTTGTAAGGGATTTTACCTCTTGCCATTTCTGTCCAAATAACAGGCGTGGCCTTTGTTTCGAAAAACCAGAACCGGATGATAAAAAGGATAGTCCGGTAACTGGCGAATGCAGCCCTGAAAGTTTTGGTCACAGTGGTTTTACTGGTACGTTTGTTTGGGCCGACCCAAAGAATGGCTTGGTGTATGTGTTCTTAAGCAACAGAGTTTATCCTGATGTTGATCCAAATAAATTAGCGAAGTTGGGAATAAGAGGTAAGATACATAAGGCATTTTACGACGCATTAAAAAACTAAACAAAATTGTAATTTGAAACTGCTCATCTTAACACAATATTTTCCACCGGAAGTTGGCGCTCCTCAAAACAGGTTATTTGAGCTGGCGGTGCGCTTGCACAAACTTGGAGTTGATATAACGGTTTTGACCGCCATGCCCAATTATCCGCAAATGGAAATACATAAGGATTATGTTGGCAAAGAATATGTTTACGAAGAGATGGAGGGTTTAAAAGTTCACCGTTCTTCTATTTACGTTTCAAAAAGTAAATCCATTGTAGATCGTTTACGGAATTATTTTTCGTTTGTTATATCAAGCGCTAGAACTGGGAAGAACAAACTCGGTAATTTTGATTTTTTGTTGTGTGAATCGCCGCCTTTATTTTTGGGATATAGTGCCATGCGTTTAGCGAAACAAAAAAATGCCAAACTTATCTTTAATGTAAGTGACCTTTGGCCGGAGAGTGCCGAAAAATTAAATGTGGTAAATAATAAAGTGCTTTTAAAACTGGCCTATAATTTAGAGGCAAAATTATATAAACGGTCAGTACTGGTTACCGGTCAAACGCAAGGTATTTGCGCAAGTATAAATTCCCGTTTTCCTTCTGTAAAAACCTATTGGCTGCCAAACGGTGTAGATCTTAATTACTACGACCCATCTAAAATAAAAGAAGGCGATTGGCGTGAAAAGAATAATTTCTCTAAAGAGGATGTTATTTTGTTGTACGCCGGAATTATCGGCTTAGCGCAGGGTTTAGAGATCATTTTAACCGCGGCAAAGAATTTAAAAGATACTACGTCTCTAAAATTTGTGTTTATTGGCAGCGGGCCGGAAAAAGAAAAACTATTAAAAATAAAAACGGAACAAAAGTTAGATAATGTATTTTTTTTAGATGCTATCTCCAAAAAAGAAATGCCGGCGGCTTTAAAAACGGTTAACGCTGCTATTATTCCTTTGCGTAAACTGGAATTATTTCTTGGTGCCATTCCATCAAAAATATTTGAGAATCTAGCCATGGAAGTGCCTATTTTATTGGGGGTTGATGGTGAGGCCCGCAAACTATTCATAGATAAAGGCAATGCCGGTATTTATTTTGAACCTGAAAATGCTGAGAAACTTACAAAAGCTATTTTGACGCTGATTGGTGATAAAGACCTTGCTCTTCAGATGGGAAAAAATGGTCGTCGTTTTGTAAATGAGTTCTTTAACCGGGAAAATATAGCGCAGCAGTTTTATGAACAATTGAAAAAAGTATAATGTCATTACAAAAAAATATTGAAGAGCAGTATGGGAAGAGGTTGGATAAAAACGATCTTTACAATTCTGATTATTCGCGTTTTTCTGAAGGAGAAAGATCTGAGAAGTTAAAACTACTTGTAAAAGAGTTTTTAAATGTTACAACTAACATAACGGTTCTTGAGATAGGTGCGGGACAGGGCGGTAACATTTCTTTGCTAAAGGAAATTGGTTTTAGCGATCAAACTATTTTTATGAATGAGTTATTGCCCGAGCGCATTGCGCATATAAAAAAAAACTATCCCGGTATTAAGATTTTTGAAGGCAACGCTCTTGATATAAATTTTGATCAAAAATTTGATTGTATCTTTCAATCTACTGTTTTTACCTCTATTTTAAACGAGCACGACAGAGTTAAACTGGCTAATAAAATGTGGAAACTTTTAAATCATGGTGGCATTATTTTGTGGTATGATTTTATTTATAATAATCCCGGTAATGCGGATGTGAAAAAGGTTAGTGTTGATGAAGTAAAAGCATTGTTTGCACTTGCAACTAAAACAAAGATTGTTAAAGTAACATTAGCGCCGCCTATTGGCAGACGTGTTGGTAAATTGTATAATTTATTTAATGTACCTTTTCTAAGAAGTCATATCTTAGGTGTGTTTCAAAAACAGTAAATTATTTAATGGAATTACCAATTAAACAACGCTTATTTTATTTTTTTCCTACTCTGTTTTGCTTTTGTTTGCCTTTTGGCTCACTGGTTTTGTCGGGTTTGATTGTTTTATGGACAATTGTGTCGTTTATAAATATTGAAAAAGAAGAATTTAAAAATGGCTTTGCAAATAAAAATTTTTGGTGGTTACTGGCTTTTTTTATTTTTACAGTTGCCAGCGCTTTTTTTTCAAATAATAAATCAGAGGCGGGGTTTAGTGTCGAAATTAAAATGTGCTTTTTACTCTTTCCTTATTTGTTTTTCTGTTTTAAGTGGCCAATTCAAATACTTAAACGTTGCGTGGTATCATTTGTTTCTGGTTGTTTTTTTGCTTGTTTGGTGTTAATTGCCCGTGCCGGTTATTATGCCGCAATGGGTCACTCTGAATATTTTTTTTATACTCAGTTCTCTGCATTTATTCACGCATCTTATTTTGCCATGTACTTGTTGCTGGCTATTGCTCTGGTAGTTTTGCTTTACCCAACTTGGTTTAAAACCCAAAAAAATATTACCTATGCTTTTTACCTTTTTGTACTTATGTTTAGTGTCACTATATTTTTATGCTCTTCAAAATTAGGGCTAATAAGTTTCTTTATTTCAGTACCACTGCTCTTACTTTATAAATATCGCAGTTATTTAAACATAAAAAAAGTAAGCTATTTAATTATTGGTATCCTTGTTCTTGGTTTTTTCTCTTTTAAACTCTTTCCTGAGGCTTTTAACCGTTTGTCTTCTTTAACAACAATAACTGCAAGTACTTTAGATAAAACATCTTCAGAAAGCACAACAGTTAGGATACTGATATGGGAACAATGCCTTGAAATTATAAAGACTAACTTTTTATTTGGCACTGGTGTAGGCGATGCTAACGACGCACTGTATGCAGCTTATGCAAAAAATGGTTTAACAGGCGCTTTAGATCATAATTTGAATGCGCATAACCAGTATTTTCAAACTTTTATTGGTTTGGGTGTTTTTGGCTGTTTAGTTCTTTTCGTGCTTACTTTTGGTTATTTAATAAAAGGCATTCTTAAAAAACATTTTTTGCTATTCTTATTTTCTTTATTGATCGTGCTTAATTTTGCAGTTGAAAGTATGTTGCAGGCATCTGCCGGCGTTTTATTCTTTGTGTTCTTTTTTTGTTTTTTTAATTTGGTAAGTGAGGAGGAGCTATTGCGTGAAGAATAAGTTTGTTTTAATTCTAATTCTCTTTTGCCTTTTCTCTTTTTCTCAGGAGAATGCTTACCGTTGGCCTATTGATTCGCCGCACGTGATAACTGGTAATTACGGTGAATTGCGTCCAAACCACTTTCACACGGGCATAGATTTTTCAACAAATGGTTTACTGAATTTACCGGTGTACGCCATTGAGAACGGTTATGTTTCGCGCATAAAGATAAGTTCCGGCGGTTACGGTAAATCTGTTTACGTAACACATCCTAACGGAAAAGTATCGGTGTATTGCCATTTGAATTCATTTAATCCTGCATTGGCCGAAATGATAAAAAAGGAACAGTACGCTAAACAAAGTTTTGAGGTTGAAATATTCCCTAAACCCAAAACGGTTTTGCTAAAGAAGGGCGAACACTTTGCTTTGTCTGGTAACACCGGTAATTCAACCGGGCCACATTTGCATTTTGAGATACGGGATGAAAAAACAGAAATGCCTTTAAACCCATTACAGCATTTTGAAATTACAGATACCGTATTGCCAACCATTCAGCATGTGGCTTTTTATAATTTGGCCGACACGGCTTCCCCAAAATATTTAATTTCTTTTCCTGTAAAAAAATTCAAGAACGACAGTCTTGCTATATCTAAAGATTCTATCATCTTAAAGAGCTCTATTTTAGGCTTTGCTTTTTCTGCATTTGATCAGTGTATTCCAAAAGGCAATACCAATAATGTTTATAGCGCAAATGTTTTTTTTGATGGGCGTTTGGTATACTCGCATTCTATGAACGGTATTAGTTTTGAAAATGCACGATATGTAAACGAGTTCAGCGCAACGGTTGAAAAATCAAAAACAGAGAAGATAAAGTTCCAAAAATGTTTTTTGCCCACGCTATATCCGGAGGGCTTTTATGAAAATTGTTTTAATAAAGGCCGTATTATGTTATTAGATACCAATTATCACAGCATTAAGTTGGTTGTGTTTGATGAATATGGCAACGAACGAACCGTTAAATTCTATTTTAAGACCAGGAAATTTAATTATTATTCAAAGCCATCTATAAACAGCGATGTGGTTGTTAACTGTTCTAAAGATTTTATGATCAGCAAAAACAAATTGCAGATATATATTCCTGCTAAAACATTAAGCTATTCTACCGGACTGATATTTGAAAATACAATTGAAACTACCGGGAAACTGATTATTTTGCCTTCTGAGGCTGTTCTTAAATCCACTTCCATTGTTGGTTTTGAAGTGCCTCAAAAACTACTTAAATACAAGAGCAAACTTATTTTAAAAAGCGGCTCATCAACATTTAATCCAATAGTTAATAAAGATTCTGTTTTTTATTCTGTTCGAAATTTTGGTTGGTTTCAATTAGAGGCGGATACAATTGCGCCAAAAGTTAAAACAAAATTAAGTGCAAGTCAGATACTAAAAACAAAGAAGTTGGAGAATTTTTCTTTCGTAATAGCAGATGATCTAAGTGGTATATACAAATACAACCTCTATCTGAATGATAAGTGGGTAATTGGAGAATATGATGCAAAAGCCGATCTGCTTACTTATTATTTCGATACAGATACGCCACCTGGTAATCTACCATTTAGACTCGAAGTAGAGGATAGAGTTGGCAACAAAACCGTTTTAGAATATCTTTTAAAACGAAAATAGTTTCTTGCCTGTTTTCAACATTTTTTAATTACATTTACTTATAATAATAACTTAAAAATGAAAAAATATTTATTCTACACATTATTGTCATTCGTTCTTGTAAATAATTTAAGCTCTCAAATTTTTTATAAAGATGTGGCACACATTTTTTACGCACGTTGTACGAGCTGTCATCATACCGGGCAAAACGATTTCAGTTTTATGAACTATACCGAAACGGCCTACATGTCTAGTTCAATACAAAACGATCTTAACTCAAATAAAATGCCACCATGGAGGGCAGATACCTTATATACACGCTTTCAGCATGAAAGGATCATTTCAAGTTCTGAAAAAACGCAAATTTTAAATTGGATAGCAGGTGGCGCGCAGAAAGGCGATACTACACAAGCACCGCCTGCACCTGTTTACACATCGCAATATCAGTTGTATGGTAATGCAGATATAACACTTGGTATAGGAACATTTACAAGCACTTCTGTTACAACAGATAAATATTTTTGTTTTTCGATCCCGTCGGGTTTAACGCAGGATAGAATTTTAAGAGCATTTGAAGTTGTTCCGGGTAACAAAGCCATTGTTCATCACGCTGTAATTACTGCAGATACTACTGGTACGTTTACGAGTGATCTTTCAGGTAACTGTTATAATATTCCGGGTAACCTTGGCATTGGTACTTATGCGCCCGGATCTAAAGCAACTGTATTTCCAGGACAAGCACCGTTAAAAGCCGGCATGTTCATTAAAGCAGGTTCAAAAATTATTATTCAATTGCATTATCCTGCCGGTAGTAGTGGGCAAGTTGATAGTACCAAGATCAGATTATTCTTTTACCCAGTTGGAACTACCGGTGTTAGAAGGATATATTCCACAACCCCTCTCCAAAATTGGTCAATGGCAATACCAGCAAATTCTGTTGTACCTTATTCTGCATGGTATCCTTCTCCATCTGCAGGTTTACCTTTAACGCTTTCTGCCTTTGCAGTAATGCCGCACTCTCATTTATTATGCACAAGTATTATTTATTATGCTGTTCAGCCAAACGTTGACACTATTCCCCTGGTTAGAATTAATAAATGGGATTTTGAGTGGCAGGATTATTACACATTCAGAAAATTAGTGAAGATACCTGCCGGTTATAAATTGTATTCAAAACACGTTTACGATAATACTTCAAGCAATCCTAACAATCCAAATACCCCTCCAATAACTGTGTATTCAAATACAGGTACGCACGACGAAATGTTATTTGATGGTATGATGTATATGTATTATCAGCCTGGTGATGAACTGGTGGATATTGAATCCATTATTAACAGCGATCCGCTATTGGGCGTTAAAGAAAACAAACCAAGTAATTCTATTGTAAGTTGTTTTGCTTTTCCAAATCCGTTCAATAATTCGGTTAGTCTGCGCTACTCATTAACGCAAGCCGCCGATGTTAGTATTGAAATTACCGACCTTTTAGGTCGTAAAATTGTTTCGTATGAACTGGGTAAGCAAGCTGATGGTACACATGTGTGGGACTGGGATGGTAAAGATTCTAAGGGAACTAGAACATCTTCCGGTATTTACTTTTATAAGATCAAAGCAAATAATTTCTCATTCGAAAACAAAATAATAAAGCAGGATTAGTACAAAATAGATCCAAAGAAAAAGGTTCAAAGTAAATGCTTTGAACCTTTTTTATTTTAGACAAATGCTATTATTTAGCTTTCATTTTATTTCCTTTAGCTTCGTGTGTTACTTCAGCCAAACCAAGTTTTTCCATTAATGGTGGAATGTACATGCCCACACGCCCACGCAAACCTTTCTTTAAACCATACCAACCGCCAACAGGGTTCTTTGCAGAACGTCCCCAGGCTTCAACTGTTCCATCTTTCGCAGGCTTTTGTTCATCGGCACTACCAAGTTCCATCCAATCGCCGTGCTTTTTAAGCATCGCATGAAGATCGCTGAGGATGCGCATATCGTAATGCAAAACGGTTTTACCAACGGTGCAAACTAAAATGTCTTTACCATCTTTTTCATCAGCATGCATGGTGAACTCTGAAGATAAGGGCGGCGTTTTTAAAACCGTTGGTTTTTCTTTTGTTCCAATTTTATTTTTCATTTTTTCTTTGGAGTTGATTGATATATTTCACTGTAAGCGTTTACAAAACTTCCATTATTGTATTCCTCCATTAAACTTATTATTTCATTTCCATCATAATGGTAGGTCATGCCATGCGGCTTGCCATCTTTGAAATTTACAAGCATAACAATTTTGTTATTGATGTATAATTTAAGTTCTCCTTCGGGTTTACCATTAATACATTTTCCTTCTCTTTCTTTTGAGCCATCTTTATTATAAAAAACAAAATTTCCTTCGCTTGGGTTACCCGAAGGGTCATAGCACATGCGTTGACCATCCATTTTATCGTCTTTGTACGAGCAGGTATATTGTATGTTACCATTTTCATAATAAAGAATAGTTGGTCCGTTCCTCATGCCGTATTTATAAGAAGTTTCCAGATGTTTAGTGCCGTTATATCTACTTTTAATTGTTTAGTCTTCAAAATTAAGATTTAATGGTACCGCTGGCACTTCCTTTTTGACGCCATACATATCAGTAGAAGGAGATGATGCATCAACTACTTCAAAAGTAATATTATCAAACCAAACCTTTCCTGTGCCAATAATAAGTGCACCATAGGCAAGATTAGTGGCGTCAGCAGCAACATCCAGAACGATCTCGTACTTCTTCCATTCCGTTGTCCCCGTAATTCGTCTGTCATTCATATTATCAAAAGCCAAAGGCTCTTTTGGATTTTTGCCATCTACACGAAACCAAAAGCCCGCACGCTGATCTACATCTTTTGTTTTTATATAGCCGGTCATTTTTACTCTTTTACCTGCGTATTTTTCAGGTAAGCATTGTTGCATCAATGTTCCAAAACCTTTTATGTATTTTTCTTTGGATTGAATAGTTGCAGTATTTTTTCCGTCTTGTCCTGAACCTTTATCAATTCCCATTTCATATTTATCTGGATCAGACCCTGCTTTGAACCAACCTTTGGGCAGATCGAACGAAAAGAGAGCGAATGTCAGCCCCAATAATAATACAGTTTTAAGAGTTTTTGTTATCATGATTTTTATTTAACAATTAATTTCCCTTGTCTTACTTCTTTATTAATATTTGTAACTCGGTAAGTATAAACACCCTTGTCTTTTCCTTCAAGATCAAGTAAGATCGCACTATCTTTTGCTGTAGCTTCTAAAATTAATTTGCCACTAATATCAAATACTTCAATGGTATTTCCTTTTTCGATATTTGAGAAAGTAAATTTACCGGTGCTTGGGTTAGGATAAATTACAGGTTGCTTAGCAATAAGTGAATTTTGTTTAATGCCTACATCCATTACCGGAGCTGCGGTTCTAAATTTCCAGGTTGGCGAGAATACGCTAAAATGACCGCCGTTATTGGTCATTACACGCCAAAAATATTTTGTGTTTGGTGGTAAAAGCCCAGATGTAACAAATTGCGTGTTACCCGTGTTAAGTGTAGTTGTACCGGTAGCAAACGTAGAATCTTGTGAAAAATGCACGGTATAAATGATACCATCACTCTGTGGCGCCCATTTTAGAATGGCTTGTGTAAGTGTATCAACATTGGTTGCGCCATTAGCAGGCGTTGTTAAAACTGGTGGGTTTGGAATTGTATCGTTTGTACCAATATAAGTTACAAACATTTCTATTTTTTGTAAGGGACGATCAGCCGTGTTGCGCGGTGCATTTGCAATTGTATCTACATATTGTATACCTGATGTTACACGACCATAAACAGAGTATTGTCCGTTAAGACTTGCGGCTGTTGCATGGCAAATAAAAAATTGTGAAGTGGCAGAGTTAATATTTGAGCTTCTTGCTGCAGATAAAATACCTCTTACGTGTTTTGCAGCAGAAAATTCTGCGTTAACCGTTGGTTGACCTGCTTGACCAAAACCCCATGTTGATACAGCCCCGTGTCTTGAGTTTGGGTCGCCACCCTGTATCATAAAGCCCGGGATAACACGATGAAATGCAGTAGTGTCATAAAAACTTTTGCTTACCAAACTATCAAAGTTACGTGTATGCTTTAGTGCGATGTTTGGAAATAACTCAACGTTTATTATACCCAAAACAGCGTTGTTACGTTTAGTTAAAATTTGAAATCTTGGTTTGCCGGTATAAACACCTGTATAGGTATAAGATGTTTGAGAATAAATTTCTCCAATAAAAAATATGGCTACAATTAAAAGGGTAATTTTTTTTATCATGTAATTTGTTTTAATGTTAGTTAAATGTACAAAATTTGTTGCTTTATTACAAATTTTTACCACGGAGACTCAGAATCTAAAAATTAACCACATAGGCACATAGGTTATTTGGCCGTTTAAAATTTGCCAACAGTAAAACATAGTATTTTCTTCGCTGGCGAAGAAAATTTATGTGAACCTTTATGCATTTTGTTGAGCTGTTATTCTATGTTTCTATGTGGTAAAAACATAAACAGTTCTAGTTATATTTTCAGGTAATCAACCGTTTCCAACCCCTTGTTAAAAAGCAGATCAAGGATACTTAAATTAGGATGAAAAGCGAATTTACTGTCGAAGGTTTGGTAGTATGGATTTTTTAATTTGCTTGCCACAAGTTGGTCTTCGGTAAATGCAATTTTTGGGTGAATTGAATTTCTAAAGTCAATAAGCGTTGACGTTTCTTTTTCAAACGTAGAGGTGAAAGAAATAGCTTTTTTTACTTTCAATAATTTAAGAATGAGGTTTAATTGCCCGGTATTAAATTCTATTAAAAATTTAAATTCTTTGCTATAAAAATACTGTATCTCGTCTTCAAAAAAATCAAAGTAAGGTGAGTTCTTATAAGCGCTTGTTATGGCACGCCAGTGGTTAATTTGCCAGTTTTCGGTATAAGAAATTTCTACATCTTTAATTAATTCTTTTGCATTTATTTTTTTTACCGGGATAGAAAGATCGAGTTTTCCGTTCGCTGTTAAAATTTGTGTACGGTTACGGAAACTTTGTTTGTGATAATTCTCGTAATTTTCAATCACAACACTTTCGCAATTTAAAACGTAATAAAAATAATGAAGGTTGGGCCAATAAGCGGTGCTTAATAATGCGTTCATTTCTTTTGTTGCTTAATTACCCAAATACTTTTTCCAACAATATAGTTCTCCGGCAAGAATCCCCATTTTCTTGAATCATTCGCGTTATCGCGGTTATCGCCAAGCGTAAAATAATAATTCTTTTTAACGGTGTAGGTCTTTGTATAAACATCATTTATAAAAATACTATCCTCTTTAATTCTTAATGTATTTTTTTCGTGATCCTGTATCATTTTTTTATAAAAAACAATATTGGTTGTATCCAAAATTAAAATATCATCTTTTTTTGGAATGTACAAATTTCCATAGTTATCCATGTTCCATTTATAATAAATAGAGTGGGGGAAACAGGAAAGGTCTGAGGTGTTTGGGGTCTCTGTTTCCAGTTCTATTGTTTCAATAGTTGCCAAACGTTTTAAACTATCGGCTTTATATTTTGTAAGTGAAAAGCTGTAATCGTTCTTTTCCGAAATAGCGTTGCCTTCCGTTAAATTATGTTTGGCGCGAATTACGCTATCCATATAGTTGGCGGTTTTAACATGGTAGTTGTGTTTAATAGTAATGCTGTCCTCTATAGCCATACCATTTATATAAACCACTTTGTCAATTATGGCAATGCTATCGCCGGGCAGACCAATTAAACGTTGAAAGAAATAGGTTGTAGGCACTGTAGAGTCTTTACCGGGAAATTCGAGATAGATAATGTCGTTGGTGTTTAGGCTAATGCCAGATTTTCTAATAAGCAACACATCTCCTTTGTGAAAAGTTTCCTGCATATCCATGCTGTTCACTTTTCGAATGTCGAAAATAAATTTTCTTAAAAGTATAAATGAGAGCAGGGCTATTAAAGCGGCAAAAAACCAGGTTTGTTTTTTTACAAATTCAAATATGTTGCTTATTTGATCGATGATTTTTGCTGTTTAAGTTTTCGGCGGTTGTTCCACTTATTTAAACCCCAAATAAGTAAAATGGTTACAATAAATGGAATTTTTATTGAATGTAAATTTCCGTCGTCAACATAACATAAAAAACGTTCCCACCTGAATTTGCCTTCTTTGCTGTTCTTAAACAACGAACCTAATACCGATTTTCCGCTAATGGGGTTGTTCTCAGAATATTTCATGCTAAACCAAACAAAGAATGGCGAACCCACCACGTGGTCGTATGGCACCATACCCCAACTTCTGCTATCTGCAGAGTTATGACGGTTATCGCCCATCATAAAATAATAATCCTGCTTAAACGTGTAACTTGTTATGGGTTTACCATCGTATAACACTTGTCCGCCTTGTTTACTTACCTGGTGTATACCATCATCGTAAGTATTTAATATTTTTTCGTACAAACAAATATTGTGCGTGTCAATTGGCATGGTCATACCTGCTTTTGGAATTACCAACGGACCAAAAAAATCGTTATTCCATGGATAAGTTGTATTATGAGGAAAAATGCTGTTCTCGTATGCATCTTTCATGTCAACTCTTTTAAATACCTGGTAAACATTTGGATCATTTTTTATTATAGCTGCGCTTGCAGGTGTCATGTTTAAACAATACACAAACGTATCTTTAGTAGTAAATGTGTTCTTGAAAATTGTGTAATCGTAATTTTTTAATGGAATGTAACGTCCGTTACCACCGGTTATCGGCTCCAAAAACACAGAGGGTTTATCGTCTGAGAGACCAACAGATGTAATTAATGCCTCTGTAACATACACATCTAAATTATCAAGATATTCGAGTGTGATAAAATTAGATTTTGCTTTTACAAAATAATGGTGTTGTGCCTTTTCGGGCATTTTTTGTTGTTTATCGTTAATGTACACATCCCCGGCACGCACTTCTAATTTATCGCCCGCAATGCCTACGCAACGTTTTACGTAGTGCTCACGTTTATCAACTGGGCGCGCAACAATGTCTCCAAATTGTGAGGGTGTAGAATTTACGTATTCCCAAACTTGTCTGGTAACTACATTCTTGTTTAAATTTTTGCCTTTCCCTTCCGCCATTTCATTATCAACGATATCGCGAATAATTTGATAATAACTTTGATTCTGTTGTTTTAAAGCAACAGTATCGCCATCGGGATAGTTAAATACAACAATGTCGTCATTCTTAACAGAACCAAAACCCGGCAACCTAAAGTATGGAAGTTTTATCCACTCTAAATATGATTTTTTGGTTTCGCTTAATGGTAACGTGTGATGCGCAAAAGGAAATGCCAAAGGTGTTTGCGGGATCTTTGGTCCGTATGCAAATTTATTTACAAATAAAAAGTCACCAACCATTAACGATTTTTCTAAAGAAGAAGTTGGGATGGTAAAGGCTTCAATAAAATAACCGCGAATGATGGAAGCAGCAATAACGGCAAAGATGATAGGGTCAACCCAATTCTTAATAATTTTACTTGGCTCAACAGTGAATTTGCTTAAACCAACAAATTTGGCCGTATCATCAAATCCAATTTTTACGAAAAAGATATAGGGTAAAATAGAAGCAAAGAGGAGATCCTGATTACTTGGTTTATTAAAAGCACGGGCCACATTAAAACCGTAAACACCATACATTAAAATGTTAACACCGGGCACGATCATAATAAGGCACCACCACGATGGTTTACCAAGAAGTTTGGCAAGCACATAAAAATTGTAAACCGGTACCCAGGCTTTCCAGCTTTCTAAGCCGGCTTTTGTAAATAATTTGCTAAGGCCAAAGAATGAGGCAAGAACTAATACTAAAAAAATGTAATTTCCCATATATGTAAAAGGTAAAAATAAGGATTTATGGAAACAATAAACGATTGTTTTTTAAGCATATTATTTTATGGGTGTTAATATTTGTTAGTCTGAAAATTGGATAATGCTAAGCGGCTTAAAAAAATTATTAGTGGAAATTAGTGTATTTAATGGCGATTAACTACCTTTACTCTTGAAAATTAAACCTGCTTTGTTTGCAGGTAAATAAAAAATATGATAAAAATAACTCTCCCCGATGGTTCTGTTCGCGAGTACGAAAAAGGAACTTCATCAATGGACATCGCTAAAAGCATTAGCGAAGGCTTAGCCAGAAACGTATTAGCCGCAAAAGTAAACAACGAAGTTTGGGATGCATCACGCCCCATTAACTCAGATTCCACATTAAGCTTATTAACATGGAACGACCCGCTTGGTAAAGAAACCATGTGGCATTCGTCTGCTCACATCATGGCCGAAGCTTTAGAAGCTTTGTATCCGGGGGTAAAATTCTGGGTTGGTCCGCCATTAGAAAATGGTTTTTATTACGATGTGGATTTGGACGGACAAGTTCTAACACCTGCCGATTTTGAAAAGATAGAGCAAAAAATGTTAGAGTTGGCAAGACAAAATAATTTATTCATAAGAAAAGAAATTTCTAAATCTGATGCGGTGAAATATTTTGGCGACAAGAAAGATCTTTACAAACTGGACCTGTTGGAGCGTTTAGATGATGGAAATATTACTTTATATTCTCAAGGTAACTTTACCGATCTGTGTCGCGGGCCACATATACCCAGCACAGGTTTCATTAAAGCTGCTAAAATTTTAAATATTGCCGGCGCCTACTGGAAAGGTGACGAAAAAAATAAAATGCTTACACGTATTTATGGTATCACTTTTCCAAAAGATAAAGAACTAAAAGAATATTTGGTTTTGTTGGAGGAAGCTAAGAAGCGCGATCACCGTAAGTTAGGTAAAGAACTGGAACTATTTACTTTTTCTGAAAAAGTAGGTATGGGCTTGCCACTATGGTTACCAAAAGGTGCCATGTTACGCGAACGTTTAATTCAGTTCATGCAAAAAGCGCAATTAAAAGCAGGTTATTTACCTGTTGTAACACCACATATTGGGCAAAAAGAATTATACGTTTGCTCCGGACATTATGAAAAATATGGAGCCGATTCATTTCAGCCAATTAAAACGCCGCACGAGGGTGAGGAGTTTTATTTAAAGCCAATGAACTGTCCGCACCACTGCGAAATTTATAAATCATCACCAAAATCATATAAAGATCTGCCGCAACGTTATGCAGAGTTTGGAACAGTTTACCGTTACGAACAAAAAGGTGAGTTGCATGGCTTAACCCGTGTGCGTGGCTTCACACAAGATGATGCGCATTTATTTTGTCGCCCTGACCAGGTGAAAGAAGAATTTTTAAAAGTAATTGATCTGGTACTGTATGTTTTTAATGCATTAGATTTTAAAGATTATACAGCGCAAATTTCGTTACGCGATCCTGAGAACAAGACAAAATATATTGGAACTGATGAGAATTGGGCTTTGGCAGAAAAAGCCATTATTGAATCTGCTGCCGAAAAAGGATTAAAAACTGTTACCGAATTAGGTGAGGCCGCGTTTTACGGACCAAAACTCGATTTTATGGTTAAAGATGCTTTGGGTAGAAAATGGCAGTTGGGAACTATACAGGTAGATTATAATTTGCCTGAGCGTTTTGAACTGGAGTATACAGGAAGCGATAATTTAAAGCATCGCCCGGTGATGATCCACCGTGCGCCATTTGGAAGTTTAGAGCGCTTTATTGCAGTTTTAATTGAGCACTGCGGCGGTAATTTTCCATTATGGTTAACACCCGATCAATTTGCTATTTTACCAATAAGCGAAAAGTATAACGCCTATGCAGAGAATGTACTGGAGATCTTAAAAAACGCCGAATTACGCGGTTTTGTGGATGACAGGAACGAGACTATTGGCAAAAAGATAAGGGACAACGAAGTTAAAAAAGTACCATTTATGTTAATTGTTGGCGAAAAAGAAGCTGCAGAAGGCAAAGTAGCCCTAAGAGCTCATGGAAAAGGCGATGTTGGGGAGTTTTCGGCAGAGGATTTTGTAAAATATGTGAACCAGATCATAGAAAATGATTTTAATCAAAAATTAAATTCTTAAATTTGTAATAATAAAAATAAGTTAAACTATAAAGCGGAGGCAACTATCAACAACAAAAAACCAAACTTTACAAAACCTGCAACTACAAGTACTACAACAACTAATAATGCAGCAAAGCCCGTATTTAAACAGCCAAGAGGCTTAAAGGCCGGATTTAAACGTCCGGGAGTAAAAGAAGAACAACATAAGATCAACGAAAGGATCTACGCTAAAACTGTACGTGTTGTTGGCGATGGAATTGAAGCAGGGGTATACCCAATTGCTGAAGCCTTAGCGATGGCAAAAGCAGAAGGATTGGATCTTGTTGAGATTGCACCGAATGTTGATCCACCGGTTTGTAAAATTGTAGATTACGGTAAGTTTCTTTACGAGCAAAAAAAGAAAGCTAAAGAAATGAAAGCCAAAGCTGCGAAGATCGTTATTAAAGATATTCGTTTTGGGCCGCATACAGATGACCACGATTTTAATTTTAAGAAAAATCACGCCATGAAATTTTTACAGGAAGGCTGTAAAGTTAAAGCGTATGTATTCTTTAGAGGTCGTGAGATCGTTTTTAAAGTACAAGGTGAGATCTTATTATTACGTTTTGCAAATGAATTAGAGGAGTGGGGTAAAGCAGAGCAATTGCCTGTTTTAGAAGGTAAAAAAATGCAAATGGTAATAGGACCAAGAAAAAAATAGAATTTAATCTAAATATATTGAAGAAGGCAAGCTGGAAAGTTTGCCTTTTTTTTGTTTTCTATTTTTTACCACAGAGGCACGGAGAACAAAAGAATAAAAAAATTAACCACATAGAAACATAGAAAAAAGGCTTAGCTAAACGTCTAAAGGTTCACATAAATTTTCTTCGCATGCGAAGAAAATCCTATGATTTACTTTTTGAAAAAAGTTGATCTATGAAAAAAACTATGTGTCTATGTGGTTAAAATATAAACAATTATTTTCCCCAGCGATAAGAATCCTGCTCAAGGCCTGCAAGGTCAATAACCCTGTCAATTACAGTGGCAGCAACTTCTTCGATGGTTTGTGGTTTTGAATAAAAGGATGGAGTTGCCGGACAAATAATACCACCCGCTTCGGTAACGGTTCGCATATTGTTGATGTGAATTAAACTTAAAGGCGTATCGCGGGTAACTAAAATTAATTTACGGCGTTCTTTTAAAACAACATCTGCCGCGCGGGTAATAAGATCGTTACTAATGCCTGTAGCAATGCGGGCAAGGGTTCCCATGCTGCAGGGGCAAATAATTAATGTATTATATTTTGCAGAACCCGATGCAAATGGCGCGTTAAAATCGGTCTTCGAATAAAATTTAAAGGGATAGTTCTTATAACCATCGTTACCTAATTCAAATTGCCAGATGTCTTTGGCGTTATCACTCATTACAACACTTATTTCCTGCACCTGCTCTTGTAAAAGCACTAATTTATCAAGTAACACTTTTGCGTAAACGCTGCCACTGGCGCCTGTAACGGCAACTGCTATTTTATGTTTAGTCTGCACTTTCTACTTTCTTTTTAAGATCAATATTATAAGAGAACATTAAGGTAAGGATATTGTTGTAAAGTCCTTTATTAAAAAAGCGGGCAACTGGGTTTGGATAAAAAACAAGGTTGGCTATTGTTCCGTAATCGCGAATGGGAGTGATGGAGTTGGAGCAACGCACTTCTACAAAGAATTTTTCTTTTATCTTTCTTCCAAGCCCAACATTAACGCCTGTTTCAAAGCTATTAAAATGGTATTGGCCAGTGTAGTCGGTGTAATTAATATTCTCTTTATAACTTACAAGATAAGCGATGGAAGGGCCCAGCGTTATAAAATAGCGCGGGTTAACATTAAAACGAAATGATAAAGGCAGATCGATATAGTTTAAAGTTACGTGATAGAAGGAGAAATCTCCCTTACCCGGATTTGAGTTATGCCTTGCACCTTTTTGTGAAAAATAAAAACCTAATTCAAAACTGGCACGGTTCTTTAAACGCGCGTTTACGGCAATGCCACCAAAAACACCGAGCTTGTTGTATCCACTGTAGGTATCGCCGTGTATTTGGCAGCCATTTAGGCCCAACGAGGGTTTTAAAGTAAATACGCCACGGGAATTATCCTGTGCCTTTATAAAAAAAGAAAATAGAAGAAGTATTAAATAAAGTGATCGCATTACACAAATAATTACTTCTTGTTAATGTTGGTTTAAAACTTATAGCCAAAGCCTATGGCAAGGGTTGTAAGCATTTGTACTCTTGGGCCATAAATATCGTTAGCATTATCGTATTTACCATCCCTGTTCCAATCTCTTACAGTAATTACATCATCATCGTAAAGTATTTGTGAAATAACATTTACTGTAAAGAATTTGTTGATCTTAACCGTTAAAAGATTATTGAATACGACGTCTATATTACCGGGATTGTGACCATAACTTGAAAAAAGATCCAAATACGAATCGAGGTTTACATTTTTAAAGATGTCTTTTTTGAATTTTAAAATTACACGCCCTCCAAATTCAGTTCTCATTCTTTTACCATGTGTAACAACTGCGCCAGAACTATCTAACACCGCTTTTTCAACACCATAGGCTCCTTCATCTGCTAAATATTGTCTGTTAACCATAGTAACTTTTCCGGCAATAGGGGCAAAGGTTACAGAAAAATAATTAGTTGGTTTAAAATCTAAACCTAATGCTAACTGGATATAACCCGGAGAGTTAAAATCCGACCTTGCTGTTCCAACAATAGAATCGCCTGAATAATTGTAGCCTGGCGCAAATTGGGTACGGTAATCGGCTTGTAAAGCGTAAAACCAGTATTTATTAAAGGCATCAAGATTGTATTTTGACAGTGCAAATAGTTGATCAATGTTCTTTTTAAATAGCTTGGCATCACCAGCTCTTATTAAACCATATTGTGCGTCTAATTTATTTATCCACGAATGTTTGCCTTTTACGTAATTGGCCTGAAGATTTAATATTGAATTTATTGCAAAATTATCTTGTCCGCCACCTTGCCAGTTGCTTAAAGCAGTTTGACTAAAATTTACACCAAAAAAACCGGAGGTCTTCCATGACGTATCTTTTTTTGCAGGCGCAATAGAATCTTTTTTAATAGGTTGTAAAATTAATGGGTCTTGTGCATTTGAATTTAAAAATAAAGCAAGAATAAAAAGTGTAAGTGTTTTTTTCATATTTTTTTTAAAATTAACGGTTATTGGACTATTGTAAAATCTTTTACTACATTGTAAAGTGTGTCTCTTTCTACAGGTGTGCGGCCAACCGCTTTAATCATATTTACTAGTTCTTCTGTAGTTAGTTTTGGGTTTTGCTCTTCAGATCCGGCCATACTGTATATCTTTGTTGTGTCATCAATTGTTCCATCAAGATCATCAGTACCAAAATTCAATGAAAGTTGCGCCGTATTTCTTCCTATCATTGCCCAATAAGCTTTTATGTGCGCGAAGTTATCTAAGTAAATTCTTGCAATAGCGTAGTTGCGCAGATCTTCAATTACACTTACTTCGGGCACATCCGACATTTCGTTCTCCTTGTTCCTGAATTTTAAAGGAATAAATGCATTAAAACCTTTTGTTTTGTCTTGCAATTTTCTCAACCTGTCCATATGGTCAATACGGTGTTCAAAGGTTTCAATATGTCCGTAAAGCATAGTAGCGTTAGAATGTTTGCCCATTTTGTGCCAGATCTCGTGAATAGATAACCACTCTTCTGTAGTACATTTTCCACCGGCAATTTTATCACGAATGGCTTCATCAAAGATCTCGGCACCGCCACCGGGTAAACTGTCAAGACCGGCTTCGGTCATTATTTTTAATCCTTCTTCGTAAGTTACTTTTGCTTTTTTAAAGATGTAATGAAACTCAACAGGCGTAAGAGCTTTAATATGTAGATCGGGACGATGTTTTTTTATCTGACGAAAAAGATCGGTATAAAATGCCAGATCTTGTTTTGGCACAACGCCGCCTGTTATATGTACTTCGGTAACGGCCTGTCCGTCGTATTTTTTTATGATGTCTAATATTTGTTGAACAGATAGTTCCCAGCCTTGCTCCCGGTTTTTGATGAGGCGCGAGTAGGAGCAAAAGGCGCAAGAATAGACACAAACATTGGTTGGCTCAACATGAAAATTATGATTAAAGTAAACATAATTGCCATTCTTTTTTTCGCGAACGTAATTGGCAAGAGTTCCTAAAAACCCTAATTCAGCTTCTTTATAAAGCAAAACACCATCATCAAAAGTAATACGTTCGCCATTAAACACCTTTTTAGCAATAGCTTTTAAAGCATCAGAATACAACGAGCTGTTTAATAGAGATTCCGGATTTTGGTTGGGTAATATCATGCGCGGTAAATTTACGGCTTCTTTAAATAACTGCGTAGTTATTTAAAATTAAAATTTAATTTTCTCGTTAACATTATTCTTTTATTTCGCAGAATTCGGCTTTAATTAGTGGTTTTCTTAGCAATTGATAGTTGTTTTCATCGATCCACTTATAAAACCGGTTTGGGTTCATTTTTTTAGCTTTTTTAAGGTACTTTTCCCAGTCTGCTGCAGATATTCCACCACTCTCAAAACTTGCGTACGTTTGTACAAACAAAAAAACCAGGTCTTCGTTTTTAGTTTTTCGTTGCATATATGGCAGTAATAATTCACACGCCCATTCGTAACGCGCATATAAATTAAACATCAAACCAAGTTTTACTGCTTCCGGCTCGCTAATATGAGCTCCGGGGTAATATTTTTTTACATTTAAGAGGTGTTTATCAATATTATGATAAAGGTGCCTTGTCCAATTCTTATAAACAGATAAAATGGAATAGTTAAGCCACATGTGATTTACAATTATAGAATCGTCATAAGTTCCAAGTTTAAAACACTCGTTCATTTTATATTCAAGTTCCGGCAAAGGAATTAACGTGTCATTAAAAATGTTCAGGTATTTTAAGCTTATGATACAAAGGTTAAATTTAACCGGAAGATAGTTTTCGTCGATTTTTGCGGCTTCCAATGCTATATTTCTCGCAAACTGAGAATAAAATAACTCATCATCTTTTACAGTTACTGCCAGGTAATTAGTGATGTGTGGAAGGAATTTTTTTGTTAACGGAATCTGTATTGGCAAAATATCTTTACTTTCAAATTGTGATCGGGTAACATATTCCAACAATTTATTTTGGTTGCGGAACGATTTTAGAGAATCGCCTTGTTCTATGCTTTTTTTGTAAGCAGCTAATATTAGGTAGGGGTGAGAGTTGTTATCGATGTAAGCTTTTAAACCAACAGTAAGAAGTGCAGTACGGTTAATTCTCAGTAAATAGTCCAGTGAGTCAAGTAAGGCAGTAGATCTGAGTCTTTCTTTGATTTTTTCTCTGCTTAATTTTTTAAGGTAAGCAACTTCCGTATTTTCAATAAGCGCAAAAAAATCATCCCAATTTTCAGTTACCTGTGTTTTAAAATTTAATTGATTTGAACTATAATTTTTTACTATTTCCGCAATATTTGCGGCACGTTGTTCTTGTAGCTTTAAATTGACCTGCGTACTTCCTTCTATTGAGCTAAATGTTTGCAGGTCTACAGAGGTTATAAATGGTTTATAGATCTCCAGTTTAGCAATTAGTTGTTTTTTCTTTTGCTCTGTTAACTTAACCTCACCGCGCTCAAATGGTATTGTAAAAGATAAATTTCCATCAAAGGAATCGGGTTCAATTTCAAGGCTTTGAATGTAGATCCACTTTGGATAGAGATCCAACATATTTAAATTTTCGCTTGGAACATCTATCGGATAAATATATTGACAAGAATATCCATTTTTAATAAAGCCATAACACAGCTGATCGTTCTTTGTATTATTTGTCAATTGTTTTGGCACCTTGCAAATTGCGGCGTACAGATTTTTCCCGTCTTTAATGCGACTACGTTTAAAAATTGTACTAAACAGAACGGGTTGTAACATTTTTCCATCATGAACGGCAGAACCGTGCAATAAATTATTTTTTTCGCATACAAATTGCTTGCGCTGCAAAATGTCAAAATAAATAGCATCATTAGGCTTATTAAAGAATTTTTGAAGCAAACCCGATTCCTCACTTCTTAAGAAGATAGAATCGTTATCGTAAACCAATTGAAGACTTTTCATTGCTTTACGCGCATCATCGGTTTGAAATGCACTACATACAGAAGGAGTGCTTTCTAATATTCCATAGGCATCGGGAGGAGAAACATATTCTATTCCGAAAAAAAATGGTTTTGCACCAAAGACCTGTGCGCAATATAAAAAACTGCTGTCTTTATCAAAACTAAAACCTAAACCTGAAACATCGTACGAAGGCTCTATCATATTTTTGTAATGCCCTGGCGAATTTTTCCAGCCTAAAAACAAGGCTTCCGCTGCATCCGCATATGTTTTTACCTCTATATCTGTTTTTTTATACTTTGGTTTGAACAATTTTTTTAGAGGTATCTTTATACAATTCTCACCAACAAGATCATGGGTACCTTCATAATAAAACACACGGTTTTGCGGTTTTTCTTTTCCTTTATTAGTTTGATTGTGAGTAACTACATGCTTTTCGTTTTGATATTTTGCCTGGTCTGTAGCAGCTTTTTTAAGAATGTTATCGCTTGTAAGTGTGGTTAATTTTTGATCAGTTCTTAATTTATTAAGTCTGTTCAAAAATTCAGATTCAATTAAAGAATAGTTAATGTTAGTTACGTTAATTTCAGATGAAGCAGTTTGACCGCTTAAATAAATTGAAAAAGAAATAAAAATAATTAGCAGTAATTTTTTTATCATTTAATGTAATAATTCAATTTTCAAAAAAAGTAACTTTTACTCTACCCAAATAACCATGCCTTTAAGGTACTCACCTTCAGCAAACCAAGGCGTTACAGGGTGATCGGCCGGCTGTATCATGTAATGCAGGATCTTTACATTTCTCCGGGCCTCAATAGCCGCTGCTGTTATGGTATTGTAGAAAAGATATTTATCTACCACGCCACTACAGCTAAATGTAAATATAATACCATTGGGCTTTATGAGTTTTATAGCCAAGGCATTTAAACGTTTGTAACCGATAACCGCATTATGTTTGCTATCGCGACTCTTTGCAAATGCAGGAGGATCTAGTACGATCACATCATAAACATTTTGTTTATCCTTTAAAAATTCAAAGGTATCTACAGCAAAACTCTGATGGTTTTGTACTTTATTCAATTCAATATTCTTATCACAAAGATCAATAGCACTTTGGCTCGAATCTACCGAATGCACCATTGTTGCGCCCGCTGCGGCAGCGTATACTGAGAAGCCACCGGTATAACAAAAGGTGTTTAATACACTTTTACCTTTACTGTAATCTGCTAATAATTTTCTATTGTCGCGCTGATCGATAAAGAAACCGGTTTTTTGTCCGTTAATAAAATCGATCTTAAATAGATGATTGTTTTCTTTTACAATAATATCGCCTTCAAGGCTGCCAATGATAAAGCCGTTCTGTGTTTTTTCGGCGTGATGTTTATTTAATGTTTCTGCGCTTTTATCGTACATGCTTTTTAAAGCCGAGCCCAGTACTTTTTTTGTTGCTGCCACAATATTATCTTTTTGCAGATATACACCCCAGGAATGTGCTTGTAGAACAACATGTCCGTCGTAATAATCCAATATCAGGCCCGGCACACCGTCTCCCTCACCAAAGAATAGGCGGCAAACATTTGTGCTTTCGTTTAAGATATCTAAATGCAAACGGTATTTGTAGGCTTTATTTATTTTTTCGAACCAAAAATCTTCATTAATAATTGCTTTTTCAAACGAGATGATCCTTACAGAGATGCTTCCGCCATTAGAAAAATAACCGGTACCTAAAAATTGATTTTGTTGCGAATACACTTCTACAATATCGCCATCGGCAAGATTATTATCTTTTTTTGAAATTGCCCCCGAAAATACCCAGGGGTGCATACGTTGTAACGAAAACTCTTTTCCCTTACCTAAAATTATCTTCGAATATTCCATGTTTAAAAGTTATAGTTAGTGGTCCAGAAACGATATGGCAGTTTTGCATCTTCGCCGGCATAATCAATACCTATGCGGGGTCCAACCTGTATATCGCTTTCTTTTATTTTTAGTTTATCATCCTGCAACCATATTTGTTTGCCCGCTAAAGATAGGTTATTATGTAATAGGTCAATACCCAAAGCTTGTGATACTTTTCCGGGGCCCACGCATAAGTTCTTTGAGAATTTCAAACCTCTGCGTTTTACAATTTCATCAATGCCTTTTGTTGGATAAATTGCACGAATTAAAATAGCATGTGGAATATCCTTATCATTGCTAACAATGTTAAAAAGCCTGTGAATGCCATAACACAGGTAAACATAACTAACGCCGCCTTTGCAATACATGGTCTCAGTTCTGTTTGTTCGTTTGTCACCGAAAGCATGCGAAGCCTTGTCGGTAACACCAGCGTAGGCTTCCGTCTCAGTAATAACGCCACAGGTTAGTTTATTATTAATGCGCGTGCAAAGTGTTTTGCCAATAAGGTCTTTGGCCAAAAAAACAACATCTTTATTTAAATAATAAGAAACTTTGAGCATTTATTCTTTGAAATGGCGGGCTAAGCCTGTAAAATATTTTGCGCAAAATTAATATTTAATTTACCCTTAGTTGGGATTTTAAGATTATTTATTATACTTTAGTTGCTGTCTAAAACAATATTATGTTAGAAGTAAATCAAGTTTATAAACACGAATTTCAGTTCTCACAAGAAGAAGTTAATCGTTTTGCAGAAGTAACCGGCGATAAGAATCCGGTGCACACCGATGCCGATTATGCTTCAAAAACAATGTTTAAACGCCCTATCATGCATGGTATGCTTAGTGCATCGCTGTTCAGCAAAGTGTTTGGCACTTTGTTTCCGGGTGATGGAACTATCTATTTAAAACAAACGCTTAACTTTTTAAAGCCAATGTATGTTGACACGAAATACGAAGCAACATTTAACGTGAAGGAAGTGCTCAAAGACAAACACAGGGCTATTATTGAAACAGTTATAATACATGTTGAAAGCGGTAATATATGCACGAGTGGCGAAGCAACCGTTTTAAACAGTGATAAGATCTAATTCTTTAGTTAACCTGCGGTGAACGTTAAGATAACAACTGCTTTATATTTTTATTAAAATTAAAAAACCAAAATATGGAAAAGGGAAATAATAAAAGAACCGTATTGGTTACCGGCGCAACAGGCGGTTTGGGAACCGCTATGTGCAAGCATTTGTATAAAGATGGTTACCGTGTGGTTGGTAATTATGTTACACAATCTAAAGCGGATAAATGGCTTGAAACGATGAAGGCGGAAGGGTTTGATATTAAATTATTTCATGGAGATGTAAGTGATTTTGATAGTACAGGAGCCATGATAAAGAAAATAGAGCAGGAGGTAGGTCATATAGATACGCTGGTAAATAACGCCGGTATTACACGTGACGGGCGTTTGGCTAAAATGAAAAAAGACGATTGGTACGATGTAATAAACACAAATCTTAATTCTGTTTTTAATTGTACGCGCCAGGTTTTAGATGGTATGATCGAACGAAATTTTGGACGCATCATTAATATTTCTTCTGTTAACGGACAACGTGGGCAATTTGGTCAGACCAACTACAGCGCTGCAAAAGCAGGCATGCATGGTTTTACAAAATCATTAGCAATGGAAGTTGCAAAATACGGCATAACGGTTAACACTATTTCGCCGGGCTATATTGGAACAGACATGGTTATGGCAGTTCCTGAAAAAGTATTAACGCAGATCATTGCGCAGGTACCCATGGGACGTTTAGGCGGTACCCACGAAGTGGCGCATTTGGTAAGCTTTTTAGCGAGTGAAGAAACCAGTTTTATTACAGGCGCCAATTATAGCATTAATGGTGGCCAACACGTTTATTAACAGATTAAATTATCCGATTATTCTTTTACTTCTGTGATGTTTTGCCAGGGCCTTCCTTAAAAAGGGTTTAGATAATAAATAAAACGTGATCGATCCTGTTATGTAAACGCCCAAAGCTATCCATAAATTGGGTGGTCTTTTAAAAGCGGTATGCGGGGTAGCCGGTTTTTTCTTAAAATCATTTTCAATTAACCAGTTTACGTCTCTTACAACAAAATACGGCGCAAGAATGGCCATTTGCGACAATCCAAGAATTCTTACCGTGGTATATAAATTAATATTTGTTCTTATGCCCGGTGCTTTTGCCATGCGGCGTTTTACGTTTTGACCAAAGAAGCCCACCTTTTTATATGTTGCCCCGCTGTCTACACTATAAAATTGTTTGTTAAATACAAAAGGTGTTGGCATAACCCATGATGTTTTACTTTTGTAAAAAATCGAGTCGATTTGTTTCTCAAATGTTTTGACCATATAAGAATTACCAAATTGAGCATACACTTTTACAGTTGTAAAAATGATCAAAGAAAGCAGTAAATGTTTCAAGTAGTAAACTTAGGAGTCAATTAAAAACCAGTACCAAAATGCACTAAACTTTCGCGCTTCATTGGTTGAATGGTCATTACAGGGATGTTACTGATATCAACAATACGTTGCGCATCGGTTCCACCAAAAAATTCGTTTACATTCAAACCCGGTTTATTCATGATCATGATAAGATCGGTCTCAATTTTATTTGCGTATTCAACTACAGTTTCTGCTACATCTTTAGCAGGAATAGATTTGTTGGTGCACGAAATACCTTTGCTTTTTATAAATTGTTTTACCTGGTGCGAATAGGCCAGTAATTGGTTCTCATAAGCAGCATCAGTAGGATCAAAAACCCCTAAAATACGGATACTGGCACCAAAATACTGCGCAAATTGTACAGCTGCATCAACCTTTTCGCGGGTCTCGGTAGAAAGATCCAATGGTAATAATATGTTCTCGCAGCCATCACGGTGATCGTTACCACGAATGGTAATTACAGGGCATGGTGCCTTACGGATAAGCTTACTGGCACTTGAACCGATAATGTTCCTGAATTTCATGTGGCTTTCAAGGCCGGCAATGATCAAAGTGGCTCCTAATTCCTCTGCAACTCTGTCTACTTCGTCATAAATATCGCCTTTAACGTTCATGAATTCAGTTGGTACACCACTTTCCTGCTCAGTTTGCTTTGTAAGCTTGTTTAAAGCGTCATAGCTCTCTTCGCCTGTTTTGGAGTACACATGAAGTAAAACCAGCTTAGAATGCGTGTATTTAGCTAAATTATAAGATTGTTTTACCGCTAAAAGTGATTGTTTTGTGAAATCTATCGGAATTAAAATTATACCTCTTTCTTTAACTTGCATAGCTTGGTGTTATTTAACGCAAAATTATAACTTTTCCCGGTGCTGGCAATATTTTTGTGATTTTTTTGTTAAAACAGATTTTTTTGCGATATTTGCAGCCTTAATTTTAAAAACTTAAAAAATGGCAGTAAAGATTAGACTACAAAGACATGGTAAAAAGGACTCAGCGTTCTTTCATGTGGTAGTTGCGGATGGTCGTGCACCACGCGATGGAAAGTTTATTGAAAAATTAGGTGTTTATGACCCTAATTCGAATCCGGCAACAATTGACATTAACTTTGATTCAACATTGAATTGGTTAATGAAAGGCGCTCAACCAACAGATACTTGTCGTGCGATACTATCGTACAAAGGTATTATGATGAAAAAACACTTGTTAGAAGGTGTAAAAAAAGGAGCTTTAACTGAAGCACAGGTTGAACAAAAATTCAGCAAGTGGTTAAGCGAAAAAGAAGGTAAAGTTGTTAGTAAAAAAGACAAATTGAAATCTGAAGGTTCTAAAAAAGCAGCTGACAAAGCGAAAGCAGAAACAGCTTTAAAAGAATCAAAAGCAGCTAAGATCGCAGCTAAGAACAGTGCAGCAGCACAAAAAGCTGAAGCAATTGTTAATGATGCTCCTGTAACGGATGCACCGGCAACTGACGAGACAACAGCATAATTTTTTTCTTTCTAAAATATTAAAAACCGCTTTTAAGCGGTTTTTTTTTGCTATTTTGTGAGCATGTATGTACTCATAGCAGATAGCGGTTCCACAAAAACAGATTGGGTTTTATTAAAAGGTTCCCAGATCATCAAGCGCATTAAGACCATTGGTTTTAATCCTTATTTCCAATCTATAGATCAAATAAGTCTTGAGATATTAAATAACCTTAAACCGCATTTAATTGAAGATCTTAATAAGATCAAGATCATTCACTATTACGGTGCAGGTTGCTCTACTTTTGAAAATTGCAAGTTAATTGAAGATTGCTTAACGATTACACTAAACGTTCCAAAGATAAATGTCTCACATGACCTGTTGGCCGCAGCCAGAGCACTTTGTAAAAAAGATTTTGGTATTGCCTGTATACTTGGTACCGGCAGCAATAGTTGTTTATATAATGGTAAATTTATTTTAGAGAACATCCCTTCGGTTGGTTATCTGTGGGGTGATTATGGCAGTGGTGCACAAATTGGAAAATTTTTTATTCGTGAATATTTTGAAAGTAACTTGCCGTTAGAATTAAAAAAGGCATTCGAGAAAGAAGGTTATAATCGCGAAGAGATCTTAAATAACGTATATAAGAAAAATATGCCAAGTCGTTACCTTGCTTCTGTAGCAATGTTTGTGGGCAAAAACAAAGAACATCCTTTTATACAAAAAATACTATTGGAATGTTTCGATTCGTTTTTTGTACAACTTGTAAATAAATATACCGACTCTAAAACATACAAGGTGCATACCGTTGGGTCTATTGGATTTTATTACAAAGATCTGTTTGCCAAAGTTGCCACAAAACATGGTTATCAGATTGGTAACGTTATTCAGTCTCCTATAGATGGTTTAATTGATTATCATTCACAAGCTAAATGATCTATGTATTAATAGCCATTACATCTCTCATCGCCTCATTCCTCACCTTCTTTTCAGGCTTTGGATTAGGCACAATTCTTTTACCTGTATTTGCAATTTATTATCCCTTGCCAATTACAGTGGCACTTACAGCCTGTGTGCATTTACTTAACAACCTATTTAAATTAGGATTGGTGTACAAGAACATCAACTGGAATATTGCTTTTAAATTTGGTATCCCTTCGTTAGTTGCGGCTTTCTTTGGTGCCTGGGCATTAAAGAATATTGATCAGATAAATTCTGTTATTGCCACTTATACTTTAAACGAAAACCAATTTGCTATTACCTGGCCGGGGCTGTTAATTGGTCTGCTAATTATTTTATTTGCAATTATTGAATTAGTTCCTAAACTTTCTGAATTATCTTTTCCCGAAAAATACTTAATACCCGGTGGTTTACTTAGCGGTTTTTTTGGCGGTTTTAGTGGTCATCAGGGCTCCATTAGAAGTGCTTTTTTACTGCGTTTAAAATTAGATAAAACAGCTTTTATTGCCACGGGTGTATTTATTGCCTGTTTGGTTGATGTTGTGCGGATCTCTTTTTACACAAGTTTCTCCGAATTAAAGAACGGGCAAAGTAATTACCTTTTACTTGCTGTGGCTGTGGTTTCTGCATGGATAGGCGCTTTTGCAGGAAATAAATTATTTAAAAAAACAAGTATGCAATTTTTTAAATGGTTTGTTGGTATATTTATGTTAGCGATGGGTTTTTTAATAGTGCTTGGCGTAATACAATGATAAAAAAATTACTGTTCTTAAGTTTTATAGAGGGTGCTGTAGTAATGGCAGCCGAATTATGTGGAGCAAAATTATTGGCGCCCATATATGGCAGCAGTCTTTACGTTTGGGCTTCGGTAATGGGTTTAACATTAGCTGCGTTGGCGTTAGGTTATTTTTTTGGCGGCCTGGTTAGCGAAAGATCAGAACGACACACTAAAAAATTATTTCAAATTTTAATTTTCGCTTCCCTTTTTGTAATGTTTATGCCGGTGCTCAGTCGCTACGTTATTCCATGGCTTTCGTACATGCCATTTTTAATTGCAGTGGTGTTAAGTACCTTTTTGCTTTTATTTTTTCCTGTATTTTTTTTAGGGGCTTCTTCGCCTTTGTTTATTTTTATTCAAACCAAAGAGAATAATTTGTCGGGCAAAGTTAGTGGTACTGTGTATGCTATTTCTACACTTGGCGGTATTATTTCTACTTTTTTATGCGGGTTTTATTTGATACCTGCTATTGGCTTAACCTATTGTTTGTTGGGTTTTGGCGCACTATTGTTCATTAGTAGCTGCGTTATTTTTAGATCGTACAAAACGGTGCATATGGTTTTGTTTGCCGCTTTTATTTATTTGAACCTTCAATTTACACTACTAAAAAACACACAACTTTTTTTTGGTAACAGTATTTTAGGTCAGTTAGAAGTGCAGGATGTGTTGAACGAAAAAAAAGAAACTGTAAGGATCTTGAAGATCAATAGTATTATTCAAACAGAAATGAATTTAAAAACAAAACGATCTGTTTCTGAATACGTGAAATTGCTTGACACACTCGTTCTCTATTCAGCTAATCCAAAAGCCGCTTTAGTATTAGGTTTGGGCGGTGGACTCACAGCGAATTTATTACAGGAGAAAAATTACATGACTGATGGCGTAGAGTTTGATGAAAATATAATTAAAGCAGCCGTTAATTATTTTGATCTCAATAAAAATGTAAAGCCTGTCTGTTCTGATGCGCGTTACTTTTTAAATCATTGCACAAAAAGATATGATCTTGTTTTAGTAGATATCTTTAAAGCCGAAGAACAGCCCTCGCATGTTTTAACGGTAGAGAGCCTGGATAAGTTAAAACACAACCTTTCTGATTCGGCTTTGCTGATCATTAACTGGCACGGCTATATCGTGGGCCAAAAGGGCATGGGTACTGCCATTTTAAAGAATACATTGCAGCGTTCGGGTTATTCGGTTACTATTTGCACGTCTTCTGATGATGAGAATTACCGCAACTTATTATTTGTTTGCTCTCTTAAAGCATTTGGCTCAAAGCCTTTTCAAATAGACGCCCGCCTTGAAAAGACCGATCTTGTAAATACAGATGACAGGCCGTTTTTTGAAAAGTATAATGCCCTTGCAAACAAGACCTGGCGAGCAAATTACCTTAATTATTATCAATCCGTCGCAACTGTGAAATAATGGTGGATGTTTAACCACTAAGGACACTGAGGTTTCGCAAAGTTCGCAAAGCCTTTTTTTCTTTGTGTTCATCGTGCTTTCTTAGCGCCCTTTGTGGTTAAATTTTAGCCCGAAAGCTCCTATTTTAAAGAGTTATTAAAAAACAGCCCTCAATTCAATAATTTTTAAGAAAAAATGAAAAAAGGGATTATATTTGCTATCAAAATTTATAAAAATGAACAAAATACTTTACGTAGCAGGTTTTTCATTATTAGCGATCCTATCTTCGTGCGGAGATAAACAAGCCGATGAGTTTAAAGATACAGGTGATACTGTAGCTGTTGATAACACACCGAAAGATACAACTCCAATAACAGTAGATGAGAATACAAAATTCAAATTTGATTTTGCTATTGCAAATATCCCATCTCCGGTTTCAAGTGTTAACGAATTATCCGGCTGGGGCGTACCCTATAACACAGCTATTTTAATTGATACTAAAAAGCCGTTGTCTGGTGATGAGTTTTACAAAGCCATACAGTTAGGTGCATTTAATATTGATATGTCTTACGCTATGGTGAACAACGTTGGCGAAGATGTTTTAAAATACATGAAAGCCGTTTTAGTTAAATCTGACGCATTAGGTTTAAAAAGTGCGGTTGACCAAATGGTTGGAAAACGTGCAGAACAGAACATTGCCAATAAAGATTCGCTATTAAGAATTTTAGATGAGATATTTGTGAAAAGTGATTCTTACTTAAGAACGAATGATCGTGTTTATACTGCTTCTGCAGTATTTGCTGGATCTTGGATAGAAGCATTGTATTTAACTTGTAAAATTACTGAAGCCGGAACCGATGCTGCGGTAAAAGAAAAAGGATACAAAGAATTATGGGATCAACGTTTTTATTTGAAAAATTTATCTGAATTATTAAACGAGTATAAAGACAAAAAAGAATGCGCTGCATTGAACGATCAGTTTAAAGTAATTTTAAATGAGATCACTGCTATTAAAGATCCTAAAGATTTTAAAGAAGCTAACTTTAAAAAAATCTCTGAACAGATCTATGCTTTAAGGGCTTCTATTATTAAATAGTGTCTAAATAGTTAAATTTTAAACCTCTCAAGTTTTGGGAGGTTTTTTTTTGCCATAACGCTTTTATTTTTTGTAATTTTAATAAGACTAAAACAATAGCAAATGAAAAAAATTATATTTATTGCAATTACATTTATCACAGTTTTTGCAAGCGCGCAATCGAACTTTCAACGTAAACTTTTTCATGCAGCTCCCGCAGGAAGTCTTATGGAAATAGTATATTCTAACGAATACAATACGAGTACATTTGTTATTAAAAACCTTTATAGCGGCGCTGTATATACTGGCTTTGCCGAACTCACCAAGTTTACTACAACTACGGGAAATGTTACAAGCAGTAAAACTTTTTCTGTTGCCGGGTATGATCTTATTATAACTGACGTTGTAAAAAATAACCAAATGTTATACTTGACAGCCCGATTAACAAATTCTATAAGTACGGTACCATGTGTTATTAAATATAATTTAAGTACGAATGCAACAGTATGGAGAAGAGTATTTCCATCAAGTATTTTCCCTTATAATGCAATTGCTTATGATACGGGTGCTAATCTTTTCTTATTAGGGTCTTACACAAACAGCACCGTATCACAAACAGATCTTATTGTCTCAAAAATGGATACCAATGGCGTATTGATCTGGACAAAAGGTTTTGGAGAATCAACATTAAACAATAATCCGGGAAATATAATATATAATGGTAAACGCCAGTTGTATGTTACTACGGTTGCGAATGTTGGAACTTCCGCGCAATCTATAATATTAAGATTGGATTCATCGGGAACAATACTAAACTCCAGATCACTAACAACAGCCTTGATCCCTAAATTTGAAAAGAATTTTAGCGCGGTATTAAAAAATAAATTAGTTACAATCGATAGAACAATAACTTCCGCCGCTTCTAGTCCCGGGCCTTTTTTTATTAGAATGCTTGATACAAATTTAAATGTAATAATTACCAAAACTATAAGCACGTCTTTTAAAGTTGAAAGTGTATTTAGTAATAATACTAACCTGTTGTTGAGCGGACCAACAGCAACAACAACTTTACTTAAAGGATTTAGAGTTCTTCGTTTTGACACATTGCTAAATATTGCCGGCTCACGACATTTTAATAAAATAAACACAGTTCCTCCTGGGGGTACATCATCATCATTTATCAATTCAACAAATAATTCAATGCACTTTTTTAATCCGGTTGCAAATGATACAGTTTTTGTTGCAAAAACAGATCTTTTTGAGGCTGTCAATTGCAAGGATAGCAGTTTTGTAGCGCAACCTTCAACGCTAAATTTTGCTGTGAGCGTGGCTACTTATTCGACAGCTATTTTAACGTTAACAACCACAAGTATTACAATGCCTGTTGCTAATACAACCTACACCTCTAATTCTACATGTACGGGTTTAACCACTGACTTAAATTCAACTGCTAATAACGATGAACTTGTTTCAGTATATCCAAACCCGGCAAAGGAAATTTTGAATGTTAAATTAGAAATGATAAATGGTGAGGAGAAACATATTAGAATTATAAATTCTTTAGGACAAGTTTTAATTGAACAAAGATCTTTGGATGATAATTTAAAATTTGAGATCGGTAATTTCCAAAAAGGCATCTATTTTATTTCGTTGCATAACGCTGGCGGACAACTTATTTATACTAAGAAATTTATTAAGGAATAATTAAGTGCTTATTTATTTTTCTGCAACATTTGAGTTGGCGATACACCAAAATGTTGTGTGTAACACTTAGTAAAGTAAGATTGTGAAGAAAAGCCTGTTTGGTAAGCTATCTCTGTAATATTCCCATTTTTGCCTAATAACAGTTCGTTGGCTTTCTCTAAACGAATAACTTTTATTATCTCAGAAGGCGAGAGGCCCGTAATGGCTTTTACTTTACGTTGAAAGTGACTTCTGTTGGTAGCCATTTGATCAGCCAATTTTTCTACCGAAAGTTCGGGGTCTTCTATTTGTTTAAATATTAAAGCGAATAATTTTTGTGTGTAAGGTTCTGTGCCCACAAATTTCTCTTCTACTTTTTTCTCAGGTTGTGCAATTAATTCTTTGAACTCTGTTTTGCGTTTACTTAGTATTTCGAGTTGATTAATTACAAGCGAAAGCAATTCATCAGGTAAAAATGGTTTTGCCAAATAACCTTGTGCGCCTAATTTTAAAGCCTCCATACGTGATTCCGGTGCGGCTTTAGCAGAAAGAATAATTACCGGAATGTGGTTGTAGTGTGTGTTGTTCTTTATTACTTTTAAAAGACCCAGGCCATCCAGTTCGGGCATCATAAGATCCGATATTACAAGGTCTGGCAATGTTTTTTCCAATAACTCGAGGGCTTCTTTTCCATTAGTGGCTTTTAAAACTTTAAATTTATTTTGCCCTAAAAAACTTGAATTAAATTCTAAGATGTCTTTATCATCTTCCACTAATAAAATTTGATAGATATGATCGTCGTTTGTTACGGCACTAGTATTTTGTTTTATAACTGCAATATCATCTTTTGTCTTAAGATCAAGTGTTACTGTAAATATAGAACCTTTCCCTTCTTTGCTTTTAACGCTGATAGTGCCATGGTGAAGGTCTACCAGTTCTTTTACCAGCGATAGGCCAATCCCCACACCTTTCGTACTGGATGCAGTTTTATCGCTACGGTAAAAACGATCAAAGATATTTTCCTGATCTTTTTGTGAAATGCCAACACCAGTGTCCCACACGTTTATGGTTAGTTTAATGCCATGCTCATTTTCCTCAGTGTAAACATCAATACCCACCTGATTGTTGTTTGGAGTATATTTTATAGCGTTACTTAATAAATTACCGGTTATTTTTTCAAGAGAATCTTTATCAAAAAATGCGACTTTGTTGGGTATAACAAAGTTGTGTAACAGGCTAATGTTCTTCTCTATTGCGATCTTTGTATAGGTAATTAAAAGTTGGTCGTAAAATAATTCAATATCGCCAAAGGTCTCGTTAAGTTTATATTTTACGGAGTCTATTTTCGAAATGTCTAACATTTGATTAACTAATTCGTTCAAACGTTTTATGTTGCGCTCGGCCAGTTCGATGTTTTGCTGATCATCTGTTGAATTTAATTTCTTTTTTAATACGGTTAAAGGTGCCTGTATCATGCTAAGTGGTGTGCGGATCTCGTGCACCACATTCGAAAAGAATTTTTTCTTGGCTTCTTCTATTTTTATATTTAGTCGTTTTTTAAAGTTAAAATAGAAAACCAAAACCACCATAATGCCCACAATAAGTATAATAGCAATAAGCGAAAGATAAATGCGACGGTTCTGCTCTTGTATCTCTATTGTTTGCGCTGCTATCTCTTCTTTTTGTTTTTGTACGATCTCGTTTTTTTCTATTTTAAATTGTCTGTCTAGCCTGGCAGTAAATTCACTTATTTCTTTTTTTTGGTTTGCGTTATTAGTTTCAATATGTTTTCTAAAATACTCTGCAGAGCGTTTATAATCTTTAAGGTCGGAATAGGCTTCGGCAAGGTTACCGTAAAGTGTTAGTTTATAGTTGTCCAGATTATATTCGTTCGTAATTTTTTCAACCTCTAAATAGGTTTCCAGCGCTTTTTTAAAGTCGTTTTTTAAATGGTATATCAAACCTAAATTAAAAAGAGGGATCATCTCATCTCTTTTGTTATTTAATTTTTTCCATAGATCAAGCGCTTTTAAGTAATATATTTCTGCAGAGTCAAGATTATTTAATGTTTGCCAATGAGCGCCCTGTGCCTGTAGATAGTGAGCAGATAATTGCTTGTTATTTATTTTTTCCGCTAATATTCTTACTTGTTTTAGCAGAAATGCAGAACTGTCAACTTCACCCAGCCGTCGGTGCATAGTACTTAAATTAATAAGGCAGTTAGAAACACGAAAGTCATCCTTCATCGCCCGTCGTATTTTTATTTCTTCGCGATAGTATGATTTTGCAATAGCCGGGTTATTACGGTGAAAACTTAAAATGCCAAGCTCATTGTAGATGCCGGCTTTTAAAAAGTCCGCCGTTGTATCGTTACACAACTTAAGCGCGTCGTAAAACAGATCTGCAGCTTTTTTTTCGTTGTTGAGCTGTGCAAAAACATTTCCTTTAAGAAAAATGGCAGATATCCGGTAGTAATTGGAGTTTTTTTCTTTAGAGGCTATTGATAACTGCTCAGCAAAAATCAAAGATGAATCATATTTTTTTCTCTGAAAGCTTTGTTGAGCAAGATCTTCCAGCTCTTTCAGTTGTTTATCCTGCGAGAAAACAGTAGTGGCAAAAAAAGCAAATAAAACAAAGTAATAAATGCTTTTGATTTTTAATGAACTGTGCTTCACGATTGATTGGTGTATTTTAATTTTACCTTGAGATAATAAGTTTTTTGGTGAGCGACGCGTCATCTACCGTTAACTTATAAAAATAAATACCCGCAGAAAGGGCGCTTGTATTAAACGGCAACGTATGCCAGCCTTCATCAAGATTCATATCCATTATGCTCATGGTGTGTTTTCCAAACATATCTGTAATTTCAAGTTTAACACGCGCACAGTTATCTAATCTAAAATCAAAAGTGCAATTTGTGTTAGACGGGTTTGGGTAACAATTAATAAATGTCTTATTTTCTTTTTGTGAACCATAATTTGAAATGCCTAATGCCGGATAGTTCTCAAAATGCAAAATAACGTCTCCCGGTGTGAAATTTGACTTAATAACAGTGATCGGATTTCCCAGATCGTCCTCTGCTTTAATGTGCGCTAACATCTGGCCTTTATCTACGACAAAACTAATGGCAGGATCGAGTGGGAGTGAGGCTGTAGGAACAATTACAGTTAAAGAATCGTTAGAGATCTTTGACGTAAAATTTACCAATTCTCTTTTTTTCCAATACGAGGCAAAATTGTCGAGATTGGTAACATATACGCCTGCGGGCAATCCTGCAATAAGATCTTGCTGTGCCGTTAATTTATATTTGCGGGTTGGATGTATCAGTAGAACATTAGGTGCATGATTTGCCATGTTACGGTTAATAACATCGAGCCAGGTTGCAACCTTTTGCGAATAATTTGTTATAGAAATTGGGTTAGAGGTAAATACATCCGAAATGGTCATAGGATATTCCCACACATTAGTGAGTGCGCCGGTGGATGACCTGTCTTTACGCTGCTGGTATGGAAAATTGGTTAGGATATCTGCTGCAGAAAAAGTTGTACTATTTGTGTAGCCACAGGTATCTAAAGCATTAATAAGTTTATCGTGAAAACATAAGTAACCCGCACGAAAAGTTTTAACCACCACACCAAAATTATTTTCTAACAGCCCTTTTGAAACTTCTGTCTCGCCTAAAACAGAACCGGCAGTGGTTGAACCTGTGCCAAAATTGTATGGTAAATAATTGGAAGAGGTATTGCCTAATACACCCAAAGGAAAAACAGATTCGTCATCAAAGTCAGGGAAATGGCCTACAGAGTGACTCCCGGCAATATGGCCTTTACTTAGCACGTATTGCACTTTTGGAATAGTGTTAAGATTGTAAAAGTCCGACAATAAACCATCATTAATATAATGCGTTGTAAAAAAGTAAGATGCTTTTATGCCAAGAGAAGCTTCATAGTCTGCATAAAAATGCATGGTGTCATAACCGGAGGTCGCATCCACATCATGCGTTATCATTAAAGAGGTTTTACTATTATAAGGCGATGTGTGTAACCACACCGAGCGCGGCGCATGCGCCTGGTAAATTCCTTTTATAAAAAGCACAACGGCATCTGATGTTGGTTCAAAAGCGTTAGAGTAAAATCTGTTAGCATCAAAATCTAAATTTTGTTGATTAATGGCAATTAAATTCCTGAATGAAAACCCTAAAGCGTAGGTTGTACCTAAGCCGTAAATTCTTTTGGTAATGGCAGTTGTGTTATTGTTGTAAACCGCCAAAGATAAAGCGCCGGCAACATCATAATGACGTGTATTAATTACAGCTGTATAGGTTGTTTTACCCAGCGAAATGGTTTGCTCCATAGTATCGTTTAACCATTTAAAAGCAGGATCGTTTAAAAAGTAATTAAATTTTATGGTGTAATTAGAATTGCTATTTGTGTTTGCAGTTATGCCAAAGAGGGTGTTAAAATATGGATCTCTTACACTTGCAGCAATTAAAACACCACCTCTGTTAACATAATTAATCAGCGTATCTTTTTCGCTGGTGGTAAACGTACTAACATCAAATTTTGAAGAACCTAGTATTGTTCCATAATTTTTTGCAACATTTACATCTGAAGTAATGATAAATGGAATACCGGCTGTTTTTAAAATGTATTTGGCGGAGGATACCTCTACATCAGAAGTTTCGGCATTTTTTAGTGTAAGATCGAGCAGGGCAACGGTACGTTTACCGCTAGTGGCTGTAATTTGAGAATTACCGGCATAGTGTAACAAGATAATAAAACCTATAGCTAATACTAACCGGAAGATCTTTTTCATAAGGCAATTTACGAAATTTTTTTAGAGGGCAAAAATGCCTTTAAAGCGGTTATATTTAATATAAAATGGGAATTTTTGTAGATATGTTTCCCCGCATCCCAAAACCCCATTTATCCCAAGCACAGCAGCTACAGTCATTTGAATGGGATTGTATTCGAATTTAACCTTGGCATGAAATTATAAAGTTAATGGGCTATCAAAACAACTTAAATATGAAAAAAACTACTTTATTAATTATTGCGGCTTTTGCGTTTTGCATAACGTCGTGTAAAAAAGACCGTACCTGCGAATGTGTAACAACACATACTTCATCAGGCGGAACAACCACTACCACTCCTAACGATAATGTAACGTACAGGGAAATAAAAAAAGGCCAGGCAAAGGATCTTTGCCAAAAGTCAACCCGTGTTTATGTGAGTCCGTCTGGAGCCACATCTACTGATGTTTATGATTGTAAATTAAAATAATTAAAAGAAAATGAAAAAAATATTTATACCAGCTATTATTGCTTTAAGCATTGCTACTGTTTCTTGCAGAAAAGAACGTACCTGCGAATGTAAGACCACCGCAACTGAGGTTAGAAGTGGTTTTGGAGCACAAACTACAACCGATGTTTCACAAACGAAAGTAACTACCGAAAAACAACGTAAACGCCCGTTTAAATATAGCGAACATTGTTTTTCTGATAGCTATAGTTATAATAACGATGGTGGAAACGGTCCATCAGCATGGTCTTCGGTTACTACGGTTGAAACGGAATGTGATCTTAAATAATTATTGAGGAGCTCACAATGATGGGCTCCTAGGAAAATTTAAAGCACAATAACTAAAAGTTATTGTGCTTTATTGTTATTACCACGTTACCGGTTTTTTCGCCTTTCTCAACATATTTGGTGGCTTCAACGATCTCTTCAAGGGGATACGTTCTGTCTATGATCGCTTTGTATTTTCCGGCTTCTACCAGTTCTTTAAAAAACACCATATCTTCTTTTTTATCTACCGGAATAGGGAAGAGCACTTTTTTACCGCCAAAAAGCGGCGTAAATAATGCATAAAAAACGTTTTGAGACATGTATCCTAACTCCGAAGAAATGTATATGCCTTTGGGTTTTAAGATCTTTTTACATTTGCCAAAAGAGCTTTTGCCTACCGAATCAAATACCACATCAAACAATTCGCCACAGTTGGTAAAATCTTCTTTGGTATAATCTATTACCTTGTTAGCGCCTAAGGACTTTACTAACTCTAATCTTTTTGTGTCACACACCGCTGTAATATCGGCTCCAAAATGTTTGAGCAATTGAACAGTTGATGAACCAATAGAGCCCGAAGCGCCATTTACTAAAACTTTCTTTGGCGTTGTAAAGTCTATCTTTTTAATATTTGCATAAGCTAAAAAAGCACCATCACAAACGGCAGCAGCTTCCTCGTAAGACATGTTGTTTGGTTTTAGAGTAATTGCCTTTTCTTCTTTTACACAAACATATTGTGCATGTGTACCAAAATGAAAGGTGTTTAAACCAAACACCTGGTCGCCCGGTTTAAAGGTTTTTACATTCTTGCCAATAGCTTCTACTTCACCGGCCAATTCTGTACCCAAGATATGTTTTCTAGGCGAAAAAAGTCCGCCAACTATTCTTACGATAAAATATTCAGGATTACGAAAGCCACAATCGGTGCGGTTTACGGTAGTAGCGTGAATTTTTATAAGCACTTCGTTATCTTTTGGTAAAGGTTTGGCAACCTCTTTAACTTCTAAAACTTCGGGCGGACCATATTTTGTATTGACAGATGCTTTCATAGTTGAACAAAGCTATTATAAAACTAGTGATTACTTACGGAATTTACATGTGCGGAAAAATACTGTTATGAGAAGGTGTTTTGACGATTATTGCTTTTGCAAAATGTATTTCTGAAAATTTTCTTTTGCCTGAGTATAACTATCAAAGTCAAATTCATTTCCGTCTTTTATAAATTCCACCAACTTATGATCAAAAAAATCCAAGAGTGTTTGTTTTTGCTTTGAATCCAATATTTCCAGATCGGATAAGGACTTTAAACTATAGGTTAGATCTGTTATCAATGGATTGTTTCCCTTGTGTTTTTCATCAAGGTCCTGTATTAAATAACAAGGCAAGTGAAAACGTTTGCCTTTTGAATCCATAAAAAATAAGTTGCTGGAATTTACTCTTTCATTATTGGTGTCGTTTAAAAACAAATTCAGGATCTTTTCCCAACTTTCGCGCTCATCTCTTTGTTTCCAGCTTATGTACACCGGATCGGTGGGTGCCCTGTATTCATCCAGGCAATCTGCTTCGTAAAGGCCAATGCCATCTTCAAGGCTTACATCTTTAAAGGCAGCGTAAATTGATCTTATAAGTTCAGCCTTTGTCATGCTTCAGTAATTATTATAATCGCTCAAAACGAGTTGTTTAGAAAAAATTTATTGAGTGTTTTAACTACACAAACATATCTATCATTATAGTATAATTAAATGTAAAATTAAAATTCTTTAAACATAATGCTGACATCACTGTTGCTAATTTAAGATATGAATCAAACAATTATTACGGTTGTATTTAGTTGCGTGGTAGTTGGCATCAGTGTATGGCTCTATCGCATGCAGCAAAAAAAGAGTAGCATCGAAAGAACACTAAAACAATCATTTTCTCAATTGTGGCGCGATATACTTGAAAAAGAGGTATCATTTTACTTAAAATTAAATGCATTTGAAAAGGATCTATTTGAAAAGCGGATCCGGCTTTTCCTCGCTACAAAAACTATTGAAGGGGTTGAAACAACTATAGATGACACGATTCGGCTAATGGTAGCTGCCAGCGCTGTTATTCCTACTTTTGCTTTTCCGGATTACAATTATCCGTATGTTCACTCCGTTTTGATCTATCCTAACAGCTTTAATGACAAATATCAAACAAATACGTTAGACAGCCCTGGAGCAAATATTTTAGGAATGATCGGCAGCAGTTCTCAGAACGGAACTGTTATACTTTCCAAACCAGATCTTGTTAAGGCATTTGATGGACTTCCTCACAAGGAAAATGTTGGAATTCACGAATTTGTTCATTTATTAGACAAGGAAGACGGAGAAATAGACGGCGTTCCAAAAGTACTTATTGATAATTCTTTTGTAATGCCGTGGCTGGTCGAAGTTAAAAACGAAATAAAGAGAATAGAAAAGGGCAATTCGGATATCAACCCATATGCGCTTACAAATAATGCTGAATTTTTGGCAGTAGTAAGTGAGTATTTTTTTAATAATCCAGAAAAATTTCAAAGAAGGCACCCTGAGCTATATACCTCTCTAAGGAAAATATTTAGCCAAAAGACCGCTGTCATTAAACTTTAGTCTGGCCTTTAATTTGCTTAAATTTATGCTATGGAAGATTCGATCTCGAGTGTTTTTGAAGCACAGCAACAAAATAAATTTGTATTACGTAAAAGCGATGCAGAGGCGCGCATCAATAAACTGAAGATCCTAAAAAAAGGGATTGAAAGTTTTGAAGAGGAAATTTATAAGGCAATACATTTTGACCTACGCAAATGCCGTTTTGAGACGGCAGTTACTGAATTTTATTTTACATACGTAGAAATTGATTTTGCCATTAAGCATTTGCAAAACTGGATGAAACCGGTATCTGTATCTAAAAACTTCAGCAATTTATTTGCCGGTAACAAGATCTATTATGAGCCCAAGGGTGTTTGCCTTATTATTGCTCCGTGGAATTACCCTTTTCAGTTAGTTATGAGCCCGCTGATCTCAGCCATTGCAGCAGGCAATGCGGTTATGCTTAAACCGTCTGAATTAAGCAGTGCCACCGCGGCAGTTATCTCAAAAATGATCTCGAAATTGTTTCAACCAAATGAAATTGCCTGTTTTGAGGGTGATGCAGAGTTATCGAAAAAACTTTTATCATTACCTTTCGATCATATTTTTTTTACGGGCAGCACTACCGTTGGCAAAATAGTGATGGAAGCAGCTTCTAAGCACTTAGCGTCGGTAACATTGGAATTGGGAGGAAAGTCTCCTGCCATTATTCACAACAGTGCCGATCTTAAAAAGGCAGCCGAAAAAATTGCCTGGGGTAAACTTGTTAATGCTGGCCAAACCTGTATTGCGCCCGACTATGTTTTGATAGAAGAAAAACTAGCAGACGCTTTTATTAATTTTTACAAAGCAGCTAGCGAAGCCATGTTTTTTAAAGAAGGCAAATTAGACTTAGATACTTATGGAAAGATCATCAATGTAAAACAGTTTAACCGTTTGAATAAGTTGGTAGATGACTCGGTTAATAATGGTGCAAGACTGGCTTGGGGCGGCGAGCGGGATGAGAGTACGTTAACCATTTATCCAACTGTTCTTACTCAGGTAAAAGAAGAACATGCCGTCATGCAGGAAGAGATCTTTGGTCCGGTGCTGCCGATTATTACTTTTAAAGAAATCTCAGATGCCATAGATCTTATTAACCGTAAAAACAAACCACTGGCTTTATATATTTTTTCAGAAGATTCTGATACTTCGCAAAGGATCATTCGCGAAACCAGTGCCGGTGGCACCTGCGTTAATGATGTACTGGTTCACATTAGCAATCCGAATTTGCCTTTTGGTGGCGTTAATAGTAGTGGCATAGGCAGTAGCCACGGTATTTTTGGTTTTAAAAATTTTTCGCACGAACGTGCTATTGTTTTTCAATCAAAATTAGGAGTTACAAAAATGATCTACCCACCGTATGATAAAAAAGGTGGACTACTGAAGTGGTTGAAAAAATTGATGTAGTTTATCTTTGATCGTGATCTGGAGCCAAGTTATTGAGTCTTCGCCAACTTTTTAATATCACTTACCTCCAACACCTGTTTATCATAACCTTTGTTTACAGCGTTGATCATCGCTTGTCCAACTTCGTTTAGCGTTAGAACTTTATTCCCAAGGAATGGTGATAGAATGGGAATAAGGATCTTAAAAAGTGTTTTTACATTTTTTTGGCCTTTAACAGGTTTCATAACACCAGGACGAAAATTATATTCTTTTTTAAATGGTAATTTCATCAGGTCGTTTTCTGTTTTGCCTTTAACACGTGCCCACATAGAACTTCCTTTTTCGCTGCTGTCTGTTAACGCACCCGAAACAAAGGTAAACACCATACCTGGGTTTAGTTTTACCAACACTTTTGCAAAATGCAATGTCGTATCGTAAGTGATCTTTGTATATTCATCTTCTTTTAAACCAACAGAGCTAATGCCGGCACAAAAGAAACAGGCATCATAACCTTTTAATGCTTGTTCGTTTTCACCCAGTTTTAAAAAATCTTTTACTATGAGTTCTTTTAATTTCGAGTGTTTAAGATCATATGGCCTGCGGTTGACCATTACTACTTCTGTTACTTCTTTGCTCTCTAAACAATGCAGCAAAACGCCTTCGCCAACCATGCCTGTAGCTCCTGTTATAATTACTTTCATTTTTTTTGCTCAAGAATTTACAATAAAAATACGGTTTTACTTTGTTTTAATGCCTAATATCTGTTTCTAAATATTTAGACGAGTTTTTTATATAAATGTTTTTATATTTACTGTAGAATGAAAATACCCGCCTTCTTAATTTTTGTGCTTATTTGTTTTGCTGGTTCAGCTCAAACTCCCGAGCAGCAAAAAAAAATAGACTCGTCGTTTGCAGTGCTTAAAACAATGAAGCAAGATACCAACCGTGTACTTTTGCTTTTTAATACCTCTATTTTACTTAGGAAAGCAAAGCGTACCGATGAATATGTTGCTACTATGAAGGAAATGCTGGCACTTTGCCAGAAATTAAATTATAAACAGGGTTTTATTTTTTATTATACTGATTTGGGAGTCACGCTCTTTAAATTAAACAAATTTGATGAGGCCATGGTGGCTCTTGAGGTTGCGGAAAAATATTTTATAAATAATAAGAATCAAAGCCAGTTGGCTATAGTATATGGCACAATGGGAAATATATATTATCAGCGAGATCTCTTCCCAAAGTCACTCGAATATTTTTTAAAGGCTTTTAAAATATATGAGTCTCTCGGCTTGAAGAAATCCATAGCCGGATACGCGGGTAATATCGGCGCCATCTATAATGCAACGGGCAATAATATCAAAGCTCTGGAATTTTACAACAAAGCCCTGATTGTTAATAAAGAAATAAAGGCCGAACGCGGCGAGGCGCTTAATATAGTTTGTATTGGCAATGTTTATTCAGATAAAAAAGAATATACTTTGGCTTTAGAGTATTTTGAAAAAGCAATGATCATTAATAAAAAGCTCGGAGATAAAGAATATCTCGCTAACAACTATGAGACCATTGGTGCTTTAAAGTTAAAGCTTAAGCAATACGAATCTGCACTGGAAAACTTAAAACTTGCCAGGGATATGCATGAGGTGCTGAAAAACGACAAGGGTTTATCCTATGCATATAATATCATGGGAGATGTCTATTATGAGCTTAAAGATTATGCCACGGCAGAAAAAATGCAATTACTGGCGCTGGATTTTGCCAACAGATCTAAAACTTTAAACTTAAAAAAAGAAGTACATAAGAGTTTATCAATTTTGTATAATGAGACGGGACAGTATAAATTAAGCCTGGAAAACTATAAGGAGAGTGTTAGGATAAAAGATTCTTTGTTTAGTGTTTCCAATGAAAAAGAACTTTTACAACGGCAAATTGAATTTGATTTCGAAAAAAAAGAGGCCTTAACAAAAGCAGAATTCATAAAACAACAGTCTATGAACCAGGTGGAGATCGAGAAACGTAAACAAGCCATAATTTTACTCGAAAAAGATAATGCTTTGAGGAAATTAGATCTCACGCAAACCAATTTGCAATTAAAGGAAAAGGAAGCCGAAAGCGAATCGCAAAAGAAACAGGTAGAGATCCTGAATAAAGATAAACAGCTTCAGACCGTTGAGGCTCAAAAAAAAGCAAAGGAACTTGAACAACAAAAACAACTTCGTAATATTTTTATTGTTGGTGCCATATTATTGTTGGCTTTTGCCGTTTATATTTTAATGAACTTAAGTAAAAGCAAAAGAACCAATAAGATAATAGAAAAACAAAAATCCGAAGTAGAACAACAAAAACATTTGGTAGAAGAAAAACACAAAGAAATTACAGACAGCATCAACTACGCTGAAAGAATACAGCGCAGTTTTTTAGCGACCAAAGAAACATTGGATGAGAATTTGCAAGATTATTTTATCTTCTTTAAACCAAAAGATGTAGTAAGCGGTGATTTTTATTGGGCTGGTAAATTAAACAATGGTAATTTTGCTTTGGTTACGGCTGATAGCACAGGACATGGCGTGCCTGGCGCTATTATGAGTTTACTGAATATTACCAGTCTTGAGAAAGCGATTGAGCATCATAACCAACCTGCCGAGATCTTTAACACCACCCGCCAAACTATCATTAAACGCTTAAGTAAAGATGGAAGTAAAGATGGTGGTAAAGATGGCATGGATGCCAGTTTAACAGTTTACGATTTTAAGAATAAAAAACTATTTACTTCTTCCGCAAACAATCCTATTTGGCTGGTGCGAGGAAACAAGGCTATTGAAATTGCATGTGATAAAATGCCGCTTGGTAAACACGATCTGCAACATATTTCTTTTTCGCAGGAAGAGATCGAATTAAAGGAAGGCGATGTTGTTTATACCTTAACGGATGGTTTTGCCGATCAGTTTGGTGGCCCAAAAGGCAAGAAATTTATGAGCAAAAAATTACGGGAATTGCTGGCCGCCAACGCTAGTTTGCCGATGCAAAAACAGAAAGAACTTTTAGAGAAAACTTTCCTGGAATGGATCGGCAGCTTGGAGCAGGTGGATGATGTAACTTTAATTGGCGTTAGGATTTAAGATATTAAACAGTTTGTTTTAATACTAATGCGGCAATTTATCTTTTAAATAACCATACATCCATGTGCCAAAAACAGCACTTAAAAATGTTACAATAACTACTGTTAATCCGCTGCCTATTTGAGCAAATAAAGGCCCGGGACAAGCACCTGTTAGCGCCCAGCCAAAACCAAATAGTAAACCACCATAGATCTGTCCTTTATTAAATGTTTTTGGTTCGATCTTAATTTCATCTCCAGAAATAGTTTTTATTTTAAAACGTTTAATGATGAAAACAGATATGACGCCAACAACAACCGCTGTTCCAATAACGCCGTACATATGAAAGGAATGGAAACGAAACATTTCCTGGATCCTGAACCAACTTATTATTTCGGCCTTTACAAAAACGATACCAAAAAAAACGCCAACCAAAAGAAACTTTAGATTCTTAGCTAAACTAAATTCATTGGTAGAATTAGTTTCCGTTACGGATTTAAATTCATCGGATACTTCTTGTGTACTACTATTCTTTGCCATATTAAAAATTTAAAATTAGAGGTAATACAAACCAGGTAACAAAAATGCCCCCAGCCATAAAACAAATAGTTGCAATTAATGAAGGTATTTGCAAATTAGAAAGTCCCATAATGGAGTGCCCACTGGTGCAACCGCCAGCGTAACGGGTTCCAAAACCAACCAGGAATCCTCCCACAACAATAAAAATAAAACCTCTCAGCGTTAAAATACTTTCCCAACTAAAAATATCAGTAGGCGCAATGTGTGCAAAGTCGTTTACATTATTTTGCTGCAAAGCAGTTTTAGTTTTTTCAGCAACCACAAACCCGTTTGGATCTTTTAAAAAAGTGCTAGCAATAAAAGCGCCAATTAAAACGCCAGCAACAAAAAATAAATTCCAGGCTTCTTTTTTCCAGTTGTATTTAAAATAGCTAATGTTAGATGGGAAACAAGCTGCGCAAATGTGACGCAGCGAAGAAGAAATACCAAATGTTTTATTTCCGAGTATTAATAATGTTGGCACCGTTAAGCCTATCAAAGCTCCGGCAACATACCAGGCCCAGGGTTGTTTTATGAATTCAAGCATTTTAGTTTAGTAAAGGGTTTATAAAAACATATTCGTCCTGCGTATTACTAAAAGCATGATGAAAAGGAGGTGTTTTGTTTTCATGTTACTTTTATTGTTTAGTTTATAAATATGCCGACAGATTACACATCCTTCGTAGCGGGAGCGTCATATTTTTCTTAGTGGACAAACTATTTTTATGATCTTGTATTATTAGCTAATTTTTTTTGATAAATAAGGATCTTTAAAATTAAGATGTAATGATCATTTTATTTCAGTTAATTCGCTTTTGCTTACGAATTTGCCATTTTCTTTATAGCTTTCAGTTTTTACATTACCCACTTCCTTACTAAACCAATTAATACTCTTAGCTTTTATTGTAAACATTGATTTTACTTCTACATCTTCGGATATTTTATAGCATTCATAGGTTCCTGCAGCACAAGTAATATTTTCCTTTGCTTCAATTTTTCGGTTTGTAACTTTTATGTTCATCTTCATCATAGGCATTTCAGCGCCATCTTTTGTCTTAAAGGTAAATTTGATATCAGCGTCTTTTAGGTTGCTGCCAACAACAAACTCAGAAGGTATTTCTTTATCCGCTCCTTCTACAGTCACTTCAAAGTCTTTGTAGGCTTCAGCTTGTTGCTGAGGCATCATCATTTTCATGTCAAAGTAAAGAATACCCTTAACACATTTAATACTAAATTCACTTTTTGTGCTTAATTTACCTTTTTTGTCGTAATTCTCTTGATTAGCGGTAACCGTAGATCCGCTAGCAGCTTTTAGTAGTTTTGAATAGGTGGTTTTTGTTGTGCCAGTTACTTTTCCATCATCGTTGTAAGATGTCATGACTGTCATTGTTCCCTCTTTAAAAAAAACGATCGAGCTGCATGGGTCTGTCAAAAAATTAAAGCTACACAATACAACAACAATAAAAAGGGCAACGCTTACTTTTTTCATATTTTATTCTTTAAGTTTTATGGTTACGCTTCCACTTCTGTTACAATACTTGGGAAGATCCTAACGTTGTTATTTTCTTCTCTACGGAATTGATAAGTATATTTATAATGGCTCTCCAATCCTGATTTATTTGGGAGACCGTTGATCATCATAATGTTCCGGTTCTTTGCAAAGCGTAATAACTCACGTAAGTAGTGGGCAGAGATCTGTCCAACCTCGTCAATGATACAGTGTACTTTAAAGTCTTTACTGCTGCGATGCGACGATTCTTTTATAAATACGTGGAGTAGGGTAATGTAAATAATTGCTTTCACCAAAATATCTGTTCCGGTACTTCCAATGCTGTCAATTTTATGTGTCCAGCCGGTTTCGTTCATACCTTCTTTAATGTTGAACTTCAACTCAAAAAGATCCTGTAAACGAATTTCTTCCTGCTCTTGTTCTTTAATAGCAGAGCTTAACTGGTCTAATAATTTTACGGCGCGGCCGCTGATCTCGCGTTTTTGGCCGGTTGCAAAGTCGGTATTAAATAATCCTTCGTTGTAAACCAAACCGTTCTCTTCGCGGAATTCCTGTACGCGTTTTAATAATTTGTAAACCTTGTTGTCCGATTCTTCTAAACGAATTTTAATGAACTCAATTAACTTGCTTTCTTCAAATTCTGCTTTCTTAAAATCTTCGGCAATTAAGGTAATAATGTGCTGGATCTTATCCTTTTGTCCGCTTAACTCTTTTACTTTAGTGGCAATACTATCAGTTACCAAACCAATTTGTGTAGCGGTTTCTGCAATTGATAATTCAATTTTATTCTCGTTAATGAACGAACGTAAGTTTTGTGCAAAACGTTCGTATTCGCCTTGCGAAGCATCGTTACGAATAACAAAGTTAAAGTGATTATCGATCTTAAATTTACCGGCAAACTCGTTGACATAACGCTGAAAAGCGCCATACTCTTCGTTAAAGTGCGAGTCGTTCTTTAATAATTGAGTACAAAGATCCATAATATTATAGTTGGTACGTTTTGGTTCTGCACGCTCTATAATATCTGAATACTTAGTATAAACCGGTGTTTCGCGGAAATTATTGCTGTAAAAATTAATACCGTTATTAAAATCAATTAACTCTTCGTCAAAAGCACGTTTTTGTTTATTCAACTCCATGCGCTTTGTGTTGAATTTACGCGTGGCTTCTTCAACCTGTGTGTTTAGGTCGTTATTGCTTTTTACAAATTCTTCTTTCTTTTGAATAAAGTCAGGCATCTTATCAAAGATCTCGCGCTTATCTTTTAAGTAATCGCTTACAATTTGCGCGTACTGCTCAATTTCTTTTAAAGCTTCCTGTATCTCTTTCATACGGTTCTCAACGCCTTTTAATTGCTTGGCATCAACACCCTTGCTTTTAAAGTTCTTGTCTTTTTCTTTAGAAAGTTCGTCTTCTTTGTCTTCGTAATCTTTTACCTGGTTTTTCTTTTCAACTTCCAACTCAGAGATCTCGGTTTCTTGTCTTTCTTTTAATTCCGCTAAACGTTCTTCGTTATAAATTCTTAATTTCTCGAACTGATTATTAAAATCGGCAAGTAAATTACTTTTCTTTTTATTTAAAAGCGTTAATTCTTCTTCAATAATGTTTAAACGCTGGCGGTTACCGGTTAACGATTGCTCAATTTCAACACCTGCTTTGTGTCTCCATTCTTCCAGCTCGCTGCCTAATTTATGTTCGCGTTTGTCTGCCAATTCCAAAGAGTAGGTAAGTACCTTAACATCTTCTTTCATTTCGCCTAACTGCTTACCAAATTTATCGGCGGCCAACATTTTTTCTTCGTTGTTAGCTGTTTGAAAAGCATTTAACGACTCTTCAAGATCGCGAATAGCCGCAAGGCGTTCGTTCTTTTCAAATTGGTATTCTTCAATAGATTTAGAAACCACTTCAACGGTTTCTAAATTCAAGCTAATGCCATATAAGGTATCGGCAGTTTCCTGTTTCATTTCAGGCGTAATATCGGTACGGAACAATAATTTTTCGTTCACTACTTTACCAATAGTGTTATGCCAGTTCTTTACATTTTTTTCCAAGAAACCATAAAAGGCATCGTGTTGCACATTTAATTTACCTTCAATGTCTTTAATTTCGTTCTTCAACTTAATTATTTCATTGTTAGTTTGGTTAACGCGGTTACTTAACGAACTTTTTAATTTTTGCTCTAAAGCTTCCCACTCACGTTGCATGGTTTGTGCAATGTTTTGTTTGATGGCACGCTCAGATTTGTTCTTGTAGCTAACCGCGCGGAGCTCGGCCAATTCGCTTTCAAGATCTTTTATTTCCTGCTCGTAAAAACGGGTAGTGCGGATAACTTTTTCCTCGCTTTTTAGCTCGTTAAATTCAATTTGTTTTGCTGTAACTTCAGAATTTACTTCGTTTAAACTCTCGTCGCGTTTTTGTTTTAATTCCGCGTCGCGTTTATTGTATTCGTTCTTTTGAAGTAATTGTAATTCGTTGTAGTGATTAAAGATCTCGCTGGTGCGCGAATTGATCTTATTAATGTAAGCGCTTTTATCGTTACGTAATTGCTCTATTAAAGTAGAGTATTTCATTTCGATGCTTGCAACATTGGAAGTTAAACTTTCGTACTCGCGACGCGCGATATTTAATTCAACCTGTAATTTTTCACGTTCCTGATTTTTCTCAAGAGCCTCTTCAACGTTTTGTTCTTTGTATGCTTTTAATTTTTTGTTTGCATCGCGAATGGTACGGTCGTAATAACCGATCTCTTCACGAATATCGTTCTGTTTGCTTTCAATATTCTCTTTTAATGTTTCGTGTTCGGCAGTTAAAGCATCCAATTCTTCTTCTTTCTTTTTAGCAGCTTCACGAATAGATTCGTTTTGTGTTTCTGCAAAACGTAAACTGCTTCCTAACTTATCGGCCATTTCCATTTGCGCACCTTTAAGCATGTGCACCTGGTCGTACTTTTTATCGATCAGCTCAATTAACTGTTGCGACTCTTTTTTCAAATAGGTCTCAATATCCGAATACTTCTCGTTGAACTGACGTAACTGGCGTTCTACTTGTTCTAATTTGATAGAACTGCTTTCAGTTGTTAAAGAGTTAGCAATAAAATCTTTTATGAAACGAGAATCTACACTACTTTTTGATGATAAGAATACGTTGGTAATTGATTTTGGAATGTTTTGATATTTCTCGTTACCTTTTAGTAAGTGGAATTTTGACAATTGTTTGTCGGTCTCTGTTCCGTAAATAATATTTCTATAACGTTCAAACGTATCAATTTGGTTAGAGATATAAATGCCACGTTTTTCAAAATTAGAGATGATCTCTTTTATTTTCATTGCTTCATCATTAGCAGTGAAAAAGAAATCAGGATTATAAGGCGCATCAACAAAACGGAAAACAAGTTTATTGTGACGGTAAACTATTACAAAAAAGGCTTTATCCTCTGTTGCTATTTCATATATTAAATAAGAATTCTCGTAACGGAAATAGTGTTCCTCAAATGGTTTTTGAGAAGCCGAGATACCCAAACCACGGCTATTGGCGCTATAAAAGAACAGAATAGCACGCTGCAACGAGGTCTTACCAAAGTTATTTGTTCCAACAAAACAAGTATTACCGCTCAGTTCAATATCGGCATACTTTACGTTGGAGATATTTATCTCAACAATTCTATTTAATATTCTACAGTTAGTTTCCATTCTCTAAATCTTATTTCTCTTTTAACTTTTAAATTCTCAATTATTAATTATAGATAAGCCCTTGCGCATCATCGCTTCCACCACCGGTATCTTCGTATATGGCAACTGAATTAATTACGTCCAATAGATAGGCGTAAGAATCCAATACTTTATACGATTCTGTTTTTTCGTCTTCCATTTCTAAGTAGGAGTCGCGGCTCATCAGGTCGCAGATCTCGCGTACTTTATTATGAAGTGTTTCTGAACGGTATAATGGGATCTTTTGTAATTTTTGTTTCAAACGCACGTTGGCGTTACATTCCTCTGCAATTTCACTGGGACGAAAACGGCTACCAATAGTGATCTTGTTATCCATACTGGCTAACAGATCAACGATATCGATATAACGTTCAAAACGTTCTAATTTTTTCTCCAGCTCCGAATTTGGTTCATGTAATTTTGAGAAATAGAAAAAGTTGTTTCCACGCTCAATATTGTAACGTATCACATTAAAATAAGCCTGCAACCTATCAAAATTGTCAGGATTATTTACAATGTCGTATAAACGGTTCATACCGTCTTTAGAGCCATTGCTGGAAATAAAATTTCCACGGGCCATGATGCCAAAAATGTCGTGGGTTTGTTTTGGTAAATTAAAATCTTCTGCTAACATTTTTTATTCCGTGTTTCTTGTTTCTAATTTCTTGTTTTGTTATTTATTTCTTGTTGAAGTCATTGATCATTGGTGATTTATCCTTCTTCTTTCTTCACTTTTTCCTTTTTCTTTGCTTTATCTTTTAAGGGAAGTATTAATGTGTAACCTAAACGTTTTTTTACTTCGCTTCCGGTATCATTGTAATCATAATATTGCAAACGGTATTTAAAATCAAGATCGTTCTGATATTCCATGGCAATTTCAACGAATAAAGAAAGTCGGTCTTCAAACGTAACATTGCCAATGGCTTTAGGAAATTTATAATCCATTAAGTACTCAAATAAATTAGCTTTTGTTTGTACTAAAAAACGTTCCACCAGTTTTTCGGTATCTAATTTTATTTGTTGCTCTAAGCCTTTGTCTTTAAAATCGCCGGCCATTTTGCCGGCAATACCACGCACCATTAAACGGGTGAGTTTGTATTTTTCGGCGATGCGTTTACACAACACGTGTCCATCGTCGGTATATAAAAATTCGATGGCGATCTTAGTTTTTGGCGTTTTGTGCCCGTTGTGTTTAAGCGTATTTATGTTGGAGACTATCTCTTTAAAATTAGTGCGGTAGTAAAGCGAACCATGTTCTTTGATCTCTTTTAAACGTTGTGCTTTTTTGTAAACGTCTATCTGGAACATGATCTTGTTAATGAAATCCGTAATGTCTGTCTGGATCTCGATCAGGTAATCTAAATTCTCAATTAAGCTTGCTTTTAAGGCAGAAACAATTCCGTAAAGCTCCGAATCGTTAGTTAATGTAAATAATGCTCTTGTGTCTTCAACAACATCGGAAGTTTTTTTGATGAACTCGATGATGGTATCACGTTTTTCCCTGTAATCTTCTAATTTTTGGAGCTTGATACGGTAATTACTTTCGTTCTTGTACGTATCATCTACATTTTTTTGAAGCTTAATGATCTCGCGGGTTAGCGTGGCATTGATGCGTTTTAAATATTTTTTGATGCTTCGCAGGAAGCGCATTTCGCGGGCTTCCTGATAGAAACGGATATGGCGGTTTAACTCGTTGATGTAATCGTTGATGAAGCCAGGCGTTACTTCCCCGATCTCCATAAAATCTTCGAACATGGATACTACTGCGTCGTTCAGACTAACAATATTCTCGTATTCGTAGATCAGATCGAGTGATTTTAATTTTTGATATTGTTCCGCCGAAATATCTTCGCGCGACAATAATTCGTTAACCGTAATGTTCTCGCGGTTTGCAAATAGAAACTCAACTACACCACGTTGATGGTAAAGTTGAGAGAGAATATCGTTAATATTGACCTGTAGTGCCATTTTTATACCTAATTACTAAAAATACGAAGGCTTGGCTTTGTGGCGAAATGCCTTTATTAACAAAAAAAGAAGTAATTAACTTTTTCGGCTAAAAGCCTTGATTGTAAAGACATTGCGAAGGAATGGTTAAAAGATTAAAGTATTAACATGTGTTATAATGAATTAACAGGTTGTTGATAAGTATCTTTAAAACCACTAAGACACTAAGGGCACAAAGATTCACTAAGATCAACACAATGTTTTTTAACCACATAGACACATAGAAAAAGATATAGCTAAACGCAGAACAGAAGCACAGAGTTTTCTTCGCTAGCGAAGAAAATGCTATGTGTTACTTGTAATAATATTGTTTGATCTATGAAAAAACTATGTGCCTATGTGGTTAAATTTTCCGGAAAATCCCCTTTGGAGAAGCGGTCTAGGGGGATTGAAGTAATTAAGATGTTCTATATAAATCAAGCAACACCCGAATAAACTCTGTCCACTCGTATTTTTTCTTTTCCGCGCGTACGTTCTGCGCGAATTCTGCTTCTTTATTTTTTGAGAAGTAATCAAGTATTTTTTCTGAGATATTTGAAACAGAAGTATCAACTACATAACCACATTTGTCGTTAGGAACAATTTCTGCCAATCCACCCACATTGGTAACCAGCATGGGCTTTTCATAAAAGTAGCCTACCATGGTAACGCCGCTGTTGGTGGCATTTCTGTAGGTTTGCGCTACTAAATTACTGGCGCAGAAATAATATCTTACATCCTCGTTGGCAATAAATTTATCGTGAAGTAGTATTTGATCTTGTAAATTGTGTTTTTGAATTAGATCTAAATACGGTTGTTTGTCTTCGTAAAATTCTCCTGCAATTAGTAATTTAATATTTTGTTTTTTAATTTCCGCATGCGCCATGGCTTCCATTAAAATGTCCAGGCCCTTGTAATGACGGATCAAGCCAAAGAATAAAATAATCTTATCGTTATTATTTAGATTTAATTTTTTGCGCGCTTCTTCCATACTCACAATTGCACCATAGGTTTCGTACATGGGGTGAGGGGAGTAAGCTTTATTTTCTGTATCCGAAAATTTAGAAATGTCGTTTAAAACTGTTTTACTCATGGCAATAAAACCATGACAGCTTTTTACAAAATAATTCGTGAATGGCTTATCGCCAAAGCGTTTTTCGTGTGGAATGATGTTATCAGTTAGCGCGAGTACTTTTGTTTTTGATCTTACCTGACGTCCGATAGTGCCTAGTGCCGGGCCAAAGAAGGGCAGCCAGTAGCGGAACAAAATAAAATCAGGCTTCTCTTTTTTTATAAAGCGCGCCACTTTAAACCAGTTAAAAGGGTTTACAGTGTTTATCAACGTATGGATCTTTATTCCCGAGGGTGATTTGCCACTTGTTTCATACTGGGTTGAACCGGGAAATAAAAAATTAGGATATTGTAATGAATAAGAAATTATTTGCGCATCGTGTCCTGCTTTATTTAACTCGGCGCAAAGGTTCTCGTTAAATTGCGCAGGGCCGCCGCGAAGCGGGTAGGCCGGGCCTACAATAAATATTTTTAAGTGTTGTTTAATTTCCACCGCTATAAAAATACTTTTTTATTCTTTAGGAAATTGTTTCCTGGGTTAATATTTCCTAATTTTCAGTAACAAAATATTTTTATGGAAGATAATTTTAAAGAAGTGAGCTACTCTGCCACAACCGTTAGTGAATTAATGATACCTGCCTATGCTAATTTTGGAGGAAAGATACATGGTGGTATTATTTTGTCTTTAATGGACAAAGTGGCTTATGCCTGTGCCTCAAAACACGCAAGTAATTACTGCGTTACTGTTTCTGTAGAGAATGTTGAATTTATTGATCCTATTGAAGTGGGCGAGATGGTAACACTTTATGCCTCGGTAAATTATGTGGGCACGTCATCAATGGTTGTTAGAATTAAAGTTATTGCCGAGAATTTTTTAGTTGGTACAGTAAAGCACACAAACACTTCCTACTTTACAATGGTAGCAAAGGATGCCAATGGTAAACCTACAAAAGTACCCGGACTAATTTTAGAGAGCAAAGAAGAAATAAAAAGATTCCTGGAGGCTATTAAACGTAAGGAATTAAGAACAACCTATAAAAAAGCCATGCAGGATGTAAGGCTATCTTTATTGGTGGATCCTGAAAATAAAATGCTGGAAAATGAAAGGTGCTTATTGAGACTTTAGTTTATTAGCTTTTAAACAATGCATTTTCTTTTTAAAATGGTTATTGTTTCTAACAACTTCTGATTGTAGCTTTTATTTAGAATATACTTTGTTGCTTAAATAATAAATGTAATTACAAATTCACTTCGTCATCGAAGCCATTTATTGCGTTGCCTGAGCTGCTGGAGTAACCTAAACGTTTGCCGGTTCGTAAAGCGCTGCTGCTTGATTTTTCCTGGATCTCGGCAACCGTTACCATTTTAACGGCATCAAATGGTGGCGTGAACAGATCGAAAGAGATCGCGTAAATAATAAGCTCGTTTATAATATCTGTTAACTGTTCTTTTGAAACAGGTTCTAAACTAAACGAATTGTATTTATACCCTATTTGTGTGCGGGTCTCTAAAAAGAATTTTTTTTCGCGGTTCACAAATATGCGGGCAATTAAGTAGCCAACATCGTTTAAACGGTTATACTTATAAGAATCGGCAAGAAAATTATAAACACTAATAATGCCGCTAAAGGAATTAAGATCGTTGTTCTTAATATAACTTGTTTTGTACATGGGATGCGACTTGTCGAACTCAAAAACATTAGAGTGCATCTGGAAGTCTAAAATATCACCGGCCACCTTTAAGTACATGTCCTGCAGACTAACATCCTTGTAATAGATCTGTACACGTTTATCTATTTTGGTGATCTCGCTTGATAATTCATCCGCCTTTGATCGTAAAATATCTTTTATTTCGTTAAAAACATTGATGGTGTTGGAGTAAACATCTTGTTTCATCACAGACTTCTCTGCAAGTAATTTTAGAATGCTTTCCTTCTGTTTTGTTTCCTGTTCGCTGCTCATGGCGTTTGGTTTTAATAAGCTCTGGCAAATAACACCCTTTGCGTGCTGGGTTTTCCACTGTAAATACAAACGCCATTCTCTAACGGGTTATTTAATGGAATGCAACGAATGGTTGCCTTTGTTTCATTCTTAATTTTTTCTTCAGTTTCAGGCGTACCATCCCAATGCGCTAAAACAAAACCGGCTTTTTCATCCAGCACTTTTTTAAACTCATCGTACGATTCAACTTTGCGCGTATTAGCCTTTGTTCTTTCAAGAGCTTTTGTGTAAAGATTTGTTTGAATATCCTCAAGCAATTTAGCCACGTACGCTTCAACTTCCTCCATTTTAATTACTTCTTTACTTAAAAGATCGCGGCGAGCTACTTCTACAGTACCGTTGGCAAGGTCTCTTTCGCCAATAGCGATGCGCACAGGTGTACCTTTTAATTCATGCTCTGCAAATTTAAAACCCGGACGTTGTGAATCGCGATTGTCGTATTTTACGGATATATTTTTTGCCTGTAGTTTTAGTTTAAGTGAGTTAGCAAATTCATTTATTTTAGTTAAACCTTCTTCGGTCTTGTAAATAGGCACAATAACTACTTGCGTTGGCGCTAGTTTTGGTGGAATAACAAGACCATGGTTATCACTATGGCTCATAATTAACGCACCCATTAAACGCGTACTAACGCCCCAGCTTGTAGCCCAAACGTAATCTAGTTTACCTTCTTTATTAGCAAATTTTACATCAAATGCTTTGGCAAAATTCTGACCTAAAAAGTGAGATGTGCCGGCCTGTAAGGCTTTACCATCCTGCATAAGGGCTTCAATAGTGTAAGTGTCATCAGCTCCGGCAAAACGTTCGTTAGGCGTTTTATAGCCTTTAATAACGGGCATTGCCATCCAATTCTCTACAAAATCTGCATACACTTCCAGCATTCTTTTCGATTCTTCAACGGCTTCTTCCTTAGTTTCGTGAGCTGTATGTCCTTCTTGCCACAAAAATTCGGCAGTACGTAAGAACAAACGTGTACGCATTTCCCAGCGTACCACATTGGCCCATTGGTTTATCAATAACGGCAGATCGCGGTAACTTTGGATCCAGCCTTTGTATGTATTCCAAATAATAGCTTCGCTGGTAGGACGAACGATCAATTCTTCTTCAAGCTTTGCCTCAGGATCAACAATTAACTTCCCCGGATTTTGAGGATCGGTCTTTAACCTGTAATGAGTTACAACGGCGCACTCTTTTGCAAAGCCTTCTGCATTTTTTTCTTCTGCTTCAAATAAACTTTTTGGGATAAACAAAGGAAAATAAGCATTTACATGCCCTGTATCTTTAAACATCTTATCCAATGTTTGTTGCATTTTCTCCCAAATGGCGTAACCATGCGGCTTAATAACCATACAACCTCTAACGGCACTATGGTCTGCCATGTCTGCTTCAACAACAATATCATTGTACCATTTACTGTAATCCTGCTCTTGTGGTGTAATAACCTTGCTCATAAATCAATTTAGTTCTATTAAACATTTTATCTGTTTATAATTTAACTGATAAAAAATGTAAAAATTAAAATTAATAGCTTGTTTTTGCGTAAATTTACTTAAAATCTCCGCAATATTATTAACTATTAAAAAATTTGCGATGAAAAAATTCTTAGTCCCATTAGCTCTTTTTGCACTAATATTTAGTTCGTGTAAAACCTCTCAGATCGCTTCTTATAACGATGACATTTATACAAGTCCGTCGGAAGAAAAACGATTAGCAAAAATTGCTGAGGAGCAAAGAGCAAAAAAAGAAGCGGAGGAAAAACAAAAACAGGAAGAAGCTGCTTTGGCGCAAAAGGCTAAAGACGACGCTAATCCTTATTATCAGGATCCGCAATATAACTCAGACGATTACTACGATTACAAATATGCTTCCCAAATGCGCCGTTTTAATAACCCGGTGTCGGGCGTAGGCTATTATGATAATTATTATACCAATTCTTACATGTATAACCAAAATCCATATAGTTATGGCTCTAGTATTTATGGTTCATACAATTATTTCATGCCATCCAATCAATTTAATAATTACAGTAGCGGACTTTCATTAGTTTTTAGTACAGGTAATTATTATGGTAACGGCGGTTATGGTTATGGCGGTTATTATGGCTGCAATAATCCTTATTGGGGAAATCCATATTACAACCCGTACTATAATCCTTATTATAGCCAAGGTATTTGTGGTTATCCTTCTTTTGGTAATTATGGTTACAACCCATATTGGGCTGGTTATTACAATGGCTACAACAATGGTTTTTATAATGGTTCTAACTGGGGTTATTATAACAGCTATGATGTTAACAGTTCTTATAGTCATGCCTCATATGGCCCAAGAGGCAGTAATGGTGGCGGTAACGGACACCGTAAAAGCACACCGGGTATGTCGGTTGATGAAGCAAGTGCACGTCAACAATTCATTAACGATGTAGCAATAAAACAAGAAACAACTCCAAAATTTACAGATGTGCCACGTAAGAAATTAAGTAATACGCCTGTAGAGAATTTTGGCAACAATCAAATTACTACTGAGACCAAGGGAGGAAATACAACTCCGCGCGGAAATTCTACGTTAGGAAATACGCCTTCTAAGAATGAGTCAATACCAGTAAGAAATACGCCAAAAGAAGAAACAGGTTTTTGGCCAAATTTTGGTTTAGGTAACACAAATACTAACACCAATAACAACCCGGTAAAAAATACCGGCACACCGATCGAAAATACCAATACCGGTAAGCCTATTAGAAATAGTGGTGTACTCGAAAATAATAATTCAGGTTCAGGTAAAAACCAGGGCACTTCTTTCGATCCTAATAGCAATTCCAACGGCTCAGGTCGTAATCAGGGTAGTAGTTTTGAGGTTCCAAGTAATTCTAACTCTAATAGTGGTAGCAGTAATAGCAGTGGCAGCGGATCATCAAGTCCAAGAAATTCAAATAGCGGAGGCGGTAACCGTCCAAGATAATTATTATGTATCGTATTAAATTTTTATTCGGCCTTTTAATTTTAGGTTTGAATGGTCATTCACAGAATGACGTTGACGCTATTCGTTATTCACGTTATGGCATAAACGGATCTTCACGCTTCGTTGCAATGGGCGGGGCTTTTGGCGCTATTGGTGCCGATCTTAGCTGCGCAGCGTATAATCCTGCAGGTTTAGGTCTTTACAGAAGAGGTGAAATTACTTTCTCTGGTGGTTTACGCACTACCAATAATGAAGGAACTCTTAATGGAAAATCGTCAACTATTTCTAACGCTGCTTTTGCATTTAATAATTTTGGAATTTTGGGTGGCTGGGCTGCAAAAAATGATAAAGACAGTCGTAACATTATTTCTTTTACCAATTCGCAAACGCAGAATTTCCTTAATAAAACAAGGATGTCGGGCTACACAAATAATAGTTCTATTTTAAAGGATATGGTAAATGTGGCCAACCAATCGTACGGTAATTTAAATAGTTTTTACGAAGGAATGGCTTACGATGTTTATTTATTGGATAATGATACTGTAAGCAAAACATACAATTCGTTAGTGGATACCAAGCGCGCGGTAAAACAAACCCGCGATATTGTAACATCTGGTAAAACAAACGAACTTAATTTTTCTTATGCTTACACTTATAAAGATGAATTTTATTTTGGTGTGAGCCTTGGTTTGCCTAGATTGGAGTACACGTCAACCACAACACATAACGAGGTGGATGATAAAGATAGTATGAAGATCGGTTATACATCACCAAACACGTATACAACAAGTTATCTTCAACAGCCAACAAATTTGCACTCCGATTATTATGACCTTGGAGGTTTTAATAGTTTAACTTATACAGAGTATTTTAAAACAAAAGGTAGTGGTGTTAATTTAAAGATCGGCGGAATTGTCCGTGTAAATGATAATTTCCGTTTGGGCCTTTATTATCATACGCCAACTATTTATACTTTAAAAGATGAGTATTATAACGCAATGAGCGCTTCTTTTGATAAAAAAGTGGGTTCACCAATTTCTACAAAAGATCCAAAAGATGGTGGCTATTTTAACTACACCGTTATAACTCCTTCAAGACTAAGCGCCAATGCAGCCATTATTATTGGCAGATTAGCGGCCGTTGGTATTGATTATGAAATGGTAAATTACAAGAATGCGTCTTTAAGCAGTGGCGAGGTGGATGATTTTGCAGGCGTTAATACTGTAATTAAAAATAAGTATTCGCCGGGCCATAACATACGTGTTGGCACCGAATTTAACGTAAAACCTGTTATGCTTCGTGTAGGTTATAATATGCAGGGTAGTCCGTTTGGCGACGTTTTTTCGGGTAAATTTGTAAGAAATTCATTTTCAATTGGCGCGGGCTTCAGAACCAAGAACAATGTTTATTTTGACTTTGTTTGGGTAAAGACCTTAAGCACCGAAGATTATTATTTCTTTAACACGCTTCCGCAAACAGCAACAGTAAAGTATAATGCTACCAATGTTTCAGCCACGGTAGGCGTTAAATTTTAATTTTTTTACGGAATACTATCTTTTTGAGCAATTAATCTTTACATTTAAATTCTTAATATTTTAAGGATTTAATTATGAGTAAAAAGATTTTGGCAAACGATGGCATTGATGCCGTTGGAAAAGGTTTACTGGAAAAAGCTGGTTTTACAGTTGTAACAGAAAAAGTTGAACAAGCTAACATTGCATCTGAAATTAACGACAAGGGTTATGTTGCAGTTACTGTGCGCAGTGCTTCTAAAATTAGAAAAGATATTATTGATGCATGTCCCGGCCTTAAGGTAATTGCCCGTGGCGGAGTAGGTATGGATAATATTGATGTGGAATACGCAAGATCAAAAGGCATTAACGTTATTAATACACCGGCTGCATCAAGCAACTCTGTAGCTGAATTGGTGTTTGCTCATTTATTTAATGCAGCACGTTTTTTATACGATAGTAACCGCCAGATGCCAAACAGCGGCGAAGATAAATTTGATGACCTTAAGAAAAAATACGCAAAAGGTATTGAGTTAAGAGGTAAGACCATGGGTATTGTTGGCTTTGGAAGAATAGGCCAAACCGTTGCTAAAATGGCTTTGGGCTTAGGAATGAAAGTTTTAGCCTTTGATCCGTTTGTTACTGATGCTAAAATAGATATTGAAATTGATGGCAATGAAAAAGCGGCCTCCGTAAGTATCAAAACCGTTGGCATGGATAAGGTCATTCAAAATTCAGATTATATTACGTTTCATGTACCGGGTGGTAAATTAATTACACGTCACGAAATTGCCTCTATGAAAAATGGAGTGATACTAATAAATACAGCCCGTGGCGGTGTAATAAACGAAGACGATCTTTTAGAAGCATTAAACAGTGGCAAAGTTGCGCATGCGTGTTTAGATGTGTTCGAGAACGAGCCGCGCCCATCAATTGCTATTTTAAAACACCCAAAAATTTCGTTGACCCCACACATTGGTGCGGCAACCAACGAAGCGCAGGAGCGTATTGGTGTTGAGCTGGCAGAAAAATTAATTGAAGCATTGAAATAAACAGTCTATAGTCGTTGGATTTTAGCCGATAGTCTTAGGACTGGGGACTATTGACTAACGACTTCAGACTAACCTCTAACGACTGAATTAAAAATGGCAACAGTTCTCCCTTTTAAAGGCTTAAGGCCAACCAACGATAAGGTACACCTGGTAGCTTCGCGTAGCGTGGATGGTTATAATCCTGCCGAACTAAAAGAAAAATTGGCAGGTAATCCTTTTACGTTTTTGCATGTTATTAACCCCGATTTTGATGATGGAATTAGAACAAAACCCGGATCTAAAGAGCGATTGGTAAAAGTAAAACGCCGTTTTAAGTCCTTCATTAAAGAAAAGATCTTTCAGCGTGACGAAAAACCGGCTTATTATATTTACCGCCAAATAAAGAATAATATTGAATTCATTGGCATTATTGGCTGTACCAGCATTGATGACTATATGAATGGCGTGATCAAAATTCACGAGCAAACAATTACACAACGTGAAGAAAAATTAAAAGATTATTTAGAGGTTTGCGAATTTAATGCCGAGCCGGTGTTGTTCTGTTATCCAAATGATACAGTTTTGGATAATTTAATTTCGGATATTTCTAAAGCAGTGCCGCACTACGATTTTACAACTACCGATAAAGTTCGTCACACCTTATGGGTATTAAGCGATACAAAAAATGTAGAGCTTGTTTCAAAACGTTTTTCTGCTATCCCAAGTATTTATATTGCCGATGGGCATCACCGCTCTGCATCTTCGGCCTTGCTGGGTAACATAAAACGTAAAGCGAAAAAAAATTATACCGGTAAAGAAGCGTTTAATTATTATTTGGGTGTTTTCTTTTCAGAAACACAATTAAAAATTTACGATTACAACCGTGTTGTAAAAGATCTTAATAATTTGACAGTAAAGGAACTGCTTCAAAAATTAGCAGACAAATTTGAGGTAAAAGAAATAAAAGAAACTATATATAAACCCACGAAGAAGCACGAGATAAGCATGTATACCGATGGTAAATGGTATTCGCTTGCGTGTAAAAAAGGAACGTACAATAGCGATGATCCTGTAGGAAGTTTAGATGCATCTATTTTAACAGAGCATATTTTATCGCCTTTATTTGGTATTCACGATCTTAAAATTGATAAGCGCATTGGATTTATCCCCGGCATTAAAGGCCCCGAAGCCCTTAAGAAATCGGTTGATGAAGACAAAGCCGAAGTTGCCTTTGGCCTCTATCCTGTAACCATGGATCATTTAAAATGGATCGCCGATACAAATAACATTATGCCGCCAAAATCTACCTGGGTAGAACCAAAAATGCGCAGTGGATTGGTGATCTATAGTTTTGAAGATGAATAATCCTGTAAGCTCAAGAATATATCATTTAGACGTGCTTCGTGGATTTGCTATACTTGGCATACTTATCATGAATATTCCTGATTTTGCAATTATAGAATGGCAAAACTCAATTCCCCCTATATTTGAAGGACGTAATAATCTCAATTTTTTGAGTTGGGAATTTTCTTACATTTTTTTGGATGGTAAAATGCGCGGCATACTTTCTATTTTGTTCGGCGCCTCAATTTTATTATTTACTGCAAAAAAAGAAACACAATTTGGTCTATCTACTGCTAAGGCTTATTACCGCCGCATGTTCTGGTTGTTGATGATATGCTTGTTTGCCTGTTACCTGTTTTTTTGTTTTACTACTATTTTGTACGAATATGCCCTTTGTGGCGCCCTGCTTTATTTTGTACGAAATTTAAATTATAAGTGGTTAATTGGGTTTGGTGTTATTTGTTTATTAACTATATCATGGATGAGCGGTGAAGGTTTTGAAAAAAAGAAAGAAATGCGGGAGAATTATAAACTTGCATTACTGCATAAACAGGAAGGAAAGATAGATAGCGCAGATATAAAAGCCTTAACGAAGTGGAAATTAAGGCAAAAACAAATTATAGAAGCATTAGCCGAGGCAGTTGATTACTCAACTACTCAAATGCAAACCGTGCACGCAGGTTATTTAACCATGTTTCCAGTTGTTGCTTTACTTACTACAGACGAAATTATTTCTTCTTTACCTTTTGGGATTTTAGAATCGTTAGGCACTATTTTAATTGGCATGGGACTTTTTAAAATAAGATACCTAAGAGGCGAATTAAAAAACAGTTTTTATCTTATATCTGCTTTTATATTATTAATAGCCGGAACTTTTATTGGTTATATTCGTTTTACAACTCAAAATGCACTAATCAGTGGTCTGTCGGGTGCGGCTTACGATCATGTAAACATTAATATTGATTACATCGAGCAAATTCACAGGTTGCTTTTCGTTTTTGGTTACATTTCGCTATTTATATTTTTTACAAAAAAAGCTGCGTTTACATTTCTAACAAAGCCTTTGCAGTGCGTAGGTCAAATGGCCATTTCTAATTATATTTTTCAAAATTTTATGTTTACGCTTATCTTTTTTGGATATGGTTTAGATCTTTATCAGAGTGTTGAGCGTTATCAATTGTTTTTAATCGCATCAATAATTTGGACCATACAAATTATTTTTACAATTAACTGGCTAAAGTACTACCAGGTTGGTCCGGTGGAATGGCTTTGGCGCTCACTTATTTATTGGCGAAAAATGCCCCTTAAAAGGGTTGTATACTCATGATAGCAGAGAATTTAAATAAAATAAAAAATTCATTACCACCTAACGTTACTTTGGTTGCCGTTTCTAAAACAAAACCAATAGAAATGATAATGGAGGCTTATGAAGCAGGGCAAAAAGATTTTGGCGAGAATTATGTGCAGGAGTTAGTTGATAAACACGAGCAATTACCCCAGGATATTCGCTGGCACTTTATTGGTCACTTGCAAAGCAATAAGGTAAAACACATTGTTCCGTTTGTGTATTTAATTCATGGAGTAGATAGTGTGAAATTATTGCAGGAAATAAATAAGCAAGCTTTAAAGAATGGCAAAACAGTTAATTGTTTGTTGCAAATGTACATTGCGCAGGAGGAAACCAAATTCGGCTTTTCTTTTGAAGAGTGTGAAGCATTTTTAAAGTCAGAATTGTTTTCTCAACTAAAAAATATAAAGATCCTTGGCTTTATGGCAATGGCCAGCAATACGTATGACGAGAGCCAAATAAGAAAAGAGTTTCTTTCATTAAAAGAATTTGCTATTAGCTCAAAATTCTTAGGTCTTGATACCCAGATACTCAGTTATGGCATGAGCAGCGATTACAAAATTGCTATAGAAGAGGGTAGCACCATGATCCGTATTGGCAGCAGTATTTTTGGCGAAAGAAATTATAAGCTCTTCTAATCCCTCATTACAAAATATGTACGGCGAACTCATAGCTCTTTTAACCACCGTTTGCTGGAGTATTGGCATTTTTCCATTTACCGAAGCCGCCAACCGCTTTGGCACCGCTGCTCTTAACCAATACCGTTTATTTTTGGCCTGGATCGTTATCTCCTTTCTTTTATTAATATTTTATCCTTTAAATATTTCTGGATTATTTTCTCAGCCACAGCCTTATCATTATTTATTTCTTGGTCTTTCCGGCATTATTGGGTTTAGTATTGGCGATTATTTTAGTTTTACTTCTTTCAGAATTCTTGGCCCAAAGTTAGGAAGCCTTTATACAACTATTGCTCCGGGTTCTGCTTTGTTACTTGGTTTTTTGGTGTTGGGGCAAAAAATGAATTTCATTGGCATCCTCGGAATTTTAATTACCATTGCCGGTGTAATTTGGCTAACGCTCTCTAAAAAAGATAAAGTTGCATCTGAGAACGCAGGTTTTCACCGAAACAAAAAAGGTATCCTGTTTGGTGTGCTTGGCGCACTTTGTCAGGGTACGGGCCTGGTATTATCAAAATTAGGAATGGATTATTATTCCGAAAAACTTCCAACCCTACATGCAGTGTGGATCCGTTTATTATTTGCTTTTGGCGCTGCTTTTTTAATCTCAATTATTACGGGTCGTATGAAAGCCAACTCTTTACCAATATTTAAAAATCAAAACAATGGTTTGCCTTATATGTTTGTTGGCACTTTGTTTGGCCCTGTGTTGGGCGTTTCTTTTTCTCTCATCGCCATTCAACACTTACCGGTGGCTACAGCTCAAACAATTTTTGCCTTACTGCCAATTGTTGTACTGCCAATAAATTATTTTTATTATAAAGAAAAAATAACCATTCAGGCAATTTTTGCTTGTGCTATTGCTGTTTTAGGAGTTTTTGTTTTAATTTGGAGAGATTCTCTTTATCAATGGATATAGAAAAACGATTAGCAGCAGAGCATAGTAAAACATTAACGCTGGCCATAGTAAAATACATTGGCGATGATAAAAAAAGATTTAAAATTTTAATAGATCTTTTTTTAAAAGGCGACTATCGTATTACGCAAAGGGCCGCCTGGCCGCTAAGTTATGCGGTTATTGAACATCCAAAATTAGTTGCGCCTTATTTGGCTAAACTCATAAAAAAATTGGATGAACCGGATAATCATCCTGCCATTGCCAGAAACATCTTGCGTATCTTTGAGGAGATAGAGATACCAGAAAAATACGAAGGCGCTTTGGTAGAAAGTTGTTTCAGATTTTTGGTCTCTGCCGAAAGCCCTATAGCTATTAAAGCCTTTGCTATTACCGTTGCTTTGCGTATCTGCAAAAAATACCCCGAGTTAAAAAATGAATTGCGTTTGCATTTAGAGCACATGCAAAATTATCCCATGCCGCCGGCTATTAAAGTGAGGATTAGAAATGCATTTAAAGAATTAAATACATAGGTTATTTCTATGTTAAGTGCAGCGCTTTTTTTATCCATGTGTCTATGTGGTTTAAATTTGTTATAGTGGTAAATCCTAAAGTTTAATTCTTTATTTTTGCCTGACTTTAAAACATGCAATTCGAGATCACATCTGAATTTATAGACAGCATTAAAACTGCTGTAGAAGAAAAGAACGTTGTTTTTTTAAAGGAGCAATTAAATGAATTTTATGCTCAGGATATTGCTATTATCATTAACCAGCTTAACCTTAACCAGGCCGCCTACATTTACGAGTTACTGGATGATGAAATTGCCCCGAATGTTCTCTTAGAATTAGATGATGATAAGCGTGAAGATCTCTTAACAACCTTTAGTAGCAAGCAAATTGCCGAGCAGTTAGATAACATGCAGAGTGATGACGCTGCCGATGTTATTGCCGAACTCCCCGAGAACAGGCAGGAAGAGGTACTTTCGCATATTGAGGATATTGAACAGGCAAGTGATATTGCCGAATTGATCAATTACGAAGAGGGTACTGCAGGGTCTTTAATGGCAAAGGAGTTGGTGAGTATTTATGCTTTTGAGACCGTTAATGCCTGTATAGAAGAAATACGGAAGCAAACAGATAACGTAGATGTTATGTACGCTGTGTATGTGGTTGATAACAACGAGCGTTTAATTGGAATGCTTTCTTTAAAAAAATTGATCATTTCGCATCCGTTGGCAAGGGTAGAAGAGATATACGAACCCGACATTCAATTTGTAAAAACAAGCACCACCAGTGAAGAGGTTGCCGAGATCATGCAAAAATACGATCTGGTTGTTTTGCCGGTAATTGACCAATTAGGCAGACTAGTGGGTAGAATTACCATTGACGACGTGTTTGATGTGATAAGGGATAATGCCGATGAGAATATCCAGCGTATGAGTGGTATCTCTGATGATGTGGATTCGAACGACCGTTTGTGGCGTTTATCGCGTGCGCGTATTCCATGGTTATTGGTGGGTATGTGTGGCGGTATTGTAGGTTCTCGCATTATTGGTAGCTACGAAGAGCAGATCAAGATCCACCCCGAAATGGCTTATTTTATTCCTTTAATTGGTGCCATGGGTGGCAATGTGGGGGTGCAAAGCAGCGCTATTATCGTACAAGGTCTTGCAAATAATACGCTTTTGGGCGACAAAATAATGCCAAAACTGGCCAAAGAGCTGGGAGTAGGGGTTATTAACGGCTTAATTTGTTCTATTTTAATTTGTGGTTATTCTTTTTTAATTGAAGACTGGCAATTGGCTGCTACCGTAAGTGTAGCGCTTTTTACCGTTATATTATGCGCCTCTTTTTTAGGAACTTTTGTGCCTTTGACCATGAATCGCTTTAAAATAAATCCCGCGCTTGCCACCGGACCTTTTGTTACCACCTTAAACGATATTATTGGAATAACCATTTATTTTTTAATGGGAAGGTTGCTTTATACCTCTTTTTAACCCTAAAAACCCTTATTTTCTGTAAAAACAAAATCCCCGACCATTGGTCAGGGATCTGCTTCTTATTTGGTAGCCCGTACGGGAATCGAACCCGTGTTTCATCCGTGAAAGGGACGTGTCCTAACCCCTAGACGAACGGGCCAAAATTAATTGGAGTGCAAAATTAGTAATTTATTTAAAACAATCAAAAATATTTTCAATTATTAGATTTTTTAAGATTTGTTCATTTTCTTTCAAATAAAACGAATGTAGCCGGATCTGGTATCTTTCAAAAATAAAATCTATTTCTATTTTGTTGAATTCCACTATTTTGTTGTAATACTACATTTTAAAGCAATATTATACTACAATTTGTAGCTATATTTATATTCGGAGAAAAGGTGATGCGTTTGGCGGATAAGGATATAATAGAACAACTACAAAAACAAATACTTGTTTTACAAGGAAATCATAAGCCGGGTAGCGAACAATTAAGTGTAGGGCTTGGTGAAATTGAAACAGCTTTTCCGGGAAATGTCTTTCCACGCGCTGCAGTTCATGAACTTATTAGTTCATCTGCAGAAGATGCGTCAAGTACCAATGGATTTATTTCGGTAATACTTGGTAAGCTTATGCAAAAGAACGGCTGTTGTATCTGGATAAGCAACAAACGAAAGATCTTTCCACCGGCTTTAAAAGCTTTTGGTATTGATCCTGAACGAATTTTATTTGTTGATACCTGGAAAGTGAAAGATGCTTTATGGACCATTGAAGAAGCGTTGAAGTGCGATGCATTAACTGCCGTTGTTGGAGAAATAAGTGAGATCAGTTTTAATGATTCGCGTCGCTTACAACTTGCTGTAGAAAAAAGTAAAGTAACCGGATTTATTCACCGCCAACAACCCAAAGTAATTAATGCAGTAGCCTGTGTTTCGCGCTGGAAGATCAGTCCCGTTGCAAGTATTCTGCCTGGTAAAATGCCGGGCGTTGGATTTCCCAGATGGAATGTTGAACTTTTGAAAGTAAGAAATGGCCAAACAGGTAAATGGTTATTGCAATGGTCGCCAAAGGGATTAGAATATATCTCTGAACAAATTTCTACAACAAAAATGTATGAACGAGAAACCGCGTAAGGATGGCACGTATAGTAGTAATATGGTTTCCGCATTTAATAACAGACAGGATGCTTCGCCGGCAACCCGAATTAAAAGATTCGCCATTTGTTCTTGCAAATAACGAAAAAGGCAGGCGCGTTGTAAAAGCTGTAAATAATATTGCACAAGGCAAAGGTGTATTTACCGGAATGGTAGTTGCCGATTGTAGAGCATTGGTGCCCGAGCTACAATTATTCGATTATGATGAAGTGCAACCCAAAAAGTTATTGATGTCTTTAGCCGAATGGTGCATACGCTACACACCATTTGTTTCTATTGATGAAGATGGTTTAATACTCGATGCAAGTGGCTGCACCCATTTATGGGGCGGAGAGCAAGGTTATTTACGCGAGATCCACACGCGCTTTAAAAATTTTGGATATCATATACGAATGGGTATGGCCGATACAATTGGCTGCGCCTGGGCTTTGTGTCACTTCGGAAAAAATGGTTCTATCATTAAAGAAGGAAAGCAATCAGAGGCTATAAGTGGTTTACCTTCTGCGGCATTGCGCTTAGAACAAAGTGCATGGGAAAAATTAGAAAAACTTGGATTAAAAACAATAGGTAGTTTTATGACCATGCCAAGAACTGCTTTGCGTCGCCGTTTTGGACAAGGTCTGCTAACACGATTAGATCAGGCTTTAGGAGCAGAAATGGAAATGCTTACACCTATAAAACCAATCTGCCCTTTCGAAGAACGTTTGCCAAGTATTGAACCAATTCGCACTGCGCCGGGTATTGAAATTGCGTTAAAGAATTTATTGGCGATTTTGTGTGAACGATTAACAAAAGAAAATAAAGGTTTGCGTAAATGCGAATTGCGTTGTTACCGTATCGACGGTAATATTCAAAAAATTGAAATAGGCACTAACAGGCCAACACGAAATGTTATTCATTTATTTAAATTGTTCGAACTTAAGATACAAACCATAGAACCCGATCTTGGTATAGAATTATTTATTTTGGAAGCACCTGTGGTAGAAGAGCTGTTAAGTTCGCAAGACGCTCTGTGGGCCATGAGCAGCGCCAGCGAAGCAGCTGTTGCAGAATTAATAGATAAACTTGCAGGCAAAATAGGAAGTAATGCTATACACCGTTATTTGCCCGCTCAACATTTTTGGCCCGAAAGAAGTATAATAGAAACATCATCGCTTACCGAAAAACCGGATACGGAATGGAGAACCGATCTGCCAAGGCCGTTACACCTATTGCCAAAGCCCGAATACATAGAAGTAAGTGTTCCTATGCCTGATTATCCGCCCTTGTTATTTCATTATAAAGGCATTCGGCATACTGTAAAAAAAGCAGATGGCCCTGAACGTATAGAGCAAGAGTGGTGGATGCAGGAGGGGCAATACAGGGATTATTATTGTGTAGAAGATGAAAATGGCGCACGCTATTGGTTGTTTCGTTTGGGTGATTATAGCAGTGGTAATCCAAAATGGTTCATACATGGTTTTTTCACATAACCCTTTTGATCAGTTTAATACATGGCGTATACAGAGTTACAAATAACAAGTAATTTTAGTTTTCTTAGAGGAGGTTCGCATCCAGAGGAACTCATTGAGCAAGCAATTACTTTAGGCTATACAGAAATTGCCATCACCGATCATAATACATTAGCAGGAATTGTTCGCGCGTATAAAGCCGCAAGAAATAAAGCAATAAGAATTATTCCTGCAGCCAGGTTGAATTTGTTGGATGGCCCGAGTTTATTAGCGTATCCAACTACTAAAGAAGCATACGCCAATTTATCGGGACTTTTATCTGAAGGAAATTTAAGAGCGGAAAAAGGAGATTGCCATTTATACAAAGCAGATGTTTACCGTTACGCGCAAGGAATAAAATTTATTATTGTACCACCGGCATCTTTAAATGAAAATTTTGAATTTGAAAAAGAGTTTGAAGCCGCTGTAAAAGAATACACATTAAACCTTGGAACCGAAGTTTTTTTAGGAGTAATAAGATCTTACCAGGCAAACGACAGTAAAAAACTGTACAAACTTTCAGAATTATCTAAACAGTATAAAATACCCCTGGTAGCTATGAACGATGTACATTATCATGTACCAGAACGAAGAGAGTTACAGGATGTGATCACCTGTGTAAGAGAAAAATGTACTATTTACAATGCCGGATTTAAATTGTATCAAAACGCAGAACGTTATTTAAAAACTGCCGATGAAATGAAACGTTTGTTCTCACAATATCCTGAAGCTATTGAGAACACACAAATAATTGCCAAAGCCTGTACCTTTTGTTTAAGCGAATTAAAATATGTTTATCCGGAAGAAATAACCAGCGAAGGACGAACACCACAGGAAGAATTAGTTTATCTTACCTGGAAAGGGGCGAATGAGAAATTTGATAATAACATTCCTGAAAAAGTAAAAATAAATATTGAATATGAATTAGGATTTATTGGCCGTAAAGATTATGCCGCTTATTTTTTAACCGTGTATGATTTTGTAAAATTTGCGCGAGATCAAAATATATTATGTCAGGGTAGGGGATCGGCCGCTAATTCAACAGTGTGTTATTGTTTGGGCGTTACTTCTGTCGATCCTTCCAAATTTAATTTACTGTTCAGTCGTTTTATGTCGGATGCACGCGACGAACCACCGGATATAGATGTAGATTTTGAACATGAGCGCCGCGAAGAAGTGATCCAATACATTTATGAGAAATACGGTAGAGGTAGAGCTGCTATTGTTGCTACAGTAACACAGCTGCATTACAAAGGTGCGGTGCGCGATGTGGCTAAAGCAATGGGACTATCTTTGGATGCGGTTGGAAGTTTATCAAATTCAGGATGGGAATTTACAGAAGAATGGCATAAAGGAAAAACCGTTTCTTCATCGGGCTTTGATGCTAATGATAAACACTTGCTGAAAGTTTTGGATCTGACCCGGCAATATATTGATTTTCCAAGACAGTTAGGGCAGCACACCGGTGGCTTTGTTATTACACGCGGAAAGATAACAGACCTTTGCCCCATACTAAATGCGCGAATGGAAAATCGCATTAATATTGAATGGAACAAAGATGATATTGAAGTATTGGGCTTTATGAAAGTAGACGTATTGGCGTTGGGAATGTTAACTTGCATAAGGAAAGGATTTGATATGGCAAAAGAACATTATGATCTTGACCTAACGCTTGCCAACATACCGCAGGATGATGATAAGGTTTATGAAATGGTTAGTCATGCTGATACGATAGGTGTTTTTCAAATAGAAAGCCGGGCACAAATGAGTATGTTGCCACGTTTGCGACCAAAATGTTTTTATGATCTTGTTATTGAAGTGGCGATCGTAAGACCAGGACCTATACAAGGAGATATGGTTCATCCTTATTTAAGAAGGCGGGAAGGAAAAGAAAAAGTGGAATTTCCTTCAAAAGAACTGGAAGCAATTTTAGGAAGAACATTGGGCGTACCGTTATTTCAGGAACAGGCAATGGAAATTGCTATTGTTGCTGCAGGTTTTACACCGGCAGAAGCAGATGAACTGCGAAGAAGTATGGCCACTTTTAAAGCTAAGGGCATGGTAAAGAACTTCGAAAAAAAATTGGTGGATGGTATGACAAAAAAAGGGTATACCGAAGAGTTTGCAAGGCGTGTATTTAATCAATTAAAAGGTTTTGGTAGTTATGGTTTTCCGGAGAGCCATGCAGTAAGCTTTGCATTGCTTGTATATATATCATCATGGATGAAATGTTATTACCCTGATATTTTTGCTGCAGCATTATTAAACTCTCAGCCAATGGGTTTTTATCAGCCCGCACAAATAATTTCTGATGCCCGAAAACATGGCGTTGTTGTTAGACCTGTTGATATTAATTATTCAAATTGGGATTGCACTTTGGAAGAAAAAGAAGGCAAATACTGTGCCCTAAGATTAGGGTTAAGACAGGTAAAAGGTTTGAAGGAAGACGATATGCAAATATTAATAGCAGCGCGTGATTCAGGCTTTAACCGTATAGCGCAATTATTAGATGCAGGCGTGCCATTATCTGCACTTGAACATTTGGCAGATGCTGATGCCTTTCGATCTATTGGTTTAGACAGAAGAAAAGCACTTTGGGAAATAGCATCGTTAAGCGATCATTTAACCGGCTTATTTGCCGGACTACAAGCTGATGATACCATTGAAAGAACAATTGAGTTACCCGAAATGAATTTAGCAGAACACGTGATTGAAGATTACAGAACAATTTCGTTGTCATTAAAAGCACATCCCGTAAGCTTTGCCAGAGATAAATTAGCATTGCTAAAAGTCATTACCACCGCTGAACTGGCTAATTGTGATAATGGAAAGTTTGTGAGGGTTGCAGGCCTGGTATTAGTTCGGCAAAGGCCCGGCACCGCAAGTGGTATTTGTTTTATTACCATAGAAGATGAAACAGGAACATCTAACCTCGTTGTATTTAAAAATTTATTTCATCAATACAGGAAAGAGATCGTGCATTGCCGTTTATTAATGGTAGATGGTAAAGTGCAAAAAGAAGGTGAAGTGATACACATTGTGGTACGAAAATGCTATGATCTTTCAGGATTGTTATTACCAATTGCCAATTCTCAAGCAAGGGCTTCAGAGGATCAAAGTGTGGATCATACGAGTAGTGCGCCGGGCATGGCGAAATCTGAAAAAGAACTTCTTAAATCTAACAACGGTCCTTCATTGCAGTACGACGTATTTCATGGTGGAAGAAATTTTCATTAAGATTTCAGAGAATTAAGTCAGTAACTATTAGTTCAATCAGTAACAACGAACTTGCTTTTTCCGATTGCAAGGCCATTTTCTTTTAATCTTAAAAAATAAATCCCGGCACTTAATTCGTTTCTTTTAATTTCAACTCTATTTCCTGAAATATTATTTATTTCATTTACTTTTTTGCCTTCAGCATTATAAATTTCTATGGTTGCGTTATTTAAATTTCTATCCAGTTTTAAAGTAGTTTTTTCTGCAAATGGATTCGGAAATAGTTCTGTTGAAACTACATGTGCTGTATTTTCTTTTACCGAAACATGTGTTACCCATCTTGCAATATTATTAACCGGTATTCCATTGGCCACGGTAAAACTGCCACAAACATAAAGTTCAGAGTTGTGTGTAATAAAATCAAATGGAGGTCCATCTAATCCACCAAACATATCAAGCCATGTTGTGCCATTACTACTACGTGCAATATGGGGTTTATATGCGCTATTAATGTATGTGAAAGCGCCTCCTGCTATCAGGTCACCATCATAAACACCAAGGCAGTATATTTGTTGGTTGAAGACGGTTCCTGTAGAAGACCAGTTAGAGCCATCCCATTTTGCAAGATAATTAGCAGGAACGCTTCCTGCCGTTGTAAATTTTCCTGCTACATATAATTCACCATTAAATATTGCTAAAGAACTACCGTAAGGATTTGTTCCTCCTGAAAGTCCCGCTCCTACAGCCGACCAGGTATTACCATCAAACTTTGCAATGTTTTGTGCAGGAACACCACCAGCCAAAGAAAACTCGCCAACGGCATATAATTCATTATTGTAAACTTCAAGATCTGAGATAGCCGCGTATTGATTTGCAATCATACCTCCATATACCTGCGAAAAATTTGTCCCATCATATCTTACAATTTTTTTTGCAGGAAGTCCGGCTGCATTATTAAAAGATCCGGCAATATAAAGTTCGCCATTGTACACTTGCATGGCATTAACAATTCCATCTGTACCATTGCTTATTGGCGACCAATAATTTCCGTTCCAAACAGCAAGGCTGGCACAAACCTGCGAAAAATCACAATAAAAAAAACTACCACCTGCAAAAAGTTGTCCGTTATACTCGGCTAAAACATTTACAGTGCCGTATATACCATATGAAGGTTGTTTCCATGCAGTATCGCCACTCCAAACAGCAACACCTCTTGTTTGCGTGCTTCCCTGCGGTGTAAATTGTCCGCCAACAAAAAGTTCTCCATTAAATTCTGCCATTCCATAAGCAGGATAATTAAATCCGGCATCAACGGCCGACCATACCTGGCTTTTTACATTATTATAAATAAAGATATTGAGAAGAAGAATTAAATAAATCTTAGCATTTTTCATAGTAAACTAATTAACGTTAGATAAAGATAACAAAAAGCGCATTTATCTGTTGTTAATTATTAGGTCCCGCTGAAACTATTTTAAATAGATCAATTTTACTGGTTTCTCTGAGCGCGGCACCACGGATGTTGTAACCGGACTAAGAGCTTGTGGTTTAGCAACGATGCTATGGGTTGTTTCAACATTAATGGTTGAAGGAAGACTGATCGTCTTTTCTATCGGCATATCGATCTTGGGGTTAGTACTGCGTTTACAATTGGTTAAATAAATAATACCAATGATGATAAACCAAACTGTAAAGAATATTCTGATTATTTTGAAAAAGTCCATTTTACTTAATTTTAAATATTTAGGAAAATGAAAGCGGCTGCATCCAATTTCGCAATTAGGTAATTTCAAGTTTTATGCCAGTAAAAATGGGCGAATAACAACGTTTGATGGCGAGTAATTTCCTCTTAGTTGTTGAATATATGCACACTTAGCTATATTCGCTTGGCGCAATACATTCCTGCCAGTAGTCCATTATTTTTTTAATGGTATTTTCAAGTTTTTCAAAGCTGTGGGGTTTAATAAAAAAACCCTGCACCGATAAAGCATAGGCATCTATTACCGATTGTTTGGTGGAAGTAGTAGTGAAAAATAAATAGGGTATGCATTTTACATGCAACATTTCATTGGTATGTACTTTTGATCTGAGCTCAAAACCATTGATCTTTGGCATATTAATATCTGAAAGTATCAGGAAAGGTATGATGTCCGTTTTATTCAAATATTCAAGTGCGGTATTTCCATCTTTAAAAAAGACAATATCATTTTTATAATTTAATTTCTTAAATATCTCACCAAGCAAATATTGGTCATCCTCATCATCTTCAATTACTACTACGGGTCCGTTTTTGTTCATATATTTTATTTTAAAAAGCTTCGGTCTAATTAAAGACCGAAGCTTCATTTATTAATTATTTTAATTATTGTGCAATCAGTCTGCCTGTTTGAACGATCTTATTATTGTCAACTATCTTGTATAAATAAATTCCCGAAGCAAGATCTTTTATTTCAACAGTAGTTATTTGTTTTGAGATAGAGCTTGTCATTACCACTTCACCTAAAACGTTATACAGTCTCATTTCTATAGAATTACTTAATTCAGCATCTATTACTTTAATATGTAATGATGTAGTAAAAGGGTTTGGATATATTTTCACAACAGAACTTGTAACGCTGTATAATGGAATACCAACCGATGCACATGTTGATGCCGTTGCATAAGCAACTACCGTTACAGCAGTAGTTGTTAACGCGCCATTAGTTGTAAGTAATCTGCCATCAATTGAAACACCTGTATTAATTGCACCTAAAGCGCCATTGTGGCAAATGATGGTTCCTTTAAATTGTGTGTAGTTATTTAAATTTACCGCACCTTCAATTTTCCAAAATACATTTTTTGCCTGTGTACCGTTAATTAACATCACCTTTGCATAAGTACTTGTAGATATTGCGCCGTTTATTTTTATTACAAATACAGCATTGCTATTACCTTGCGCGTTCAAATAAAGCGAATCGGTAAGTACAGTTGCTGCATTTAAAAGATATGTGTGTGGCGTTAATACCAAACCATTTCCAAATTGTGCTGGATATAATAACTCAATGTCATGTGTTAATCCATTAAGATAATTATAGGCAACATTAAGATCCGTTGCACACTGCGCTGTTGAACCATCCGGAACCAAATGAAGGTTACCGTTAATTGTTGCAGCGCTAAAACCTGTTGGTGCACCGCTGTTACTTCCAACATCGCCTGTTACTGTAGTTACACCTGTATTAGAGACTGCACCGTTAGCCGAAAATAAAGCGTAACACCCTGCAATGCCAAGGGTTGGAGAAGCAGGGCCGTTTAATACCGGGCTGCCACAGCCAATTGGTGTATAAGCAAATAAACCGTTAAGTGTTACTGCACCTGCCGTAGAAAGGGCTCTTCCCTCAAGTGTATCGCCTGAATTCATATTAATTGCCGCATTGTTTGCAATAACCGTTCCTTTCATACTTGTTCCTGCAGCCATACTTACAAGACCTTCAACTTTCCAAAACACATTACATGCTTTTGCGCCGTTAATTAATTTAATTCTTGACGCCGGGTTAGTAGAAAAAGGTCCCTGGATCTTAAAAATAAATACTGAGTTTGCATTATTCTGACCATCTAATTTCAGTTCCAGGTTTAGCGTTGCCGCTGCGCCAATAGAATATACGCCAGGAACAAGCGTTGCGCCGTTTCCAAGTAATGGTGCCGGAAAAAAAGTTGCTACGGTTGCATTCAATTGATTGTAGGCAATTAATAGATCGGCTGCACATTGCGCACTCACGCCGTTTCCGTCGTTCATAACACCGTTCACATTACCAAAACCTGTGCTCGAGCCGTTGTTGGTTCCAACATTGCCAGTAATTTGTGAAATGCCGGTATTAGTTACCGCGCCGTTTGTAGAGAATAGGATAAAATTTGCAGCTGTACCCAAAGTAGGTGCCTGTGCTAAAGTAATAAAGGGTAAAGACAATAGAGTAACCATAGTTACCTTAGTAAGTAAATTAATTTTCATTTTTTTTATTTTAGGTGAATTTTTATTTAAAGTTTTTTATGCGCAATATTTTATTTGAATTCAGAGATAATTTGAAGTAGTTCTTCTTTTGTGCGACCAAGTTTAATTTGCAACTTTCCAAACATTTCTTCTTCTTTACCTTCTATTAAGGTTAGATCGCTATCAATGAGAATACCGAATTTTTGTTTCATTTTACCTTTTGTTTCGTGCCAGTTTCCTTTTAATTCAGTTAGATTCATAGTTTTAGTTTTTATAGTTTTGATGAAGGGGAAAATATTAAGAAATAGCATTTGAAAAATGTTCGTTTACAAAAGCTTGTTGTTGGTTATCGGTCATTTTATCGGATTGTTTTACATCAATTTTAATGTTTTCAAAATTGTGATCAGCCTTTAAAAGATTATATAATTCGTCTTTCGCAGTTGTTGGGCCAAACAAAAGAACAGAGTTATAATTTCTAATACTTTCGCCTAACTTTTTGTAATATTCTGCTTGTTGATGCTGTTCTTTATTATGCATGATATGTTCGCTCTTGTTCAAACTTTCTTCTTTAGATGCATGTGTGAATTTGGATTCAATGGTCTTTGTTATCGATATATCATTTGTAGCTTCCATTAAGCGGGCAGTTGAATGATCCATCCAAATACCTAAATTTTTTTTAATTGTCATATGTTTTTAGTTTAGTTGTGTATGCAGTTAATTATTGATTTGCATATGTGTCTTTCAACATAAACGAACCAATGGCCTGATGTCTCAGGAAAATAAAAACAAAAATTGTGATTATATAGATTAGTATGCTAAAGGCATGCCATTACTAATTGTTCAAATGTGAGCATAAAATACCCCGTAAACTAATTAATAATTCAATTTATAACAGTATGAGTATTTATATCCCCAAACAGGCCCTTAAACGCTGGCACTATTATTTCTTGGTATAAATACTAATTATGAGATCAGGATCGAAAAAATTTCTTCTTTCAAAAGGACTTGACGACTATTTTATTGGTGTTTTTAACGCTTATAAATTTATTGGCCGTTTCTTTAGAGAAGCTTTTAAAGCACCATTTCATTTCAGGGAGCTGGTTAACCAATGTTTTGAGATAGGGTTGAAAGCATTGCCCTTGATAACACTTACCGGTTTTATTACCGGAATGGTTTTCACCAAACAATCACGCCCGTCTTTAGAAACCTTTGGCGCAACTTCCTGGCTGCCATCGCTTATTTCAATCGCTATTTTAAGAGCTCTTGCTTCTTTAGTAACCGCACTTATTTGTTCAGGGAAGGTTGGTTCTAGTATTGGTGCCGAATTAGGCTCGATGCGTGTAACGGAGCAAATAGACGCCATGGAGGTTTCAGCCATCAATCCTTTTAAGTTTTTAGTTACTACACGTGTTTTGGCAACAACCATAACGGTTCCCATTTTGGCGCTTTATTGCGGTTTTGTGGCGCTTTTAGGCTCGTTTGTAAATATTAATGCGCACGAATCTACAAGTTTCGTAAGTTTTTTTGAACATGGTTTTGATACGATCACCTTTCTGGACATGTTTACTTCTGTTACAAAATCCATTTTCTTTGGTTTTACTATTGGTATTGTAGGTTGTTATAAAGGTTATAATGCTTCCAGCGGAACCGTTGGTGTTGGGCGAGCCGCCAATCAGGCCGTGGTACTTTCTATGTTCCTTGTTTTTATTGAAGAAGTTGTAATTGTGCAGGTAAGCAATTGGATAAGATTATTTTAAGATGCAGTCAGATAACCATAACGATATAATTGATACAACTAACGCTGTGATCTCCATCCGCGGCTTGTATAAATCATTTGCTACTCTGGATGTTTTAAAAGGCATTGATCTTGATGTGCACAAAGGCGAGAACGTAGCCGTGCTAGGGCGCTCAGGTACAGGCAAATCGGTGCTCATAAAAATATTGGTTGGTTTATTACGGCCGGATAGAGGTATTGTAAAAGTGCTTGGACAAGAAGTTGATAAATTAAAAGGTAAAGAATTAGATGCATTGCGTTTAAAGATCGGTTTTTCGTTTCAGAACAGCGCTTTGTATGATAGTATGGATGTGCGCCGTAATCTTGAATTTCCATTACGCATGAACTTTAAACATCTTACAAAAAAAGAAATTGATGCAGCGGTTGAAGAAGTTTTGGAGGCAGTTGGTCTGTTAGACAAGATCAACCAATTACCTTCTGATCTTTCGGGAGGGCAAAAAAAGCGAATAGGTATTGCACGCACATTAATTTTAAAACCCGAGATCATGTTATATGACGAACCAACTTCGGGCTTAGATCCGATTACGTCAATAGAAATCAATGAATTGATAAATAGTGTTCAACGACGCTATCACACAAGCTCCATTATTATTACACACGATCTTACCTGTGCCAAGGTTACCGGTAACCGTGCAGCGATATTACTTGACGGCTCCTTTTTAAAAGTTGGCACCTTTGCAGAGGTATTTGCAACACAGGACGAAAGAATACAAAGTTTTTTTAATTACAATTTTATAACATAAAACCATGAACGAATCTCCAAATAAGCGCGCCATTATCGTAGGCGTTTTCGTATTAATAGGAATTATTTTTCTTATTGCCGGCATATTAATGATAGGCAACATCCACCAAACCTTTTCAACCAAAATGCAGGTTACCACTTTGTTTGAGGATGTAAATGGTTTGCAAAAAGGTAACAACATCTGGTTTTCGGGCGTTAAGATAGGAACGGTAAAGCGTGTTGAGTTTTACGGCAAATCGCAGGTGAAAGTAATAATGAATATAGATGAAAAAGCGCAGGAATATATTCGTAAAGATGCAAAAGTAAAAGTAAGCACCGATGGTTTTATTGGTAATAAGATCTTGGTGATATATGGCGGCAGTGCCAACTCTCCTGCTGTTACAGAGGACGATACCCTGGGCGTTGAAAAAACATTTACTACAGAAGATATGATGAATACCTTTCAGGAAAATAATAAAAATGTGTTGGCTATAACTACAGACTTTAAAACTATTAGTAAGAACTTATTGGATGGAAAAGGCAACCTTGGTAAATTATTAAAAGATGAGGATCTGTACGATAACATTTCTGCTACCTCCGCGTCTTTGCGAAATGCAACAAACAGGGCAGAAGTACTTTTAAATTCCCTTTCAGATTTTAGCGCTAAACTTAATAAAAAGGGAACGCTTGCTAACGATCTTGTAACAGACACAACCGTATTTAATAATATTAAAAAAACAGTAAAAGAATTAAATAAAGTTGCCGATACCGCTTCTGTTTTTATCGCTAATTTGAATGAAGCTAGTCGTAACCCCAAAACCCCGGTTGGTATATTGTTGCACGATGAAGCTGCTGGCGCGGATCTAAAATCAAGTATAAAGAGTTTAGAAAGCGGCTCTAAAAAATTAGACGAGGACCTGGAAGCTTTACAACATAATTTTTTGTTGAGAAAATATTTTAAAAAGAAAGACAAAGAAGCTAAGAAATAATAGGCAGTTGACCAATTTATATCTAATTTTAAGTGATTGATACAAACACATAAATAATTTGAAACAGGCATTAAATACTATAAAACTTTTAAGGTTTCCTTTTTCAATTTTCTTATTGCCTGTATCACTGTTTGCTTTTTTTTATATACATCCCAAACTGGATTTCGATTTATTTTTAGTGCTTTTTATCTGGCACGTTTTGGTTTTTCCGGCAAGCAACGGTTACAATAGTTACAACGACCGGGATGAAGGCCCCATTGGCGGTTTGGCGGCTCCACCAAAGCCAACAAAAACACTTTTAAATTTATGCAATGTTATGGATGGAATGGCGATCGTACTTTCATTTATGATAAATTTTAATTTTGCCTTTTTTGTAGCCGTTTACATCATTTTTTCCCGCCTTTACAGTTGGCGTTTGGTTCGCCTCAAAAAATTTCCGGTAATTGGTTTTTTAGTTGTATTTGTTTTTCAGGGTGCTTGGATATTTTGCGCAGATATTTTAGCGCTTTCTTCATATCAACTTCTGTGTTATCCTCGGGTTATTTTTTCTGCTATTGCTGCTTCTTTTTTTATTGGTACTATTTATCCTATTACGCAAATTTATCAGCACGAAGCTGATAGAAAAGATGGGGTACAAACGCTTAGTATGTTATTAGGTTTAAGGGGCACGTTTATTTTTTCTGCCATTTCGTTTTCCCTTGCAACGCTGCTTGTTTATTTATCATTTGCAGATACTTTAAACGTTTTTTTTATGTTTAATTTAGTTATGTTACCGGCAACACTCTTCTTTTTAATATGGGCGTTACGGTCTTTTAAAAATAGCACCCACGTTAATTTTAAAAATGCAATGATCATGCTTGTACTTTCATCGTTCCTAAACAATCTCTTCTTTATAATTTTACTTTTAAAATAAATTATCATGTCGCGTATACTCAACATATCTACAGCTGTTCCTGAATTCATGACAGATAAAGAAGAGCTTACCTCTTTTTATGCACGAACGGTAACAACTCAAAATCCGGAGCAATTTGCACAGAAGATAAATTTTTTGAGCCGTAAAACAAAAATAGAAACGCGGTACAGTTGTATACCTGATTTTAAAGGAACTAATTACGAATTATTTATCGACGGGAATTATAAACCAACCGTAGAGCGGCGCATGGAGATATACAGCAAAAAGATACTTCCGTTAGCCTCAAATGCTATTAACAAAATATTTGCAGAAAGTGAAATAGATCCAAAAGAGATCACCCATTTAATTACTGTAAGTTGCACGGGTTTAATTGCTCCGGGTCTTGAATTTTTAGTAGCAGAACAATTTGGACTTCAGCATACTGAAAAAATAGCTTTAAATTTTTTAGGTTGTTACGCAGCGCTAAAAGCGCTTAAACACGCGCATCATATTGCAACTTCAGAGCCGGATGCCTGTATTCTTATTTTGAGTGCTGAACTTTGTTCGTTACATTTTTATCCATCTGATGCAGATGAAGATATTATTGCCAACCTTTTATTTGCAGATGGCGCTGCCGCTGTATTAATGTGTGGCGATAGGAATAAACATAGCGAAAAGACCGTCTGTTTAAAAATAGATGATATTGGTACTGCTTTTATACCAAACACCGCTGAGTTAATGACCTGGGACATCACTTCTTCTGCCTTTAAAATGTTCTTAAGTCCAAATGTTGTTGGAGCAATAAAAGAAAACATACAAGATGTAGTGAGTGAGTTTTTAGGAACTGATGTACTGCAAACAGATCTTTGGGCCATTCATCCGGGTGGGGCAAAAATAGTTGAAGCTGTTCAACAAAGCCTTAAACTTAGCGATGAAAATGTTGCTGACTCAATGACTGTGCTTAAACAATATGGCAACATGTCGTCGCCAACAATACTTTTTATTTTGGCCAGAATGCTTGATACTATAAAAGCCAATACGGAAATGGACAATAAAAAAATATTTGCCTGTGCCTTTGGCCCGGGTTTAAATGTGGAATTACTTAGTCTTTCGTCTGTATATCCGAACAAAAATTATGTCTTTCAGCATTCTATTAAAAAACAGTCGCGTCAAAAGCATGTTATTAAACACTAGATCATATACAAAAGAGTATTTAGATCTCGATGAGATTGAAACCCCAGACCTTAACCGGAATCTGGTTGAACTGGATATCATCAATAAATATCTGGGTGGTTATAATGCATCGCTTAACGGATTAAAAACTATTTTCAGTAAATCAAACGCAGTTAATACGATACTTGACATTGGTTTTGGTGGCGGAGACTCGATCAAACAGCTTTCAAAATTGGCAGAACAACGTAAGAGAGATGTTTTTTTTTACGGCGTAGATCTGAAAAAAGATTGTGTGAATTATGCTGAGAAAAACCTTCGATCAGTTTCAAACAAAGAACTTATTTGTGATGATTACAGGAATATTTCCGCTGAGCTATTAAAAAAGGTGGATGTGATCCATTGCAGTTTATTTCTACATCACCTTACCAATGAAGAGATTGTTGCTCTATTTAAATTTTGCAAACAGCACCGTTGCATTATTCTGGCTAATGATCTGCATCGCCATTGGCTGGCCTATTATAGCATTAAATTTTTAACGAGCCTGTTCTCCAAATCATATCTTGTAAAAAATGATGCGCCACTTTCTGTAAGGCGTGGTTTTAAAAAAAATGAATTGATCTTATTGCTTAAGGAAGCCGGCTATACAAATTATTCTGTTACCTGGAGTTGGGCGTTTAGATTTATTGTAATAGCCGGCGAATGACCTTTGATGTGGCAATAATTGGTGGCGGCATTGCCGGGCTTGCATTAGCCAATGATATAAAAGATCGTGGTTATAGTGTAGTAGTTATCGAAAAAGGTAATTACCCTCGCCATAAGGTCTGTGGCGAATACATATCAATGGAGTCACACAACTACTTACAAAACATTTGCCCCGCATTAAAGCAACTAAATTTGCCAGCTATAACAAATTTTAAAATAACAACCGGTAATTCAAAAGCGTTTAATACGCCGCTTGGTTTGGGAGGTTTCGGCGTTAGCCGTTATTTGTTAGAGGAATTACTTTTTGAAGAAGCTAAAAAGAGAGGCGTGGTGTTTTTACTTGATACCAAGGCAAAAGAGGTAAAACGCGATAACGATCTATACACTATTAAAACAGGTACGGAAAATATTTTTTCAAAATTAGTTTGCAATTCCTCTGGAAGAAGATCAAATCTTGAAGTAAAAGAGCGATCGGAAGAGGTAAAGGGTGCAAACTATGTCGGCATAAAATATCATGTAAAATTAAAAAGAGATCCTAACCTTATCGAGATCCATAATTTTCCCGGTGGTTACTGCGGCATTTCTAATATTGAGGACGATAAAGCTTGCCTTTGTTACATAGTTAATTCAAAAAAACTAAATGAAGCTAAAAACTCAATTTCTGAATTGGAAAAAAATAGTTTGTTTAAAAATAAGCAACTAAAAAAAATATTTAACGAAGCAGAGTTTTTATTTGATGAACCTGTAACAATAAGCGGTATTAACTTTCGGATTAAGAAACCGGTTAATGATGGTTCGTTTTTTCTCGGCGATTCTGCCGGCAGTATTGCTCCAATTACCGGAAACGGCATGAGCATTGGACTTCGTTCTGCGAGCGTCTTGGCAAGTCTGGTAACTGATCATTTTTCTGGTAAAATTAGTGGCTTGCAATTGCAAAATAGTTACAATGATTTCTGGAATAAAGAATTTTCCACCCGGATCAGGCTAAGCCGTCATTTTCAGAAATTATCAGAATTTTCTTTTTTAACGGCTATCACAATAAATTTATTCAAAGCTTTTCCTTTATTGGCAAGAGGCATCATAAAACTAACGCATGGGAAACCATTTTAAACATACTAATTTTTTCTTTTGGCAAAAATGGCTGGTCTATACCAGTCTTTTATTTGCTTTATCGGGTATTCTTTTTGCCTGTTTTGGACGCAGTTTTTTATTTCAACCATACGAAAAGATGTTGGCTGCCGCCATGTGGAATGGCGCTGAGATGCCAAAGGATGCAGCGTTGTTAAGTGCATTTGTATATGGCCCTTTTGGTGGCACCATTGCCTGCTGTTATATTTTACTGGCGTTTATAGCCCACCATCCATTTAAGGAAAAGCAGTCCTGGTCGCGAAATGCCATCATTATTGGCTTTGGCGTTTGGGTAGTAATTGACTCTCTTACCTGTCTTTATTTTAAAGTTTATCCGCAAATTTACATTATCAATGCTTTTTCCATTCTTACAAAAGCACTGCCTATAATTTTTACCTGGAAAGAGTTTAGCAGGGAAGGCAAGACACGGTTATAATTTTGATCTGTAAGCTAAATAAGAAGTAATAAATTTTTATATTTAGTATTCAGATCAAAACCTGTAATATGAGATATTTTCTTATTCCAATAGCCGTAATTTTATTGAATTGCTCTTCCAAAAAAAACTTTGTTCTCCCTAAAACATGGACCAAAGGCCTTACTATTACTTTATACGAGGGTGGCGGCATGAATTACGAGTCTACCAATGTTTTTATTTCTGCAGATTCCTGCAACTATGTAAAAATGGAGAATGGTAAAGATGATAGTAAGCGTTTTGTGTTATCTGCCAAAGAATTAAATGAGCTGCTTCAAAAATTACACGCCTTTAATGTGGATGATATTGAAACGAGCCCAACAGAACTGGTGCATGATAAAGAAACCAACCGCTTGTGTATTATAGCCAAACCTCAACCTGATTATTGTATTGAAACCGGCGCAACTATTACTGTTAAGAAGAAATACCAGGAAGATTTTTATGGCGCCTGGAAGTATCTGTTGAAATTGGCCATGGATAAAAGCAAGCAGGGAGATTAAAACTCACCGGCAAGTAACTTACCAACTAGTAACTAACTATTTGGTTAGTTTTAATAAATAGCGTATATTTGTACATGCAAACTCCATTTTCATTTGGCAGAACAGTAAGAGCACATCATTTTACCAATAGGGAGAATGATACCAAAAGACTTCGCTCAAACTTTGAGAACGGTATAAATACGACGCTTATCTCGCCCCGCCGTTGGGGTAAATCGTCGCTCGTAGAAAAAGTGGCCGACCTGGTTAATTCTAAAAAAACAGTTGTTGTTTGCATAGATCTTTTTCCAATAAGGAACGAAGAAGAATTTTACACCTATTTTTCTAACGCAGTTATAAAAGCAACTTCCAATAAAATGGAAGTATGGATGGAACTTGGCAAAAAATACCTGAAACAAATAAGCCCAAAATTCTCCATCGGTATAGATCCTATTAACGATTTTGAGATGTCGCTGGAGTGGGAGAGCGTTCAGAAAAATTATAAAGAAGTGCTTGCTTTGCCCGAAAAAATCGCAAAAGAAAAAGATATTAAAATGGTAATATGTATTGATGAATTTCAAAACATAAGTAATTATAATGAGCCTGAACTTTTTCAAAAACGGTTGAGAAGCGAATGGCAGCACCAGCAAAACGTTACCTATTGTTTGTATGGAAGCAAACAACACATGATGACGCAGTTGTTCGAGAAACAATCTATGCCTTTTTACAGGTTTGGCGAGATCATGTATTTGCAAAAGATCGAAGAAAAATACTGGGTACGTTACATTACACTCGCTTTTGAAAGAACAAAAAAAATAATTACCCCTGCGCTTGCCGCACAAATAGCACAAATGGTAAAACACCATCCCTATTACGTACAGCAATTGGCGCATTTAACATGGATAGCTACTGAAAAAACGGTTGACCTTAAAACTATTGAACGGGCAACGGATGATCTTCTAAATCAAAATGCCATCTTATATTATAAGGATACAGAAAACCTGAGTTCTACCCAATTAAACTTTTTAAAAGCAGTTGCCAGTAACGTAGAAGCGTTAAGTTCAAAAGAGGCTATCTCCAAATTTAATTTAGGAACCTCAGCTAACGTGAGTAAAATAAAAGACACGCTTTTAAAACACGAAATAATAGATATACAAAACAGCAAAGTTGTTTTTATTGATCCTGCGTTTGAATTGTGGTTCAAAAAAAATATACTTAAACAAGAATTATTTAAAAAATGAAATTTGCAGACTACCATATAGCCCCCGAAATTAAACAGGCTCTTGAAGAGCTTGGTTTTAAACGCCCAACAGATATTCAGTTCAAAGCCATTCCTTCTATTTTAAAGTTAGAAGATGTAATGGCTATTGCGCAAACAGGCACCGGTAAAACGGCTGCCTTTGCAATACCTGTAATAAATCTATTATTTACCCGCAAAAAATTACATGGGCCGGATGGTATAAAATGTGTGGTAATGGTGCCAACACATGAATTAGCTATACAGATCACAGAAGTGTTTGAGAGTATTGCTAAATACACAGATATTACAACGGTTGGTATTTTTGGAGGCGTAGAGCAGGACCCGCAGATAAAAAAATTACAACAAGGCGCCGAAATTATTGTTGCCACCCCGGGCCGCTTGTTTGACCTGGTTAGCCAGAAACATATAAAATTACGCAGCGTTGATATTCTGGTATTAGATGAAGCCGATCACATGCTTGATCTTGGTTTTTATAAAGATATTAAAGAGCTGATCACTTATTTACCACAACATCGTCAAACCTTATTTTTCTCGGCAACTATTAATTTACACATTAAAGATCTTGCCTACACATTGGTAAAAAATCCAATTCGTATTCAGATCTCGCCAAAAGATCCGGTTTCTAAAAATGTAGATCACTCGGTAATGTTCGTTTCTATGGATGATAAACGTTTTTTCTTAGAACGTTTGGTGAACGAAAATCCCGAAAGTAAAGTATTGGTGTTTGTGCGTACCAAAGTGCGCGCAGAGCGCGTGTTTTCAGCTATGGAGCGGGTAGGCATAAAAACTATTACTATGCATGGTGGTAAAGAACAAAGCGATCGTCTGGAGGTAATGAAACAATTTAAAAGCGGCGACATAAAAGTATTAATAGCAACCGACATCAGCGCCAGAGGTGTACACATTGATAATGTGGATTACGTTGTAAATTACGATCTGCCCGATCAACCCGAGAACTACGTTCACCGCGTTGGGCGAACGGGTAGGGGCATGCAAAAAGGTAATGCTGTTACATTTTGCGCACCGGAAGAAAAAATTATTCTAAAAGAAATAGAGACCTTTTTAACCAAACCCATTCGTGTGCTGGATGTAAAAAAAGATGATTACACCGAAACGCTTTTATATACCGAAGAAACCACCGATAACTGGAAACTCCTGATGCGCGAAGCCGCTAAAGAAGAAAAAGAATTCAAAGCAAAAAAAGTTAAGAAGAAAAAGAAAAAATAGTCGTTAGTTAACAGTCATTAGTTGGTAGTCTGCTTTAAGGATTGTTGACTAAAATCTGCCAACTAAATACTAATAACCAGGTTTTTTCACCCAGGCATTAGGGCAAAGCGAATCTATTTTTTCGAGTCTGGCCATGGCATCTTCTTTGGTCTCAAAATCGCCATTGCTTACCACATACATGCCTTTTGCGTTTTGTTCAGAGATAACAGCGTTTATGTTTTGGCGTTTTAATTTCTTCAACATGCGTTTGGCATTATCTAAAACAGAAAAACATCCTAACACCACTTCAAAATTACGACTGTTGTGTTTAAACAATTTGTGGGTAGAGTGCTCCATAACCGGCGAAGAATTTGTGGTGGTCTCAAATACCTTAACGGCAAGTACTTTATCGTTCTCTATCTCAAGCGGCGCAATGCCATTGGCATCGGTCACATATTCTGAAGTTGTTTTTTTAGTTTCTGCTAAAGTTAACTCAGGGTAAGTTAAAGGCGAGTATACAGCAGTTTCGTTGTTTCCAAAAATAGTTGATTTTAATTGCCCGCTAATTTTTGTATTGGTAACTATAAGTGCAAGTATGCTAAAAATGGCCACCAGCAAAGCTAACGGAGCAACAACACGACGGTAGTTACGTTGTTTTTTAATTTCAGTAATAATTGCATCGTTGCCAATTCTGTCTTCCAGCACTAATTCTTTTTTAACTTCGGTAACGGTTTCTGTAATTTCAATTAAAGAAACCTGGGTCAACCCAAAACTATCGGCTAAAAAGTTAGTGTCTAATTGAGGCTCAAAGCAGGTATTGTTTTCAAAATCGAGGTAAAAAAAGCCCACACCTTCAATACTTAAACGTTTGCGGGTGCTTAAAACACTTTTACAATAATCGGCAAATTCAACCAGGTTACTTAAAGCTTCACTTGAAGTGCATTTTAGCTGGTTTTGCAACCAAAGCGCTAAGATCCCATCATTTTGTTTTAGCTGTGCATTAAAGCTTAAAGTCTTAGAAGGAGGCATCAAACCCCCACCAGTACTTGAAAAGTGAGATGGATTGGAACGCAAAACAAAGCCACCAAAATTGGGCAATACCAAATAGTTATTAAAGAACAGCTGCTCTTTAATGCCTTTTATGATTATTTGTTGCACGTTCATTTTCGGGATCGTAAATGTAGTCTTCTTGCATAAATATAGCCAATCAATTTTTAAGAAATTTTCTTTTTTATTAAATATTTTTAAATAAAGTTATTTTACTGTTATCTTTTGGTGGATTGTGCTATTTTTGCGGTTTGATGCGAAGTACACTAAATAAAGCCTATATACTAATTGCAATTTTATTTTTGCAGATATTTTCATTTGCCCAAAAAACTGAAAAGGAATTAACTTGTAATGAAATAGTTACCAAAAGTTTAAAATCCATTAAAGAGGTTAAAGGCTTAAAATACCATTTAAAAATAACCGAAAGGGGCAAAAAAGGTTACAATTTTTATGAGAGCAACGTCAAGTTTAGCCGTAACCCAAGACTTATTTACCTGTATATAAAAGGGATAGAGGTGCTTTGGCTACAGGGCAAGAACAACGGCAAAGCTTTGGTTAAGCCAAATGCCTTTCCATATTTTAACCTCAACCTCGATCCAATGGGCGATCTTATGCGCCAGGACCAACACCACACCCTTAACGAAATGGGCTACGATTATTTTGGCGCTGTTATTGAGTACAGCAAATTTAAAATTGGCGATAAGTTTGACGAGTATTTTAAGTTAATGGGCGAGGAAAAAGTTAACGGTCGCAATGCTTATAAAATTATTATCGACAATAAAGATTTTGGTTATGTGGATTATACTGTTGGTGATCACGAAAGCATAACCACTATTGCCCGCAAGTTCTTCGTGGCCGAATACATGATCCTTGAAAAGAACCCAAAATTTAAAGATTATTTTGACCTGCTAAAAAAAGGGCAGGTTATAAAGATACCAACCTGGTATTGCAAATCGGTAGTAATGTATATTGATAAACAATATTTTTTACCAATAAGCATGAAGATCCTGGACGATAAAGGTCTTTTTGAAGAATATAACTACCATTTTTTACAGGTAAATCCTACTTTTGAAGAGGGCGAATTTACCAAAGGTTATAAGGATTACGGTTTTTAAATACCGCTTGTAAATCCCTTGTAAAATTATCTGTCTTTTTTCTTATCTTTAACTAGTTGAAAAACTCATTATTTATAGCCGCTTGTTCATGTATCCTGTTTTTTTCCTGCGCAAAGAAAAAAATACCGGATAGCACCGGCTTATTAGGACTCGATTATTACCCCACCACCATTGGCAAATATGTGATCTACAATGTAGATAGTACAATTTATAACAGTCTTACACAGGATACCATTCTTTCAAAATACCAGATAAAAGAAAAGATAGCAGACAGTTTTACAGATAACGAAGGTCAGGATGCTTTGCGCATGGAGCGCTACATTAAAAAATACAACCCAACAAAACCATACGATAGCATTGCATGGACCATAAAAGAAGTGTGGCTGGTGAATGCTACAAGCAAAAGCATACAGGTTGTTGAAGGAAATGTGCGTTTTACAAAACTGATCTTTCCAATTCAGCAAAGCGCTAATTGGGATGGTAATGCAAAAAATACACTAGGGGAGTGGTTATATTCTTATGAATACATTGATAAGAACGAGACCATTGGCAGTAAACAACTGGAGAATGTACTATCTGTAAAACAAAAAAATTACCGCACACTTATCTCTTACCAAAATTATGCTGAAAAATATGCAAAAGGTGTTGGTCTGGTTTATCGCGAGATAACCGATATACTTTCAAATAATGTAATTGCAAATGTGCCTGTAGAGGGCAGAATAGAAGATGGAGTAATTTATAAACAAACATTAGTAACTTATGGCTATGAATAAAAATAAACTTTTTTTAGTGCTTGCACTTTTTGGAATTTTAAGTTCCATGAATTCACAAACAAAACACTGGGTAAAATTCAGTAACAAAAACGGTACACCTTACACGCTTTCAAATCCAAGCGCGTTCTTAACCCCGGCGGCCATACAAAGGCGTACAACGTATGCTGTGCCTTATCATTTTACCGATCTTCCGGTAACACCGGCATATATCAATCAAATTGAAGCGGTTCCTAACGTTACGGTGCTTTACGCATCAAAATGGTTAAATGGTGTTGTTGTGTCTATCTCATCGGGCAGCGCTACTGCATTGGCAACTATTAGTTCGTTCACGTATGTATCAAGCACCTCTTTAGTTAATAAGTATAAATTAGATATGCCTGTGATCGAGCAACCTGCATTTGTTGGACAGGAAAATCTGCGTGCCAGTTCATCGGCTACTTTTAATTATGGCGGTTCGTATTGGCAAACAAAACAATTAAATGCAGATTGTATTCACTCGCAAGGTTTTAGAGGGCAAAACATGGTTATTGCCGTACTTGATGCAGGCTTTTTAAATGCTAACATCAATCCTGTTTTTGATAGTTTATTTAATAGGGGAGGCGTTTTAGGTACCCGCGATTTTGTAAGTGGTGGAACAAATGTTTACGACGATGATTCGCACGGCGAAATGGTTTTATCTTGTCTTGCTGCTATTAAACCGGGTGTTATTATGGGTTCGGCGCCACGCGCAAATTATTGGTTATTAAGAACTGAAGATGCGCCAACTGAAAAATTAGTTGAAGAATATAACTGGATAAGAGGTGCAGAATTTGCCGACAGTGTTGGCGCACAGGTTTTAACTACATCTTTAGGTTATACCGAATTTGATAACCCGGCACAAAATCACACCTTTGCCGATCTTAACGGAAAAACTGCTCCTATGAGTATTGCTGCAAATTTAGCGGCGCGCAAAGGTTTACTGGTTTTAAACTCTGCTGGTAATGGCAACGGTGGTCCATGGCCAAAAATTGGTATACCTGCCGATGCTGATAGTATTTGCACTGTTGGTGCAATTGATAGTTTAAGTAACGTTACAGGTTTTAGTTCTATTGGTCCCACGGCTGACGGCAGAATTAAACCAGATCTTGTTGCGCGTGGCGGAAATGCCTGGGTAAGTGCAGCCAATTCAAGCGGTGCTTGTTTTCAGGCAAATGGTACTTCTTTTTCTTGTCCGATATTAGCAGGTGCCATGACTTGTTTCTGGCAGGCACATCCAAATTTTAACGCCTATAAAGTTTTGGATACCTTAAGAAAAACTGCTTCTAATTTTGCATCACCAAACAACTCAAGAGGTTGGGGCACGCCAAACATGTGCGCTGTAGCCATTACAACGGTATTTAAAAATAATAGTCTTAATGCAACTAACTTTATTGTTTCACCAAATCCATTTAACAGCCTGATATCTATAAAAGTAGACCAAATTATTACTGGTGCAGTTAGTATTGAAGTTTACAATGTGCTTGGTGCGGTTGTTAAGACCTATAAGGAAACAGACCTTGTTGGCACACACAGTTACGATCTTTCTGACATGAGTAATGGTGTTTATTTTATGAAAATAAGCACCGCAAATTCTGCCAGCCAATTGAAAAAAATTGTGAAGCAATAAGTTTATGGATCAAAAAAGTTCCGGTTCTGCTTTAAACAAATTAATTCTTGTTGCTGCTTTAGGTTATTTTGTAGACATCTATGATCTTTTGTTATTTGGTGTTGAACGCACGCAAAGTCTTAACGAAATTTTACCGATACAGTTTCCAGGAATTAGTGATGCTGTTCTAAAATTACTGAACGCTTCTTACGGTAAGTTGTTACTAAACTGGCAAATGGCCGGAATGCTTATTGGTGGCCTTTTTTGGGGCATGCTGGGCGATAAGAAAGGCCGACTCTCTGTTCTGTTCGGTTCTATTTTAGTTTATTCTATTGCAAACATTTTAAATGGAATGGTGCAAAGCACTGATTCTTATATTGTTCTCCGCTTTATTTCAGGTTTTGGTTTAGCAGGCGAGTTGGGTGCAGGTATTACTTTGGTAAGCGAAAGCATGAGCAAAGAAAGGCGCGGCTACGGTACCATGATAGTTGCCACGGTGGGTGTGTTTGGTGCTGTTGTAGCTGGTTTTATGGGCGAAGTAATTAGTAACTGGCGTAACTCATTTTACCTGGGTGGCGGCATGGGCCTGGTACTTTTGGTGTTGCGTATTGGTGTGTTTGAATCGGGCATGTTTGCAGCAGTTAAAAAAGAAACCTCGGTTAAAAAAGGAAACATCCTGCAATTATTTTCAAGCAAAAAAAGTATAGTAAAATATTTATGCATCATTTTTGTTACTGTACCGGTTTGGTACGTAATGGGTACGTTGGTTCTGTTCTCGCCCGAATTAAGTGAGTTAATGGGCCTTCCCGAAAAATCAATATCCGCCGGCAAGTCTATTATGTTTGCATACGCAGGCATAACTGTTGGCGATATAGCATCGGGATTAATTAGTCAGTTATTGCGATCGCGAAAAAAAGCACTGGCCGTTTTTTTATCACTTACAGTAATTGGTACAGTACTTTACTTTTTAGTTGGCGGCACATCGGTTACCGTTTTTTATTCTATTGTGGCTTTTATTGGTTTTGCAACAGGTTACTGGGCTGTGTTCATAAGCACCGCGTCGGAATTGTTTGGAACCAACATTCGCGCAACGGCTACAACTACTGCTCCTAATTTTGTACGTGGTTCAACAATTCTTATTTCAATATTATTAAACCTTGTTATTTCGGTTTGCGATGTAGATAAATTACTGGCTACAAAAATTACCGGTTGCATTATTATTGGTATAGGATTTGTAGCTCTTTATTTCTTAGAAGAGACCTTTGGCAAGGATCTAAATTATACCGAATAATGAAAAAGACAATTGTTATAGGCGCTTCCGAAAATCCCGAACGTTATGCATTTAAAGCCATGACGAGTTTAAAAAAACACGGCCACGAAGTTATTGGACTTGGGTTAAAAGAAGGAGAAGTTGCCGGAGCCAGGATCTTAACCGGCAAGCCGGCATTAAAAGATATTGATACCGTTACCCTTTATATTGGCCCGCCCAGGCAAGCCGAGTGGATGGATTATTTAATTGGCTTGCGGCCAAAACGCATCATCTTTAATCCCGGTACCGAGAATGCTGAATTTGTAAGTAAAGCAAGTAACAATGGTATTGAGTGTATAGAAGCCTGTACGTTAGTAATGTTAAGTATTGGCAATTTTTAAAATGGAAATTATCCTAAAAGAATTTAAAGAACTAAGCAATACCCAGCTTTTTGAAATTTATAAGTTAAGAAGCGAAGTGTTTATTGTGGAGCAAAATTGCCCTTATCAGGATGTGGATGATATCGATCAACGCTCGGCCCATCTTTTAATATCAGAGGCCGGAACCCTTGCTGCATATGCCCGCATCATCCCTCCCGGCATTTCGTATAAAGAACCTTCCATTGGTAGGGTAGTGGTGCGAAAACAATTCAGGGGTAGGGATATTGGCAAACTTTTAATGAAAGAATGTATAAAATACATGAGCACCGCTTTTCCTAAATGGGAAATTGTTATCTCTGCACAATCGTACCTCATTAAATTCTACACCGAATTAGGTTTTAATGCCGAAGGGGAAGAGTACCTCGAAGACAACATTCCGCATACAAAAATGCGCTTAAAGTAATGCTTTAAGTTGTTGATTTAAAAACAATCTTTTGTTTAATAAATATAGTTAACAGACTCAAAAAATTGCCTTAGTTTCATTATCTTTGATTCTACCTCATTTGAAAAAGTACTATCATATATTTCTCTTTTTATTTATTTGCGTTCAGGTAAATGCGCAACAACGTTTTGCCGACCAGGTGCCGCAAATTAAACGTTACCTGCAAAAAGACATTGTGGATAGTATAGAAGGTATTAAAATGTATAACCGTTTAATTGCTGCTATTGGTGGCGATTCTGTTACCTATAACAAAGCCGGTTATAACAAGCAGGGCTGGAACGAAGATTTTTATGTTAGTGGCAAATTGCTGCACCGTGGTTATTATATAGATGGCCAGGCAATTGTTTTTAAGAATTTTTTTGAGAATGGGCAGTGCGAGCGCACGGTCGTTAATCCCGATCCGTTGCATTGTAACATTGATATCTTTTACGAAAGCGGTAAACAACGCCGCCAGATAAACTATTACAATGGTTTGCCCCAAAAGTGGTACGAGTTTTATGCTAACGGGTTGCCCAAATATACCGAGGAGAATGAGAAGGAAATGAAATACATTACCTTAAAAAAATCTTGGTACGATAATGGGCAGGTAAAAGATGTAATGGAAATAACCGACCTTAAGAACAAAAAATACAATCAAAAAACCTTTTATGAGAACGGGCAAACAAAAGGCGAAGGGCCGGTTGTATTGTCTATTGACGGTAAATCGTATGTAAAAGATGGTACCTGGAATTTTTACGATAGTAACGGTAAAAACAAACGTACCGAAAAGTACAACGCCACTAAGTTAACTTCCAATTAATAGGCGTTAAATTATTTTCTTCAAGATATTTATTGGTCTTACTAAAGTGTTTGCTTCCAAAAAAGGCGCCACGTGCTAATGGCGATGGGTGTGCGGCGGTTAATATCAAATGCTTGTCCTTGTTTATCAGTTCTGCTTTGGCAGCGGCATAAGCGCCCCATAACAGGAAAACAACATGCTCTTTTTTCTCGCTAATGAGTTTAATAATGGCATCGGTAAAGTGTTGCCAGCCAAAATTTTTGTGGCTGCCCGGCAAACCGGCTTGCACGGTTAAAACGGCGTTAAGTAATAAAACCCCTTGTTTTGCCCAACTATCAAGGTTTCCCGAGTTTGGGATCTCAAAGCCGGGAATATCTGTGTGCAATTCTTTGTAAATATTTTTGAGGCTGGGCGGTGTGCGCACCTGGTTGGTAACCGAAAAACTAAGGCCGTGTGCCTGGTTAGGACCATGATAGGGATCCTGACCAATAATTACCACTTTAATAGCTTCGAACGAACAAAGTTGTAATGCGTGAAAAACCAGATTGGCCGGAGGATAGATGGTATGCGATTTGTAGGCTTGATTAACATGAGACTGCAGTTCTTTATAATAAGCTTTATCAAACTCAGAATGTAAGAGGTTATTCCATTCGGGTGACAGTGATTTAATGCTCATGTTTAGTACTAACGTTAAATTGTTATTAAATATTTACAAAGTAACCTTTTTTATTTCTCAGAGTAAAAAAGAATAATTAAATTTATAATCTATAAAAACCTTATGAAAAAATTAGTTTCCCTTTCAATCGTTGCAATGTTTGTTGCTATTAGTTTCACGTCTTGCAAAAGTCACGAAAAATGTCCTGCTTACTCTAAAGTAGAGAAGAGCAATAAAAAATCAGTTTAATCCTAAATGAGAGGACTAATTTCCTCTTTTTTTGCACTTATCTATTTAACATAATGTTAATTATATATATTTGTATTTTAAATCAATAAATAGACTTTAAAACACTAAATACATATAATTAACGTTATGTCTGCGCCTTAACAGGCTTGCCCTTACGGGTAAATAGCCGCAAATGAAGACATGAAATAAAGGATTTCAGTCTTTCATTTCTTCCCTGCGCCTTCCACTAGATGTATCGTCCATTTATGTTCCTTTTCTGCGAAAAGTCGAAAGAACATTAACCTTAAACGTATTAAAATGGAAAAATCAGATTTAGACCAAATCAAAAAGGAATTACTCAACCCTGTTTACGAAAATTGCGATAAAGCTATAATTCATATAAGAAACGGAAATATTGAAGATGCTTTACAAACAATTGAGTTTATGCTTTTAAGCACAAGAAAACACGTTAGCCTTGATAAGGATTACATTCAGACATTTTGGCACCGACGCTCACCTGTATTTCGTCAAGAAAATAATCAGTTGGATTACGAACTATTATCTCCTTTACAGAAGGATCAATCTCATCAAGTTTAACTTCATAGTCATCGCCATAGTATTTATTATTTGCTATGTATTCTTTAATAATTTCTTCAATTCTGTCTATTAAAAGCCATTTTTCTGGCCTTGCGAAAAAGCAATAAAATTTATCCATACCTTAAAAATAGCTATTATTTTAACTAACAACCTTGTAATGAAATATTAAAGTTTAAAATCGTGACAGATTTGTCACTTTTTATTATCTTTATGTAAATATTGCAAGCGTTAGTTTGCTTGGTTGCCGAAAGTTTCGAGAAATTCCCAACCACTACAAACCCAACTATGCTATGCGTTTGCGCCATAACAGGCGTGGGCTTTAGTTTATTTGGTTTGTAGGTACTCGAAACACCTCGGCAACAAGTAGCTAAATGCTCCACGCCTGCCTTTTATAATCACCTTTAGTAGCATTAGGTACAATTTAACCAATAAATGAAATTACTGTTGTTTTTAGGAATTTTAAGCCTTAATTTAAACTCAATTGCTCAATTTGATGATGAAACAATTGTCAACTGTCCCTTTGATGCCGATGGTAAAATCAATTACACTAATGTATTAGAATACGAAGGAATGTCTCAAAAGGATATTTACAATAAGATGAAAGACCATATTCGAATTACAAGTGCGTCTAAAGACTATCCAATACTGATAAGTGATACAAATAAGATCATTGGCAAATCAATAATACAGGCTTATTACAACGGCGAATATAGAGATGTCGTTTATAGCTATAAATTGTATTTCAGAGCGGGAAAACTAAAATATGAGCTTACTGATATGGTTTTGACGTTGGTATCAAATGCTAAAATGCAATCAGGCGCTTTTTGGACTGTTGATATTATAGATGAACAAATAGTTAAATATCCAGTTGAAGAAAAGTACAAAGATAAGAGTTATAGAAAGAGAAAAGGTGGAAAGATGGGAGTAAACTTAGAAAAGAAATACGGCTTTTTTGAAGGAATTGAAATAGAAGTAGGAAAGATCGTTGAAGGTTATAAAACAGCTATGCTTAAAAAAGATTGGTGATGAAATGGCTAAAAGACAACGTTGCTATAATAGTAATATTTTCAATTTTCTTAATACCTGTTGGATTTATTGTATTTGTTGCAGTTAAAAGTATTTGGACTTTAAGATATGAAATAATACGAAGTGTTGTTATATTGTTAGCTTGTATTGGAGCTTATGCACTGTTTAAATTTTTTAAACAACCCGAACAAAATAAATAAGATTTAAAAATAAACTGAGAAAACTAAAAACTGAGGAAAAATGGCAACAAAAGAAGAAGCACAAAAAAAGCTTGAAGAATTAAGCAAAACTTATAAAAAAGGAACAAAACTTAAAGAACATAAAACTAACATTCCTTATGTAGTGGATAAATTAGACCTTGACGATTATAAAGAAGGATGGTCTGTTGTTATTCATTTAACTTGTTTAGTAAAAGACAAACAAACAAATGCAGTTTTTAGCTATTCTTATGTTGAAGACAATTTTGATATTGATCCATCAGTTTAGGGTGGTGAACTGATACTTTAATTTTATACTCTGCGCCTTCTGTTATTGTAACAGAAGGTTCATTATATATTTCTTTAAACTCTTGAATTAAGGCGTTTATTTTTTTTTCTAAAAGAACGCAACCATAAGTTATTTGTAACATTCCGGGCATTTCACCATCTCTTGTAGGCATATAAAAAATATTAAATTTAGCATCGGCAAAGTGTGTGTTAATGGTTAATAAATAGCCCAATGTTACTCAGGCTTTTTATTATATTTGTATTAGCTTTGATGTAATGAAGCAGAGGTCATAAAAAGCGACCCAATTTTATAGAATTCCAAACTCTATATTACGCCTTTTTATTTCGCTCAGGATTGTGTCCAAAGCAACCAGTTTCATTTATTTCAAAAGAACATTCTCTTCTTCAAACCCAACCCTACGCAAGCACACATTCCGAAGCTATTTAACATATTTAGTTCGTTTGTTAATATATTTCGTTAAATTTGAAGTGAAATCCAGAGCAGGTAAAAGTCAATTACGTAATCAGCTTTTACCAGTTATGTTCATACAAACATAACAGCTCTGGGTTTTGCATTTTCGCCTTTTTTCATCGGCAAAAAATCTTCAATATTTCAAATTTAACGTTACTTAAATTGAGTTCTGAAATAAGCATCAGCACATCGCCAACCCTACGCCACCACTCAGTCTAAGCTATATTAACATAACGAGAAATTATATAATTTTCGTATATTTGCATATGACTATGCTAATCTACTTCAAATCACATAATTATCGTTATGTCGAGCCTTCGGTAAATAGCCGCCAATTGAGCGGAAAATTAAAAAGAATTTTCGCTTCAATTCCTTCCCTGCGCCAAGCACTAGATGTATCGTCCATTAACAATCCTTTCCTACGGAAAGTCGAAAAAAGAAATATAAATGGATGTATTGTTGATATAACATTTAATTGTTGATATTTAACGAGATTTTAACAACTCAAAATAATAAATCTCCGTATAATTGTGATAAGCCGACCGAGCTAAGACCGCTTGTTTTAGTTGGGCCGCAAAAAAAATTCCCCGGTTTTTTAACCGGGGTTTATTATTTTCTGACAATTCCGAAAGGATCGTTCCTAGACGCTTCTAATAACAATACAGGATGTAAAAGGTCAAACTGCCTTTCTAAACCGTATTTTTTTAATGACCCTTTTGGGTATTCTTTTCTGTATAATAATTGAGTTACAACGTCAACAGTTTGAATAAAATAAGAATCTTTAGAGTTCCTCTGAAAAACATCTTCTATTATATTATCTGATGGAGCATTATAAGGACCATCATAAAAATGAGATTTAACAGGGTTATATATTCTCATTTTTCTTAACAACTGCATTACTTTTTTACCGTCTGTGTCATCTGAAATTATAACCCCATTGTCTTTTGCAACTTTCTTTAAATACGTGTCGTACCTCTCAATTAGTCTACCCCACGCTAAATTTATAATTTCAGTATGGGATTTGTGTTGTGATTTATCAATACAAATATTTATAAATTTAGAATCATTAAATATTATTGGAATTTGTCTTGCATATTCTTTTAAAATACCTATGCGCTGAGTTTTAGTGAATTTTTTATAGTCTTCGTTTCCGCTAATTCTTATTAATTCATTTGCGTGTATTTCGGTTCTTTGGTTAAATCCATAATTAGCCTTTAGCGCTTTTCTAAACTCCTTAAGATTTCTTAAGTTTTTATCCCAATTGTCTTGTGATACTATCAATCCCGTTAAAATGAAGTGCTTACTGCTATACTGGCTTATTCCAGGGTCACCGCTTTCATCTACATATAATAAGTGCATACGCTAAAGTTATAACTTATTTCCATAATTTTTACCTACCTCCAGCTGTAGGTAGGATATAACCTTTCGTTATGTTCATATAGCTTTGAGGGGTAACATGAATGAGCCGTATTGTAATAATAACAAATGTTGAAAACCTGTACTAAAGTGGTGTTCATAACTCGACCTCTTTGTTAATAGAAAGACTAGTAAACAAAAACCCTAACAGAATTTAATTATATATCTTTACCGTATCGAATAATGAAAAGCTACGACGACATAATTAAAGACCTTCAAAAAGAAATTTTTTTGATTGAAGAGCAACGTAGCATTGTGACTGCTCCGTTTGATGCAGACATTAAGCAGCTAAAAGGCACTATTGAATACTTGCTTAATAAGAACAAGCCTCTTACAGAAGCAAAGCCTGTTCAAGCGAATATTATAACATACAGATTCTCGTCTAAACTTTCGCTACAAAATCTCGTTAAAGAGTTTATTGAAAATGAAATTAAAGTTTTTGTTACCTGTGAATTTGTAACGAATAAATTAATGGATAAATATTATCCTAACAAAAATAAAGAAGAATTTAAATTACAGGTATCTAACCTTCTTTCAAAATGGAAACGTGGTAAACTAGGTGAATGTAATATTACTTCATACCAAACCAATTCTTCATTTAAAAGCACGGTTTGGGGCAGGAAAGATTGGTTAAATGAAAACGGTGAGCCCAAAGCCGGATTTATTAATTCTGATATAGTAGCCGCATAAAATAAAAAAAGGCCGCATAAAGCGACCTTCCGTTATAATTGAAATATTGAAATTGCTACGTAGCTCAAATGAATAGAGCGCTTCGCCGAGTCCGGGGGGACTTAATCTTAGAAGAGGTTGTGGGTTTGATTCCCACCGTAGTATCAATATTTAAAAGAACATTACTAGTAATATACTAGTACGAAAGTAGTAAAAAAGTTGCACAATTATGCAATTTTTTTTCAACCCCTTACTACCATTGACTTTCCGTAGGTTTTAAAGAAAAAGGCGACCGACTCACAAAGCCAACCCGACCCTCTCTCACATACCTAAGCTAGTTTAACATAACGACGGTTAAATGCCGGATTCTTCTGAATTTTTAATATATTTATATAAGTGAAACAGCTACTCCTATATTCCTTATTTCTTTTAATTAGCTGCAATATTTTTGGCCAGGTAACTTTACCAAAAGATAGCACTTTTATTAACCCCAAAAAAAATGCAATTTATTTAGAAGCCGGGGGCACTGGAGGTTTTTACTCTGTTTGTTATGATCGTATTGTTGCAGTAAAACGAAAAAGAAAAGATACATTTTCTATTGGCGCTTCATACGCTATGGGTTCGTCTCTTTCAGCCAATGATCTTCAAATTTTCACGCTTCCTTTTTCTAGGAATAGTATTTACAATAATTTTCTTGAACTAGGCCTTGGCTTTACTCCCGGAGTAGTTATCCAAAAAAGGAGAGCATATCATCACGGATTCTCTTCTGATTATACTGAAATAAGCCCTCTCTTCCTTTTCGTTCCTAAGCTCGGTTTAAGATATCAAAAAAACACCGGAGGAATTTTTTTAAGAGCAGCTTTTACTCCTCTTATTTCAGTTACTAACAGCTCTTTTTTTTCAAGCAGATTTTTTCCCTGGGGTGGTTTAAGTGCTGGTTGGTCGTTTTAACGAATTAATCCCTAGCTTTACACATGATCCGTATTAATGGTATAATAGACGAAATTAAAGAGCTTAAAAAAGAACCCAATCACCGCTCTGCCCTTAAAATTGTAAGTTTATTAGAAAGTAACCACAAATTATTTTTGGCAAAACTCGATCCGCAGGATTATAATTTTATGCTGCGCAATTTTGAAGAGCTGGCACACACAGCACTAAAAGACTACAATACTGCCGGTTTTACCCGCGACTTCGAAAAGCATTTTGAGTCGCTTTTATTTCACCTTAACAAGATCGTTTAATAGATCCGTGGTTGCAATAACTATAGGGGTTTAAAAGGTTATTTGATAATAGCCACTGTACCCACATTTAAGCCAATATTAAATTTTGCGGGTTAGCTTTTAATTATACAGCTTTTTAATTACATTTAATGTAAAATTATAAGCCATGAGCAAAGGAACAAAAGAAATGCTTAAAACATTACTTTCTAATACAGAGTTAATAATGCAGCATTTAAAAATTAAAAAAGTGGCGGCAACAGAAAAAAGCGCGCCAAAAAAAACAGTCAGAAAAAAAACTGCTAAACACGGTGCTGAGAAAAAAGGCCCGCGTAAAAAGCGTTAAGATCAAAGCAATTTACTATTCTCTATAACATCTGTTAAACTGCGGTGTGCAAAAATGCCGTTCTCAAAATTGGCATCTTCTTCATTGGCATCTTCGGTATAACAGGTAGCGTCGTAGTCACCATTGTCATCTTTGGTAACATCTATTGCCTTTATAATTAATGTATCGCCGTTTGCCGGAAAATAAACCGTCTTATTAAAATACTTATCATAGTTCTTTACAATAAGATCTTTTGCTTCTTCTAATGTCATAATTTTTATGTTTTAAATGAGCGCTGAACTTTCTTTTATTACTGCAAGTAGTTCCTTCTTCGACTCTGTAAATATTTCTTCTTTTTGGTTTTCGTGTGTATCAATACTTGCCAGGTTACTTTTTGCAAAGCTTAAGCGTTTGCTAAACTGGTTAATATGGTGATTTTCATCCAGCAGAATATAAATTTCATCTACCAGGTTTATCATTTCTGTAATTGCCCGGCTGCTGCATTTTAATGCTGTTACTTTTTTTTCGAGATTCGATAATTCTGCGTTTTCCATTTTATAAAATAGATTAAAATAAGGTTTAAGTTCTCTTATTATATTTCAAGAATCAGACCAACTGATTAAAATAATTAAATAAGCCCCTTTTATGGGGAATTAAAGGGAAATTAGTGATCGTAAAATAAAAATGTAGAAAATTATACTCGTTTTTGCTGCTAAAATGCCACAAAAATTAATTTTAAATTTTAACAGATGCATGCACAAACTGTTGGCCGGGAAGTTGCGCTACCTCAAACCAATACTGGATAAAAGAGCGGATAGAAATATCGGTAAGTTGTGTTGTAAAAGGTTTATTAATAAATGTACTTGCCCCTTTTGCATAACATTCTTTTATAAGATCGGGTTGTGTATTTTCTCCTAACATAATTATTGGAATGTGTTTAAAACTATCAACGGCTTTAACTTTGGTAAGCACCTCTAAACCATTATCGGGAAAAGCATTCATACTTAAGATCAACAGTGCCGGCAAAGCATCAGCGTTGCTAACGCCTTTTAAAAAAGGCAAAACCTCGTTACTTAGTTTAAGAAACTCAACGGTTATTGCATGTGCATCGAAGTAATTTTTACTAAGTTCTCTGTCATGCGCATCGCTCTCCAGCATTAATATGTATCCCTTATTTTCCATATTTAATTTTACTTTTTCTGTTTTTCAATTAACTGAATGTACATCTCCTCTACTTTTTTTCGGGCCCAGGGTGTTTTTCTTAAAAAGGTAAGGCTCGACTTTACACTTGGGTCTTCATTAAAACAACGAATATTAATTTTTGTTCCCATATGATCCCAACCATAGTACTGCACCAAATGGTTAATGATCATTTCTAATGTTTTTCCGTGTAAAGGGTCTTTTGATTCAGTCATTTTTTCCGCCATTGGCTCTTACTAAATTACGAACTATTTTATCTACTTCTCTGTTAAAATTATCGCTGCCATCGGGCTTTTGGTGCGCTTTTACTTTAACAAAATTAATGGTATGGTTGCTTATCTGGGCTAATAAGGTTTGCACAAGGTCGCTGTTTTGAATGGGCGTTCCCTTATTACTTATAAAATTCTTTGATTTTAGTTTTTCTTTTCGGCCTCTTAAATTTATTACATACTGGCTGTCTGAATAAATAGTTAACAGTTCGTTTTTAAAGCCCAACGTATCTACTAATTCTATTGCTTTTATAACTGCCATCAATTCCATGCGGTTATGCGTGGTATTGGTTGCTGTGCCTTTTAAGATCTGCTTTTTTCCATTGGTAAAGATCAATGCGGCCCAGGCACCATAAAGCAACTGGGTGTGGCAACTGCCGTCGGTATATATTTCAATTTCTGTTCTTTCCAATTTTTAAATTTACCGCAATAATTGCTGGTTTTGTGTTAAATAATATGGTAGCAACTGGTTTTAATAAATTTTTGCCAAATAAACATTTACGCATTGATAAAAAAAACAATAATTGCTTTTTTAAATTTATTAATTAATTACATTTATCTTTTTAAACAGTACATGGAAACTCTAGATCCCCCAAAAAACGCCATTGAACTCTCCGTATTTTGGACCTGGATGGGTGAGGATGGAATTGCCCGCACCAAAACAAAACCTCTTGCAGAGATCACAATAAAAGAAGCAGTAGAAAACTCTGCGGCGGTTTCTTCGTTATATGTGGATAGAAAATTTCCGCTGTTAATTGATGCCCGAAATATTAAGTCTATGGAGCGCGAAGCGCGTAGCCATTTTTCCACACATGGCCGCGAAACTAAAATTACTGCATTTGCTGTAATGGTTAAATCGCCCTTAAGCCGGGTAATTGGGAATTTTTTTATGGGATTGAACAAACCGGCGGTTCCGGCACGATTATTTGATGATGAGACTGATGCAATTAACTGGTTAAAAAAACACGTTTAATAGATGCCAAAGAATTTAAAAGATAATAACTCAGAACGTGTACAAGAGATCCTTGACGTGATCATGTCTTATGCCCGTTTCGACTTTTCTAAAAAAACTTCGGTAATCGGAAATGAAACCCTGGATGCTATTGGTGCAGGTGTTAATATGTTGGGCGAAGAACTTGAAACATCCACCATATCGCTAAAAGAAAAAGAGCAGTTATTAAAAGAGATCCATCACCGGGTAAAAAATAACCTGCAAATAGTATCAAGCTTACTTAATTTGCAATCAGAGAATATTCTAGATAAACGTTACCTCGATCTTATTATTGAAAGCCGCAACCGTATTAACTCTATGGCATTGGTGCACGAGATGCTGTATTCATCTAAAGATCTTTCAAAGATCGAGATAAGCCATTATGTTGAGCGTTTAAGCAAGGGCATAGAACACTCTTTATCAAAAAATGATTCGAGCGTGAAATTTAGTTTTAATATTGAACCGGGTTTGTTTTTTGATATAGACCATATGATACCTTTGGGTTTAATACTAAATGAGATAATAAGCAATTCCTACAAATACGCCTTTCCTTCTAACGAAGGCACCATTACTATTGAAATGATAGATACCGAACAGTTTTACAGAATGACGGTAAAAGATAACGGCGTTGGTTTTAAAGCTAATTTTGATGTAAAGCGCGACTCTAACCTGGGCATGCAGCTTATTTATATGTTGGCTGAACAATTGGATGGAAAAGTTGAAATAAATAACGAACTTGGCGTATCATACCAAATACTTATTCCGCATTAATGGCGCAACCTCACATATTTGTTGTTGAAGATGAAGAAAGCCTGGCAGAGACCATTGCGCTTAACCTGCGGTTAGAGAACTATAAGGTTACAATTGCAAAAAGTGGTAAGCAGGCGCTTGATGTATTTAAAAAAGAGCATCCCACTATCAATTTGGTTTTACTGGATGTTATGCTGCCCGAAATAAACGGTTTTGAACTTTGTAAAGCCTTTAAAGTGCTTAACCCCGCTCTTCCGATCATCTTTTTAACTGCAAAGAACCAGATAGCCGATAAGATAGAAGGATTAAAATTGGGCGCAGACGATTATATTACAAAACCCTTTGATCTTGAAGAATTATTATTGCGTGTAAGTAATTTAATTAAGCGCACACAAAAAGATACACCTGCTGTTTTTAATTTTAATACCTGCAGTATAAATTTTGAGACCTTTGAGATAAAGGATATTAGCGGCTCCTACTCTACCCTATCCAAACGCGAAATTGGCCTGTTAAAATTACTGACCGAGAATGCTAACAAAGTTATTTCGCGCGATGAGATCATCGAAAAACTGTGGGATGTGAATGAGAACGCTTCTTCGCGTACCATTGATAATTATATTTTAAATTTCAGGAAATACTTTGAGGCAAATCCCAAAGAGCCGGCCCACTTTCATTCTATCAGGGGCGTAGGTTATAAGTTTATTGCTTAAAGAATTGATTATCTTTACCTTTCATGTTCAAGGAAAAATTACATAAAAAACTTTCGCAGGCGTTAACGCTAAATGGTTTTGAAGAGCCAAAACCTTTGCAATTAAAATGTTTGCCAAAAATAAACGGAGGTTTTGATGTTATTGGCATTGGCCCTTTAAACTCCGGCAGATCAAGTCTTGCCGTTATTAGTGCGATTCAAAAATTGCAATATGCGTTTGAGGATCCACCAAGAGCAATGATATTGGTAGCCAATAAAGAAAAAGCCTTAGCAATGCTGGAGCAGTTTAAATTACTGACCAGGGAAACAGATCTTAGAGCGCTGGCTATTTTTGAAGAAGGAAAGATCGACGATCAAACGGTAGATATTTATGCCGGTGTTGATCTTGTAATTGGTACCGCAAATAGAATAATGGATATTTATTTTAAAAGAACTTTAAATTTAAATAAGATAAAGCTCTTTGTTATTGATGATGCCGAAAGCATGATAGAGAACCGTTGGCAGGGACAAATAGACCGTTTGGCGCTGAGTTTACCAAAGTGCCAGCATTTGGTATTTACATCTATATTAAATGAAAAAATAGAAAAGCTGATCAGCAAATTTATTATATCTCCGCAAATTATAGAGGTGAAAGAAACTCTTTAATTTGTTTGTTATCTATTTCTTTTTCTTAATAAAATCGCTCAACTCCTGTTTCGAACTTCCAAAAGATAACTGGTCATCTAACTTGTAATAATTCTTTTTGTCAATGCAATCGGCATAGGCCCATTTTGCAAAATCCACTTTCGCGTCGTCAAACGAAAAAACTTTTACCACTTCAATGATCTGGTTGGTGTTTAAAATTTCGTCATCAAATACCTGTTTTGCTTTTTCCAGACGCTTGTCATCAAAACTTGTTTTTTTAGCCGCGCCAAGTCGCTCGTTAAATTCTGCCGCCGATATATTTGTTACAGCAACCGATGTGGTTGGGATCACCGAAGGTGTATTTGTAACAGAGGGTGTACGCGGTATTTCTGCAACTGTAGCCGATACGGTGGCTTCAACGTCATCTAGAATTAATGATTTACTCTCTAAAATAACCGTGTAATTACCAACATTATCTTTTGTTATAACATATTTTGAAAGATACTTTGGCTCGCTTGCAAGCGCAAAATTAAGCACGTTTGCCGATCCGGCCTGCAATATTTTTAAACGATACGAGTTGTCATCTAAGTAAGAGAATGTGGAAATAGAATTATAGTCGTTTGACAAACGAATACCATTTAAAGATGCAATGAATTTAGGATAGCTGTTAGATGCGTTCCTGATAATGATCTTGCCTTCCTGAGCTTTAAGACTTGACGTGATTGCAATAACTACTAAGAGTTGTAAAAGTATTTTTTTCATATTTGGTTTTTATATTTTTATTTCAAAAATGGTGCGGAACTCAGATCAAAGTTCTTAAAATTTCTTAAATTACCTAAATAAATGCCTAAAGTTTAATACCCATTACCAAAATATCATCTACCTGCTCTAGGTTACCCATCCATTTGTTAATGATATGGTCCAGCTTTTGTTTTTGTGTTGCAATTGGCAATCCGTGAATTTCAAGAAGTGCCTCGCGAAGGCGTTTGGTAGAGAATTTTTTCCCTTTATCGCCGCCAAACTGATCGTGATAGCCATCAGTAAAAAAGTAAAACTGATCGTTTTCTTTATAAGTTATTTTAACCTCTTCAAATTTTTTATCGCCCTCTCTCATTCCTCCAATAGACGATTTGTTTCCTTTTATCTCCTGCAATTGGTTATCACGAATAAACACCACAGGCCTTTTAGCACTTGTAATGATAAGTTCTTTGGTAGCTCTGTTCACCTTTAAAAGCGAAAGGTCCATTCCATCCTGCACACCGGCTTTTTCTTTATCCTGTTTAAGGGTTGAGTTCAAAAGCCTGTTCACTTCAACCAGTATATCTTTTGGTTGATAGATCTTATTATCAATAACGGTTTGATTTAGAAGATTGCTTCCTATAACGGTCATAAAAGCTCCGGGTACGCCGTGGCCTGTGCAATCGGCACAAACAATAATGTAATTATCTTTATCAATTTCGTAAAACCAGTAAAAATCGCCACTTACAATATCTTTTGGTTTGTATAAAATAAATGATTGAGGAATATTTCTTGATACGGTTTCTAACGCAGGCAGAACGGCCAGTTGGATCTTTTGCGCATAATTGATACTCGAAATAATATCATGTTTTTGAATGGTCATTTCTTCATAAGCCAGTTCTAATTGCACTTTTTGCTCTTTTATTTTTTGCTCAGCTTTTTGTTTTGCCCCAACAAACTGGCTTATGAGAAAAGCGTTAAGCAGCAGTGGGATAACTGTAAAATAAGTTCTTACCTGTTCATTGGTCGGATCTCCGTAACTATCGGGAACAGAAAAAAGAGCATGACCACTTTGTGTATTATACGTACCAATAAAATACATAACAAGAACAAATAAAAGCAAAGAAAAGCCGAAGACCTTATCTACAAGCAAAAAACCAAACAATATTATCAGTAAAAAGAACAAGATCCCTTGCAATTCTATTATACCATTGTTAATGATAAAATGTATAAAATTTTGTATCAGGTGATTTATAATATAAAAATATACAGCCCATTTAATGTTTTTTACTTTTTTAAGGATCACAAAAACAGTTGCCAGTGCCAGTGATGAGGACATAGCAAGCAGAAAATGAAAGGTACTTTGCAAATAAGAAACAATAGAATAAGGTATATTCAAAACAAGAAAAAAGAGCGTAAAATTAAATAGTACCTGCACTTTTACCTGTTGAAAAGGGTCTTCGGTACTTAACAAGGCATCGCCAATAATAAAGCTCTTAAATTTGCTTATGGGGTTCATTACTAACAAAAATAGCAGAATTAAGTGAACATAAAAATACAATTTGTATTCCCTTGTAAATGTTAGACTTAGCAAGGGTTTGTGCATTATTTTGTGTAAGTTTTTATTTCTTCTTTTTTAATAGATTTTTGAAAAGAATTGTAACGTTTATTGTTATATTTATGATTCAAATTTTATCTTAAAAATGAACAAATTATATAACTATGCCTGTGGCCAATGGGTTGCCGGCGCTGAGAACGGACAGGAACTATTTAACGCTATTACCGGTGATGTATTTGCAACGGCAAGCAGCAAAGGACTTGATTTTGCTAAGATGTGCGAATATGCGCGTACAGTTGGCGGGCCAAAGCTTCGCAAGATGACCTTTCAGGAAAGGGGCTTAATGCTAAAGGCCCTGGCCATGCACCTTTTAAGTAAAAAGGAAGATTTTTATAAAGTAAGTTGGGCAACAGGCGCTACCCGTGTTGATAGCTGGGTAGATATTGAAGGTGGTATAGGAAATTTATTTGCATACGCTTCTTTGCGCCGCCAGTTCCCTAACGAAACATTTTGTTATGATGGTGATGTAGCGCGCCTTTCAAAGAACAACACATTTATAGGTCATCATATTTGCGTACCTAAAGAAGGGGTTGCTATTCATATTAATGCCTTTAACTTTCCTGTTTGGGGCATGTTAGAAAAAGTTGCTGTTAATTGGTTGGCCGGTGTTCCTGCAATAGTAAAGCCCGCAGCGCTTACTTCGTTTTTAACCGAAGCGGTTGTTAAGGAAATAATAGCCAGTAAAATTTTACCGGAGGGTGCGTTGCAATTAATTTGTGGAAGCGCAAACGGTATATTAGAACACGTGCAAAGCCAGGATGTTGTTACGTTTACAGGCTCCGCCTCTACCGGAAAAATGTTGAAAGCACACCCGCGTTTGTTAGAAGAAGCAGTACATTTTAATATGGAAGCCGATTCGTTAAATTGCTGCGTGCTTGGAACCGACGTTACCACTGCTATGCCGGAGTTTGATATTTTTATCAAAGAAGTTGCTAGGGAGATCACTACCAAAGCAGGACAAAAATGTACGGCCGTGCGTCGTATCATTGTTCCTGAGAACATGGTAGAAGATGTGCAGATAGCTTTGGGTAAACGCTTAGCACAAAATGTTATTGGCGATCCCAACGTAGAAGGCGTTCGCATGGGTTCTTTAGCAGGCAAGTCGCAATTAATTGAAGTAAAAGAAAAAGTTGAGCTGTTAAGCAAAACGCAAAAAATAATAATTGGCAGCTTCGAGAATTTTGAAGTAAAAGGTGCCGATAAAAATAAAGGTGCATTTATGCCGCCAATTATTTTTTATAATGATAGTCCGTTTAAAAATACCGACTGCCATAACATTGAAGCCTTTGGCCCTGTGAGCACCATTATGCCATACAAAACTATGGACGATGCCATTCAATTATCTAAAATGGGCAAAGGTTCTTTGGTAAGCTCTATTATTACAGCCGACGCAAAAATTGCGCGTATGTATACACTTGGCGCAGCTTGTATGCATGGCCGCATCTTAGTATTGAATGCAGAATGCGTTAAAGAAAGTACAGGGCATGGTTCTCCTATGCCAATGTTAGTGCATGGTGGTCCTGGTCGTGCCGGTGGTGGCGAAGAAATGGGTGGTAAGCGTGGCGTTTTCCATTACCTGCAGCGTACCGCCATTCAAGGTTCTCCAACAATGATCACTGCAATATTAAACAGCTATCAGGTTGGTGCAAAACAAATCATTAAAGATGTTCATCCGTTCCGTCAATACTTCGAAGACCTTGATGTTGGTGAAACAACCATTACCCCTACCCACACGGTAAGTGAAGAAGATATTGTGAATTTTGCTAACATTAGCGGCGATAAATTTTACGCGCATTTGCAACCGGAATCTTTAGATGGAACTATTTTTAAACGCACCGTTGCACATGGTTACTTTATTCTTTCTAAAGCAGCCGGTTTGTTTGTTGACCCACCAAAAGGTCCGGTATTGTTAAACTATGGCATTGATGAATGTCGCTTTACAAAACCAATTTACCCGGGTATGACCATTGGTGTTAAATTTACCTGTAAAGAAAAAATTGAAAATGATAAGCCTTTAACGGCAGCCAATGGCACCGAAGTTAAAGTTGGCATAGTAAAATGGGTAGTTGATATTTATGATGCAAGTTCAATGGACGTGCTTGAAAAATATGATGCTGTTGATCAGGCAGGTCAAACAGTTGGTATCGCTACAATTTTAACCATGGTGAAAAAGAAGGATCAAAATTGATAAGATGAGATTTCCGTTTAAAAACGGAGTTAAAACGTGAATAAAGATCGGATGAATTTTTATACTATAAAAAAAATTATATTATTTCTTCTATTGATCTTAAGCGTTAACGCGTTTGGTTTCATTAATGTTGATAGTCTTATAAAACGTGCAGATACCGCCCAACGCGACAAAGAAAAGATACGTTTGTATAATAAAATTGGGCAGACCTGCTTGCGAAGGGATATGCCCAAATCATTTGAATATTTTACTAAGGCTTTAGAACTTTCTAAAAAGAATAATTATTCGCTTCAATATTTATATTCTCTCAATTATCTTGCAGTTTATTACCGTTTAGTTGATGACTACGCAACCTCAAGAAAATTATTTCTTCAATGTATAGAACTTTCCAAAAAAGAAAATGATAAAAACATTGTAGCAGATATTTATGAAGATTTTGCGAATTTTTACCGAAAGACCGGTGTATACGATACGGCTTTGATATACATGCGCAAAGCGCTCGAAATAGATGAAAAAATAAAAGACACGGTATCTATTATATCCTGTTTGGCTAATATTGGTACAATTTATACCGACCGTGAAGAGTTTGATAATGCTTTGTTGTATTACGGGAAATCATATGCGCTGAGTAAAACCATTGATGCACCTAACCAGTCTGGTGTTGCATTGATCGGGCTTGGTATTGTTTACGGGTCTAAAGGCGAATTAAAAAAAGCTATCGAGAATTTCGAGAATGCTTTAAGTTATTATGAAAAAGCACATGATACCCCTATGATCGCTACTTGCCTTTCAAACATTTCAACGGCTAGTGTTATGCTAAAGGATTATAAGACTGCAATTGATGCCGGATTGAAAACAATAGAGATCTGCGAGCAAACAAACAATAACAGCGGGTTGGCGGATGCAAGTTGTAACCTTGCAGATATTTATTTAAAGAACGGTGATTCAAAAAAAGCAATTGAATATGCAGAAAAAGGACTAAAAGTAGCCGAGGCTATTAATAATCGTGAAAGTATGAAATTTGCCTACCAGGTATCTGCCTTCATTTATTCAAAAGCAAACAATTATCAAAAAGCGTTTGAATTCCAATCTAAATATTTAACTATAATTAAAACCGTTTACGACGAACAAAAATTAAAACAGATCCAGGAACTGGAAGCTAAATATCAAAATGAAAGCAAACAAAAGGAAATTGAGGTACAGGAAGAGAAGTTAAAGAATAAGGACCTTGTTATTCTACAGCAAAAACGGATCAATATCTCTATTGTAATTGGGCTTGTATTAATTTCTTTTTTAGCGGTTTTTGCGATTATCAATTACCGTCAAAAGAAAAAGACCAATGTTATTCTATCTAATCAAAAAAATATTTTAGAAGGAAAACAAAAAGAAATATTAGATTCTATTAATTATGCCAGACGTATACAAAAAACGCTGTTGCCAAGCGAGAAATATATTGACAGGAGTTTAAAAAAATTGCAAAGCGAGAAGGAAGATAATGTTTAGTAAAAACAAATAACATGAAGAATTTAGTATTAGTTCTGATCTTAGTGTACTATTCATTTTCGTTTTATTCCCAGTCGGATAGAACGATCGATTCTTTAAAAAAAGTAATTGAAAGCGCACCAAACGACACTACCCGAATACGTAAAATGCTTCAGCTTTCAAATAAGTTAAGACGTAACCATGTTGAAGAAGCAAAGAAATACGCAATAAGTTCGCTGGAACTTTCTGAAAAAGTTAAGTACGATCTGGGGATTGCAGATGCCAATAATCTTTTAGGTATGCTTTTAACAGCAGAAGGTAAATATGCTGAATCCATAAACTGCAATAGAAAAGCAATATCAATTCAAACTAAAATTAAAGACGACTTTGGTCTCTCAAGAAGTTATAATGGTTTAGGTTCGGTATTTTATTTGACATATAATCTGGATAGTTGTATCAATTATTTTCTGCTTGCCACTGGTCTCTCCGAAAAAATGAAGAACACTACGGCTATGAAAAGTTTATATAGTAATCTGGCAGTGGTGTTGGCTGCAAAAAAGAATTATTCCCGATCGCTGGAATTTCATCAAAAAGCGGTTGAAATTGAAAAAGCAGAAAATGATGTTGTAGGATTGGCGGAATCGTATACCAATATGGGTGTACTTTACACAAAAACAAATCAGGATTCTACAGCCCTTCGGTATCTTGATATGGCATATGAAACATTTAGCAAATTGAATGATACCTTACAATTAATAAATGTTTATTCAAACTATTCAGTTATTTATGACAAAAGTAAACGGTATGACAAGGCGCTGAATGCTGCAAAAATGGCTCTTAAATATGCAATTGCTATAAATAATGAAGAGAACCAGGCTTTTGCTTATGTTAATGTTGCCGACACATACAGGAAGCTAAAAAATTTGGATGAAGCGGAAAAGAACTATTTCTTATCTATTCCATTTTCTGAAAAAATGGATCTTAAAAAATATTTAATGGATGCCTACAATGGCCTATCCGAAGTATATGAGGACAAGGAAAATTACAAAAGCGCGTTGCTTTACAAAAATAAATATGTTGCCATAAAAGATTCCACCGATAAACAACTTTATTCGGAGAATATGTTGGAAATGGAAACAAAGTTTGATGTAGAAAGAAAAGAAAGAGAAATAGCATTGTTGAGTAAAGATAAATTGGTAGTAAATGCCGAATTGGAAAAGAGAAAAGGCTGGATCAGTTTTTTTGCAGTTCTTGTGATCGCTTTTATTGTCCTTACATTGTTTATTGTTAGAACGAATATAAATCGTAAAAAAGCTAATTCATTGCTTTTAAAACTTAATAGAGATCTTACTGCCAGTAAAGACGAAATAGCAATGCAAAAAGAACTTGTTGAGGAAAAACAAAAAGAGATCTTGGATTCAATTCACTACGCAAAACGGATACAAAAAGCATTATTGCCGAGTGAAAAGTATATATCTAAAAATCTTAAAGAACTAAACAATGGTTAATATGCTATTAGTATTAATTATATTTGAATATGGTTTTCTTTTTTAAACGAATCTATATTTTTCCATAAACACGCATGGCAAAAAAATGAAAAAATTTTATCTACATACTATATTATTCTTTCTACATGCAATATTTGTAAATTGTCTTGCTCAGAATAAAGAAATAGATTCTTTGAAACGTGTTTTAATAACCTCACCTGAAGATACAAATAAAGTTAACGATTTAATAGATCTTTGTAAATTAGCTATTGATAATGATTTCTATGATACAGCCTATCGTTACTCGTTAATTTCAAAAAATACTGCTCAAAAAATAAACTACAAAAAAGGCCTAGCTCTAGCCTATAGCCTTATTGCTAATATATATTATCATCAAGGTAATAATCATAAATCGCTGGAGAATAATTTAGAAGCCTTAAAGATAAGAGAGCCATTAGGAGATATAAAAGGCATGGCCAATTCATATAATAATATTGGTAATGTTTATATGAGATTGAAAATTTTTAATGAATCCATTAAAAATCATTTCGCGGCTTTAGCTATTCGGGAAAAAATTAAAGATTCAATAAATATTGGCTATTCATTTAATAATATTGGTAATGTGTATCGCTTACAAGGTAAGTTAGCAGACGCCTTAAAGTATCATTTTGCGGCCTTAGAAATTAAACAACTGGGTAAAAATAAAAAAGAAATTACCTATTCTTTAAATAATATTGGTATTGTGTATACAGATATGGGTAATTATAAAGAGGCGATCAAATACCATACACAAGCTTTAGCACTTGCAAAAGAAATAAATAGTTTAGAGAATATTGAAATTACTTACATAGATATTAGCAGGCCGTATTTAAAACTAAAAGATTATAAAATGGCAGAAGATTGTGCTATGAAAGCATTGACTATTGCAACTGATATAGGCGATACAGAAACCATTATTGATGCTAATATGCTTTTAAGTATTTTATATGAGGAAACCGGAAATTTCAAGAAATCTTTAGATTATTATCATAACTACATTATCATTCGCGATAGTATTTATAATGATGGCAATGCAAAAAACTCAATTCAGGCGCAATTGCAATTTGATTTTGATAAAAAAGAAATGCTGGCAAAAAAAGAATTAGAAAAAAAAGAGATTGAAGCAAATGCTGAAAGTAAAAAGCAAAAATGGATTTTGTTTTTAGTGTCCTGTATTCTTATTTTGGCGGTTTTTTTTGCGATATTTACGTATCGAAGTTATCTCCAAAAACAAAAAGCAAACAAAATTATATTATTACAGAAACTTGAAGTAGAGAAACAACGCAATAAAACCGAGGAGAAAAATAAAGATATTACAAGCAGTATCACTTATGCCAAGCGTATTCAGGAAGCAATTTTGCCTTCAGAAGAAATAATAAAGGAAAAATTTCCAAATTCGTTTATTCTTTATAAGCCTAAAGATATAGTAGCCGGTGATTTTTATTGGGTATCAGATGCTGTTACAAAGTACCAAGAAAGTTTCATGATGGTTGCTGTTGCTGATTGCACGGGGCATGGTGTTCCGGGCGCATTGATGAGCGTAATTGGCAATAATTTTTTAAGGATTTGCGAACGTGAACCAACAGTAAATAGGCCTTCAGAAGCTCTTGATTTTATAAATGTAGGAATTTCAAAAACCTTACGGCAAGAGTATTCAAAAAGCACAATACAAGATGGCATGGATATGGTGTTTGTAGCCATAGATTATAACACATTAAAACTACATTTTGCAGGTGCAAAAAATTCCATTTGTATTGTTAGTAATGGTATATTAACAGAATATAAAGGAGATAAACATCCAATTGGGGCGTATGTTGGTAATGAAATGAAGAAATTTACAAATCATACAATTCCAATACAACAAGGCGATTGTGTATATTTATTTACAGATGGTTACGCCGATCAATTTGGTGGGCCAAATGGCAAAAAATTCATGTATAGTCGATTAAAAAAAGTGCTAGCAAAAAATAGTCACTTACCTATGGAAGAACAACTACAACTATTAGATTCTACGTTTGAAGAATGGAAGGGCGCTAACGAGCAAGTGGATGATGTTTGTGTTTTTGGTATTAAAATTTAAAAAGTAATAGGTGTTTGGCTATTTAAGTAAAATGAAAAATAAAGCAATTAGAATAGTTATTTCGATTTTCATTTTGCAAATGTTTAGTTTTGCTTTTTCTCAAAATACAAGAATCGATTCTCTATACACCAGTTTAAAGAACAATAAAGATGAGGCTACCAAACTTGAAATCTATAACGGTATTGCTTCAATTTATTACGACCGCGCCCGTTACGATTCTGCAATAGTCTACTATAACAAGTGTTTGGTTTTGAGTGAGAAGTTGAACAATAGACTTAAAACAGCCAACTGCATTATGAATATTGGCCTTATTCATTATTCAATTGGCGATTACCCTAAAGCATTAGATCATTTTACAAAAGCACAAAAAATATACGAAGACATAAAAGCGAAAACAGGAATAGCAAAATGTTACACGAATATTGGCCTTATATACGATTTTCAGGGTAGCTACGCGCAGGCACTCGAATACTACACAAAAGCACTAAAGATAGATGAGGAGCTAAAGGATAAAGAAGGCATTTCAGCCGATCTGTTAAATATTGGCACCATGTATCAAACGCAAAAAGAATCTCACAAGGCACTACAATGTTATAAAAGGGCGCTAAAGTTGAACGAAGAACTTAATGATAAGGAAGGCATATCGTCCTGTATCACCAATATTGGCCTTATTTACGACGACCAAAAAGAGTATTCACAGGCCCTCGAATATTATAACCGATCGCTAAAGATCGATGAAGAATTAAATGACAAAGAAGGAATAATTCTGAATTTGATAAATATTTGTGATCTGAATATTACTCTGAAGAATTATGCCTTAGCAAAGGAGCAGGCTCAAAAAGTTATTGATTTATCAAAGGATATAAATACCCTAAATAATCTGCGCATGGGATATGAACTCATGGCAAACGCCGCAGTTGGATTAGGTAATTATAAAGAAGCCTATTCAAACCATGTAAAATTTAAACAACTAACCGATACGTTGTTTAATATTGAGAACAGCTCGAAATTAAGTGACACAAAAACAAATTTTGAGGTTGAAAAAAAAGAAACAGAACTAAAGGCAGAAGCTGCAGTTCAAAATGCCATAAGTTTAGAGGAAAAGAAACGTCATCAACTTATAATTTATATTATAATTGGTATACTTTTAATAATTACAGTTTTTACTTTCGTTTTATTTAAGAGATTTAAATTAACTAATAAACAAAAACAAATAATTGAGATCAAAGAACAACAAACCCAAACTCAACTGGTAATTATTGATGAGCAAAAGCGCCTCGTTGAAGCAAAGCATAAGGAAATTACAGATAGTATTCATTATGCCGAGAGAATACAACGAAGCTTTTTAGCGAGTAAAGAAAATTTAAAGAAAAATCTGAAAGAACATTTTATTTTCTTTCAACCAAAAGACGTGGTGAGTGGCGATTTCTATTGGTCAACCGAGCATAATGGTAATTTTTATCTTGCTGTATGTGATAGCACCGGACATGGTGTTCCCGGTGCGTTTATGAGTTTACTTAACATGTTCTTTTTGAGTGAAGCAATTAAAGAAAAAAATATTTTGGCACCCCACGAAATCTTAAATCAAGTGCGTCATAGGCTTATTGAGCACATTTCGCAGGATGGTGCGCAGGATGGCATGGATTGTATATTGGTTTGCATTAACACGGTCAATAAAAAAGTAACCTATTCTGCCGCAAATAATGCCCCTATTTTGATCAGCGGTAATAAAATGATCGAACTGCCAAAAGATAAAATGCCTGTTGGTAAAGGCGAAAGAATGGATTCATTCACTTTACATGAAATTACGGATATAACGAATGAAGATACTTTGTATCTTTATACTGACGGTTATGGAGATCAATTTGGTGGGCCCGACATTAGAAAGTTTAAGTCTCGCCGATTGAATGAGTTTTTAATCAGCGTTGCAAGTAACCCCATAAGTGCTCAAAAAGATATTTTAAATAATAGGTTTATTGATTGGAAAGGAAAACTTGATCAAATTGATGATATTTGCATAATTGGAATAAAAATACAAAGCTTATAATGAATAGTGCTTTAAAATATTTTTTACTTATTTTTTCTCTTTTTATTTTCTCTGGTTTCCTTTGCCAGTCGAAAAGGACTGTAGATTCTTTAACAGTTTTAATTGACAATGCAACCGAAGATTCTAATAAAGTGAATCTGATCTTTAATTTAGGCAGGCAATACGATCTGTATAAATCCAAAGAGCATATAAATCATTTTATGTCCGCACTTAAACTTGCAAAAAAGATCGGTTTTAAGAACGGGATCAAAAAAACATCATCAACCTTAATAAATTATCTGTTCTATAAGGATATGTACGATGTTTCCTTAAGTTTTTGCTTAGATTACATCGCGTTTCTGGACAAAGAGGGTTTAAACGATGATAAATTTAAGATCTATAATATTTTAGGCAGTTTATACCTGAAGCAGGGCGACTTTGAGAGATCATATTTTTATTATAGTCAGGCAAAAAATTATTTTTTAGAACATAAAGATATGATCCGGTATGCAAACGCACTAACGAATATCAACATTTTGCAAGTTGAAAAAAAACAATACGATAGCGCACTTTTTTATAGTTTACTGGCCTTGGAGATCTATAAACGTAACAATAGCAGTTCTTACATGGCTAATTCTCTTTTAGGGATTGCCGAAATTCATTTAAAAAAGAAAGACTTCGAAGGAGGAAAAATAAGAGTTTTAGAATCTTTGCCCATCTATCAAACGATAAACGAAAAACATGGCATGTGTAATTGCTATTTTGTTTTAGCTCAGTTATATTCTCTAAATAAAAATAACGACTCCGCTTTAAAGTACTTTAATATTGCATTAGCCTACGCAGATACAATTAAGATGGATTTTATTAAAAAAGATTGTTATGATAATATTTCAAGAACATATTACGCTTTAAATAACTATAAAGCGGCATATGACTACAATTTACTTTATAAACAAGCAAGTGATTCCATCTCTTTTGATAGAATAAAAGGTAAAATGCTTGAAATGGAAGTTAAATATGATATCACAAAAAAAGAAGGGCAATTAAAAGAGCAAGAATATGAATTGCTGGCAAAAAATAAACAGAGAAATTACCTTGTTCTTGTAGTGGTGGTTATTCTTGTTCTCTTTTTTATTTCTTTTAGAGCCTATAGTCAAAAGAAAAAAGCCAACGCCATTATTTCGGAGCAAAAAAAACTGGTTGACGACAAGCAAAAGGAGATCATTGACTCGATTAATTATGCCAGTCGCATCCAAAAAGCGCTTTTGCCCAGTGAAAAGTACATCGATAAGAGTATAAATAAGTTAAAATAGCAGGCAGGTCTACACCTGGTTGATCTTCTCTGCTATTCGGGCACAAATTCCCCCTTTTTTCCCTCAGCTTCAATTATTTATAGATGAATATAGTTAAAGTATCTTCCAAACACTTTTTTTAGTGGCTAATTTAAAGTATAATTGTGTTAAGTGTCTCAATTTTCAAAGATCAATAAAGCCCTTTTTACCGTTGCTTTGCAACTGTTTGCAACAATTGCTTTCTCTCAAAGCAGAATTGATACACTAAAGGCTATTACAAAAAGCAATTCGCACGATACCGTAAAACTTATAGCGTATAATTCTCTGATCAACCAATACTGGAAAATTGATCTTAAAAAAGCTTTAAACTATTCAAAAATAAGTTTGGCAATAGCATTAAAAAACAAGAATGATAAATTTATTGCAGCTGCATACAATAATCTATCGGGCACTTATTATTTTATGGGCGATTTTGACAACGCCCTACTCTATAATTTTAAAACACTGGGTGTAAGACAAAAAAAACTAAAAGACGGAACGACTGTTGGAACAAAGAAATCAATTGCAAGTACATACAATAATATTGCATCTCTTTATTTGAATTTGGGAAATTACACAAAATCGATAGAGTTTAATTTACTGGCATTAAAAATAAAAGAAGAAATAAAAGATAGCATTGGTATTGCTCGCTCGTTCACCAACATTGGTAATGTTTACGAAAAAATAAATAATACCGGTATGGCGCTTAAATTTCAAAAGCAGGCGCTTGAAATAATGATAAAGCTAAATGATGAGTATGGTATTGGTGCCGCCTATAATAATATTGCTAATATTCAACTAAAATCGAATGAATACGAGCAAGCAAAATTAAATTTTGAAAAAGCTATTGAAATAAGAAAACGCATTAACGATGAAGAGGGCTTGTATTCTACTTATAATAATATGGGCGAGCTAAATTATGAACTTAAGAACTATAAGGAAGCAAAAAAATATTTTGATTTGGCCTGGAATTATTTTTCTGAGAGCTCTGATCCCTATTTAAGAACAAGTTTACTAATCAACCTGGGGGAGATATGTAAGTACGTTGGTGAAGAAAAAAAATCTGAAGAATATTTAAAACTGGCTATTTCTATTGCTCAAAAGAACAAAATGCCGGAAATTGAAAAAGGTGCATACGATGCGCTTGCAAGCATGTTCTTTAAAAAACGTGATTTTGAGAAAGCGTATTCTAATCTCAGAAAGTATATCGAGATAAATGATACTATCTATAAAATAGAATACTCTAACAAAATGGCCGAGATGCAAGCCATGTATGACGATGCTCACAAATCCAACCAAATTGAGACCTACAAAAAAGAAAAAGTGCAATCAGAGTTAGAGAATTCAAAAAAAGAACTGGAACTGCAAAAGCAAAGAAATTTCAGGAACTTACTTTTGTTAGGAATAATTTTGTTAGGCGGGCTCGGTTTTTTGTTATATAACAGGTATGCCATCAAGAACAAGTTAAACAAGCAATTAGAGTTACAAAATCATCAGATAGCCGGAAAAAATAATGACATCACCAATAGTATCAACTATGCAAAGCGCATCCAGGATGCTATTTTACCGCCCGTGAAATTGGTTGACAGCTATTTTAAAAATAATTTTGTTTTTTACAGACCTAAGGATATTGTAGCAGGAGATTTTTATTGGCTCGAACGGCTAAACGGTATTTCTTTTTTAGCAGCCGCAGATTGTACAGGTCATGGTGTGCCAGGAGCAATGGTAAGCGTAGTTTGCAGTAACGCTTTAAACAGAGCGGTTCTCGAATTTGGAATTACCGAGCCAGGTTTAATTTTAGATAAAACAAGAGAATTGGTTTTGGAAACATTTAGCAAAAGCGATGAAGAAGTAAAAGATGGAATGGATATTTCTTTGATAGCCGTTAGCGATAAACAAGATATAAGTGGCAAAATTAAAGTCAAATGGTCGGGCGCCAACAATCCGCTCTGGTATGTACAAGAGGGAATGTTAAAAGAAATAAAATCGCACAAACAACCTATCGGCATCACAGATAATGCTACTAATTTTCCTACGCATGAAATTATTTTAAACAGCGGCGATTCTTTATTCTTATTTACCGATGGGTATCCTGATCAATTTGGCGGCACAGATGCCAAGAAGTTTAAATTAAAGAACCTTCAACAACTGTTTTTAACCAATTCGCATTTAAGTATGCAGCAGCAAAAAGAGATCTATATAAGCACTTTTGATAATTGGAAAGGTGATCTTGAACAGGTTGATGATGTTTGCGTAATAGGAATTAAGTTTTGATTTACCATAACAATGATTACTTCAAAATATAGTTCATTCGTTCTTCTATTCCTTTTTTGGTTCACCCTTCCATTCTCCGGTTCTGGTAATATCGATAGTCTTTTAACTCGAAGTTCCACTTTAAAAGATACAGCCAGAATAAATACTTTGGTAAAAATAGCTACCGAGTATATGAATAGTGGCGAAATGGATAAAGCTGAAAAGTTTCTTATACAAGCGCATGATGAAAATACGGTCACAAAAAATAAAACAACCGAACTTTATATCGCCTTAAAAAATATTTTTTTTAATTATAAAAAAAGTAAATTCAAACTGGCCTACGAACTTGGCGAAGAGGCCTTGCCAATAGCTGCTGAGCTAAATAATACGGATGCTAAAGCCGAATGCAACATGTATATGGGCATGTGTATAGGCCGTTTGGGTGATTTTAAGAAGGCCCTTGAATTTTACCACGTTGCTATGCCCTTGTTTGAGATTTCTAAAAATGTTTCAATGCAAATGAAATTATATAGCAATATCGCCGGCGTATACTTTGATCAGCTTGATTATAAAACGGCTATTGACTATTTTAAAAAGACCCTTGAAATGGCTGAGCAAAGGAAGGAGAACAAAGTTATTGGCCAAACGTATAATAATATCGGTTCTGCACTCTCAAGTCTTAAGCGAGACAAAGAAGCAAAAGAATATTATTTAAAAGCGGTAAAAGTTAATTCTGCCTCTGGCAATAAATTTAATCTTGCCTATAATTACATGAACCTTGCTTCTTGCGAACTTGCAGAAAAGAATATTGATAAGGCCAAAGAGTATAACAAAGAGGCCCTGAAGATATTTAACGAGTTTAAAGATCCATACAGTATTGTTGGTTGCATGTCGGTTGATGCCGATATTCTTATCAGCGAAAAAAAATACAGTTCAGCCGTTGAGATTCTTGAGCGATGTGTAAAATTGAGTGAAAAGACGGGCTCCCCGCTTTTAATGGAGCGTACCTACAAACAAATGTCTGATGCTTATGATCTTGCGGGCGACCTTAAAGCCTCTATGATGTATTTAAAAAAATACATGAATACAAAAGATTCAATTATTAATGATGAGATCCGGGAAGAGGTTACAAAAAAACAATTGTATTATGAGTTCGACAAAAAGCGGCTTGCTGATTCTATTGATGCCGAAGCAAAACAAAAATTTTTAAAGCAGGAAGTTGAGAATAACAAACGTAGCGCTTCTCTGCAAAGAAATGTATCTATAATTTCGTTGCTTTCTTTATTGATAGTAGCGGTTTTGGCTTTTTATATTTACAGAGGATTAAAAAAGAACAAGCAGGCTTCAAAAATAATTGAAGATCAAAAAAGAATAGTTGAAGGAAAGAATACAGAGATACTGGACTCAATAAGTTACGCCAAACGCATACAAACGGCTATTCTTCCGTCAAACCGTATGGTAAAAGAGCATTTTAAAGAATCTTTTATTTTATACAAACCAAAGGATATTGTTGCCGGCGATTTTTATTGGTTAGAGCCTATTAGCGATAGTGTGTTATTCGCTGCTGCCGACTGCACTGGTCACGGTGTGCCTGGCGCTTTGGTAAGCGTGGTTTGCCATAATGCTTTAAACCGTTCGGTGCGCGAATATGGCATTGCAGCTCCGGGTAAAATACTTGATAAGACAAAAGAATTGGTTATTGCTGAATTTGAAAAAAGTGAAGAGGAAGTACTGGATGGCATGGATATTTCTTTGTGTTCTTTGAATATTAAAACAAAAAAATTGCTTTGGGCCGGTGCCAACAATCCTTTGTGGATAGTGAGAAATGGAGAATTGATAGATGTTAAACCCGATAAACAACCTATTGGTAAATTTGAACAGGCTAAAAATTTCACCACGCATAGCATCGATGTGCAGGAGAACGATTGTCTTTATCTTTTTACCGATGGCTTCCAGGATCAGTTTGGCGGCGAAGCAGCTAAAAAGTTTAAGGCTTCTAAATTCAAAGCATTACTTCTTTCAATTAATAATAACACAATGGAAAAGCAAAGTCAATTAATCGATGAAACTTTTTACCAATGGAAAGGCGAGCTTGAGCAGGTTGACGACCTTTGTATCATCGGCGTACGGATATAACTTTAGAATAGAGCTAATTATTTGTTCAATTGTTTTTGTAATGTAGTTGATCAATTTACTGTAAACACTCGTTTTTTTTTCTTATTTTAGGTTTTTAAAAGATTTGAAAATTTCGCGATTTATAATTTTAATTAGCATTTTCTTTGGCTCAAATTTTTTTGGAGCTAATGTAGATTCTTTGTTAAAAGTGGCTAACAATCCTTCTACTCAGGATAGCACAAAATTTTTCATCTATTACGATATGGCATGGGATTATTTATACTCTAACCCCGACTCTGCTTATTTGTTCTCTAAAAAGGCTTTTACATTTGCGAAAAAATCAGGTTCCCCGCGTATCCAAACAAAGATCCTGAACTTGATGGGTTCGTACTTTCAGGTAAAAGGTGATTTTGTTAAAGCTATTGACTATTACCAAAAATCACTTAATCTGGGCGAACAACAAAAAATTGATGAAGCTGTTTTAGTTGCTCTTGGAAATATAGGTGCTATATACATTACAATGGGTCAAAATAAGAGAGCTTTGGAATACCAATTGCGAAGTCTTTCTATTGCCCAAAAATTAAATAACGAAAACAAACTTGCAAGCATATACAATAACCTAAGTTTACTTTATAATAATTTTCAGGATTTTAATAAGGCACTCGATTATGGAAAAAAATCATTAGCGATCTATATTAAAATGAATAGTGTTAATGGGATTTGTTCGGCATACGGTAATATTGGAAATGCATACATGGGTTTAAACAATTTGGATGAGGCACTTGTAAATTTTATTAAAAACAACGAGCTTGCAAAACAAGCAGAGAACCCTTACGAAGAATGCACATCGTCAATGGATATTGGCGAGATCTATTTCAAACGCAACCAATATAATCTTGCGATCCCCTACTACCTAAAAGCTGAAAAGATTGCTGAAGAAATTGAAGATTACAGCGATCTGCGTAATGTTTATATGAGTTTATACAATATTTACAAAAAAACTAACGATCTGAAAAAGGCATTAGAGAGCTACGAAAAATTTGTTTTTGTTTTCGAGAAGCTAAACGAAACTAATTCAAAAGAAGAGTTGCACAAAAAAGAGATCGAATTTGAATTTAATCGTCGCGCTGTTAGAGATAGTATTAAAAACGCGCAGGAGAATATTATTAAAGACGAAAAAATTAAAGCAAACAAAGCTCAGATCGATAAAGATAAGATCTTAAAGATCGCCCTAACGGTTGGCTTTATATTAGTATTTATGTTTGGAGTATTGATCTTTAACAGATTTAGAATAACCCGTAGACAAAAAGAGATCATTGAAATAAAAAGTAAACAAACAGAAGAACAAAAAGAGATCATCGAGAATAAGAATAAAGAGATCACTGATTCTATCAACTATGCAAAACGCATACAATATACCCTGTTGGCCCATACTGATTTCTTAGACGATCATTTGGGTGCGAATAACTATTTCACGTTATTTCATCCTAAGGATATTGTAAGCGGCGATTTTTATTGGGCTTGCGAACAAAATAATAAATTTTTTCTTGCTGTTTGTGACAGCACAGGGCATGGTGTTCCCGGAGCCTTTATGAGTTTGTTAAATATTGGCTTTTTAAGCGAGGCTATTAACGAAAAATTAATTTTGCAGCCCGATAAGATCTTGAACTATACCCGTGAAAAATTGATCAATTCCATTAGTAAAGAGGAACAAAAAGATGGTTTTGACGGCGTGATTTTATGTATTGACAAAGCTCTAAATAAAATTACATATGCATCAGCAAATAATTCACCAATTATTATAAGAGGCGGTCAGATCATCGAATTACCAAAAGATAAAATGCCCGTTGGTAAGGGCGAGCGAGAAGAAGCTTTTACCTTAAATGAAATTAAAATTGAAACAGGAGACACTTTGTACCTTTACACCGACGGTTATGCCGACCAGTTTGGCGGCCCAAAAGGAAAAAAATATAAATATAAACAGCTAAATAATTATCTTCTCAATATCCACCAGTTACCGGTAAAAGAGCAAAATTCAAACCTCCTAAGTAATTTTCAGTACTGGAAGGGGGAACTTGAACAGGTTGATGATGTTTGTATCATTGGTATTAAGTTTTAATTATGGCATCTAGATCAAACATCGCAATAGTTTTATGGCTTGTATTTTTTAATAATATTTTTTTTGCACAGAACAGAAAAATAGACTCTCTAAAAAAGATAGTTACAACAACGCAAATCGATTCTGTACGCTTAAAAACTTTAATAGAACTTTCACGCATATGTTCAAAACAGGGTTTTCCTGATAAAGGTCTTGAGTATGGAAGACAAGCGCTCTTTCTATCTCATCAAAAAAAAGATCTGGAAAAAGCTTCAATAGCTAATATGCAGATCGGGTCCAATTTTGTGGCTTTAGACAGGACAGACAGCGCTCAAATCTATTATACCAATGCTTTATTGATCTCTCGCAAATTAGGAGATACAATAAATGTTTCAAATATCTATAATAATCTAGGATTGATTAAGTACTATGAAAGTGATTTTCCAGCCGCACTAAATTATTATTTAATTTCTCTTAAAATTAAAGAAGATAAAAAAGACAGCGCTAAGCTCGGTTGGAATTATAATGCTATTGGTGCTTTATATATTGGCACGGCAAGCTATGATAAAGCTATTATTTATCTTACTAAAGCTGTTAATATCGCTAAACTAAGGCACAATCAAAAAGGATACATTGAAGCATCAGGAAACATCGCTAATGTTTATAGAGCCGAAAAAGATTTTAACAAGGCCTTATCTGTTTATAAAGAAATACTAAGTATTATTTTGAAAAATGATGAGGAAACTTTTTTAGATGATACTTATAGCAATATTGCAGAAACCTATTTCCAGCAAGGTAAGTATGATATATCAATTACCTATTATAAAAAAGCAATTGATATGGCAAATAGAAATAGCAATCAGCGGCTTAAAGGCTTTTGTAATATAGGTTTGGCGAGAAACTACAGAAGTATGGGTAAAAATTCTGAAGCCATTAGTAGCTGTTATGTTGCCCTTCGTATTGCTAATGAGCTAAAGCAAATACAAATTGAAAAAAATGCTTATGAAGAATTATACAAAAGTTATAGAAAAACAAATGTCGATTCTTCTCTGTTCTACTATGAAAAATACAACGAGATCTTGGCAAGCATAATAAATGAAGGTAGTCATGCAGAAATGCTTAAACTGGAGGAGCGCTACGAGAATGAAAAGAAAATGGCTGTTAACGAAATTAATCATACAAAAGAAATTGAGATCGAAAAAGTAAAAAGCAAAAATCAGAGGAACATAAGCTATTTTTTAGTTTTAGTAGCTATTTTAGTAGCGGTATTTTTATTTGTCATATACAAACGTTTACAACTTACACGAAAACAAAAAGAGATCATTAACATTCAAAAACAAGAAACCGAAGAGCAGAAAGCAATAATTGAAGAAAAGCAAAAAGAAATTGTTGATTCTATCAACTATGCAAAAAGAATTCAGTTCACGCTACTTGCAAATGATAACCTACTCAATAATAATCTGGCAGAGTATTTTGTTTTATTTCAGCCGAAAGACATAGTCAGCGGTGATTTTTATTGGGCTACAAAAAAGGAGAATCGTTTTTATCTTGCTGTTTGCGATTGCACGGGGCATGGGGTTCCGGGCGCGTTTATGAGTTTACTGAATATTAGTTTTTTAAATGAAGCCATTACAGAAAAGAACATTTCTGAACCACACGAGATTTTTAACCATGTGCGCCATCGTTTAATAGAAAATATTTCGCAAAACGGTGGGCAAGACGGAATGGATGGTATACTCATATGCATCGATACTTTAATGAACACACTTACCTACTCTGCAGCAAATAATTCTCCGGTATTAGTAAATGGTAACAATTTTATAGAGTTACCAAAAGATAAAATGCCGGTGGGTAAAGGCGAGAGAGATCATAGTTTTACTTTGCAAAGTATTGATATCAAAAAAGGCGATACACTGTATCTTTATACCGATGGCTACGCCGACCAGTTTGGCGGACCAAAGGGCAAAAAATATAAATATAAACAGTTAAATAATTATCTTCTCAGCATCCACCAATTACCGGTAAAAGAACAAAATTTAAGCCTCGTAAATAGTTTCCGAGACTGGAAGGGTAACCTTGAACAAGTAGATGATGTTTGTGTTGTAGGTATTCGTTTTTAAACAAAGATCCCAACTACCAAAACATCATCAGTTTGCTCTTCATCCTGTTTCCAATTCTTTAATGAGTAATCTAAAAATGAGTTTTGTTCATCTCCGTCCATACCATTCAAAGAAAGTAGTAATTCTTTGAACGCTTTCCTGTTTAGTTTTTTATTATTGTTGCCACCAAACTGGTCTGCATAGCCATCTGTGGTTAGGTAAATCCTATCATTTGTTTGTAGTTGAACTGTATTTAATAAAAACTCTTTTTTATCAAAATAATAACCCAAAGGAAATTTACTCCCTTTAATTTCTATGATTTCGTTTTCTCTTACCAGGAATAAGGGCCGCATGGCACCTGCAAAACTTAACACATTTGTCTTTTTATCCATGGCACACAAAGCTATATCCATGCCATCGTAACGGATCTCCTGGTTATTTTTATTCAACGAGTCAAATAGTAATTCATCCAACGCGTACAAAATTTCATCTGGTTTAGTAATATTTTTATTAAAAAACACTTCTTTTAAAAGCGAGTTGGCAATAACAGACATAAGCGCTCCCGGCACACCATGGCCCGTACAATCTATCACTGCTACATATTTGTTATCCTCGTTCTCATGAAAAAAGTAATAGTCGCCGCTTACTATATCTTTTGGCTGATATAATACGAATCCATCCTTAAAATTCTTCTTTAAGAATGAGTCGTTTTGTAGGATGGCTTCCTGGATCTTTTTTGCATAGCTGATACTATCCGTTATCTCTTTGTTTTTCTCGGTTAAAGCCCGGTTTATTTCCAAAGTTTTTTGTTCCGATCTTTTCTTTTCAGTTATATCAATACCTATTCCAATTAGTTTATCATCCGCCATAACGGTAGAACTCCATTTAAACCATTTTATCAGTCCGTTAGATGTTTTTAAAGCATGTTCAAAGCCCTGCTCAACCTGGTATGAGTCGTGAAGCATAATAGAAATTATCTTTTCTTTTACTAGATTGCCTTCATTAATGCTTTGCCTGGGCACTATCCACCAGTTGTTGCCTAGTAGCTGATCGGGTTCAAAACCCAGAAGCGCTTTTGAAGAATTACTAACATACTCTACCTCGCCTTTGTTGTTTACAATGACTAATAATGTGTTTAACTTGTCTAATACAAGATCTGAGATCGTTTGCATGGTTTTAAAAAAATAAATTGGAAAAAAATGAAAATTGAAATGCCTGGAATTAATATGGGCGCATAATACAAACCATAATAGGCCAACAATTATTAAAATTGCGGCGAATAAAATACATTGTATTGGTTTGATCTTTCATTTACTAAAAACAAAGAAACAAAATAGGAATTACAAATACAAGATAAATGTTTAAAATTACCAATATCCTGTTTCCGAATCTTTAATTATATTTGTTACTATTAAACACTTATACTATGAAAAAGATCATAAATACTCCAAACGCTCCGGCACCTATTGGGCCGTATAATCAGGCTGTTATTGTTGGCAATTGTATGTTTATAAGCGGTACCATAGCTATGGACCTGCAAAGCAAACAACTTGTAAAAACTACTATTAAGGAAGAAACCAAAATGGTAATGGATTACCTTGGGGCTATTTTAAAGGCTGGTGGCTGTTCATACGATAACGTTGTGAAAAGCACCATTTTTTTAAGCGACATGAATAATTTTGTACATGTGAATGAAGTATATGCCTCTTATTTTAAAAATGATTTCCCAGCGCGCGCAACCATTCAGGCAGCCCGTTTACCTAAGGATGCAAACGTGGAGATAAGCGTTGAAGCTATACTTTTCTGAGAAAATTTTCTTATTGTTTTTACTAAAATACAAGACTCAAAAGGTCTTGTATTTTTGTTTTACTCGGCCATCTCTCTTGTACACTAAATGATCATATTTTGTTAACTATTATATGAAACCTTTTTAAATATTTTTTCGTAAATTTAAATGCAAGTTGTTCTATCGCCGCGGGTGCAAACTCGTGGAGGAAAGTCCGGGCAACATAGGGCGATCCGCCATCTGAAAGGATGGGTGCAAAAACCGAAATGTTTTTGTAACAGAAAGTGCCACAGAAAACAAGGTAGCCTGTAACGCAAGTTACCGGTGATAGTGAAAATGTGAGGTAAGAGCTCACAAGCATGGTTAGTGATAATTGTGTTGGGTAAACCTCGGATGTTGAAAGGCCAAATAGGTTGCGGTAATTAAGGCGGCTCGTCTTATTTCAGAAATGGAAGCCGCAATGGGTAGGTCGCAAAGATAAATGATAGAATATATCGTGGGGTTAAACTCACGATGAAACAGAACCCGGCTTACAGGCTTGCAAAATTATAAGAACTAAAACATTGGAGCATGATTAAACGCTTACTTTTCTTCTTATCCATAATCATTTCCTTTACTGCGAAGGCACAGTGCCCACAGGTTTACGACTACTTGGGTAACCTTTCGCCTCACCCTTATTTTATTAGCTGCACAGGGTCTTCTTACAATTTAAATTTTCAATCAAATAGCAGTTGGGGCGCTTACAGCATTAACTATGGCGATGGCAGCCCAACAGTTAACGGCGCTTCTTACACTGCAAATACAATTCTTACACATAACTATGCTACTGTTGTTGATACTTTTGTGGTTACTTTAATTATCCCCGCTCTTAATTGTACTTTAACCGGTATTGTGGTAATGGAAAAACCGGTAAACGCATCAATCCAAATTCCTATAGGCGGTGTTACACAGGCATGCGCACCAAAAACATTGTCGTTTACTAACTCCAGTACCGACGTGAGCCCTACAACTAATTTTATCTGGAACTTTGGTGATGGTTCGCCCACCGTTGCTTTTACTTATACTAATGGCGGACAAACAATAACCCATACCTATCTCAAGAACACGGTCAATTGCCAAACGCAGATCACGCTCCAGGCAATGAATTATTGTAGCTTCGGCAATCCAACAATAGCAAATTTTAATCCAATTCAAATTTATGATGTGGATAATGCAGCTATAACACCTGATAAACTTATACGATGCTGGCCTGATAATGTTTTTACTTTTACAAATACTACTGCCCGTAATTGTTTAGCACAGGGTAATACCTTTCAACGTCAGGAATGGTGGAACTTTGGGATGTACTGGCCGCCAATAAGTCATGATTCTATCATTAACTGGAATCCCTGGCCTCCTACAACTCCTATTTCAATTGCTTATCCTGCCGTTGGAACATACTCCGTTATGTTAAGAGATAGTAATTTGTGTGGGATTGACACTGCGATCATCAATGTGCAGATCGTTAATCCACCAACTGCAAGTTTGGTAGCGCCGGCAGGACCGCTTTGTCAAAACGCGCCAATTACATTTACAAACGCAAGCCCGCCAGGATTTTCTTATTTATGGGATTTTGGAACCGGTGGCGGTTTTGTTAATCTCGGCCCGGGCCCTAAAACAAATACCTATCCCACACCGGGCACTTATACTGTTCAACTTGCAGCTTTTATTCCCGGCGCCGGCGCAGCCTGTACATCAACTGTTCAGGTTGTCGTCACTATTTTACCATCGCCCACCGCAAGTTTTGTACCTACCCCCACTGTCGGATGTAATGTTTTAAATAATGTCGTCTTTAACGAATCGTCAATAGGTGCCGTCTCCTGGAGTTGGAATTTTGGTAACTCAAATACAAGTAACGTACAAATACCACCCAATCAAAATTATCCTGCACCAGGTGCATACGTTGTTTCTCTCTCTGTAACGGGTGCAAATGGCTGTGTTAATACGAAAACGGCCTCAATTGTTGTGCACCCAAATCCTATTGCAAGTTTTACACCTAGTTCAACTTGTGTGGGTTCTATAACCAGTTTTTCAAGTACATCTACCGTTACAGGAACAAATGCGATTAACAGTTATACATGGAACTTCGGTGACAGTTCGCCCAACTCAAATATTCAGAACCCGCCGCATACGTATACTGCTCCGGCCACGTACACCGTAAAATTAATTGTGTCAACCGCATTTTGTAAAGACTCAACTACAAACCTTGTTACGGCGAATGTGAAGCCAACAGCAAATTTTGTATTTACGCCAACAGTTGGCTGTCCTCCATTTCCCGTGTCATTTACAAACACAACGGTTAATGGTGTAAATTATTTATGGAATTTTGGTGTAACACCTACAGCAACATCCAATGCTGTAAATGCCAATTTTACTTATAGTAATACCTTGCAAACAACTGTAAATTATACTGTAAGTTTAATTGCATCTACAGGTTTAGGTTGCGCAGATACAGCAAAGAAAATTGTTTCTATATTGCCAAGACCCGTTTCATCCTTCACGGGTAATTTGAGTCCGGGCTGTTCTCCTTTGCCAGTGACCTTTACAAATAATTCAATTGGCGCCAGTACCTATTCCTGGACCTTTGGTGATAATACATCATCAACAGTTTTAAATCCCAGCCACACTTACACCAACAATAGTTTTATATTAAACACAAATACAATTACACTTGTAGTTACTAATAGTGTTGGTTGCAGCGATACTTCGTCGCATACTATTCAGATCTTTCCAAAAACATTTACTTCTTTTACAATGATACCTGCCAGTGGTTGTACACCATTAACGGTCAATTTCCCATCTGTACCCGGTGTGATTTCATATACCTGGAGTTACGGTGACGGTTCGCCGTCTGTTATAACAGCTACGGCACCAACAACACATATTTTTACAAATACAACAACTGCAACAAAAACATTTACTGTGCGGTTGATCGCAAGTAACGGTTTTGGTTGTATTGATTCAAGTTTTGGAAATCCAATAGTGTTTCCAAAACCTGTTCCTAATTTTAACGCTTCGCCGGTTTCAGGCTGTTCGCCACTGGTGGTTAGTTTTTCAAATACTAGTACGGGCAATATCAGCAGCGCCTGGTTGTTTAATAACGGAAACGCGTCTATAACTACCAACCCTATTGAGACCTTTACCAATGCACCCGGTGGCGGACCAATAACCTACAGTGTAAAACTTGTTGTGGGTACAGTAAATAATTGTTACGACTCTATAATAAAACCTATTAGCTTATTTGCGCGTCCAAAATCTGCATTACTTGTTGATACTCCGGCGTGCTCACCGGCTAAATTAACGTTCACAAATACGTCTTTAGGCGCGTCGTCTTACAATTGGAATTTTGGAAATGCTAATACCTCTACATTAACTAGTCCTTCGCAAGTGTACACAAATATTTTCCCGGTTAACCAGGGGTTTACAGTTACATTGGTTTCAACTAACAGCAATGGTTGTAAGGATACTTTAAAAGTTCCTATCATTGTCCATCCTCAACCTGTGTTTTTTATCTCCGCTTTGCCAGATAGTGGCTGTACTCCTTTAAAAGTGTTCTTCCCTCCTATTGTTGGTGTGGCACAGTATCAATGGACCTACGGAGATGGCAACACTGCTTCAACCGGAAGCGTAAGCAATACGTTTGTAAACGCATCATCCATAAACAAAACGTTTACGGTACAATTAATTGCAAAAGATGGTTATGGTTGCCCGGATACAACGACCAGAATCATACGCGTGTTTCCAAAACCATCCGCTTTCTTTAAAGCTGATCCTCTAACCGTATTCGTCCCTAACCAGGCAACGCAATGTTATAACCTGTCAACCGGCGCTGTTTCTTATCAATGGGATTTTGGTGATGGCGGAACTGCAACAAGTTTTGAACCCTCACATACATATGTTCTGCCGGGTGAATATCAGATAACATTAGTTGCTACGAGTAACAAAGGTTGTAGAGATACATTTGATCTTTCATCTAAAATTATTGCCCTCGAAGAAACATTTGTAGAAGTACCAAACGCATTTACACCTAACGTTGGTGGTTCTCCCGGTAGCGCTTTTGACCCTTTAGATAAAAGCAATGATATTTTTCATCCCAACATCAGAGGTACCGAAAAATATTTGTTAAGCATTTATTCTCGCTGGGGCGAATTATTATTTGAAACAAAAAACCCTGCTGAAGGATGGGATGGCTATTACAAAGGAAAGATGTGCACACAGGATGTTTATATATGGAAAATTGTTGCCACGTTTATTGATGGAAAGACCTTTAATAAAACAGGAGATGTGTTATTGTTAAAATAGTTTTATGTTGAAGAAGAAATGTATTTTATTTTGTTTGATCTGCTGCAGTGTGATCTTATCTGCGCAAATTAAGGAGAATAAAAAGCAGGTAAAAGAATTATTAAAGGAGGCCCAGCTTAGTTTTGATATAGAAGATCATCTGAGGGCCTGGAATAGTTATAGACAAGTTCTAATGCTTGATCCAAAAAATGAAAAAGCAGGAGTTAACAGCGCAATTTCTTTTTTTAAATTAAATTATAGTTTAGATAGCGCGCAGTTCTTTTTATCCTCTCTTAATTCTTCCACGTTAATTGATGCGAAATATTATTTAGCCAAAATAAAGCACTTACAAAAGAATTTTGATGAAGCTATTCAGTTATTGAACGATTACAATAAAGTAAGCCCGAAGAAACGTTTGCATACCATTGAGGAAACTACTTATTTAATTGACGTTTGCAAAGCAGCAAAGATATTGATAAGTAAGCCGCACAGATCGATCATAAATAATATGGGGCCTGAAATAAATTCCATTTATGCCGATTACGTTCCGGTAATGGTACCCGATGAAAATACACTTTACTTTACTTCCCGTAGAGAAGGTAGCTCTAATAATAAAAAAGATGCTTACGGAAATTATTATGAAGATGTTTATATGGCCACAAAAGAAAATGGCAAATGGAGCAAGGTAGAGAATGTAAAAGCCCCTATTAACTCAGAGACCAACGATGCCTGTGTGGCTATTAGCCCTGACGGGCAAAGTATGATCATTTTCAGAACTTCACCTGACCAGGTTACGGGCGATCTTTTTATTACAAAATTGGGTATAGATAATAAATGGGAACCCTTACAAAAAATGGCAAAAGAAATTAATTCCCAATTTATTGAGACCAGTGCTTGCTTTAGTAATGACACTAGCCAGATCTATTTTAGCAGTGATCGCCCCGGTGGCTATGGTGGGAAAGACATTTACAGAATAAAAAAATTACCTAACGGACGTTGGGCGTTACCATTTAATCTTGGTCCAAATATTAATACTTTGTACGACGAAGATAGTCCTTACCTACACCCTGATAATGTTACTTTATATTTTAGCAGCAAGGGGCATAACACAATGGGTAATTACGATGTATTTAAAAGTATCTTTAATCCTGAGACAAATCAATTCTCTAAAGCTGAGAATTTAGGATATCCCATAAACAATGTTGGTAACGATATCTTTTTTGTTTTAAGTGTTGACGGACAGCGTGGTTATTATTCGTCGTTAAAGGAAGAAACAATTGGTAATATTGATATTTACCAGATAGACACCCGCTTTGGGGATAATGATCTGAAAGTAAAACATGGTATGGCATTTAAAGACGACGTGCCGTCAAAAGTAAAAATAACATTACTGGATAATGAGGGCAACGCTGTTAATGGAACATATAATTCAAACCCAAAAACAGGAAAATTTATTTTAGTTGTAAACCCATTAAAATCTTATAAAGCAATTGTAGAAGCTGATGGCTACACAACGTTGGTTGTAGATATTGATCCTATTGCTTTTGAAAAAGTTGATAAAGATCTTGAATTTAAAATCGTTAAAAAATAATGTTCAAAAAGATTGTCATAGTATTATTTTGTTTTGGCTTTGTAAATTCATTTGCACAGGACCCACAATTCACGCAATTTTATGCTGCGCCTATGTATTTAAATCCAGCTTTTACAGGTTTAACTTATGAGCACAGATTTACTGCTAACTACCGCAATCAATGGCCGGGTATAAAAACGGCCTACAATACGTACATGGCCTCGTATGATTACAACGTGAGTAATATGAATAGTGGTATTGGTGGCTTTGTTTTGCAGGACAGGGCTGGTACTTCAAATTTGGTTACAACACTTGGTGGTGTAAATTATGCTTACCGCGTAAAACTAGGAAAGTTTTCGGAAGCAAGAGGTGGTGTGGCTTTGGTAATGAATCAAAAAAAGATAGATCAAACACGATTGATATTTAACGACCAGTTGATTACCGGCTCTTCGGTATCACAAGATGCTTTGGCTGCAGATAAGATCAGTTTTTTTGATATGGGTATTGGTGCGTTATTTAATTCTACCAATTACTGGATAGGTTTTGCCGCCAGACATGTTAACCAGCCTAACGCCAGTATGGTTGGTAATATTGAGCCTTTGCCCATTTCCGGAAGTTTACATGGTGGTTACCGTTTTATAATTACAGCAAGAGGTTCTGGTAAAACAAAATTGGAAGAATTTGTAAGTGCCAGTTTTAATATACGCCACGAACAAAAATACGATCAGTTAGACATTGGCGCCTATTATTTTAAATCGTTCGTTAATGTAGGTTTATGGTATCGTGGCTTACCATTTAAACATTATAAACTGGGTTATCCAAACCGCGAAAGTGTTGCCTTATTAGTTGGCCTTGAAGTTCCTGATAAAAATTTCAGGATCGGTTATAGTTATGATGCAACTGTTTCTAATTTAAAAATAAATAACACGCAAGGAGCACACGAAGTTTCTATTGTATATGAAATTGCTTCTAAACGCAAACGCAACAGAAAAGTACTAGTTAGTTGTCCAAAATTCTAATTTCAAAAATTTTATGATCGAATTGAAAACCCCGGCAGATAAGCTTGCTTTTAAAAAATTGGTGAAAGCAGAATGTACAAAACAGATCGAGCAGCGCATAGCCAATGCCAAAGCGGCAGTTGCACAAGCGCAGGATAATGCCAATAGCAATGATAAAAGTACCGCCGGCGATAAATATGAAATATCACGCGCTATGGGTCAGATAGATAGCGACATGAATGCAAAACAATTAAACGAAGCTGAACAGGAATTAAATTACCTGGAAAAAATTGACGTAAGTAAATTAGAAGATACCATTAAGATAGGTTCTGTTTTTGAACTTTCAGGTATTTTATTTTTTGTTGCTATTGGTTTAGGTCCTTTAAAGATCGATGACAAACGGGTGATGGTTGTTTCATCACGCTCGCCTTTTTACGAGAATATTAAAACCATGCAAGCCGGACAGGTATTTGAGTTTCAGGATAAAATGGATGAGATAAAAATGGTGTTTTGATAGAATGTTGGTCTTACAAAACTCTTAACCACAAAGCGCTCTAAGAAAGCTCAAAGTTCACAAAGAAAATACTTTGTGGGCTTCGTGAAAACTTTGTGTTCATTGCGGTTAAGAATATTTATAATTATTCACGGGGTTCTATTAATTAAAACTCTTCAATACTTCAATTGTTCTTGCCAACATTGCGTCATCAAAATCCAAATGTGTTACCATACGAATGGTATGTTTTCCAAAGGCAGCGATCTTAATATTGTTCTCCAGTAATTTTTTCTCAAAAGCTTCGCCGGTAATTTTTTCGGAGCGTAAATTAAAAATAACAATGTTGGTATAAACAGGTAATATCGATTCGATATATGATAATCCTTTTAATGTTTCTTCTATTTTTTTAGCGCGCGTATGATCTTCTTTTAAACGGGTGATATTATTTTTTAATGCGTACAAGCCTGCAGCAGCCAGTATCCCACCCTGACGCATACCGCCGCCAAATATTTTACGGACCCTGCGTGCCTTTTTAATGAATTCTTTTTCTCCTAATAGCAATGAACCAATAGGTGCACCTAAACCTTTTGATAAGCAAATAGAAATGGAATCAAAATATTTTCCGGTTTCTTGTGTTGAATCGTCTGATTCTATTAAGGCATTAAAAATCCGCGCACCATCTAAATGTAATTTTAAATTATTTTTTTTACATAAGGTGTGAATTGGTTTTATCTGATCAATTGTGTAGTAGCTCCCTCCTGCCCTATTCACGGTATTTTCAAGAGAAACTAAACTTGTACGTGTTAACCAATCAAAGTCGCCATTAATAGCTGGTTCAATTAATTCCGCAGATAATCTTCCTTCTTTCCCGGTCAATAATTTTGCCTGAACACCCGAGTTAAATGAAATACCACCACCTTCATAATTATAAATATGTGAATTCACATCGCAAATTAATTCATCGCCGGGTTGTGTGTGTACTTTTATGGCAATTTGATTGGTCATGGTGCCACTTGGACAAAACAATGCAGCTTCTTTGCCAAATAAATTAGCAGAGAATTTTTCCAGTTCAATTATAGTTGGATCCTCGTTGAATACATCATCGCCTACTTCTGCGCTTAACATGGCTTCAAGCATGGTTTTTGATGGTTTGGTTACGGTATCACTTCTCAGGTCAATTATATTCATGTTTCTTCTTTTTACTGTTAAAATTTATTCTTCCGATATTAAATGTAATATAGAAATTAAAAAAATGAGAGGCGTATACACCAGTACCTTTATTAAGATCTTTAATTAAAAAATGCCAGTTCATGCCCGCAGACATTTCTTTGATAAGCATATATTCTACGTTAAATGCAAAACCCAGTTTATGCAAGATGTCGTTTTTTGTTACGTCACTTATATCATTGTATTTGGTTGATATGGTATCTCCTTTAAAAAGAGAATCTTTATGCGCAATATAATATTTTCTTGTGGTGATGAACGTCGGCGAAAAGTCTAAACCTACTCCGCCACTTAACCTTTTTATATGATGCTTATATCCGCCGGTGAACCAAAAATTGTTACTGTAAACATTCGTAATGCTATCCACATTATCGAAGTTATATTTTCTCCAACGATAAGGCGACCGAGGCACGATCATTGTTGCCATTCCAATTTCGAGATAAACCGATAGGTCTTTCTTAAATTTATAATCCAGTTGCCCGTTCAATCCAAAAGGCGAACCACCGCCATTTAAACCATTGTATAAACTGTTGTGATAGGCGTTAAGATAACTCCAACCTAATTTTATTGTAAAACCTTCGCTGTCTTCAATCGTCCTGGGTAAATGTCGTGCATAAATGATTTTTTTGCGAGCCGTATCATAACTAAAATAATTATTTGGATGATACCTGAATTTGTTGGGAAAGAAAAGGTCGATCGAATGTCCGAAGGGAAATATCGGGTATAAATTTCCAAATAAAAATGCAGGACTTAATTCAACTGGTAACCGGTATTTTACAATGGATGAATCGTTTAATTTAAATTCTAAAGGTAAGGCATTGGAATTACGTTTTACGAGATAAGCGGGCATTGAATCAAGATCTAAGATCTTTGTGCTATGCGCAACTTTATTTAATGTAATTGTTGAATCACAATAAATATGGATGGCCTGAAATTTTTTATTTACTATTAATGCACATGAAGGAAAAAGAAAAGGAACTAAAAAAATAAAATAATAAAATATTTTTTTAGTGCTCCTCATGCATTTAGTATTTCCAAAGCTTCATTAATTTTTGCTTGAATCTTTCTTTTGGTAAAAAATTATGTTCAAGATCAACATTCATTGGCACAGGGGTATCTAAGCTACCTTCGCGCATTACGGGGGCATCTAAATAGTCGAAGCAATGTTCTGTAATTAAAGAGGCTATTTCACCTGCAATTCCACCTGTTAAGGTATCCTCATGCATCACAATTACCTTACCGGTTTTTTTAACGGACGCATACACAGTTTCAATATCTAACGGTGCTAATGTTCTTAGATCAATAAGATCGGCGCTAAGATCTTGATTTTCGTTTAACGCCTCTATTGCCCAATGAACACCTAAGCCATAAGTTACAATAGTTAATTCACTTCCTTCTTTTACCAATCTAGCTTTACCAAATGGTATTGTATAATATTCATCAGGTACGTCTTCATTTATGCTTCTGTATAGTGCTTTATGTTCAAAATACATTACAGGATTTGGGTCTTCAAAAGCGGTTAATAATAATCCTTTTGCATCTGAAGGAAAAGCGGGATAAGCAATTTTTAATCCAGGTGTTTTAAAGAACCAGGCTTCGTTACTCTGGCTGTGGAATGGGCCTGCTGCAACAGCTGCGCCTGTTGGCATACGCACTACCACATCTGCGTGTTGGCCCCAACGGTAATGACTTTTGGCTAAATTATTTATAATTTGTGTCATGCCCTCGCTCACAAAATCTGCAAATTGCATTTCAACCATGGCTTTGTGCCCGTTAATAGATAAACCAAAACCTGTTCCTAAGATGGCGCTCTCGCATAACGGTGTATTTCTTACTCTTCCTTTTCCAAATTCTTCTACAAAGCCATCAGTAATTTTAAATACGCCGCCGTAATCTGCAATGTCCTGGCCCATTAACACAAGGTTAGAATGCTTTTGCATGGCCAATTTCAAGGCATTGCTAATTGCATCTATTAATCGCATGTTTGTTTTTGCGCCTGTTGGTTCTGTATCTAAAGCGCTATATGGTTTAAATAATTCTCTTAATTCTTTTTCGGTGTCAGGTGTTGGGTTCTGTTCTGCAAATGCAATTTCCAATCCACTTTCAATTTCATGTTTTATTTCGGCTCTTGTTTTTTCAATTAACTCGTCTGTTAACACGCCTTCACTAATTAAAAATTTCTCGAATGTATTTACAGGATCTTTTCTTCCCCATACATCAAATAATTCTTTTGGTACATATTTGGTACCGCTAGCCTCTTCGTGCCCACGCATACGAAATGTAACGCATTCTAAAATCACAGGGCGTGGGTTTTCGCGAATGCTCTCTGCTAAATTTTTAATTGTTTCGTAAACCTTTAAAACGTTATTGCCATCAATGCTAACGCCTTCGATCCCATAACCAATAGCTTTATCGGCAAAGGATTTGCATTTGAATTGTTCGTTGCTTGGTGTGCTAAGCCCGTAACCGTTGTTTTCAATCACAAAAATTACCGGTAGGTCCCAAACTGCAGCTGTATTTATACTTTCATGAAAATCGCCTTCGCTTGCACCACCATCGCCACTAAACACAACGGTTACCTTCTTGTCGCCCTTTAATTTGTTGGCTAATGCAATACCATCGGCTACACCTAATTGCGGACCAAGATGCGAGATCATACCCACAATTTTATAGTCGTTAGTGCCAAAGTGAAAAGAACGGTCGCGACCCTGTGTAAAGCCGCCCGGCTTACCCTGAAACTGCGAGAACAAACGGTTTAAAGGAATTTTACGTGTAGTAAATACACCTAAATTGCGGTGCATTGGTAAAATATATTCATCTTTATCAAGCGCAGATGCTACGCCGACAGAAATAGCTTCTTGTCCTATTCCACTAAACCACTTTGCAATTTTACCCTGGCGAAGAAGCAACAACATTTTTTCTTCTATCATTCGGGGTTTTAAAATGTTTACGTAAAGCTCCAACAAAGTACTATCCTTATGCTTCTTACGGTCAAATTTAACGGGCATTTCAGCGGTGATCATCATTCTGTAATTTATTCTTTAGTTTTTTTATCTAGTAATATAGTAAATCCAAATCCAATATTTATCCAATTCATAAAGGCACCGTTCTTTGTGTCTTTCACTTCCTGGAAATGCGCAAAACGCGGGGCTTTTGGATCGAATTTGTATAGCATGGTTGTATGACTTAGCATAATAGAGAAAGCCAAATGTTTTTCTACTATAAAATTAATGGCAACTTCCGGTTGTACGTAGGGCGCAGAAAAATCCAGAATCCCATAAGGACGGTTGGATAGACTGGTATCTGCATTTACGTTAAAATAATTATTAAGCATTAAACCCGAGTTTAACGAGAATGTTGCGTATCCCTTATCAGAAAAGAATTTGTCGTAGCCCAACTTAACAAATGCGCCGCTGCACAAAAGTCGCGTATTATAGGGAATACTGGCATTAAAGTATTGAAATTTTAAGAATTTATTATTCTGAAATTGGGTGTTCTGATAACCAACACCAGCAAAAAAATTACTAAACAATTTGATGTTAAGCGACAAATTGCCTTCATAAAGCCCGGCAAAAGAAGTGCGGAACATTTGACTTCCAATAACACGGGGTATTCCAATATTACCTCTTATAGTAAAAAGCGCATTTTCCTGACCTTCTTTTTGTGAAAAAGCAAGCAGTGACGAGCACAGGATAATGATGCTAAAAAATCGTTTCATTTAAGCATTAAATATAGAGGTTTATTGAATAAGATAAAACACCTAAAAAACCTAGTTATTAACGCTAAAAATGTTGGTATTATTGCTATTAGCTAAATTATGCCTTAATTTTGATCTTTCCACTTTTGTACAGGTCAAGGCTTTGCTTGAGGATAAGGCAAATGGTTTTAACCGGGGGGTCTTTATTTGGATCAAATAAAATGATCTTCATACGTGAACGTTTTTCCTGGATCAGATCTCTATGAACTATATGCTTTCCTTCAACAATTCCAATATAAGGCTGGCCATTCTTTTTATTTACCCATAAATAACAGAACATTTTGTTTTTATAACAAAAAAAAGGCATTCCATATTTTAAAGTATGAGTTATGTTCTTGTCGTATGAAAGAATGATTTCACGCAAAGCCAGCAAACAGCCTTTTAAAGGTTCTTCTTTCTTGAGGTAAAAATTATCGAGATCGCTCAACATCAATTTAAAGATATTAATTTTTACTTAATGGGTTCTCTTAAAATGGTTTTAAGTTTTGAGGATTCGGTTTTTCTAAAATCTGACAAATAGATCTCGTGATGTAAGCCATTCCTTGAAAATTTGTTTTCTTTTATATACTCTGTCATAACTTGCAAAGTTTCTTGTTCTTTATCAAACGGACCAACATGCAGCATTTGCACAACTTTTCCTTCTGTCATTTTAAATAGTTCTATCAGCTTCGCCTTTTGGATCCACTTTTTATCAATAACAATTTTTATTGCATCGTTAATGTCTATTTTGTTTACAAAATCCGGCATGCGAATCAATAAACGATACTCCCACTCGCTTCTTGGGATCTGTTTGGGCGAATCAACAATACCCACATTTTTATATTTATTTTCGTCGTACCACCATAACCCTTCCAGCTTTGCTACTACAAAATCTTTATTTAAAGCCTTGAAAGAAAATTTAATGGTGTAAGCAACAGAGTATAAGGCTTCAATATTTTCGGCAAAAAGTTTATCCGAAGGATCTCCTTTTCCAATAATGGAAAGGTATTGAGCGTCATCTATATCAACGGTTTCAGGCTTTGTTTTAGCAGTATAATAACTTTTATACTTTTTTGTAAGATCTAATTTTTCCATATTAAAGTAATAAAAATGCAGATGCCAATTTTTCGACATCTGCATCGGTTGTTTTTCAAAACCCTGTTTCGTCAGCGCTTGGCCCATAACTTCCCGGTATAGGAATATTTAATAAACGTAAGAAGACACCCAATTGCGCCCGGTGGTGAATACTTTGTGATAATGTAACACGAACTAATTCTTCTCTTGTACATTTTAAATAGATCTCATCGCCATTGCGCATGGTCCACATTTCGTCCATTTTACTTTCGTTGGCCGGAACCAAGTGTTTTTTTCCATCAGTCATCGATCTTTCAAAAAGTGCTAATAAGTCTTTTGTATTATTAATTATTGTAGGGTCATATGGCGCTTTAGCAAAATCCAACTCATCGGTAGTAAAAGCCAAAGTTACCCATGAAGGTAATTCAGCAATATGCGTGGCCAGACTTCTAATGGTCATGCTTTTTTCGTGAGGTTTCCAATCATATTTGTCATCCGGCACGATAGCCAGCATTTTACGCGTGGTTTTTGCTTCCGCTTCAAATTCTTTTAAGAATAGATCAATCATTGTTTTCATATTTTTATGGTTTTAAGTTTATAATACAAAGTAAGTTTTGGTAAGTGACAGCCTTATGTCAGTAGTAAAAAATAAATTTATTTTAAGGCAATTAAAATTTCGACTTCAGCATTTTCCGGGTCCTGCGATTTTTGCCCGTAAATTTCAAGATCTGCAGTAAAAGCCCTGTTTATAGGTGCATTCCAGATCTTTAACCATTCATTATACACGATTCCATCAGAAAGTTTTCCCTGTGCTTTAAAGGGTGTGTAATTGGCCGCGGACAAAGATTTGCCTACCATTCCTTCGGGAATTGTATGTAAACTATCTACTTTAAAGCCAAGAATAGTTGTGTAAGGTTGCGTATGATCCTTTGCATAATCTGTGTAAATGCAATAGACATCGGGGCTTAGCTTGTTTTTTATCTTTTCGGGCACATTTTCAGAAAAGAACTTGCTCCACAATAGCGGGATATCTTTTGCGGCCTGGCCGCTCTCATTGGTAGTTCTTACCGATATACCAATAATGTTTAATGCTTCTAATTTGATCGTTTTCATTTTCTCTGTTTTAAATTAATAACACAAAGGAAATGAGAGAGAGTGACAAGGGTATGTCAGCAGCCGAAAATTATTTTATTTTTTTGGAAATGGCCTGCGCTATTTTTTTGATATGATCTTTTAAGGTCTTCGGACTGATGATATCCGCGCTATCACCAAACATCATGTACCAGCGTGCAAAACCTTCCAGAGAACAGGTTAAAAAGGTCATTTCTATTTTGTCGTCTAATTCTCTTTGCGACACAAAGCCGTTGTAATACTTTTGATCGCCGAGGTAACTTACAACATTTTTATTTATTGTCATCACTACGGTAAACATTTCCTTTTCTCTTGTGATCAGCTTTAAAAACGCTTTTAGTGTTGGATGTATTTTTGTAAATTTTGTTTCGGTTACATTTATTGCAGAGATCCTGTCTATTCTAAAATTGCGGTAATCATTCCTAAGTTGACAAAAGCCAATTAAATACCATTTGTTGCCCTGATAATAAATGCCACAGGGCTCAACATTACGTTTTGTTGTTTTTTGGCTGTGATTGGCAAAATAATTTATAGCGAGAACGTTTTTAAGAGAAATGCTTTGTAAAATAGTTTGTATATGATTGTTTTCCTCGCCTTTTGGTAAATAAGGATTGTCAATTACCTGTATGTGTTCTTCAATATTTTCAAGGTAATCTTTTTCGGTATTTCTTAGTACTGATCGCACTTTATACATTGCCGATGTATAAGCTGTTTTAGTTGAAGCGTCAGTTAATTTTTCAACTAATTTTTCTGCAGTTAAAAAGGCGGTTGCTTCTTCCAGCGTAAACATTACCGGAGGTAATTTGTAACCATCCATAATGGAATACCCTACTCCGGCCTCTCCTATTAATGGAATACCGGCTTCTTCAAGTGTTCTGATGTCGCGATAAACTGTTCGTAAACTGATCTCAAATCTCGAGGCAATGTCTTGCGCTTTTACAACCCGTTTGGATTGAAGTTGTATAAGAATATTCGAAACTCTATCAATTCTATTCATAAAACCTTAACCAGATTTTGGTTAAAGATAGTATGTTTAAATAAGGGTGCAAAAAGGGAATTAAATTATTATTCTACCGTAACAGGAGTTACCTTGCCTTTAATGATAAGCATACAGTTAACTTTTATCTCTTCAGTGGTTATTTTGTTTGTTGTCCAGCCTAAAGGATAATAGAGCATTTTATTATCTGCTTTTTTTTCAATTAGTAAATAATCTGCTAAAAAGTAATTTTTTAGAGCCGAGTTGGTTTTTATTACTTCAAAATTGCGCTGTGTTTTGGCGTCATCAAATTTTACAGTAAATAAAGCTTCCAGTGGTTTTCCTTTATACGTTGAGCTTTTTTCAACAATAATGTCGGTTGGTAAAACGCTACTACATATTCCAAAACTCAGATTGTGTTGTAGCGGGCCAATTACCATAGCCAAAAGCAAAATTATTTTCTTCATTGTTATATCTTGTTCTCGTTTAAATAATAACATTCACTAAACTAAAAAGGTTTATTTGGCTATGAATTTTAACATTTCCGACTTTAATTGCTTTTCAAGTTAGTATTTAACAGCCTGGTTTTTACCAAATTATCTTTGCAGAATTGCTGCAGAAACCGGATCAATATTTAGCATACCGTAATTGAACGTGTGCTTAGAGCCGTTATCCAACGTTAATATTACTTTTTTTTGAAAAAAATTCTTCGATACTTCTACATCTGATATGCGCTCTTTAGGAATAACAACAAAATCCTCTGAGCCCCATTTAACAAACAAAGCTTCTTCTATCAGCCCCTTTGAAGAAACGTCAAATTTTGCATCATACAATAAATGTTTATTGGTAACGGTTAGTTTGCCATTATATTTTCCGCCATTAGGTGTTTCATATAAAATGGTCCAGGTATCAATTACTTTTTCGTTTGGTAGCATGTCTATTTTCATAATTTTATTTTTTTAATTTGATCTCTCTTACGCAATGGTAATTTCTTTCGGTAAAATATATTTTTCCATCTTTAGTGATTGTTAAGGGTTTTGATTTGTCAGAGCCAACACAACCTTTACAATCTTCCCCATCCGCCATTTCTGTCATTGCTCTGTAGTCGCTTTCTTTATGGCTATTACAATGTATGCCGGTATAAACAAAGTGTATGTTCTTTACATCCGCACTCACTTCGTGGATAACGCCTTTTTCTGTCCCGATCAAAAAGTTACCGTTTGGCAGTATTGCCAACTCGTAGAATACATCAATTTCGCGATTACCATGAAAATTTCCATCATCTATTTCGTATGTACTTTTGGTTTTTTTTATTAATTCGTCAAATGGCAATGTGCTTACAGTGCCTTCGGGTGTTATTTTTCTGATTCGCTGCGGACCATCGATCACATAAAGATAATCAGACTTATCTATTACCATGGTACGTAAATTCCAAAAAGTTGCTTTTGCCCCCGCACCATCTTTTACCTGTGTTTCGTATTGCATTTGAGTGTTTTTATTACCTGCAAACGTGCTCACCACGCCGGCACTTATTTTTCGAATACAATTGTTATTAGCATCTAAAATAAAGATCTCACCTTTGCTATTTGCAACAACAGATTTTATGTCGTCAAAATTTGCATCGCCAATTTCACCATCAGCGTAACCGGGATAATTCCTGGCCTTAAAAACTGTGCTTACTTTTCCTTCTTTATTTATTTTTCGAACATTATTCTTATCTTCTACTACATAAAAGTTCTTTACGCCATCATACCAAATGTAAAAAGGTTGATCAAAAGCAGCCTCTTTGCCTTCGCCGTTCTTTGTATCACGGTCGCCAGAACCGGCAAAAGTTGTTACTTCACCGGTTGGTGTTATTTTTCTGATACGATGATTGTTTCTGTCGGCAACATAAATGTTTCCATTTTCATCTGAAGTAATACCTTCCGGATGTTGGAACAATGCATCTTTTCCTTTTTCATCCTTAAAGCCCATTTCGTTGCCTGAACCAGAACCGGCAATAGTAATAATGGTATTACCCGAACCAACGAATGGATCTTTTCCGGCACGCAGTAGTTTAGAACCTGTTGAATTATCAGATGTTGTAGAGCTCTGTGCATTGGTTCTTGAAGAAGAGTTGGAAATAGCATTATTAGTTTTATCCTTTAATTTTCCCAGATTGATCTGTGAATATCCTGATAAAGAGGCGCAAAAAGCAATTGCTGCGCAAAGTTTAATATGTTGAGCATGTAACATTGTTTGTGATTTAATTTTTTATTTTTTCACTTTGGCACCATCAACAATAAAAACATAATTAAATCCATCTTTATCGCGTTGTACATCGTGTGTATATTTTGCATCACCGGTAGAGATAGGACCGTCTGCTTTAATATAGGCTGCACCGTATTTTCCTCCACCTGCGTATGGCTGTATCAAATAACCACCGTTTGCTTTGTAATAACCATCTGTATCTTTAAAAATAAAGTAGAAACCTATGTTACCCACTTTAGCAGTTGGTAGATTATAAGCGTCTTTCTCAATAAAAAAATCGCCTTGTTCTTTATTTGGCCCATATGTTAGCATATACACTTCGGTTACTTTTAAATAATTTTTTATCATTGAAATGATCTGTGCATCACTATAACCGGCATATCCTTTTTGCGATGGCTTCGTAAATACTAATGGCAACGGTAAACTTTTTGCCATTTCAGCCCCTTCGGCGGCAGCCATTTTATCTGCATTTTTAATAGCAGTTTCACCAACTGCCTGAAAAGAGGTCCAAAGTGCGCCAACTTGTGTTCCTGTTAAGCCGGTATAATCCAATTCTAAAGGCCCAAAACCTTTTAAGCGTGCAAATGATGAACCGTTATTATTTTCTTCCAACTCTATTTCAAAACTAACTACCTTATTTGGCGCCTGGTTATTAGAAAAAAGACTAAAATGAAAACCCATGTTTGAATCGTAAACGTCTTTTGCATCAGCTGCGGTAGGCGTTACATCAAAGTCAATATAATTTTTATCAAACTCTGATGCACGGATCTTTTTTTGATGAGTTAAACCACTTAGTCCGGGAAAATTTTGGCAAGTTACTTTAATATACAGCCATTTTACTTCATCAACCTTCATAAATTCTTTTAAAGTTTTATCTAAACTAACACGAGCGTAAATTGGTGTTCCTGCTTTGAATTTAGTTGCTACTACGTGTGCGGGATTTGAGAAAGGTAAATTAGCAAATTGGATATTTGGTTTTTTGCCAAGTTTCTTTTTGTTCTCTGCTACCTGGCTTTCATTACCGGCTCTTTCAATTTGGTCATACCATCCATTAATATCTAATTTAGCATCTGAGTAATCGATCATGATTGGCCCACTGATATTTTGATTTTCCACCTCAGATCCGTTATCATCTAAAAATGTAGCAATTATTTTCATCTTGCCTTTTTCTCCATCTTCGATATACGGATTAGATCTGGCGATAGCACCGGCAAAACTTGTGCGATAAGAATCGCGTGACTTGTTCATTGACGGTGCAATGTCGAAATCAACGTAGGTATTATTTAATTCAGCAGGACTAAGTATTTTTTCGGCTGCTCCAAAAACAGTTTCGCCGTTCTTTTCGTACTTCACTTTAAAGGTAAGCTTAGCGTCACCTTCGCTGTTATTTACTTTTAATTTACAACCTGAGAAGTAGCCTTTAAAAAGATCTTTGAGCGGTTTATCAAATTTAATGCGACCGAAAATATCATTCCCTGCTTTAAAATCTGTAATTATTTTATTGGATGCGCCATCGCCAATAAATGGCTGATCTGAGAATACAATAGTTCCCTTTAATTCGTCATCCTGGGCTTGCAAAATGCTGTTGAAACTTAATAAACTTATAATGGCAATTAGTAGTCGGGTTTTCATATTTCTGTAGTTTTTTATACGTTAAAGATCATTATTAATTAAGGGTTAGATTTTCAATTTTAACCAGCGTGCAGATTTTAGGAATTAACGCTGAGATCCACCGTATTTTGGATAAATTGTTGGGTAACTTTTCATTTCTTTAATAGAATCGCTAATTGTAATAAAAAGGATAGTACTATCGTCTGTGGGGTATGCAGGAGCGTATTGGTCGAACAGGAAACGAAGGCCCAGCTCAGGGTAAGTAAAATTAACCTTACTTGTACTTCCGCCACCATCAAAATGAGGATTGTGTTTTCCGAGGATCTTTTCTACTTCCGAGGAGGTGGAATAACATGTTAACCCTTTTGGCAGCGTTCCTTTATATAATTTTGGCTCGATAGTGATCTCATCGAGAAAAACGTATTTTTTAAATTCGGCCATTTTAGCAGCAAGTTCATTCCTTTGAAAAGAACCACCGCCAATGAAAACATATTTTAATTGTAGTCCTTGGTAATCATAGTATATGAAAGCATCTGGGTTATAACGGTTATCAAAAGCATTTAACGGATCTAGTGAGGTTGAAAATTTATAACGTCCTAATTGCGAAATTAAATTGCGGCTTGAATCCGATAGCAATTTAGTATTGATATAAGATACAAGATCGTTTCCTTCAGTATTTAACTTAAATTTTGCCGTTGGTTCTCCAATATTTATTTCCTTTTCCTCTGAAGTAAGTTTTGTTAGGCAGGAACAGGAGATAAATGATACTATAAGTGCAGATAATTTTAGAAAATGCATTGGCTTTTAATTTATTCTAAAGTTCAATCAATTTGTGCTTGCAAAACCGGAAGATTAACCAATGTAAATTATGCAAGAACAAAAGCAGTTAAAATAGAACGAACGTTTTTTTGAAATGATAGAATTGTGTAATGATTGCATTATTATTTACATTTATATCATAATATGGTAAGGTTTTTAAGTTTTTTTCTTCTTTTGCTACTTGTTCTTGATATAAATGCTCAGGAAGATATTGTATTGCTTAAAAGAACTGTTGCAACTACAAATAATGATTCTGTCAGGTTATCCGCCTATACCTTATTGGCCAAAAATTACAGGCCAATCGATAGGAATATTGCCATAAAATATATAGACACCGTTCAAACTAGTATTGCGCTATACCAGCAAAAGAACAAGAAATTACTCCGTTATCATCTTTTATTTAAAGCTAATTCTTTAACAACGCTGGCTAATATTGAAATAGATAAGGATAATCTTGATGAGAGTATAAAAATTAATTTGCAATGTGTAAAAATATATGAGCAGCTAAATAATCCCCGGTTAATAGCCGTATCATTAAGTAATATTGGCGCTATTTTTATTATAAGCGGTAAATTGCAAGATGCTATTATCTATTTAAAAAAGAGTGCGAGGTTTGAGGCTGAAATGCTAAAAAATGAACCTGATAATGTTCGCTTGCAAATAGCCTCGGCCGAAACTTTTGGAAATTTGGGTGGCGTATATTCAAAAACAGCACAGGCGGATAGTTCGATCCTATATTATGATAAGGCGCTGCAGATCTATTTAAAAAATAAAGATAATGAAGGGATTGCTTTTTGTTACAATGGACTAACTACCGCATACAGGCTGCGTAAGGATTTTAAAACAGCTTTGGATTATGCCAATAAAGCACTAGCGATATTTAAAAGCTCCGGAAATGAAAGAGAGATATCACAAAACTATATCAACTTTTCTGATATTTATTTCGATACTAAAAATTTCCAGAAAGCTGTGTTGTATGCTGATTCTGTTGAGCAGGTATGCATTAAAAATGATCTTTATGAGAATTTAATGTATATCTATGAAACAAAAATGCTGGCCTATGAACAGTTAAACGACCTGAAGAACCAATTAAAATATTTCAAAAAATTCATCAATTTAAAAGATTCGTTAAATAAGGCAAATAATACAATTGAAATTGAAGAGCTAAAAACACAATACGAGACAGAAAAGAAAGAAGAAGAGATCGTTAAACTAAATAAGGATAATAAGATCCAGGAACTGCAGTTAGAAAAGGATGCCGAAACAAAAAGTAGGTTAACGATCATTATTATATCGGTTGTTTTGGTTTTATTATTGCTTGGTATATTAACAGTTTTTTTAGTGCGCACTATTTCGGAACGTAAAAAAGCCTATTTAAAATTGCAGGAAAAGAATATTGAGATCCAAAGTCAGTCTGCTAAATTAAGCGAACAGGCAAAACTCATTTCACGATATCAAAGTCAAATGAACCCACATTTTATTTTTAACGCTTTAAATAGTATACAAGGTTTTGTAATTAACAACCAAAAAGAAAAAACCATTCAGCAGTTGCAGCTCTTCTCTACCCTGATGCGCGAAACACTTAATAATTCGGAAAAAGAAAACATTTCTTTAGATAAAGAAATAAACTACTTGAAAAACTATTTAACCTTTGAGCAGGAAAAATTTGCAAATAAAATAAACTTTAAATTAAACATTCCTGATGATTTGGAAGAATTAATGATGCCACCCATGATGATACAGCCTTTTATTGAAAATGCTATTAAACATGCGGGATTACAAAAAATTGAGGAAGCTGAAATTGGTCTTGAAATACGTATTGAAAACGGGCTTTTAAAAGTTAAGGTGAGTGATAATGGCAAGGGCATAGATCTAAATGCAGGCGCACTGTTAAAAACTTCACACGCTTTAAGTATTATTCGTTCGCGGCTGGATATACTTTTTGCTGCCGCTAAAATGGAAATGAAAGACGAATATTTTAAGATCACATCTGTACCCGATCTGCAAAGTGGCACAGAAATAGAATTTTATTTACCTTTAATTTATAAATATTAGTATGACCTGTGTAATTATAGATGATGAACAGAATTGTGTTGATGCTCTTTCCGGGATCATTAATAGCTATTGCCCCCAATTAAAGGTGTTGGCTACTGCAAATGCTATTGCGGATGGCGTTAAACTTGTAAACACAGAAAAACCTCAGATAGTTTTTTTGGATGTAGAAATTGGTAACGAAATGGGGTTTGATCTTTTTCAATATTTTCCAGCTCCTGATTTTGAAGTTATATTTACCACAGCACACGAAAAATACGCGTTAAAGGCCATAAAAAGTTCTTGTTATGATTTTTTACTAAAACCAGTTAATATACAAGAAGTTATTGCTGTCGTATCAAAACTTGAAAAGGAAAAAAGAAACGGGCAAAACCAAAACGTAAATGTGCTATTGGATAATTTAAAAGCGAAAGATAATTTCCTTAAAAAAATAGCCATTCCATCTAACGAAGGTTATTCTATTATTAATATTGATGAGATCATAAGTCTTGAAGCGGATGGCAAATACACAAAAATAATTACAAATGCAGGGTTACGTTCATTGTCAACAAAAAATATTGGTGAGTTCGAAGAGCTACTAAATCCCGAGTTGTTTTTTAGAACACACAAGTCGTGGATAGTGAATGTGAACCACATTAAGAAATTTTTAAAGAATGAAAGTCAGGTTTTGCTTTCTAATGAAACCTTAGCCGACGTTTCTTCCCGAAAAAAAGATGAATTTTTGAAATTATTTGGTAAAGCTTAACTTATTATCTTTTAAGTGTCAAACTCCAGGGTTATCTCCGTACCGATGTTTACTTTACTGTTCATGCTTACTTTTCCACCTAATGTTTCAACCTGGGTTTTTACCATATAAAGCCCCATTCCCTTTCCTTCAACAGTGGGATGAAAACGCTTGTAAAGGCCAAAAATGTTGCTGCCATGTTCTTTCATGTCTATTCCAATACCGTTATCAGAAAATACCAGTATGATCTTTCTATTAACACGTTTACTATTGATCCTGATCACAGGCAATTCAATTGTCTTTCGATATTTAATGGAGTTAGAAATAAGGTTGTAAAAAATACTATTGAGGTAACTTTTAAGCGTAAACATTTCGCTTACGCTTGAAAAGTCTGTGTCAATTTTAGTTCCTGAATTTGTAATAATGTCACCTATACTTTCTTCAACACTTTTTACTATTGCGGCAAAATCAACAATTTCTTTTTTCTCGCCAATTTCTTTTCGGGCCTGTAATATATAATTAAGATCAATAATTGTGTTATCAAGGTTCTTTACAGACGATACAAAACCTTTCATACACTCTTTACGGGTTTCTTCTGTTACTTCTTCAGAGTCAAGCACAATTGATAGGCCCAGGATACTGGCAACGGGCGCTCTTAAATTATGCGACACAATATTTGTGAACTGTTCAAGGTCTTTGTTTCTCTGGGTCAAATAATTTGTGATCTTAGAGCGTTCTATTTCAAACAACTTACGTTCGGTTATGTTCCTTGCTGCAACACTTAATCCAAACAGCTCACCATCATCATTTAAAATAGGGGTAATAATTACATATAACCACTGTTCTTTTTTATCATTCGTAAAATAAACAGTTTCATAGCTCATCTTATCTTTAAGGGCAATAACATTATCTATTATTGCTCTCACTTCGGCTCTTCGGTATTCAAGCATGATGTCAACATAATTTACACCTTCTCTTATCTCATTTCCGGAGTAAACTTTTGACAGGTCTTTTGCAAGTTGGTTAAAAGATAAAACGGTGGCATCGGTGTCTAATAAAACATAAGCTGTGTCGGTATTTTCCAAAATATCACGCAGGTTGGCCTCTGCTTTTTTCTGTGCCTTTTCAGCTTTTTTCCTATCGGTAATATCTTCAACTGTACCGATCATTTTTTGTGGCAACAGTGTTATTTCGTTAACATGTATATGAGCATTTTCTCTAACCCATCGTATTTCTCCTGTTGGTAAAATTATTCGGTGTTCAACACAATATTTTGAATTCTCACTTAAGGCCCTTTCAAAGGCTGAAGTAACAGTTTCACGGTCGGCAGGATGTATTGTTGCAAAAAAATTAATAACGTTAGGTTCGTATTGCCCTGGTTCGTATCCAAAGATACGGTACATTTCATCCGACCATTTAAGCGTATTAAGAGGATTGTTCTCCGACTCCAACAAACTCATTTCCCAGCTGCCAAAATGAGCAATGCGTTGAGCCTCCGCCATCATTTCCTCGCTTTGCCTTATGATCTCACTAGATCTTTTGCTTTCGGTTATATCGCTTGAAAAGCAAGCGGCACCTACAACATCGGCACCTTCAAGAATGGGCTGTAGCGAGATCGTGGTCCAAACCTCTTTTCCAAAGTCATTATGGTATTCTTCAACCGTAAATGTTTCTCCTGCAAAAGCCTTGTTATAGTAAAGTTCCCACCTTTTTAAATTTTCATCAGGTAAACCCGGAATTATTGAAAGATCATCCCCCGCCTTTAAAATAGTACCCGTTAGTAATTCAATTACCGAAATAAATGATCTGTTTGCTTTGATCATTTTATAATTCCTGTCAACGCTCCACATAATATCGGTTGTGCTATTAATTAATGCATCGCAGTTTCTTCTGTCAGCCGTTATAACTTCGGCTAAATCCTCAGAACTTTTTTCTAGCAACTGTTCTAATTGCCTAGTTTCCTTTTCTTTTTGGTCGTATGTTTCGCTTATTACTTTTAATAATGCAAGATATTCTTCGGAGATCTGTTCTAAATCCGGGTAAAATTTTGAGATCTGGTTTTGCAATAATTTATTTAGCATTTTAATGTTCAGGTAAATATGCTATAAAAGTAAAACAATCTACAAATGTTCTAACATCATTATATAGCCTAAATAGACATTTGTAAGATTTTACCAGAATTTGCAGGCATTTCGGCAAAATATTGTGGAAAGTAAGAAGATAATGACTTATACTTTACTGCAAAAATAAATAAGTTCACCCGCCGGCAAACGATATCTGTCAACTAACTCGGGACTAAGGGTATTAACAAAATCATCCGCTTTAACGTTAAAACCAGCAGCGGCTAATTTATCTTTATAATCCAGTCCAAATAAACGCACGTGATCTTTTTGCCAATAATGGATCTCTCTATCAGCCTCACTGGTAATGGTTTTATCTTCGTACGTAACGGATCTTGTTGTATCTAAAGGCACCTGAAAAATTCCCCAGCCACCGGGCTTCATGATGCGATATAATTCACGCATACATTGATCAGCAACTTCAACATGTTCTAAAACATGGTTACAAAATATCACATCAAAGGAATTATCCTTAAAGGGCGCTTTGTGAAGATCGAAATGCACATCGGCAATTGGACTATTATAATCACCGGTGGTATATTTTAAATTAGTTTGCGCTTTAAATAATTTATAAAAACACTGCTCAGGTGCTATATGCAACATAATGTGTGGTTTTGTAAAAAAATCGGTGCGCTGTTTAAGATATAACCATAACAAGCGGTGGCGCTCTAGTGATAAGCTACCCGGACAAAGGACATTTTTTCGTTTTGCTTTGCCACTATAGCCGTAAGGTAAAAATTTACGATAGGTCTTACCTGTAATTGGGTCTTCATAGCGCTTGCCGTAATAAACAAATGGAGCAATTTTACTAAAGATCAAACTTAATTGGATCAATATAGGACGGGGTATGGTTCTTAAAAGGAAATGAAACATTATTGGCTCAATAAATTAAGCGTTAAAGATAGTAATTTTTTGAAGTTCTTATCATTAGCACAGGATGCATGATACAAGACTAAAGATTACAGTCTAACAACTAATATCTGTTAAACATCAAACAACCCACCATCTTTTTTCCAGATACTTTTTCCAAGATGTTTGTATGCTTTTTCCGTTGCTTCGCGGCCACGGGGTGTGCGCGTCAAATAACCCTCTTGTACTAAAAACGGTTCGTAAACCTCTTCGATCGTTCCGGTTTCTTCGCCTACAGCTGTGCTAATAGTGCCAATACCTACCGGCCCTCCTTTAAACTTATCGATAATGCATAATAAAATACGGTGATCCATTTCGTCCAAACCATTCTTATCTACATTTAATGCTTTTAAAGAATAGGTAGCCATTTCTATATCAATAGAACCATTTCCTTTTATTTGCGCAAAATCTCTAACCCGGCGTAAAAGTGCATTGGCAATACGCGGCGTTCCTCTACTCCTGCGTGCAATTTCATAAGCAGCTTCATCTTTTATAGCAACGTTTAATATTTCTGAACTACGTTGAATGATACCGGTTAACACTTTACTATCGTAATAATTTAAACGACTGTTAATGCCAAACCTGGCTCTTAAAGGCGATGTTAACAAGCCACTGCGTGTTGTTGCACCAACTAATGTAAAAGGATTTAATTTTATTTGCACCGTTCGCGCATTTGGTCCACTATCGATCATAATATCAATTTTATAATCTTCCATGGCAGAGTATAAATACTCTTCAACTATCGGGCTCAGGCGATGGATCTCATCAATAAAAAGAACATCAAAGGGCTCTAAGTTGGTTAGCAAACCCGCAAGATCGCCCGGTTTATCCAATACCGGACCACTTGTTACTCTTAAATTCACACCAAGATCGTTTGAGATAATATGTGCCAAAGTAGTTTTTCCTAAACCCGGAGGTCCGTGTAACAATACATGATCCAGCGCTTCGTTACGCTGTTTAGCGGCAGCAACGAATACACGTAAATTATCAACCACAGATTCCTGTCCGCTAAAATCTTCAAAGGCAATGGGCCGCAAAGCACGTTCTATCTCCTTATCCGTCGTATTTAGGTTCTCACCATCCGGGTTTAAATTGTCGTTCATAGCATAAAGGTAATTTAAAGATCAATCACATCTTGCTACAATTTATAGATTTAAATATTTGTATTGCTTTAAGCAAAAGTTCTGGTAGTTTTTGCTTATTTTTTGTATCTTTAATTTTATGAAAAAGGCAATTATTATTTTTTTTGTTAGCATTTTTTGCATGAGTTCGCAAGCTCAAACCTATAACAAAATGCTTATAAAAGATACCACCACCTGGCAGCACTTTGGTATTATTTACGGCGTTAAAAGCGCTCAAATGCAAAATATGTTTATCACTAACAGCTCCATTGCTGCTATAGATACCGTTACAATAGGAAGCTATTTATATAAGAAGCTATATGAATTGAGTGTACCGGCATTTATAAATTACTCAAACAAGATGCTTGTGGGGTATATTAGGGAAGATTCGGTGGCAAAAAAAGTTTTTTTTAAAGAAACATTGGCAGCACCTGAATTTGTACTTTATGATTTTAGTTTAAATGTTAATGATTCTACGTTAATGAATTTCCCTAACAATCCTTCAGCGAGTGGTTATTATCGGGTTGACTCCATTATCACTAAAACTGAATTGTGTGGCCCGAGAAAACACTTTTATTACAGAAAACATCAAAATAATTCAAATCCTTCATTCGAGTATTTTGAGTTTGTAGAAAGTATTGGATCTACTTACCATTTTTTATACCGATATTATAATGGTTTTATGAGTGTTTTTTTCAACTATCAACCAGGTTGTTATCACAAATGGGAGCTGGGTTTAGCCTGTAAGAAAAACAAATCCAGTCAGCAATACCAAAGTTGTACCTATAACTCTTCTATGTGGACAAATTTTACTAATTCTTGCACATATTATTATTTTAGCGGGGGATTAAACGAACATGCTTTACTAAAAGGGGTTTCTGTTTACCCTAATCCGGCCAATGATAAAGTTTTTTTGAGTTTTTACATTGAAAATGGTCAGGCATTTGAGATCAATATAATTGATGTATTAGGAAAAGTTATTCAAAGTAATAAGAATGTTTCATTTTATAGCGGACAAAATACCTTCGAATTATCCACTTCGCAACTAAAAAGTGGTGTTTATTCGATCGTCATCAGTAATAAAGAGCATAAAAGCACTCATCCTTTGATTATTAAGAATTAAGGGCTCCTAAATCCTTTTTAAGGTTAACAATTTCTTACATTTCTTTCTTCATTTAAAGTGTTACTTTAAGTAAAAATCTTATTTTTAGTCTCACAAAATTTAAACTATGTTGTTAAACAAAATTAAATACATGGCTATTGGTGTGGCCATGACTGCGGGTGTAGTATTGATCTACAATAACCGCGATATTTTTAAAAATCTTACCGGCAGCAATAAGAATGCGGGTATTGCTAACAAAATAAACCCTGAGTTTGCAAGCTATATCAGTGCTTTCACCACCGGCTATATTTCAACCGGCTCAACCATTAAAATTAAGTTGAGCAGCGAGTTTGCAAGCACAACACAATTAAACGCACCTTTAAAAGAAAGTTACTTTTCTTTTGATCCAAAAATTGAGGGTGAAGCCGTTTGGAAAGACGGACAAACCATGGAATTTAAACCTACGGGCCGCTTACAGCCCGGCCAGATCTATAAAGCAACCTTTCATCTTAGTAAATTAATGGAAGTGAAAAAGGAACTGGAAGATTTTGAATTCCAGTTTCAGGCCATTAAACAGTCGGCGCAATTACAGGTAAACGATCTAAAGAGCTACCACTCTAACGACGTAGATATGTATAGCTTAACAGGAAATATTTCTACTGCCGATTTTGCAGATGGCGGCCTTGTTGAAAAAACACTAGATGCAAAACTGGATAGCAAAAACCTGAACATTAAATGGGTACATAATGAAAAAGGAACCCTACATAAATTTTTAATTGACAGTATCGAGCGCCCGGGCAGCAGCAGCGGCAAATTAACGCTTAATTGCGATGCTAAAGCACTTGATGTTACTTACACAACTAAACAAACCTACGATATACCAGCAAAAGGTGAGCTGGTACTTTTAAATACCCGAGTTATTTCGGCCGAAGCCGATCCTTATGTATTGGTCAATTTTTCGAATCCTATCGATCAGAACCAATCACTGGAAGGCCTTATTACCATTGCCAATTTAACCGAAACAAAATACATTGTTAATAATAACCAGGTATTAATTTACCCGGCCCAGGCAAAAAGCGGTTCTTACGTTTTAAAGATCGAAGGCGTTAAAGACACCAAAGGCCAGTATTTAAAAGAAGCTTCAGAACACAATATTGTTTTTGCAGAAGTAAAACCTGCTGTTAAATTTTCGGGTACGGGTAATATTTTACCTTCTTCAAATAATTTGTCTATGCCTTTTGAAACCGTTAATCTACGTGCGGTTGACGTTAAGATCATCAAAATTTACGAAAACAACGTTTTACAATTTTTACAAACTAATGATATTGATGGTAACGGAAATATTGCACAGGTTGGTAAAAAAATAATTGAAAAACGCATCAATCTTGGTATCACTAATCCTGCCGACTACAGTGTATGGAAAAAATTCTCTTTAGATCTCGGAAGCCTTATTAAATCTGAACCTGGAGCTATTTATAAAGTGTATTTAAGTTTCAAAAAAGCCTACTCTACTTTTCCTTGTATCGGAAACGGGGGTGACGAGAAATTTGAAATGGAAGAAATTAAAGCACCGGAAGATGAAGACAACATTTCTTATTTTGGATACTATTACGATGAATACTCTAACAATTACGATTATGAATACGAAGGTGATTACGGCGGCGATGGCGATGAAAGCGACGAATACAGTTGGAGTAATCGCGATAACCCTTGTAAAGCCGCGTATTACAGACAATACGGCCGTAGTGTATCAAGGAGCATTTTAGCTTCAGATCTTGGTCTCACATTAAAAAAAGGAAATGATGGTAGTCTGTTTGCTGTTGTAAATGATCTTGTGTCTACAAAACCAATGAGTGGTGTTGAAATAGAGCTTTACGATTATCAAAAACAACTCATCATTACTTCAAAAACAAACTCAGATGGCCAGGCGTTTATTTCGCCGGGACAAAAACCATATTTCCTTGTAGCTAAAAAAGACAAACAACGTGCTTATCTAAAATTAGATGATGGTTCAACGCTTTCTTTAAGCATGTACGATGTTTCGGGCGATGCCATTAAAAAAGGCGTAAAAGGCTTTATTTACGGCGAGCGCGGCGTTTGGCGTCCGGGCGATTCGTTATTCCTTAATTTTATTTTGGAAGATAAACTAGGCTCTATTCCTGCCAACCATCCGGTACAATTTGAATTAATGAATCCGCAGGGTCAATTATACAAACGTATTATTAGCAGCAAAGGTGTTGATGGTTTTTATAATTTCTCTTGCGCTACCGATAAAAATGCACCAACGGGTTTATGGAATGTGGATGTAAAAATTGGTTCTATGCACTTTAGCAAAGGCGTGCGTGTAGAAGCAATTATGCCAAACCGTTTAAAAATTGAAATAAATGTTGGCGATAATAAATTATTAATTGGTACAAAAGACAATATTGTTAAGCTGCATACCAATTGGTTAACCGGTGCCATGGCCCGTGGCCTGGCGGCTAACATCAATGTATCTTTAAGTTCAGCTAAAACAGAATTTGCAAAATATCCTGAACATAATTTTGATGACCAAACCATTCGTTTTGAAGCACAACAAATAACTATTTTTGACGGTAAGGTAGATGAAAGCGGAAATGCCAACTTCCCTTTAAAATTGGATCTTGGTAAAAATGCTCCCGGACTTTTAAAAGCCAACTTTAATACACAAGTGTTTGAGCAAGGCGGGGCTTTTAGTGTAGATCGTTTTACGGTTGATTATTCGCCTTACGCCTATTATACCGGTATTAAAATGCCGGAGGGCGAAAAAAATTCAGGTATACTTTACACCGATAAAGAACATTTTATTGATGTGGCAACGGTTGACGCTTTGGGTAATCCTGTTTCGCGCGGCAATTTAAAATTTGAATTATATAAACTGGAATGGCGTTGGTGGTGGGATCAGTACCGCGATGAATTAGCGAATTATGCTTCTGATGATTATCACCGGAGCATTCAACAAGAAACTTTTTCTTCTAAAAATGGTTCTGCAAAAATTAAGGTTAAAATTAAACAGAACGAATGGGGCCGTTATTTGGTGCGTGTGATTGATCTGGATGGCGGACACTCCACCTCACAGGTTGTTTATTTTGACTGGAGTAACTGGATGGACCGCGATGGCGGCAGCGATAACAAGATCGTATCTAACATGCTAAGTTTTACAACTGATAAAGCAAAATATAAAACCGGTGAAGAGGTTACTATTACTATTCCTTCGCCGCAAAACGGCCGCGCATTGGTTTCTATTGAAAATGGCAGTCGCGTTTTAGAAGCGCATTGGTTAGAAACGGAAAAAGGAAGCACTTATTTTAAATTTAAAGTAACGCCGGAAATGGCGCCGAATGTTTATGTTCACGTTTCTTTAATGCAACCACATGCAAGAACGAATGATCTACCGATTCGTTTATATGGTGTAGTCCCTATAAGTATTGATGATCCTGAAACACATTTAAAACCGAACATCACTATGCCTAAAACAATTGTGCCAGAACAAAATTTAAGCATTACTGTTGGCGAAGATAATGGCAAAGAAATGGCATTTACTTTAGCGGTTGTTGATGAAGGCTTATTGGATATTACCCGTTTTAAAACGCCAAACCCTCACTCAACTTTTTATGCTAAAGAAGCATTGGGTGTTAAAACATGGGATGTGTATGATAACGTGATTGGTGCATTTGGTGCAGAACTCGAACGTATTTTAAGTATTGGTGGTGATGGTAGCGATGTTGGCGACGATGGCGCAAAAGCAAACCGTTTTAAACCCATGGTTAGATTTTTTGGTCCTTTTCATTTAAATAAAGGCGAGAAACGCACGATTACTTTTAAAATGCCAATGTATGTTGGCTCAGTTCGCACCATGGTAATTGCCGGCGCCAAAGGTTCTTACGGTATGGCCGAGCAAACCACACCTGTAAAAGCACCGTTAATGGTATTAGGCACTTTGCCGCGTGTATTAAGCGTTACCGAAGAGGTAAAATTGCCTGTTTCTGTTTTTGGTGGCGATAATAATATCGGCAATACTACCGTAAAAGTAGAAGTTAACGGTTTACTACAAACCGTTGGCAAAAATTCTAAATCGGTTAACGTTGGTAAGAACGATGAGCAATTGGTTGTGTTTGATATTAAAGTGAAGAATCAAACAGGTATTGCGAAAGCAAAAATTACAGCAACCGGTGGCGGACACACCGCTGTTTACGAAATGGAGCTGGATGTAAGAAATCCAAATCCGTATCAGACCGATATTAAAGATCTTTGGGTAGATGCTGGCAAGAGCATTAAAGAAACCTTTAATCCACTTGGCTTGCCGGGCACTAATACCGGCGTGTTGGAGGTTTCCACTATTCCACCAATAAATTTAGATGAACGTTTAAAATATTTAATTACTTACCCGCATGGTTGTATAGAACAAACCACTTCACAAACCTTTGCGCAATTATATTTAAGCGACATCATGGAATTATCGCCTGAACGCAAAACAGAAATTGAGACCAACATTAAACATGGCATTAGCGAGATCCGTAAGTTCCAGATCAATGGTGGTGGACTTTCTTATTGGCAAGGGTTAACTACACCGGATGACTGGGGATCAACCTACGGTGGACATTTTATGGTAATGGCCGAGAAAAAAGGTTACGATTTACCAAGTGGCTTTAAAGCTGCATGGGCCAAATACCAAACCTCGGTTGCACAAAATTTTGAAATGAACAAGAACAAATATTTTAATAATGATGAGCCACAGGCTTACCGTTTATATGTTTTGGCATTAGCTAACCAACCTGTATTAAGCGCAATGAACCGTTTGCGTGAATACCCTGCTCTTTCTAATCAGGCGCGCTGGTTGTTGGCTGGTGCCTATGCACAAATTGGACAAACCGATGAAGCAGAAAAATTAATTTCTAAAGCAACTTCTGATGTGCCGGTTTACCGTATAAATTATTACACCTACGGTTCATCTGACCGTGACCAAGCAATTATTTTAGATGTACTTTCATTGATGAATAAAAAACAACAGGCCTTTACACAATTGAAAAAGGTGTCTGATGCTTTAGGTTCTAAGAATTGGTTAAGCACGCAAACAACTGCTTTTGGTTTGGTTGCTGTAAGTAGCTTCATTAAAAAATTCGGCGGTTCATCTGCTATGCAGGCAGAAGTTACAGTAAATGGCAAAGCCATTAATTTAAAAGGCAAAGCAACCATTGCACAAATACCAATTGACTTTAAAAATAACGGACCGGGTAATTTTAGTATCGTTAATAATGGTAAGGGCAATTTATACGTACGCTTAATTAACCGTGGCAAACCGCCAATTGGTGAAGAGAAAGAAGAGAACGAAAATATTAGCGCTAGTATAACGTATAAGGACATGAGCGGTAATATTATTAGTCCTGAAGAATTAGTACAGGGCACCAACTTTATGATGAGCGTTAACGTTAAAAATTTAGGTATGATGGGCGAAATAAAAAATATTGCTTTGATCAATTATGTACCATCAGGTTGGGAAATTCACAACGCACGTATGGATGAGAACGAAGCGGTGTTAAAGAACTCACCTTACACCTACCAGGATATTAAAGATGATAAGGTATTGACCTACTTTGATCTGGGTACTAATGAAAGCAAAACCTTTAACGTGATGATGAATGCCAGCTACGAAGGCAAATATTATTTACCAACTGTAAATATTGAAGCCATGTACGATAATAGCATTTACGCGCGCACCAAAGGCATGTGGATAAAAGTTGTGAAACAGAAGAGCGATGGAGTTGCTGGGAAATAATTAATGAATTATCAGGTGAAAATGAAGAGATTAGTTTTAAAAATAGCTGGCGTATTAGCTGCTTTTACAGGGATTGCGCAAAACTATACAACCATTTCTCACGTAGATGTTTTTGATGGAAGCCAATTGCATAAAGATGTTTATTTTACGTTTAAGGACTCTGTTATTATTTCAATAAGTAAACAACCTATTAAGTATAAAGGCGCTAGAGAAATCGAGGGTACAGGTAAAACTATTTTACCCCCTTTTATTAATGCCCACGTACACATTGCCAACGTTAATAATTTAAAAGAGGCACTAAACGTTGGCATTTTTGCCATGATGGATATGTTTACTCTGGATCGGCGGGCAAATAATTTGCGAAAGTATAACGATTCACTGTATTACGCCCATTATTATTCTTCAAATGTTGGTGCCACTATTCCTGGTGGACATGGTACAGAGTATAAAGTAAAGATACCGGTTATTGAAGATAGCATCACACCGGTTAAATTTGTAAGAGAACGTATTGCTCAAAATGCTGATTATATAAAGATCTCACAGGAACATACAATGGCTTTAATGTCGAAAGTTCAATTGGCAGAAATTATTACCGAAACGCATAAACATAAAAAACTAACAGTTGTTCATATTTCTCATTTGGCAGATGCCCTACAATTAGTTGAATTAGGTGTTGACGGTTTAGCGCATACATGGTATTTAAAAGCTCCCCTGGTTTCCAAAGAACAACTCGATGTAATGAAGGAAAAGAAAATTTTTATTATCCCTACCTTATCCGTTATTCAAAAATTAAAAGACAATTCAGACAGTACAGAATTAAAAAATCAATTAAGTCTTGAAGAAGTATTTAATGAAGTTAAAAAAGCATATAAGGCAGGCGTTCCAATTTTAGCCGGAACGGATGCTCAAAATTTTGGAATGAATTTCACCACACAATTTTACGATGAATTTATTTTGCTTTCAAAATGCGGCCTTTCAAACATTGACATTTTAAAAGCTGGCAGTTCTAATATCTATAATGCCTTTAAACTAAAAGAATTTAACAACCTTGCACCAAACAGCATTGCTAACTTCACATTGATTGATGGGAAACCCTGTTTAAGAATTGAGGACATCTATAACCAAAAAAAGGTTTGGAAGTTTGGAATTGAAATTACAACTTAGCGCGGATTTGCAATTCGTGTATATAAAAAAAATGAAAAAATGAAAAACCTCCTCCTCTTCACCTTTCTCGCAATAGCTTCTTTTAGTTTGCAGGCACAAACAAAGTCGCCTGCCAAAAAAAGCAAAGTAATGATCACGCGCGAATTAAATTCGGGCGGTAAAAGTGCAGAAAATCTTACTATTAAATTTATTGGGCCAACCAAACAACCGGTTAAAAGTCACGTTAAAATGGATGTGAACGGCGAAACTATTTTTCCCGAGATGGATGAAAAAGGCGTTTACACCGATCGTTTAGAGGCTGGTACCTATAACTTAAAATTCTCTGTTCCTTATTGGTACGATGCAAGTATTGAGAAATTAAAGTGTGGTAAAAATGAAAATATTACTATAACAGTAACTTTTATAGCACAGGATATCTAAGATGCAGGGGTTTAAACTTATTACCGGTAATAATACAATTATTCGTTTTAAATATTATTCAGATGTTGCGTCTGTAACATCAAACGCCTTTTCAAAATTGTTACCCTTTAGCAGAACTTTTATGCATGCAAGAGTATCAGGACAAGAGATCTGGATCGACGATGCTCCCCCACTCGATATTATTCAGGAAAACGCCTCTGTTTTTACCGTTCCTGGTGAGGTGGTGTATGGTCCGTTAAAACCAGCCAGAGCAAAAACCAGTAATTGCATGGGTATTTATTACGGTGATGGTAAAGGTTTGGATGCTTGTAATATTTTCGCAAAAGTGTTTGATGAAGATATAGACTTGTTGAAGTCACTTGGAGAAAGTATCTGGAGGAACGGAACTCAGGAAATAAAGTTTGAAGATCTTTAAATTCGCAAAAATGAAAACGATAAACAAAATAGTTTCAATTCTTATTACAGGTGCTCTTCTAACAGGCTGCAACAATTCTACTCCACCTGCTGAGCAAATGCCTGTTAGTGATACTACTGCAACCTCTTTGCCGGTTGCAGATAATGTAGATCCTGATGCGGTGTTCAATTATGCAAATACCAGTCTTGATAGGGATCACGAGTCGGTGCGCATCGAGAAGTTCTCGAACGATAGTATTGAAGATACATTTACAGTTATTGTAGGTAAAGGTAAAATTAGCGAAACAAAAACAACGTTGCGTGTTAAAACCAAGGATGGTAAAGTTGTTTACGAGCATATTTTTGCAACTAAAGAACTTATAAATGAATATGATCTTGCCACAATTAAAAGTGATAAGGACATGATTGATTATATTATAACTAAAGCTGGAGATGTAATTGGTAAAGGCCTTGTAAACCTTAACGATCTTTCAAAAGAGGATTATCTTGCAGTAGCTACAAAAGAACAATTTACCAATTATGAGCTGTTTTTAGATATGAAAACTAAAGGCAGAAGATTGTTGAATTATACTTTAAACCTAGAAAATCATTATTACCTGGGCTATTCTGATAAAGATAAAAAAGTTGTAACTGTAATTGAGTGCTGCTGATGCTTTTGAAAATTACATTGTAGATAATACACGAGAATCGTCTTTTGCCTTCAAATTAATTTTATTGAATTTTTCAAACAATCTGCACGTTATCTTGTTGTTATATATTATATGATGTGCTTATTAAAAACATCTTGTAATTTATAGTATTGGAAAATAAAGACTGGCTTTTACTTATTTTAAACTGCATTGTAGGTTTGGTCTTGTTCTTATATGGCGTATCAAACATGTCGGATGGATTGAAAGCCATGGCTTCTGATAAAGTGAAGCAAATACTTGGTAAGTCATCCGATAATATTTTTATAGGAGTTTTAACCGGTACCATCGTCACGGCAGTTCTCGATTCTTCTTCCGCAGTCATTATTATGATAATAGCAATGGTTAATGCCGGTATTATGACGTCTAAGCAATCTTACGGAATTATTGTAGGCTCTAACATTGGCACAACGCTAAGTAGTCAGCTTATTGCCTTTGATATTGGCGAGTTTGCCGCAGTACCTCTGGTTATTGGTCTTATTTTTATTATGGCCGGTAAAAACCAGAAGTATAGAGATATTGGGAAAAGTATTTTGGGCTTTGGCCTAATATTTTTTGGATTGTATTACATTGGTCACTCGGTAGAGCCATTAAAAAAACTTGCTGCTTTTGAAGCGCTCATGTCAAAAATTGAAAACCCATTTAAAGGAGCAACCGTTGGCGCCATAGCAACAGTAATAATTCAATCTTCCTCTGCAACAATTGGTATTGTAATTTCGTTCGCCAATCAGGGTTTAATAACCTTGGCCGCTTCTGTCGGAGTAATGCTTGGTGCTGAGATAGGAACCTGCACAGACACTTTATTTGCAACGATCGGAAGATCAAGGGCTGCGTTGCGGGCCGGGGTTTTTCATTTATTTTTTAGCATAGTTACGGCCGTTATAGCATTAATTTTAATACAACCCTTTATTGCACTCGTTAATTTAGTTTCTGGTGATTCTTCGTTGGCAAGGCATATTGCAAATTCACATGTACTATTTAACATTTTAGCAGCAGCTTTATTCATAGGCTTTGTGCCATTAATTGCAAGGACACTTATTAAATTAATTCCCAATAAAGGGAAATCAAAAAATGTGGCAGTGGAATAAATTTTCAAAAAAAATTGTATATTTAGCTTACGATTTTTTTATGAAACAGTTTAGTGTGAAACTCATTTATTTATTCCTTTTATCCTTTGGATGTGAGACTGCATTATTTGCTCAGGCCGGTAAAGCTTTAGAATTAAACAATGAAGCAAAAAAAGCCTTTGGTAAAAAAAGATACAGAGCTGCCGATTCTTTATATACTCTGTCTCTAAACTTAAAAGAAACTGAAGAGGCTTATTTGAACAGGGCTGCCTGCAGGCATCAGTTAAATGATAAAAAAGGATCTTGCATGGATCTTTATACTGCAGCAGGTATGGGTAGTAAAGAGGGTTTAGTCCTTTTTCGTGAACAGTGCTCTAAGTCTGACACGTTGTATAAATCTTCCGATAATAAGATAGCTGATAAGACAAATTACGCTTTTAAAGAAGCTGTTGAAACCTGTGAGTTGATAGGAAGTTATGATTACATTAAATACAATGTTAAGAACGAAATAGTGCTTTCTTATTATGCAATTGGAAAAGATACTATATACAGACAAGGTACTGAGATGACCATGCCTGAATTTCCGGGAGGTGGATTTAAAGAGATGCGTAATTTTATAAATAATCGTATGCAATATCCCGTGCAAGCCAGAGAGAATGGAATAAGCGGAAAAGTGTGGGTAATATTTACCGTTAGTAAAACCGGAAAGATAGAAAAACCAATTGTTTACATTGGAATGAAAGACTGTGAAGAATGTAATGCAGAAGCATTACGTGTTGTTTCTTTAATGCCTACCTGGATTCCCGCGAAGTACAAAGGTAAAACTGTTACATCAAGTTTCAGGGCGCCTTTTAATTTTAAGGTAAACTAAATTTTAGAAATTTCTTATTGCATTTTCAGGAACTTATGACGCAACCATCTTTAGAAACAGAGCGCCTTATTCTGCGGGAGATAATTCCGGAAGATGAAAATGCTTTTTTTGAAATGGATTGCGACCCGGAAGTACACAGGTTTTTAGGTAACCAACCGGTTAAAAGTAAGCAACAAATTAGAGATGTAATTACTTTTATTAGAAAACAATACTTAGAAAATGGTATCGGTCGCTGGGCTGTAATAGAAAAAGAAACAAACACATTTATTGGCTGGTGTGGCTTAAAATACTTTACAGAAACTATAAATAAACACATTCATATTTATGACCTTGGTTATAGATTTGCGCAAAAATATTGGGGAAAAGGTTACGCCACAGAAGCCGCAAAGGCTTGTATAGAGCACGGTTTTAATAAAATGGATCTGAAAGAGATCTACGCAATGACCGATAGCAGGAACTTGAATTCAAATAAAGTATTAAAAAAACTTGGCTTTAATTTTATTGAAAAATTTGATTACGATGGTGACGAAAGCGATTGGTTTAAATTAAGCCGTGTTGATTGGGAAAAACTTTAAATAAATCAGATTCTTATGTTCTGATTTTTACTTCCATTTATATGTTTATGAAACGCATCTTATATAAGAAAAATCTATTAGCCATACTACTTTTTCTAATAGGTTTTGGTTGTAAAACATATAAAGAAAAGCTGTCAATTCAAAAAATAAATGTAAGCTTTGCCGGAGGCAATAATTACAAAGAAAAAAGCAATACAGGTAACCTCGATCTCTTTATTATTTCAGATACAAGTGAGCACAAGGTAACAACCAATGATAAATTCGATTTGTATAGCCCCTCAAAAAAACCGGTTATAATTAAATTAACTAAAAAGAATAATTCTGTTATTTTATCTGATCAAAACGAAAACGAATTTGCTTTGGCAATAACAGATTCATTAGAGCAAACTTGCAATTATAATTGTAAGACTTACTTTGATGAAGCGGATAAGGTAACTTTTACTTCCAGATTAGCCTTCTTTCCTTATTGGCATGGTCTTTCAGTACTTGGTGGGCATCCATTGTTTATGAGACATCATTATTATACCTTAAAAATTAAAAAGGCGAATGGCAAAAGATTAAAAATGCAATGGACCTATAGTGTACAAAAATTCAGGCCTGATGATTCAAATCGAAAAAAATGGTCGGGCGATTATTGTGTTGACAATGGCGGGGGTTTAACCCAGCTAAGAATAAAATAAGTTTTAAGCAGCTGCACCCGCCTTTAATTCTAATGTTATGGGTCGCTGGTAAACAGGAAATTTTACGGAGTTAGCTATAAAGCAAAAATCAGATGCTTTTTTATGCAATTCATGAGCTTTATTTATCATTGAAGCATTTTGCACTATTACAATTGGGTTTAATACTACTTCCGTAAAATAGCCTGCGCCATTTGTAGTTTGTATCATTTTACCCTCGGCATTATCAACATAATCTACCACCACTACTCCTTCCAAAGCGCAAAAGTGTAAGAACCACAACATGTGGCAGGCCGAGAGTGAGGCTAATAATAGATCTTCAGGATTGTTCTTTGTTTTATCTCCTTTATAGCTGGAGTCGGATGAGCATTTTATCTTCTGCTTACCTTTTACCGAAACTTCATGACTTCTTTCGTATGAATCTTTACTGGCGGTACCGGCGCCTGTATTACCTGTCCACTTAACAGTTAATTGGTACTGTTGTTGTTTCGTTGCCATCGTAAAAGGTTTTGCTCAACTATGATTACGGACTAAAAACAAAAAAGTTGCAATTAGACAGATTATTTTATTGAGAACTTTTGTTTTAGCCCCGATAGGTGATCAATAAGTTCATCTTCTTCCATAAGATCAGAAGTGCTGTCAAACTGGTAGGGAATTACAAGCTTCCCGGTTTTATCTGCATAACCCCATTTGCCGCCATCTTCCGACTGAACACAGGACAGGCCAAGCACAAAATTTCCAGCGCTACTATATTTAGGTTCACCAACTAACGTACCTTTTTTATCTATAAAGGTAAATTTGCTATCAATGCAAACAGGTGCAAATCCTTCTTTAAAATCACCGGCCTCATCATAATCCATTTTAATTATAAAATTGCCCTTTTTGTCGATATATCCATGCGTGTCTTTTTGCCCTTCTTCTTGAGCATAGCGGGTAGCTGAGGCTAAACCCTCCGAAAAGTCACCACAATAATCAAATACAAAATCAATCACTTTTTTTCCTTGCATATCAACAAAACCAACCAAAGCATCTTCTTTTTCAACCCACACAAGCCCTTCAGAAACTTCACCGGAATCTAAGTATTGTAAAGGGATAACAACTTTTCCATCTCTATTTGCAAAACCTACCCTGTTGTGGGTTTCCAATTTAAAATAACCTTCTTTTTCATCGTCAATATATTCATAGGTTGGCTCAAGAATATAGTTTCCTGTGGTATCAATTATTCCTTTTTTACCTTTTACGGATACAATGGCACGTTCATTTATAAAGTCACCGGCGTCGTCAAATTTTGCTGCAATTATTTTATCGCCGTTCTCATCTTTAAAACCCCACTTTCCACTCTCTTCAAAAAGTTCCCATTCCTCTGCTATTGAATACTTATTTTTTTTATCGACTTTTTTAATTCCATCAACTTTAGCAAAGGTTTCGTCAAAAAGATCAACATTGTCCGATTCCGCAAATGTTACTACAATTGGGTCTTCAAAAGAAGTTTCTTTTTTAACCTCCTCAGTTGGAGTTGTTTTTTTGGGAATAACATATTCTTGTGGAATATAGCCACCCTGCTCTTCTTTTTTCTCGCCGCCAAATAATTTTTTCAGGAACTCAAACATATTTTATGGTAATAAAAAAGCCCCTTGTAATCAAGGGGCTTGTGATTTGTACTAGTTTACAATTAATTTTCCTTTACTTACTACACTCGTATTCTTAAATACCTGGTAGGTGTAAACACCTTTATTGTAGTTTTGAAGACTGATAATAGTTTTTCCTTCTGCCATTTTATAGCTTGTTACTTCGCGCCCGAGTATATCCGTTACTTTCACTTCACAATTTTTCTCAAACAAAAGATCGCTCGCTTCTATTGTTACAACATCTGTTGCAGGGTTTGGATAAACAGTGCTTGTTATATTTTTACCTTCATTTTCGTTAATACCTAAAGGCAATTCGCTTAATGGCCTGCGCATTACTTTTCCGTCTCTGTCTGTTACTATCAAATAATTGGCGGTAGACGTAAGTTTAATGGTTTGATAGTTTCCACTAACGGTAGCAAGACCTGTATTGTATTTTACCCAGGATCCGCTTACGCCATTGGCAACACTACAAACAACACCTGAATCGCCGGCCATAAAAATTGCATTATTGGTAGTAACATAAAAATCGCTAATACCAATTGTACTTGAACCGTTACCAATCGTATAAACATTTGACCATGTTGCTCCGGCATCTGTTGATTTGAAAACCCTGCCACCCAATGTGCTGCAAAAAATAGCAGAACTCGTTGCGCCAAAAGCTACAATGTATTTATCAAAAAAGTTGGTTAAGGGTGTAATTCCTGTTGATGCATTTGTAAACGTTAGACCTCCGTCTGTTGATTTTAAAACGCAGGTAGCTGTTGTTCCAGCAAAGAGTGTACCATTTAAATTATCTATTGTAGTATATAACAAAGAGGCGGAGCTTGAATGCAATACCCAATTGGATCCACTTAATCTAAAGATCTTAGAGCTAACACCACTAATAGGGTTTGTTAGTGCCAAAACAGTTCCGTTAACTACCGCCATAGCTTTAAATACATCATTTGTTGCAGTAGCGGCCGACATCACTGTCCAATTATTACCGGTTGTTGATTGATAAATACTATTTCCACCAAAGCAATATAACGTTCCGCCATTTACAACGCCCAAACGAACGCCGGCAGTTAAACCGGTATTTGATGTATTAAAGGTCGCGCCCTCATCGGCAGATACATGCAGGTTATTAAAATTTACCTGTGATGTAAAAACTTTTCCAAAAGCAGAAATACAATCCTGTCCTTCAAAAAAAAGTGGTGTTGATTGCCACTGTGAAAAAGTGGTTAACGACATTAACGATAAAATAGAAAGTAAAATTTTTCTCATGGGGTTAATTTTTAAAGTTTAAAACAAATTTAATAAAGAAATTGAATAAAAGAACATTTTGTACACTTTAGTTTAAAACTATACTAAGCAGGCGCATAATTGCTTAATTTTAAAGCCTAAGTTAATTGCTGATTGTTATTTGTTAAAGCCAAAATACTTACGTTTTTTAGCAGACATAAAATAAAATTTATCATTTTATTTATTGTAGCTGTTATTTACTGGTGCTGGTTGCCAACGAAACTATTTAATAATTCTTGCAGTACAGTTTTGCTGGATGAGAACAACGAACTCTTAGCGGCGCAGATTGCTGCAGATGGTCAATGGCGTTTTCCTCAAAGTGATTCTGTGCCACAAAAATTTAAACTCTGCATTACTATTTTTGAGGATGAGTATTTTAATTATCATCCGGGTTTTAACCCTTTCTCAATTGCAAAATCAATCAGGCGCAATGTTGGTGCGGGTAAAATAAAAAGCGGTGGCAGCACAATTACCATGCAAATTGCACGGATGATGCGTCACAATCAAAAGCGGAACTATTATCAAAAGATAGTTGAAATATTACTGGCTGTTAGAATAGAGCTTTCGTATAAAAAATCATCCATTTTAAATATCTATTGCAGTAATGCGCCTTTTGGAAGTAATGTGGTTGGTCTGTCGGCAGCATCATGGCGTTACTATGGCCGAAGTCCCGAAAAATTAAGCTGGGCCGAAAGTGCTTTACTTGCAGTACTTCCCAACTCGCCTTCTTTAATTTATCCAGGCAAAAATCATGACGCACTCATAAAAAAACGTAACCGCTTATTAAAGAAGTTGGCCGACAAAAATATCATAGATCTGTCAACTTACAAATTATCGATAGAAGAACCTTTGCCCTTAAAGCCCTACCCTATTCCACAGCTTGCGCCTCATTTGCTTGGGCGGTTTATTGCAGAACAAGGCGGTTCAAAAATAATTTATTCTACGCTTAATAAAAACCTGCAATTACAGGTTGGTGAATTATTAAATAAACGTGTACAGAACCTTTCGTCCAATCAAATAAATAATGCCTGTGCTATTGTATCTGAAACCGAAACAGGAAAAGTGTTAGCTTATATTGGCAACAGTTCTTCATTAAAAAATGAGCATGAAAATTATGTTGATATTGTTAATTCGCCCCGAAGTACAGGAAGTATCTTAAAACCTTTTTTGTACGCTTTTATGCTAAGTGAAGACAAAATTTTGCCTGCAAGTTTGTTAGAAGATGTGCCCACGCAAATTGGCTCTTATGGCCCAAAGAATTTTAATTTAACCTATGATGGCCTGGTGCCCGCTAATAAAGCCATAGCGCGCTCATTGAATGTACCCGCTGTAAAAATGTTACAGGAATATAGCACTGCAAAATTTCATGCCAGGTTAAAACAATTGGGTTTTAAAACATTTACCAAACCAACAACACACTATGGCCTCTCTTTAATTTTAGGAGGTGGTGAAGCAACCTTGTGGGATATAGCAGGTGCTTATTCATCAATGGGAAGGGCATTGATACATTATTCAAATACAAAAAACAAATATGCTGCAGATAGCTACCATCCGCTTACTTATTTAAAAAGTGAAGTGATCGAAAATAAAGTCGCCACGCAAAGCGATGATCTTTTAAGCGCTTCCAGCATTTGGTACACATTTAATGCTATGACGGAATTGTTGCGTCCGCAGGATTATGTTGGCTGGATGCAATTTCTTTCAAAAAATAGAATTGCCTGGAAGACCGGTACCAGTTTTGGTTTTAGGGATGCATGGGCAGTTGGGTTAAATTCTAAATATACCGTGGCTGTTTGGGTTGGTAATGCTGATGGAGAAGGTAGGCCGGAGTTAACCGGTACTGCTGCGGCCGCACCGTTACTCTTTTCAATATTTAATATACTTCCTCATAAAACATGGTTCAATAAACCAACAAGCGATGTAGAAAAAATAAATGTATGTAAACAAAGCGGTTTTAAAGCTTCTGAAGTTTGCAAAGATGTTGAAGTAAAGTATTATCAAAAAGGCTGTAACAAAACAAAACAATGTCCTTACCATAAATTAATTCATTTAGATGAAACTGAACAGTTTCGTGTAAACAGTAATTGTTACCCTGTTGATAAAATGAAACATGTGCCCTGGTTTGTTGTTTCGCCTACACAGGAATATTTTTTTAAGCAACATAGTTTGTTTTACAGACCTTTGCCTGAATATTTACCTGCATGCGCTAATGATATAAGTCTTCATCAAATGGATATTATTTACCCGAGAGAAGGATTTAAAATTTACGTGCCTATTGACCAAAGTGGCGCACGCAGTAAATGTATCTTTAAAGCAACGCATAAAAATGCAATTGTTACTATCTTCTGGCATTTGGATGGCGCTTATGTAGGCAGCACACAAAAATTCCACCAGCTTTCTATCTTACCGGAAAAAGGTACGCACGTTTTAGAGTTAACCGATACAAATGGTGAGTCTGTGCAATGTAAATTTGAAGTTATTGATAAATAACAACCAAAAAAATTAAAACACATAGGCACAGAGTCTTTTTTAAAGTATTTCTAAGATCCAAATAGCAAAACATAGTATTTTCATCGCTAGCGATGAAAATTTATGTGTCTCTTTTTAGCAGTTAGTAATATCTTTTTCCTATGTTTCTAGTTGGTAAAAAAAGTCGTGTCATCCGAATTTTTTAATAAGCATTTCGCCCACCCTTTTATCAATGATCAAAGTAAGATCAGAATCTTTTAATTGTTTTATATCTAACCAGCGTAAAGCCTGTGCGCCTTCTTTTTTATCGTAATTGTGTTCCGTTAAACTAACCTTAAAATTGGCTTTACTTTTTGCTTTTACAGTATAGTAGATGCTAATTACCTGGCTATTGGTATGAAATGCCGAAGCAACAAAGAAATCGGTAGTGTAAAAGTGGTCCACTATCTCTATATCCAGGTCCAGTTCCTCCTTAAACTCGCGAATAAGGCAATCTTTAGTACCTTCTCCAAATTCTAGGCCACCACCCGGGAATTTAGTGATCTTATTGCCTTTAATGTATTCGTCAGACACCAGAACGGTGTTGTTTTGCATTAAAATGCCATATACCCTTACATTAAATTTTTTCACTAATGCAAAATTAGGATAAAGCCAATTAATAAAATGGCATGTTGCAAAATGTTTTTACACTATTTACAACAAAAGGCATAAAAAAGCGGCTATTTTGACCAAAATGAAGGGCTTTAAACGGTCAATGGTTCTTAAAAAGCCTCGGCAATTGTAAAATACGGCAGTACCTTATTGTCGCCGATACCAATATCCACGCGTAAATTTATCTTTTGCACCTTATCCATTGTTAAGCGTAAGCCGCAACCATAGGTGTAACGCCAATTCTTATCATTAAAAGCATCATAACGTTTAGCAACCTGCCCGGCATCTGCAAAAATGGTGAAACCCAGGAGCCAAAAAAGATGTCTCCTGTATTCTGCCTGCAAAACCAAAAGATTATTATCCCTATATCTGCCTTCATAAAAACCACGCATTTTTTTCATGCCACCTAAATTTCCCATTTGAAAAAATGGAAGGTCGGAATCTGAATAAATGGAATATAGATTAACTGCCAGGATATTTTCTCTGTAGCCGAAATATTTTGTTACATCCAATGCAATTCGGGTATATTTGAATGAGCTACCTGTGATCTTATCATCGCGATATACAACCAACTCGCCATAAAAACCTTTTGATGGATAAAAAACATAATCGCGTGTATCATAAACAGTAACAATACCAAAACCAGAAACGTAGCCCCCTTTGGAACCCGGAATATCTTTTTTTATTAATTGTCCTGCTGTATCCAGGTTAAACAAACTAAAATTATCAAAGGCGTAGCGTGGCCCCAGATAAAAATGTTTTGTGATCTTTTTTAAAGCCGTAATTCTTAAGCGAGGAAACTCTACGCCATATTTTTCCACATACTCTTTTGGTTGATCATTACCAACACCGTAAAAATTATAGGTGTATCTATTGTAGCCAACTTCGCCATATAACTGGTACGTACGATTCTTAAAAAACAAGGTGTAAGGTAAATAACATAAAACCTGGTTATTTTGTGTGTACGCAAAACCCAAATTAAAACTTGATGCAGGCGCACGGAGACTATCTTTTTTAAAATTAAACGTACAAATACCCGCCGCGCCAAAACCAAAACGGGTTTCTGGCGTATAAAATAAAACAGGGAAGCCTGAGATCTTGTACCTTTTTTTAGGATTAAGAGAATCTGTTTGCGCGAAGCTGAATTTAGCTGAACTCATGAGAACCAGCAAAACCAGCAGTTGTTTTGTATGTGTTCGTATAAAGTTCAAATATTTAAATTTTAAAGCCCGCAATTGGTAAAATTATTTAAAAGAACAATATAATCGGACTTTTTTTGTTACTATTTAAAAGCATTATAGTTATATTAGAGGCGTTAATGGGCAAGAATTTAGTAATAATACCTACATACAACGAAATTGAGAACATTGATAAAATGGTGCGAGCTGTTTTTTCATTAGCGCGTGATTTTGAATTACTAATTGTTGATGATGGTTCGCCCGATGGCACTGCAAGTAAGGTAAAAGAACTTCAAAAAGAATTTACAAATAAATTACATATTGAAGAACGTAAAGGAAAACTGGGATTAGGCACTGCCTACATTCATGGTTTTAAATGGGCTTTGGCCCGCAATTATGATTATATTTTTGAAATGGATTGCGATTTTAGTCATAATCCAAAAGACCTTGAGCGTTTATTAGCAGCCTGTGAAAACGGCGCAGATGTTGCTGTTGGATCGCGTTATGTAAAAGGCGGCAACGTAAGTAATTGGGATATGAAGCGTATTCTTTTATCTTACTTCGCTTCTGTGTATGTAAGAATGATCCTCTGGTTCAATGTTAAGGATACTACTGCCGGATTTAAATGCTATAAAAGAAAAGTTTTAGAAGCTATAGAGCTTGATAAGATCAAGTTTATGGGATATGCCTTCCAGATAGAAATGAAATACCGTGCTTATAAAAAGGGTTTTAAAATTGTTGAAGTACCAATTACTTTTGTTGACCGGGTTGAAGGCGTGAGCAAAATGAGTACAAAGATCTTTAAAGAAGCTTTCTGGGGCGTTTTCCAGATGCGGTTTAGCCGATAATTTTTAACACATAGGCACATAGTTATAATTATGGAAAGGCCAATTACAAAAAAATTTCTTGACGAGCTTACATATGAGGTTATTGGTGCTGCAATTGAAGTTCATAAAACAATTGGCAGTGGCTTATTAGAGAATGTTTATCATCAATGCATGAAGGAAGAGTTGAAGCATAGAAAAATAAATTTTTCCACAGAGTTGAAAATACCTGTTTTAATATAAAACAGAACTTATTGATATTGATCTAAGATGTGATCTATTTATAGAAAATTGCTTAGTTGCAGAATTAAAAGCTACACACGAAATACACTCAGTGTTTGAAGCGCAGCTTTTAACCTATATGAACTTTTTAAAAGCGCCAAAAGGAGTTCTAATAAATTTTAATTGTAAGAATATTTTTGCTGAAGGTCAAAAAACAATGGCTAACGAATATTTTAGAAAACTACCCGAAACTCTATGAGTCTATGTGTTTAAAAAAATACACTGACAACTACTTCACAAGGCTTCCATTCGCTCTTAATAATTCTGTTTCAGCAATTTTTATAGAATATAAAGCATTTATGTAACGCGTTTGTGCATCTTCTAAATTCTTTTGCGTTTCTATTGTCTCCAGCAAATTTGCCTTACCAATTTTATATCTTTCTAAAGAAACATCCAGCACTTCTTTCGAATCTTTTAAATTTTGAAGTTCCAGCGCAACAATTTGTTTGTTCAATAAGTAGGATTTGTAATTTATATAAACAACGCCATCTATAACCTGTTGTGTTTGCTCGGTAAAATATTTTTGATTCAATGCCAGAATGTTTCTTTCTTTCACCAGGCGGTTATTTTTATTGCCATTAAATATTAACCAGCTTGCTGTAATGCCACCGTTTAAACCTGCTTGCTGACTTAAAAAAATGATCCCGGCCTGACTCTGGTTACGTGTAAAATTATAAGCGCCATTCACTTGAACCATCGGTAGATTGGCTGCACGCGCCTCTTTAACGCTTTGTTTAAATATTAGCTCATTCTGCTTTGAAATAAGTATAGAACTGTTGGCTGTTGCTGTTTCTTTTTTTAATTCATCTATTGTGGGGTTAAAATTTATAACAATAGAATCGCTTGTCTTAAAATCCGTATCAACCGGCTTATTCAGTAAATTATTCAGCGCAACTTTAGCATTTAGTAATTGTAACTCTAATTGTATGATTGTACTCTTTGCCTTGTTTTCATCCGATTGCGACGGTAAAAGATCCACTTTAGAATCAGAACCTATCTCTAATTTGATTTTGGCCAGCTTTTTTCTTTCTTCGTAAATACTTAAGTTTTGTTTTGCTGCTTTTATCAATTCAACTGTCCTTACAATATTATAATAGCTTACAATAATATCGTAAACCGTATTTTCCATTTGTTGTTTTAACTGTATGGCAGAAAGGCCTTCATTCAATTCTAATCTTTTTTTAACAGCAAACATTCTTAAACCGTCAAAGATCATCCAATTGGCATTAACCGAAGCAGCAATATTATTTGTTTTAGCCCCTGTTCTATCCTGCACCACGCCGGTATTAAATTCCTGATGCGAATTTAGACTAGCTGCATTTAAACCCGCATTTAAACTAACGGTTGGCGACATACCTGCATTACCAAAGTTATTTTGCGCTTTTGCAATTTCCTGATTGTTCTTTACGATCAAAACCGAATAATTCTTTTCAAGACCAATCTTAATGGCATCGTTAACCGTTAAAAGATCTTGTGCAACTATACAGTTACAAAAACCAAAAACAATAAAAAAATATTTAAACAATTTCATCATCTATCTTTTTATCTTTTACTAAATACGAATACATGGCAGGTATAACAAAAAGTGTCAATACCATTGATAACAATAAACCACCAATGATTACAATTCCCATACCCATCCTGCTTTTAGAGCCGGCACCTAGTGCCATGGCAATTGGCAAGGCGCCCAATACTGTTGCTAAACTTGTCATTAAGATTGGGCGTAAACGCGCTGTGGATGCCTCTATTAAAGCATCTTTTACGTTTAACCCTTTTTTACGAAGTTGATTGGTGAATTCGATGATCAAAATACCATTCTTGGTTACCAAACCAATAAGCATGATCATACCAATTTGACTGAAAATATTTAAGGTTTGGTTAAAATACCAGAGTGAGAATAAAGCGCCAGAAAGTGCCATTGGCACAGTAAACATAATTATCAAAGGTTCAACAAAACTTTCGAATTGAGCGGCAAGCAATAAATAGATCAGCACCAAAGCCAGTATAAAGGCAAAAATAATATTAGAAGAACTCTCAGAAAAATCCCTCGAAGGCCCGGTTAAAGCCGTATTAAAACTATCATCCAACACCTGCGCCGCAATTTGATTCATGGCGTCAATACCATCGCCAATTGTTTTACCGGGAGCCAACCCTGCAGAAACTGTGGCAGACTGGTAACGGTTATAGTGGTAATACTGCGGCGGACTACTTTGTTCTTCGATATTGATGATATTATCCAATTGGATCATTTCACCTTTACTATTTCTTACATACAATTCTTTGATATCGCTTGGATCATCTCTGTTCTCTCGGTTTACCTGTCCTAATACCTGGTATTGTTTATCACCTTTAATGTAATAACCAAAACGCTGGCCACTTAACGCAAGTTGTATTGTTTGAGCCACATCTGCAATTGATACACCAAGTGTTTTTGCTTTATCGCGAAGAATTTCAATTACCAGTTCTGGTTTATTAAACTTTAAATTCGCATCAACGCCCTGAAAAGTCGGGTTCTTATTAGCCAGTTCTAAGAACTTGGGTAATTTATCGCGAAGTTTATTAAAATCATTTGTTTGAAGTACGAACTGCACCGGTAATGTTCCTTTTGGTCCGCCACCCGAAGAGATAGACTGTTCTTGGATCACAAACACTTTGCCTTCCGGGAATTGCGAAATGTTCTTAGTAATGTAAGCAGCAATTTCACCTTGAGTGCGTTTACGTTCGCCTGCCGGGCTTAAAGCCAACCGCACAAAACCTGTGTTTACAGCACCAGAACCTGCAAAGCCCGGAGCCGTTACCGTTAAACAAACTCTTTTTTCAGGAACAGAGTCACCAATAAAAGTAGAAAGTTTATCCATCAGGTCATCTGTTGATTCAAAAGATGTTCCTTCAGGCGCACTAACGGTTAACCTAAGCCAATTGCGGTCTTCAAGTGGCGAAAGCTCTGAAGGAAGCTGCGAACCAAAAATATAAATAGCCGCACCCGACACAACAAGTATAACAAGTGCCCACCATCTCTTTTGTAAAAAGTTGGTAATGCTGTTCTTAAACCAAACATCTAAGGCAACAAAATATTTTTCAGACCACAAATAAAATTTACTTTTTTTGGTTGGATCTTTCCTTACTAATTTGGCATTTAGCATCGGCGTTAACGTAAGTGAAACGAATGCTGAGATCAATACCGCGCCAGCAATAACAACTCCAAACTCCCTAAACAAACGTCCTACAAAGCCTTCTAAGAAAATTACGGGCATAAATACTGCCGCTAATGTAAGTGAGGTAATAATAACAGCCGTTGTAATTTCTCTTGTACCTTCAATAGCAGCCTGTTTTGGCGACAAACCTTTTTCTATCTTTTTAAAGATATTTTCTGTTACTACAATTCCATCATCCACAACCAAACCCGTTGCAAGCACGATGGCCAAAAGCGTTAGTACGTTAATTGAGTAATCCATTAAGTACATAATAAAAAAGGCACCTATTAATGATACCGGTATATCTATTAAAGGACGGAAGGCTATTAGCCAATCCCTGAAAAATAAAAAGATGATCAAAATAACTAACACTAAAGCAATAGCGAGGGTCTCACCTACTTCAACGATCGATTTTTTAATGAAACGTGTATTATCTAAAGCAATATTTGTAGTGTAATCTTTTGGAAGTTCTTTTTTTATAAGATCATAGCGTTTATAAAATTCATCAGCAATGTCAATATAATTTGCACCCGGTTGTGGCACTAATCCGAGGCCTATCATGGGTGTGCCCGATTCTTTGAGGATCGTCTCCTCGTTCTCGGCACCTAATTCTACTTTGGCAACATCTTTTAAACGCACAATGCTATTAGCATCTTCTTTTAAGATCATGTTCTCAAATTCAGCAACAGTAGATAATCTGCCAATAGTATTAACTGTTAATTCTGTTTTGTTACCTTCAATTTTTCCGGACGGTAAATTAACGTTCTCACGATCTAAAGCTTGCTTAACATCTAAAGGTGTTAATTTGTATGCGGCTAATTGATCGGGTTTTAAACGAATGCGCATTGAATATTTACGTTGTCCCCAGATCTGAATAGAACTCACACCAGAAATAGTTTGCAGATTTTGCGCAATAACATTCTCGGCATAATCGCTCACATCCAATAAAGAACGCGTATCACTCAAAATCGTCATTGAAATAATGGCATCGGAATTTGCATCCGCTTTAGACACAACAGGTGGTGCATCAATATCCTGTGGTAATTGTTTTACAGCCTGCGAAACTTTATCGCGCACATCGTTAGCGGCCGCTTCTAAATTAGAACTCAGGTTAAATTCGATAGTAATAACACTTGAACCCTGGTTAGAAGATGCTGAAATAGACCGTATGCCATCCACTCCGTTAATTGCTTTTTCCAGTGGTTCGGTAATTTGAGATTGAATAACATCAGCATTTGCACCTGTGTAGCTGGTGCGCACTGTAATTACAGGCGGATCAACCGAAGGATATTCGCGAATACCCAGATAATTAAAACCTATGGCGCCAAACAGTACAATAATAATAGACATTACTATTGCCAATACAGGACGTCTTACACTTAGTGATGCCAGATCCATATTTAGTTACCTGCTTTTAATAGTTTTAATTTTGAGTCTTTTCTAATAGACAAAAGTCCGGTGGTTACAACTGTATCACCCATGTTCAATCCTTCCAATACCTGTATCTTCTCATCAGTACGTACACCAATAGTTACAAAAACATCTGTTGCAATTCCGTTTCTGCTAACAATAACTTTTTGCCCTTTTAAGGTTGGAATTACAGCTTGTGTTGGCACCATTAGCGTGTTTTTTGTTTCGGTAAGATTAACAAATACTTTTACAAAACTTCCCGGGTAAAAAGTAACGTTACCGTTATACATGGCACGGGCTTTAATAGTTTTAGTGGTTTCATCAATGCGCGGTTCTATAGCATAAATGGTTGCAGAATATGATTTAGCGCCATCTACATTATCACTAGCAAACTTAATAGATAATCCTTTTTTAAAGAGTGAAATATATTTTTCAGGTACAGAAAATTCTACATATAAAGGTGTAACCTGTATCAGCGAAGCAATTGCTGTATTTGAATTCACAAAAGAACCTTCACTTATATTCTTTAAGCCAATAACACCTGTAAAAGGCGCAGTAATATTTGTTTTTGCCAGTTGGGCTGTAATAAAAGCCTGGTCGGCCTTAAACGCATTCAATTCGTTCTCCTGTATGTCGAGTTCTTCCTGGCTGATGCCGTTTACGGCAATTAATTTTTTAAGACGATCTAATTTTTGTTCTGATAATTTTGACTGGGTTTTTGATTTTAATAACTGTGCCTGCAGATCGGCATCATTTAACTTTATTAAGGCAGAGCCCTTCGTTACTGTTTCTCCTTCTTTAAAATAAATAGCCGTAACCTTCCCACTTACTTCGGGCATGATCTCTATTTGATTTAAGGCTCCAATTTTTCCGGTTGTAAATATATCGTTACTTAAACCAACAGGCTCTACAACATAATAGTTTACTGCAATGGGCATACTGTTCTTGCTTTTGCCTGCAGGACCCATCTTCTCCTCTTTCTTAGAGAAGAAAAGAAATTTAGAGCCAATTAAAAGCGCAATTACTATAACTATAATTATCCAGGCGGGTATCTTTTTCATTTTAATGTGCTTTAATAGTGGTTAGTCTTTTCTTTCGGGCAGTTTTTTTGTAATTAAAGAACAAGTCATTTGAAGGAAGGTTCTTTAAATTAGAAGATAATTGCGAAAGCACTCTGGTAAAGGTTTCCTGGTCATCTTTAGAAACATTGGTGAACATTTCTTTATCTATTGCAGAAAATGCCTTTACTACTTCCTCTGTTTGTTTTTGACCTTTTTTAGTGAGCTTAATAAAGTGTTCGCGTCTGTCATTTGGATTAATGTCCCGTTCCACCAAATCGGCTTTTATAAGGTAATCTATTACTTTTACCATGGCCGTTTTATCTACAGCCAGGTTGTTGCAAATGCACTGCTGCGTGCAACCGTTATTATCATTCAAAAAATACAGAATTGAGAAATATCTCTCTGCATCAATATTCTCAAGGCTTTTACTTAATACTCCAAAATAGAATTTTGAGAGTATAAGCGCTTTGGTGCCTATAGGAATATTTATTTCTTTTTTTAGCGACATTTTTGTTAATAGTTTATTTTTACAATAGTTTATAAATGTAACTATTATTTTTGCACTTAAAGTTGTACTTTAACGGTTTTTAACGACATTCTATTTTATGAAAATTACGATCACACTTCTATCTTGCCTATTGAGTATAGCATACAACACTTTTTCGCAAAATGAAAAACATTTAAAGAATTTAAAGATGTTAACCCATGGAGGCGATAATGCAGAGGCTTATTTTAGCTTTGATGGCAAATACGCATCATTTCAAAGTAATAATGCAAAGTGGGGTTTAAAATGCGACCAGATATTTAATTTAGATATTGATAAAGCAGCAAAGGATTCTACCTATAAACCAACTATGGTAAGCAGCGGCAAAGGCCGCACCACATGTAGTTATTTTTTAAAGGATGGTAAACATATTTTATATGCCTCAACGCACAAAGGTGGAGACGATTGCCCGCCGGTGCCCGAAATAAAAGGAAAATATTTATGGGCCGTTTACAGTTCTTTTGATATTTATATTGCCGATCTGAAGGGTAACATCACCAAACAGTTAACCGACTCAAAAGGTTATGATGCAGAGGCAACAGTTTCGCCTAAAGGAGATAAAATTGTGTTTACCAGCGACAGAAGTGGTGACCTTGAACTATGGACCATGGATATTGACGGGAAGAACCAGAAACAGATCACATTTGGCTTGGGTTATGATGGTGGCGCATTTTTTTCGCCGGATGGAAAGAAATTAGTTTTCAGATCATCCCGTCCAACCGAAGAAGCTGATGTAAAAGAATACAAAGAACTCTTAGCGCAAGGGCTGGTTGCACCAACTGCAATGGAACTATATACCTGCAATGTAGATGGCAGCGATCTTAAACAGATAACACATTTAGGCAAAGCCAACTGGGCGCCATTCTATCACCCGGGTGGAAAGAAAATAATCTTTTCAAGTAACCATCATAGTAAAAAAGGTTACGACTTTCAATTATTTATGGTAAATGAAGATGGAACCGGCTTAGAACAAATTACTGATCAAAGTATCTTTAACGCTTTTCCAATGTTCTCGCCAAACGGTAAAAAATTAATTTTTTCTTCTAACAGAACAAATGGTGGTACAAGAGATACCAATTTGTTTATTGCCGATTGGGTTGATTAACATCAATGAAAATAGAACGTTGTTACAAGATCCCGATGACCCGTTTGAGAATGACAATTGATGCAAGTTGAAGGATTTTTATAAACGCTATATAATACTTCTTTATTTGGTTTTATTTCGCCCCAGATCCAACTTCCAGATCGTTTATACATAAAGGCATAATATGTAATATTATTATTTCCATCGTAAATATCTTTTACAATTAAAGAGCCATTTGGCATTGACATACCTGCAGGTAATTTGCCGTTATCGGTTAAAGCATTATAGCCAATCTTATTGAAACGTAATTTATATGGGCCGTGTGGGCCGTTTGTGCCGGGAAGAAAGGTATTTGGATCATTCTTATAATACGTAAATCCAGAAGCGTTAATACTATCCAAAATTGCACGATCAGAGTAAGCTAATTCAGGGTTTTTTCCAACCTTTTTGGTGCAGGAAATTAAAATAACAACAACTAGTGTGAATAGAGTTAAATATTTCATAAAATGTTTTTTAATAATCGTTCAATTAAAATTTCCCAAACAAAATTTTCTTTAACAGAAGTTAAAGCGTTTTGTTTTTTGAGATCTATTTCTTTGTTTGTAGTATTAATAATGGTGGTTAAAGTATTTTTAATTGTTTCAGGACTTGAATCACTAATTAAATAACCGGTTCTATTATCTACCAAAACGTTTACCGCACCAACATCTGTAGCCATTACTGTTAAACCATTTGCCATTGCTTCCAATATAACATTAGGCATTCCTTCGCTCCAACTCGGGCAAAGTAAAACATCACAGGTTTTTATCAATTCGGTGAGTTTTACTTTATCGCGCACTTCGCCGTGATAGATAACAATTTTGTTTTGTAATTGTTTATCAGCCGGAATTGGTCCTACAAAATGAAATTCTATTTTTCTTTTTTCATTAAGCAGTTCTATAGCAGAATTTAGTTCTTCAATACCTTTTCTTCGTTCGTAACGACCAAGGAATAAAAATTTTAGAGTATCCCCGGTTGTTCTAATTTCTTTAGAGATTGTTTGTGCTTCAACGCCCGAAGGCAGTTCAATTATATGTGTTGGATCTACGCCAATACGCTTAATGATGTCTGTGATCTTTCCACCATAAGAAAAAACAACATCTGCTTTTTGAGAGATCTCTTTAACAGGTTTTCTTAATAAAGATATATGTTGCAGTTTGGTTTTAAGATCTGGTGCTTTCTGAAACATCTCGTAACCATGAAACTTCACCCCAATTTTACAACATTTTATTTTGCCGGCATTTTTTTGTTCTATTAAATACCAACCGGTAAAACCTTTGGTATAAATGAAATTATAGTTATGCAGTTTGTCTTTCAGCGCTTCAAAAATTAATTTTGAATGTGCGTATGAATTACGGATGTAATGTCCGGGCAGAGTTGAATTTTTTGGAAAATCAACAACTATTGATGTAATGAATTGTTTTTCTTCATCAGTAAAAAATTCAAGTTTGGAGATGTCGTAAGTACTTTGGTTAAAATGATACAGATCTACCTGAACTTTTTTTTGTGCTAAATATTTACAGAGGTAATACGAATGCTTTTGCATACCGCCCAAAACATAAGGCCAAATCCCGTCTGTGATTAAAGCTATTCGCATGTATCAGTGAAGCTTGCCTGTAATAGGCATGGCATCTAATATTTCGCCTTCGGCATTATTTAATTCGTGTAGTCTCTTATATACGGATTCTTCATCAAAATAGTTTAAGGCCATTTTCACGAACAGATCTCCGTGCTTTGCTTCACTGGCCCATAATTGGTGGTAGAATTTTTTTAATTCGCCTTCGGGCAAATGTTCGTAGATCAATTTAAAACGCTCTGCTGCCCTATTCTCAATAACGGAGACCAAAAGCAAACGATCCATAAAATGTTCGTCCCGCCCGGTTCTGCAAAGTTTTAAAAGTTCTTTTACATAAAGATCTTCTGTTATCTCATGTTGTAATTGCAATCCTTGTGCCTGTAAAAGTTTGTACACATCCCTGAAGTGTTCCATTTCTTCTAAAGCTGTATCAATTAATTCAGGAATGATCTCTACCCTGTTTGGATATTTAGCAACAAGGCTCATTGCAGAAGCCGAAGCTTTACGCTCGCAGCCGGCATGATCTTGTAAAAAGAAAGAGAAATTTGCCATTACCGTCTCTATCCATTTTGGGTTTGAGGGTTTAACTACAGGCAAACGGTATTGCATGGTATTTTATTTATTAACGTACATAACTTCCTTAACCGCTTTAATAACTTTTGCAACGCTTGGTAAACTTGCCTCAATTAAAGTTGGCGCATAAGGTAAAGGAGTATCTGCTGTAGTAATTCTTAAAATTGGTGCATCTAAATGATCAAATGCGTCTTTTTGTACTTTAAAAGCAATTTCTGAAGAGATGCTTGCCAGTGGCCAGGCTTCTTCAACAATAACCAAACGGTTGGTTTTTTTAACCGAAGTAATTACGGTTTCATAATCAATTGGTCTTACTGTTCTAAGATCAACTATTTCAACACTTATCCCTTCAGCTTCTAATTCCTTTGCTGCAGCATAAGCTACTTTTATTATTTTCCCAAATGAAACAATGGTTACATCCGTGCCCTGGCGTTTGATGTCGGCTAGTCCGATAGGAATGGTATATTCCTCCTCAGGAACTTCTGCTTTATCGCCATACATTTGTTCGCTCTCCATAAAAATTACAGGATCGTTATCGCGAATAGCACTTTTTAATAAGCCTTTTGCATCGTATGGGTTGCTTGGCACCACAACCTTTAAACCCGGGCAATTTGCAAACCAATTTTCAAAGGCTTGTGAGTGCTGAGAACTTAACATGCCCGCGCTTGCAGTTGGTCCGCGAAAAACAATGGGTACATTATATTGGCCGCCGCTCATGCTATACATTTTTGCAGCGCTATTTATTATTTGATCAATAGCCACAAGGCTAAAATTAAAGGTCATAAATTCAACAATTGGGCGTAATCCGTTAGAGGCCGCACCAACGGCAATACCTGCAAAACCAAGTTCGGCAATTGGTGTATCAATAACACGTTTCTCGCCAAATTCAGCTAACATACCCTTACTAACTTTATAAGCACCATTATACTCGGCAACTTCTTCACCCATTAAAAATATCTTTTCGTCACGGCGCATTTCTTCCGACATGGCTTCTCTTAAGGCTTCTCTAAATTCAATAACTCTCATAGCTTTAATTGTAATAGGTTCAAAAATAAGAATAAAAAATTAAGTTTAATAGCGGTTTGGGCCAATTGATTACATTTTACCTACAACACACTCAATAAGGTCTTCTTCGTTAAGGTATTTGTTCGCCAGGTCGCGCAATTCTGCTGGCGTTACTGTTTTTACTGCCTTAAAATAGTTGTCAAAATAGGAGTAATCCAAGCCAAATTCCCAAATGCCTTTAAATTTGTCTGCTAAAGAAAAAGGTCCATCGACACTTCTTAAAAAATGACCGAGAATGTAATTTCTAACTGTTTCCAACTCATTGTCTTTAACAAGATCTTTACGTAAAAGCGCTATTTCTTTGTAGATCTCTTCCAGTGTTTGTTTTGTAACATCAGCGCCAACTTCGGTAGAGATGGCAAAATATCCACCATTTACAAACGAAGCCAGTCCGCTGCCAATGCCGTAAGTATAGCCTTTATCCTCACGAATATTTGCCATTAAACGCGAACCAAAGTAACCGCCTAAAATAGTATTCAATACCTGGAATTTAAAATAATCAGGATGGGTTTTATTGAACAATAGTCTGCCAACCTTAACGGCAGATTGAATAGCGTCGGGCCTTTCAATAAAGTGTTTTTGTTGTTTGGTAGTTTCAAGAGCAACGGTACTTGTTTTAACCGTTGTTGCATTACCCCAACTATCATTTCCAAAAAAAGTATTTAACGTACTTATTATGTCGTTTGGCAGATGTCCGGAAGCGATGATAGTGCAGTTACCGGCGTGATAGTGATCATTAAAGAATGTTTTGATCTCCTCTAAATTAATTCTTTCAAAATCGTTATCCTTTACCTGCACACCGTAAGGATGTTTTTTACCGAATAGCAATTCAGAAAATTCTCTTCGCGCTATTATATCCACTTTTTGTGAGTTGATCAAATGCTTTTGTTTTTTATTCGCTAAATGGATCTTAAATTCATCTGCAGGAAAGCTCGGATATTTTAGTATCTCCTCAACAAATTTTAGACTCTTATCGAGGTATTTGTTCAAAGAATATAACGTTACAATTGCAAAGTCCTGCCCTACTTCCAGCTCTAAAAAAGAACCAAAAAAATCAATACCATCACTAATTTGATTGGCAGTGTATGACTTTGTGCCACTTTCTATCAGCGTATTTGCCGTTGAAGCGATCAATGCTGCAGGCTGATAATACATACCGGCTTTAAAAACAAATTCTATTTTTGTTATTTCCTGGCTACCGGCATTAATAGAAAAGAAATCAATTCCGTTATTGAGTTTTTCTTTTTTTGCTTTAATGATGTCGATCTTATCGATTGTTTTAAACGGCGGGGTTTCTAGTCTGTTTAGCATATTATAAAAGGGGTGTTTTTGTAATTGATTCGATTAAAGGATAGAAGGTTGCCGGAACAGCAAAATTAACACCTTTACCACTTAGTTCATGTATTTTAAGATAGTTTAATTTAAATTCTACTTCCTGTTTATCAATGTTCCAAATAAATACAACAGCACTAAATCCTTTTTTAGGTGTAAGGCCTGTTGTGAGTTTAAAATATTTTGTTTCGCCGCTCAGGTCATCTGCTAACCAGTTTAAAGGTACGCGTTTAAAGTAAACTTGCTCCTTTTTTTCGTTCTCCATACTAAAAACAAGTTGGCCATTAAAAGGCCTTGGCATTTTTTTAAAACTCACACTCACTTCCGCTTCCAGGCAATTACCTGAGTTTATTAATTTATCACCAAAACGCAGGAACTCAAAATATTCTTTATTGCCGCTATAACTGGTTGGATTATCGGCAATTGAAACTATTTCATTTTTTTCAATTTTTTCTTTGCGTTTTAAAAGCACCCGATCCCATGTTTTATCTTCACCAATTTCTTCGTAGAATTGATCGTAATAAGGTTTTTCTCTTTTCATGGCGTAATAATAATCACAGTTCATGGTCATTTGCTCCGACTCATCCATATGATTTAAAACAGCACCGCCGCGGTAATTTAAAAAAGCATAATTCAATTCACGAACGCGGTGCCCGCCCACGGTGAAGATCTGGTTGGTTTTCTTGTATTCATCTGTTAATTTGTCAAATAATGCTTTAGGCATAGTATGGTAATATAACGATGTAAAATCTTTAAAATTTATAGTTGTAATAAAATGAAAACAGGATGCTAATAGTATACTGGCAGCTACGATATTTGCGGGCGTTTTTCCAAGTTGATCAACTAAAAATGCAAAACTTAAACCAAATAATAAATAAAAGAAAAGCCCTGTTCTGTCTTCTGGAAAATTAACGTTCAACACTATCTTTTGTAAATAAAATGCGAGCACACAAGTAATAAAAACAACCGAAAAAAATAAAGTAGATGAAAAAATATTGAAAATAGAAAACGGTTTATGTAAAAAGAAAATTAGTGCAAGAACTGTTACAAATGTAATAGCTATGGCGCTTACAATTTGGATCCACAACTGATCTGTGCCAAATAAAAATAAAATAAGGGTTTTAAAGGTAACGCTCCAGTAGTTATTACCAACGCCATAATCCAACATACCTTGCTCCTTATAAAAGAACGAGAATTTGATCCAGAAAATAAGCAACGCTAGGTTTACCAATTGTAAAACAATATTTTTTAAGTTAAAAAACAACTTATTTTTAATTTGAAAGACAAGTACATAAAAAACTAAAATAGTTAATACTACTACCAAAATTAAATTAGCGGCTAATGCCAGTTGCCAGCAAACAGAGAATAACAAAACATAACTGAGATCTTTCTTTAAAAAATAGTCAAGTAAATAAGAAAGTCCTAAGGTCATAAAGCCAAATGATAAGCCGTAGCCCCGGCAAACTTCGAAGAAATCCAGGAAATTAAACGTGAGTAAAAAGAAAGCGATCAAAATTAATTTAGAGGGCATTGTTTTTAAATGCCTGAAAAGCCTGTAAATGCCATAACACATTACTAAAAATGCAAAAAGATTGGGAATTCTTAGCACAAAACGATGAGAGCCAAAAATATGATAACAGAGATTTGTAAGCGCACTATTTAATACGTGGTTGTTTGTGTAAACATGAGCGCTGTATGGCAAATAATTATCGCTTTGAACATAAAAGAAAAAAGTAGCAGCCTCATCGTGACTGAAAGGAATTAGAAAAGCACGAAGTGAAATAATTATAAAAATAACAGAACAGAGTGACCAGAAAAGTTTATTGAAATTTTTTTCTAAAACCAACATCTGTTAATCCAATAAATACGATTGATGTTTGTTATATTTTTCTAAAGTTCTAATACCTGAAGAGCTAATGTGCTCAAATTCCTTATCGCAGAAAATATTAATGATCTTTATTTGAGGCATTAATTCCTGAATATAGCGGTATTGATTTTGCTCGTATTGAAAATCGGTTGAGTTACGTAAACCACGCACCACAATTACATCGTAGCCATAAGATTCTACATGATCAGTAAGCAAGCCCGAATATTCTGTAAGTTGGCGGTTCTTGATGGAATTGGGAATATCCCAGGTCCTGTCTTTTTTATCAGGATTCTTTCCAAAAGAAATAATTACTTTATCAAAAATACGTTCGGCTTTTTGTAAAACATTATAATGCCCTTTATGAAAAGGATTAAAACTTCCGCAAAACAGACCAATTAATGGTTTACGATGGGTTACGTAATCAATTAAAGCATTTAATTTTCCATTAACGTTTAACTTTTTTAAAACTTCTATTCTCCTGGGCTTATAAGTTTTATAATCAACAAACTGATATTCTTTAAAGATCTGATGTTCGTATTCAATTAATTTTTCAAGTGGCTGTTCTAAAATATTAAGATCGGCCTTAATTAACGCCTGAGACTTGTCGTTTGATGGCGTGTGCGTTATGGTATCCATTATCATTTGATAAATGGAATCTTTTTGTGCCTGTGTAAGTTTTGTGTTTTTTGCTTCTTGTAAAAATAATTTGGCTGATTTTTCCTCGTTATCAAATACCTGTGGATCATAAACAGCATCATGATATACTGCTGCTAAAAATAACTCTTCATCAAAATCCTGTAATTTTGAAAGTTGCTGCACAACATCCAATAAATGTGTAGTTGTATGATAAAAGCGCTGTTGCTCTTCATACCTTTTGAGAACCGAATCGGAAAGACCCAGTTTTTGCAAGCGGTTTGAAATATAGTTTAGGTCTATCATTTCTTCTTAGCTAAATAGTATAAAGTGGTGCAATTATTTTCGTTAATAATTATGTTGGCCTGTTCTTTAATTTTTTCAGCAGTAACTTTGCTATAGCGTGTTATTTCTTCATTGATCAATTCGGCATTTCCTAAAAGCTCAGATATAGCAAGATTGGTGGCTTTTGTCAAGATGTCTGTCTCACTAAACGTTAAACTCGATTCTACCTTATTTTTACATTTTTGTAACTCAATTTCGCCAACCAATTCTGTTTTTAATTTTTCAACTTCATCAATAATGGCTTGTTCGGCATCTTCCATTTTTACATTATCCGGAATTTTGCCGCTTATTACAAAAACGCCTTTGTCAAGATCGCCCATTACGTAAGCATTAATGTCGTTAAACAATTGTTTTTCTTTGATCAACGTTTTGTACAAGCGCGAAGAATTGCCTCTGCTTAAAATATCAGAAATTATATCTACCGTGTGGTATTCTTCGTCAACCCGCGCACACATATGATATACTTTGTAAATAGAGCTTGCAGGCACATCCCTTTCAACAGTTAAACGTTTTGGTTTTGTTTGTTTTGGCTCAACGGGTAAATTCCTTACCGGTTTTGGCGATGCAGGAATTGGTTCGAACCATTTTTTAGCAAGTTGTTTTACCTGGTCAACATCTACATTGCCGGCAACAACCATAATGGCGTTACTTGGTGTGTAATGTTTTTTAAAGAAGCCTCTCACATCGTCCATCGTTGCATTTTCAATATGCGAGATCTCTTTACCGATTGTAGCCCACTTGTACGGATGTTTTTCGTAAACCAGCGGGCGCAATATTAACCAAACATCACCGTATGGTTGATTTAAATAGCGCTGTTTAAATTCTTCAATAACAACATTACGTTGCACTTCCAAACTTTTATCAGTAAAGGCTAAACTCAGCATACGATCACTTTCCAGCCAAAACATAGTTTCAATATTTTCTGCAGGAACAGTGCAATAATAATTGGTAAGATCGTTTGTGGTAAAAGCGTTATTTTCGCCGCCAACCATTTGCAAAGGCTCGTCAAAACTTGGAATATTTACACTTCCGCCAAACATTAAATGTTCGAACAAATGCGCAAACCCTGTTTTGTTCTCATCCTCATCTCTTGCGCCAACATCATATAAAATATTTAAGCAGGCCAAAGGCGTGCTATTATCTTTATGAACTATAACCCGTAAATTATTTTCTAATGTAAACTTTTCAAACTCAATCATACCCTCTTAAGATCAGTGTTTATCTGTTAAATATCAAAATTACTTCTAAAAAAATTATAAAGCTAAAGATTTCATGGCCTCAATGGTGGCTTTAAAATCGCTCATCATTTCATCAACAATTTGCCCGGCGGGCTTTATATCTTTTATAGCCGAACTCACTTGGCCTATCTCTAATTCGCCGTCGTTAAGATCGCCTTCAAACATGCCCTTTTTAGCTCTGCCTCTACCTAATAATTTTTCAAGGTCTTCTTTAGATTTACCAGCTTTTTCGGCTGCTTCAACTTCTTCAAAGAATTTATTTCTTATTAGTCTAACGGGGGTTAATTGTTTTAAAGTTAACACGGTATCCCCTTCATTCGTATTAATTACTGCTTCTTTAAAATTCTGGTGCGCACTACTCTCAGGTGTAGCCACAAAGCGACTGCCAACCTGAACCCCTTCTGCACCAAGGGCAAAAGCGGCGGCCATTTGACGTCCTGAGCCAATACCACCAGCCGCTATTAAAGGTAAAGTAACTGCTTTTCGGATCTGCGGAATTAGAACCAAAGTGGTCGTTTCTTCCCTACCATTATGGCCACCTGCCTCAAAACCCTCTGCTACTATGGCATCAACCCCTGCCTCCTGACATTTTAATGCAAATTTAACTGCGCTTACAACGTGCACAACAGTAATACCATGGTCTTTAAGGTGTTTTGTCCATGTTTTTGGGTTACCGGCGCTGGTAAAAACAATTTTAACACCTTCTTCAATAATAATTCTAATATGGTCTTCAATATTGGGGTATAAAAGCGGCACATTTACCCCAAAAGGTTTGTTTGTTGCTTTCTTACATTTTTGGATCTGATCCCTTAAAATATCGGGATACATGCTACCAGAGCCAATAAGACCCAGCCCACCGGCGTTGCTCACAGCGCTGGCCAGTTCCCAACCGCTACACCAGATCATACCTGCCTGGATAATAGGTTTTTCTATTTTAAACAGTTCACATATCCGGTTATTTTTCATGGCGGGTTATTGCTAAATTTTGGCATAAAATTATGTTTTTAAACCAAAACCCCACAACAAAGTTATTCGTACATTAAATGTTGCATATTTTAAAGAATTTTTACTATATTTGGATGGTATTTTAGAACTTTGGATCGATACATGAAAAAACTTATATTATTTCTATTTATTATTTCTTCTACTTTTACTTTAAAGTCGCAGTGGCTGTGGGATTACGGCGGATCTATTGGTGCAACTAATTATCTTGGTGATATTGGTGGTAACGAAAAAACACGCAGAGATTTTGTAGCGGATATGAAACTGGCTAAAACCCGTTGGAATGGCGGTGCTTTTGTGAGATATAAGTGGAGACCAAAGCTTTCTTTAAAATTAGCGTTTGATTATCTGAGAATAGAAGGTGATGATAAATTATCAACTAATCCGGGCCGTAAATACAGGAATTTTAATTTCAGGAACGATATTTTTGACCTTGCGTTTACCGGCGAATGGTTCTTTTACGAGAACAATGACCTTGGAAACACTTACCGTTACCGTAACGGCTTTAGAGCTTATGCTTTTGCCGGAGTTGGTGGATATTATACAAATCCGAAAAGTCTTTACAAAGGTGAGTATGTAAAAATGCAACCTTATGCTTCAGAAGGCGTTCAGTACAAAAAAATTGGGTTAAATATTCCAATGGGCTTAGGCTTTTATTTTACATTGGATAAAAAACACCGCATTGGTTTTGAAATGAATTACAGAAAAACCTTTACAGATTATTTAGACGATATTAGTGGAAATTATCCAGACGTTGCACCAAGCGATGCTTATACGCAGGGGTTAATTTTAAGAACTACTGAATTAGGAGCACAAGGTATATCTGATAATCCGGGAGCATATAATTCACATGGCTGGGGACAGAAAAGAGGAGATAAAACTCACAAAGATGCATACATGACCATGAGCTTAAGCTACAGTTATGTTATCAGAGGAAAAAGTAGTTTTTACCGTGCCAGACATGGTTTCTTCGGAAAAGGGAAGAAAAGAAAAATGAGGAAGATCAGGGCTAAATTCTAAGCCAAACACTATTTAAAAAAAATCCCAAGCAATTGGGATTTTTTTTGTTTTAAAACCTCTTTAATGTGCTTATATTTGCCTCCTGTTATGAAAAGAATACTGATAGCTGCTTTTATAATTTCACTTTGTGCCTGTAACTCTAAAGACGATGGCACAATTAATTCGGACATTGTAAATAATACTTCTAGTGCTGACGGCAAAAGCAATTCGGACCTGCCTGAAATTAAATTTGAAGAAGAAGAATTTGATTTTGGAAAAATTACACAAGGCGAAATAGTTAGTCACGCCTTTACTTTTAAAAATACGGGCTCAAAGAATTTAATTATAAGCGGCGCTAGTGGAAGTTGTGGTTGCACAGTGCCTCATTGGCCAAAAGAACCTATTAGAGCCGGTGAAGAGAATAAAATTAATGTTGTTTTTAGCAGCGAAGGCAAAAGTGGTATACAGGATAAAACAATAACCATTATAACCAACTGCGAGCCGGCAACACGGATCTTAAGAATAAAAACAGAAATAATAGTAGCAGAAACTGCAAAGTAAATTAAAAATAAACCGGTGAGGCCGATCTAAGATCGCTTTCATCATAAAACAAAAAACAAAACATGAACCAATTAGTAATTTTAATGGGCGCACCTACTCCGGGTCAAAATCCCATAATGCAATTTTTACCATTAGTAGCAATAATTGTTGTTTTCTACTTCTTTATGATCCGCCCTCAAATGAAAAAAGCAAAAGATCAAAAAAAATATATTGAGGCTTTAAAAAAAGGAGATAAAATATTAACCATTGGTGGCATTTATGGAAAAATTGCCGACATAAAAGAAGACGGAACAATTATAATGGAAGTTGAAGACGGCAGTAAAATGAGAATTTCGAAAAATGCTGTTTCGCAAGATGCTACTGCAACTTTAAACCAGCCATAATTTAGTACGTTTGAATAATTCAAACACTGCATATTCAAATAAAAAATTAAAGCCTGGCAAAGCCACGGCTTTTTTTATTTGCGTTGGTATAGCAACCTTACTTTGGATATTGCAGGCTTTAAATACTGTTTATACTTACACGGTAACCGTGCCGGTAATATTTAAAAACTTACCACAAAACAAAAAGCCTTTAACGCAAATACCAAACCAACTTTCAATAGATATTAAAGCATCTGGCTTAAAATTATTTTTGGTGCTGGCAAGTAAACCGTTTAAACCTGTTGAAATTGATTTTAACGACTTAAAATCGGTTAACAAACAACAAAATTATATTTTGAGCAGCGGCACTATTAACTTTAAAAGCAGTTTTAAATTTGAGACACAAATAAAACATATTAGTCCGGATACACTTTATTTTTCTGAGAAGAACGGACATCAGAAAAAAGTTCCTGTAAAAGTACCGTTGTATTTAAAGTGTTTGCAGGGTTATGGTTCCAGGCAACCTGTTATAACCCCGGCTTACATAACAATATGGGGCGATACGGCGGATATTAATAAAATAGACACTGTTTATTCGCAACCATTAAATTTGGTTAGCTTAAACAAAAGCTATACGGGCGATCTTGTAATTATAAAGCCCAACGCATCTATTAGTACATCAGACGGCGAGGTTGAAATTTATATTGAAGTAGATAAATTAATTGAACATACTATTACATTACCAATTTCTGCAATTAGCAATGAAAACTACAAACAAATAAATATTTTTCCCGCTAAGGCTAATGTGAAATTTACCAGTATACAAAATGCCTTTAGCATAGCAGATACCTCTTTACTTAAAGTTAGTATAGACCCGGGGAAAATAAATTCTAACAATAAGTGTAATGTTTTTTTAAGCGCTTTACCGCCGGGCGTTAATATTTTAGGGATCGAACCAAAAGAAGTAGAAATTTTAATTATTAAATAAAATGGTAATAGGTTTAACCGGTGGCATAGGCAGTGGAAAAAGTACAGTAGCGGCGCTGTTTGAGTTAATGGGCTGTGCCGTTTTTTATAGCGATGACGTTGCCCGTGAGATCTATTTTGATAATACCATTAAAACGCAGGTAATAAAACTTTTGGGAAAAGAGGCTTACGTGTCTGTTGAAGAAATTGACAAAAAGTACATTAGCTCTAAGATATTTTCTGATACTAATTTATTGCATCAACTAAATGCCATTATTCATCCGGCAGTTATTGAAAGATTTAAATTGTTTAAAGAGCAGAATAAAGGAAAATTAATTATTAAAGAAACAGCTTTATTATTTGAAGCGAAATTAGAAGCACAAGTAGATAAAATAGTTTTAGTTGCTGCAAATGATGACTTACGTATTAAACGCGTAATGGAGCGCGATAGCCTAACTGAAGAAGAAGTTATGCGTAAAATGAAAGCACAATTACCACAGGAAGAAAAAATTACCAGATCTGATGTTGTGATATACAATAACGAAGAAGAATTTTTAATTACACAAGCATTATCGGTGTACGAGAAATATAAAAATGCTTAGAAAAGATTACATACTAAGGCAGCTTGAAGAATTTGGAAAGGTTATGGCTGTTATATTGGGCTTCAAAAAACAATTGAATTGGGAGGAATTTGAAAAAGAAATGCATAACGCTGCTTTAAAGTTTACTTCTCTTGAAATAGATAAGGTTGAACGTTTACGTGCTGAAGACTTTGAAAAAGAAGTTTTTAATAACCCTGCCCTAACCCTTGATCAGCTGAAGATACTGGCCGACCTGTTGTTTGAAAAATTGAGTTTGCATGCACAAAATAATGACGAAGAAAAATACAATGCCCTTAAAATAAAATGTTTAAACCTGTATCAATTCATTAAAAATAATCATACCGAAAATGAATTTGATATGAACGTGCATTATAAATTAGAGATCTTAAAAAAATAATTCTACTTCTTTAATTCCTTAAAATTCCGGTCAATATATTTTTCGGATGGTAATAGCGACTCCTGGATCCTTTTGGCATAGCGAATACTGGCCAGGATCTCTTTTTGCTTTTCTTCCACTAAATTCTTTTGTTTTTGAGTTTCTTTCTCTTTTAATTCTATCAATTGTTTTTGATTGCGGATGATCCTGAAACGGTTAACCATGAATAGCGCAAACAAGGCGATCATTGTTAAGCCACCATACAAAGCATAACGTTGGGTTTTTTCTTGTTTAAATTGTGCGGCTATAACTTTCTTTTCCTCAACTGTTTTTACGCTATCGGCAGTGATTTTCTTTTCGTATTCAAATTGATATTCCGCTTTTATACTTTCGTTCCTATCACGCATGTTTAAAAGACTGTCTCTGTAAAAGATATACTTCTCATGCATTTCTAAGGCATTCGCCATGTTATTTTCTGCTTTGTAAACATCGTAAAGAAGTTTTGATGACTGCGATAGTAATTCCAAATTACCAATTTCTTTGTCGAGTCGGTATGCTTCTATACCATATTGCCGCGCGCTAGCATAATTTTTTTGTTCAAAATTTACTTTGCCAATGTTTGCGCGAACGGTTGCTATACCAACTTTTGAGCCGGCATCGGTAAATATTTTTAATGCTTTTTCATAATACTGCAACGAAATGGGTAACTCATCTTTATTTTTATAAGTTGCGCCAATATAGTTAAATGCTCTACCCACACCCATTGTGTTGTTTGAAGCTTCAAATATCTTTAACCCTTTTAAATAGTAATATCGGGCATTTGCAAATTTCCCTTTGTATTTATAAACACTTCCTATGTTTAATAGTACAGTACCCATTCCGTTTTTATTATTTTTTTGGGTGTATAGTTTTAAACTTTTAAGAAAATAACTCAAAGCTTTTGGGTACTCTCGCTGAGTAAGGTAAACGTTGGCAATACTATTAAGATCAGAGGCGAGTCCGGTTTTTTTATCTGTTTGTTCCCAAATTTTATAACTTTTATGAAAATGCTCTAATGCTTTTGGCAGGTTACCTTGTCCTTCATACATAACACCTATGTTATGCAACGAATGCGCTTCGCCTTCTTTATTGCCTAGTTCTTCGCTTATTTTTAAACTTTTAGTAAAATAAGTAATTGCACGGTTCATATCGCCTTGATAGTGGTAGGCCGAACCAATATTGTTATACGTGCTGGCAAGCCCCTTTTTGTTAGCGTGTGTTTCGTATATTTTTAAAGCTTTATTAAATTTTACAAGCGCGCCATCGATATCGCCTGTTTGATTAGCATAGCTACCCAAACTGTTTAAATTTGCTGCCAGGTGGATCGAAAAATTGTTTCTTTCCTGCGGGGTCAAATCATTGGATGGAAGGTTCTTTTCAGCTATTTGTATTACTAAGCCAGAATAAATTTGCCAGATAGAATCATTCTCTTCTAGTTCGATAAGATCATTTAAAAGATTGCAACGCGTTGTATCATGCATTTTTCCTTTTAATACCAGCAAGATAGAATCTTTTGTTTTATTTTGGGAAACAAAATTTAAACAATAAAATAAAAATGCTATTATGAATAAATGCTTTTTCATTGTTTAATTTCCAAAAAAGAAATACTATTAGTTAAAGAAAGACTTGCTACCATTAACTATGCCTACAACCCTACCCGCCAGCGATTTTCCAAAGAAGGGCGAGTTCTTTGACTTTGAAAAATTTGTTTTTTCAGTTAAAGTAGTACTTTCAGTAAGCGAGAAAACCGTTAGGTTCGCATCGTTACCTTCTGCAATTATAGGTGTTTTTATTTCTAAGATCTTATATGCATTGTCAGACATTGCTCTAACAATAGAATCGATACTCTTATCTTTTAGCGCTTCCATAGCGCATGAAAAGGCCGTTTGAAGGTTGATCATTCCAAAATCGGCAAGGTCAAATTCCAGGTCTTTACTTTCTATATCCTGAGGGAAATGGTCGCTTACAATTACATCTATCACGCCACCTGTAACGCCATTCCTTAAAGCCTGCACATCTTTTTTAGAACGCAGTGGCGGATTTACTTTGTAGTTAGTATCAAATTCGGTTAAAGTTGTATCGTCTAAGTATAAATTTACTGCAGCAACGCCACAGCTAACATTTAAACCAGCGGCTTTTGCTTTCTTAATCATCTCTACACTGCCTTTTGTACTCACGGTTGGAATGTGCAATTTGCCACCAATGTACTCTAAAATAGCAAGGTTCCTTTGTAGATTAAGTTCTTCTGCCAAAACGGGAATACCTTTTAACCCTAGGGTTGTAGATACTTCTCCTTCGTTTATCTGTCCACCGTTTGAAATACTTTCGTCATCGCAGTGTGTTACAATAAAAGAGTTAATGTTGTTTGAATACTGTAAGGCGCGCATAACCATGCCTGCATCTTTTATGGCGTGTTTATAATCGCTAAAACCAATGGCGCCCGATTTTTTCATGTCGTGCATTTCGGCCAGGTCTTTCCCTTTTCCGTCAACAGTAATGGTTCCAAAAGGTAAAACGTTTACCAGTTTATTTTCTGTTTTATTAAGTATGTATTCTATCTGTGATTTATTATGTAGTGCCGGGTTGTTGTAGCTGTGAATGCAAACAGACGTAAAACCGCCGGCTGCTGCACCTTTAATAACTGTTTCAAGCGTTTCCTTATGTTCAAATCCGGGATCGCAGGAAACCGCCTGCATATCCACCCAACCGTTAGATACATGTAGGTCGCTGCCCTCAATAGTTTTTACCGTGCCTTTTGGGGTAATGTTCTTTTTAATTTCAACAATCACGCCGCCTTCAATTAAAATATCAACCGTTTTATCGTAAAACGGCGAGTTGGTTGCTAAGATCCGTGCTTGTTTAATTAATATGTTCATCTTCTTTTATTTTAAAAATCGTAGTAAAGCTATTTCAATTCCTATAAACAACAGGGTTAAGATAATAAATATTTTCCACAGTTTTTTACCCTCTGCCCCCTGCTGGATCTGACCGGTTATATCAACACTTGTGTCTTCAATTAACTGTATGTTCTTAAAGGCTTTATCATCAATTATCTTCTTTAATTGTTCAACATCTTGGCACTTTAAATTTGATTCTTTTCTTGAATAATTAAAGGCTAAAGGCAATAATAACGTAGTGTTACGCTGTACTTCAAAAAAGCCCGGCAAACTTATCTGGCGCTGGGTATATAGTGCCAGACCATTATTCAACACCCTCGATTCCGGAATAACATCCAACAAACCGCCAACCTGTTTTATGTGCGGTGGTTGATCGGCCGTGGCCAGATCGTTCTTAATATTAATAACAACGTTTGAGCTTGCCTGGTACGATAATGGCACCGACTTTAAACTATTAAAACATATTTGGTAAAACGTTGGCACGAATAATGCGTGCTTTGGAAAATTAGTACATTTTTCATTTAAAGGTACCGAGAACAGGTAAACCAAAGCATTGTCCTTCCTGCTTAGCCCAAATAAGGCATCAGAGTTTTGAAGCATTAAAATAGTTTCAAAATCCATACTGTTTGTTCTGGCAAGCTTGTAATGGTTAGTAACGAGTGGCAAATTCAAACGATCACTTATTTTTTCGAAAACACCGGCATAAAATTTAGAAGCCAGCTCAATTTTGTCGACTTTTAATTTACTACTGTCTAAAGCCACTAAATTTGGCATTTGCAGCATTGTAAGCGCCTGATTGTATGAAGGGATATTAGCATTTTGTGCCGGAATAAAAACTACCGACCCACCGGTATTTGTGAATTTAGTCACCTCGGCCATTAAGCCGGTACTAAGCTCGGCCAGTTGGTTTAAAATAACAACATCGCTGGTTTTAAAAGCGCCAAAATCTATAGCTTGTTCTGAGAATGAATTTAGTTTAAATAAACTATCTGTTTTAAAGAGCGTAGCAATAGCATTATCCTGTGTTTGCTCTTTACCGTTTATTAAACAAACAGACACGTTTACTTTGGAGTTAAAAGCAAAGAACAATTCGTCATCAAAGGTAATTGGGAAATCCTCAATTTTTATAGAGCCGTAATTAACGCCTTCTTTCTTGCATTCAAAGGTAAATTGTATCTCTTTTTTTGAATTTGCTTCTACAGAAAAAGAGCTAATGGCAATTTGTTGCTTATTTAAAAATAATTTGGCCGAACCGATCTCGAGGTTGGTGTTGCCGTAGTTGACAATGTTAGCGTGTAATTTTTGAATAAATCCTTTTTGCTGCAAAGGTGTTTCAAACCAACAGGTATCAATATAAATGTTGTTTACTTCGTTAGCTTTTAAAGGTACCAGAGTTACTTTAACCGTTGTATCATTCTGTATCTCATTCAAGTTAAAGGTTGTTTCCTGCGCATCGCTTAAGGCATAAACCTTTTGGTCTGCCAGGTTCGAAGATCCTAAAAATTCTGTTTGGCGTTTTAAAACATCGCTGTATAATCGGGTAGCCGAAGAGATCTTTACTTCATCAATCACATTAATAGCATCTTCTTTAGAGTTAAAGCGCTGGTGTTTGCCTTCAAAATCGTTAGTAATAATTTGAAACTTATCGCCATTACCAAAGGCTTTAATGATCTCTTTCGCTTTGTTCTTGGCAATTTCTAATAAGGGCCCTTGTTTATTAACATTCTCCATACTAAAGGAGTTGTCGATGTAAATACTTACCGCTTTCGCGCCGGTGTTGGTAATAACAGTATCCTTATCAAAAAGTACAGGCTGGCAAAAGGCCAGAACAAGACAGGCAATTGCCAGGCAGCGGGCAATTAGAACAAGTATTTCTCTTAAACGCGATTTGGATTTGCTTTGATGTTGTAATTCTTTTAAAAATCTGACATTTGTAAAGTAAACCTTTTTGTAACGCCTGAAATTAAATAAATGAATAATAATTGGAATTGTAACCGCCGCTAAAGCCCATAAAAATGCGGGATAAACAAACATCATAGAGCATAAAGTTACAAATTTGCCGGGGTTTTACAAAGTAGAATTCCTGATTTTTCTTAAATAACCTTAAAAGAGTGTTTTACTCTATTGACAAAGGATGCAGGACACATGACTAATGACCAAAGCTCTAAAAACTTTGAACTTTCCAAACTTTGAACTTAATTAATTCGTAAGTTTGCCGCAATGAATTCAGCTCTTGCCTCCATCGGAAAAAATCTACTGCTTATTGCCATTGTTGTACTATCGGCATTTAATTTTTTTTATGGCTGGTTTAACTGGACTGAGTTATTAAAGATCCAACTCATTTTTGGTTTGGCCTACATTTTTTTAAGCTGCTACGAAGTTTTAAATGCAAGTTACAAGGCCGCTTTACCGGTGCAACGTTTTTCTTACTTTACATTTAGTTTGGTTGCCCTGCGCATTTTAAAGGCCAGTATTTTTGTAACCTTTGCGTTAATGCTTTACACTTCCGGTAGCCGTGCAAAGTATTTATACGTTATTTGTTTAATAATTGCCTTAACCGAGCTTATTGTATTACTTATTAAATACAAAAAAGGACTTTGCTTTATAAGTATTTACGCCAATTATTTATTATTTGCCGAGAGCAGGTTAAAAAAGATCTTTGCATCTGAGATCGAGATCATAGAATTTAGGCATGAGATCTTTTACTTTGTAAAAAAAGATAAAAAGGCCTTTCAAATAAAATTAATTCATATTGACGATAAAGCCACATTCTTAGTTGCCATTAACGAATGGATAAACCGCAATAATGCCCCTGTAAGTAAAGAATCGAAAGAGAAGATCGCAAAGGCCTTAGCTTAGCACTTTGCCTTATTAAAAAAACTGTTATCTTTAATATGCAGATAACGATGAAAAAACTACCCCAATCTTGCAAAATTTACCAGATTGGGGTGATTTTATCGCTCCTATAGGGTAGTTATAACTAAGCCGCTGGACAGACCAAATAAAAACAAACACAAACATTATGACAGACCAAGACGCAATATCATTTCATTTGACAAACTCATATATTCAGTCATCTCAATTCACTTTCTTTTCAGGGTTTTGTGGCGCATTAAAAGACGCTAGAAAAATGACTGGGAGAAACGTTGAAACAGGAGCAAAAGATTCTACCAATTCATTCGGACACTTAGGAAGTTGGTTAGGGACCATTGGTTACTTATCGCTTTTAGACCAAATTGGCGGTTGTTTCAAACTAACAAATGGACCTGTTGTTGATGCCAATAAAAGTGGCATCATTAAAGCTCTAAAGTATTTTTCAAATCTAAACGACAATGAAATAGATGCGATATATGCATTGAGAAATTCTTTTGCGCACGACTTTAGTTTACAAAATGTGGGTAAAAGACCTGGATTAACACATCATTTTGACGTAGACAATTCACCAACTAATCCTGTAATTGTTTTGCCGACACAAAATTGGGACGGCATAATCGCAAATAAATCTTTAAGCAATCTTACCAAAATAAATTTACAAGCATTGGGTGACACTGTTGAAACACTTGTTGCTAATCTTATTAAATTAAACACTAGTAACCAAGTTGAAATTATTCTCGCAGGAGGAAAAGAAGAACTAATCGCAAGGTATTCATTTGTGACTGGCAAAAAAGTAATTTAGACTACGTTAATCAAACTGTGTACAGCGGCCAAGTTATAACACACGGCTTGTTCTATTTGGGCATTCGGCTTCGGCATTTGCAAAAGCGGTAGACAATTATTTAATTTTTGCTTTGCAAATGTCCATTAAACATTTAGCTTTGTTAGTAATATTTCGGTAGACATTGTTTCAAATCCAAACAAAACGAGCCGCGAAAACGTTAGCGGCAACCGTATGACGACCATCCGAAATCTCTACGCAATATTATGACCGTTCAATCGTTAAATAATTTATGACAAAAGGTTGGAAATTTTTAATTAAAATCATTTGTGTTCCTTTCATTATTGCAGAACTTCATTGCCTTTTAAATTTTCACAGAATTCAAATTGACGGCCTAAACGGAGAATTGTATTGTTTGGTAAATGGTGACGACACTCAATATGCAGACGACTTTTCAGATCGCAATTTCACTAAGATAAAAAATGGTATGACAGAAAAGCAAGTTAAGGATCTATTAGGTGAGCCATTAAAAATATTTTCGTATGACAGTCTCTTCGACAAAAAAACATTTGAACAAGGGCATTGCATTGGTTTAAAATATACAGACCACCCATCTGGCGGCACATTTCATTTACGAATCATACATTTGGACTACGGTAAAGTTGTAAAAGTAATGGCTCACATTGACAACTAAACGGCAGCCGCTAACAGCAAGCCATGGCGCAATGCGGGCGGATGCTTCGACTAAAGTTTATCTTGAGCGAAGTCGAAAGGCTCAGCAAAGGCTTGCAAGGCTTTTGCAAATTTAAGGTGGCTTACCTTCGACAGGCTCAGGGACCGCACGAAAATAATTTGCATTTTGCAAAAGGCTAAGAAACACACATCTTTAAATTAACGTTTCCCGAAGCAAGCTCGGGACAGGTCGGCAGACAAAGTTTCATAAACCGCAAGCGCAAGGCCGCCAAACGTTAGATAAATAATTTCAGGAAACTATCTTTTTCAACGTTCTAAAAATAATTTTAATATCGTTGCCCAAACTCATTTGTGAGATGTATTTTTTATTGAGTTCCAGTTTGGCAGGCATTATTTCTTTAATGTAAGTTTCCTCAGGGTTTGCAGACTTAGCCAGTAATTCGTTCTCGCTAAAATATTCTAACGATGCCAGATCGGTGATACCGGGTTTAACAAGTAACACTTTTTTTTGTTCTGCATTATAAAGATCAACATACTTGCGCACTTCCGGGCGCGGGCCAACCAAACTCATATCACCAACAAACACATTTAAGAGCTGTGGTAACTCGTCCAATTTATATTTACGTAAATAATAACCAATGGTTGTAATACGCGGGTCGCGGCCGCCAACCGTTAAAAGGCCAGCTTTCTCAGCATTTTTTTTCATCGTACGAAATTTGAACAGGCCAAAATCTTCGTTGCCCCGCCCTACCCGTTGCTGAGTATAAAATACTGGCAAGCCACTACTGATAACAATTAACAAAGCAATAATTAAAAAAAAAGGAAAAAGAATGATTAAACCAATTAAGGAAAGAAAAACATCAAATATGCGTTTTGGTTTTGACTGTATCATAGCTTCAATAGCAAATCCTGCGGCCTCTGCTACTAGTTCTTCCATTATATAAGTACTTTATTCAGGCCATTAATAACAGCGTTTACAACTGTTTTAATTTGTTCGTCAGTAAGGTCATAAAATATGGGCAAAGAAATTTCGCGGCTCGAGATATCTACCGTTGTTTTGTAATCATTTACATTATAACCAAGACCTTTGTAAAAGCTCATACCCGGCACAGGTAAAAAATGTACGTTCACACTCACATCCGCATCAAAAATATGCTGCATAATAGCATCACGCTGCGCTTCGGTAGCATTTTTTATTCTTAACGGATAAATGTGATAACAACTTGTTTTAGTATCAGTTTCAAAAACCGGAAGTTCTAAACGCGCATCATTTTTAAGTAAACTATTGTAAGAGTCTACAATGTGTTTGCGTTTTATCAATGTGTCGTTATCATAACGCTCCAGTTCAATAAGACCAATAGCCGCGCAAATATCTGTCATGTTACATTTATAACCAGCTTCAACTATATCGTAACGCCAGTTGCCTTTTTGTGTTTTTGCAAGCGCATCTTTATTCTGTCCATGTAAAGTAGAAACACATAATTTTTTGTACTCTGCTTCATTATCAAATGGTGCTGGTAAATTTAAAGCAACGGCGCCACCTTCAGCGGTTGTTAAGTTCTTTACTGCGTGAAAAGAAAAAACACTTACATCTGTAAGCGAACCTGTTTTTTTACCGTTGTAAGTGGCGCCATAAGAATGGGCAGAATCACTCAAGATCAATATTCTTCCTAATTTTTTTTGGTTCACGTTATCACCGGCAACAAATTTACCTTTGTGTTTTATCACAAGCTCATTCATTTCGTTATAATCACAAGGCCAGCCCGCAAAATCTACCGGCATAATAACTTTTGTTTTGGAGGTAATGGCTTTTTCAATATTTGCAACCGAAATATTAAAGTCGTTTGCATTTACGTCAACAAAAACGGGTCTTGCCCCAACGTGAATGATCACATTAGCTGTAGCAGAATAAGTATAAGCCGGTAAAATAACTTCATCACCTTCTTTAACCCCAAACCAGCGTAGCATGATCTCAAGGCCGGCGGTTGCTGAGTTTAAGCATAAGGTGCTTTTATTACCACAGTATTCTGTTATCTTTTTTTCGAATAATTTTGTGCGTGGGCCTGTAGTTATCCAACCGCTTTTTAAAACGGCAACAACCTCGTTACAAATTTTATCGTCGATGCGGGGTGGTGAAAATGGGATCATATATGAAATTATAGATTTTAAATTAAAAATGATTATAAAATATTTACTTGTGTCGCACCAAAGCCATAGTCTTTATAAGATCCGTCCTGGTAGGTTACTCCTTTTGTTTTTTTTAAGCGTTCAATTATTTCCTGTTTTAATCTGCCATTGCCAACGCCATGAATAAAAACTATTTTTTTCATATTCTTTAAAATGGCGTTGTCTAGTTCGCTGTCAAATCTTTCTAATTGTATGTTTAGCATCTCAAAATTACTTAAACCTTCGGGATTTTCAATTAATTCTGTAATATGAAGATCAACTTCTTTTTCAAGGGATTTAAGATATTCTTTATTTGATTTAGAGGTCTTTGCGCGCGAATTAAACTCTTTAATACTTTTTAATTTGGCAATATCTATCAGGCTTAGCTCCTGCTCTACATTGGTTTGCATAACAAATTCTTCCTTTAATAAAAAGCCATAAACAGGAAATTTAAATTCATCATGCTTAATGACCTTAGATTCAGCAAGGGTTTTCGGACTGATATTGACTATTTCTACAATAGGCATTTGTGTTTTAAAATGTGTGTTCTTGTAAAACAAACACTCTATTTTATGGTAGCTATACTCTTTAAAGAACTGGATCTTTACCTGCTTTAATAAGATCTTTTGGTACGCGCCCAACTCGCCGTGTTTAAGCGTTTGAAAATACTCTTCGTCTTTTATAGAATAAGAGAATAACACATTGTATGAAGAGGAGTTGAATAAATAGATCTTATAATCATTAATTAAAGTTGGTAATTCATGATCAGGTTCAATAATCAGATAAACAGCGTCATTTATATGCGCTTCGGGGTTCAATTCAATATTGTCTGCGTCTTTATCAATGATCAGTTCAGTATGAATGGGTACTAACTGAGAGGCTAAATAAGGGATCTCAAAACCATCCTGCATCTCTACAAACACGGATAGTTTGTCTTTTATACGAGAAACAACACCCTCACCGGTCTCATTCAAAAATCTAACCTTATCGCCAATTCTGAGTTTCATTATAAATTTAGGGTATAGGCTCCCTGCTGTTTTGTTTTAATTATTTCAATATCAAATTTACGACATAATTCCTCTGTTTTTTTAATAGAAAAATTATTATTTGAACCATCTACCACTATTGTTTTAAGGGCTGAGAAATTTTCAAGGTCTTTGTCTCTTAGCTTGTAGTTATTAGCAAGTACCAATAAGCTGATCTTAGCTAAGGCTGCATCCGGCCAATGGTTTGGTTTATTAAGAATTAAGATCTGCTGGTCTCCCTTTTTCACAAAATTAAACTCCTTTATACTAAGCCTTGTGTTGTTGAACGAAGTAATATGCGGTTTAACATGGTATATAAAATCAGAAGAATCGATCTGATTAAAAGTTGTTGTTTGTTTATTCTTTACGCCAATGGTAGAGTACTTATTTATGTGGTATACTGTTAAGAGATCTTCTGTTTTTGTATTGAAGGATAAAAATAAAGTAGAGAGCTGCCACCAGATAAGCAGTACAAGGCAGGCAACTGATAAACGATACGAACGATCTTGAATAGAAAGCGAGACGATAATGATAAAAAAAGACAAAAAGATGGCATCATAAAAACTAAAATCTATGTTGTCGATAAAACCATACTCTGCTGAATTAAAGAATGTAATAAATGAAATGAGGCCTTTAACAAGGTAATTAATAAACACAGCAACAAAACCCATCTTAACTACGACCAAAGCAGCCAGCAATAAGATCACAAAACTTGCCGGCACAACAAGTATATTACAAATAAAGAACCACAGCGGGAACTGTTTGAAAAAGAATAAAGTTAATGGTAGCGTAGCAATAGTAGCAGCGAAAGACACCGTTGTGCCCTGCCAGAATTTTTTTAGAAAATAATTTTCGGGTTGCCAGTTGGCTTCTAATTTTGGTTGAAAATATAACAAACCAAATACTGCAAAATAACTTAATAAGAAACCTACGTCTGTTATAAAAAAAGGATCGAAGCACAATAAAATAAATGCAGAAACTAAAAGGATATTAACCTGATTATGATGACTGCTGCGAAAAAATATCTTGCCAAAGCCCAGTAAATTAAACATTATTACTGCTCGTAACACCGGCGCTGAAAAGCCTGTAACGAGCGCAAAGGCCCATAATAAAATAGTGATCAAAGAAAACTTAAGGATCTTGTATTTTTTCTTTTTATCAATAAGATCAAATAAAAAACTTAAGACCAAATAGATCAAACCCGTGTGTAAACCGGAAACAGACAGCACATGGAGCGTACCGGAATGCGAGAAAGATTCTACCACCTGCTTGTCAATTTCATCGTCATATCCCGTTAACAGAGCTGCACAGATCCCATAGGCATCTGCATTTAACGCACTATTTTTTAATTGCTGAAGAATGTGATCTTTTAGTTTTAAGCCAAAATACCAAACGGGATTTAACTGAAGAGGGATATCTATGACCTGATAAGCATCCTTATCAATAAAAGCGGTGTGATAAATATGTTTGTTGTACAAATAGTTTTGATAATTGAATTCATAAGGGTTTTGCGGACCGTTAACAGCCAAAAGTTTTGTTTTTATGATAAAAGTAGCGCCTGCCTTTAATTTTTGATCAGAAGGCGATCGTTTAAAATAACCAAAAATGGTACCTTCTGTTTTTATATATCCAGAATCTGTTTTAACCTCGTTTACCTCTAAGCGGCATTTAATGAACTTCTCGTTATGAACAGGCAATTCGTTTATTGTAGCTAAAAGATAAGAGGCAGAATCTGTTTGGATATAGTTACCATAATAATTCTTTTGCCGTATGGTATCTGCATGATGAACCAAATTGATGGCCAGCATAAATAAGAAAACATCAATACAAATTAGAAAAGCGCGCTTTAAAAAAATGGACTGAGTTTTAAAATAACGAAACGCAAATGCTGCGCCAATTGGAATAATTAAAAACGAAAAATTTAGTGGTTGAGGATAAAATTGTAAACTAAAAACAATGCCAAGAACAAAAGGAATAAGTATTCTGAAAAAAGGAATATTTGTAAACACCCTTACCACAATGTAAAACTAAAAAAAAATCCCGTCCGGCATAAAGCTGAACGGGGATCCTTTGTAAAAAAAATATAGATTAGTTGATCACTAATTTTTTAGAAAGTTTAGCGCCATTTACGTTAAGATTTACAAAGTAAATACCTTTTGCAAGCGTGCTTCCTTTATTAATTGAGATAGCTTGTTCTCCTGAACCAAAATTATGAGTAGAAACAGGTAAAACATTTTTCCCTAGAACGTCAACAACGTTTACTTTAACAGTTGAAGCATCATTTAAATTAAATTTAACAGTGATCTCACCATTTGATGGATTTGGGAAAATGTTTAAGTTATAACTCTTGGTTAACTCATTTAAACCATTTGGATTTTGAAAATTTAACGCGTCTAAGAACAAACGGTTACCCATTCCGTTAGTTGCATCTTCAGTAAACACAAAACGGAATAAAGCGCTTGGTGAATTAGCAAAGTTAAACCAATATGGATAAGTTGTAACATCTACATCTTTCCACTCAGATGCCGATGAAGGAGCATATGGCGTACTAGTAACTCCACCAGAACCCGAAGCCATTGTAGCAGCAGATAAATTCACAACGTCTATCCATGTTCCACCACAATCAAGTGAACCTTGTAATACCAATTTATCGTTATGCGTTGAAGTTTGTCTTGCATAAGCATAAGAGAAAGTTAGAAGGTTACTTGGATTATTAACAACATCCATAATAGGCATCACTAATATATCCACTTGCCCAAACTGACTTTGTGTTCCATCAAGAAAATATGAACCAGATCCGTCTTTAGCAGCTATATTTGTTTGATCCCAGCCAATACCTTGTGTATTAATTACCGACCAATTAATTGGCACACCCGGGTTTTCAAAACTTTCGTAGTAGTTACCGGTAATAAATGGCGTTCCGTTTAACACAGTTACTGTGCGTACTTTAGAGCTATTACCTTGTCCGTTACTAACATTTAATGTAATTGTTGTAACCCCTTGTGTTGGGAATGTGATTGAAGTTAATGAAGCTGCAGGACTAGCGATAACAGCACCATTATCAGCACTCCAGGCGTAAGTTGTAATAACACCGTTATATGACAGATCTTTCATTGTTAAAGAGCCGCCTGAACAAACTGTATAACCAGTAGTAGAAATATAATTTGCAATTGGCGCACAAATACCTGCACCATCAACATCAGTAGCAATTAAGTTAGCGCCAGTGCTTAAGTTATTTCTTCCGCTAACACCCGACGCTAAGGCAGCACGCATTACCGCGGTTTGACCTTGCGTAAAGTTTTTCGGACAAGATGAATAGTCCATTATATTTTCCACATTGGATCCCGGTCCACCCGAACAGGTGTTGCCGGTTAAGCTGGAAGGGCAAGCGCTAAAATTTCCTTTTGTCCATGGTGTATCAGAAACGCCATCATCGCCGCAAACAACGCCCGGGTTATTTGTATTACCAAAAGTATGTGTTAAGTTTAACCAGTGACCTGCCTCGTGGCTTAATGAACGAATGTTGGTCATACCAGTTAGGAACTGATAGTTATAAGTGATCGCATCCTGTAAAGCACCAGAACCCCAGGTTCCAGGTTTGTATGTGTAACCTACAATGATACCCCCGCCTGTAACAGTACCGGTTGGTATAATTTGTTTTACCACAAAAATGTTCAAGTATTTTGTCGGATCCCATGTTAAACCAGCATAATTTGTTCCAACATTAGACTGAGACCAGTTAGTTCTTGCATCATAAATATGCTCGATACCAGAGGTACAGTTACCAGCCGGATCTTTATGCGCTAACATAAATTTGATATCCGAGTTAATGTATAATGACTGGAATGGAGCGGCAACAGTATTAACATCGGGGCCTGCAGCAGCATAATCCAAATTCATTTGATTAATAGCGTTTATACAAGTTGCATCAGAAACATTTTCAGAACCACCCAAATGTAAAATATGAAATACTACCGGGATGGTATATTGAAAAGCAGCAGATGATTTATTTGCACTTTGTGCAACAACTAATTTCTGAAGTTGTTCCTGTTGAGCTTCATAACTCTTTCTTGCTTCGGGATTAGAAACAAAATACTCTTCCATTGCTGCAAAAGTATTACATGGCTGAATTTTGCCTTCTTGTGAAAAACCAGTTACCGCAGAAAGAAGAGCGATACCGAGTGCAATTTTAGATAATTGTTTTTTCATTTGATTTATTTTATGTGTTTATTTTTTTTGATTAGTTGGAATTTGATTTACTTGTGTTAAAGCCATCATGTCTTTCATGGTCTTTTGCATACCCTCTACACTACCATCAAGGAAAATAACATTTCCTTTTCCGTCTTGTGCAAAGTTCTTAACGGCTTCCGTCCACATACTAAATAAGATCAGTGAAGAATCTAAGTTAGCATCCTGCATTTCTCTCGCAGCGCCGGCCATACCTTTTGCTACTTCCTGACGGAACAATGCTATACCTTCACCTTTTAATTGCGAAGCATCTTTTTCTGCCTGAGCAGAGATCTTAATAAAATTTCCTTCGGCTTCAGCAGCTTTGGTACGCGTAATTAGTAGTGCCTGACCTTCATTCTCGGCAGCAGATTTTAAGTTGTTACTTGCCACTACTTTTGCCATAGAACGCATAACCTCTTCGTCAAAAGTAATGTCGTTTAGCTGAAGATCGATCAAATGATAACCCCATTGCTCTAATGTATTATCTAACTGTTCTTTTACAGCTTCAACTATATCTCTTCTTAATATTAAAACTTCCGATTGTTTTTTTGTTGCAACAAAAGCACGCACCGATCCTTCTACCGAACGAACTAATGCTTGCATAAAGTTGCGCTCATCAACAAACTTAAAAGCAACATTCTTTATTGTTTCTTCATCGCTGTTAATTACAGAATACAGTAACATAGCGGTAAAGTTCACATTTGCCTGATCTATTGTAACTGCTTGAAAACCAAGCTCTGAGCTACGGTTTTGCACAGAGATCTTTTTAAATACTTTTTCAATAAAAGGTATTTTAAGGTTTAAACCCGGACGTAAGATGCGGCTGAATTTACCGAAAATAGTAGTAATAGCAATAGTACCTTGTTGTACAGTAACAAAAGATAAAAGAACTGTTAATAAAACAAGAACCAGAATAATAATTAAGCCAATTGGACCCATAAAGATTTATATTTGTATAAATGTATGAAATTTTTTTCCTGTTTCAAAATCGTTTTTAAAGGTGGTAAAAAACACATATAAGTGGCTGTTTTTCATGCTAATCTGGCTAACCTCAAACACGCTGAGTTGCCAAGAAGTGGCCGTTGATACTGTACCGGAGTACCAAAAGCTATACAATAAAGCCGTAAAATTAATAGACTCTGCAAAGTACGATGAGGCAACACCTATCTTAAAAACTGCGCTAAAAGAAAAGAAAGATTTTTGGCAAGCGTACAACAAATTGGCTTATATAAAAATTCAGCAAAAAAATTATAAAGGCGCCGAAAAGGATCTTGAAAAAGCAGAAGCAATACAACCCATAAACTTTGAAACCTCTAAATTAAAAGGGATCAATTTTTACTTAAACAATAAGTTTAACGACAGTAAAGGCGCTATTGATACTGCTGTTGAAATTGCCAAAGATGAAAAGATAGATGACTGGGAGCTATTTTATTACCGCGCGCTTCTAATGTACAAAGGTAAAAGCTACAAGACCGCTTTAGGCGCATTAGAATCGGTAACAGAATTAGAACCTAAATGTATTAAAGCAATTGTACTTAAAGGCGAAATACGCTTTGTGATGAAGGAATACAACTATGCTATAAAAGAATTGAACGATGCCATAAAAAAAATGCCAGCCGAAAAACCCGACTATACCGCTTACAAACTCCGGGCAAAATCTAAGTTTGAAGTGAAGGATTTTAAAGGGGCTGTAACCGACTGGAACGTTTATATTGACGGAATTCCCGGAGAGGAAGAATCTTTAATAGCAAGGGGCGCGGCAAAAATTAATGTAAAAGATAATACAGGCGCTATAGCTGACTTTGATGAAGCCATTAAATTAAACGGTAAGAATCCAGTAAGTTATTGTTACCGGGCAGTTGCAAAATCAGAGAACAAAGCATTTCAGGAAGCTTTAAAAGATTACGATATGGCCCTAAAACTTAAATTTGATTATGCTGATGCCTTTTATAATCGCGCAGCAACAAAGATGGCTATTAAAGACAAATATGGCGCCTGCGAAGATCTTAATAAGGCTGATGGCTTAGGCAACGAACACGCTGCACAAATAATTGATAAATACTGTAAGTAATCGTAAAAATTAAACCACATAGGCACATAGTTTTTTATAGGTCAAACAATATTTTCACAAGTAACACATAGCATTTTCTTCGCTAGCGAAGAAAACCATGTGCTTCTTTTCAGAAGTTAGCGATATGCTTTTCTATGTGTACTATGTGGTTAAAAATTAGGCAGGAACTTGCCTAGTTTAGTTTAGAAGGAACAACCAATTCAAATCTCGGGATCTGAACATTAAATTCGGTATCATCTATTAAGCGGGTCATTGTATAAAAACCTTCCATATAACCCAATTCACTTATTAAATTACAACCACTGTTGTATTCAAATTTTTGGCCAGGTTCAATAATTGGCGTCTCGCCTATTACCCCTTCTCCATCTACCATACGTTTTTCGCCAATAGAGTCAAAAATATCCCAATGGCGTTTTAATAATTGTACAGAAAAATCGCTTTTATTTTCAATGGTAATAAAGTAAATGAAAAAATAATGGTTCTCCCTTGGCACACTTTGATCTGCCAGGTATTTCACATCTACAGAGATCTCGATATTATGTGTGGTGGTCTTTACCATTTGATATTGCAATATTAAACCGTTTTTTTAATAAAAGTTGTGGACTTCTAATAATTTAACAAATTTAAGCGAGTACAGCCTGGTTTGAAACCAATTGTTGGTAAAGCTTTTCGTAAAGCGGCAATATGTTTACAATATCGAATTTTTTTGCTTGTGTAAAAGCATTTTCTTTGAATTGGTTGAACAATTTTTTATCGCCCAGCAATTTAATAGCATTTGCCGCCATTTCTTCTACATCGCCAACATCGCTTAAATAACCCGTTTTGCCGTTGATGTTAACTTCCGGTAAACCGCCGCTGTTAGTGCTAATTACAGGTACTTTCATGGCCATGGCCTCCAGGGCTGCCAAACCAAAACTCTCGGTCTCTGATGGCAAAATAAAAAGGTCTGCTACACTCAAAATTTCTTTAGGATCGGCAATTTTACCAAGATTAATTACATCGTGACTTAAGTTCAGTTGCCTGCACAATTGTTCAATGGCAGCCTTTTCAGGACCATCACCTACTAAAATTAATTTTGCCGGAAGTGCATTTTTTACTTTTTCAAAGATCTTTACTACATCTTCTATTCTTTTTACTTTGCGGAAGTTACTAATGTGCACCAGTATCTTTTCGCCGTTTGGGGCATATTTACTGGCAACGCAATGTTCATGCGGTGTTTCGTATTCTTTAATATTTATAAAATTAGGAATAACGTTTATCTTATTATCGATCTTAAACGTTTTTAAAGTATCCTTTTTTAAACTTTCAGAAACCGATGTAATAGCATTACTATGATTCAAAGAAAAACGAATTACCGGCTCAAAGGCTGGATCTCGCCCCACTAAAGTTATATCCGTACCATGCAAAGTAGTTACATAAGGCAAGTTTATTTTTTTTGACTTTAAGATCTGCTGCGCCATGTAAGCTACAGAAGCGTGTGGAATAGCGTAATGCACATGTAATACATCTAACTGTTCGTACATGGCCACATCTACAATTTTGCTGGCCAATACACTCTCGTAAGGTTGGTATTCGAATAATGGATAATCGTTAACGTTAAATTCGTGATAAAATAAATTCTCATCAAACAGGTTTAAACGAAAAGGCTGGCTGTAAGACATAAAATGCACCTTGTGGCCTTTTTTGGCCAGAGCCTTACCTAATTCTGTTGCTACAACCCCGCTTCCACCGTAGGTTGGAAAACAAACCATTCCTATATTCATAAAGAGATCTATTTATTAAGCTATAAATTTACGAATTATTAGGCTGGAATAATGTTAACAAACTATATGTTTTTGGCAACTAATTACACCAATTTCACAAATTTAAAGAACACTCTAAATCTAGGATTGGTGGAATTTGATTTTTCTTTAAGAATTTATTCTTAGAGAAAACAATTACACTAATAAAGAAAAAAGAAAGTTTCAATCAGTGTAATTGGTGAAATTCGTGGCTATTGAAAATTAGTAGTTATCTTTACGATCTTGAATTACAAATTACATAGTCTAAAACCTAACGATGAAGCGCTTTTGAACGAGGGTAAATTATTGCCTTTGATGGAAGAGTTTTACACCATTCAGGGCGAAGGATTTAATACCGGCAAAGCAGCTTATTTTATACGTATTGGCGGCTGCGATGTTGGTTGCCATTGGTGCGATGTAAAAGAAAGCTGGGATGCCAATATTCATCCACTTACACCAATAGAAAAAATAATTACTAATGTTTTAGAATGGAAAGCGCCAAGCGTTGTTGTTACCGGTGGCGAACCTTTGATCTATAATTTAAATGCTTTAACTGCTCAACTTAAAGCAAAAAACATTGAAACATTCATTGAAACATCCGGTGCTTATAAGTTAAGCGGCAACTGGGACTGGATCTGTTTAAGTCCGAAAAAAACAATGGCGCCATTGCCTGAAGTTTATGAAAAAGCCAACGAATTAAAAGTAATTGTGTTCAATCAACATGATTTTAAATGGGCTGAAGAGCAAGCTGCAAAAGTTGGTAAGGATTGTTATTTGTATTTACAACCCGAATGGAGCAAACACCAGGAATTGATTCCTCAAATTATTGAATATGTAAAAAATAATCCAAAATGGATGATAAGTTTACAGACGCATAAGTATATGAATATTCCTTAGAAATAATGTGAAATGGAAGACGTAAAAAGTGATCCATTTCCCATCTTACCTTTTACGTATTACATCATTTAATAAACCCCTTATCCAGCGCGAACTTAACCAGGCCGATTACGCCTTTTATGCCGGTTTTTCTGAAGATATTTTTACGGTGAGTCTCTACGGTGCGTTCGCTTATAAAAAGTGTTTCTGCAATTTGAGCGTTGGTCATTTCCTTAGCAATGCAATCAATAATATCTACTTCGCGCTCCGTTAAATGTATGGTATTTATTTTCTCGTCGTTTACGGGATTAGATTCAATTACCTGCTCTACTTCTTCGCTAAAAAATTCATGGCCCTGCATTACTAAATTAATTGCTTTTACCAACTCTTCGCGGCCTGTATTCTTTAAAATATAACCACTAACACCTGCCTGCAACATATCTTTAATATAACTGCGCTCGCCGAACATACTCAACGCAATAAATTTTGTATTGCCAACACGGGGTTTTAATTTGCGCACCAATTCAATACCGCTAAGCTCGGGCATATTAATATCCGTTAAAACTATATCCGGTTTTAGCAATTGTATTTGTTCAAAGGCCAATAAGGGCAAAGTGCATTCACCAACTATTTCGAAATCTTTTTCGCTCGAAATAATTGCCTTTAAACCATCAATTAACATTTGATGATCGTCTACTAAATATATTTTTACTTTGCCTGCCATTGATGACTCTAATATACTAGTTTTTTAAAAACTTAAAAACTGCATCGTAATAACTTTTTGCCACTTTCAATACACGTTCGTTTGTTTTAATGCCTTTATAATTGCTTTCCATCTTCATCAGCTCCTTACACTCTTTTTCATTGTCCTGGTAAAGGCTTTCACCATATACCAGCGGCGAATTAATTAAACGGCACAGATTTAAGTTTCTTGAGAACACGCCTGGGCTTGCTGTAAACAAACAATTATCCTTCAAATAATTGGCGTCAAATTGCGAAGCGATTGGAATATTAAGATTCTTGTTAAAATTACTTACAGTTAAAGAAGCCAATTTTTCTGATTGGTTTAATTCATCTGTCAATAACAAGCGCAAAAAATGTATCATGTTCTCGGGTTTATCAATATTATCGCTCGTAAAAGCCCCTCCAATAAAGGCCATGGTAAAATTGCGGTTACTGGTTTGTTTCCAGGGTTCGTTCTTTTCGTCTACATTGTAATGAATGATCAAACTGGCATGCGGATCAAAATCATTCATCAGTTTTGCACGATGGTTCAGATCAAAATCCCTAAAAAATTCCCAGAAAAGATCTCTGTCGCTCATTTTCATCAACTTATTATGCTGTGCTTTGGTATGCACTTTCTTTCTTTGCAGGCTATCCAAAACTCTCTTTTTATGCTTTTCTATCCATTGCGTGTAAGTGAGGTTAAACGAATTAAAATTACTTTGCGAACGTGTCATTAAAACCTTTGCGCCCTGCTCTTCCAGCATTTTTTGTGCTAACTGTGCGGTATTAAATGTAAGTACGCTTTCAAACAATTTAATTGTATCCAAAGGATGATTGATACTATCTTGCACAAAATACAGGAATTTTTGTTCTATTTGCGCATCGGTCAAATTAGTGCCCGTATGTCCGGGGTCAATGGCAATGCGGTAACCGCTAAGCGGCAGGGCATTATCTTTTTTTGCAATGATCCTTTTATCAACGATCTTTTTAGAGATACTGTCTCTTTGTGTTGAAGAGAATCTTTTTGTTCCCTTAAATTTTATAAATTTTTCCTGCGCTACAAATGTGTTATTTATAAAATATTTGGCAACCACGTCAATTTCATTTTCATTAAAGGCGAAGATCTTTTTGCCTTTATTATCTAAAATAAAAATTACCTCTTTTTGAAATTCGACGCGGTTATTTAAAGAACCTTTAAAATTTAGATAATTATCAAAGCGGTATTTGCAGCGCTGAACCGGAGTTTGCGCTAAAAAGATAAAAGACGCAAGACAGAAGACGCAATACAGAATACATTTAGTGATCATAATTTTTATCATTAGTCCTTAATCATATATCTTAAATCAGTAACATTATTCTGCGCATCATGTTTATAAAATTAAAATTATTCACTCAAAAATTATTTGTACTTTCAAATTGTTATCAAAACCACTATGTTAACTGAAGAACAGGTAAATACTATACTTACAAAGGAGATCAGCTTTAAGACTTCGCGCTCGGGTGGTAAAGGTGGACAGAACGTAAATAAGGTTGAGACAAAGGTGGAGCTGGAATTTAATGTCCAAACTTCCGCTGCTTTAAAGCCCGAACAAAAAAAGACGATCTTTAAAAAATACCCCGACTTTATTGACGGAACCTTTATAAAAGTGCTTGGAAATACAGACCGCTCGCAGTTAGGCAATAAAGAAGTGGCTTCAAAAAAATTGATCATTCTCTTAAATAAACTATTAAAACCGGTTAAAAAACGTTTGGCCACAAAACCAACAAAAGGATCTGTTAAAAGAAAAATTGAAAGTAAAAAACATAAAAGCGAACAAAAACAATTAAGGAAAAAGATAATCTGATTTGTTATTTAACTCACTCATATTTACAGTTTTTCTACCCATAGTTTTTATTCTTTACTGGATAACACCGCCAAAATACCGCAATTACTTTTTGTTACTGGCCTCTTATTATTTCTATTATAGTTATGATCCCTGGTTCTTGTTGCTTTTAATTGGCACTTCAGGCGTAGATTATCTTTTGGCAAGAATGATCTCTTCTACAGAGAGTAAAAAAAGAAAGAAATTGTTTTTGGTCCTAAGCCTTGCAAGCAACCTGGGTGTATTATTTATTTTTAAGTACTTTGTTTTCTTTTACAATTCATCTAATCACATTTTCCATTTCCCCTCTTCCATTTTACATCAGTTTATAATTCCTGCCGGTCTGTCTTTTTATACATTTCAATCATTAAGCTACACCATTGATGTTTACAGAGGAAAATACAAGGCTGATGATAAATTTTCTGATTTTTTGTTGTTCGTGTCGTTTTTTCCTCATATGGTAGCCGGACCAATTGTACGGTACAACGATCTAATGCCGCAGTTAAAGATCATTACTTATTTTAAGAATATAAACTGGTCTTCTTTTGCAACGCTGGTTATTTGGGGCTATTTTAAAAAACTGGTAATTGCCGATAATTTAAATTTAATTGTTACCCCTGTTTTTAATGATGTAACAGCATTTAGCAGTTTAGAATTATTGCTCGCAGGGTTTTTATTTGTGATACAAGTATACTGCGACTTTAGTGGCTATAGCGATATTGCTACAGGCGTAGCCAAATTGTTCAATATTAATTTAACCTTGAACTGGCGAAGGCCCTTTTTCTCAAGATCGCTACACGAGTTCTGGAAACGCAACCACATTAGCATTACCAACTGGTTCAGAGATTATTTATACATAGGTTTAGGTGGCAGTAGGGTAAGTTATAAGCGTTGGTTACTAAATATTTTTCTTGTATTTGTGATCAGTGGGTTTTGGCACGGCGCTAATTTTACGTTTGTAATTTGGGGAACTTTGCACGGACTTTTTTACATTTTAGAGATCCTGCTCATGAAAAAATTTCCAAATGTAAAAGTACCTGCGTTTCTGGGAAGGTTATATTTACTGGGTTTCCACACCATCACGCTTATTGCTTTTAGGGCGAATGATGTTACCGATCTAAACTACATCTATAAGCACATTTTTTCAATTAGTAATTGGAGTTGTTCGTTAAGCACATTATTAAATTATCAGGATAGGCTCTATTTTTTCATCCTGTTTTTAGCAATATCTATTTTATTCTTAAAAGAATTGAATGAAGAGTATGCTATCATCAATAAATACAAAAACGCATACACATTCTTAAAACCCATGGTGTATATAGGTTTTGTTGTACTCCTTTTTATTTTAGGAAATTTTTCTGCTAACACTTTTATTTATTTCCAGTTTTGATGAAAAGGGTAATTACATATTTTTTGATGGTTACTGCCCTGCTCTATGGCTTAAGGTACTTGCATTACAAAGGTTTACTTAAACAAACTGCCGGTTATTATGATAAATACAACACTGCCTTTTTAAAGAAGAACGATTTTAATATTTTGTTTCTGGGCTCTTCTCGGGCGGAAATGCATTACGATACAAGACTGTTTGATAGTTTAACGGGGTTAAATTCCTTTAATTTAAGCCTTGCTGGCGCTAATCCACAGATAGCTTTTGCAGCACTTAAGATCTATTTACAAAAAAGTAAAGCGCCAAAATACCTTATCTACGAAGTAGACTATCATTACTTAAAATACAAAAGCGATCAAATAAAGGAGTTCAATAATTACTTTCCATATTTATCCGAACCTGAGTTGCGATCAGAGTTCAGCAAAGTTGATCCGCGCATGACCCATTTTTATTTTAACCCTTACTATTCTTTTCCCTACACCGGTTTTAAGAATTTAAGTACGAGTCTTCACGGTTGGTTAAACATTCCAAACCAAATAGATAGTTTGTATTACAAAGGTTATTTTAAAGAATCGTTGCGGCCAAGTCTTTTATTTAATCATATTACCCCTTACTATACTTTTTTTAATGTTAGCGACCGCAGTTATTTGGATTCGATAATTACTATTTGCAAGCAACGCAATACACAGATAACCCTTGTAAGTTCGCCTATTTTTGCGGGCGGCAAGGTTGACCTGAAAAATAAAGAGCAGATCATTAAGCAACTCCAAAACATTGCAAAAAGAAATAACATTCGTTATTACGATCTCTCGTCTCTACCCTTTTGTAAAGAGCGAAATCTGTTCGTTGACCATTATCATTTGAACCATTTTGGAGCAACGAAATTCACCACTCATTTTTGTTCATTATTCAACAATAAAATCGCTACTATTTCGTTAAAATAGAGTAGAATTTCATTTTTTTAGCTTAATTTTAGTAATTGGATATGCAAAAGTCTTTTATTCTCTTCTTAGTAGTGTTTTCGCTGGCTGCAAAAGCCCAATTTCGTAAATACAGTAACGAATTCTTAAATATTGGTGTTGGTGCTAGAGCCTTAGGCATGGGTAATGCAAACATTACCAGTGTGGAGGGCGTTAATTCAGGCTACTGGAACCCGGCAGGATTATTAAAGCAAAAATCTGATATTGAGGTAAGTTTAATGCATGCCGAGTATTTTGCCGGCATTGCGAAGTACGACTACATAGGAGTTTCTAAAAGAATTGATAGTAATAGTGTTGCTGGTATTTCTATTTTGCGTTTTGGTGTAGATAATATTCCAAATACGCTCGATCTGGTGGATGCCAATGGCAATGTGGATTATAACCGCATAACTACTTTTAACGCGGTAGATTTTGCTGCATTATTAAGTTATGCCCGCAATATTCCGCAATTAAAGGGTGTTGAAGTAGGTGGTAATTTTAAGATCATTCGCCGTAAACTTGGCCAATTTGGTGGCGCCTGGGGTTTTGGTCTGGATGCCGGTGCTAAATACAATTACAAGAATTGGAAATTTGCGGCTATGGCAAGGGATGTTACTGGCACTTTTAATGCCTGGAGTTACAATTTAAGTGATAAGGATATTGCTACTTTTCAGCAAACCGGTAATGAAATTCCATCGTCTTCTATCGAAGTAACTGCTCCAAAATTAATATTAGGAACAGCGCGTAGCTTTTTATTCTGGAAAGACAGGATCTCTGTTTTAGGAGAATTAAATTTAATAAACTCGTTTGACGGAAAAAGAAATACAGTAGTAAAAACAGATCTTTGGAGCATGGAACCGGCTTTAGGAACTGAAGTTGGTTACAAAGGTTTTGTTTATTTAAGAGGCGGCATTGGCAATATTCAAAAACAATTAAGTGATGATGCCACAAAATACATCACCACATTTCAACCCAACTTTGGTGTGGGTGTTAAGTACAAGATCTTTACTCTTGATTACGCACTTACCGATATTGGCGACAGGTCTATAGCTTTATATTCAAATATTTTTTCATTAAAAATCGATATCAATAAAAAAATGAACAAGTGAGAAAACTACTCGCAATAAGCATATTTTGTTTTGTTGCATTTACCATTAAAGCCCAAAATTATGGTAATGAGTGGATAAATTATTCTCAACAGTATTTTAAATTCCCAATTGCCAAAGAAGGTATATACAGAATTGATTCTCTAACACTTTCTACACGTTTTAATCTAAGCACGCTCAATCCAAAGAACCTTCAATTATTTATTAAAGGAAAAGAAAAACATCTTTTTATTAATGGCGAAGCTGATAATAAAATAAACATTGGCGATTATGTTGAGTTCTATGCAAGTCCAAATATGGGTGATGTAGACTCGTTACTTTACCGGGGCATTAATTACCTTCCCAATCAATATGCGCCGATTTTTAATGACACCCTTTACGGTTTTATTACTGTAAATAACCTCACCAATAACAAGCGTTATGTTATTGAAGGAGACACAACAGCGGCCAGTTATCCCTTAGGTAATTATTTCTATTCCGAAAAAATATTTGCCGGTAATTCAGTTTATAATTCAGTTGCAGAATACAATTCAGGTGCAAGCGACCCTTTGTATACGCAGGCTGAAGGTAAAGGTTTGTCTTTTGTTAAAGGGAGTTCCATTACAACGGCTTTTACAAATTTAAATACTTATACGGCCAGTAGCTTGCCGGTTTTTGTTTCAATAAATTTTTCAGGACTAAGCGTTGATCTCACCTTTTATAAAGATCACCAGGTAAAAACGTTTTACACCGATCAAAACAACAATAGTGTGCAATTAGCAGATACAGTTTTTACAGGTTATTTGCCTATACGACAAACCTTTACATTAAATTCACAGAACACAAATAATACAACGAACATTTCCTTAACTTCTGTTGCTGTGCCTTCACTTGCATCCATAAGCAACAATACCATGTTGCACTATATCAATTTTTTTCATCCACAGATCCCCGATCTTGGCAACAAATCGTTCTATAAATTATTTTTAGATGATCACGCTTCCTTTGCAAAAACATTTTTTAATTTCTCTAATTTTAATTTAGCTGCATCAACAAATGTTTTATTATACGACATTACCAACAATAAAAAGATCACCACAAAACTTACACCTACACCTCAGGTAAGAGCTGTAATACCAAACGGTACCGGTCGTAAATTGTGCATCATGGCAGCGGAGTCTCAAACTATTGCCATTACAGCATTAACACCGGTAAATCAAACCGGTACGTTCACTAACTTCAAAAATTCACTATCCGCAAATCCATTTGTTATTATTTATCATAACAGTTTGCAGTCTGGGGCAACAGCTTATAAAAATTACCGTCAAACAATTGCGGGAGGCTCATACAATGTGATTTCGGCAGACGTTAGTGCTTTATACGAGCAATTTTGTTATGGTGTAAACAAGCATCCTTTAGCAATAAGGAACTTTTGTAAATTTTTGAAAGATAGTTTAACCACTGTACCAAAATATGTTTTTCTGATAGGAAAGGCTGTTGGTTGTGATGCGCTTGGCGCCAGTTCTCAATCATTGAATCTGGTACCAACAATGGGCATTCCAAGCTGTGATAACCTTTTAACCTCTGTTTTAACCCCCACCAATCCAAATTTATTTGCACCGGAAATTCCTATTGGCAGGATCGCTGCTTTATCAAATACAGATGTGAATATCTACCTTGCCAAAGTACAGCAACACGAAAGTACAGCGCCCGCCGACTGGAAAAAACGCGTTTTGCATTTTGTTGGAGGCGATGAAATTACGCTCGCCAACCTCTTGTCTTCTTACATGGCAAGTTACGAGCAAATAGTTAAAGACACACTTTTCGGTGCAGAGGTGTTTACCTTCAAAAAAAACACAACCGCACCAATTCAAACAGCTATAAGTGATAGTATAAAGGGTATAATAAGTAATGGTGCTGCACTTATAAATTTCTTCGGGCATGGTTCAGAACAGGGATTTGACCAGGCAATTGATGATCCCGAGCTTTATAATAATACCGGTAAATATCCTTTTGTAATTGCAAACTCTTGCTACTCGGGCAATATTCATATTCCGGGAAGGATCTCCGTTAGCGAAAAGTTTGTCTTTTCAAACCAAAAAGGAAGCATAGGTTTTTTAGCGGCAACGTCTTTAGGCTTTGTGCATGCTTTAAACACATATGATAATTGGCTTTACCAGGCGCTTTCAAAAACACATTACAATCAGGGTATCGGCGATATTGTGAAAGAAGCAGCCATTAAAAACGCGCTATCATTTGATAAAGTAACTCAATTTACAAGTTTGGATATGACCCTTCATGGCGATCCTTCATTAAAAATATCTGTTGGTGCTCTGCCAGATTATCAAATTAAAAACAGTGATGTAGCATTTAACATAAAAAAATATACCGATTCTTTAGGTTTGGTTATCAAAATGAAGAATTTAGGAAAAGCTGTAAGTGATTCTATTTTTGTTAAGGTAGAACGCTATTTCCCTAATGGCGATTCGAACATTATCTTTAAAAGAAAACTGGCGCCATTCTTTAAAGACAGCTTAGTGTTTTTTACACAAATTGATTTTAACCGTGGCATTGGTTTAAATAAATTTAAAGTAAAACTGGATGAATTTAATGAGATAGCGGAAAGTATAGAAACAAATAACAACACCTTAGGCACTGTTGATATTTTTATTCCCGGGGGCGATGTTGTACCGGTTTATCCTTACAAATATGCGATAGTGCCCAAAACAAATACCATTACCTTAAAAGCCTCTACAACCGATCCTTTTGCGCCAAGTGCAACTTATCGCTTTCAATTGGATACCTGTGATAAATTTTTGACTCCCATACAATCAACTTTGGTTACAAGCAGCGGCGGCGTTTTAGAATGGAACGTGAATTTACCATTCGCGGATAGTACTGTTTATTTTTGGCGTGTGAGCAGAGACAGTACAATACCAACTACACCGTTTCTCTGGCGTGAAAGTTCTTTTCAAACTATTGGTACAAAACGCGGTTGGGCTCAGGCGCATTTTCATCAATTTAAAAATGATAATTATAAATTCGTAAACTATAAAAAAGCCTTACGGAAATTTATTTTTGAAAATAATAAACAAAGTATCTCTTGCAGAAATGCAATTTATCCGGCAATTTTTTCAACCAACATTAATTTCTTTTTTAATAACCTTACACTCTCAAGTTGGGGCTGTGCACCTGATGGCTGGAATTTTGCTGTGTTCGACTCAATTAGCGGCCAACCTGACGATGTGGTGAGTGTTAACTGGCCCGCTGCCGGTCCGGGAACCTATAGTAACTGTGTTTGCGTGCCAAATCAAGTATTACATGTGTATTCTTTTGGCGCAGCCAATTACTGCGGCTTTGGTAATTTTCAGACTACTATGCAGAACTTTTTAAATGCTATTCCTGCAAATAATTACGTTTTGGCTTACACCATGGGTGCTCAAAATCCAACCTATGCGGAAATAACTACCTACAACAACTCACTTTATAATGCATTTGAAAGTATCGGGGCTGTAACAATTCGCACAACGGCTGACACAGTGCCGTATATCTTATTCGGTAAAAAAGGCATGGTTGCAGGGCAAGGACATGAAGTAAAGGGAACCAATAAACAGTCTATTATAACTTTAAATGATAGCATTAAAACAAGGTGGAGCAATGGTTATATAGCTTCTGAGATCATTGGCCCATCATACAAATGGAACAGCTTGCACTGGCGGGTGAAAAGTCTTGATGCGCTGGCAGGCGATACAACTGTTTTAAAATTAGTAGGTATTAGAAATAACGGACAAATAGATACGCTGCACACTTTTGTACAGGATAGCACCGATATTTTAGCGCTTTATAATTATGCAGATGCTGCTGTACACCCTTATTTAAAATTGGTGGCCTTTATGAAAGATAATGTTAACACCACATCACCACAACTAAAAAAATGGCAGGTAATTTATGATGAAGCACCTGAATGTGCTATTAATCCATTAAAAGGCTTTCAAAGTATAAATGATACCTTACAGGAAGGCGATGAAGTAACTTTTAAATTCCCCATAGAAAATATTGGTGTTAAAAATTTTACCGACAGCTTGGTGGTTACCTATTGGATAGAAGATAATAACCGTAACCAAACGCCGTTACCACAAAAAATGAAATCAAAGCCGTTTGTGCCGGGACAGGTTTTTATTGATACAGTGAAAATAAACTCATTTCAATACGTTGGTAACAACGCATTATGGATCTACGTAAATCCTTTAACAAACGCTAAATATCAAAAAGAGCAAACACAATTTAATAATATTGGTAGATACTCATTTAAGGTATCTAAAGACATTACCAATCCTTTGCTGGATGTAACCTTTGATGGGATCCGCATTTTAAATGGTGATATTGTTTCAGCAAAACCATCAATTTTAGTGACATTAAAAGATGAGAATAAATTTTTGGCCCTAAACGATACTGGTTCTTTTGCAGTTTATATTCAGGCGCCCAACCAAAGTTTGCAACAACGCATTTATTTTACGCAAGGCCTGCAATTTACACCGGCAAGTTTACCTAAGAACAGTTGTAGTATCTTGTATAACCCTACTTTTCCTGTTGACGGAAAATATATGTTGATCGTTCAGGCAAAAGATAGAAGTCGCAACAACTCCGGTAGCCAGGATTATAAGATCCAATTTGAGATAAATAACAAACCAACGGTTACTAATGTATTGAACTACCCTAACCCTTTTAGTTCAAGTACAAAATTTGTGTTTACTCTAACGGGTAGCGAGGTGCCGGAAGTATTTACCATACAAATAATGACTATTACTGGTAAAATTGTAAGAGAGATACAACGCTCTGAATTAGGAAATGTGCATATTGGTAGAAATATTACTGATTACGCTTGGGACGGGAAAGACAACTATGGCGACAAATTGGGCAATGGCGTTTACTTATACAAGATAGTAACCAAACTCAACGGAAACGATATTGAAAAAGCCGGTAATGCCGCCGATAAGTATTTTGTAAAGGATTTTGGGAAGATGGTGCTAATGCGATAAGCATTTTAGGCGAAAGGTTAGAATGTGCCGATGTCACTTCGAGTAATTCTGACGAGAGGAGGAATGTATCGAGAAGCGTTCTCGATATGCTCCACTCCGTTTCGCTACTCGAACTGACAAAATTTAAAATAATATGATAGACAACGAAGTAATATTAAACAAAGCCACATTTAATCCAAAAGTTAAGACCTACATCTTTTTAATTGTTCTATTTTATTTATTCATCTCCATAATTGGTTGGTTAATACTCCCTTTTTGGTTGTGCGGTTTAGGGCAATGGATAAGCAATAAATTTTTCAATACGCTAGAGTGCCAGTTGACCACAAAAAATCTTCGTTTCTCAAAAGGCATGATCTTTCATATCGAAAAAACAATTCCTTTAGAGAATATACAAGACCTTTCTTTTTATGGCGGACCTATCCTCCGCTCTTTTGGATTAACGCTTATTCGTATTGAAACTGCCGGCGGTGGCGGTGGCAAGCACGATAACAATATGATGAGTATGTTAGGTATTATTGACGCCGAAAAATTTAAAGTAGAAATACTTAACCAACGCGAAAAAGTAATGAAAGAAAAATATCAGTTTACTTCTGTTACAACCGACACTGGCAGTTCCTCTATGAATGATGAACTTTTACGTGATATTAAAAACGTGTTGGTTGAAATAAAAGAAACTCTAAATAAGAAATAACTTATTATCTCTTCCTGTCTTTCTGATTAAAACGTCCTTTTGGTTTGCTGCCAAACTTAGATGGCTTTTTAACTACCGCATGTGGATCGTAAACAGGGCCTACACCTAAACCCTCCGGTAACGGCATCTTTGTAACATCATAACCCATTAAGGCTTCTATGCGGCCAAATTTTTGCTGATCGTATTGATTAATGAATGTGATTGCTACGCCTGCTTTAGAAGCCCTGGCGGTTCTTCCTATACGGTGAATATAATCTTCTGGATCTCCGGGCGCATCATAATTAACTACCAGAGAAATACCATCCACGTCAATACCACGCGATAAAATATCTGTTCCTATCAAGATCCTTAATTTTTTTGCTTTAAAATCCCGCATGATCTCTTCTCTTTCAGGTTGCTCCAAATCAGAGTGAAAAGCTTTGATCGATCCGTCAACACTTCTTAATGTTTTTTCAAGCAATTTTACATTCTCTTTAGTTGAAGAAAAGATAATTACCGATTGATAATCATCATTCTTTAAAATACTTTTTATTAAAGCTTCTTTTTGATTATCAAAAACCAAATACGCTTGCTGAACAATACCTGCTGCCGGTTTACTGATAGCAATGTTTATTTGCTCAGGATCGTTAGAGATCTCTTTTGCCAGTAAACGCATTTTTGGAGGCATGGTAGCCGAAAATAAAATGGTCTGCCTCTTTTTAGGTAAATAACTTATAATAGCTTTAATGTCGTCAAAAAAGCCCATATCCAACATTCTATCAGCTTCATCTAAAACTAAATGCTGTAAATGTTCAAAATTAATATCACCTGCCTGTAATAAAGAGATTAAACGCCCGGGGGTTGCAACAACAATATCAACTCCTTCTTTTAACGCGTGTTTTTGCTTTTCCCAGGTCATGCCATCGCTACCGCCGTAGATAGACATGGAACCAACCGAACAAAAATAGCCCATACCATCAATTTGTTGATCTATTTGAACAACTAATTCACGTGTTGGTGCAATAATAAGCGTATTTAAATGCCTTGTTGGCGCATGTAAAATATGGTTAATGATAGGTAAAAGGTAAGCCGCTGTCTTTCCTGTACCTGTTTGCGCGCAGGCTATAAGATCCTTGTTATCTGTAATAACGGGTATTGCTTGTTGCTGGATTGGTGTGGGCGTTTTATATCCCATGCTATATAAACCTTCCAGTAAAGAACTTTCAAAATTAAAATCGTCGAATGTCAAAGTATTTTTTTTATTAATTATTGCGCTAAGATACGCTTTTGAAGGCACATTTAGGCATTTAAAAAGCTTTATTCGGCAAAGCACTTATCTTCCAGCCGGTTTTCTTATCGAAGCATGCTGATGCAATAAGAACCTGCAAAATTCTTTGATATCATATTTTCATATTGCTAATCCTACAATTTTCCAACCCATTGCTGTTTTCCGGAGAACAAAAATATATCTTGATCCGATAGCATTTTCGTATTTTTTAATTTTAGGGATGTCACCAATAACTAAATAATCACTTTCAGAATATAACTTTTTATTCACTTTCATTGAAGAAAGAGCCGCAACACCGCTAGAATATTGGTTTTCGATCATATAATCGTTTAAAAATTTTTGTGTTGCAGAAGAAAACTCTTTATATGAAAAAACTTCAATATTATACTTTTCAAGATAAATTTCTTTATTGATCGTTTTTTTAATGGTCGTATCAAACTTAATACACAGATCTTTTTTAACCATCATTTTTTTTGTACTTATAAAATGGTTGCCAAAATTTGTCACCGAATCGCCAAAATAAGAATAGAATTTATTACAATCTTTCTTAAAATAGCATTCAACAATCTCAATAAAAACGTCCTTAGCTTTATCCCTATCTGTTTTTTGCGAAAAACCTGATAAATGCAAAATGACCAAAAAAATGATTGTTATTTTTTTCATTAGTTACCTCTTTAGTACAACAAGTTACAAAAAGATAGAGTACTTTTTATTCCGTTAAGAAAATTCTTTTATTATATTTATGATCAGTTAAATTTTTGAAACGTATATTATGAGGACAAAATTCGCTATCATTTCAATTGTTGTTTGTTTAATAATTGGCACTTTAGGTTATTTCTTTCATTGGGTTTGGTGGACCTTTATTTTAATTGGTCCGTTAATTTTATTAGGCATTAAAGATCTTACACAAACAAAACATTCTCTAAAATATAATTTTCCTATTATTGGTCGCATGCGTTGGTGGGCCGAATGGATGCGACCTAAGGTGTATCAATATTTTATTGAATCGGATACGGATGGAGCGCCATTTAATCGTTTAAGCAGAAATGTGATTTACCAGCGCTCAAAAAAAGTTAATGATACTACCCCTTTTGGAACCCAGCTAGATGTTTACCAGGCGGGTTACGAATGGTTAAACCACTCCATTAGTCCGTTGCATCACGATAAAGTTAGTCACGACCCACGTGTTTTAGTGGGTGGCCCCGATTGCAAACAGCCCTACTCTGCCAGCATCTTTAACGTGTCTGCAATGAGTTATGGCTCATTAAGTAAGAATGCAATTATGGCCCTAAATGGTGGCGCAAAGATCGGAAAGTTTGCGCACAACACCGGTGAAGGTGGATTAAGTCCTTACCACTTAGAACCCGGTGGCGATGTGATCTGGCAAATTGGTACCGGTTATTTTAGCTGCAGGAATTCTGATGGCACATTTAATTATAAAGCCTTTGAAGAAAGGGCGCACCAGCCGAGTGTAAAAATGATAGAGATAAAACTATCGCAAGGTGCAAAACCAGGCCACGGTGGTATTTTACCGGCAGCAAAAGTAACTGATGAAATTGCAAAGATACGTTTGGTTGAAAAAGGAAAAGATGTTCTGTCTCCACCCTACCACACTGCTTTTAAAACCCCAATTGAATTATTATTGTTCATTAAACAATTGCGCGATCTAAGTGGCGGAAAACCTATCGGTTTTAAATTGTGTATCGGACAAAAAAGTCAATTCATTGCAATTTGTAAAGCCATGATAAAAACACAGATCATGCCTGATTTTATAACTGTAGATGGCGGCGAAGGCGGAACAGGTGCGGCGCCATTAGAGTTTAGCAACTCTGTTGGTATGCCGCTAAGAGATGCGTTGGCTTTTGTTTATGATGCGTTGCATGGCTTTGGTTTAAAAAAGAATATTAAAATTATTGCTTCAGGAAAAGTACATACGGGTTTTGATCTTGTAAAGAATATTTCATTAGGTGCAGATATGTGCAATGGTGCTCGTGCTATGATGCTTTCACTTGGTTGTATTCAGGCATTGGAATGCAATACAAATACTTGCCCAACCGGCGTGGCAACACAGAATCCAAAACTTTATAAAGGGCTGGATGTGGATGATAAAAAAGTACGTGTAGCAAATTATCAGCACGAAACAATTAAGGCCGCTGTTGAATTAATGGCAGCTGCAGGGATTGATCATCCTGAAAAATTACATCGCTCACATATTTACCGCAGGGTAAGTGCTAACCAAATACAAACCTATGCAGAAATGTATCCTTATTTATTGAAGGGTTCTTTATTAGAAGCACCCTATCCAAGTGGCTGGGAATTGCAGGTAATGCATAGCAACGAAGAGACCTTTGATAACGCTATCAAGTATACGTAAAATTATTTCTTCCTTACAAAGGGGAATTGTTCAGAATGTTCCTTCCCTTCTATCTTTCCCGATATTTCAGCAACCATCGAGTCGTTTGTTATTTTATTGTAAGTGATCTTGGTTGGAAAATCGTGTGATGGATTTTCGAAAACCATTTTATTTACAGTAGAACTTGTTAAGGTAAATTTTACTGGCTGTGCATTGTTCTGTTCTTTTACAGTTGGAATATAATAAACGCCTGCTCCATTTTTTTCAAGACTAACCGTTTCGTAAGAAACAGTATCCTTACCAACAATAGCAAAACTTATTCCCGCTAAAGTTGAATCATTTTTCTTTTCCCAAACTTCGGTAGAACTCACTTCAGGCGATGTATTATGCCATGAACCAATAAGCCAGCTTGCTTTTTCAATATCTGAAATATTATTACTACTATCAGTTTCTGAAGTTGGCCCCGAACAATTAAAAAAAGTACTTGCAATAATAAGGGTAAATAAATAGCTATAGTTTTTTCCCATATCTACTCCTTAATTATTTTAAGCATTTTGCTTCCTTCTGATGAACTTAATTTTACAAAATAAATACCCTGAGGATAATTTTGGATGTTAAATGATAAACGTTGATCAAGATCATCATTCATTAAGATCTGTCCAAGTGAATTTAATAATTGAACTTTTACATTTTTATTATATGCAGTTCCTACCTTAAAATTCAACATGCCGGTAGTAGGATTTGGAAACACTTCCACCCCGCTTAATACCGAATTATTTTCTTTAACGCTCACTATACCGCTAACGTTAATGTCGTCAATAAAAATATTATTACCCGGACCCGACGCGAAGGGTGTAAACTCTATTTTAAACGCAACCATTGGGTTACCAACATAACTTGCAAGATTTAAAACTTCAGTAACCCATTCTGACGGTTGTGGATTTAAGTAGGCTGATGTTAAAAAAGTGCCCGTAGTACTTAACTGCGCTCCGCTTTTAGCATAAAGCTGCGTCCATGTGCTACCGCAATTAATAGAAGCAAAAACTTTAAGAGCATCATTATTGCTTGCGTTTTGCTGTGAATAAGCATATTTAAAAGAAAATTGCGGTACGTTAAGAATGTTTTGAAGATTATAATTAGGACTATAAATACTAACGGGTCCATTTGGATTATCGAAAAAATTATTTACCCAGGCGCAATTTGTTCCTGTAGCAGCCGTAACGGTGTTGGTAATAAAACCGCCACCGTATTGCGGTATAGTGGCTATCCAGTTACTATCCGGAAAAACGGTCTCAAAACCCTGCGTAATATTTAAAGTTCCGCTATTTGGACCCGCTAAAACTATAAGCACTTGTTTGGTGATAGAATCTACACCAAAAGCATTAGCCACTTTTAATTTTACAGAAGCAATACCGGAAGCAGTAAACGTTAATGTTCCATTTTGAGCAGTTGATGTGTTTGCTGCTGAAGGACTGCTCCATAACCAATTTGTAACCGTACCATTATAGCTGTAATCTGTAAAACTAAAAGTATTACCAACGCAGGTAACAGGACTATTTATAAATTCTGCCTTTGGTGCGCAATTAGAGTTTGGATTTATTACGCCGGTTGCTATTAAATTGGCATTAGTTGAAAGATTGTCTCTGCCTGCGATACCGCCAATGATACAATTATGCATTCTGGTTTTTTGACCGATAGTGAACATTTTTGAGCAATAAGCGTATTCCATATAATTTTGTACATTTTCAACAACACCCGAAGTACAAACAGCTGAGTTTAGACTGCAGTTTGTGTGTCCCTTCGTAACTGGCGTATCGCTAACACCATCATCGCCACAAGCAACATTTGGATTATTGGTGCTACCCCAAACATGTTGCAGGTTAAACCAGTGACCGGTTTCATGCGTTAATGTTCTTGAGGTAAAAGCATTAGAGGTGCCGATACTTCCAACATAATTATGTAAAACTACAATAGCGTCTGAATTAGCACTGGCAGTTCCCGGTAAATATGTGTAACCGGCCGCACCACTTTGCATGGTCTTAACAACATAAATGTTTAAATATTTTGTACGGTCCCAGGTGTATAAATAAAACCCACCACTTGGCACCCAGTTTGTGTTTGGCGTGTAATGACGAGTGATACCATTGGTACAAACACCATTTTCATCAAGGGTTGCTAATTTAAACTCTATCTGGCAATCGGCGGCTAAAGGTTTATACTGCGCTATAATGCTTGTTGTATCTGCATTTTTTTTACTAAAATCGCGGTTTAAAATCACCATCGCATCATTGATCTGCGCATCACTGATGTTCTCTGAACCACCTAAATGTAAAATATGGAACACTACTGGAATAGTATAAGTAGTTGCAGTAGTTTTTAATTGGGAGCTATTATTTGCTTGATTATTAGCTTCCTGTATTAACTTATCAAAACGCTGTTTAGCTGTTGGATCTTCTTTGAACAAATATTCGTTGGCTTCAAGAAAACCACATTTTAATCCTTCTTGCGCAGTTACAATTCCACCAAATGATAAGAAGCTGTATAGTAAAATTTTTTTCATGTATTTAATAAGTTATTTAAAGGTATCAATTTTACTTTAATTATCTTTACCCATCAAATTATTGGTACATGAATAAAACCATTCAACAAATAAATATAGGCATATTAGGTGGTGGCCAACTAGGAAGAATGCTTATTCAAAACGCAATAAACCTCAATTTAACCATATCTGTGCTCGATCCCGATAAAAATGCACCCTGCAGGCACCTTGTCAAAAAATTCTCGCATGGTAATTTAAATGATTATGAAACTGTATACGATTTTGGAAAAGATAAAGACCTGATCACTATTGAGATAGAGAACGTAAATGTAGAAGCACTTAAAGACCTCGAAAAAGAAGGAAAAAAGGTATATCCTCAACCGCACATAATTGAAATGATACAGGATAAAGGTCTTCAAAAAATGTTCTACCAACGTAACAATATTCCTAGTCCTGACTTTTTTTTAGTAGAAAGTAAAGAGCAAATTACTAAATACGCCGATTATTTTCCTTTCTTTCAAAAGCTGCGTAAAGGCGGCTATGATGGCAAAGGTGTTGTTAAACTGGTTAACCCCCATCATATTGACAAAGCCTTTGATGCGCCATCAGTTTTAGAACGTTTGGTTGATTTTGATAAAGAACTTTCGGTAATTGTAGCCCGCAGCGCCAGCGGCGAAATTAAGTGTTTTCCAGTAGTTGAATGTGAGTTTAATTCCGAAGCAAATTTGGTGGAGTTCTTGTTTAGTCCGGCCAATATTAAAAAAAGTGTAGAGAAGGATGCGCTTAAATTAGCGGCTGATATAGCCGAAAAACTTGGTATTGTTGGCTTGCTTGCCGTGGAGTTATTTTTGACAAAAGACGGAAAAGTATTGGTAAACGAGATAGCGCCAAGAACACATAATAGCGGTCATCACACTATCGAAGGAAATATAACCTCTCAGTTCGAACAGCAGTGGCGCGCGATCTTAAACCTGCCTTTGGGCGACACGTCTATTATAAAAGCCGGGGTAATGGTTAATTTACTTGGCGATTTTGGTTATTCCGGAACTGCTATTTACCAGGGCTTAGAGGATGTTTTAAAATTTAGTGGTGTTTATGTGCACTTATATGGTAAAGCAACCACAAAGCCTTATCGCAAAATGGGTCACGCCACTATTGTGGATGACGATATTTTAAAAGCAAAACAAAAAGCCAAATTAGTAAAGAACACTTTGAAAATTATAGCTTAATTATGGAAAAACGCACTTGTCCTGAATGCGGTGAAATTATTAAGGGCCGTATTGATAAGAAATTTTGCAGCGATATGTGCCGCAATGCCTTTAATAATAAGGTAAACAGCGATACGAATAATTACGTTAGAAATATTAATAATTCGTTGCGCAAGAACCGCAGAATATTAGAGGAAAGTTTACATGGCGATACTACTAAAATTGCCAAACAAAAATTGATCGATAAAGGGTTTAATTTTAATTTTTATACCAACCAGATCACTACAAAAAATAACCACACATACATCTATTGTTACGAATTCGGTTATTTACCACTTGAACAAAACATGGTTTTGATTGTTAAAAAGAAAGCAGAGAGTTAATGCTGCTTAATTTTTGATGAAATGAAACTGATCTTAATGATCTTTATAAACCTTAATGTTTTATCTTTTAAAGCGCAAACTAGTATTAAAGATGTTACCTGGGTATTAACCAAAATTGAAGATAAAAGAGAAAACACAACCGTTACTTTACACCACGATCATTCAATACTACATTTTAACGACAGTACTTACTCCGGTTATGGTTGCAACGCTTTTTCCGGTAAATACAAGATAAGCGGCAATAAGTTAATTTTTTTAGGGGGTATGCAAGTAAGCGATAATTTATGTACCGAACCCGAAGATTCTAAAGCAGAAGATTATATCATGAAGGATTTTACGCAAATGGAATTTAAACAAGTCGGTGAATCACTTATACTAAGCAAAGGAGGTAACGTATTTTTTACCTATCATAAAAAAATAGAAAAGGACAAGTAAGTTCTACCCCTGCTCTTCGTTCACGTAAAACAACTTATAGTATTTTAAACCTTTTTCTTCGTCGTAACCGCGCTCAACATAGTCGTGGCGGGCATGAATGTAGATGTGAAAATTCTTATCCAGTTTCACCACACTACGCATATACTTTTGGTTCTTCTTCACCGCTGTTTGCGAAACATCAAATTCATCAATTGCTGTAAGATCCATTTTTTTACTAAAATCCTTGCGGTACTCTTTAAAGGCACCTATAAGTTCTGGCTCTACCAAAACTTCTTTTTCAAAGTCCTTAATGTCAAACCTGTCTTTTTCCTTAAAGTAAGAGGTACTTTTGTTAAGCATCATCATTTGATCCTGCTTGTTCACATTATTCTCTTCAGTAAGAATTTGCTCGCAAAAGCCACGTGAAGTATCAATAAAGTTTTTGGTATGGTAATAGGCATTTGGTTTAATTGTAGCGTTTAAAAAGTCCTCCTCCCAGTACAGCGCGCACTCAGCGTTTCGGTTATTGGTATCAATAATGCTTAGTTTATAACCATTCTTTTTGTCGGTTTCAAATACTACGCAACCTTTGTCAAGCTTATTAATATTTATGCCATTATCGCAGTCTATGTCAAAATTGTCAACGTGCTGATAAACTTTCAGGTACGTTTCTTTATTCTCGGTCTTAAAAAAGCCTATAGCATTGCATAATTCGCCGTCAACAACTGCATCTTTAAAGAAACACGTGTAAAATTCTCCGCCTTTTATCTTGGGGTGTATGCTTTGATCGTAAAGCTGTTTTGCAACCTTTTTGCTCTGTTTTACAAACTCTTTTTGGTCGGTAAAAAGGTCTTCGCAGGCGTTGGCAACACTCGCCAAAGAAACATCCACTTTACCTTTGAACTGGTAGTAAATATCGGTTTTAAAAGGACTTAAAAAGTAGCGTAAAACGGTATCTTTTACAAAATCGTCCTTAAATTTAAATACTTTGTCGCTCAATGTCAGCTCTTCTCCCAGCCCTTTGTTACCAACAAAATGCACACAAAAATGTGTTAGTTCCGCACGTGAAAAATCTATCATAATTATCTTTATTACCCGCTAAATATAGCATTCCTGCGTAATTTACATTTAACAATATTTAAACAAGTTTTTAGCAAGTATGGCAAAATATATGATTGTGCAATATGATATTACGTATTAAAAATTTAAATTTGTACATATGCAAAAATTAATAAATAAAATAACCACCAAAACAGTTATACTTGTTGGGGTTATTATTCTTTCATCATTTACGTTCTTTAAGTACGTTTTTGATAAGAACGATGTTATTTTTGAGTTACTTTTCGGAAGTTTAAATCAAAACCATTACGCCCCTGTAAAATTAGACGACGCTTTTAGTGAAAAAGTGTTTGAGCTTTATATTAAGCGGTTAGATTACAATAAAAAATTCTTGCTACAAAGTGATATTGATGAACTGGCAAAATCTCGCCGCGACATTGACGATCAGTTATTGAACCAACGTCATGATTTTTATGCCAAGTCAATTGATATTTACAACAAACGTTTAAAAGAAAAAGAAAACTGGAGTAAAGAGATCTTATCAAAGCCTATTGATTTTACTACTGATGAAGAATACGAAACCGATTATGAAAAAACCGTTTATTCAAAATCAGAAGCTGATCTAAAGAATGAATGGCGTAAAATGATCAAGTATCAGGTTTTACTACGCTTAGACGAAATGCTTGACAGACAGGAGAAAGCGATTGAAAAGAAAGATACGGCGTACAAAGTAAAATCGATTGATACTTTAGAAGTTGAAGCAAGACGTAAAACTTTAAAAGCAAATGAAGACTGGTTCAAACGCTTAAATAAAATTACACCGCGCGAACGTTTTTCAACATTTGCAAACGCAATTACCGGCGTTTATGATCCGCACACAGAATACTTTGCCCCTAAAGAGAAAAAGAAATTTGACCAGATAATGAGCGGCCAGTTTGAAGGCATTGGCGCCCGTTTAGAATCTAAAGAAGGTGCTTTGATCGTTAGTGAAATTATTGTTGGAAGTCCGAGTTACAAACAAGGCGAATTAAAAAAAGGCGATCATATTATGAAAGTTGGTGAAGGTGTTAAAGAACCAGTTGACATTACCAACATGGATATGGATGAGGCCATTGAACATATTAAGGGTAAAAAAGGAACGGAAGTAAGATTGACCGTTAAAAAAACCGATAACACTATTAAAGTTATTCCAATTATTAGAGATGTTATTGAGATTGAAGAAACTTTTGCTAAGAGTGCTGTTCTTGAAAACAAAAATAAGATCGGTTATATTTATTTACCATCTTTTTACACAGACTTCACCCGTACAGGCGCCCGTGGATGCTCGAACGACATGCGCAAAGAGATTGAAAAACTAAAGAAACAAAATGTAAAGGGCATCATTATCGATCTTCGCGATAACGGTGGCGGATCTTTACAGGAGGTTGTAATGATGGCAGGTTTATTCTTCCCTAAAGGGCCTGTTGTACAAGTACAAGGCAAGAACAATATGCGCAATGTAATGGAAGACAGAGCGCCGGATGTTGTTTGGGATGGACCGTTAACCATTATGGTAAACCATAACAGTGCCAGTGCGAGTGAGATCTTAGCTGCTGCAATACAAGATTACAAACGCGGCGTAATTATTGGCACACAAAGTTTTGGTAAAGGAACGGTTCAGTCTTTTGTTGACCTTGATAATTTTTTATTACCGCAATTTGATACTATTAAACCGGTTGGACAAGTAAAGATCACACAACAAAAATTTTATCGTATAAATGGTGGTGCAACGCAATTAAAAGGTGTAATGCCTGACGTGTTATTGCCAGACCCATATGAATTTATAGATCTTGGCGAAAAAGAAATGGATAATCCAATGCCTTGGGATGAGATACCAAAAGCAGATTACGTAGAGTTCAAGAACATCAATTATTCTTCTGTGATCAAGAATAGTCAGGCTCGCGTTAAAAAAAGTTCTCAATTCAATTTGATCGAGTCACAAGCTAAAGAAGTAAAATCTAAGAGAGACGATACTAAATATAGTTTGAATCTTGAAAAATTCAGAGCTGAACAAAAACAATTACGAGAACAAAATAAAAAATACGATGAACTGAAAAAAGAAATAAAAGGCTTTTCAGGACAACTATTGAGCGATGATGTTGCCAAATTTGGAAGCGATACAACCCGCTTGAACCGCGAGAACAAATGGGTTAAAAATGTTACAAAAGACATTTATATTTACGAAGCAACCAACGTAATTAACGACATTAAATAAGCTAGAAGTAATTAAAAGAGAAGTCCCGGCAAATAACCGGGACTTTTTTATTTGGATCTTGTTATTAAAACTTTAAACTGATCCCACCCAAAAAATGTATTGGTGCTGCAGGCGCCTTATAATTAAACGTATTAAGGTCTGCATCTGTATAATAGCTATACGTATATCCATTTGTTTCATACTTTGAGCTAAACACATTATATACCGCAAACAGTATTCCAATTTCAGGTATCAATTTTGTTTTAATGGTATAGTTCAATCGCGCATCGGTTACATAATAGGGTGCAATACTGCGCTTAATATTAGTTGTATTATCAAGGAACTGGCGACCAACATATTTATTCATAAAAGTGATCTCAAGGTTTTTTACAGGCTTAATAACAAAAAAGATAGATGAGATTTCGTTTGGTGAAAAAGAAATATCAGTATTCTTATATTCTTTTTTGTACTGGGTAAAAACTGTGTATGCAGCATCGCTGCTATCGGTATAATCAACAAAATTATTTATTTTATTTTGCGATATAGTTACATTTCCACCAATTGCAAAATATTTGCCAATGTTGGCATTAGCTTCAATCTCTATTCCTCTCCTATAGCTACTCGCTACATTAACGCGGTTATAGGCCCCAACGTTATTTACCTTGCCATTTAAAACCAATTGGTCCTTATACTCCATATCATAAATATTGGCTGCAAAATAAAAATTCTTTACCGTGTATTTTGCACCCGCTTCTATATCCATTAATTGCTCCGGCTTCGGGCGACTATTTGGTGCACTCTGCACAAAATCGTTTCGGTTAGGTTCTTTATTTGCAATAGCAAAAGAAGCGTACATATTTAAATGTGTGTTTATATCATAACTTAAACCAAGTTTTGGATTAAAGAAAGAATAGGTCTGGTTTTGTAATTTAGTTTCTGTCGCTAACGAATCAACGAAGCCTAAAAAGCGATGATCCACATTTCTAACCTGCAGATCAACAAAAACATTAAAATTTGATACCGGTTTATAATTTGTTTTAAAGTAAATATTACCGTCGTTCTTATTTGCAGTTTGAAAATAGTATTGATGATCGATCTCCGAATTAGAAGCATATTGTGCCCACATCACTCGTCCAAAATGTCTTCCAAAGTAAGAGTTATAGCCACCGCCAATAGTAAATGCTAATTGCGAATTAGGTGTATAGTTAAAATTAAAGATACCACCAGCAAAATCATTGTCTAACCATAAACGACGAATAAGATCAGTTGATGTGATGGTTAAATTAGTTGAATCATTTAAAGCCAAAATAGGCTCTTCCATGTGGTAAGATCCAAAGCTTTGGCTTTGTTTATATTGTTCGTAATAGCCTTTTCCTTTTGTGTAATGACCAGTTATATTAAAACTAGTTCTTGAATTTACCTGATGTATAAAATGCAACTGGAAATTATTTTGTTTGTAATTATCGGTCTCATTCTTATAATAATGTACCTTTCCATTAGCATCATAATATTCTCCAGCGGGATTATAGGTTCTGTTCCCTTTTTTTATAGAATCTTCCGGCACATAATACCAGGCCTGGTACGTTTTTTCCTGCCCTAAAAAATTAATTAATTTTATAACTGTTTTTTTACCGTAATAGCCTCCGGCTAAATAATAGGATTGTAGATTTGATCTTGCGCGATCGATGTATCCATTACTTGTAATGCTTGAGGCTCTTGCATCCAATGTAAATTTATCATTCAATAACCCAGTACCGGCAGCTAAAGTATTTCTATAAGTATCAAATGAACCCGCTGTTGAAATTACATTAGCATAGGGCTTATCTTTTAACTCGTTTGTTTGAAAATTAATACTTGCGCCAAAAGCTCCGGCTCCATTACTTGAAGCCCCTACTCCACGTTGCACCTGAATGTTGTTTGTGCTAGAAACAAAGTCGGGCATGTTCACAAAAAAAGTTCCCTGCGATTCTGCATCGTTAACCGGTACGCCGTTAATAGTTACGTTTATGCGCGTACCATCCGAACCTCTTATTCTAATTCCTGTGTAACCTACACCGGCACCGGCATCAGAGTTAACAACCACGCTTGGCAACTGATTCAACATGTATGGAGCATCCTGCCCAAGGTTTTGTTTTTTCAACGCTTCTGCATCAATATTGCTAAAAGCCATGCCATTATTTTTGTCAACGCGTGTAGCATTTACAACCACTTCATCCAATTGTTTGTTTGATTGCGTCAGTTGAGGATCAACAACTACGTCAGCACTAACAATTACTGTATCAATACGCTCTCGAAAGCCTAAACATCTTGTAATAAGAATGTAAGTTTCATCTTTTACGTTCTTGAATTTAAAAACGCCTTCTGAATTGGTTGTGGCAGAAAGCTGTGTGTTCTTTAACCCAACTACTGCAAATGGCACGGTTTCGCCTTTATCGGTCTTAACAGTGCCCGAAATACTGTGTTGCGCGCTTACTTTAGCCAGGCTAAAGAACGCGGTTGCAAAGAAGGTCTTTGCCAATAACTTTTTGTTCATTTTTTTATTTTTTTTAATTAAACATAACAACACGTGGGGCATGTGTTATTTTAATTGTTTTCCCTCCGCAGGCATTATCCTGTTCAGGTGTTTAACAGCAACGTTTGGCGTAAACTGTTAACGGGTTTAATCTCAGCCTTCCTGATTTATGAATTTAGAAGTCAGATTTTAGATTGTTTATTATTCAATCTTAAATCTTATATCATCAATCTTAAATCATGAAAAGCACCCCTTAAGACAGGCCAAATTTACAATTGATTATTCATTGTGCAAAAAATAGTTTTAACAGCTAAAAAATTTTGTTGATTATTGCACTTGAATTGGAAAAAAAGAAGAACATAGCTATTATTGGTAGCACCGGAAGTATTGGTACACAAGCCCTGGAAGTTATAAAAGAGAACCCTGACCATTTTGTTGCAGAGGTTTTAGTTGCTAATAGCAATGCCGACCTTTTAATTAAGCAGGCTTTAGAATTTAATCCAAACGCTGTTGTAATTGCCGACGAAACAAAATACAAACAGGTAAAGGAAGCCTTAAGCGCATCAGATATTAAAGTATTTGCCGGCGCAAAAGCCGTTGAACAAATTGTTGAAATGGAGACCATCGATCTTGTATTGGCTGCTGTTGTTGGTTATGCGGGCCTTGCCTCTACCATTAATGCCATTAAGCACAAAAAACAAATTGCGCTTGCCAATAAAGAAACATTGGTTGTTGCCGGCGAACTGGTTACCCGACTGGCTTTGGAGAATGCCGTAAATATTTATCCTGTAGATAGTGAACACTCTGCCATTTTTCAATGTCTTGCAGGCGAATGGGAAAATAAGATCGAGAAGATCTATTTAACCGCCAGTGGGGGCCCTTTTAGAGGCAAAACACGTAAAGATCTTATACAAGTTACAAAGGCGCAGGCATTAAAACACCCCAACTGGACCATGGGCGCGAAGATCACCATAGATTCTGCAAGCCTTATGAATAAAGGCTTGGAGGTAATAGAAGCAAAATGGTTGTTTAATCTGGAGCCTTCAAAAATTGATGTGATCGTTCATCCGCAAAGTATTATACATAGTATCGTTCAGTTTGAAGATGGTAGTATGAAAGCTCAAATGGGTTTGCCGGATATGAAATTACCAATACAATATGCTATCGGTTTTCCGAATAGGATAAAAAATAAATTCCCGCGGTTTGATTTTTTAAATTACCCCCAATTAACCTTTGAGAAGCCTGACCTGGATACATTTACAAACCTTAAATTAGCCTTCAGTGCGATGGAAAAAGGTGGCAATATGCCTTGTGTATTAAATGCGGCCAACGAGGTAGCTGTGCAGGCCTTTTTAGAAGATAAAATAGGCTTTTTGCAAATGAGTGATGTTGTTGGTAATACTATGGAAAAATGCCAGTACATTAAAAACCCTGACTACCAGCAATATATTGACTGCGACAAGGAAGCAAGGCTTTTGGCCAACCAACAGTTATAAGTTCATAATAATACTTAAAACAGCACTTTTTCCTTTAAAACCCGCCCAAATTACTGTAACTTTAGCTGCTTAATTAATTACAACTAAAACTGTAATTGGTTACTAAAATTAAAACCATACTATGTTTATTAAAATTGCTCAGTTATTTTTAAGTCTTACAATACTTGTAACCCTTCACGAATTTGGTCACTTTTGGTTTGCCAAAAGATTTAAATGCCGTGTAGATAAATTCTATTTATTCTTCGATTTTTTATTCCCCTTTGCCAATATCATGAATTTTGCTCTGATCAAAAAGAAGATCGGTGATACGGAATATGGCATAGGCTGGTTCCCTTTTGGTGGCTATGTGCAAATTGCCGGTATGGTAGATGAGCAAATGGATAAAACAATGATCGATAAACCGGCTGAACCTTGGGAACTGCGTAGTAAACCAGCGTGGCAGCGTTTATTGGTAATGATGGGTGGTATCATTGTAAATTTTGTTTTAGGGATCTTAATTTTTTGGATGGTTTTATTTGTTTGGGGAAAAGATACTTTGCCTATTACAAATATTCCTTATGGCTTAATTGTAGATAGTTCTGCGTACGAAATGGGCTTAAGAAATGGTGATTTTGTTACCTCTTTAGATGGAGCACCTGTTAGGTCTATTAATCGCATTCCCTTAGAAATTATCATGAATGGTGTTAGCACTATTGAGGGGGTGCACGCTGACGGAAAAAAATTCTCTTTACCCGTTAACGACGAAGACCGTTCTAAGATCTTAAAACGCATAAAAAAATCATCATTTGTTTCCGCTCGCTGGATACCAAAAGTTGAAAGTTTGGACAGTACAAGTTTTGCCGCAAATGCAGATATCAAAAAAGATGATAGAATAATTGCCGTGAATAATATTCCAACACATTTTATTGATGAATTACAATTTGAATTAATAAAAAATAAGTCAAAAAAAGTAAATCTAACAATTTTAAGAGGTAATGATACCGTAAAAACTTCTAGTCAAGTTAGTGATATAGGAATCATGGGGGCTAACCAAACCTCCGTAACCGAAATTAATCTTGAAAAACAAAAATTTGGTATTGGTGAAGCGTTTGTACAAGGTATAAAAGACGGCATGGAGCAAATAGTTATGCAGGCAAAACAAATTGTAGTAATATTTACTGTTAAAGAAGCGCATAAAAAAGTGGGCGGTTTTTATACTATGGTGCAACAAATGAACGCTACCTGGAATTGGCAGTCTTTTTGGTTGTTTACAGGCTTTTTATCTTTAGCATTGGCATTTATGAATTTTTTACCTATCCCAATGTTAGATGGTGGTTACATTATGTTTATTTTATGGGAAATGGTTACAGGTAAAAAAGTATCTGATAAAGTAATTTATTACGCTAATAATGTTGGTTTATTTCTTGTGTTGGGTTTAATGGTTTGGGCAAATACAGATTGGTTGAGGGACTAATTTTGCTAGTGAATTTTAAAAAGAAATGATGATGAAACACTTTTTTCTCTTTTTAATTTTAAACTGTTTGGCCTTAAATTTTATAGGGCAAAACACTACCGTTTCCGGAACTAAAAATGAAAAAGAGACTGCTGCTTCGCACAAAGTAATGCTCATTCCTTTCGAAACGCGTTTATACCTGGGCGAAATAGACCAGAATATTAACGCAGAGACCAAATTAACAGCAAAAGAAATTAAATACAAGTTTAGGGATGGTTTGAATGAGCAGTTGTTTAAAGCCTTTAAAACAAATAAATTTAACGTGGTAGATCTTATGGAGGATACTACCAAGTATAAAAAAGATCTGGAAGGTATTTATCAATACCTTACTTACGAGTTTCAAAAAGTGCCGGATCAAAATAATTACCAGCCACCAAAAAAAGAAAAAGAACAAAAGAAAATAGAAAAAGGTCAGTTAAACGTGGAAAGTAATTCGGATGCACGTTTTATGAACGCAAAAATTACCAACGCAAAAGTTGTTCCATTACTTTATGGTAAATATAAAACCGATCTTTTTGTGTTCATCAATCAATTGGATATTAAAGCCAGCGGCTCTAAAGGTCCGGCAGAATTGGGCGACGGTAATGGCAACAGGAAAATAACAGTACACTATACAGTTTATACCTACGATGCCAGAGAAATAAATTCGGGCATTGCCGAAGAAGAATTTGCGGTTAATTTAAATAATCCTAAAAAGATCATCGATAAACACTTCTCTAAAATTGCAACAACTATTGTTGAAAGGGTAAACAAAGGTTTAGCGCCTACCACGAAAAAGCCTAATTAACTTATTTTAATAATAAGGCAATTCTCGTCAGGATTTGAGTATTGACGAGGAGTTTGACCTTCTTTTGAATGAAAAGGGATATTACGTTCGTTAAAATTACAGTATCTATTTTGACGAATATTGTATATTTATCCTACAAAAGCCAAACCCTATGGAAATTGTTTTATTGCTGGTAGTTATACTATTACTTGTACTTTTTCACCTGAACAAAAACGCTAAGCTGAAAAAAACAGAAGAAAGGCTTACCAATATTGAGAATTATCTCAAAGCCGTTAAATTTAGCCAGGCTCCAAAAACAACCACACAAACTACAACAACAACCGAAACAGTTAAAGAAGAGCCTGAAAAAGTTGTTCCACCGGTTAAAACAACCATTGTACCTCCAAAAATTATTGAGCCACCTGTTGTAAAAGATGAAATTCCACCACCGGTAAAAGAGGTAGAAAAAGTTGTTGTCAATCAAAACGAACCAATTAAGGTAGAAGTAAATCAGCCGCAAAAACAACCCGTAAAACCCGTGGTGCCAAAGGAAGGGTGGTATTCTAAGTTTAGGAAGAATAACCCGGATCTTGAAAAATTCATTGGCGAGAACATCGTAAGTAAAATAGCAATTACCATTTTAGTAATAAGCATTGCTATGTTTGTTAAGTTTGCTATTGATGAGAACTGGATAAACGAAATTGCACGTGTTGGCATAGGTATTTTATGCGGAGGTATAGTTTTAGGTTTTGCGCACTATTTACGTAAGAACTTTAAAGCCTTTAGCTCGGTACTTGTTGCGGGGGGTATTTCTATTTTTTATTTTACCATTGGCATAGCTTTCCATCAATACCATATCTTTGATCAGACCACCGCTTTTATTATCATGCTCTTAATAACGGCATTCAGCGTGTTTATATCCATTATTTATGATCGCGTTGAACTTGCAGCTTTATCTATTATCGGTGGTTTTGCAACGCCTTTTATGGTTAGTACCGGTCAGGGTAATTACCAGGTGCTGTTTACCTACATCTTAATACTTGATATAGGCATGTTAGCACTCGCATACATGCGCAAATGGAACCTTATCAATATTATGGCTTATTGTTTTACAATGATCCTTTATTTCGGCTGGCTGCAGACAAAATGTATAGGACAGGTAAATGCGCCATATAAGGGGGCTATTATTTTTGCAGCTATTTTTTATACAGTGTTTGTGCTAATGAATATTATTAATAACATTAAAGAAAAAAGGAAATTTGCTGCACTAGATCTCTCAATTCTCATCAGTAACACGTTCTTGTTCTTTGGAGCAGGAATGCAGATCCTTAACTATTATCATCACGAATTACAGGGGATCTTTTGTGTTCTTTTGGCCGGATTTAATTTGATCTGCTCATTCCTACTCTACAAGAAATTTAAGGCAGATGTTAAGCTGGTTTACCTTATGATAGGTTTAACTCTAACATTTATAACCATTGCTGCTCCGGTGCAGCTACACGGTAATTATATAACATTGTTCTGGGCACTTGAAGCGGTGTTGCTAATTTGGTTAGCACAAAAATCACAAATTGTATTATTCCGTTTTGCTTCTGTAATAATTTCTTTTTTAATGTGCATTAGTTTATTTATGGACTGGGTAAGTGTGTATGGTTCTTATCATGAAGAGTCTGTAAAGATCTTATTAAATAAAGCATTCATAACAGGTATTGTTTCATCTTTATCTTTGTTGGCCGTTGCCTTGTTATTAAGAAAAGAGAGTGAGACAGTAAAATATCTTGGTATTCCATTTAACCCAAAAAATTATGCTGCTGTTTTAAAAGTTGGTTTTATTGTATTACTTTATATTACCGGGTTATTAGAAGTTGGCTACCAGGTAAGCGAATGGTTTAGCGGTTCGTTAAATGTTGCCATACTTATACACGTGTACCACATACTCTTTTTAGCGATCTTAAACCTGGCAGCAATTAAACTTCAAAATAAAGGTACCCAGGTTACTTTGTACATCTTTAATTTTGTAAGTCTTGCGGTTTTCCTTTTAGGTTTTGCCTGGTTGCCAATTGCAGAATTTACGGACCAGTTACTTACACCTGAAATGTATAATGTTGGTTTTATCTTTCATTATGTTTCTATTGCGGCGGTCGTATTTATTGGATTCAGAATGTATAAAATGATTCACAAAAAAGATCCTTTCATTTCGAACACAAGAGTATTAAACAGTATTTTATCTTCTGTAGCCATTGTTTACCTTGCCAGTGTAGAATTGATCCTGCATGTTTTAAAACTAAACCTCATAAACGTATTTAACAGCAACGATTATGAATATACCAGTAAATTAATGGAGATAGATTCGGTAGAGACACATGTTGTAAAGATCGGCTTCCCTATTCTTTGGGGTATTCTCGCATTCGTATTCTTGTTTGTTGGCATGAAAAAATACAATAAGACGTTCAGGGTAATGTCATTAGTTTTAATCGCTATAACCTTAATTAAATTATTTGCCTATGATATAAATAACGCTTCGCAGGCAGGAAAAATAATAGCCTTCTTTATTTTAGGAATTGTATTATTGATCATAGCATTTATGTATCAAAAAATAAAAGCTCTGCTACTGGATGATGGAAAAGATAAAACTGTTGAAGCAAAAACAGATCTGTCTGATACAGACACTAAACAAGAATAGAATTTTAAAACAAAGAACATGAAAAACATATTTTATATTTTAATTTTTATTATGGGTAGCATTTGTAAGATCAATGCACAATCCTATTCGCACCAGGCAGTAATTGAGAACATAAAGACCAACGGACTTTATAAGATACCCCTTAACCCCGATATTAAACAATACATGAGCGCTAACCTGCACGATACCCGAATTCACGATTCGGCACAACAAGAGGTTCCATACGTTGTTTTAAGCGAACCATTATTAAAAGCTAAATCGGATTTTGTTGAGTATACAATCGTTTCACAAAAACATTTTAATACCTATTCGGAAATAATCATTCATAATCCCAATAAAGATAAGATCAGCAACATTGCCTTTAACATCAATAATTCGGATGCATATAAATATTGTGCTATTGAAGGCAGCGAAGATATGAAGCAATGGTATAGTGTAAGCGCATCGCAGGAGCTGAGCCTGGCTTATAATGAAGTTTATACAAATACTTACAAGTGTATCTATTTTCCGATGAACAATTACAGTTACTTTAGATTATTAGTAGATGATTGGCATGCACAGCCTTTAAAGATCAATAAAGCTGGTTGGTTCAGAAATTCAGTTATTGCCGGAAAACATAACGAAGTTGTATTTACAAAATCAATTACGGAAGATAAAGTCAATAAAAAAACAATTATTCAATTATCTTTCCCAAATAATCAGGAAGTAGACCGTTTAGATCTGAGAATCAAGAGTCCCCGCCTCTACCTGCGACACGCCGCGATTTATGCTAACCGCGAACGTAAATTAAAACATAACAAAGTAGAAAAATACCGCGACTTATTATTTGAGTTTAATTTAAGTTCTGATGATCTTTTATTCTTTGATGTACCAAACTTAAATGAGAAGGAATTGTTTATTGAGATAGAAAATAAAGACAATCCACCATTAGAAATAGAGAGCATTAGCTGTAAGCAATTAGCCAGCTATATTGTGTGTGATTTAAATGCCGGTAACAAATACCATCTACGTTTTGGAAACAGAGCTTTAAAAGTGCCGGAGTATGATCTAAGTAACTTTGTTTCAAGCATCCCGCAGCTATTACCTGAAGCATCTATAGGTTTTATTAAACAAGTGCCGCAGTCTACAGTAAAGGTTGAAGAAAAACAAAAATCATTTTTTGAGACAAGGCAATTTTTATGGCTTTGCCTGGGAGTTGGCACTATTGTTATCTTCTTCTTTTCTAAGAGCCTCTTAAAAGATATGGCAGGAAAAAAGGAGAAGAATACATAAAGATCCGATAAATTAAACCGCTATTTAAAAATATCTTTTACAAGGTTCTTGGCTTTAGAGCTTAAACTATCTGTGTTTAAAGAAGTTCTGGCGTTTTCAATATACTGCATCTTATCGTTTATTTGTTGCTGCACTTCAACCAATTTTTTACCTTCTTTGCTTTTCTCAAGATCTGCCATTTGTTTTGAAGCTTTTAAACGCTCCGTCATTAAATGAAAAGCGATATTGCCAAAAGCTAATTTATCGTTAAACATGTTCAAAGCGCTATCTTTTTTTCTTGCTTTAATAAATACCAACAGCTCCGTAATTGCCTGTTTTTCCGGCGCACTTATCTTATCACTCTTATCCAGTTTTTCTAATGCGGGAATGGCTTTTTCATATTCCTCTTTTTTAATATGAACGTAGGCATCTACTAACCAGGTTAATTCATTATCAAGTCCACCCTTTTGCATATCCGATAAAAAAAGTTCCATATCATTTAAAGATTCTTTTTCTTTTTTCATTTTATCTTCATCCAAAGCACGCACAATAACTCCCATCCCATGAAACTGATAATAACTTTGTTCACTTGGACCAAAGCCCTGGTTAACCATATTTATCATTGGCGTTTTAGAGATCATATCTTTGTTATCTTCCATATATTTTAAATAGTCATTGCACTTATCGAACGAATGATAGAAATATTCGTTTTCCATAAGCACAAACGATTTTGTAAGTTGATAAACCAATCTTAAATTAAGATCTTCAATTCCCTTTTCATCTGATTTATAAACTTCATATAAAGCAAAATCTTTAGGTGCCGAAGGTGTTATTTGCCATAAGAGAGAGAGGATAATGTGTTCGTGATTATTGTTGTAAGCCATTGGAAAAAAAGAAGATTCTATTTTTGAAGAGCCTGTGAATACATAAAAAATATTTGCCAATAAGGTTGGTAAAGAGTCTTCGTCTGTTTTTAGAAGCACTTCCTTAGTATCGTACACTTCTTTTGCCAAAACAACTAATTCCAGCGGGTGGATCTCAACCGGTTTTGATTTATCCAATAAACTAGCACCTTCGTTTAAAACTGAGCCAACCAAAACAAACATGCTTTTTCTTGCGCTATCTAATTCTGGATTTTGACCAACGGTTGCCGTTGAGCGCAAAGCGATCTTCATAGATTTATACAATTGAATTTTTGGATTACTCAATTGTTCCTGCATTTTCTTTTGTTCTTTTTTTCGCATATCCTCATCGCTCTTTCCGCAAGAAAAGAAAAGGATGAAAAAAGAAATGGATAGATGTAATAGTATTCTCATAATATTTATTAAATATACAAATCTCCTTTATAAAATAAAAAACAGTTTATAGAAGAGTATTTGTAATTTTGTATACATGATTGTTTGCATTCCAAATACACAGGAGTTTAATTTTATTAAAGATCATATTACAAAGTTTGAGTTGGATGATCGCGAACTGAATAAAGAAGAGTTTTTAATTGTAAAGGATGTAAAAGACAATATTTTTGCTTTTTGTAGAATTAGAAAACACAAAGGCTGTGATGAGATGTGTTCTTTAGGAGTTGTAGGTGATCAAAGGGGGAAAGGCTATGCAAAAATGCTGTTAAATGAACTTATCAAACGATCCACTCAACCACTTTATCTGGCCTGTATTATTCCAAAAATGTTTATCCCTCTCGGATTTGAGATTGTAACCGATTACCCAAGTGAATTAAAAGATAAATTAAATTACTGTACGAGCGAATTGGTAGTGCCCGAAAAATATGTAATTATGAAATATTCTAAATAAAGGCCTCTGACTTAAACGGTCAAAGGCCTTTGATGCAAACAAATTATTTATTTTAATTCACACTCGTTTTTAGTGTTTATCGTCATTACATAATTAGCACTGCCCGTTGGTGTAAAATCTGTATAAGTATATGAATATGTTCTTTCTTCACTTACACATGTTTGAGCCATTACACCATTCTTTTTTATTTTTTTATACGTTACTTTATCGGTTGATGGTGCCGTTGGTGTATAAGAATAACCAGGTTGAGTTGACGTTTGAGAAACCGTACTATTGGTGCAAGTGCAGGTTCTGTCTTTTTTACATGAGGCAAATGCAATTCCTGCAATAGCTGCTAAAACTAATGTCTTTTTCATTTTTAAAGTTTTTATGGATTTTATAAGATAACGCAACTCTCTTGAATTTATTATAAATAAAAAAACCTCTATTTTTTGAATAGAGGTTTTTTTATTTTATTTATTGAACTTTTCGATTATTTATCCCGAGGCAAGCTCGGGATAAATAATATCTAGCTTTTCGCAAAAGTAAAAATTATAACAGATCCTTCAACAAGCTCAGGATAAACAAGATCTAATCTTTCGCTTCGCAAAAGCTAAGAGCTTGTTTACATCATGCCACCCATGCCACCCATATCAGGGGTGCCACCCATTGCTTGTTTTTCTTCTTTTTTCTCAGCTAAAACACAATCAGTAGTTAATAGCATTGCTGCAACAGAGGCTGCATTTTCCAAAGCAACACGACTTACTTTAGTAGGATCAATAACACCTGCTTTTAATAAGTTCTCGTATACTTCAGTTCTTGCGTTAAAACCAAAATCATCTTTACCTTCTTTTACACGTTGCACAACAATAGAGCCTTCGATACCACAATTAGTACAAATTTGACGTAAAGGCTCTTCTAATGCACGTTTTACAATTGCAATACCTGTATTCTCATCTTCGTTAGAACCTTTTAATTTTTCTAAAGCTGTAATTGCGCGAATGTAAGCTGTGCCTCCACCCGGTACAATTCCTTCTTCAACAGCGGCACGAGTTGCAGCTAAAGCATCGTCTACACGGTCTTTCTTCTCTTTCATCTCAACTTCACTTGCAGCACCAATGTATAACACCGCTACTCCACCAGCTAACTTAGCTAAACGCTCTTGTAATTTTTCTTTATCGTAATCAGATGTTGTAGACTCGATCTGAGCTTTGATTTGATTTACGCGTGAAGTGATCTCAGCTTTTTTACCTGCACCATTCACAATAGTTGTATTGTCTTTATCTATAGAGATCTTTTCAGCTTTTCCAAGATCAGTTAATTGCATATCTTCTAATCTGCGCCCTTGTTCTTCGCTGATATAAGTTCCACCGGTTAAGATTGCAATATCTTCCAACATAGCTTTACGGCGATCGCCAAAACCAGGCGCTTTAACAGCACAGATCTTTAAGTTAGCGCGTAAACGGTTAACTACCAATGTTTGTAATGCTTCGCCATCTAAGTCTTCAGCAATGATCAATAATGGTTTTCCTGTTTGTACTGCTTTTTCAAGAATTGGTAATAATTCTTTCATTGCAGAAATTTTCTTCTCATAAATTAAAATGTAAGGGCTTTCCATTACCACTTCCATTTTATCTACATTAGTTACAAAGTATGGAGAGATATAACCGCGATCGAACTGCATACCTTCTACCACTTCAACAGTAGTATCTGTTCCTTTTGCTTCTTCAACAGTAATAACACCCTCTTTTTTTACTTTGCCCATTGCTTCTGCAATAAGTTTTCCGATGGTATTATCGTTGTTAGCAGATATCGTTGCAACCTGTTCAATTTTTTTATTCTCGTTACCAATGTTTTGAGATTGTTTTTTCAAATTCTCAACAACGGCAATAACGGCTTTGTCTATACCACGTTTTAGATCCATTGGATTTGCACCCGCAGCTACGTTCTTTAAACCTGCAGTAACAATTGCCTGGCCTAATACCGTTGCAGTAGTTGTTCCGTCACCTGCTACATCGGCAGTTTTAGAAGCAACTTCTTTTAATAATTGCGCGCCCATGTTCTCAACCGGGTGACTTAATTCAATTTCTTTTGCAACAGTTACACCATCTTTTGTAATTTGAGGTGAACCAAATTTTTTATCAATGATAACGTTACGTCCTTTTGGACCTAATGTTACTTTTACTGCATTTGCCAACGCATCAACTCCGCGTTTAAGAGCATCGCGGGCTTCTATATTAAAGGTGATATCTTTTGCCATATTATATGTTTCTTGTTTTTATGTTTAATGTTTCTTGTTTTGCTTGCTGATAAACGGATTTAAACTAGAAACCCGAAACCAGAAATCCGGATTAAATGATCGCGTAGATGTCGCTTTCTTTCATTATTAAGTATTCTTTACCCTCAATGCTAAGCTCTGTGCCAGCATATTTACCATAAAGTACAATATCACCCACTTTTACGGTCATTGGTTCATCAGGCTTACCATTGCCAACTGCCACAATTTTACCACGCATTGGTTTTTCTTTTGCTGTATCAGGAATAATGATCCCCCCGCTTGTTTTTGTTTCTGCCGGTGCAGGTTCTACAAGAACTCTGTCTGCTAAAGGCTTTACATTTACACTTGATTTTGCCATATTATTTTAATGTTTAAGGAATTTTTTTTGCAAATGTAACTTCATAAATCGTACCAAGCCAATTTTTTAATAGAATTTGGTCAAAATGTGCATAAGAATAAAATTTTTGACACGATTTGGTGACAAGGTGACACCTCCCAAAAGGTAGCTATTTTACCCTCTGACCGTTCTGATATTTAACCAAAAAGCCATTATAACCTTTGGTAACAAGCTCGTCACGCTTTTTTAAAGCTTCTTCTTTTGAGGGATACTCGCCAATTAAAACTTTATAAACAGCTCCGTCTTTTTCAACGGTTACTTTACCAAGATCAGCATATTTTGCTTTACCCGGGTCTGAAGTAAAAGTACCAATTTGAACAAGGTATGTTAAGCCCGCCTGTGTAGTAATTAAAGCATTACTTGAAGTAGTTGTTATTGTATTTGCAGACGCAGCTATTGTAGTAGTAGCAACGGCTAACGACGTTTTGGTTGGAATAGCCTGTACCGAATTGGTAACTGTTAATGGTATATATGTGTTTGTTACAGGCGCAACAGTATTTGTAACAGCCGGTTCTGCCGGTTTCTCAGGTAAATAACTTAAGGTTTTTGTAACACCATCAGCAGCTACTTTCACATCTATTTGTTGACCAACTACTTCCTTTTTTGTACCATTCTCTATGTAAAAAAATTTCTGGTACAAAATATGAGGCCCGTTTGTTGCGGGGGTTTTTAATTTAAAAGAAATTATAAATTCTGCTTCGGCAGGAATGGTTACCCAAACAATTTTAATGCGGTTCTTTTCAAAGGTAAAGTAACCTGTTCTGCATTCTCCTTCAGCAGCAGTAAAGCCTTCGGGTACTTCCATTTCGTATTTAGAAAAGTTACCAATAGTGCCCTTATTTATTTTTACCTCGATGGTTAAGTTTGCTTCAGGAGCAACTGATGGTGGCATATTTGTTACCATAGTAACCTGTGCTTTTTGACCAAGACTAATTGCCAATAATAAAATGATAAGATAAAAATGTTTCATGCCGGGATTTTGAACAAAGGTATAAAAATGAAGTAAAATATATGATTTATCTGCTAGTCTGTATAAAATTTATCTAACGCAATGTTCTTTCATATTTTTGCCTGCAACATCGTTTAATTTTTCGCAATAATTAAGCTCATTATTGCTGCAAAATTCGCCTTGTTTCACACAAAAATCAATAATAAACAAAAGTTTTATATAAATATAAACAGACTCTTTATAAATTTGGACTCCAAAATGAGACTAATTTTTTGCCTTTTTTGTTTATCCGTTTTTCAAATTAAAATAACTGCGCAGGTTATAAATATTGAAAGCAAACGTTTTTTGAAGGATACGAACGGCTTTATTGGCAAGGCAGACCTTAACTTTAACATCAATCAAAACACAAGTCAGGTTATTTCATTAGGTGTTAATATCCACAGCCAATATGTGCACAATCGACACAGGGTTTTAGCTATTGGTGATCTCGCCTTTATTAAAGCGGGTAAACAGGATTTTGTTAACTCAGGTTATCAGCATTTCAGATACAATTACAAGCTTTCGCAGGTTTTAACCTGGGAAGCTTTTGTGCAAGCGCAATACAACCGCATTTTGTTACTCGACAGACGTTATCTTGCAGGCACCGGGCCAAGGTTCAAACTTGTAAAACAGCCCAATTTCAGGGCTTATACGGCCGTATTGTATATGTATGAATACCAAAGCCAGAATAACGATTCTATTGAAAGCTACAATAACCGTATAAGTAGTTATTTAACCTTAAGTTTGAGTTCAAAAAAAGTTGAGTTCACTTCAACCACATTTTACCAGCCTAACCTCGCTAACTTTGATGATTTTCGTATAGCAAATGATACGGCCTTCGAAATAATAATCACCGGTCATTTTAATTTTAAAGTGGGTTTTAATTTATTGTACGATACAAAACAGCCAATTGGTATTCCCGATCTTACTTACACCCTAAAAAATGGTTTAAGCTATAAATTTTGATCATAAAAAAAGCCGCTCTTGTGAAGCGGCTTTTTTTGTAATTTATTTAAGGTTATTTCTTAAAGTCAACTTTGTATTCAATACCTTTAATAGTAATACTTCCACTGTTATCGCAAGGAGAAACAGCATCTGTACCATTATAATCGATTGCTCTAGGATCTTTTTCAGCTGTTGTAAACGAAGCAACACCTGAAATAAAAGGATGGAATTCAGAGTTAATAGACGAAACTGAAGGTGTAGTAACAATACCTAAAACTTTATCAGGAGAACAGGTATAATTTCTTACCAATGGTTTTTCTGTACCTACTGTGTAAGTATAAGGTACATTACCAGGAGTAACACCCTTGAACTCACCATCGTATTCAACCACAGCCATTGTCCATGTAATTGGTGTTAAGTTGCTTGGAGGAGGTAATAAAGAAGACGTGTTAGAGATAGTTTTGTTCAATTTACCGATCCATGTCATTTTCTTAGTAGGGTCAGCAACATTTGTCATATTTAAATGACCGGAAATTTGCCATTTTAACTTAGTAGTAGCTGGATTTGGATTAGCAGAAGGTGCTAAGTTTGTAACGGTAAAACGAGGCGTTGTATTGTTTGCCGGCATAGTAGTTGAATCATCAACCATCCATCCATCAACAACATAGTTATTTAAAGAGATAAATCCAATAAATCCATAATCACGATAGTAACTTGCGTTAATGTCAGTAAATGAGTACGTAACTACAATTGTACCGGAACGCACTTTACCATCGGCACATTTTGTATTTGCTGGCCATGTAAATGACGATGAAACGCCTGAAATATTTGTTGGAGTTATTGTAGTTCCACCTGGGGCAACGTTAAAGAATTTTGCATAAGCGTTCTCACCTAAAAAACCGGCAATAGCATCAATATCAGTAGCTATAGTATTAGCGTAAGATGCGTCAACAGCGCTTTCAAATTCTGTATCAGCCACAGGAGATGGGGCTTCCTTTTTATTACAGCTTGTTAAGAAAAGAGCCGCAACGGCTAAAACTGATAAACCTAAAGTAATTTTTTTCATTTTGATAAATAGTTTTGAAATAATTTGTTGCAATTTAGCAAAAATATTTGAACCAACAAAATATGTTAAAAAAATGCTAGTTTTTCCAAATAGTAAAATAAATCTTGGACTAAATATCACCCAAAAAAGGGCCGACGGATTTCATGATATTGAGACCGTTTTTTATCCTATTGCATGGCGTGATGCCCTTGAGGTGATTGAGAACCATGACTCTGAAGAACTTTTTACTTTTTCGCAAAGCGGTATTTTAATTGATGGTAAAAAAGAAGATAATCTTATCTATAAAGCATGGCAACTTTTATCTGAAATAAAACCAATTCCACCCATAAAAGTGCACTTGCATAAAAACATACCTATGGGCGCCGGATTAGGCGGCGGCAGCGCCGATGCGGCTTTTTTTATAGAACTTATCGATAAGAAATTTGCGTTTAACCTCAAGTTCTCACAAAAAAGTGCGCTTGCCTCTAAATTAGGAAGCGACTGCAGTTTTTTTATTAAAAACTCGCCAGTTTTAGCTACTGGCCGCGGCGATTCCTTTGCCGATGTAAGGGTTGATCTACGCAACTATTATATCTTAACGGTTTATCCGGGCACACATAGCAACACCAAAGAAGCTTATAGTAATTGTATCCCAAGGCAACCAGAAAAAGACCTAAGGCTTGTTGTAGAAAAAATACCTATTGGCGAATGGAAATATCATTTAAAGAATGATTTTGAAGAAACGGTGTTTAAAAGATATCCACAAATTAAAGAACTAAAAGATGCGCTTTACAATTCCGGTGCAATTTACGCGTGCATGAGTGGCAGTGGTAGCAGTGTTTTTGGGATCTTTGACAAAACACCAAACATACATTTAAACACTAACTACAAGTTTTATTTACAAACACCGGCTTCAAAAATTTTGTAAATCTTAAAGAATTTTTTTTCTTTGTTATCCAAAATGAAATTTAATTTTCAGATAAAGTGTAAATGTAAATGGCTCTCATGCCATTAAATAATTATTTGAGAGCTACGGTCTCTCTTACACCAAAAATTAAATTTATCAATCACCTTATTAAAAAATAAACAATTATGTTACTTGTATTAAAATTTGGCGGCACAAGCGTGGGTTCTGCCCAAAGAATAAAAGATCTGGTAAAATTAACCGTTAACGATACGCCAAAAATTGTTGTACTAAGCGCCATGAGCGGCACCACCAATTCTTTGGTTGAAATTTGCAATTCTTTGTACAGCAAAAATATAGAACAGGCCACCAAACAAATAAACGCCTTAAAAGAAAAATACTTTACCGAAATAAAAGCGCTATACAGCAAAGAAACAAGTTTAGAAAAAGCAAAGAATTTAATCGAAAATCATTTTAGCTACATTACCGCTTTTACTTTGGACATGTTTACCACCAACGAAGAAAAAGCAATTTTAGCGCAGGGCGAATTATTAAGCACTGCCCTCTTCCATTATTATCTCGAAGAAATTAATGTAGATTCCGTTCTTTCACCAGCGCTTAATTTTATGCGCATTGACGAGAACGATGAACCAAACATTGACTACATTGAAAAATATATTCTCGAAGAACTAAATAAACACAAAGGACAAAAATTATTTATCACGCAGGGTTACATATGCCGCAATGCTTTTGGCGAAATTGATAATTTAAAACGTGGTGGCAGCGATTATACCGCCTCTATTATTGGTGCGGCTATCAGAAGTCCCGAAGTACAGATCTGGACGGACATTGACGGTATGCACAATAACGACCCGCGCATTGTAAATAAAACTCATCCCATTAGCGAATTGAGTTTTGATGAAGCTGCCGAGTTAGCTTATTTTGGTGCAAAGATCCTGCATCCAACCTGCATCTTACCGGCACAAAAACGTAATATTCCTGTAAGGTTAAAAAACACCATGCAGCCCGAAGCAAAAGGAACGTTGATCGCAAACATAAATACTAAAGAAGGTATTAAAGCAGTTGCTGCTAAAGACGGCATCACCGCCATTAACATAAAAAGCGATCGAATGCTTTTAGCACACGGTTTCTTACGTGCCGTATTCGAAATTTTTGAACGTTACAAAACTTCTATTGATATGATCACCACTTCTGAAGTTGCGGTGTCATTAACAATAGATAATTCGAAGAACCTAAAAGAAATTTTAAAAGACCTTAAAGAAATTGCTCAGGTTGAAATTGATGAGAACCAAACCATTATTTGTATTGTTGGTCAGTTACCAAAAGATCAGCCCGGCTATGCCAATAAAGTGTTAGAGGCTTTAAAAGATATTCCTTTACGCATGGTTTCCTACGGCGGAAGCTCACACAACATTTCTGTTTTAGTAAATGGAAATTTAAAGAACGACGCCCTAAAAGCGTTAAATAAAGGATTGTTTAATTATAACTAATTCAAAAATGTTCAGTAAAAAACATATAGAGCATTTTAGCACGCTCGAAACACCTTTCTATTTCTACGATCTAAGTCTTTTAAAAAGAACTTTAGAAGAATTAAAAAAAGCGGCTCCCGCAAATTATCATATACATTATGCATTAAAGGCAAATGCACACCCTACCCTTTTAGAAATGATCAGGAGTGCCGGATTAGGAGCCGATTGCGTAAGCGGTAACGAAGTAAAACGTGCACTGGAATGTAAATTTAAAAATACTGATATTGCTTTTGCCGGCGTTGGTAAAAGCGATAAAGAAATAAATTTTGCATTGGATAATTCTATCTTTTGTTTTAATGTGGAAAGTATTCACGAACTAAAAGTAATAGATCAATTAGCTAAAAATAAAAATACAACAGCTAATATTGCGTTACGCATTAACCCTAACGTTGACGCGTACACGCACAAATACATTACTACCGGACTAGAAGAGAACAAATTTGGTATTAACCCTTACGAGTTTGACGCTGTGCTGGATGTATTAAGAACGTTATCTAATTTAAACTTCACCGGCCTACATTTCCATATTGGTTCGCAGATACAAGACCTTAACCCTTTTAAGAATTTATGTATCCGTGCCAACGAAATAAATAAATGGTTCATACAAAAAGGCTTTCTATTGCCGCATATCAATGTTGGTGGTGGTTTGGGTGTTGATTATCACCAGCCTGAAGCAAAGGCCGTTGTAGATTTTGAAGCTTATTTCGGCATTTTTAAACAGTTTCTTGAATTGGGGCCATCGCAACAGATACATTTTGAATTAGGCCGTTCTATTATTGCGCAAAGTGGTAGTTTAATATCACGTGTGCTTTATATTAAAAACGGCATCAACACTAATTTTGCTATTTTAGACGCCGGCATGACCGAGTTGATCCGTCCCGCCCTTTACCAGGCCTATCATAAGATCGAAAATATCTCAAAACCAAATGCCCCAAACACCACAAAATACGACGTAGTTGGGCCTATTTGCGAAAGCAGCGATTGTTTTGGAAAAGCAGTTGAACTGCCATTAACAGAACGAGGAGATTTAATGGCATTAAGAACGGCGGGGGCTTACGGTGAAGTAATGAGCAATCATTATAATTTACGCGAGCAGGTGCAATCTGTTTTTATGTGATCATATATAGGTAAATAAGACCTCAAACAACCTATTTTTTAATTTTTAATTTATATCTATCTTTAGTAGTTCAAATTATAGATTGAAATTAAAGATCTCCATATTATTTTTCCTTCTCGCTGGCTTCAGCCAGCTAATGGCTCAAAAAAGCAAAACAGAGTTTGACTTGTTTTTAGGAGATACTATTAATAAAATTGATAAGAACGGTGATAAACAGGGTCGTTGGATCTATTTCGGTAAAGACAGTAAAGGCATTAAGAACAAACTGCTTAAACACAACCAAATTGTTGAAGACGGGTTTTTTCAAAACAATTTAAAGAATGGTCTCTGGAAGACCTACCACACCAATACCAATAAAATTAAAAGCGAAGTAACTTACGAAAATGGCATTGCCAACGGCAAAACTAAATTCTATACCGAAAGGGGGAAACTAAAACAAGAAGGCACGTTAAAAGATAACCAATGGCATGGTAAAATAACTTTTTACAATGAAAAAGAAGAGTCGTTTTCAAAAAATGCAGATGACACAAAAACATCGGTGCTTAATTTCTCCGGTCAGGTAACCAAAAATGGCAAACCGCTGGAGGATGTGGAAATAGTAATAGATAATTACGATCTCACAGTTTTAAAGCAAACAACAGGCGCAGATGGGAATTTTAATTTGAAATTGAATTTACAATCGGAATACATTATACATTTCAACAAAAAAGGCTTTCTTAAAAACTCAATTCTTATAAGTACCAAAACAGCTAACGTTTCCGATCCTGTTGCTTATAAGTTAGAGAACTGGAAAGTATCACTAAGCGATAACTTTGCAACCGGCGCTACTAAAGATGTTTTGGGCTTCATCATCAATAAACCTTCCAACAAGATCTATTTCAATAAAAAGAAAAAAGAATTTAATGCCGATGGTTCGTACGAACATCTGTTTAAAAAACAATTGAATGACATTAGCGCAACCACACAACTATTAGTTGCTTCTACCATGGAGAGCAACAAAAAACTGGAAATAGATAACTTAAGAATGCAGACTGAAAATAAGCTAAAGGAAATTGAAATGCTTAAAAAAGAACAGGACCTGCAACAGGCGCTAATTAAAGAAAAAGAAACCGAATTGCTTGCCAAGAAAATGGAGGCAGAAAAAAAAGCGAATGAGCTGGCTTTGTTTGAACAAGAGAAAAAAATAAAAGGCTTATTATTTATTGAAAAAGAAAAAGAGATCCTCGAAAAACAATTAGAAGCAGAAAAACGCGCCAGAGAAATTGAGAATTTAAAGATCATCACCCGCCAGCAACAGATGGAAGGAATTTTAAAAGAAAAGCAATTAAAAGATGCCAAAGAAAAGATCTTTAAAGAAAAATACCTGACGGAGATGTCGCAGAAGGAATTGAACGTAGCAAATAAAGAAAAGAAAATAAGAGAACAGGAAATAGCGGAGCGTAAAAAAGTATTTAATTATTTGTTGGGCGGTTTTTTTATTATCGCCATCTTCTCCTTCTTCCTGATAAGGAACATTATGCAAAAGAAAAAGGCAAATGCCTTATTAGCTAAACAGGCCGTTGAGATCAACCAACAGAAAGGAGAAATTGAAGAAAAGAGCCGTTTAATTGAAGAGAAGAATCTGGAGACGATGCAAAGTATTATTTACGCAAAACGAATACAAAATGCTATTTTGCCTCCCAACTCAGAGATCGATCCCTACTTAAAAGATTATTTTATCTTTTATAAGTCAAAGGATATTGTGAGTGGCGATTTTTATTTCTTTTCCAATAAATATGCTAAAGACCAAAACAAAATAATTTTTGCTGCGGTTGATTGTACTGGCCATGGTGTGCCAGGCGCCTTCATGAGCATGATAGGCATGGAGAAATTAAAAGATGCTATTGAAGAATCATACAGGCCTGGCGAAATATTAAAACATCTTAATCTTGGCGTAAAAGGTGCCCTGCGCCAATCAGGCGATAATTTAAATGCAACACGCGATGGCATGGACCTTTCGCTTTGCACCTTGCCAATAATTAAGAACGGTGAGAAAAAAATAACCATTGATTATGCAGGAGCTAACCGGCCCTTATGGGTAATAAATAATACTACTAAAGCCTTGACCGAATATAAAGCTACTAAATGCTCTATTGGCGGCTTAACGCCAGACGAACAGGTTTTTGAAACGCACCAGATAGAATTACAAAAAGAAGACACTTTCTTTCTCTTCAGCGATGGCTTTGCCGACCAGTTTGGTGGCGAGAATTCAAAAAAACTAATGACAAAGAATTTTAAAGACTTATTGGTTTCTATAAACGAAAAAAGTTTAAAGGATCAGAAAAACTATCTTGCTGAATTTTTTGATAACTGGAAAGGCGATAACGAACAGATAGATGATATTTTGGTTATTGGTGTTAAGGTTTAATGAAAAGTGATTGCTACTGCAATGAGAAAATTAATTATTTCTATATTTATTATCACTGCAATTCACTTAAATGCTCAGTCAAACATACAAGACTCTACAAAATTTTCTTTTAAAAATAAATATTTAAATTTTCTTTTTTTACCTAATGATAATTCACAAGCAAGATTATTTACATGTGGTTGGCAATATTTACATTGCCCATGGATAAATTCTTTTAAAACAGGAGGACTTCATCCTTCAGCAGGGTTTAATCTTGCCAGACTCTTCACAAATAAACATATTCTGGGTATTTATATTGAATTAAAAGGTGTAAAGGGCTTTACACAACAGAATTTTTCAAGTGAATTTCTAAAAGATTTTAACGACAATTTTATTACCGAATATCCTACTACAAAAGATTCCGTTCAGGCATACGCCGTAAGAGATGCATTTAATAATGTAACTAGAAAAGGTTTTTGGGGAAATTATTATGGTAACATCGGGATTATGTTCTCTCTTTTTCCACAAAAATACGGAGGCATTTTTGTTACATTTAAAAAGGGATATCGCGGTTATCCGATCTTTGGGACCTACGGAAACGAATATATCAGTGATGGTAAAGCAGAAAACGTATGGTTTCATTTAACATCAAACTACTCTGCAGACATTTCTTTTAAGCCCTATGCATTTTTTAAAAACGCTTACATCGATCTCGAGAATCCGGTTGAAAAAGATTTTTGGAAACTTATTACATTCAGTTTTTATTTTGAACAGCTCAATCTTAAAGATGCTGAATTTGACGGCAAGCGTTTTGACAGTATGGTAAGAGCGGATTTAATCACAAATATGGTGTGAGCAATAGCTTTGGGTTAAAGCTAGGCTTAACTTTGTACTAATCCTCAAGCTTTATTTTCTCGATCATCAAATGCTTTTTGAATTTATGAACGATCTCCGCCATTTCTTTATCCCTTAATTCAAGATTAGCAATATCTGTTGTTGAATTTTCAACCACAGGCTTCAACTTTTCTAAATTACCTTTCATTTGCGCTATCGAATCAGAATAATGTTGTTTTGCACTTTCATCCAGATCCTTGTCTGCCGCTTTTTTCTCGATCTCGGCAACTACAGATTCAACATAAGGAATCATGTCCCATGGATTATTTGGCGCGTTCCACACAAAGGTAATATTGCATTTACGGCATTTGTATTTATTGCTCTGCCAGCCTTTCTCATTCTTTTCGGTGCCAATTACCTTTAAATTTTCGTTCTTATTACAGCGCGGGCATAGTGCATTATCCTTCACTAATTTCTTTAATAACTCCCGTTCAGATATTATCACTTCCCTACTCTGCGCATGAAGATTAATTTGTTCAACGAGCTTATCGCAGGTTTCTATCAATTGTTTAAATTCCTCAGAGATCTCAACATCGGCAGACCAACTTTCGGCTTTCTTTTTAAAAAAGCCAACCAATTTTATTACTTCTCTTTCTTCTTGTTTTAATTCCTGATTCATGTTCAAATGATTTAAGAGACCATATCGTAGTTATGAATGTCAGTTACGGTTAGTCGTAATTGCCCGCGTTTGTTCACTTCCGGCACTAAAGGCTTAAATTTGGCATTTTCAACAATATCTTCTGCCTTATATGAGTTACGCGAATAAACCGTTTGAGAATACGTATCGTTTATAGCTTTGATCAAAATAATAAATTCAACATCTCTCTCCTCAAGGTCTTTTCTCGTCAAACCATACAAAGGGCTCTCTTCATTAACCGGATGAACAATGGTCCAGCTTAACGGCAAAAAATTAATCCGATTTAATTCCAATTTCAAATTTATGAATTCACGCTTTTTTGTTTCCGGATTATTTAACGTGATGGTAACGCTTGCCTCCGATTCAATTAATTCGTATTGTTTACGGTTGGCTATCCTGAACATTATGCCTTTAATATTCTTGTATGGCGCAATAAGTATATTCTTACTGTATAACATGTGTACTTGTGGACGCGAAAAACGACCATACAACACCCCCGTTGCCAAAGCAAATGTTAAGAGGCCTAATAAGGATTCAACAGCAGCAGCAATACTTGCGGCGTTACCAATAGGATAAATATGCCCGTAACCCAACGTTGTAATGGTTTGCGCGCTAAAGAAAAATAAGTTCATAAATTGCTGCATAGGCGTTGTCGCATCCAGGCCGCCAAAATGCTCGTGCCCAACCATAAAATAAATGATGGCGAAAACTAAATTCACAAAAACGTAACCTGAAATAATGACGAATACCAAAGTGGTTTTAGATGTAGTAATTAACCAGTGGTAAATATCAATATTACCAATTCCAAGCCCGGCGCGATGTACGTTTATCTTGCCATCTTTGCCTAAAAATCTTACGCGGTTATCGTAATTTTTTGTACCAAACCCAAGTTCACGTTCTTCTTTATTTTTTAAAATTGCCATTAAATTCCTTTATTATGTAACTTTGTCAAATGAAAGGTAAATTTAATTATTATTGGCTGTTAATTTTAATTCCTTTAATTTTTATTGTTTGGTTCTTTTTAAGGGAGAAAGATAACGCACCACTAAGGGAACTGCCCTATTTTGGCCCCAAAAAAGCTCTAAAAGTAAATGACACAACCTACCATTCCATTCCTGATTTTGAATTTACCAACCAGTACAACGAAAAAGTGACTAAAAAAACGGTTGCCGGTAAGATCTACGTTACAGAGTATTTTTTTACAACCTGCCAGAGTATCTGCCCTGTTATGAATACCAATTTGGAGCGTGTTTACAAAGCGTTTAAGAACGAGCCTAAGTTTATGATACTTTCACATACCGTAGACCCGGAAATTGACTCAGTAGCTGTATTAATGGATTATGCAAAACTGCATGGCGTTACCGATAAAAGATGGTTGTTCTTAACAGGAGAAAAACCAAAGTTATATGAGATGGCCAGAAAAGGTTATGTTTTGAATGCAGAAGAAGGAAAAGGCGATAGCGAAGATTTTATTCATACACAAAATTTTGCTTTATTAGACGACAGCGGCCATATCAGAGGTTTTTATGATGGTACTGATAGTCTTGAAATTAACCGGCTTATAATGGAAATTAAATTATTAATACAGGATCATGACCACAGGCTTGAGATACTTCATCACCCTTAGTTTTGTATTCTTTCTGCTTAACGGCAAAGCACAAACCGTAAGCAAGGTATATAAGATAGATGGGCTCGTGAACAGGATAAACAATCCTGATACAACCTATATCATAAACTTTTGGGCAACCTGGTGCAAGCCTTGTGTTGCAGAATTACCATCTTTTGACAGCCTTTCAAAGATCTCTAAGGTTAAGATACTATTAGTAAGTCTTGATTTTAGAGAGGATCTTGAAAAGAAAGTAAATCCTTTTTTAAAAAGCCATAACATTAAAATGGAATGTGTTTTATTGGATGAAATTAATGGTAACGACTTTATTAATAAGATCGACAACAGTTGGACCGGGGGCATTCCAGCCACACTAATAAAAAATAAAGCGCACAGAATTTTTATTGAGAAGAAAATGCACTTGTCAGAATTGCAAAAGCATTTAGCAGATATAGAAAGGAAGTGAAATTAAATTTCAAGTAATTTAAAAGCATCTGCTTTGCTTTCAGAAACCTTGAATAAAGTATTTAATTTTGTAATTAAGATCAGTTCATTTATTTTTTTGTTCATATTAAATAGTACAGCCTCACCACCTGCTACGCGGGCTTTTGTTAAGAGTTGTATCAATGTATTTAATCCGCTACTATTCATGTAAATTAGTTTTTCCATATCAATTGCCCATTTGGTGCAACCCTCGTTAACTAAGTCGTCGGCTTTTTCGAGTAAAGGTGTGGCCTGACCTTTTTCAATTAAATTACCACCAATTGTTATAATTGCGTGATTCTCTTTTTTTTCAACTGTAAAATCAAAAACCATAATATTATTTTTTAAAATGTTCACAAACGCCTTTTTCTTTAAGATTCCTGCATTTTGCAAAAAAATTGAGCGAATGATTAATTATGTCAAAATTGAGCATATCCTGCGCTGATCGCTGTATTTGCTGGATCCTCGGATCACAGAATTCAAATACCTTTTCACAATCGTTACAGATCAAATGATCGTGTTGTTTGTATTTATAAGCTTTTTCAAACTGGGCCATGTTCTTACCAAATTGATGTTTGATAACCAATCCGGCGTCTAAAAGTATCTCGATGTTGTTATATAAAGTTGCCCTGCTCACCCTATATTTTTTGTTTTTCATCATCAGATAGAGTTGTTCAATATCAAAATGGCCGTCGTGCGAATAAATTTCATTCAAAATGGCAAAACGTTCAGCGGTTTTTCGGTGCTGCTGCTTTTCCAAGTACTCAGTTAAAATTTTGTTTACGGCGTCTTTTGTCTCCTGGCTCATATCTACGATTCTAATTTAGACATTTTTAAAGTTTATAACAAATAAAAAAATAGGTCGATTATTTTTAAAACTATATCGTCAATAAAACCGCTTTCATTAGAAACAAGAAACCCGAAACTTGAAACTTTCCGAAAATTTTGCCTAATTTTGTGTCCATGCAATATGGCATTTGTTTATTGAGTGTTGTTCCTTGTAGAAAAGAAGCGAGCAATACTTCCGAAATGGTAACCCAGCTTTTGTTTGGCGAGCATTACAGTATTCTCGAAACGGGCGAAGGCTGGATAAAAATAAAAATAGCCTACGATAATTACGAATGCTGGATAAATATAAAACAACATTCAAAAATTTCGGAAACAACATTTAATACGTTGCAAAAACAAATACCTGCTTATTCTAATGAACTGGTGCAGGTTATTACCAATAAAATTACAAAGACCACTTTCCCGATAACCATTGGTGCTACCTTGCCGCTTTTAAAAGACAAAACATCGGCCTTTGAGTCTTTTGAATTTGCTTTTGAAGGACAAGTTGCTTCTAACAAAAAGAAAACTGCGCAAGATATTATCTCTACTGCTTATTTATTAATTAACGCACCTTATTTATGGGGCGGCAAAAGCCCGCTGGGTATTGACTGCAGCGGCTTTACCCAAATAGTTTATAAATTGAACGGTTATAAGTTACCGCGCGACGCCTCACAGCAGGTTGAGTTAGGTAGTCCTTTAAGTTTTGTAGAAGAGGCTGAGGCTGGCGATCTGGCCTTTTTTGACAATGAAGAAGGCAACATAGTGCATGTTGGCATTTTAATAGATAACCAACAGATCATTCATGCCAGCGGCTCGGTACGCATTGATAAATTTGATCATTATGGTATTTTTAGTTCCGATACCAAAAAGTATTCGCATACATTGAGGGTGATAAAGAAAATCCTTTAATTCGAGATGGGTCCTGCGTCTTGAGTCTTTTATCCTTTATCTGCAGCTTTATTTCTTCACATAAAAAATATCCTCGTGTTGCGAGATCCTGCCATCATCCACTAATTCATTAAAGGCTTTTATCCAGGTCTCATCGTTTACTGAATACATTTGTTCTTTCAGATCCTCTAAAGTAGAAGCCTGCGCTTTTAATAGCTCCAGCATTTTTGCTTTTACTTTTTCATAATCCTTCGGTCGCTTACTAATACAAACATCACAATGGCCACAGTCGTTATAATTAAATTCATTAAAATACATCAATAGTTGCACTTGCCTGCAAACCTTGTCTTCCTTGGTGTAATCAATAACTGCGTTAATGCGTTCTAAATAACGTTGTTTTAATTTTTTATAGTTCTCTGGATTAAATTCTAAATATTTTGTGTTAACCCTGTCTTGCACAAAAATTAATTTTGGTAAGGCAGACTGCGGCACGTAAGATAACAAACCTTGTTTATCTAAGAACTTTAATTGTTCAGTTAACTCTGTAGCATTGGTCTTTACACGATAAGCAAGATCCTTTTCGTTGATAAAAACATAATCTTCAAATAAGCCGCCGTAACTTCTTAAAAGCGTTTTTATAACCGGCTCATATTTTGGAAATTTTATCTGAAAACTGTACAATTCCTCCTTATTGCCCAACATCAACACTTTCGAGGCTTCAAAGCCGGCATCTAAGAACGATAAATAATTTTCTTTCTCTAAAAATTTAATGCTGTTGTAAACCAGAACGGGTAATAAATTATAACTGTTGCAGATCTTGTCTATATCAAACTCCACACTCAAGCCTTGCCCTGACTCAATTGCCACCTGGTAATAATTACAGATGGCCTGGTAACTTTGTTTTATATAATCGAGTTCAGGAAATGCGAAACGAAAATTATCTATCAAGCGCAACTGATCGGCTGTGGTATAAAAAATGGTTGAGTAGGCTATCTTTCCATCCCTACCGCCCCTGCCCGCTTCCTGAAAATAAGCTTCTAAACTTTCCGGAAGATCCATGTGCACCACAAAACGCACATCTGGCTTATCAATACCCATTCCAAAGGCATTAGTAGCGCAAATAACCTGTATTTGATTATTTAACCACTGTTCTTGTATATTCTCTCTTTCATCAAACTTTAAACCCGCGTGGTATGCCAGGGCCGAGATCTTTTTTGATTTGAGGATCATGGCCAGTTCTTCTGTTTTTTTACGGTTGCGAACATATACCACCCCCGAACCACCAATATTAGTAATAAGTTTAAGCAGGCGGGTAATCTTATCATCCTCTTGTTGCACAACGTAACGCAAATTCTTTCTCGCAAAAGACTGGCGTATCACCTTCTGGTCCTTGAACTCGAGCTGCACCTGTATGTCTTCTACCACATGTTTTGTAGCACTTGCAGTTAAAGCAATTATTGGCACATCGGTAAAATAAGAGCGGATCTCTGCTACTTTTAAATAACTCGGTCTGAAATCGTAACCCCACTGTGATATACAGTGCGCCTCGTCTACGGCAATTAATGTTATTGGCAAATAAGCTAATTTTTGTCTAAAAACTTCATTTTGTATCCGCTCGGGAGAAAGATATAAAAATTGAACGTGTCCTAATGCAGCGTTATTAAGCGCAACATCAATTTCTTTAAAGTTCATTGCAGCACTAATTGCAACCGCTGAAATGCCCCTGCTTTTAAGATTTTGAACCTGATCGTTCATTAGAGAAATTAATGGAGATATAACCAGGGTAGTGCCACCCATTAACAAACCCGGTACTTGAAAACAAACCGATTTGCCGCCGCCTGTTGGCAAAAGCGCCAATGTATCGTGTTTCTCCAGCACAGACAGGATAATATCTTCCTGCAAAGGCCTAAAACTATCGTAGCCCCAATACTTTTTTAAAACTTGCTGAATATCTTGTTTTATATTTGTGTTCAATATGGTACTAAATTACATTTTTTTGATTTTACTGTGACCTTAAATTACATAAACCAATTATTATTTTTAATTAAGCGCTTGCTTATATGCTACCTGCTGTACTTTATATGCCGGGTATTATTTTATGTTTTTAATGCAAATCTCTTCCCTTCTGTAAATTTTTCAGATTTTGTGCAGGATGCCTTTTACGGTTTGCGCTTTGACACATTTAGTATTTTTATCAGTAATTCACTTTTTATACTGCTCTCTTCTATCCCATCCAACCTTTATCACAAAAAGAGTTACCAAAGCATTTTAAAATGGTTGTTTGTGTTTACAAATTCGCTTTTTATTATGGCCAATTGTGTTGATATTGGTTATTTCCCCTTCATAAAAAAACGTTCTACTTCCGACCTGTTTGAGCAAATTGGCGGGCAAACAGATATGAGCAAATTACTGCCACAGTATATCAAAGATTTTTGGTGGGTGCTGCTTATCTATATTCTTCTTGTTTATATCCTTATCAAGTTATACAAACGTTTAAAACCGGTGGTAATTCAAAAATATGTTTTTACAAATTTAAAAGATGTACTTTTTACCTCTTTATTATTTCTGTTTTTTAGCGGTTGCATTGTTATTGGTATGCGCGGTGGATTGCAGCGCAGGCCCATAGATATTGTGAATGCAGGTTCTGTAACGGTTCCGGAAGAAATTCCAATTGTATTAAATACGCCTTTTACCTTAATAAAATCTCTGAGTCAAAAAGCGTTAATAGATTACGGCTATTATAACGATGCGTTTTTAAAAGCACATTATAACACAACACATTATTTTAAAGATTCTACTTTTAAAAAAGAAAACGTGGTTGTTATCATGCTGGAGAGCTTTGCAAAAGAATACACAAAAATTGGTACTAACGAACAGCTAACGCCTTTTTTAGATAGCTTAATGGATCATTCTCTGGTATTTACAAACGCCTATTCAAATGGCACAAAATCAATTGAAGGCATACCTGCAATACTTTCCAGCCTTCCCTCCTTAATGGAGAATCCTTTTATTAATTCTATTTACGCAAATAATATACAAACATCCTTTGCATCAATACTTGGTAAAGAAGGCTATTCAACCGCTTTTTTTCATGGAGGCATTAACGGCTCTATGAATTTTGACGACTGGGCACCATCGGCCGGTTACAGCCAATATTTTGGACGAAATGAATATGGTAACGATGCGGACTTTGATGGCTTTTGGGGTATTTGGGACGAACCCTATCTAAAATATACTGCAAAAAAAATGAGCGAATTAAAAGCGCCTTTTCACTCAGCTATCTTTACCATAAGCTCACATCACCCTTATTTTGTACCCGAGAAATACAAAGGTAAATTCAAAAAAGGTCCGCTCGAAAACTCTGAATCTATTCAGTATGCCGACTATGCCTTAAAACAATTCTTTATTGAAGCAAAAAAACAAAGTTGGTATAACAATACATTTTTTATTTTGTGCGCAGATCATGCCAGCCTTTCCGACCATCGCTTTTTTAAGAATGTAGTGGGTAATCAAAGTATTCCGATTGTTTTCTTTAAACCGGATAATTCTTTAGCAGGGAAAAACAGCGCGGTAATGAATCAAATGGATATTTTGCCAAGTGCTTTAAATATGATGGGCTACAATAAACCCTTTTTTTCTTTAGGCAGATCTTTTTTGGACACTGTTGCACGTAAAAGTTATTTTTATGCTAACAGCACACATTATGTTTATAACGATTCTATGGTGTATTCCTTCTCGTTACCAGATCTTAAAATGGTATATAATTATAAGCGCGATAGTACTTTAGACCACCCTATTCTTAATAAATATCCCGAAATTGATAAAAAAATAACTGAAGAATTTAAAGTATTTATTCAATTGTACAATCAAACGCTTATCAACAATTCGGCAACAGTAAAATAAAGGTTTTAATAGCGCCTGCTTCAGTTTTAGTTTTAGAATTATTATTATATATTTTTAAGCGAAATGATGCAAGTTTTGCTGCCGAAGTTGCTTACTTAGGCGAAGGGCAAATATCTTAGTATATTTGAGCCAGCTTGTGGGGAGGAACGATATTGCGTCCAAAAAAATACTTAACAAAATAATCAGAAAAAATTTAAACGGGCTCTTAAATAATAATATCTCTGTATATTCGTTATCTCAATAAAATTCTGAAAAACTTCAAATTCCATATTCTTTTAATTTTGCTCTTTTTTGCGACTGCATTTAACTCGCAAACGGCCACCGTTTCTGGTGTTGTAAGAGGTAGCGACGGCGATCCTATAGAAGGGATAACCGTTGGTGTAAAAGAGAATCAGGATCAAAGTACTATTTCGGGAGCAAATGGCTTTTACAGTTTAACGGTTGAGGCTGGAAAGCCTATTACATTGGTTTTCTTTAACGTTAATTACAGCACGCTTAGTCATACGCTTATTGCAAAAACAGGCGAAAAAATCACGTACTCGCCAAGCATAAAATTTAAGGGCAATTTAACAGAAGTAGAGGTTACCGATGGCGGGGCGCGTAAAGAAGAAATTGTGCGTTTGGATCCGTATGTCTTTAATCAATTACCAAGTGTAACCGGTAATATTGAGGATATCATTAAAACACAAATGGGTGTTAGCTCTAATAACGAGTTAAGCAGCGGTTACAGCGTGCGTGGTGGTAATTTTGATGAGAACCTTGTGTATGTTAACGATATTGAAGTGTACCGCCCTTTCTTAGTGCGCAGCGGACAACAAGAAGGTTTAAGTTTTGCCAACCCCAACATGGTGCAAAATATTAATTTTTCGGCTGGTGGTTTTGAAGCACGTTATGGCGATAAATTAAGTTCTGTTTTAGATATTACTTACCGTAAACCTTTAAAATTTGCAGGCAATGCCTCAGGCAGTTTTTTAGGCGGCAATGTGCAACTGGAAGGCGTTAACAACAATCGTTTAATTGCGTGGAGCATTGGTGCCCGTTACCGCACCAATTCTTATTTATTAAAAGGGCTTGATACTAAAGGTGAATACCGTCCGAGTGCATTAGACGTACAAACTTTTTTGACCTTTGATGTGAATCCAAAATTAAAAATCGAATTCTTAGGCAACATTGCGAGCAACAAATATTTGGTAATACCAACCAATCGCCAGACAAATTTTGGAACGGTTAATAACGCTTTGCGCTTTACCGTATATTTTGACGGGCGGGAAGTAATGGATTACATGACCTTTATGAGCGGCGTATCTGCCACCTATCGACCAAACAGCAGAACAAAATTAAAGTTCATTTCATCGGCCTACCATGCTAAAGAAGAAGAAATTTATACCGTACAAGGGCAATATTACATCGATCAGTTAGAGGCCGATCTTGGTAAACCAAATTTTGGACAGGTTTCTTTTAACCGCGGCATTGGTACTTTTTTAAATAATGGAAGAAATTACATGCAGGCTTCTGTGTTTAATTTCGAACACAAAGGCACGCGTTACATTAATAATAACAACGAATTTTTGTGGGGCGTGCGCCAGCAAATGGAAAAAATAACCGACCGACTGAGCGAATGGCGCACGGTTGATTCTGCTGGGTTTATAGTGCCGTACAGCCCTACAGACATTAATTTAATTGATGTTTACAAAACAAAGATCTCTTTGCCAAGTTACCGCTCGCAGGCATACTTGCAATACAATTTTACAAAGCAGTTAAAAGATTCTTCTGTATTTACGTTAGCTGCAGGAACTAGGGCCAATTACTGGACGGTGAACCAACAATTATTGATCTCGCCGCGGGTTACACTTTCTTTTAAACCAAACTGGAAACGCGATTGGTTATTTAAATTCTCGTCGGGTGTATATTACCAACCCCCTTTTTACCGCGAGTTAAGAGGCATCAATGGCGAATTGAATAAAGATCTTAAAGCGCAGCAATCCATTCATTTTGTATTAACAGGCGATTATATCTTCCGAATGTGGGAAAGGCCCTTTAAACTGATACTTTCAAGCTACTACAAACAATTAAATAGCATTGTTCCCTACGAAATTGACAATGTGCGGATACGTTATTTTGCCAACAACAATGCAAAGGGATATACCGTTGGAACAGATGTTCGCATCAACGGTGAATTTGTAAAAGGTGTTGAAAGCTGGGCTACAATTGGCTTTTTAAGGACCTACGAAAAATCGCCGGACAACATTCACTACGAATACTTTAATAAAGACGGTGAAGAAATTATTAAAGGTTACACGTTTGACCAGGTTAAAGCAGATAGTAATCTTATCGACCCTGGCTACATCCCCCGTCCTACCGACCAGTTAGTGACCTTTGGCTTATTTTTTCAGGATTATTTACCAAAGTATCCTGCTTTTAAGTTCAATTTAAATTTACAGTTTGGTTCTGGTTTACCTTTTGGTCCGCCAACGCATTTACGTTACCAGCAAATTTTGCGTATGCCGCCTTACCGTAGAGTTGATGCAGGTTTTGCGTATAATTTATTAAAACTTAACCGCGAGATAAAACGTAAGAACATCATTAATCATTTAAAAGAAAGCTGGATCTTTTTAGAGATCTTTAATTTATTGCAAGTACAAAATACGGTGTCATATACCTGGATCCAGGATGTGACGGGCAATCGCTACGCCATTCCAAATTACTTAACTAACCGGCAGGTAAATGTTAGGTTGCAGATAAAGTTTTAAACATAGCATTAATTTATCACTACGAATTTGAATACGAATGTACGAATAGTAAATAGTAGCTTCGATTCGTAAATTCGTATTGATTCGCATTCGTAGCCCGTTAAAAATCCCTATCTTTATTCAAATGAAAAAAACACTTTTCATAGCTTTAGTTATTGTAAGTTTTTTTGCCTGCAAGAAAAAAGAAACTGATCCTGATCCTTCAGGCACAGAGGTTCCGAATGTGGTGCCGAGCGATTCGTCAAGCTATCAGGCTTTATTCTCTTGCTTAAATTTATATATAAAAACAGCAGGTTCGTTCATGCCTACAGGTAAACAAACGGCTGCTTATTACTCTAGTCAGTTAATTACAAACGAAATTTACACAGCTTCCAACCTGCAAGACATGGGCATTGTGAGCCTCGATTCTGTGCTCTTTAAGAACAAAAGTGCCATTACCAATTTTTATTATAACGATACTACCGGTACCCAATTTACCTTGCCGTATCTTTGGATCGTAAGCGGTACAAGCGCCATAAGTAGTTTTTCTTTTTCAAACAATAATCCGCCGCCAACATTTACAGCAAGCGCAAACATACCCGACTCCATTAAACTCAGCACGGGTTTTAGTTTTAAAATAAAAGGCACAACCAATTGCAGTTTAATTAAAATATTTATTTTGGGTGGTAGTGGCAGTACATCTTTTCCAAACAAGCTAATTGCAGGAACGGATAGCATGATCACTTTTAGCGCGAGCGAATTGCAGGGTTTAAATCCTACAAATGCAGGTTATATCTCCATACAATTTAATAAAGACCATTACCGTACCATTGCTGGCAAACGCATCAATTTCCGAACGGGCTTGCAGTATGTTAATACGGCTTTCAAAATAAAACCGTAAAAAATTAACCACATAGGCACATAGAAAATTAATTGCTGTACGCCTATTTAAGGTTCACATAATTTCATCGCCAAGCGATGAAATCCTATGTACTCTATCTTTTTTCCTTTAAAAGAAACCTATGTGTCTATGTGGTTAAAATCGTAAACCGAAATACACATTTCAATCAATTATTAACAATCGCTATCATTTCTCCTCTTTTTTGTAATTTTAAAACCTATGCTATCATTAGATCCTAAAGAATTAACCATCCCGGTTTTGCAAAAATATTTGCAAAATGCAATTGCTCCCCGCCCTATTTGTTTTGCCTCTACAATAAGCAAAAGCGGCGAAGAGAATTTAGCGCCTTTTAGTTTTTTTAATATATTTTCATCTAACCCGCCTATAGCCATTTTTTCGCCTGCTTATAGCGGTCGCACCGGCGCGCCAAAAGACACACTTTTGAACGTTTTAGAAGTACCCGAGTGCGTTATAAACGTGGTGAGCTATGATATGGTACAACAAACCAGTCTGGCCAGCAGCCCATTTCCTAAAGGCACCAGCGAGTTTAAAAAAGCAGGCTTTACATCCATTCCATCAGAATTAGTAAAACCGCCACGGGTAAAAGAAAGTCCGGTGCAATTAGAATGTAAAGTCATTGAAGTAAAAGAACTTGGTAAAGCCGGTGGCGCTGGTAACCTGGTTATTTGCGAGATCGTTAGAATTCATATTTCAGAATTGGTTTTAAACGAGGCGAAACAAATTGATGTAAATAAAATTGATCTTGTGGCACGCATGGGCGATAATTGGTATTGCCGGGCGTCGGGCGATGCCCTTTTTGAAGTAGAAAAACCTATTATGACCATTGGCATTGGTTATGACCAAATACCTGCTGAGATAAGAAACTCTAGAATATTAAGCGGTAATAATCTTGGTCTCTTAGGCAGCGTAGAGCAATTGCCGCCTGTAGACGAAATTGAGGCCTACAAAAAAACAATAAAAACCTTTGCTTCAAAAGATGAACAACATCTGTTTGCTAAGACTTTATTAGAGGCTAACAAGGTAAAAGAAGCCTGGATGGCGTTATTATAATTTTATTATATTTATAGATTCAATTACATTTTTAAAACAGCTTGAAATGAAAAAACTTAATCTTAGATCTCTTTTAGTTTTGTCGATCTTAACGCTTTTAGCTTTGCCGGGAATTTCTCAGAAAGACACATTACATGTGTATTACAAAGGCTTTGAGACAAAATTGCCTGATAGCTCTGATGCAAAGGTGGGCGCATGGGCCAAGAAGCTAAAAGGGCAAAAAGTAGATATACAGGTGATCTGTTATTACGATAAAGGCGATTATAAAAAATATGCGCAAGAACGTACCGAAGACATGTTCCTTATTGTGAACAGAAAAGCAAGGGATTATGTGACCATCACTTCAAATATCACTAAAAAAGGCGAAAGATCACAACGCTCTTTGGTTGACATCGTTTATAATTCAACAGGCTCAAGCACAACTCCGGCTGCTGTAACTACTAATAAAAATACTGCTACAACTACTAACAATAGTACAACCACTAATAAATCAACTACCAGTTCTTCATCAACTAATAGTAATAATAACTCCGACGTTGACTCAACCTACGTAAACGGAGTTTTAAAAGTGACCAAGAAAAAAGGTTCTAAGAAAACCGAATCACCAAAAACGCTTGAAGTAAAAGAAGGTTATACTATTGACACCACTTACGTTAACGGTAAAATGAAATTAACCAAAAGAAAAATTAAATAATAATACACCTGGAGACCAGCAACCAGCCAAACGGGGCGGAACTGAAAAGCCATACGAGTAGGAAATATAAAAAACAAAAATCATGATTAAAAAAATTACAAGCGCAGCTGCAGTATGTGTAGCAGTATTAGTAATGGCAAGTTGTTCAATTACAATGCCTCTTGCCGCAACAAGTAATCCGGCAGGTAAAAAAGTAGGTACTGCAAAAGCTAAGATCATTTGTGGTTTAGTTTTTGGTGGTGATTACAGCGTTCAAACTGCTGCAAAAAATGGTGGTATCACTAAAATATCTACAGTTGACGTTAAATGCTTTAACGCTTTAATGATCTTCCAAACACGCACTTGTATTGTAACAGGAGAGTAATCCCTGATATATCTTAAAGAAAAGGCTGCCTCAAAAAGGCGGCCTTTTTTGTTTTTAACCGCTTTTAATGCCAGGGAAGGCTTTTTTGTTGAATAAAACTCAATAACCCGCTTGCAAATAATTTTAAAATTTAGTAGAATTTTTGGTAATTTGTAGATTACCGTTCCTCAACAGGAAAGGCACTAAAATAGTAATCAAATAAAATAAATATATAATGGAAGTAGTAGGAACACTAAAAGCAAAATTCGATACTCAAAAAGTGAGCGATCGTTTTCAAAAACGCGAATTTATCTTAACCACAGAAGCAAACACACCGTACCCACAACACGTTAGTTTCCAGGTAACGCAAGACAAATGCAGCATCTTAGATCAATTTAGCGATGGCGAAGAATTAAAAGTGCAGTTCAATTTACGTGGCCGCGAGTGGAATGGTCCGCAAGGCATTAAGTATTTTAATACCTTAGAAGCATGGCGCATTGAAAAAGTTACAGGTGGTAACACATCAAGCCAAAACACACAAAACACTAACACAGCCTCTAACAACAATAACATGAACACCTCTACAACACCTGTGTTTACAGGAAATGTAGGTGATAATGATGATCTGCCATTTTAATTAAGACACAGGAAAAGGGAGCCCATACTGGTTCCCTTCATTCCTGATCTCCTTATGAAAAAATCAAACCAAAAAAGATCTTCTGTACTTTTAATTTATACCGGTGGCACCATTGGTATGATGCAGGATGTAGTTACCGGAGAACTTAGACCCTTCGATTTTAAAACGCTTACCAATCAAATTCCTGAATTAAATAAATTTGATATCGCACTTTCATCTATCGCTTTTCAAAAACCGATAGACTCTTCTAACATGCACCCCGCTGTATGGACAGAGTTGGCAAAGATCATCAAAGACAATTATGCTAAGTACGATGGTTTTGTGATCCTGCACGGTTCCGATACCATGAGCTTTACGGCCAGTGCCCTCAGCTTTATGCTCGAGAATTTAAACAAACCTGTAATTTTAACCGGTTCGCAATTACCAATTGGTATTATTCGCACCGATGGTAAAGAGAATTTAATTACCGCTATTGAAATTGCGGGGTCAAAAATAAAAGGCAAACCTGTTGTGAACGAGGTGTGTATTTATTTTGAATACAAACTCTACCGCGGTAACCGTACTTTTAAATACAACTCGTCGCACTTTGACGCATTTAAGTCGCCCAACTACCCTGCCCTTGCAGAAGCCGGTGTGGATATTAAATACAACAACAGCGCCATACTAAAAGCCAACGCCAAAGCACTAAAGGTGCACACGCATTTAGATAATGATATTGCGGTACTAAAGTTATTTCCGGGTATTAGTAAAAAAATAACTTCGGCCATTATAAATACGCCGGGCATTAAAGCTATTATTTTAGAAACCTTTGGTGCGGGTAATTCTACTACGCAAGACTGGTTTACCAACGAATTAAAAAAAGCAATTGATAAAGGCATTATTATTTTAAACATTACGCAATGCCTTGAAGGTAAAGTAATACAGGGCATGTACGAAACCAGCTCGCACCTCAAAAAAATTGGGGTTATTGGCGGAGCCGATATGACCTTTGAAAGCGCCATTACAAAACTGATGTTCTTATTGGGACAAAAATTAACGAACGCACAAATAAAAAAACAGCTTCTTAGTAATTTAAGAGGTGAATTAACGATATAATTAATAATGTGGCTTCGAGAGCCTCAGCCACCGGAAAGGCCGCTGAGCTTGTCGAAGCGAATTAAAACAGAAACTATGAAAGTTTGCAAAACCATACTCGAAACAATTGGCAACACGCCAATGGTAAAAATAAATAAGATCACGAAAGACCTGCCTTGCGATGTTTACGCAAAGGTTGAAACCTTTAACCCCGGCAACTCTATTAAAGATCGCATGGCCATTAAAATGATCGAAGACGCTGAGAAAGATGGTCGCCTTAAACCGGGTGGAACCATTATTGAAGGCACCAGCGGTAACACCGGTATGGGCCTTGCTATTGGCGCAGTAATTAAAGGTTACAAATGTATCTTCACTACAACCGATAAACAAAGTAAAGAAAAAGTAGATGCCCTGCGTGCTTTTGGTGCAGAGGTTATTGTTTGTCCAACAGATGTTGAGCCGGAAGACCCACGCTCGTACTACTCTGTTTCCTCACGTTTGGTGAACGAGATCCCTAATGCCTGGAAACCCAACCAATACGATAACTTAAGCAACTCACAAGCGCATTACGAACAAACAGGTCCGGAAATTTGGGACCAAACAGACGGAAAAATTACACACTTAGTAGTGGGTGTTGGTACCGGCGGCACCATTTGCGGTACCGGAAAATATTTAAAAGAAAAAAATCCTAACATTAAAATTTTAGGAATTGATACCTACGGCTCGGTATTTAAAAAATACAAAGAGACCGGCATTTTTGACAAGAATGAAATTTACCCTTACATCACCGAAGGTATTGGTGAAGATTTTTTACCAGCCAACGTTGATTTTAAAATTATTGACCATTTTGAAAAAGTGACCGATAAAGATGCAGCTGTTATGACGCGCCGCATCCCAAAAGAAGAAGGTATTTTTGTTGGTAACAGCGCGGGCTCTGCTATGGCGGGCCTAATGCAAATGAAAGACATGTTTAAAAAAGGTGACGTAGTAGTGGTTATCTTCCACGATCATGGTACCCGTTACATGGGCAAAATGTTTAACGATGACTGGATGCGCGACCGTCACTTTTTAGAAGTAACAAAACCAAAAGCAATTGATCTGGTTGCCAACCATAAGAACCAGAAATTATTAACCGTAGATGTAAATGCAACCGTGCAAGAAGCATTAGCAACCTTAAGTAAATTCTCTATCTCGCAAATACCGGTAACCGATAAAGGCGAATACGTGGGCTCTATAAACGACAATTATATTTTTGGGAAATTAATGGAGAACAACGATGTAAAAAGTTACACCGTAAAATCGGTGATGCAGGCCCCCTTCCCTATTGTTGGCGAAAAAGCAACCATAGAAGAAGTAAGTAAACTAATTACCAAAGACAATAACGCTGTGTTAATGCGCGACCTTGGCGGCAACATGCATATTATTACCAAACACGATATTATTGAAGCTGTAGCGAAGATGGGGAATTAAGTATTAGCGCTTATACATTAGTTAGGGGTAATGCATCAATGACAGAAAGACTCTTAAATAGAGATGAAATTGAAAGCATCATTTTAAAGTCTGCTTCTCTTAATATTGTTTACCCTAAAGACATTGAGCCATTCTTTGTAGGAATGGAGTTGACAAGTATTCTGAAGATTTCGAAAATAAACAGACTGATTTTTGTTAAAGGAAATATCTACACAGGTTTTGACCACATTCACGCACGACACGATTTCTTTTCAGAAGAATTATTTTTTGTCGATGAAAAAGTCGACCAACCTACAAGATTTAGTTCGAAAATTGTACCAATAGTCGACTATCCGAGAGTAGCCGATTCAATTTATTCTGACCTTAACAAATCTGAGAAAAACAAAAGACCTGACTTATTCGATATTTACGACGGAGTATTTGACAGTACTTGTTCATTAAAGGGGAAATACAGATTAATTTTGTATAAAAACACTAGGGTTGTTCATACACTTTTTCCGATTGACAATAACAAGAAGAAGAAGAAGAAGAGTAAAACGAATTTAGGACGAGGTCGTCTGCAGACCGATAAGAATATTAATTCAGATACTTATAAAATCGCTATTCCGTATTTTGACGCCAGACATAAACTTAAATATTTGATAATATTATATAACAGCATAGCTGAACGAAAAACAGAATTCGTAATTCAAAGCCACGACAATAAAGGTAATTCACGACATATTTATAAAATAACAGAGAGCATTTATGAGGAATTTCCATCAGACGCTCACGAGCGAATAACTTGGCAGAACAGAAATTTGAGTATAATAGAACGGTATTTCAATAAAGTTGACGAATACGAGAAAATGCACTACCCCGCACCGTAGGATTTGTAATCCTGCGTTTAGCCATATAAATTGATTTTTTGCAAAACCATAAAGCATTTGTATCTTTAATTAACACGTTTATGACAAACACCGCCGAAATACAAACTGATGGAATTAACGTATATGTCACGGCAAAAATTCAAGCTAATCCTATTGGTAAAGTTGCTTTAACTCTTTTAAATATTGGATTAGTTACTTTTTATATCTGGTTCATGTCAACACTTGAACCGGCTGAAACAGGCAAAATGCTCATTCCTGTGGTGCTTATGTTTGGTGCATTTATTTACTTACCTTGGCGTTATTGGTTTTGGAATTTTTACGGAAAAGAACATATTACTATAAACACAAAAACACTAACGTCATTTAACGACTACGGTATTGTCCAAACAAATTCAAAGACAATTCCACATTTTCAACTTGCAACGACTTATGAATTTGTACAAGTGTTAAATGAAAAACAATGCGGACGCCTGCATTTTATTTCATATGATCCGGAAACCAATCTTCCTGAAGAAATCTATCAAACAACAATATTGTTGACTAAAAACGATCTTGATAAAATTCGGGAATTTATAACTTCTGTTTTTGACAATGAGCAATTAAATAAACAGCAATTTTCGGCAAACTAAAAAAACGCTCCGCAGGATTTGTAATCCATCAATTTATATTAATATGAAAGAAAGTATTTTGAGTCCGGAGGATAAAAATGAAATTAAAGGAAGTATAGGCTTTTCTTTGATTTTGTCATTCCTGTTCTGTCTATTACTAGTTATACTTGTCGGTATCGTTCCCCTAATTATGTTTTTGTTTAGCAAAAGACCCGTGAATGGAGCTGTACAAAGAGGTCTCTTTATTACGGGAGTTTTGTTTATACCGTTTATGTTTGTTGTATGGAAAAACATTTTTAAATATATAGATCTTAAAAGAGACAAGAAATTACGTTTCGAAACATCCGATTATCAGATCAAGAAAAAAAAGGGTTCGGTGATTCTTCTTGTTTTAAAACCTTCTAAATTAAAGTTTGATATTGATGAAGATCTAAGCTTAAAGATAGATGCAACAAAACCTTTAACTATTGAGTTTGTGCCTTTAAGCAAAACACTTCTTTTTATTTCACATAGTGAGGCCAATTTGCTTAATGGAGAGCTAAATACACCCAGTATACCGGATTTACCAGACCTTATTTAAAAAGAATGTTTATTTTTAATAAATGGAAAAACAAAAAAGCCCCAATCCAATAATGCTACTTCTTTTAGTTTTAGGCTTTATCATCATTATTGCGGGTGTTTATTTTGTAAAAAAAGATATGGCCTCCTCTGGGGTTACTATGGGAAAATACGGTAGGCCTTACGGTACAGGCACTATTGATGGTAAAGGCATGATATTTTGTGGAATTCTTATTGCAGCTTTTGGTTTGATATTTAAAAATAAAAAAGAAGATAAAGAGGATGATCATTTTTAAAAACTAAACGCACAGCCATGAAAAAACTAATTTCAATTTTTATATTTTTTGTTTGTGTTGGTTCGTTAATGAGCCAGGATAAAATTTACTTTGATGCTTATGACAAAGAAACAAAAGATTCAAGCATAGCCGAGTGCTATAAAAAAATATATACCGACAAAACCTTTACAAATACGGTGGTTGAGAAGTCTTACTACATGAATGGGGCAATTAAAAGTGAAATTAATTTCTCAAATTACAAACAACAAATAAAATATGGTTACTCTAAAAGCTGGTATGAAAATGGACAGTTAAAAGAAAAAGTACTGTATAAAGAGAATAAGTTAAACGATTCGTTAATTACATATTGGCCAAACGGCAATCTTAAAAGAGATGATTACTTTAATATGGGCAAACTGGTTAGGGGCCGGCTTTATAATTTTGATGGCACGGCAGCCGCACATTATGATTATGAAATAGCAGCAGAATTTCCAGGGGGCATAAACCAATTAATAAAATACCTAAGTACAAATGTAAAATACCCAGCGGTCGCCAGAAAAAATGGGGTTGAAGGAAAAGTGTTTGTACGATTTATAGTTGATACCGAAGGTCATATTCAGCATGTTGAAGTTTTAAAAGGTGTTTCTCCCGAAATTGATGCGGAAGCTATGCGGGTTGTTAAAAGTATGCCTCAATGGCGGCCCGCGATGGTAGATGGAAATAAGGTAAATTCGTTTTTTAATCTTCCGCTAAACTTTAAGATCAAAGATTACTAAAGCGTTAAAAAAATCTCCATTCAATAAAAAGCAATTGGAACCCTCCGTTAAACCACAAGAATTTTATTATTTGTACAGTCCTATGCGGGCTGACGGTGTTGAGATGTTGAAGTACACATTTCAGCATCTGGTTATAGAAGGTCACATTGAGATCTATTACAGGGCCATAAACCTTACAAAGCATGATAAACGAAAACGCCCACGGATCTTTTTTAAATTAGGAGATGAATACAAAGAAACAAATACCTACACGGTGGCAGAACAATTTGTAATTGATATTTTAAAAACAAAAGACGAATTACGAATTCACGAAATAAAAAATAAGGTACTTGAGCTATTAGATAAAGACATTCGCAAGTTTAAATACGATTATGTTTACAAGGATGTAACAAAATTGGGTCTTTGTACATTTAAATACTTCTTAAACTCTAAAGGAAGAGAAGTAAGAAGATATTACAAGAACGTTATTGATCTTATAGAGGAAGATGTAGATACATTGGTAAATAACAAAGCTGTGTTAGATTCGCATTTAAAATATCTTGGTAACGGTATTATTTTGTTAGACGATGAAGTAGTAAAAAAACTCGGGCTAAAAGTTCCCAACCTTGACGAGCTCTCGGGCGCATTTGAGATAATAAGTTTCGGCAACGGCATTACTTATGGAACCTTTGGCTTTGGCGGTGGCTATAGCGGAGGCGGCTATTCTGGTGGTGGTGGCTTCAGTGGTTTTGGCGGTGGCATGTCGGGCGGTGGTGGCTCGGGAGGTTCGTGGTAATTTCAAGATTTGTATATTTATATTAGCAGTGAAAAAATTTAAAAAAAGATATAACGAAGAGGATTTTATAAAACCGGAAAAGCACCAGCTTGATCTTAAGGATATGCTTGTGATATTTGTTCCTAATTTGCTTTTATTATTATGTACTATTTTCATATTTGTACAACGACCGAGCGAAACAGATACCAATTTAATTGCAATTCTTATTCTTGTACAACCAATTACATTAATAGTGTCTTCTTATCGCAAAAGATTAAAATTTAAAAACATAAATTATTTAATTTTCGGCTTTACATTTTTATGGTTTCTTTTCTCATTCGCAACGTATTTAGATATATCATCATTTGAAATAATCAAAAAAGACGTCAAAATATATCGCTTACCCTTTTTGGTTTATATTTTTATTTATTCTACAAGATATGTATTTAAATATTTTTTAAAACAAGAGCCAATTCCAATACAAAAAGGCGATAAACTCGGTAGCTATAGGGAAGAATTTCAAAGAAAAATAAGCGTGGCCGATTTTATTCATTCGGCGATCATCTTCCTTTCAATCTTACCCCTAATGTACTTAACATTTAAAGTGTAACTTGTATAGTTAAATGAAAAAGATAATTCCGCTATTTTTTATTTTAGTCCTTTCCTCCTTCTCTATTCAGGATCCAAAGGATCTTGAAACCTATAAACGGATAAATAAGAATGGTTTGGATAATGGCACTATTTTTTTAAGAGCAAACGGTACCTTCTTAACCCAGTTCTTTGGAGGCTGCGATGGTATGTTGGAGTCGCAGGGCACATGGAAGATCAATAAAGACACGCTTATCTTTACTGATAGAGAACACAGGATGATGAACGATCGCTGGAAAAAAAGTGAATGCAGTCAAAAATATTTAATAAAGAACCGCGGGCTTATTGCTTTTTCTATCGCTGGCAATAAAATGGTGTGCGATTCAAATGAGGTCTATAAAAAAGTAAAGAATAAATAATGGCTTACGACACACAATTGGCAAACCGGATAAGAGAGTATCTCTCTAATTTTCCAAAATTAAAAATTGAAGAAAAAGAAATGTTTAAGGGATTGGTTTTTATGGTGAACCAAAAAATGTGCGTAAATGTAAGCGACGATAACATCATGTGTCGTTTTGACCCTACACTACAAGAAGAAGTTGCAGAAAAGAATGGTTATATGCCCATGATCATGAAAGGAAAAGAAATAAAAGGCTATTGTTACGTAGAGCCTTCGGGATCTAAGTCAAAAAAAGACTTTGAATATTGGATAGAACTTTGTTTAGGTTTTAATTCAAAAGCAAAAGCTTCTAAGAAAAAGAAATAGTTCCGAGTAACAAAAAGCAATAAAGGCCCCTGTTTGCCGTTATCCCTCCAACCCTCACCTAATACTTAATGAGATCAGTACTTCTATTATTAATATGCCATTTGGCCTTATTACAATTTGGCCAGATAGAAGTAAAAGGGCCATGGACCTTTGAAGTTGGTGCGAGCTCAAATAATTTCTTTGCAGATACAGCAAGTTTAAACCTTAGATATATTTCGCCTCGCTTTAAATGGTCGGAAGAATGGAATGAAGACGAAGAAAAATATCCCGATAAATACAGAAATACACGTATGATGGTGGAGATGATGTACCGACCGTTGAAAAAGGTCATTACACTCGGTTTTATTGTGCAATCGCGTCTTATAGGAACAAAAAGATTTAGTTTGAATATGTATGGAGGCGTTAAGTTTTTTATCTTCCCCGGTAAAGATTTCGTGCAAATTCCTTATTTAAAAGGCGGCAGAGAAATATGGTACATGACAGCCGGGTTAATATTTCAGTATAATTTGGGTGTTATTGCGCCATTTGCCGATCTTGGCGGTGATGGAATAGTAACGATTGGCACAGAAGTTAATTTGCATAAAATTCACCGCAAAACAAAGAAAAGGTATAAACTGCGTAAAGGGCATGGTAATCTGTTGATTCCGAAAGAATAGAATTTCCCGGTTTAAATTTAATTTTGTAAATTTAACTATGAGAAAAATTTTACTTGCCTGTTTTACATTTTTAATTTTTGGAGTTTCTTACTCTCAAAAATACCAACCGGTTGACTCAACAACAGTTTGGAATTCCCAAAATTATTGGAGAATCTCGAGCGGCACCTGCTGTTATGTTAATGAATTTGCAAGCTTTCAATTCCACGGCTTCGAATTAAATAACGGCAATACCTGGTTGAAATTGTACGAATCAGCAGCGTATAGCCGTGTAGCCTGCTCTACCCCTTGTAACGATGGAATAGTTCCGGGCAATTTTACAAATGCCTTTGTTGGATATGTTTTGAACGATAGTTTAAACAAGAAAGTTTACTTCACTACAACTTTAACAGCTAACTATACGCCAACAACCACTAATATAGTTTATGATTTCTTAAACAAAAATGTTGGCGATAGCCTTGTTTGGAAATCAGTTACTAATTCAGGACTTCCAGGAGGGCCAACTAAATTCAAAATACTCGCTATAGATTCATTTCTATTTGCAACAAAATATCACAAACGTTTTAAAGTGGTAAACAATTCGGTTCTGCAGCTTTCGTCAGGGGTTGTTTATGTTGTGGAAGGTATTGGCAGTACACTTGGCGCATGGAATTCTATCTTTGCAGATTTTGAGTCAAAATCGGAATTGAAATGTTTTTCTAAACCGTCAGACGCTGTAAGTATTACAAACTATACCACATTTGCTACTGCGTCAGCAGCGGCTTGTGGTACAATAAGTGCACTACCTGAATTTAAACCAGCTATTATTTCTGTATACCCAAACCCGGTGAACAATTCCATAACATTCGAAAATATAGAAGTCAACTCACTTTCAATTTACGATGCACTTGGTAAATTAGTGATGCAAAGAGAAACTGTTCAGGGACCGCTAAGTGTTGAAAGTTTGCTGCCGGGAATTTATTTTCTAAAAATGAGATCCAATAATACCGTCTATTCTTCACGGTTCATTAAGGAGTAATTTTTCGAAATTATTTTTATATGATCGCCATCTTTCGTTTAACGGCAATATTCTTTTTATTCCTTAACAGCGGCGTTAATGCACAAACAGATTCATTAAAGCAAAAGATACAACAAGGACTTTCAACTAAAAAAGCTACTGTAGGCATAGCCATTATGGGAAGCAACGGAAAAGACACTTTATCCATAAACGGTACCATGCATTTCCCGATGCAAAGTGTATTTAAATTTCATATAGCCATCGCCATTCTATCAGAAATTGATAAAGGAAAATTTTCATTGGATCAAAAAATAAAGATCGAAAAGAAAGATATGCTTCCCGATCTCTACTCGCCTATTCGAAATAAATATCCTAATGGCGGTACTTTGACAATGTCAGAAATATTGAAATACACGGTTTCTGAGAGCGACAATGTTGGTTGCGATCTTTTATTAAAATTGATCGGTGGCCCTAAAGTAGTTGAAGACTATTTTGTAAAAACTAATTTTAAAGATATTTCTATTAAGATCAACGAAGAATTACAGCAAAAAAGCTGGGACAAGCAGTTTGAGAACTGGACAACGCCAAAAGCAACCAATGAGGTGTTAATGCAATTTTACAATAACAAGACAAAACGCTTAAGTCAGAAAAGTTATGACTTTCTCTGGAAAATAATGAAAGAAACATCCACCGGTATGGCCAGGATAAAAGGTCAGCTGCCGGCAAATACTGTTGTTGCGCATAAAACAGGAACATCCGGCTCAAATAAAGAGGGCTTAACGGCTGCGGTGAATGATATTGGTATTGTGTTCTTACCTAACGGAAATTACTTCTATATTTCTGTCTTTGTAACTAACTCTACAGAGAATGAAACTACGAACGAAAAAATAATTTCAGATATTTCAAAAATGTGCTGGGACTATTTTTCAAGCAAGAAAAATTAAATAAATAAAACGCACATGGATCCAATTAACAGAAGGTCCTTTTTAAAAACTTCAGGCATCGTTATGCTTCCGGCCAACGAAAAAAATCAACTGGATCTTTTAGTAAACGAAACCATCATGTATCAAAGCAACACTTATATAATTGATGCTTTTAAAAAATCTTTAATTTAATTTTTGTAAGAGAATTTCGTTCTGTTCAATTAAAATTTACTGACCAATTCCTGTGCTTTATATTCTTACACCAATAACGCATACATCATCTACCTGTTCCAAATCGCCCTTCCACTCATTTAAAGCCATAGCAAGTTGTTCTTTTTGCTCTACCATAGGCAAATGTGTTATAGAGATCAATAATTCTTTTAAACGCTTGTACATGAACTTCTTTCCTTTTGGTCCGCCAAACTGATCAGGTAAGCCATCCGTTAATGTATATACAACATCATTTTTTTGTAATGTGATCGTATGTTGTGTAAATGCCGTTCCATCTTTATCGTGTTTTCCAACCGGCATTTTATCCGGTGAAAACTCGAGCAACTCTTGTCCTCTCACTATCCATACCGGGTTATTAGCTGCGGCATAGGTTAGCATATTGTTTTTAAAATCCAAACTTATCAAACTACAATCCATACCATCTTTTCCGCCATCGGGGCTGCCATCTTTTTTTAATCGCTCTATAATGGTTTTGCGCGTTGCATTTAAGATCAGTGCAGGTTCTATATGTTGTTCAATTGCTTTTTCTAAACTTGTAATATTAAGCAAACTCATAATAGCTCCCGGAACCCCGTGCCCTGTGCTATCTGCAGTAGCTAAAATAAATTGATCATTATGCATTTTGGAAGCCCAGTAAAAATCACCGCTTACTACATCCTTAGGTTGAAAGAGCACAAAATAGTCGTTCAGATTTTCGTCCAGCAATTCTTTTGTTGCTAAAAAGCTGCGTTGAATACGTTCAGCGTAATTAATACTGTCGGTAATTTCTTTGTGTTTTTCTTCTATCTGGTGTTTTTGCTCGTCGGTTATTTTCTTTTGCGCTTCAATTACTTTTTTCTGTTGCTGCGTCACCCTAAAGCGTTGTACCATTACAATTGCAAAAACAATAACAAGCAACAATCCACCAAGTACGGACCAAAGAATGATCTTTTGTTTTTGCTTTTCTTCATTTGCTATTGCGTCTTTCTTTTCCTGTTCGGCTTTAGCTTTAACTTCTTTTTTCTCGTATTCATAATTAATTTCTGTACGCGCCATTTTTTTCTGTGCCTCGTCGTTATTTATACTATCGCGCGCAACGATGTATTTTTTGTAATGTGATAAAGCCAGGCCGGGGCGGTTCGTTATTACGTATAGGTCACTTAAATTCTTCTCGTCGTCTTTTGTACGCTCGAAAGCGCCAAGAGCACTGTCTAATGCAAGCGCCCGCAGCAAATATACTTCGGCCTCTTTGTATTTTTTTAGGTCTGTGTACGCCGTCCCAATATTGCTCAGGTTAAAAGCAGCACTCATTTGATCGCCCATCTCTTCAGCCAATTTTAACGATCGGGAATAGTGATCAAGGGCTTTAGCATATTCTTCCATGGCATCATATGTACTGCCAATATTGTATAGCGCACTGCCCATTGATTGTTTATCCCCCATTTCTTCGGCTATTTTTAGAGAGCTAGAAAGGTAATCAAGTGCTTTTGGATAATTTTGCATAGAATTATAAATACTTCCGATATTACTTTTAGTAAGCATTAATGTCTTTTTACGACCTAGTTCTTCGGCAATTTTTTCGGCTTTGAAATAATAATGCAAGGCTTTTGGATAATCTTCTAAAATCGAATAGACGATCCCAATATTCATAAAACAACTACTAGTGGCAGATTTGTCATTTGATTCCTCAAGGTACTTGAGTGATCTGAAATAATAATCCAGCGCATTAGGGTAATCGGCCTGGCGGTAGAATACGTTTCCAATATTTGAAATACACATGGCATTACTTTTTGCTACGTCTGCCCGCTGTGGTTGTACTTTTAAAATTTCTTCGTTTAATTTTTTTTGATCTTTAAAATATTTTAAAGCATTTGAAAAATCACCTTTCAGGAAATAATTATTGCCAAGTTTTGCATAAACAGAAGCCGTAAACTTCTTTAAATTTATTTCGTCGACCTTGCATTTCTTAATAATTGCCAATGCCTGGTTAGCGATCATGAAGGCAGTGTCTAAATTTGTCTTCTCAACATAAATTGAAAGTTTAACAAGTGTTTTTACTCTTTCGGTATCGTGCAGGTTTTGCGAAAGGCGTGTTTTTAGAGAATCGATCTTTGCTGATTGAGAAAAAGACACACCTGCGCTAAGCAAAAAGGCTATAGTAAATAAACTAATACGTTTTTTCATAATTGGTTGTTTCCATCAATAACATAAACAAAATCAGCGCTTAATTTCTGGGCTGAGAATACTTAACACTAGTGATAGACTGATTTAAATTGGGAGCAGTTTCGAAATTAAACAAAATTTTAACATTATAAAATATGTTATCCTATAAATGCTATCTTTATCTAAACGTTTAGAAAACAGATATGAAATATCCAATTGTTGATATGCACTGCGACCTGCTATCTTACTTAGAGTATGTGCCGGGCGCAGATCCCTTTTTTCCTAAAATAGGCTGCAACTTTAATGCATTAAAAGCGGGTAATGTAAAGCTTCAGGTAATGGCCATTTATACGGGCACCGAAAAAGGAAGTTCTGAAACAGGTTTAAAAGAAAGCGAGATCTTTAAAAAGCTACAAACAACACATAAAGAAAATGTTTGCCTTGTAAAAGATATTGCATCTTTAAATAGCGCATTAAATTCAGATAAGACCGGCATGGTTGTCTCTATAGAAAATGCATCCGGCTTTTGCGAAGAAGACGAACCAATTGAAAATGCCTTTAAAAAATTAGAAAAGATCATAAGCAATGTGGAGCGTGTTATATACATTAGCTTCACACATCATGGCGAGAACCGTTTTGGCGGGGGTAATTATACCAAAGCAGGCTTAAAAGACGATGGAAAAAAGCTGCTTGATTATATGAGCGGAAAAAAGATTGCGCTCGATCTATCGCACACCAGCGATGCTTTGGCTTACGGACAACTGGAACATATAGCAAAATACAATTTAGATATTCCTTTAATTGCAAGTCATTCTAACTTCCGCGCCATTTTTGATCATCCGCGTAATTTGCCCGACGATCTTGCAAAAGAAATTATTAAACGCAAAGGCATTATTGGTTTAAATTTTTTACGTGCCTTTTTAAATAACGATGAGCCGAATGTCTTTTACGATCACGTGCTTCATGGCATTAAAATTGGTGGAGAAAATACCATGTGTTTTGGTGCCGATTATTTTTTCGCCAGCGAGCCAGATCCAAAACGTGTGCCTTATTATCATAAAGACAAAGAAGATGCAAGCTGCTACCCTGCTCTCTTAAAACATTTGGAAGACAAAGTGCCTAAAGGTTTTTTAGAAAACATGAGCCATAAAAATGTAATTGATTTTATTAAAAGAAACTGGAGCTAATTATACTTTTTTAAAAAAAACTATGAACAATTACTTTGCATTAATAGCACATATTATAATCTATAAATTGCTATCTCTGCTTCCGCTTGTATTGATGTTGATCGCAATTATTAAATTGCAGCGTAATGCAAAAAGCCCTGGAACACAATTAATGCTAATTGGCGATTTGGGTTTGATGGTAAAACTAGTTTTGCTGGATAGCATTATGGATTATTTAGCGAGATTTAGCACTGGTATAAACATTAGCAGTATTGGGATCATGTATAACATATTACATTTTATCTCCATCATATTTACTATACTTTTTGCAACGGGCTTTTTACTTTTTGTAATTAAGCTATTAAAAAAATAAGTTTTCTTTAATGAAACCGACTTTCTTTCCAAAACCATCAGACTTTAGAAAATGGTTAAACAAGAACCATAAAAAAGAAAAAGAACTATTAGTTGGCTTTTATAAAGTTAGTTCCGGCAAACCAAGTATCAGTTGGCCGCAGTCTGTAGATGAAGCCTTGTGTTTTGGTTGGATAGATGGAGTTCGTAGAAGCATAAACGAGGAAAGTTATTGCATTCGCTTTACACCAAGGAAACCAAAAAGTATTTGGAGTGCTATAAATGTTAAGAAAATAGAAGAGCTTACAAAAAAAGGGTTAATGAAACCCGAAGGAGTGGCCGCATTTAAATTACTTGCAGAAAACAAGTCTAAGATCTATTCTCACGAAAACAAGACGAAAAAATTGTCGCCAACGTACGAGAAAAAATTTAAGACCAATAAAAAAGCCTGGGAATTTTTTACAACACAAGCGCCTTCGTATCAAAAAGTAATGATACATTGGATAATGACCGCCAAACAGGAAAAAACACAACTCTCGAGGCTTGAGAAAACCATTTCAGAAAGTGCAAAGCAAAAGCGCGTCCTGTAAGGATTTAGGAACTAAAAACTTACCACTTATAAAAGTAAACTCAACAGCTGTTGAGTTGCGCTTTAAGAAATCAGGATTACAATTAGCTTTAGGAAAGTTTAGTTATATGAAAAAAGTAGTTTATTTCTACGCGATCATCTTTACCGGTCTTGCTTTAAGCGCACAGAACCTTCAAATAAAAATAAATAACAGAACGGGATATAACGTCGACTCGTTAATAATTGGGGGCAATTATTACGGTTTTATAAAAAAGGACGAAACCGTTATGATCACTGAAAATTTCTTATTTAATTTTGCGCAAGGAAGTTTACCCGGAACCGCAGATGGTTATATTCATAACAGGCATAAAGAGTTTAACTATCCGGCCCGCGTCTATCCTTTTTGTGGAACCTGGATGGATCATCCAAAAGAGAAAAAAGACATCAACTACATTACCAGTGGCAAATTTGAATACGACCTGCTTTTATTCGAAGGTAACTACGGTTACAGATTGTATTATAGCGAAGTAATGTTTATAGATGATATGATCCCGGAACATTTAATCGGCACCTATTTGCCTTTAAATGCGGAAGGTGATAAACTAAGCGCTATCTGCAAAGAAGGCCTGTTACGAATAAACGAAGACAACACCTTTAGTTATATTTTGACGCATGATAAAACCTGGTGTCCTGACCAAAAAGATTCTACATACGAAGGTTCATGTATTGAAAAAAACGACACACTTTATTTAAGTACAAAAAACAATAAACAACTTATAGAACCAAAATTTAATTTTACAGAAACTGATCTAACCAATGAGATCACTATTTCTTTTTATACTGAATAGGGAGATATTATTGAGATTGAAGGCGCACAAAGTATTTCTTCCACCAAAAATGATATAAACCGTAATAGCTTTAAAATTCCTTTTGAAAAGACTCATATTAAGATAGATGATAAACGAATACTTGGTTTAACCGTTTATCCCGTTGGTTACCCCGAAGTACAAATTGTTTTGAAAAAAATTAAAGCGGGTGCAAAAATTAACGTAACTTTATTTAACAACTATTACGATGCGTTTTTTAGTAACCGAAAATTTGTTTATAGTTATAATGTATTGACAGAAGTAACAGGTAAAGGTGTTACACCTGCGAATTATATAAAAAGTAAATAAACATGTTTAGTAAAATGCTATTTATTTTAGTTCCACTTTGTTTTTTAGGTTTTGACTTGAAGAAACCTGTTACCACTTTTAAAACCATTCACGTTTTTGTGGCGCTTTGCGATAACAAGTACCAGGGCATTGTGCCGGTGCCTGCCAAAATTGGTAATGGACAAGATCTTAATAATAATTTGTACTGGGGTTGTGGTTATGGTGTGCGCAGTTTCTTTAAAAAAAGTGCAGAATGGAAATTATTAAAAACCGTAAAAGTAGATTCTATAAAATTAGAACGCCTGGTATTTAAACACGTTACCAAAAATTATTATTTAGTGGCCGATGCTTACGATGGTAAATACATTAAACAATGCACCAAAGAATACTTATGTGCCTGTTCAGGCAAATTAAAAGATTCTATTCAAGTAAATAATGTTTCCATTGGTCTTTACAGCAATGCGTCAATGCTTGCATACACTGGTCATGACGGCTTAATGGATTTTGACTTAACAGAATCTTTTGCAAGCAGTGATAACAAAATACGTGACTGCATTATTTTAGCCTGTTACAGTAGATCGTATTTTAAACCGCATTTACAAGCCGCTAAAGCTAACCCCGTGGTTTGGACAACCGGTTTAATGTGTCCAGAAGCCTACACACTACACAATGCCTTAAGTGTTTACGTAAACAGCGGCACTAACGAACAGGTAAGAAGCAAGGCAGCCCTCACCTACTCTTCATATCAAAAGTGTAGCGAAAAGGCTGCAAGGAATTTATTAGTTACCGGTTGGTAGTTACACCCCCACTAAGAGCGATAGCGAAGCCTGCGCGAACGGATTTTCCTCAAGGACAGAAACATTAACTTGGTCAGCATAGCCGCAAACCAATAGCAACAAAGGATTAACTTCCTTTTCAAAAAAAAATTGCAGCAGTAATTGTGAAGCAAATAAAAAAAGGATGGGATATTAAAACTATAGTAAGGCAATACTTCCCCAAATCGGGATATATTTAGATCTGTAACATTTCTTTCCCTTTTAGGGGATTTTAATTTTTTTATCGGTTTATTAAGGCTACCTTTCACTATTACCTGATTACGATATTCCCTGTATCAAATTGATATGCTTTATATCCTCTGATTTTTTAATTAACCCGGGATAATATCCAAAAAATATTATTTTTTAAAATTTAAAAAATGCCTAAAAAATTGCATCTATTGCTTGCTGATGATGATACGGATGACCGTTTTTTCTTTGATAAAGCTCTAAAAGTATTACCTATCAGCTCTGATCTCAATACTGTAGAGGATGGCGCAAAGTTAATGGTTTACCTTGCAGAAAACTCAACGCAATTACCGGATGTTCTTTTTCTGGATCTTAACATGCCCCGTAAAAATGGCTCTGAATGTTTGGAAGAAATAAAACGAAATCCTTTACTGAAGGATCTTCCTGTTATCATTTACTCTACTTCGCTTCATGAGGATGTTGCAGATGTGCTTTATAAGAATGGTGCACATTATTATATCCGCAAAAGCGGCCTGGCAGAGCTGGAAAAAACCCTGCTGGATGTTCTTACAATGATACAGGATAAAAAATTTACCCGTCCGCCCAGAAATAAATTCATTCTAAGCTTAATGGCTTTCTAAACAAACGATCGTCCCCGCTTTTAAAAATTAAAAAATGAAAAAACCTTTAAAAGCCACTAACAAAAAAGCGGTAACAAAAACAATAAACTCAAAGAAAAAATTTACCATTGTTGCCATTGGGGCTTCTGCCGGTGGACTGGAAGCTGTTTCAGATCTGTTCAAGAATTTGCCGTCCGATACAGGTATGGCATATATCTACGTTCAGCATCTTAACCGCGACCATAAAAGCTTGCTTACTCCACTTTTATCAAAAGCTACTAAAATGAAAGTGCAGAAGATAGATAACATGGAAAAAATGCAGGTAAATAATGTTTATGTGATCCCCCATAATAAAGACATTAAAGTAACGGATGGTCATATACAATTAATACCGCGTCCAAAAAATGTATCTGCTAATTCATCTATTGATGTTCTTTTTTCTTCGCTTGCCTTAACACATAAAAAAAATGTTATTGGTATTATTCTTTCCGGCAACGCGCACGATGGCACCAAAGGACTAAAAGCTATTAAAGACGCCGGCGGCATAACCTTTGCTCAGGATGAAACAGCAAAATACAGTAGCATGCCGGAATCTGCCATTAACGAAGGGGTGGTTGATCATATACTCGCACCAAAGGATATTGCTTTTGAATTAATAGAACTAAGTAAAAAAACATCATTACATGGTGATAGCAGATCAGTAACTGACCCGGATCCCATCCGTAATCATGACCCCGACCTAAATACAATTTTTGCGATACTGCATAAAAATCACAACGTTGATTTTGGGCATTACAAGATCTCAACTATTAAGCGCCGGATCGAGAGCAGGATCCTTAAAACAAACATAAAAACAACCAAACAATACGTAAAATTACTTAGCAGTAATAAAAAGGAGGCCGAGCTATTATATTCTGATCTGCCAATTAATGTTACCGGCTTTTTTAGAGATACAGAAACGTTTAAATATTTAAAAACTATTTTACTGCCAAAATTATTAAAAGACAAAAAAAAGGGAGAAACACTTAGAATATGGGTGGCGGCATGTTCTACCGGCCAGGAAGCATATTCAATAGCTATGCTTATTTCGGAGCTCCAAGACAAGCAGAAGTATAAAATACCTGTACAGATCTTTGCCTCCGATCTAAGCGAAACGGCAATACAGGGAGCACGAAGCGGAGAATATACCAGGAATGAACTTAAAGCTGTTTCTGCAACACGAACAGATCGTTTTTTTGTAAAAGCAAATGGAAAATTTAGAATAATTCAGGAGCTTCGCGATATGTGCATATTTGGCACATCGCACAATATTCTACGCGACCCTCCTTTTTCACGCATGGACTTTATCAGCTGCAGAAACCTGCTTATTTATTTTGATTACGCAGCACAAAAAAAAGTACTTACAACCTTACATTTTTCGCTAAACGAAAAGGGCTATTTAATGCTTGGTAAATCGGAAACAATTGGCTCAGCATCATCGCACTTTGTTCAGTTAAATAATAAATTCAAGATCTTTTCCCGCAAAAAAAATTCAGGGATAAGAAAAGTTCCTGAGCTACTGCCACGTTTCGTAAAACAAACTGTAATTGAAAAGAAGGTCAAACAAGCGGTGCTAAAAAATAAAACCGTTGATTCGGTAAAATTAGACAGCGTTATTGATGCCGTGCTTTTATCGGATCACATGCCCGCCTGCGCAATTATTAACAAAGATATGGAGATCCTTCAATTCAGAGGTTCAACCGCTTTATTTCTTCAACATCCTTCTGGCAAAGCCACATTGAACATTTTAAAAATGACAAGGCCGGAGTTTTCTTTCGAGTTGCTTAATGCCATTAGAAAAGCTATAAAAACAAAACAGCCGGTACGTAAAGCCGATATCGAAATAAAAGCAGATTCACGCTTCAGAACAATGTCGTTAGAAGTTTGTCCGTTAAAAATTGAATGGGATGAACCCTTATTGATGATCGTCTTTACATTACAAGAACAAATTGAAAAGTATATCGAAGTAAAAAAAGGCACAAAAAGTGCGTTGCTCGACCTTGGCAACGCGCAAAGAGATCGTAAGATAGAAAAATTGAACACGGAATTAAGCACAGCCCGGACAGAAATTCAAGCTGTTATTGAATCGCAGGAAACGGCTTATGAAGAATTACAAACCGCAAACGAAGAGATCGTTTCTAGCAACGAAGAATTTCAGACACTGAACGAAGAACTTGAAAGTACAAAAGAGGAAATTGAAGCCAGCAACGAAGAGTTAATATCCACCAATAAGGATCTAAAAAAACATAACGAACTTTTAAACGAATCTTATAATTACTCGCAAACAATATTTGCTACTATACATGAGCCCATGCTCATATTAGATGGAGAGCTGAAGGTAAAATCCGCCAACAGATCGTTTTACAAAAAATTTCTCGTAAATAAAGAAGAAACCGAGGGTTCGCCACTATTTGAATTAGGTAATAAACAGTGGGATATTCCAAAACTACATGAGCTGTTAAATAATATATTGGCCAAAAATTCCCATTTCTCCAACTTTGAAGTTACACACGTATTTCCGGGTTTAGGCGAAAAAGTAATGTTGCTTAACGCCAGCCGTATCATTCAAAAAACACATCGAGAAAAATTAATTCTGCTTGCTATAAATGATATTACAGAACGTTCTATGCTCCAGAGAAAATCAGATGGAGTGAATGAAGAAAATATCCGAATACACAAACGAGACAAATTAGAATTACTCACCGCTGTAAGAGATAGGACAAAAGAATTAGAGCAAAAGAACATTGAGCTGGAGGCCTTAAATAAAAAACTTATCTTTCAAAATAGTGAGAAAGAAAAAAGATCTGCGGAGTTAATTATAGCCAATGAAGAGCTGGCTTTTCAAAATGCGGAGAAAGAAAAACGTACAGAAGAATTAAGTGTAGCAAATAAAGACTTAACCGCTTTCACCTATATCTCAAGCCACGACCTGCAAGAGCCTTTACGTAAAATTCAAAATTTTGCGTCTATTATCATCAATGAAGAAGAAAAAAACTTAAGCGAATCCGGAAAAGGCTATTTAAAAAGAATGACCAATACCGCTATGCGTATGCAAGAATTAATAGAAGATCTTCTAACCTATTCACGTACCAAAAACTCTGAGCTTGTATTTGAATTGACCGATCTGAATAAAATCGTACATGAACTTGAAAAAGATCTTGAGATCGTAATATCAGAAAAAAAAGCAATTATAGAGGTTAACCTTGATACCCTGAGAGTTATCCCTTTTCAATTTCGTCAGCTGTTGCATAACTTGGTTGGAAATTCTTTAAAATTCGCAAAGAAAGATGTGCCGCCACTTATAAAATTAACCAGCCAAATAGCAACAGGAAGTAAATTAAATAATAAATACCTGGTACCCGATAAAAAATATTGCCATATTATATTAACCGATAATTGCATTGGATTTGAACCAGAATACAATGAAAAGATCTTTGAAGTATTTCAACGTTTACACAGCAAAGAGGCTTATCACGGAACAGGTATTGGCCTTGCCATTTGCAAACGTATTGTTGAAAATCATAAAGGAATTATTACCGCACAAGGCGAATTAGGTGCTGGTGCTAGGTTTGACATTTACATTCCTATGGAGTAAGAAAAATATGACTAAAAATACAAAATCAGACGAATTAACATTAGCAAATAAAGAACTTGTTTTTCAAAATAACGAAAAAGAGAAACGAGCTGCAGAGTTAAGTATTGCCAACATTGAACTGGCTTTTCAAAACGAAGAAAAAGAAAAAAGAGCTGCAGAGTTAATAATCGCCAACAAAGAGCTGGCATTTCAAAATGATGAGAAAGAAAAAAGAGCAGCAGAGCTAAGTATCGCAAATGATGAGCTGGCCTATCAAAATAACGAGAAAGAAAAAAGAGCGGCTGAGTTAAGTATTGCAAATATTGAACTAGCTTACCAGAATGATGAAAAAGAAAAAAGGGCCCAGGAATTAACCATTGCCAATAAGGAACTCGCTTTTCAAAACAAAGTAAAAGAAAAACGTGCTGCCGAATTGGTTATTGCTAACGAAGAGCTGGCCTTTCAAAACGAAGAAAAAGAAAAACGCGCCGCTGAACTAATAATTGCAAATAAAGAGCTGGCCTTTCAAAATAAAGAAAAAGAAAAAAGAGCAGCTGAACTGGCAATTGCCAACAAAGAACTAGCTTATCAAAACGCTGCAAAAGAAAAAAAAGCTGCCGAATTAATAATTGCCAATAAAGAATTAGCTTTTCAAAATGATGAAAAAGAAAAACGCGCCGCTGAACTAATTATAGCAAATAAAGATCTTACTGCCTTTACCTACGTGTCCAGCCACGATCTACAGGAACCGCTGCGCAAGATCCAGAATTTTGCAACCATTATTCTTAAAGAAGAAGAAAAAAATCTTTCAGAGAGTGGTAAAGGCTATTTTGAAAAAATGCAGAACACGGCCAAACGCATGCAGGAACTTATCGAAGATCTGCTTATGTATTCGCGGGCAAAAAGTACAGAGCGCAATTTTGAAAAGATACATTTGGGCGTAATAATAGATGAAGCAAAACGAGATCTTGAAGAACTTATACTCGAAAAAAAAGCAATTATTGAAAGTGAAAATTTAAGTGAAATGAATATTATTCCTTTTCCTTTTCGTCAATTGATGAATAATCTTATCAGTAATTCGCTTAAATTCTCACTTCCAGATATACCCCCCTATATAATTATTAAAACCAAAATAAAAGAGGGTAGCAAATTCAATAACGATAAATTGTTACCTAAAATTTCTTATTGCCATATTACCTACATCGACAATGGTATTGGCTTTGATGGTCAGTACAACGAAAGGATCTTTGAGGTGTTTCAGCGACTACATAGCAAAGAGCAATACGCGGGCACCGGCATGGGGCTTGCAATTTGTAAAAGAATTGTAGAAAATCATAATGGTATTATTGTTGCTACCGGTGTAGTGAGCAAGGGGGTAACATTTGACATTTATATTCCTACAGAAACCACTACTTAAAATTCAAAAAGGCATCCAGGCTAAATTTATTATAGCTTGCAGGTAACAACAATAGTAACACGATCAATAAAAATCTTGGAAAAACGTGTTTCATATCCCACATAGGCTGCATATAAGTAAACGCAAAACAAACTAATATAAGGTCAAGGCCTAAAGCGTACAAGGTAAAATTAGTGAACAATCCCAGTATTAAAAATATACCACCGGCAAATTCAGTAATACTGGTGTAATATGCAATTATTGCAACTAGTCCTCTCGGGATGTTTTGGCGATCACTATCTGGTGTAAAAGAAAAAATCACGCCTTTCATTTTTACTTTAAAAAGTTTGTCGTAACCCTGAAAGAGAAATAGTATTCCTGCAAAAAGTCGAATGAGCAATTCTGCGATCTGAAATTTGTAGTCTTCCATGTTTAGCTTTAATTTAGGTTATATGGACATAAAGGTAGCAAATTAACACAATACCTCCGTTTACTGCAGGCAAGATATTCCCCAAACAAATTTAGATTCTATGTTAATACCAGATTTAACTCTGAATACGGTTCATAAACATGGCATAATATTCTCATAATTATAATGGATAAATTAACTATTTATGAAAAAGAGAAAAAAGAATGACGAAGAAAAGACAAGTAAACGTTCGGCCGACTTTACAAGCCCGGAAACCGATACAGATAAAACAGGAATTGATCTGGATTCTGATAAAACTGTAAAAAAGAAAAGTGATCAAAAATCAAAATTAGAAGTTGATCCGGACACCACCGAAATAGATACAGAAGCTGATAAAACGAAAAAAGAAACCGAACAACCTATACCAAAAAGGAAAAGGCGGGGTTAGTTTTATTTATTTACAATTATTTTTGCGGTGTAAGGATTGCCCCTGTCTTTATCAACCAGCGTAACAAAATAAATGCCGTTATTTAAATTAGAGATATTTATTTGTTCAGAAAAATTAAGCTCCTCTACTCTTTTACCAAGCACATCAGTAATATAGATCATACCGGATGTTGTATTCGGCATTTGAATAGTTAGTACGTCGGTAGCAGGATTTGGAAAAACTGAAAGAATATGACTGTTTGTGTTGTTTTCAATAGAGGTTGGAATAAATACATTCCTTGAGAATACACCATATCCGAGCGTTCCGGCGTAGAGATTGCCGTTACTCAGATCAAAATCCATACTCATTATCTTTGCTTTATGACTATTCATACCCAACGAAAAATCCACCCATGTGCCTGCATTTCCCTGGCTGTTGCTTGAATAAACCCCCATATCACCACCAGCATAAATAACATTTGGGTTTATAGGGTCGGCAATTAAACATTGTATGATCTTTCCAGCAAGATTAGTACTCACGTAGTTCCACGACAGACCACCATCTGTACTTTTTAATATGCCTGCAGCATAAGTTCCTGCAAAAAGAATTTGAGGATTTGTTGGAAGTTGAATCAAAGAAAATATGGCATTTGAAAAAGTTGGTAGCGCTGTCCATGATAAACCAGAATTAGTGCTGGTATAAACTCCACTCCATGTACCGGCATAAATAACATTAGCTGATGCAGAAGAAATGCAGATAGAAGTAACGTTTAAATTATTTAAGCCTGTTAAACTAAAAGTTGTACCACCATTGGTACTTTTAAAAAAACCTTTTGCATTACCAACATACACAACATTAGTATTTGAAGGATCTATTTTAATTGCTTTAGCGTCAGCCGTTGTATCCAAACCATTCCCTACGGTTACCCATGTAGATCCGCCGTTTGTAGACTTCAATAATTTATTATCGGGAATAGGTAGAAAAAAACCATAGTCGACTTTTGAAGCGAACAGGATATTTGTTGCACTCGGCACAGAAGTTATTTTTCCGATCCAAAGGTCATTTAATCCGATTGAATTCCAGTTTGTTCCGTTTAGCTTTTTAACACTTGCATAATTATTTCCGGCTTCATTATACAAAGCGCCGTAAAGTCCGGAAGGGTTATAATGAAGATCAGTAACATAAGTACATTTAAAACCTGTACTTGAGTTTTGCCACTGCCCTGCTCCATTCGTACTTTTCCAGATACCAACACCCTGCTGTCCTAAAAAAACTTCGTTAGAATTTGTTGGATGTGTTGCTACCTCCCAAACCCTTGTTGCAGGTAAACCAGTATTTAAAGCGGCACTCCAGGTTGCTCCGCCATTGGTTGTTTTAAACATGCCTTTATCTAAGGAGCCTACATAAACAATGTTATTATTACTTTTTGAAACTGAAATCCCAAAATACAAGCCTAAAACAGCGTTACTCGAAATATTCATAGTGGTCCAGTTGCTACCAAAATTGGTGCTACGGTAAACACTATCCTGCGTGGCCGCATAAATAATATTTGTTGAGTTCGAACACACTGCAACCTTCCAAACATCTTTATTAGCAAGGCCCGCAGCAAACCATGTGTTACCACCATCCAAACTGGCATACATTCCCTTTCCATTTCCAAACACACCCCAAACACCAGCATACATAGCATTTGCATTTGATGGATTAAATGCAATAGACTGCACACTCATGTTATCAATTACACCTGTAATGATCTTATTCCACGTAAAACCGCCATCAGTACTTTTCCAAATTCCTTCACCGTGCGTGTCGCCTTGATATCCGGGCCAGTAACCAGCAGCAGCAAAAATGATATTAGGGTTAGTTGGATGAACAATGATCTGCGAAATGGATGGCCACTTTAAAGTTGTTTGCCATGTAACACCGCCATCTGTTGAAACGCGGATGGCAACACTGTCACTTTCATTCATCATGCTTCCTGCATAAATGGTGTCAGGGCAAATTGGATTCACTTCAAAGCACCAGGCATTATAACAGCCATAGCCACTTAAATTATTCCAGGTGGTGCCTCCATCTGTACTTTTATATACGCCGCCATGGGTATCGCCGCTGCTAAACATTACATTTGCCTGTGTGGGATGATAAGCAATATGGTCTACCCACCCACCCTCAGGGCCAACAGATTGCCAGATTTGAGCATTAGCAACAGTGCTCACAAATAAATAAATCAAGGAGATAAAAAGTGTTTTCATATTCTAATTAAGATTTAATAAATTTTTGAGGTGCAAACTCACCTGTTCTCGAAACAATAAAGTAAATACCGGAATCAAGGTTGCCAATATTGATATTACCAGAGCCACTTATCTCGTGATCAATAATATGCTTTCCATTAACATCTGTTATACTGATATTATTACTCGATCCATCTTTAAATTTTACTGTAATAGATTCAGTTGCAGGAACAGGAAAGACCGAAATACTATTTCTATCTACCAGTTGCTCTTTTACTCCGGTAATTGTTTGGTTTATATAAAACGGATGCAGATAATGAATGGATGGCGAAGTAAAAATAGATTCAACCGAGTTTGTATTACAGTTAAAATCATCTGCCATAAAATTTGTAAACGTACTCACATAAATACTGTGGTAATAGATCTTATTATTTGTGCCCCAGTTTACATTTCCCCCGTGCGTACCATTATCGTTCACGACATCTGTTCTGTTATTTCCGCTCGTATCAATGGTTACAATATTCGCATCTGTAAGATTGGCATTACCTGCACAAAAAGCGATCTTGTCTCCATTGGGAGAAAAACATGGGTCGTGATTGCGGGTGGTATCATTGGTCAACTGCACTATGTTTGAAACCTGGTTATTTGCATAGCTATAATTTGCTTTAAATACCTCAAGGTTTAAAAGACTGGGCCCTACCAGACTTACAAAAACGATCTTATTTCCCAATGGCGACCAGCAAGCGTCTATGGCGCCGGTTGTTGTAATTTGCTGTGGGTTGTTACCAAACATATCTACAGTAAAAAGATTCCATTGCGCGATCGATGTAGGTTGCACGAGTAATAAAATTCTGTTACCCATTGGATGAACACGCGGATTACCAAAACCATGCCAACCATATTGATTGTTGGCCAGGATCACTTGCATGCCGGTTCCATCTGGGTTACACTTTAAAATATCACAGTCAATATAATTTTCCTGATCGGGTGAAACATTTGCAGGGCTTCTTACAATTAATAGTTTAGAATTATCAGGTGAAGGTTCAGCTCGCCAGTAATTATAATTTGGATCGTTGGTGATGGTTTGGGTTACAGATGTTGTTAAATTCTTCCTATACACCTGCCAGGTAGTGGTGGTTGATGTTGGTCTCGAACAATAGTAAATAAATTCCTGCGAAAACAATCCCGAGAAATTTGCAAACAAAAAAAATATTACAAACTTTGGCTTCATGGGATAATCTATTTATTTCTTTATTATTTTTTTTGACGCTATATCTGTATTTGCAAAACTAACAATATAAAAGCCAGAGCTTAACATAGAAATGTCAATTTCAGGATTAGCTTTACTAACTTTTGTTTCCAATACAATTTGACCAAAATAATTTTGTACAAAACATTCAATCGTTTCACTTTTTATATTTTCTAAATCAACCTTTAAGAAATCTACTGCCGGATTAGGATAAATATTTATTTGCTGAAGATTTTTCTGTTCTTTAATACTCGTTATAAGTCCAGGAGATTTATATACTCCACCGCCGTAGGTTGCAACATATAAATCATTGTTAACCAGTTGTAACCCATTCATCGCGTAAACATGTGTGCAAGGCATATTTCCTGTTATGTTTGTCCATGTGCTGCCGCTGTCAACACTTAAATAAGTAGATCCGAATAAGTTTAATGTAGTATCTTTTTCTGCACCATTAATGCCAATAATTAGCTTTCCATTATTCTCTATAACATTATTGATTTGAGAGTTGTTGGGCCATGGACCGGTAATATTAACCGTTGAAGTGCCATTTACTTTAAACAATGTGCCGTTTAAATGCGCCGCATAAATATGATTAGAAAATGATTTAACAGTTGACAAAGGCACATTTGTAAGCGTTAAAATATTCCAGGTATTTCCTGCATCGGTGCTTTTGTATAAACCAGAATAGGTGCTCGCATAAACAACAGAAGGTGTAACCGGATCGAAATCTAATTTTGTTGCCACTAATGTTGACGTAACGTTAAACGTTAAACCTCCGTTGATACTTTTTAAAATTGCAATAGATGAATTCGAGTTATCAATCTCACTTATCAACACTTCCTGATTGTTGTTTGGATTAACAACTACATCTAAAATAACTCTGTTCCCACTCCTAACGTTAGTAAATGTTGTAAAAGCATCTGTTGTCTTATACAATCCCTTAGCATAAGTTCCCAAATAGAAAGTAGTTGGATTGTTAGGATCTTTTGCAATTCCTCTGCCATGAGCAACAGGACCTTTCCTTGTCCATGAAGTTCCACCGTTAACCGTTTCTAAAATACACTCTTTGCCTAATAACCCATTTAAATTATATGTTCCCAGCACAGAGGTAATAATATGATTTGCGTTGGCCGGATCAATATATAAACCACCCACCTCTATGGCTTTAGGAGAATTTGAAATAAAATTCCAGGTAACACCCCCATCGGTTGACTTTAGAATATTAGCGTTTGAAAAATTACTTACATAAAGCGTGTTGCCTCTTGAGCCAATGCCCATGGCTAATTGCGTATTTAACTCAGGATGGTTAACAGCTGTCCAATTACCGGTGGAAGAGCTATACTTTTTCAAACCTGAGAAAGCGCTTGAAAATAATTCAATAGTTGGTGTTTTTTTGAAAATATTAATATCAAAATTCACTTCATTGAGCATTCCAATATTTGTAAAATTATTACCGTAATCAGTACTTAAGAACACACCATCTAAAAGGGCAGACACCATTACAATATTACTATCTGTTTCAATTTCTAACACATTGGCGTTTGGGGGAATTTGCGGATGGTTTATCCATGTTTGGCCAAAATTACTTGAAACTTTTAAGCCATTACCAATTGTTCCAACTAATATAGCGCCACCCGGTCCGTTTGAAGCGATACAAGGCGTAGTAGTACCTTGCAAGCCTGCAGCAGACCATGTGTTGCCACCATTAAAACTTCTAAAAACGCCATTTCCCGGGCGAGGAGGTGTTCCTCCCGGTTCATAACCAGTAGATATTAATAACGTATCTGGTTTATTGTGTGCATGTACAATACCAGTTACCATTTTATCGTAACGTGTATTTAAACCGGTGTTTTTTAATTGCCAGGTGTTGCCGCCATCGATTGATTTTATCAGTCCATATCTGCCATACATATCACAGGCGTAAATTTTGTTTGGATTAATTTTATCAAAAACGATCTTCCAGCCTGTAATATTTGGAAATAACGAACTTACTAATGTCCAATTTTGCCCGCCATCCGTGCTCTTCCAGATCCCTCCGCTATCATCACTTCCTGCAAAAACAATTTGAGGATTTGTAGGATGGATGGCGAAATCTTTAAAATAGCCGCCATTAGGCCCTATTGAATTCCATGTTTGAGCTGAAAAACAAATTGTTTTTATAAATAATATTAAAAAATAAAATTTTTTCATCCTTTTATTTTAATGATCTTTTTTGGTATAGAATTATTTTCGGAGCTAATAAAATAAATACCTTCCAAAAGATCAGAAAGGTCAATAACAGAGCTTTGCGTAATCTCAATTTCTTTTACAACAACCCCACACGTGTTGTAGACCTGAAATTTTTCGGCCCTGTTTGTGTTAATAGTTATTTGATCTACAAATGGATTTGGGTAAACAGAAAATTCATGGGTTAAATTATTTTTATTAACAGAGGTTATAATTGCATGGGGCAAGAACCATGGATCGGCGTCAAATTTATCGGTTGGCGTTCCGTTCGCATCCTGATAAACAACCACAAACGAAAGGTCGCCGTTTTGTGTTAAGGTTGGTTCGCCAATGCCCGCTGTATTTCCCGGCCCAACAACTAATTGCTTAGGTCCCCAACTATTCCAGTTATTTGCAATGGTTTGTTGCGATCTGTAAATAGCATATTTACCAGAAACATCGGGTGTTGTATAATACATCCACCATTGGTTAAAATTATCTTTGTATAAGTGCGGTTGATGTTCATTAAGTGACGTATTTAATGAACTAACCTGTTGGGGTGCATTCCATGTAATGCCATTATCATTACTCAAAGCATACCAAAGATCTAATCCGCCAACACCGCCCACTCTGTCTGGCGAATCAAAAAACAAGACCAATTGATTAGCACTTAGTCTTTCAAGATGTGGGTTATCTTCGGTTGTTGTTTGCGTTACAGGTGCCGGTAATATCGTACCTGTAGCCGAGGGGTTGATCGTAGAATTTTTTATTAAATAAATATCTGTATTGTAAGGTGGTTGCTGGTTACTTGTATAAACAACAAGATCAGATACCGTTGAATTTAGCATTGAAAATTGTGGGGCACCTTCGCTAAATATGGGTCCGCTTAAGTTGGAGAGTGTCCAGCCCGGAAAAGGAACAGAAGTGGATGTTCTGGATGAAATTAGAATATCACCATGCAACCACATAGGGCAAGCTGTTGTTGGCGAAGTGGCAAGGTCCATACCGTAAGTTGGTCCTTTCTGGTAAGGTGTAAAAATGCAGGGCGCACCATTCGTGGTCCACGATAACGCATCAGCCGGAACATAAATGCTATATAAATTTAAACCGTTGCGCGAAATAAAGATCCCATCTTCCCAGCCATCAACGCTTAGCGGTTGCATAACCGGCACACCAAACTCTGCAGGAATTGCTACCTGCAAAGTGGTGTTACTTTTTGTTAGTGGCCAGTTAGGTTGAGACTTTAAAACACAACTCAAACAGATGCAGAAAAATAAAATAAGCTTTTTCATCCGGCTGACTAATTTTATAAAATTATCTTGTTATGGGTCCAGTTACTGGTGTAGCTTTTGTAACATTTCTTGTTGGTGTTTTAGTTTTTGTTTTAAAAGCATTGGTTCTAAAGTAATACGTTAATCTTAAACCAACGTAATTTCCTTTATTGCTAAAGCTATGTGTATAGTTTTGGTTATCTACTGTATAATTTACGGTTGCATGTGCTATTTCGTCTAAGCCGGCGTTAAATACCAGGCTTGCGTTTAGCATGCTACCTCTTTTAAATACTTTTTCGCGGCCTACTGCAAAACGTAACATAGCATGGCCACCGTTATTTGAAGTGGAAACAGAATTTAAATAATCTGAGCTTGTAACGCCATCGTTATTTGCTACAAAGTTCTTTGAAACTGTTTTACCTTCTGTAAAATTAGCAGCAAAACCACCGCCAATTAACCAACGGTTATTTTTACAATTCAAATTAAATTTATAATAAACCAAAAAAGGAATTTCAACGCCTGTATAAGACGATTGTATTGCAGAGTAACGATCTTTTAATGTTACAAGGTTATAATTCTCTGCCAATGCAAAATTAAAACCAAAGCTATTAAAGCCAAAACCTGTTGTTGCCATCCAATGCTGGTTAAGATCATATCTTGCAACAAGATCAAATGTACCGCCACCAAATTCGTTCTGGTGAAAACGGGCGTTGGCATTTGGCGAACCTCCAACGTATTTTGATTGATTGTCGTGCCCACCCCATTGCACACCAAGGCGCCATGTATTATTTTCCTGCGCAGTAAGGCCTAATCCTGTTACGCCCATAACTAAAAGTAAAATTGCTTTTTTCATAATATGTGTTTTTTGTTGTTTAGTATTTGCTTTTATACCTATATGTCGGTTGAAAAAGAAGATACCCTACCCTAAAACTTAAAAAATTACTGTTTTGGCCGGTTGTAATAGTTAAAATTGAGTTTTAAGCCAATATTAAGGTCCAAAAACTTACGGTATGAGTTTGTAACCGTTAGCGAACCCGTTATTGGGTCTACTTTATAGATGCGTTCTGCCAGATTAGAATAGCCATAAATGTTCCAAAAATTAAGGTAAAATTGCACCATATGGCGTTTTCTCTTACCAAAAGCTCTGTCGTGCCACTGGCATTTTATGTTCAAAGTGTTGTAATCGGGGTTTCTGGCAGAATTAACATTACCTGTAATAAACTCATATTTGCCTGCCAAAGAATCAACGCCTGTTATAGGTGTATAAGGTTCGCCGGTAGCATATCTAAAATCAAAACTATACGAATGCGGAAGGAACCATTTGCGCTTGGATTCTTTTCGCGTAACGCATAACACGATATTCAACGATTGGCGCTGATCAAAATAATAAGGATATACTTTATCCTGCAGACTCCTTTTCTTATCTGATCGCGCTATGGAATAGGATATCCAACCATTTGTGCGGCCTGTTTCTTTCATTAAAAAAAATTCTATTCCTTTTGCATCTCCATACCCTTTGTTAGAATAAGCAAATGAGGTATCAAATATGACAAGCTTAGTGTATTTTTTATAATAACCTTCTACCCTGGCAGAAATAATGGGCGTTAATTTTTGTTTTACAGAAACAATTGTATGCTCACTATAATTGGATATTAAATGTTTATTCTGAATTAGCTGATAAGTTGTTGGCGATTGCTTAAAAATCCCCCAACTGGCCGAAAGAACAGTACTCCTTGTTAAGTCATAACCCAAAGTTATGCGTGGCGAAAGATCAAATGTATTTGCTAATTGATTATGATCTACACGCAAACCCGCATTTAATTTTATTCTTTTAAAAACGGGTGCGTCGTAAATTAAATAGGCGGAGGATAAAATATTCGTTGTATTTACTTTGCGACTATATATCAATGCCGCAGTATCTGTAATTGGAATATCAGTTGTTTTATAAAACTCTGTAATGTTTGATCGTTCGTCTTCCAAACTACTTTCTATACCCATTTTAAATTTTGTATCGGGTCTTGGATAAAAAGTTAAGTCCTCACGCAGGGTATAGCTGTTATAATTGATGTGGCGAAAACCATATTGTTCCGGATCGATATTTAAGCGCCAGCCCGAATGTAAAAAAGAGGTCTTGCTGTAACTTTTATCGGAAATAACACTTTGCACCTGAAAATTTTGAGCATTGATCTTACTTAAAGCATTTGCTTTTGGAAGGATCTTTTGAAAGCTTGTATCTGTATAATCATTAACATTCAACGTAGTAAAATTTATTTTTGTTTTTGCATTTACGGTGTAGGTAATTTTTGAAGTAAGATCTGCCCGTTTTTCAACGGGTGATAAAAGACTTAGGATGGATCTTAAGCCAACAATAAAAGCGAGCTTATTTTTTTTAAGTGGCCCCTGTATAAGGTATGAAGGGTTGGATGTATTTAGATCAACGTTGCCACTAAAGCGCTCTGCATCGCCACTCTTAGTAGTTAAATTAAAAACCGATGACATGGCATTGCCGTAATTAGCGGCATAACCACCTGTCAATACCTCGGCCTTATCTAACATTTCGGGGTTAAAAACAGATTGCCCACTAAAGTGAAAAGGCAAGGGCAATTTAATGTTGTCAATTAAAAAAAGATTTTCAGAAGATTCGCCGCCTCTGACATGAATTTCGGAAGAGCCATAAAGGTCGGTTTTTGTTAATACACCGGGCAAAGCCGTAAGGGATTTCATAGGATCATTGGAGATACCTTTAACGGCGTCGATTTGCACATGTTTGATCTCCATTTCAGATACAGAAACCTTTTCGATGATATTATCTGTGGTAACAATTGTTTCGGAAAGGGTAATGGCTTGTTGACTAAGTTCAAATGAAACTGTAACAGGTTGATCGTTTATTTCAATAACATGTTCTTTAACTTTGTAACCAAACGCGTTTACAACTAAAGTGTACGTGCCTTGCGGAATATGATCCAAATAAAACCTGCCATTAAAATCGCTGGAAGCATTAAAGGTTTCTCCTTTAAGGTAAACAGTTGCGAATTCGATCCCGCTCCTATCAGCGCTATCCTTAAGGGTTCCGGAGACCTTAAAAGTCAACTTTTTTCCGGGTGCCAAAGCTATCTGATCGCCAATAACTTCCCAGCTTATTTTTAGTGGATCGAAAATTTTATTGAGGGCTTCTCTAAAAGTAATATCAGAAAAATTAAAACTTACTTTTTGCTTCAGATCGATCGTGTTTCCGTAAGTGAAACGGGTACTGCTTAGGGCGCTAAGTTGATCTAAGACTTTTTCTAATTGAATGTTGTTTGCCGAGAGGTTGATCTTTTTGTCCAATAAATTATCCTGAGCTAAAACAACATTGCTTAGCATCAAAATAACAATGGCAGCAAAAAGCTTCATATAAAAATTAACATCCCTTACCTGTGATCTCTACGCTCTTATCATTAACAACAGTCTTTAAATTTAAGGTTTTCTCCAATACTTTTAAAATATCGGGTAGTTTTGGGTTTTCGAAATAACCCGTAAAGGTGCAATTGAGAATATTCTTATCTTTTACAATAATATCAACCGCAAAATACTTTTTGAGTGTGGCACAAACTTCTGTAAAATTGGTATTGGTAAACTCCAGTTTTTTGGTCTTCCATGCAAGAAAATTAGAGTTTGCATTGGTCGACTTAAAAAGTTGGTGGTCCGTTTTATTTAAAGTACCCACTTCGTCTTTAACTAAAAGTACCGAACCACCTTTTTTATCTGTAAAAGCTACTTTACCGGTAACCACGGTTACTGCAGCGTTATTATCTTTTTCATAAGCCAATACGTTAAAAGAAGTACCCAGCACTTTTACATCAAAACTTCTGTTTTCAATAATAAAAGGTTTTTCAGGATCCTTTGTAACTTCAAAAAAGGCTTCGCCCTCTAATTCAACCTTTCGCTCATTGGCTGCAAATTCTTTTGGATAAGAAAATTTACTGTTCTCATTTAAAACAACAACAGAGCTATCCGGTAAAACAATGGTTCTTGCCTCACCCGAAGTTTGAACATAGATCAATTCCGGTGTATTGCCCGTTTTTAAAGCCAGCCAGGTAGCAAATAAACCAACTATCAATATAGCGGCTACTCTTAATATCCAGGTATTGTAGGTTGGGGCTTTGCGGGTAATAGGTATTACTTTTCCTTCTTCTTTTATTTTTTCCTGAATAGAATTCCAGGCTTTTGCTTTGTTAATTTTAATATGCGTATTTAGCTTTCCTGAAGTTTCCCAGGTAGCTTTTATCTCCTCCAATAAAATAGCATTTGCATTATCGGACCTTAGCCACTGCTCCACAGTTACCCTCTCCTCTTGCGTGGCTTCACCTTTAATGTACTTTGCTATTAACTCCCAATCTTGCATATTATATCTAAAACTAAATTACCAATTCGTTGGTGTAACCTGATAATGTGTCCTTTTACATGTCTCATTTCTACTATATGTCGTGCCAACTTCCATTTACCCTATCCTTTATTTAAAATATCCATGTAATAACCAAAATACAATTGTATGAGCGCTTGTTTTTAAGAAGGGTTTTAAATGCTCGTGCATTAGCTTCAAAGCCTTACCCATATTGGCTTCCACCGTTTTAATAGAAATATCCAACTGCTCGGCAATTTCGCGGTTCTTTAAACCACTAAACCTGCTTAATTGAAAGATCATGCGCATATTCTCCGACATCATATCCAGACCAACATTTATTGCTTCAGTAAGTTCTTTTTCTTCAATACCACTTTCAACATCGTTATGCGATTGCGGATAAACAATTTTTAATTCATCTGAAGCTTTTTGGGCGTTCTTTTGTTTACGTAAATGATCAAGCGCCCTAAAAACAACTGCTTTATATAAATAGGCTTTAAACGTGGTGTTAACCACCAACTCCTCGCGCCTCGTCCACATCTTTACAAACACATCCTGCACTACATCTTCTGCCACATCCGAGTCCTTAACAACTGGCATAACAATACGACACAACTCTTCGTAATAAAGGTTGAACAGTTCGTTAAATTCAGCTTCAGTGCAGATCTTTTGCGACATGGTATTACAAACATACAAAAAACGATTAAAAAATGTATATTTAATCACCAGCCCCCAGGTTCATTTTATGAAAAAGTATTTTATAATGATTTTATTCTGCTGCATTTTTATAACTGGCAATTACAGCCAGAAATACCGCGGTGAATTCACAAAAGCAGAGTTTAATTTGTCTGTAGACCGTATGAATTTTTTTGTAGATATGTTTGAAACCAAAAAACAGTTGATTGATTTTATGGAAATTAAGAATGGTGATATCATTACTGAAATAGGCGCCGCTGAAGGATATAACCTTGGAGTATTGTCTACTATATGTGATAGTGTTACCTTTTATGCACAGGACATCGATTCAAAGAGCTGCTCCGAGAAAAAAATCAATAGTACTGCAAAATATTATTCAAAACGCCGTCTTTCTAAGCAAACAAATAAGTTTGTTCGTGTGATGGGCACTACAAAAGAAAGCAAGTTACCCGAAAATAAATTTGATAAAATAATGATCATCAACTCCTTTCATGATTTTGATGAAAAAGATAAAATGCTTAACGATATTGAAACAAAATTAAAACAAAAAGGTAAATTATTTATACTGGATGGCTTTTCGTTTCCTGAGGATGTACAAACCTGTCCGGACTATGGTATCCATGTTTTAACCACAATGGATATTGAGTTAGAAAGATTTGAAAAACATGGTTTTTTCCTAACAAAAATGCGAAGCCCTTATTATAATGCTACGCATTACGGTAATGCTTTGGTATTCGAAAGGGACCGGAAAAAAGCCTTCCATTTTTATAATTTGAAAAATGAGATAGATCCGCTTGTAAGTCATTCATTCCGCTTTAAGCAGAAAAAGATCGCATCAGATTCAATTATTGTAAAACAGATCACAGACTCGCTGCTACCAAAAATAGATAAAATTACAAACGTGTATGAAGAATTTGAAGTTTGGATAAAGGATATTGGCGTAAATCATCTTCGAAAATCAGAATACGTTTCGGCAATAAATATTTTCAAAGCAAATACACTTTTTTATCCAAATTCTTACCAGGCGTTTTATTGGTTAGGCTTAGCTTATAAGGAAAATAAGCGAAACAAAGAGGCACTAATAAATTTTAACAAAGCGCTTGTACTTAAGCCTGGCAATGCTGAGTGCATTAGTAGAATTAACGAGGTAAAAATTAAGCAATAGAAATTATTTTTTATCGCAACCATTTTGCGATATATCATCTATCATCGTTGTAAGCTCTTTTGTAAAAGTATCTAATGATAATGCCGATTGCTTTATAAAGACCATGATCTGGTTCAATTCAATTTTACAGCTTGCTTCAAGGTCTATCAAATTAGCAAGTCCAAGAATATTTACAACCGGCTGGCGTACTTTATGTGAAATAACAAACATCATTTCTTCCAAACAACGTATATGTTCTTTCAATTGTGCTTCCTTTTTTTTTAATTCTTTATTTGCGATAAATAATTCGTTAGCGCGCTTTTCCTTTTCCACATTTTGAAAAACAAGCTCTTTATTCGCTACCAACAATTCATCTGCCCGCTTTCCCTTCTCAATTGATTGATACAACAATTCTTTATTTGCAATTGCCAGTTCATCTGCCCGTTTAGCTTTTTCATCAAATTGATATGCAAGTTCTTTGTTGGCGATCTCAAGCTCTACAGCACGTTTTTCTTTTTCATGTTTCTGGTAAATAAGTTCATTATTAGCTGTAAAAAGTTCATCCGCACGTTCCTCTTTTTCATGATCCTGTAATTCTATTTTTTTATATGCCAGTATTAATTCTTCAGCCTGCTTTTCATTTTGAATATGCTGTATACTAATTTCCTGGTTTGAAACAATTAAGTTCTTCGAACATTTGTCAAGATCCTCGTTTTTACCTTCGAGGTCTTTATCAACCTGCGGCACTGTTTTTTTAATTTTATTCATATAAAACTATTTTATTGAAATAAAAGATCCATTAAAATCAACAATTTGCATGCGTATTAGGTGTATAATATTTAAATATATGACACTTAATTCAAACCGCGAAAGCAATCGGGTGAAACGATGCAGAATAAGTAATATTACCTACCTTTTAGTAGGTAATATTACCTACTAAATTAGTGCTCGAAAAGTTTAAACTCGGTGAGATCGGGCAAGTGTTCTTTGGGCCTTATTTTCTCAAAATTGTAAATGCTCCAGCTTAGATCTCTTAAAAAAGGTAAACCAATTAGGTCATATTCGTACTTACCATTACCTACTACGTTTTTTTCGTTTACGTAAATAGAAGCGGTAAGCAAATACTCAATTTTATTTTTGTAGTCTATAATGTAAGCACAGTCAATTAAAAAACCATAAGCCCTGCCCACAATATTGAACATACGAATGCTGTCTTGTTTTACAGTTGCTACAGCACTGGCATACAGGAAATATTTTTTGTACGTATCGTAAAAGATCTTCTTGTCGTATTTTGGATATTCGCTTTCTTTTGGGTACATACCCAGTTGTTTTAACATGAACTTTCTATTGTCGTTACTAATAGGTAATTTTTCTTTCTCAGAAAAAAATTCGTTGAACACAATTTTCTTCATTAAGTTATGCAGATCATTTGGCGTTAAATAATTGTGTGTTGAAAAATCTTTTGGTCCTGCTATGCGCTTTCCACGCCCATCGGTATGCGCCCACCCCACTTTTGAATTAGGAATAGGGTGAATTAATTTATCTTTAAATAATGTAAGGGGTTGTTGGTAAATGGTATCATTGTTCTCACTCAAAAAATAAATGGGCGGCGTTACTTTTGCTGTATCTCCGGGACAGGAACCATCTAAACGGTTGAATAGGCGTACATTTTTAAAACCCAGGTCGCTTAATTTTTTGTGTGCGTAATCGTGTCCAACAAATTCGTAAACGCGCGCACAGGAATAATTATCACTAACCAAAAACATCTTTTTAATATAATTCTCAAGTGTTGGTTTGCGGCTTGGCGACGTGGTATCTGAGTGGATCTTCTTTTGGCAATAATAAGCACTGTCGGTGATCATTGCCGTGGAGCGATTCAATCCTTTCACATCCAGCTCTTCAAGTTTAATTAAGGCCAGGGTGCTAATTGGTAATTTTACGGTGCTTGCCGGATAAAAATAATTTTTGTTCACATGAAATTTAAAATCGCGGAACGTTGGTTTATTATTTTCGTTACGGTTAATGCGCGAATAAATTACCTGTAATTTATATTTGTTGGGGTTCTCTAGTACGTTTGCAAATTGCGGCAGGCTTGCTTTTAAAAGACTGTCTAAAAAAGGAGATGTTTGGGCACGGCTCGTTAAACTTAATGTAGCAAAAAGAACAAAAAGTAAATTCAGTTTAAGATGACTGAATTTCGACAGGTATTTTTTCGACAGTATTATTATCTTTTTTATTGGTTAAAAAATAAATAAGCAAACCCAATACTACCGTTCCTAATCCGTATAACGACTCTACCGGTTTCTCCACCATTATATAGGATAAGATGAAAAGTAGTATACCTAAAAATAATAAAGGCGTTACAGGGTATAAAAACGTTTTATAAGAAGTTACAAGATGCTTGTGTTTATAACGTAGAATAAAAATACCCATTACTGTTAAAAAGGTAAAAAGGTTTAGGGTAAAACCAACATAAGTAATTAAAGATTGGAACGAAGAGGTTAACACCAGTACAATTGCAATAACCGACTGAAAGATAATGGCTACATAAGGCACATTGTTTTTATTGGAGGTAGCAAAGAATTTTAATCCCTTAATATCAGTACCCATACTTTTCATAACGCGCGGGCCGGCCAATATCATGGCACTAATGGTAGAGATCAATAAAAATGCAATTATCAAACTCATAAATTGCCCCACCTGCACCCCAAAAATTTTGTTGGCGCTTAAATAACCAACCTCTAAAACACCCTTTAATTCGGGAATTGGAACAGAGTATAAGAACACGTAATTTAAAAGTGTGTAAATAACCATTACTACTAAGGTGCCCACAAAAAGTGCTCTTGGCAAATTACGTTGCGCATTTTTCATTTCGCCGGAAATGTAGGATGCCGCATTCCAGCCGCTGTATGCGTAGGTTACGTAGATCAAAGAAATAGCAAAACCTTTTGAAAAAATATCATTCCAGGCATTCGCATTAGCGCTAAAATTTACAGTGTGTTGAGGCACATGAAACAAACCAAAACCAACAAACATTAAAATGCAAACCACCTTAACAATTGTAAAAATACGCTGGAACAAACTTCCTGCTTTTAAATTAATAGAATGTATAACTGTTATAATTGCAATTACACTCAGCGCCAATAAAACAGGATTTACGGCTCCATAAACTTTATTTACATAACTGCCAAGGGCTACAGCAGCAGCGGCAATAGGCGCCGCAAAACCAACGGTTACACTTACCCAACCACTAATAAAACCAACAGCGGGGTGATATAATTTTGAAAGATAATTGTACTCTCCACCACTTTCGGGAAATGCGGCGCCGATCTCACCATAAGTCAATGCACCGCATAACGCTAAAATGCCACCAACTACCCACAGCATAATAATAGCAAAACCACTTTCAATACCCAACACCTGAAAACCAAGACTGGTAAACACTCCAGTGCCTATCATATTGGCAATAACAATGGAAACAGCGGTATTAAATCCTATTTTGTGAGTGCTCATATGATTAGTCAAACGACTGAGAGGATTTTTTAGAAAGCTCAACCATCATTTGGTATTGCTCCGGAGAAAGATCGTTAAAGTAGAAGTTTATAGGATTTACTTTTTCCTGATTTTTGATCACTTCGTAATGCACGTGTGGCGCAGTGCTTAAGCCAGTGCTGCCAACATAGCCTATTAACTGGCCGCGGGTTACTTTCTGTCCTACCCTTGCAGCTATGCGGCTCATGTGTCCGTAAAGCGTTTGATAGCCGAAACCATGATTGATCACCACATGATTACCATAACCCTGTGCTAAATTATCGGCGATCTCAACAACACCATCTCCTGTTGAATATATTGGCGTGCCTTGTTGCGCAGCAAAATCCATCCCCGGATGAAACTCCTGTGTTTTATAAATGGGGTGTGTTCTCCAGCCAAAACCGCTGGTAACAGCATGTGTAAGGTCTTTTTGATTGATGGGCATAATGGCAGGAATAGAAACCATTAATTTTTCCTTACTCTTGGCCAATTGAACTACCTCGTCAAACGAGCGCGATTGAATGTAAAGTTGTTTCGCTATCCTATCCATACGTTCTGTGGTTGCTTTCAATATCTCGCCATTATCATAATTATCAAAAGCCGAATATTTATCAGATCCACCAAAACCCGCATAGCGAACGCTTTTAGGAAGAGGATCGGCCTCAAAAATAGTACGGTAAATATTGTCATCACGGTCTTCAAGGTCCTGAAGTACGCGTTCTATCTTAGCCATTTTGTTCTCCAGTAATTCGTATTGCAGCAGTACTGCCTCTAATTCACGGTCCTTCTTCTTCTCGGTAGGAGAAGGTAAAACCTGACGGGACACTAGAATGGTAATGGTTGCAAACACCAAGCCTGTAGCAACATAAGATAAAAACCGCCAAAAGCGCTGCTTAAAAGTAACGCGTACTTTCTCGTAGGTGAGCGATTTGGTGTTGAACTTATATCTTACTTTCGACATTTTAAGAAAACATTAAATATAGGAATTTCATAGGTAAAACGGGGCAATTTTTTCCTTAAAAAATGTAAATTCCTGTATAAGATTAATTTCGCAAAAGCCCCAATTTTCTTATCTTCGCCTCTCATTTTAAAAGCATATGGAATCCAGTAAAGTTCGCCAAACATTTTTAGATTTTTTCAAAAGCAAAGGTCACCAGATCGTGCAAAGCGCGCCAATGGTGGTAAAAGGCGATCCTACCCTTATGTTTAACAACAGTGGTATGGCACCCTTTAAAGATATTTTTTTAGGAAATGCGCCTATAAAATATCCCCGAATTGCCGATACTCAAAAATGCCTGCGCGTAAGCGGAAAGCATAACGATCTTGAAGAAGTTGGTGTTGATACCTATCATCATACCATGTTTGAAATGCTTGGTAACTGGAGTTTTGGCGATTATTTTAAAAAAGATGCTATTAACTGGGCCTGGGAATTACTAACAGAAGTATACAAAATTGATAAAGACCGTTTATACGTTACGGTATTTGAAGGCAGCAAAGAAGAAGGTTTAGCCTTTGATCAGGAAGCCTACGATACCTGGAAACAATTTGTTCCGGCAGAAAGAATATTGAATGGAAACAAAAAAGATAATTTTTGGGAAATGGGCGACATGGGACCTTGCGGACCATGTTCTGAAATTCATTATGACGGAAGATCTGATGAAGAGCGAAAGAAAACTCCAGGTGCAAAATTAGTGAACAATGACGACCCTCAGGTAATAGAGATCTGGAACAATGTATTTATGGAGTTTGAAAGAAAGGCCGATGGCTCTTTAGTAAAACTTCCAAAACAACATGTAGACACGGGAATGGGCTTTGAACGCTTGGTGCGTGTATTACAGGATAAACAGAGTAATTATGATACTGATGTTTTTACGCCTTTAATTCATAAGATTGAAGAGTTAAGTGGTTTAAAATATAACGTACACGAAGAAGAAAAACACAAAAAACAGCAATTAATTAATATTGCCATGCGTGTTATTGCCGATCACATTCGTACAATTTCTTTTAGTATTGCTGATGGTCAGTTACCGGGTAACACCGGCGCAGGTTACGTAATACGCAGGATCTTGCGTCGCGCTATTCGTTACGGTTACCAAACATTGAACTTAAAAGAACCCTTTATGTTTCGCATCGTGCCAACCTTAGCGAATCAAATGGGCGAAGCCTTTCCTGAATTACACAATCAAAAGATATTAATTGAAAAAGTAATTCGCGAAGAAGAAATTTCTTTTTATAAAACACTAGAAGTTGGTTTAAAGCGTATTGACCAGGTTTGTATAGATACCAACGCTGCCGATAGAAAAGTAATTGATGGTAAAGTTGTTTTTGAATTGTATGACACCTTTGGTTTCCCTGTTGACTTAACATCGTTGATCGCGCGAGGTTATGATTTGAGTATTGACGAAAAAGGCTTTGATAAATACTTACAAGAACAAAAAGACCGCTCGCGAGCTGCAACATCTGTAGATACTGATGACTGGATCTATGTTGAAGAAAATAAAAAATTAATTGAGAATACAGAAAAAGAAACTGACTTTGTTGGTTATACAGAATTGGAAGCGGATTCGAGTATTATTCGTTACCGCAAAGTAAAAGCAAAAAATAAGGAACAATACCATTTGGTGTTAAACAAAACGCCTTTTTACGCTGAAAGTGGCGGACAAGTTGGTGATTCAGGGGTACTGGAAAATATAAATGAAACGGTGCATATTACCGACACTAAAAAAGAGAACGGTGTGATCATACATTACACTGATAAATTACCAGAGAAATTAACTGCAAGTTATACTTCAAAAGTAGATAAAGACAAGCGTTTATATACATCCAATAATCACTCAGCCACTCACCTGCTTCATGCAGCACTGCGCCTTGTGTTAGGTACTCACGTTGAGCAAAAAGGAAGTTTGGTAAATGACGAACATTTACGTTTTGACTTTTCGCATTTCTCGAAAATTACAGATGAAGAGATCCATCAAATAGAAAAACTGGTGAACACAAAAATTCGCGAGAACATATCTGTACAAACCGATCTTATGACCATTGAAGACGCAAAAAAAACAGGCGCTATGGCTTTGTTTGGCGAAAAATATGGTGATGTTGTAAGAGTAGTTACTATTGATAAAAAATATTCTATTGAGCTTTGTGGAGGTACGCATGTAAAAGCAACCGGGCAAATTGGTTATTTTAAGATCATGAGCGAGGGCGCAGTGGCTGCGGGGATTCGCAGGATCGAAGCCATCTCATCTATTAAAGCAGAAGAATATTTTGACGGACAAACACAATTAGTAAATGAAATGCGAACTTTATTAAAAGGTTCTAAAGACGTGGTGAAGAGTTTGACCAATTTAGTAGAAGAAAATAACGACCTGCAAAAACAATTACAGATACTTTTAAAAGAAAAAGTACAGGAAATAAAAAAAGAATTAATAAAGACCGTTGAGAAAAAAGGTGACATTAATTTTATTGCACAAAATATTAAGTTTGATAGTGCCGAAGAAATTAAGAACATGCTTTTTGAAATGAAGAACGAAGTGCCTAACCTACTCTGTGTAATTACTGCAGAAGTAAAAGGCAAACCGAGCATTTCGGTTATTATTAATGATGAATTGGTGAAAAGCAAAAACCTGAACGCAGGAAATATTGTTCGCGAATTAGCAAAAGAAATTAATGGCGGTGGCGGCGGGCAGCCTTTCTATGCGCAGGCTGGCGGTTCTAAATTAGAAGGATTACAAAGTGCTTTGGATAAGGCAAAAAAAATAGTATGAGCGTAAACTCTATTGCAATAATTGGTGGTGGTAATTTAGGCAAAGCAATTGCCGAAGGTTTAATAAGTTCAGGCTTTACAAAAGCAAAACAAATTACTGTTACTAAAAGAAACACAGCAACATTAGATGCTTTAAAAAAACAAGGTGTAACTATTTCATCAGATAATAAAGCTGCGGTTAAAAAAGCGGATATTGTTTTATTATGCGTAAAGCCTTTCCAGGCAAAAGAGGTAGCCAAAGAAATTTCGAAGAATCTCAACGCAAAACAAATTATCATCTCGGTTATTTCAGGAGTGAGTATCGAAGAGTTAGGAAGTCATCTTGGCAAGAATATTACGGTTTTCAGAGCTATGCCCAATACGGCCATTGCTATTCGCCAAAGTATGACGTGCATCTCTTACAAAAATGCAAGCGCAACAACTATTAAGACCGTTGAGAGTTTATTTAATGCCTTGGGTAAGACCATTACTATTGACGAAAAATTAATGGATGCCTCTACTATTTTGGGTGCATGCGGCACCGCCTTCGCTATGCGCTACATTCGCGCTAACATACAGGCTGGTATTGAAATTGGATTCGACGCTGTTACAGCCAGCTTAATTGCTGCAAAAACTGTAAAAGGTGCGGCAGATCTTTTAATTCAAAACAATTCTCACCCGGAAGCTGAAATTGATAAAGTAACCACACCAAAAGGCGTTACCATTACCGGCTTAAATCAAATGGAACATCACGGATTAAGTTCTTCTGTAATTAAAGGAATTACCGAGGCTTATAAAAAGATGAATCCGTAATTACTCTTTTACTATCTTTTTAGTAACTATAAGTTTTTCTTTATCGTAAAGGCTAATAAAATAGATCCCACTATTCAGTCCTTTAATGTCTATTTGATTCGTTGAAAGTGATGTTAAAACCACTCTACCAGACACATCTTTGATTTTCACACCTTTAACTAATTCAGAAATTTGATCATTTATCTGAATATTTAAAATTGAAGTGCTAGGATTAGGATACACATTGAATTCAGGTTTTGAAGCGATTGTTTCATTTAAACCCACATAATAAGAATAATCACAAGAATTAGCGGTAAACTGTTTAAGACCAAATGTACTGTCTTCATAACATAAAAGGTCTTTTACATAGGCACCATCAATTATATATGCGGGGTTATAATCGACTGAATTGAATAAGAACACCATTGCTCCAATTCTTTCCAAAATTGTAGTTGTATAAGTTTGCGGTCCATATTTACAGGTCACATTTAACTTTTTAAGGTTTTGGCTATTCAAATTTATTGTGCTAACAGAATTTACAATTACTGTATGCGTATTAACAAAATTACCACTCATTATTGAATAGGTCCAACTTTGTGCTGCTGTAGCGTTATAGTCAAATAATAATTGCCATGAATTATTTGTCGCATAATGCAAAAACCAAACACTATCATTGCGTTGTTTAATAAATACCTTTCTGTTAATTGCACTGTTATCATTTGCAGTTACTTTTGCAGCTAACAATTTTTGTATTCTTTCGCCTGTTGATGAACTAATACTATCCGATATGTATTCGATTTTTCGATTTGTGGTATTGCCGTTCGTGAAATTTCCAAAAGAATAATGCCATTTAGTACCAATGTTTGGAAGGAAAACAGTTTGTGAAGCTAATTTTATAATTAAACTCAAAAACAAAAAAACAAACCTAAATCTTATTTTCATTTGACTTTTTTAAATAGCTTCTCTATCAAAGATAACAAAAAAGCCCTCAGTTTCCTGAAGGCTTCCATATTATAAAGAGTTCAAAATTATTTTTTCGCTTTTAAATAAAGCTCATTCACCTTGGTCCAATTAATTACATTAAAAAATGCCGCAACGTAATCAGGTCTGCGGTTTTGGTAATCCAAATAATATGCATGTTCCCAAACATCCATTCCTAAAATTGGCGTGCCTTTACACTCAGCAATATCCATTAATGGATTGTCCTGGTTGGGTGTGCTGCAAACGCATAATTTACCGTCGGCTTTTACGCATAACCAAGCCCAGCCGCTACCAAAACGGGTAATACCTGCCTGGCTAAAGTCTGCTTTAAATTTTTCAAAGCCGCCTAATTCTGCTTCAATAGCTTTACCTACTTCGTTTGTTGGAACGCCACCTGCCTTTGGTCCCATTACCTCCCAAAACAAGCTATGGTTGTAATGTCCTCCACCGTTATTTCTTACAGCCATTGGATATTTTGAGATATTCTTGCAAATATCTTCGATGCTCATTTTTTCCATCTCTGTTCCTGCAATAGCGTTGTTTAAATTAGTTACGTAAGCCTGGTGATGTTTGTCGTGGTGGATCTCCATCGTTCTTGCATCAATATTCGGCTCTAAAGCGTTATTAGGGTAGTTTAATTTTGGTAATTCGAAAGCCATAAGTTTTTGTTTTAAGTTATATAGTTATAACACAAATTTAGCATTTTTGTTTTGTTACAAAATAAAAAAGCCCCCTGAAAATATCAGGAGGCTTTTATTATAAAATAATTTAAGATTATTCTTTAACGATCTTGATCACGTCAACAGTATTATTAGATTGAATTCTAACATAATAAACACCGTTTGCTAAAGTATTGATATTAAAATCAACTTTATCATTTACTGATGAAGAAGATAAAATAACTCTACCTGTAAGATCCATTACTTCGATATTTTTAACTGAACCATTATTTAGCTCAATTGTAAATACACCTGTGTTAGGATTTGGATAAACCAAAATATCATTTACAGAAGCGGTTTTGGCGTTAATTCCTGTGCAAGGAGAAACTGCTTGTGAAATAGTGAATGTATTAGTGCAGCCATTAGAACCACTTCCTGTAACAGTATAGGAAGTTGTTACAGTTGGAGAAACTGCAATTACTGTTGAATTAGCAGTTGTATTCCATGTATAAGTTGAAGCACCGCTAGCCGTTAAACTAGCTGTTTGTCCAACACATAATAAGCTGGTTGAACTCGCAGCACTAACAGTTGGTAAAGAATTTACTGTTACAGTCGCAACCGTGTTTGAACCACAACCTAAAGTATTTGTACCGATAATTGAATAAGTAGCTGTTGCTGTTGGCGAAACCACGGGACCGGCTGGTAAGTAGGTATACGTTGAAGCTCCCGAAGGGCTTAATGTAAACGAACTACCGGCGCAAACCACACCGCTGGCAACGGTAATTGTAGGGTTTGAGTTAACCGTAATTGTTGATATTGCAGTATTGGTGCAACTGCCGGTACCACCAACAACCGTGTAGCTGGTAGTTACGCTTGGGGTAACTATAATAGTTGTATTAGTTGAACTTGTATTCCATAAGTAAGAGGCAAAGCCATTGGCGGTAAGCGTTGCCGATTGATTAGCACAGATTGAAGTTGGGCCGGCAATTGAAATTGTTGGCGTAGCTATAGTCTCATTATAAATAGCTAAAACGGCAGTAGAGGTTAATGCAGAACCATAAACCCTAAAATCGCCTAATAAACCTCCGGCATTCAAACCAACATTAGTTGCATAACCAATAACTTTAAAAGGCCCTGTGGTACTGGTAATAGCAGGGGTGCCGGTTTGAGCAACACTTACAGTTTGAACACCATTTATATATCCAGTTATAACGGAATTTGTTTGGTTATAAACATAAGTAACCATGTTGGCAGTTGTTGTTGCAGCACCTGAAATAATAACATCTGTAATTCCTGAACCTCTTAATATCCAATTATTAGGTCCTGCTACCCCATTTGTAAAGCAACGGAAAGATCCTGCAGTTGCATCACCAAAGATGTAATACAATGTAGTGGTAGGCGTTACGTTTGAAGACCAAAATGAAATTGACCAGCCTGTTGAAGGTAAACTTGTAACCCACCCGGTATTTAAATAATCTGTACTTGCAGCAACACCAGAACCAACTCCGGCGCCAATACAGCCAATAGAGCCGGTTTGAGTTAATGCACCTAATAATGTTCCGGTGGCTGCACCCACAGGCGGTGTGCTAGCGTAGTTAGTTACTAAAGACCCCGTACCGTTAAATTTATAATGAATAATATCCGGAACCGGGGCTTGTGCTTGGGAAATAAAAGCGTTGATGCTTAATAAGCATGCTAAAATAAATTTGTAATTTTTTTTCATATTGTTTTTTTTATAAAGCTAAATAATTTTTAAACTACTTAAATAACGTTTTATTAAAAACAGAGTCTTAATAAACTAAAAGCCCCCTGTCAGTGTTGACAGAGGGCTTTTAAAATTAATCTTAAAAAAATAAATTATTCTTTAACGATCTTCAATACTTCAACAGTATTATTAGATTGAATTCTAACATAATAAACACCGTTTGCTAAAGTACTGATGTTAAAATCAACTTTATCGTTTACAGATGAAGAAGATAAAATAACTCTACCTGTAAGATCCATTACTTCGATATTTTTAACTGAACCATTGTTTAATTCAATTGTGAAAATACCTGTGTTAGGATTTGGATAAACTAAAACACCATTTACAGAAGCAGTATTAGCATTAATTCCTGTACAAGGAGAAACTGCTTGCGAAATTGTAAATGTATTAGAGCAACCATTTGTAGAACCTGTAACAGTATAAGAAGTAGTTACTGTTGGAGAAACAGCGATTACAGTAGTATTAGCTGTAGTATTCCATGTATAAGTTGAAGCACCGCTAGCAGTTAAACTTGCTGTTTGGCCAACACATAATAAGCTGGTTGAACTAACAGCTGTTACAGCTGGAGTAGTGTTAACTGTTACAGATGCAACAGCTGCATTAGCAGAAGTACAACCTAAAGAATTTGTTCCAGTTACTGAATAACTAGAAGTTACTGAAGGCGAAACAACCGGACCAGTTGAGAAAGAATAAGTAGAAGCACCAGATGGGCTTAATGTAAATGAGCTACCAGAGCAAATTACACCACCAGCAACTGTAATTGTTGGATTAGCATTAACAACAATTGCTTGAGTAGCAGAACCTACGCAACCATTAGTACCAGTACCAGCTGCTGTATAAGTAGTATTTACTGAAGGACTTGCAGAAATACTTGCGGTATTTGCTGATGTATTCCAAGTATAAGTATTGGCACCACTTGCAGTTAAATTAACTGTTCCACCAGCACAAACTGATGAAGCACCTGTAATTGATACAGATGTAGTGTTAGCAGTTACTGAAGATGTAGCAGATCCTGTGCAACCGTTTACTACTGTAGAAACAGTATAATTAGTGCTAATGGCTGGAGTACTAACCACTGTAGAACCAGTAGTTGAACCTAAAAAGGTTGCAGGCGACCAGTTATACTGTTCTGCACCACCAGCTATGGTAATAAAATAATCTTCTGTTTCACCATAAGTATAACCTGCACAAGGATCAATATTTGTGGTAGCAAAAACTTCACGAACACGGAAACGAGTAAGACCATTAAACGCTCCTGCAGGAACTGTAAATACTACAGTACCAAATGCCGGGTATGCAGAAGTCACAGTAACTTCGCCAAGTTTCTCACTAAGGTCATTCAAAGCACCATTTTTATTATAATCAATCCACGCTGCAAGAACATTTGTTCCAACATAAGTTCCAGGATTTAAAAATAAGGTATAAGTACTTCCTGCTGTTAAAGTTGCAGTTGTATTAGCAGAAGAAGGATAAAGGGTATAAAACGGAGTAGCTAAACCAGTAGTAGTGTTTGTTATTGTAGATAATTGAACACCTCCAATATAATCACCAAAACCTGACCCAGTTGAGTAGGCCGGTTGGCAATATGCAAATGAAGGAGATGCTACGCTAATAGCCACACTGTTACTAGCACAAACAGTTGCACTTGTTGCAGTTAAAGAAGGATTTGGATTAGCAGATACTACAACAGTTCCATTTCCTGAACAACCTGTTGTGAAACTACCAACGATAGAATAAATAGTGTTAGCTGTTGGAGAAGCTACAACTGCAGCACCAACTGAAGAGCTTAATGAAGCGGCAGGTGACCAAGTATAAGATGTAGCACCCGAAGCTGTTAAGTTAACTGTACTTGTTGTAGGAAAACAAATAGAAGTTGAAGAAGCCACAGCCGATACTGTTGGATTTGGATTAACTAGAAGTTGAACCGCTGTTGCAGTAGTGCTAGCAGGGCCGTTGGTACATGTAATTACCGCACGGTAAAAAGTAGTAACTGTAACTGCTGTAGCAGCATAAGTAGAAAGTGTTGCTCCTGTAATAGCAGTGTAAGGACCGGCTAATGCCGAAGCTGACGACCACTGATAAGCAATACCACCGGCAGTATATGTAGTTGATAAACTTAACGTACTGTTTGCACCAGAGCAAATTGCGGTTGGTGTAGCAACGCTGTTAGCAGCAGCTGGTGCACCAGAGCAACCTGCAGGAGCAGGACCTGTAACATTTACCGTATGACAAGTAGCATCTGTTCCACAAGCAGGACCGGTTGAAATGTGAATACGATAAATACCAACAGAAGGTATTGCAACTGATAATGGAGCTGGTCCAGATAATAAAACAACGTTAGCGTTATTTGTAACAGTAATGTAATTTCCTGTACCACCAGTTGAGTTAACCGTGTAAGTACCTGTAGCTGTGAAGCTATTCACAGAATATTCTCCACCGTAATTACATGTAGTAATAGGAGTTGTTCCAGAATTGGCAATCGTAGTCGTTACTGAAGGATATTGTACGGTAGAAATACACGGAGGTAAAACCCGCGCCACAGTAACAGTGTGACAAGTAGCATCGGTGCCACAAGCGGCATTGGTAGAGAGGTGAATTCGATAAATACCCACAGAAGGTATTGTAACAGCTAACGGAACTGCTCCCGAAAGAACAACGATATTTGCTGAATTGGTCACAGTCACATAATTACCTGTTCCACCTGTTGCATTTACAGTATATGAACCTACAGCTGTAAAATTATTAACAGAAAACTCTCCACCATAATTACAAGAAGTAACAGTTGTTGTACCAGTTCCAGCAATAGCAACAGTTCCCGAAGGGTACTGACTTAGCTGAATGCAATTCTGCGCATTCATTTTTATCGAAACTAAGCTTAATAGCACGACAAAAAATTTAATTGATTTGTAAATTTTTTTCATTTGTTTGTTTTTTGGTTTTTGTTTTTTGGTTTTTTGATCTATCTTAATTACGTAAACTAGCTTTTAAGCGTTGGTTATTTTAGTACTAAATATCAAAATAACTCGGCCAAACAATAGTTTTACTCGCTTAAACAGTCAGATCACAGGCTATTTAAGACCGTGAAGATAAGAAAAGGTTGGGGTTGATTTATTAACAATTCATTCACAATTGGATAATTAACATTTGTTTGGTTAATTCTACATGTAGTATCTATCTAAATATTTAGTAATCGAAATTGCACCTAAACAAAAAACCCCTCTCATTTCTGAGAAGGGTTTTAAAAAAGAAGAAGCTATTATTTAGAAATATAAATTTAAACGTAAAGTACCTGTTGGGCCCCAAACTGAATTTTTTCCATCAGTATCTAATGAGAAACCACCATTTTTAGAACCTTCGATTTCAGTAGTACCAACTGATTGAGTAGTATTTGCCGGGTTACCGTTGTCACCAACTGATTCCCAAGTTGTTTTAGTTTTTCCAGTTGAAGAAAGACCTAATCCCCAACCAAATTCGCCACCAATACTCATTTTAGGTAAAACAAAATATTCAGCACCAATAAATCCACGAAGACCAAAAGAGAATACAGTTCCGTTTTTAATTTCAGTAGCGCGTGCAGAACCAATTAAACCGTTAATACCCGGAGTACCAATGTTACCAGAACCGGCAAAAGCATCATCTGTAGGATCAACGTTAACACTTGTTGAAGCAGCATTTGTAGCAGCTAAAGTGTTACCATATTCAAATTTATCTTTAGTCATGTTTACATAAACACCAAGTTCTCCACCATAATAACCTTGTAAACGAGTTTTGCCTTTGCGCATTTCCATACCAGCAGCTAAACCAATTACGTTATTAGAATGTTTCCATACATTTTCTTTTTGTGCTGTTGCAGCAGGGTAACCGTTAGCAGTTGGAGAAAGAGCTGCTGCAGCTAACCTATCGTCAACCATTTTACGGGTTTTGTTACTGTTAACACCAATCCTTACAGATCCACGGTAAACAGTTTTTGCATCTTTAAAATATCTACCAGTAATGGTTTGTGCTGTTGTTAAAAAGTTCCAGGTTGGAGCAACGTTACTTGTTGTTTTTCCAAACATGTTACCGGCATAATTTAAGAATGGCGTAGCGTCTACTGCTATACCCCAGTCTCCTGCCTCAGGTAAAATAGGCTCACCCTTTTTTGAGGTTAAATCTTGTGCAAAAGCGTTGGTTACCCCAAATGCTAGTGCAACTAGTGCGATCGATTTTTTCATAGTTGTTTTTTTAAGTTTATTGTTTAAATAAAAACTAACACAAAGATAAATAGTTTAGCTTAATCTTATTTTATCTATAAACTGATTATCAACAAAATAATGTTAATTGCCTGATTTGTTTTGCAGTAAGGGTACGAACTTAAAATTGCCCAGTATCTTTTTATCGAAGTTGCTCTCGCTCACTTTTTTAAGCCAGATCATTTCCTGTGTATCGCCCTCGCCCAGAGGAATAAGTATAATACCGCCAACTTTTAACTGACTTAAAAGATCGTTCGGAATATAGGGCGCACCGGCCGTAACTATTATTTTATCAAAAGGCGCAAATTGCGGCAAACCTTTGTAACCATCACCATATATCAACTTAGCACCGCTGTACCCAATATAAGGCAAGAATAATTTTGTTTTATCAAAAAGCGTTTTTTGTCTTTCAATACTATATACTTTTGCTCCCATCTCCAACAACACAGCTGTTTGGTAACCACAGCCGGTGCCTATCTCAAGCACCTTTTCGCCTTGTTTAAGGTCTAGTTGTTCTGTTTGAAAAGCAACTGTATATGGATGCGAAATGGTTTGCCCGGCTCCTATAGGCAAAGCTTTATCGCTATAGGCATGATCAAGCAATGCCGGCCGACCCGTGGTTGGATCAAAAAATAAATGGCGTGGAATTTTTTCGATTGCATTAAGAACCCTATCGCTCTTTATACCCTTAAAACGTAACTGCTCTACCAGGCGCTTGCGCTTGCCTTTAAACAAATACTCATCCTCTTTAGAAACGTTATAAAACAAAATAAAATTAGTTAGAATGTAAAGCTAGCGCTATTGAACAGCGATTGTTAATATTTAAAATTAAATTACTAACATCTGCTTTTTTAAAACCGGTAGTTTTGATAGCTCTTATGATAAATAAAATTGCTCTTGTTGGTTTAGGTTATATTGGTAAAGTTCACTTAAAACTTTTAAACGATCATCCAAATTGGGACCTCGTTGGCCTATACGATACGAATACCAAACTTTGTAAGGATCTTGCTGCACAATACAACGTAAAAGCCTTCTCGTCTTTACAGGAAACCATTGATAATGCCGAAGTTTTAGACATTGCTACCCCAAGCAGCACCCATTTTGAAATTGCAAAAACTGCAATGATCAACGGACGGCATGTATTTATTGAGAATCCGGTTACAACAACTATTAAAGAAGCAAAACAACTTCAAAACTATATTAGCGAAAGCGCAGTGTGTTTTCAGGTAGGTCATGTTGAACTTTTTAATCCTGCTTTTATTGCTGCAAAACCCTATCTTACTGATCCTAAATTTATTGAAGTACATCGCCTAGCACAATACAATAACCGCGGAACAGATGTTTCGGTGGTGTTAGATCTAATGTTGCACGATATTGAATTGATATTAAGTATTGTGAAGGCTAACGTAAAACGGATCTCTGTTTCTGGGTGCAAATTAGTAAGTAAAACCCCCGATATTGTTAATGCCCACATCGAATTTGAGAATGGTTGTGTTGCCAATGTTACAACTAACCGCATGGCTTTTAAGAGCACCCGCAAATTCAGGGTATTTACGCAAGATCACTTTGTAAGTATTAATCTTTTAGATAAAATTACCGATGTAATTAAGCTACAAAATGCTCCTCAAAATTCACGCAATTTGATCATCGACCCGGGCAACGGACTACCAAAAAAAGAGGTTATTTTTGAACATCCAATAATTTTACCAACAAATGCAATAAACGAAGAACTTAATGCGTTACACAAGAGTATCAATTCAAATAAAAAAGCAATTATTGGTATCGAAGAGTCGCTAAGGGCGCTGGAACTGGCCTCAGAGATAGAAGAAAAACTAAAATTGTAAGAATGTTTTTATTTGAATGGTTTTATTTCATATTTTTGGTTAATCACTTTGGAGGATCAAGATAAGGCATGAGGTTACTTTTATTTTTTGTATTGTTAATAAATCTGTTTTTACTCTCTTCCTGTAAAAAATATGTGGCTGCAGAAGCTGCGTTCTTTATTAAACCCGAAGCTGTTACCGTTGCTCCAACTAGCACCACTCAAGGCTCTGGTAGTCATAAGATTACAGATCTTTGGCTATATGTTAACGGGAAATTCCAGGGGGCCTATCCTACCGGCAATTTAATGCCAATAATAACCAAGAATGAAAAAGTAAAGGTCAACATTCTTGCTGGTATTAAGAACAACGGTATTAGCGATACCCGTATTAGCTGGATATTCTACGATTTTATATCTCTTGACACGCTTGTAGAAAGCGGGAAAACAATTAACAGACCTTTAACTTTTAAATACAACCCAAATACAAAATTTGAATGGATGGAAGATTTTGACGGACCGGGTTTCACACTTGTTAACTCAATTGGATCAGCCGTTTCCTGGTCGGTTGCTCCAATTTCTGAATCTTTTGAGGGTAAATCTGCTTTAATTGATATGTCTGGATTGTCTGCTAATGCCATAGCCCAGATGGAATCTTCTGTTACGCACACGTTACCGCTAGCATCCGCCAACGTGTTTCTTGAAATAAATTACAAATGTAATGAGCGTTTTGAAGTGGGTGTTATTTCGGGCACAACTGCCAAATCAACCCTTTTTGTTAGCCCAACTGAAACGTGGAGCAAAATATATATTCAATTAGCAGATGCGCTTAACAGAACTCCAACAGCAACTGCACAAAAAATTTATTTTAAAATGGTGAAGAACGCAGATATTCCAAACCAAAAAATGTTCCTCGATAATATTAAAGTAGTTTATTTATAAATGAGTTTACGCCTACGCACATTCTATTACATCTTTCTCGATTTTTTATCGGCGGGCCTGGCGTGGACATTATTTAATATTTACCGTAAAACACAAATTGATCCGCTTAAAACCGGTGCGTTATCGGCAGAGATCTTCGACAAGCAATTTTATATCAGTGTTATCATCTTGCCGCTTATTTGGGTACTGGTTTATTACCTCTATGGCTCCTACAATAACGTTCTTAGAAAATCAAGGATCAATGAGTTCGTACAGATCCTAAGCACCTCAATTGTTGGGGTAACCGTTCTCTTCTTTGTGGTGTTGTTAGATGATAATGTTGCTTTTTATAAGTTGTATTACAAATTATATTTTGTGCTTTTTGCAGCGCACTTTGGGTTCACGGCCCTGAGCCGTTTCTTCTTATCGTCGTATACCAATCGAAAAATTCACAGTAAAAAATTTGGCTTTAACACGTTAATAATTGGCAGTAACGAGCGGGCCCTTAAGATGTTCAAAGAAATAAATGCCTTAAAGTATGGTATTGGCAATGCGTTTGTAGGTTTTGTACACATAGAGGGAAAGAACGGTTACTCTGATGTTTTAAAGAACGAATTGCCGCACCTGGGCGAATACGAAGATATTAAGGATATAATTGAAAAGTATAAAGTTGAGGAAGTAATTATTGCACTCGAAAGTTGGGAACATGAATACATAAAAAATATCGTTAACAATTTAAGTGATATGGGTATCATCATTAAGATCATTCCCGATATGTACGATATACTAAGTGGGCATGTAAAAATGAATACGATTTTAGGCACGCCTTTAATTGAAATAAAAAATCAAATAATTCCCGAGTGGCAAATTTCAGTCAAACGTTTTATTGATGTGATCATCTCCGTTTTTGTGTTGATCGCATTTAGCTGGTTATACCTCCTTCTGGGCATCTTGGTAAAACTTGGCTCAAAAGGACCAATGTTCTTTAGACAAGAACGTGTTGGAATACATGGTAAACCGTTTTACATTATTAAATTCCGCACCATGTACCAGGATGCAGAAAAAATGGGGCCTGCTCTATCAAGCGCCGATGATCCGCGTGTTACACCAATAGGACGGTTCTTAAGAAAAGTACGTTTGGATGAGATCCCACAATTTTTAAATGTTTTAATTGGTGATATGAGTATTGTTGGGCCACGTCCAGAAAGACAATTTTATATTGATAAGATCGTTGAAAAAGCGCCTCATTACAAACACTTGCAAAAAATTCGCCCGGGTATTACCAGTTGGGGACAAGTTAAATTTGGGTATGCCGAAAACGTAGATCAAATGATAGACCGACTTAAATTTGACATCTTATATGTTGAAAATATGAGTCTGCTATTGGATTTTAAAATTTTAGTACACACTGTTTTAATTGTGTTACAAGGCAGAGGAAAGTAACTACTGATCAGTACGAATCAAATACGAATGTTCTCTACGATAAATAAATATCTTTCTTTAATAAAATTCAGTCACACTATTTTTGCATTGCCTTTTGCATTAATTGGTTTTATGCTTGCGGTTAGCTCGCACAAGGCATTTTTTACCTGGCAAAAATTTGTTTTGGTAATATTATGTATGGTATTTGCGCGCAGTGCTGCTATGGCCTTTAACCGTTATATCGATCGTAAGTTTGATAGTAAAAACCCCAGAACCGTTGTACGCGAAATACCTGCCGGGAAAATTTCACCTACATCTGCTTTATTATTTACCGTTATTTGCTGTGTTGGTTTTGTTGGCTGCTCCTTTTTAATAAACAGATTATGTTTCTATTTATCGCCTGTAGCCTTATTGGTAATATTAGGTTATAGTTACACCAAACGATTTACTGCCCTATGTCATTTAATTTTAGGGGTGGGCCTTTCTCTTGCTCCTATTGGTGCATATATAGCCTTAACCGAAGAATTTGCTTTGTTACCGGTATTATTAAGTAGTGTGGTGTTTTTTTGGGTTAGTGGTTTTGACATTATTTTTGCTTTGCAAGATGATGAATTTGATAAAAGCGAAAATTTAAAATCCATTCCTGTTTACCTTGGCCGCAAAAACGCTTTAAGACTATCAGAGGTCTTTCACGCAATAGCAGCATTAATAGTTGTAGGGATCTACTTTTATGGCCATTTTGGTTGGTTATATGTTATAGGTATGGCTGCTTTTATTGGTTTATTAATTTACCAGCATGTAATTGTAAAACCAAACGATCTAAGTAAAGTTAACCTGGCGTTTGGCACTACCAATGGTGTTGCAAGCGTGGTATTTTGCATTTTTGTTTGTAGCGATCTTTTATTACTTAGCTAGATCATGATCTTTTTACTAAAAAAATCATTTAAGATCCTCTTCTATGCATCGTTAGCTATTATTCTTATCTGCTCTGTATGCCACATGACCATTGCAAATGCAACGAAGGCACAATTATTTGATTCTGTAAAAGTTGTACCTAAAACAAAAGTGGGAATTGTATTAGGCACTTCGCGTTTGTTAAGAAATGGCACTAAAAATTTATATTTTGCGTACCGTATACAAGCGGCTAAAAAATTATTCGATGCAAAAAAAGTTAGTTATTTAATTTTAAGTGGCGATAACCGGGTAAACGAATACAACGAACCAAAAGACATGCATGATGCTTTATTAAAAGTTGGCATCCCCGACTCCTGCATGGTTTTAGATTACGCCGGCTTAAGAACTTTTGATAGTATGGTAAGGTGTAAAGAGATCTTTGGGCAAGACAGTGTAATTGTTATTTCGCAGGAGTTTCACAATGCGCGGGCAGTTTACATTGCAAATAAAATTGGTTTAAAAGCCTTTGGATATAACGCTACTAAAGTAACCACACAACAAAGTACCAAAATAAAGTTCAGGGAATTCTTCTCCCGAACTAAATGCATTTTGGACCTTTACATTCTAAACACAAAACCAAAACATTTGGGTAAAAAAATAAAAATAGGTTAGCTGATTTTGTGAAAAACTTTATGTATTTATTTTAATTAATTTTTTATATCTTGTTCATGCCTTAGTACTTGAGTTCATAGCTTTCCTTCAAACGGAGCTTTGTAAATTTCAAATTCACAGCTAACTGACATTAGAAATTTATAAAGGCTATGAACTCGGGCTAAGGACAATCTTACGGAATTCGTAATATTGTACATTAAAATTTAAAAAGTAATAACGCATGGACCACTACGCGATTGAAGGGACACAAAAAAACCCAACAATTAAATTCGATCTTACAAAGGGAGAGTTACACGTTTCAGGAAATTCTATCCCCGAAAATTCAGTTGATTTTTACAAACCACTATTAGCAGCTTTGGAAGAGTATGCGGCTTCGCCAAAACCTACTACCAGTGTTACTTTTAATATGCGTTATTTTAATACAAGCTCCTCAAAAAGAATATTAGATATCTTTAAAAAGCTGGAATCAATTAATAGAGGTGGAAGCGCTGTGACTGTTAACTGGGTTTACGAAGATGATGATGATGACATGTTAGAGGCTGGCGAAGATTATCAGTCAGTGGTAGATCTTACCTTTATAATGGTTCCTATTAAAGTTTAATAAAAACTATTTCTTCGAATCTATTTTTATGCCGATGGTAGCGGTCAATTGTCCGGTAAAAAAATGATGTCTTGCTTTGCCATTACCTTTGCCTAAAACTAAACAGGTTGTGTAATTAGCAAAAGAACCTTTTCCAACAAATTCAAAAAAGCCGTGTCTGAAAAATTCCATTCTTAAACCGCTTTCAAATCCTACGATCCAACCTGCCACGTGCCAGTTATTATTTAATCGCTCACCGAACAAGGTAACATCCGTTCTGGGAAAAACTATACCTGCACCGGGCTTTAATACCCACGAGGCTTCAAAATTCTTATTCGGCTTAACAAGACTTACTCTTCTCACGGCATTTACCATCCAAAAATTGGCGCCATCTGTATGTTCAAAATGCACAAAAGTAGAGGGGTCTAAAATAGTATCCTGATCAAAATAATTTTCGTTTACCCTACCCTTTACACGCACTTTCTGGTAGTCTGTTACTACATATTTAGTGTGATCGTAATTTATCTCAATACCCCATTTGTTATTAAAACTGTACCCCAGGCGTGTTACAAATTGCGGAATGGTAATATTTATAATATCGTATATCTGATCAAAATCAGGCCTATCGTGCGCTACAGCATCATAAACCGTAAAGTCGTAATTGTCATTCTTACCCGTAAACTCGTTGTATTTATTTGAATTATTTTTAAAATGAAGTGTGCTTTTGCTATAAGCAGCACGAGTGTAGCCCCATGAAAAATACCACTGTTTGTTTTTCTTTTTAAGCGAATCTGTTTGCGAAAAACCAACAAAAAAAGTTCCTAAAAAAAGAAACAGGAAATAAAAATAACGCATTAAAATTACTTATTGATGATGCGAAGATAACGAATATTTTCGTTCACTTCTATCTCAATTTTCTTATACCTGATCTTAATCATATCAAGTACCAACTCAGGCCACTCAAAAATACAGTAGTGTCCAGAATCAAGATACTCCTCAATACCAAGATCAAAAAGTTCTTCTTTATCCTTTAAACGGTAAAGATCAAAATGATAGATCTTACCCCCGGGGTAGTTGTATTCGTTAACAATGGAATATGTGGGGCTGCTAAAATTATCAGTGCTTCCCAAAGATCTGCAGATTTCTTTTATTAATGTTGTTTTACCGGCACCCATTGGGGCGTCCAGCAAAATGATCTTTGGATCATTATAAAGTCTTAAGATCGGTTCTGCAAGTCCGGGCAATTCATTCAAATTAGCAACCGTTATGTTTAAAGTGGAGTTCATGAAAAAAAAATAACGGTTATTTGGCCGTTAAAACTATGTACGGAATAATGATCTCTTCCAGACTTACGCCGCCATGCTGAAACGTGTTTTTATAATAATTTACGTAGTGATTAAAATTATTAGGATAAGCAAAGAACCTGTCTTCTTTCGCAAACACAAAGCGAGAGCTGGGGTGTTGCACCGGTAAAAAAGCATCAGAAGGATTTTTGATCTCGAATACTTCTTTATAATTATATTCTAAGGCCTTGCCTTGTTTGTAACGTAAATTGGTGTTCACATTTTTATCTCCTAAGATCTTTGTTGGCTCTTTAACATGCACCGTACCATGATCTGTTGTGATAACCACTTTTATTTTTTTGGCAGCAAGTTGTTTAATAATATCTAACAACGGAGAGTGTTCAAACCAGCTATAAGTAATACTCCGGTAAGAAGTTTCGTTCTCGGCCAGCTCGCGTATAACCTCCATCTCGGTGCGGGCGTGGCTTAGCATATCCACAAAATTATAAACGATCACATTTAATTTATTTTGAAAGAGGTTGCTCAAATTATCGGCTAATTTTTTTCCTGCATTAAAATTAGTGATCTTATTGTAACTTACTTTAATATCTTTATTTAAACGTTTTAACTGCGCTTGTAAAAAAGCTTCTTCATGTAAGTTCTTTCCACCCTCTTCTTCATCATTCAACCAAAAATTAGGAAACATTTTTTCCATCTCGCTTGGTAGTAATCCACTAAAAATAGCATTACGAGAATACTGTGTAGCTGTAGGCAGAATGCTAAAAAATGCTTCTTCACTTTCTACATGATAATAGTCCTGGATGATAGGTTGAATAACTTTCCATTGATCTAAACGTAAATTATCAATTACGATTAAAAAAACAGGCTCGTCTTTTACCAATTCCTTTGCGAATTTATTTTTAAAGAGCGTATGGCTCATTGTTGGCGGGTTTTGCGTTTTTCCATTTAACCAACCAATGTAATTTTTCTCAACAAATTTAAAGAATTGTGTATTGGCATCCGACTTCTGCATTTTTAAAACATCCAGCATGCTTTTGTCCTGCAGCTTATCCATTTCCAACTCCCAGTAAATAATTTTTTTATAAACCTCTATCCACTCCTGCCAGGTTAAGTTGTCATTAATGGTCATACCAATTTGCCCAAATTCTTTACGGTAATCGGTATTTGTTTTTTCGCTCACCAAACGTTTATTGTCCAGCGCTTTTTTAAGCGATAATAATATTTGGTTCGGGTTTACAGGTTTAATAAGATAATCGGCAATTTTTCCCCCAATAGCCTCATTCATAATGTGCTCTTCCTCACTTTTGGTAATCATCACCACAGGCAGGTCGTTATTTACCTGTTTTATTTTTAGCAAAGTATCCAGACCAGAAAGTCCGGGCATATTCTCATCCAACAAAACAGCGTGTAGTCCTTTATTTTCTTTTACAATATCCAGGGCCTCATCTCCGCTCATGGCTGTTATCACTTCATAACCTTTATCATTTAAAAATAATATATGTGGTTTTAAGAGATTTATCTCATCATCTGCCCAAAGAATTTTAATTTTGTCCATATAAATAGCGGTTTATTACAAATAACGTATTAAATTTAGCTGTATTATTTAAATTAACGAATTTTAATTATTAGTTATCAAACCTGATGCCAATAAACAAACGTAAAATAATTAATGATCCTATTTATGGTTTTGTTACCATACCTAACGAGTTAATTTACGATCTGCTTAACCATCCCTATTTTCAACGTTTACGCCGTATTAAGCAATTGGGTTTAACCAATTTAGTTTATCCGGGAGCGCTGCACACAAGGTTTCATCATGCTATTGGCGCCATGCATTTAATGCAGGAAGCTGTTTTAACGCTTCGCCAAAAAGAAATTACAATTACAGATGAAGAGGAAAAAGCAGTTCTAATAGCCATTTTATTGCATGATATTGGTCACGGGCCTTTTTCGCACGCTTTAGAACATAGTATTGTGAAAGGCGTTAACCACGAAACATTGAGTAGTTTATTTATGGATAAACTCAATAAAGAATTTAAAGGCAAATTAAGTTTAGCAATTAAGATCTTTAACGACAAATACAAAAAACAATTTTTACACCAGTTGGTAAGTTCACAACTGGATATGGACCGATTGGATTATTTAAAGCGGGATAGTTTTTTTACGGGTGTGAGCGAAGGTGTTATTAGCAGCGACAGGATCATTAAAATGCTGAATGTTGTAAATAATGAATTAGTGGTAGAACACAAAGCTATTTACAGCATTGAGAAATTTTTAATTGCGCGCCGCTTAATGTACTGGCAAGTGTACCTGCACAAAACCGTGTTAAGTGCCGAAACGTTACTGGTAAACATTCTAAAACGCGCCAAAGAGCTCTCTGCACTAGGAAAAAAACTGTTTGGCACCCCTACTCTTGTTTTATTTTTAGAGAACGATTTTACAGAAAAAGATTTTGAAAAAGACGGTTTGCTATTAGATAAATTCTCAAAACTGGATGATAATGATATTGTGACCTCAATTAAAGTGTGGACAGATAACGAAGATAAGATCTTAAGCAAATTATGCACAAACCTGTTAGACAGGAAATTATATAAAGTAGAACTTCAAAATACCGCAATTGCTACTTCTCTTAAAAACAAAATGGTTGAAAAAGTGTGCGAACAATATAAAATTAGCCGTAAAGAAGCCTCTTATTTTGTATTTACAGATACTGTGAATAACAGTGCTTACAATGCCACCAAGTTTAATATTAATATTTTAATGAGTAACGGTAAACTGGTAGATGTGGCCGAAGCCAGCGACCAGCTAAACATCCAAAGCCTTAGTACAACAGTTACCAAACACTTTATTTGCTATCCAAAAGACCTGAAATTTTAGTTTTTTCGTGTTAAGGGCTTAAGGCACATTTTTTTGCAAAAAATGTAAATAAAATGTAATCTTACACCCTATTTCAAACACTATGAACAACTATTTTAAAATTGCTGCCTTCTCTCTTGTATTAAGCGCCTGTCACTCTTCAGATAATGAAATGAGCATTCTTGAAGCTAAGGCAAAAAAAGATACTATTGAATCTATTACGCCAGCTATCGAAGAGAAATTTGAATATGTTACCGAGCAATTTGCCGATCTGCGGGTATTGAGATATAACGTGAAGGATTTTGATCAGATCCCACTTCAAACAAAAACATTATTATATTATTTATATGAAGCTGCGTTAAGTGGCCGCGATATTATTTACGATCAAAATTACAAATACAATTTAGCTATTCGTAAAACGTTAGAAGCTATTGTTGCTAATCACAAGACCGGTGGCGACGAAGAGCAATATCAAAAATTGCTTGTTTATGCAAAGCGTGTTTGGTTCAGTAACGGTATTCACCACCATTACAATATGGATAAGATAATGCCGGAATGCACCAAAGAGTTCTTTTTAGAAGAAGCTAACGAACTGGATGCTTCTTTGCTTCCACTTTCGAGTGGTGAAACAAAAACAAATTTCTTAAATTTTATTGCCACACAAATATTTGATCCAAAAATTGCTTCTAAAAAAGTGAGTCTGGATTCTAAAACAGACCTGGTAAAATCATCTGCAGTTAATTTTTACGAAGGCGTTACGCAAAAAGAAGCTGATGCGTTTTATACTGCACAAGTTGATAAAGCAAACCCAACAAAACCAATGTATGGTTTAAACTCTAAGCTTGTAAAGGAGAATGGCAAGATCGTTGAAAAGATTTGGAAGGTTGGCGGCATGTATTCTGCCTCTATCGAGAAAATTGTTTATTGGTTAGAAAAAGCTGCTACCGTTGCTGAAAATGATGCGCAAAAAAACGCTCTTGAAAAGCTTGTTAAATTTTACAGAAGCGGTAATTTAGTTGATTTTGATGAATACAATATTGCCTGGGTGAATGATACAGCAAGCGCTGTGGATGTTGTTAACGGTTTTATTGAAGTTTACCAGGATCCATTAGGAAAAAAAGGTTCGTTCGAATCTGTTGTGTCTGTTAAAGATTTTGAAGCCAGCAAACGTATTGCCACTATTGGTAAAAATGCGCAGTGGTTCGAAGATAATTCTCCGTTATTGCCTCAACATAAAAAGAAAAATGTAAAAGGAATTTCGGCAAAAGTAATTAACGCTGTGGTTGAAAGTGGAGATTCTTCTCCTAGCACGCCCATTGGCATTAACCTGCCAAACAATGAGTGGATAAGAGAAACAAAAGGAAGTAAATCTGTTAACCTTGGAAACATTGTTGAAGCTTATGACCAGGCTGCCGGTTCGAATGTGGTGAATGAATTTTATTATAATGACGAAATTAAAGCCCGTGTAAAAGAATACGCCTCTTTAGCCGATAAGTTGCATACTGATATGCATGAAGTAATTGGTCACGCAAGTGGTGTTATTGAAGAAGGTGTTGGCCAACCTGCCGAAACACTTAAAAACTACGCAAGCGCTTTGGAAGAAGGCCGTGCAGACTTAGTAGCATTATATTACTTATTAGATCCAAAATTAGTTGAATTAGGAGTTATGCCAAATTTAGACTGCGGTAAAGCTGCTTATGATGAGTATATCACAAAAGGTTTAATCGTACAATTATCGCGTATTAAGCCGGGTAAAGAAATTGAAGAAGCGCATATGCGTAACCGTAAAATGGTAGCGGCATGGGTAGTTGAAAAAGGTGCTAAAGAAAATGTAGTTGAGAAAAAAGTTGAGAACGGAAAGACCTATTTTGTTATAAATGACTATAACAAACTTCGTGTTTTATTTGGAGAACTTTTAAAAGAGATACAACGTGTAAAATCACAGGGCGACTACAAGGCCGGCCACGACCTAATTGAAAATTACGGTGTAAAAGTAGATCCAACCTTACATAAAGAGATCTTAGAGCGTTACTCGCACTTAAACATTGCGCCATATGCAGGCTTTATTCAACCTAAATTGGTGCCTGTAATGGAAGGCGATAAGATCATTGACGTGAAGATCGAATACCCAAAAGATTTTACAACCCAGATGCTTGAACTTGGAAAAACATATGGCTTGCTCCCTGTTTTAAATTAATTTAAAAAAGCGCTTTGTGATGTTAATTTTTTACCTAACTTTATTAGGTAAAAAATTACATTGCAAATCAAAAAAAAAATATTTCTTTTTCTTTTTATCGTTTCTATTAATGCGTTTGTCGCACAAGTAAATGCATTTGTCTTTGAAAATGCCAAATTTGGTTTAAACCCTCCCGACCTGTTAAGGCTTGAAAAAGCAAAAGTGAAATTTGAGCAAAATCTTTATTTGGAAGCGCTTCCAATTTTCGATTCAATTCATGATAATAATAAGAACCAGCCTTACATAAATTATTTATTAGGCATTTGCTATTCTTATGATGTAGATAATTGTTTTAAAGCTATTGGTTATATTTTATCATTAAGAAATGATGCATATACAATTGAAGGCTACAATTACAATCTTGGTTTTGCTTTTGAAAAGAATGATAGTATTGACCCTGCATTAGAAAATTACAAAAAAGCACTCAGCATTGAAGAGAAGAAAACCATTAAGCAAACAAAATTAATTCGCGATATTAATTTTAGAATAGCGCGCTGCGAAAAAATAAACGAAAACAAATTCAAAGAAAACAATGTTTCTGTTAAAAACCTTGGTAAACCAATAAACACTGGCTCCAGTGAGTACTGCCCTTTAATACCATCTGACGAAAGGTTTATGATCTTTACTTACCGAGGACCACTGTCTAAAGGTGGAAAGCAGGTTGTTAAAGGCGATAAAATTTCAAACACAGAGGATGTTGAACTTTTTTATGAAGATATCTTTATTTCAAAAAAAATAAATGATACTGCATGGTCGGCCCCGGTACCGATTGATAATCTAAATACAAACTTACATGACGCTGCCGTAAGCGTTAATTTTGACGGAACACAAATGTTCATTTATAAAAATACCGGTGGCGGAAATGGCGATCTTTACATGAGCCGTTTGATAGGTAATAAATGGTCGAATCCTATTTACCAGGTGGGTATAAATACAAGGTCTTGGGAAGGTAGTGCCTGTTTCATTCCTAACAAAAACAAAATAATTTTTGCAAGCGAAAAACCCGATGGACTTGGAAAAAGAGACCTTTATGAAGCAGAAAAATTGAAAGACAACAACTGGGGCAATATAAAAAATTTAGGTCCTGTAATTAATACTAAGTATGATGAAGACGCACCTTTTGTTACGGCAGATGGCAAAACGTTATTCTTTTCATCTAATAACGGTAATAGCATTGGTGGTTATGATGTTTTTAGAAGTGATCTAAAAAAAGGCAAATGGCAAAAACCTTATAATCTGGGAAAACCAATAAACACCAAGGATGAAGATAAGTTCTACACTGTTAGAGGTGATGGAAAAAAAGCCTATTATTCTTCATTTAAACAGGGTGGCAAAGGTCAGCAGGATATTTACATAGTTGAACCCGGTATGCCGGGCAAACCAATTTCTTTATTGCAGGTTGATGGCTTAGTAATGATAGACGGTAAACCTGTGCAGGCAGACATTGAAATTACTTCAATTCTAAAGAACCGGAAATTTAAAACCAACATGAATTCGAATGCTTTAAATGGAAATTTTTTGGCGAATTTACCTGTGGATGACGAATACGAAATAGTGATAAAAGTAGATCAGTTTCCGCAACAGGTGGTTGAATTAAATACTGTTGGCATTGATTCGTTTATGGTAATAAACGTTTATGCTGATTTCACTTCTCCTGAATACGATAAAAAAATATCTGAATTAAATCTTTCTATTGATGAGAAAAATAAAAAACTCTTCGATAAATTCGATAAAAAATCATATGCCGGAAAATTTGGTGATAATAAAGTAGATGGTTTATTCTACAAGGTGCAGATAGGTGCTTATAAATTATACGAGAACTTTAATTATAATAATGTTATTGGAATGCCGAAAATAATAAGGCAAACTGATGATGATTATATTACACGCTTTAGTATGGGTAATTTTGAGACCTTTAATGAAGCCCAGGCTCTTCTCGAAAAAGTACTGGTAAATAATTTAAAAGACGCCTTTATTTATTCTGTTTATAAAGGCGAGAAAAAATTCTTACACCAGCTTCTCGAGGAAAAAATTGTAAAATAATAATATATTTTCAACGTGGTTAGAGAAACACATAAATTCAAAGTAAGTGTATCAGATCAAAACTACTATATAGTTGAGATAAAAGACAATTGCGAATTTGAAATTGACGACCTGAAGCAACTGGTTGCTTTTGAGAAGGAAATATCGGGAAAAGTAATGCCGGTACTCGTAATTTGCGCGTTCACCGCACAAACTAACAATGAACTGATTACTTATTTATCTAAAAATGCAAACAACCCTTATTGTAAAGCAGAAGCATTTATAATTACTTCTTTAGCCCAAAAAATATTAGCAAATGTTTATTTAAAATTTACAACTCCTGAAAGGCCGGTTAAATTTTTTAAGAAAAAAGAAGAAGGCATAAAATGGTTAGAAAAATACATCGAATAACTTTAAAACACCTACTTAAATTAGTACCCACTCTTTTTATTATCGCAGTTTTTACAATTCGGAAACCAGGTTTCAATTACGTCTGGCAATTTTATTTGATGCTCATCATCATCTTTCACATTTATTTCAGTAAAAAATATCTTTGTTGTTTTTTTTAATTTATTTAATTCATTCACCATCTCAGCACTCAGGTTATTGTTAAAGCCGGAAAACATCTTCGCGTCTCCTTTTCCTTTTATCCACAATTTATAAGAGGTTACTTGGTTCTCTCGTGGGTTACCAAACCTATCAACAGCCATTAATTTTAACTCGGTATTATCAAATACCACCTTAACCAAATTAGATTCTTTTTTAACCTTAATAACACCCGGCTGTTGCGCATTAACTGAATTATAAGCAAACAAAAAAGAAAAGACAATAAAGAGTTTAACCCAAGGCAATTTCATCTCTTAAAGATAAATTAAATGTGCATGAAAAGCAAGACAGAGCTCTAGATTCAATCTGCAATTACTTTTGGAGTCGTCGACGGGTCAGTTTTTGGTTTGGGAGATAAAAAATTGTAATAGATCCTTAAGCCGAGCGCATTTTGTAGTTTTAACTTTGGAGCAGTGCCAATATTTACTTTCTCGTATGAAGGATTGTAAACTAATTGCAAAGTGAATTTTGGATTAATATTGACGTTTGCACCAAAGCCGGCAAAGGCCCCAACACCAAAGCCAACGGGCTTCCTGGCAGGCCCGGGGGCTGCATATTGCGTTTGATTGAGGTAATAAGTTAGATCTATTTGCAAATTATTAATATAGATCATGTTTCTGTCAAACTTTGAAAGTGTGCCAACAAAACCGGCCTCTAAAAAAAAGTTTAGTTTTTCATCTTCTCCGAAAAGCTTTTGAAAACCTAACTGAAACATTAAACGTTGCTCTGCTCCCTTTATTGGAAATGTTTGAATGTTATTATTGTTTGCAGGGTTGGCAATTGGTGGTTTTAAAGTAGTAATAGTAAAATTACCTTCTACTCCGATCTTAGAACCGTTTATGTTAAACAAAAAAGCGCTTCTAGCGTCAACAGGTACTTTAATATTAAAACCCACCATAATGCCGGGCACATAGCGCATATTAACAGGCATATCGCTTTCTGCAAACACCCATTGCCGCTGATCTACACCAATTGCCTCGGCTATGTAATCGTAATTTCCCCTGCCATAACCATACTCAAGGTTTATTTTCTGGTTCATTAAGCTATTTTCGAACGAGTAACGATTTCCTTCTAAATCAAAGCCATAACCGTTATAAGTACTGGCGCTATATTTGTTGGCAAAGTAAGAACCTACATAAAAACCAGTTTGAAATTTATTTTTACGGCTTGGCCCTATTGGTTCTTCATCCTGGTCGTCTTGAGAAAAACCATTTACACTACATAATACTATTGCAAGCATCGACAGCATAATTTTTCTACAGAACAAAAAATTACTCATCTTTAAAGAAACTAAGTTTATGAAGGTCAATTAACTGAATGTTCTTATAATAAAAATTTAAGATCTGGGTATACGAATAACCCGTTTTACTCATGCGCATGGCGCCTTCCTGACACATTCCCAAACCATGACCATAACCGCGACCTTTGAAAAGAATACTGTCTTTATTAATTTCGCTAATGCTAAAAAAAGTAGATTTTAATTGCAGATCCTGGCGAATATTTTTTAATGGTACTCGTGAATTACTACACTCTAAAAAAACCTTACGTTGATCTTGTTTAAAATTAAGTGCAGCCGTTTTTGCTTCCGGTTGATCGGTTGGAAAACCATGTTTTAGTTTTAAATACATTAACCAATCATCGGTTAACATTCTGCGCTCCCATTTTGAATTTGGCATTTTTACACTAAATGTATCCGTAATACTTCTTAAATAGGTAGTGTGCGAGCCCCAAACATCTTCGCTATTGGCTGTTTGTCCGCCACTGTTACTATGAAAAGCGGCCACAATTAAATTCAAGTTATCATCTACTACTACTTTGCCTTTTGTTTCTTCAATTGCCTTAAAAATAGTGCCATCTTTTGGTTTACCATAATATGCCTGGCAATGTACCTGGTCACATAAACTAAAACCTTCAGCTACATGTTTATTAATGTGCGCCAAAGCAAATGTTCTTGCAAGAATGGCCTGCACTTTATAGAATTCTAAATTAGAACGTGATCCTGCTTCTGCTTCTGTAACACCTGCAATGTAATTATCAAGTACCACATCGTTTATGATGCGAATGTATTCTTCATTCACACTAAAACTCACATTGTTTTGATAGATCCGTGGTTTTCTATCAGGATTAAGTAATTTTATTTTTATTTCATCTGTTTCGCTACCAACAAATTTTAAATATTTAAAATTGCCAATTGCTTTATCATTGTGATATAAAAGAATACTATCACCTTTTAAGAATAGTTTAAATTGCGATTCAGTTCCTCCTTCTGCGATCAGATTACCGTCTGCCAGTATCTTGTAATTTCCTACAGTTACATTAAGTAAAACCGAGTTTACTTTTAAATGCGCATATAAACGTATCTGCAAACTCTCTGCAGGCACATAAAAAGAGGTAAAGCTTGTAAATAAACTCAAGCTTACGAGAACAGTGATAATTATTTTTAGTTTCTTTTTCAAATTTAATTTTTTGTTGTGGCGTCCTTCACTAATTCTATTGCTAAGCGCTTAGAAGCACCTTGTCCGCCCAATTGTTTTGTTAATTCTGTATAATCATTTAATATTCTTTGACGATACGGTTTATCGTTCAATAACTTTTGTAACTCATCGGTAATGTTCTTAACGCTAAAATCATTTTGTATCAACTCTTTTACTACAGGCTTATCCATTATTAAATTTGGAAGGCTAATGTATTTTACATCTACCAACATTTTGGCGATCTTAATGGATAGTGCTCCACTCTTATAACACACTACCTCCGGTAAATTAAACAAAGCACTTTCTAACGTGGATGTGCCTGATTTAATAATTCCTGCTTCGGCATAGCTCATTAACTCGTACGTTTGATTGAAAACAACTTTAATACCATATTGTTTTAAAGCATTGTAATAACTTTCCGGTAAATTGGTAGAACCGCCAACCACAAATTGATAGCCACTAAAATTCTTGGTCACTTCCATCATAATTTGCAGCATATACTCTATCTCTTGTGTTCTACTACCCGGAAGTACCGCAATTATTGGTTTTTCATTCAATCCGTTCTCTTTTATAAAATCTGTTTTACTTTTTAGCTTTAGTTTTTTTTGTTCAATAGCATCAATAAGAGGATGGCCAACAAAGTAAGCTTTGTAATTATGCTTTTTGTAAAAAGCCTCTTCAAATGGGAGAATAACAAATAATTTGTTCACGTATTTTTTTATGATCTCTACTCTACCCTCCTTCCAGGCCCAAACGGTTGGCGAAATATAAAAATCGGTTTTAATACCATTCTCATGCGCCCATTTGGCCATACGTAAATTAAAACCCGGATAATCTACCAACACTAAAAGATCGGGCTTATAGTTTAAGATATCCTGTTTTACAATTTTAAAGTTTTTTTTGATCGTAAAAATATTTTGCAACACTCTTATAAAACCCATAAAAGCCATTTGCTTAATGTGTATGGCCGCTTTTTTTTCGCAAAGCTCTTCCATGAGATCGCCACCCGTAAAAGCAAAATCTGCTTTACTATCCAGTTGCATGATCTCTTTCATACAATTACTTGCATGAAGATCGCCGCTTGGCTCGCCGGTTAAAAAGTAATACTTCATTCTGTTATAACGCTGGTTCCATATAATAGGTTACGTAAGCCACTAAAGCCACGTAGGCAAACAAACTAACAATAATGCCTTTACTGAAACTGTCTATCTTCCTGTTCAGTCCAAAATAAAATAACAGCAAATTACCAATACCACAAATTTTAATCACACTGCTCAATAACACGCCATTTACAAGATATCTATAAAAACCTCTTGGAAAACTTAAGTAATTATGAAAAACTAACCAATATAAAAAAAACATGATCATTGGAAATATCAGACCTATTATCAGTCCTATCCAAAATTTATCTAAACGTTGCGCCCAATTCATATTAACTAAAATTAAATTCTTTTAATGCGCTATGCGCTGTGAGGTCTGCCTGTGTTGGTACTACAGAGATGTAGTCGTTGTTCAAAGCCCATTCATCTGTGTCTAACGATTCTGGCTCAAAGTTAACGAACTCACCTGTTAGCCAATAATATTCTCTGCCATAAGGATCTTTCCTTTCATCAAAACGCTCTACCCAATTTGCTTTTGCCTGCCGCACAACTTTTATTCCTTTTATTTCGGCCGCGTTTAACTTGGGAATATTTACATTTAAACAAACACCTTTTGGCATTTTATTTTTTAAAGTTTCTGCAATTATTTTTTCGATAAATTTTTCTGCCTGCATAAAATCAGCTTCCATGGCATAATCGCATAAACTAAAACCTATACTTGGCGCGCCTTCCAAAGCTCCTTCAATAGCGGCGCTCATGGTGCCACTATAAATTACATTAATAGAACTGTTGCTACCGTGATTTATTCCGCTGATAACAAGATCGGGACGCTTTTTTAAAATGTGATTAACAGCCATCTTCACACAATCTACAGGCGTGCCGCTGCAAGCAAATTCCTGCAAAGCATTATGAAAATTTGTTTTTTGAATTCGTAAAGTGGCGTTAATGGTAATAGCATGGCCCATTCCACTTTGCGGTTTATCTGGAGCAACCACAACTATGTCGCCAAATTTTGAAGCAATTTTTGCCAACGCTTTTATGCCGGGCGCAAAAATACCATCGTCGTTAGTTACTAATATCAAGGGCTTCTCCGCCATGTTCTATCTTATTTTATTTAAATACTAAACTACCTGAAAGTTTTAGAGATAAAGGCCAAAAAAAATTAAACTTACTAAAGTTGCTTTGTTAATTTAATTAACAAGGCGGCCATAATTACAAGGGTTTTGGAGCATTGTATGATATTTTGACATAAAAGACCAATTGGCATTTACTTTGTTTAACCTATACAAAAATAAAATTATGTTTGATATAGGTTTGTTGATCATTGCTGTAATATTTATGCTAATAGGGCTTTTAGTGAGTTCGCAGCTAAAAAGTAAATTTGCAAAGTACTCCAAAGAACCGCTTTCATCTGGCTTAAGCGGAAAAGATATTGCGGAAAAAATGCTAAAGGAAAATGGCATTTATGATGTTAAGGTGTTAAGCGTTGAAGGCAGATTAACCGATCATTACAATCCGGTTGATAAAACGGTTAATTTAAGTGCTGATGTTTATAACGGAAGACATATTGCTGCTGCTGCCGTTGCGGCGCATGAGTGTGGGCACGCAGTGCAGCACGCTACAGCCTACCAATGGCTAACCATGCGAAGCAAGATTGTGCCGGTAGTTCAATTGGCAAGTAACCTGATGAGTTTTTTAACAATAGGTTTAGCATTTGCGGCTTATAGTATGCAAGGTATGATGAATTCTATGCTTTTGATATTCATAGTTTTACAAGGAACTATTACGTTATTTAGTTTAATTACTTTACCTGTAGAAGTAGATGCAAGTAAAAGAGCGTTGGCCTGGTTGGATAATTCGCGCCTAACAAGGGACTATGAGCATGCTGAAGCAACAGACGCCTTAAGATGGGCCGCTTACACTTACTTTGTAGCCGCTTTAGGATCTATTGCTACTTTAGTATATTATATCTGGCGCTATACTAGCAATCGTGACTAAAAAAATAAAAATTTATTAGTAGTATTCAATAAAATAATACTAATTTTGCCATGGGTAAGTCTTTCACGACCAGCTCCTACAGAATCCCCCAGGTTGGGAACAAAGCAAGGGTATGCGGTTGAGCGGTGCGATGGAAGTAGCTTACCCTTTTTTTATGCTTTTTTTTAAGGAAACGAATTCTATTCACTCAGTCAAAAGCATGTTTCACTCAAAATTTTAACGTTTTTAACATTTCGATTTTAGGCATTCGTCAAATTAGTCTATATTTGCTTTATTAATCATTTAAAACCAAACGCCAATAGAATAGACATTTACTAGATCTCCTTAATTAAATATAGTAAAAAACATGTCTATTCAATTATTAAATGATAACGAGTTAGTGCAACTCTACATTGGCGGAAACGAAGATTCCTTATCCATTTTACTTAATCGTCATAAAAGAAAGATATTTTCTTCTATTATGGTAGTTGTAAAAAACAAGGCTTTAGCCGAGGACATTTTCCAGGACACCTTTTTTAAGGTTATTCAAACCCTAAAACGTGGTCAGTATAGCGAAGAAGGCAAATTTTTGCCCTGGGTTATACGAATTGCCCGTAATTTGATCATTGATCATTTTAGAAGGATCAAAAAAATGCCACCCGTGCCTGTTTATGTAAACGAGGAAGGCGAAGAAGTAAGTGTATTTAATACCCTTGCCAGCGATCAACCAGCGGATGATTATGATGAGACCGTGAAATTCAAAAAAAGCATACGTGCTATTATTAATGAATTACCGCCTGATCAACGCGAAGTGGTTATTATGAGAACTTATTACGATATGAGTTTTAAAGAAATTGCCGATTTTACAAATGTGTCTATAAACACCGCTTTAGGCAGAATGCGCTATGGCTTATTAAATTTAAAGAAACTGATCGAGGAAAAGAACCTGGAAGTTTCTTTCAGATAAAAAAATCCTTAAAATAAAAAAGGCTGCACTAATCATGCAGCCTTTTTTATTTGAAATAATACTAAAAAATTATTACGCTTTTGTTTTTTCTTTATGTTTCATGATTTGATTTCTTAAAGCCTCGCAGGTAAGATCTGTTGATTCTTCAAAGCTTGCTGATTGTTTCTTGGCAAAGAACTCATGCCCCTTGCCCGACATTTTTATCTCTGCAATTTTATTTTCGCTATTGCTGTTCTTGTCTAGTTTAAGCGTTATCTCGCTGTTTATAATACCATCATAATACTTATTCAATTTTTCTACTTTCTCATTAACAAAGTCAAGTAACTTTTTGTCTGCATCAAAGTGCACTGATTGGATGTTGATTGTCATAACTTGTTTCCTCCTATTTTTTTGTGTTTTTAAATACCCGAATGCGGGTGTGCTTGATTATATGATCTCTTTAATTTTTCTATAGTGTTATGTGTGTAAATCTGTGTGGCGGCTAAACTTGCATGGCCCAACAGTTCTTTTACCGCATTAATATCGGCGCCGTTATTTAATAAATGTGTGGCAAAAGTATGGCGCAAAACGTGTGGACTTTTTTTAGAATTCGTGGTAACGGCCCCTAAAACTTCATTCACAATCTTGGTTACTTTTTGAGCAGTGAGTTGAGTATTTTTTAATGTAACCAACAAAAATGGGTTTAGGAGATTGTGATCTTTTTTTACGTTCAAATACATTTCAAGGTTGCGTTTTAATCCAAGATCAAAGGGTATGATCCGCTCTTTATTTCTTTTTCCTAAAACCTTTAACTGGCTTTCGTAAAGGTCAACATCACTTTCTTTCAAACCCAACAACTCTGCCCTTCTAATACCCGTTTGATAAAAAATATCAATCACCAATTTATCCCTTAAGCCTTCAAAGCCGGTTTTAAAAGTATAACCTTCAAAAAGTTGTTTTGTTTGCGCCTCGTCAATAAAAACCGGCAATTTCTTGGCAACTTTTGGTCCCTGCACCTTTTGCATAGGATTTATGGTTAAAATATGGCTCCGAACCAGGTATTTAAAAAACGACTTTAAGGTGCTGAGTTTACGGTTAACGCTGCGTGGCGACTGCTTTTTGTCCATTAAATGAGCCATAAAGCCTCTGGCATGCTGGTGCGTAACATCACTTAGCTGTAAATTGAGGTTTTCAGAGTCAAGGAAGTTAAAAAACTCCTTAAGATCGAGGGTGTAATTTTTAACCGTTAACGGACTGGCGCGCTTTTGCAAGCTCAAATAAGAAATAAAGTCTTTTACCGCCGCTTCCCTCATAAAAATAAAAAATCCTAAACGAATTTATGCAATTCAGTTTAGGATTCCAATATAAAAAATTGTAAATTTTATAAAGATATTACTTCTCGATAGCGCCGATCTGTAATTTTTGCTTGTAAGCAGCTTTAATGATCTCTTCGCGACGACGAACAGATGGTTTGGTAAATTTAGTACGCTCGCGTAATTGTTTAACTACTCCGGTTTTTTCGAATTTCTTCTTGTACTTTTTTAAGGCTTTTTCGATGTTATCGCCTTCTTTAATTTGAACTATTAGCATTTTTAAGTCTATTTTTAATTTAAGAGGTGCAAATATAAGGAAAATTTCAAATACCCTAAAATATTTTTTAGACGATTTTAATGTATTTAAGGGGCAAATACCCTAAATTTACTGTTTTCCACTATTTATGCAAAAAGACAGCTTTTTAAAGTTCAAAAACACAATAAAAAAGGCCAATAACATTGTTATTACAACACATTGGAGTCCCGATGGCGATGCCATGGGAAGCAGTCTTGCTCTGTATAATTACCTTTTACAGCTAGATAAGAATGTAAAAGTGGTTGTACCTAACGCCTACCCTGAGTTTTTGGACTGGTTGCCGGGCAATAAGAACGTAATTATTCATCAAAAGAACGAAGCTAAGGTAGAAAAGCTGATAAAATCCGCTGATCTTATTTTTACACTCGATTATAATTCGTTTAAACGCATCGAAAAGCTGGGCTTATTGCTTGAAAAAGCTACTGCCCCTATTGTGCTTATCGATCATCACCAACAACCCGATAACTATGCTACCTATTATTTTCATGATGTAGCTGCCTGCAGTACCTGCGAATTGATCTACGAATTAATTGCCGGCATGGGTCACAAAAAAATGATAGATAAGAAAATTGCTGCCTGTTTGTATACTGGATTAATGACGGATACTGGTTCATTTCGATATCCCAGCGTTACAGCAAAAACACATTTAGTGCTTTCTGAACTTTTAAAAACAGGAATTGTGCCTGCTGATATTCACAGTGCCGTTTACGATACTTATAGTTATGAGCGTTTAAAATTGTTAGGTTACTTATTGAGCGAAAAAATGGAGATCGTAAAAGAAATACCTGCCGCCTATTTTGCCATTACAGAAAGTGAATTAAAACGCTTCAATTATCAAAAAGGAGATACTGAAGGTATTGTCAATTATCCCTTTTCTATAAAAGGTATTAAAGTGTGTGCGTTATTCATGGAGTCGGAAGGTTATATAAAAATCTCTTTCCGCAGCAAAGGAAAAATTGATGTGAACAAATTTGCGAGAGATCATTTTAACGGCGGTGGGCACATAAACGCTGCCGGTGGCAAAAGCATCCAAACACTGGACGAAACGGTAACCAAATTTACTACGCTTGTAAAAACATTATTTTAATAATGATAAATAAGTTAGCTGAAATAACTTTAAGATCGCAGGTCGCAAAAGATAATTTAGCGCTTCCAAAATACTTTTTATCCTGGGATAAGATCGAAAAAATTGCTCTTATTATTAGTAAAGACGAAACGATCAATAAAAGTGCCTTAGATAAATTCATTGGTGATTCGCAAAAATATGTAGAGGTCTTTTTTATAGAGCTCAGCTCTAAAGAGCCAAGTTTTGGCGATTGGAAATGCTTTACAAAAAAAGACAAGTCGATACTAAGTTTACCAAAAAAAACAAGTAGCAATGATCTTATAAATAAAAAATTCGATCTTGTTATAAACGCCTCTAACAACTTTCAACTATTTGCATCTGCCATTACTTCTACCCTAAAGGCTCCCGTTAAATGTGGGCAAACCAGCGGTTTTAACGAAGTGCAATTAATTATTCAAAAAACAGCGCCCTTTAATTTGATAAATTATTTGAACGATGTAGTGAAATATTTAAAAATGATAAAGACTTAAAAAATATTATATAAATTTAAAGCATTAACAAAAACAATATGGACTTAGAATTTAATAAGAATGACGATAAAATGCGTTTGCTCATTAGCCAAATGGAGCAGCGTTTGCAAAAAGTGTATTTAGGTGGCGGTAAATCGCGCATTGATAAATTGCACGAACAAGGCAAAATGAGTGCGCGCGAACGTATTGATTTTTTATTGGATAAAGATACACCCCGTGTTGAGATGGGCGCATTTGCAGGCTACGAAATGTATGCCGAGCATGGCGGTTGTCCTGGTGGTGGCGTTGTTATTGTTATTGGTTATGTAAGCGGCAAACAATGTATAGTTGTTGCTAATGATGCAACAGTAAAAGCGGGAGCCTGGTTCCCAATTACAGGAAAAAAGAATTTACGTGCGCAGGAAATTGCTATGGAGAACCGTTTACCAATTATCTATTTGGTAGATAGTGCAGGTGTTTATTTGCCATTACAAGACGAAATATTTCCTGATAAAGAACATTTTGGTAGGATCTTTAGAAACAATGCGGTGATGAGCAGCATGGGTATTTTACAAATTGCCGCTGTTATGGGTAGCTGCGTTGCTGGTGGAGCTTATCTTCCCATTATGAGCGATGAAGCCATGATCGTAGATAAAACTGGTTCTATATTTTTAGCAGGAAGCTATTTGGTAAAAGCTGCAATTGGAGAAAGTATTGATAACGAAACACTAGGTGGTGCTACAACACATTGCGAAATTAGTGGTGTAACCGATTATAAATGTAAAGATGATGCCGATTGCTTAACACGCATTCGTAACATTATGAACAAAGTTGGCGCTTATGATAAAGCAGGTTTTAACCGTATTGAAAGTGCCAAGCCAAAAAAAGACGAGAAAGAACTTTACGGAATTTTCCCAGTAGCGCGTGATAAACAATACGATATGTATGACATTATTGAGCGCCTGGTGGATGATAGCACACACGAAGAATACAAAGCAAATTACGGACAAAGCATCATTACAACCTACGCGCGCATTGACGGTTGGGCTGTTGGTATTGTTGCCAACCAACGTAAAGTTGTGAAAGCAAAAAAACCGGGAGGAAGTAACGAGATGCAATTTGGTGGTGTAATTTATAGCGATAGCGCCGATAAAGCCGCGCGCTTTATTATGAATTGTAATCAAAAGAAAATTCCTTTGGTATTTTTGCAAGATGCAACGGGATTTATGGTTGGCTCACGCAGTGAGCAAGGTGGTATCATTAAAGATGGCGCTAAACTTGTAAATGCAATGGCCAATTCTGTTGTGCCAAAATTCACCATTATTTTAGGCAACAGTTATGGTGCTGCAAATTATGCCATGTGTGGTAAAGCCTACGATCCACGTTTAATTGTTGGTTGGCCAACGGCGCAGGTAGCTGTAATGGGTGGCGCACAGGCAGCAAAAGTATTAGTGCAAATTGAGGTTGCTAGTTTAAAAGCAAAAGGCGAAGAAATTACGCCTGAAAAGGAAGCAGAACTATACAACAAAATAAAAGACCGTTACGATGCGCAAACAACACCGTACTATGCAGCAGCGCGTATCTGGTTAGATGCTATCATTGATCCGTTAGATACACGAAAAGTAATAAGTATGGGTATTGAAATGGCCGACCACGCTCCTATTACCAAGCAATATAATGTTGGAACGATACAAACCTAAACTTGAATGATTTTTGCTTATAAAAATGAAGAACACCAGTAAATTTATCACGTTTGTTTTAATTTTTATAGGCTGCTCTGCTTTTTCACAAAAACAAAATTTAGATTCTCTTTGGAAGGTTTATAAAAACGAGCTACAGCCAGATTCCTGCAGATTAAAAGCAATAGATGCGCTTGCCTGGTCATATAAAGCAAACAACCCCGACTCGGCAATTTTATTGGCAGAAAACGCTATTAAACTAGCTCAAAAAATTGATCAGCCAAAATATGTGGGTAACGCCTACAGCGCAATTGGTATAAGCCACAGAAACAAAGGTAATTACCCGGAGGCTTTAAAAAATTATTTTGCCGCTTTAAAAATAAGAGAAAAAATAAATGACAAAAAGGGTATCGCCGCGTCGTACAATAACATCGCTATTATTTATGAGAATCAAAAAAACTATTCCGAAGCCCTGAAAAACAATTTAGCCGCTTTAAAAATAAGAGAAGAGCTTCATGATAAATCAGCTATTGCAGCATCTTATAATAACATTGGTAATGTTTATTGGGGGCAAAAACGTTTTGAAGATGCATTAAAAAATTATCGATCCGTATTAAAAATAAGAGAAGAGCAAGGTGATAAAAAAGGAATTTCAACCACTTTCAGTAACATTGGAAATGTTTACAACAGCATGGCCTCTCTCGAAAAGAATAAAATTCAAAAGCAAAAAAATGACAATGAAGCCCTGCAATATTATTTTTCTTCGTTAAAACTAAAAGAAGAAATTAAAGACGATAAATTGAGTTTTGCTATTAATTATATAAATATTGGAACTGTTTATACCAGCATGCTTAAGGCGAAGGAAGCGCAAACATACCTCGGTAAGGCTTTGCAACTGGGAATAGAAACAAACAATAAAGAAATAATGTTACAAAGCTATGCCAACCTGTCAATTTTGGATAGCACAGTGCATGATTACAAAGCAGCGTTCAGACATTATTTACTTTATACGACACTTCGCGATACTATTAACAATGAAGAAACAAAAAAACAGACCTTAAAAGCTGCCATGCAATATGAGTTTGATAAAAAGGAGATCGCTTCCAAAGCAGAACAGGACAAAAAAGATGCCGTCGTAGCTGAAGAAAAACAAAAACAAAAAATAGTTATCGGCCTGGTTTCTGTTGTTCTAGGTCTTGTTATTTTATTCTTGTTCTTATTATACTCACGCTTTCGTGTCATTCAAAAACAAAAACAAATAATCGAACTAAAAGAAAAACAAACTCAGCAACAAAATTTAATTATTACCCAGCAAAAGCAACTGGTAGAAGAAAAGCATAAAGAGATTACCGACAGTATAAACTACGCCGAACGCATTCAAAGAAGTTTGTTAGCCTCAAAAAAAACACTCGACGAAAACTTAAAAGACTATTTTATACTGTTTAGGCCAAAAGATGTTGTAAGTGGTGATTTTTACTGGGCTTCAAAAATAGATGATGACAAGTTTTGTTTGGTAACTGCAGATAGCACCGGACACGGTGTGCCGGGCGCCATTATGAGCATGCTAAATATGAACAGCCTTAAAGAAGCGATAACAAAGGGCTTAAATAAAGCCGATGATATATTGAACTATACGCGAACCATAATAATAAATACGTTGGCTAACGATGGTAGTACCGATGGTGGCAAAGACGGTATGGATTGCAGCCTGCTTATATTTAACTTCAAAGAACTGGTTATGGATTGTGTAGCAGCAAATAACCCGGTTTGGATTGTTAGGCAAAACGTTAGGGGTGCTGAATTAATGGAGATAAAACCCCAAAAAATGCCGGTAGGTAAACACGATAAACAAAACGTTCCATTCGCTAAACACAGCATACAATTACAAAAGGGTGACACGATCTATACCTTAACCGACGGTTTTTCAGATCAATTTGGCGGCGAAAAAAGAAAAAAATTCATGACAAAGAATTTAAAAGAACTTCTCTTGGCTAATGCGGCGTTACCAATGGAAACGCAAAAAAAAATACTAGAAAGCCGTTTTGAAAAATGGATCGGCGATCTTGAGCAAATTGATGATGTAACAATTATTGGCGTCAGGATTTAATAAATAAGTCAGTCTTTGAGGCTAAATGCTTTGATTTTGTCGAAAAAGTTACCGCTTATTGGATTTGTTTTGTATTTTAGAATCTTAGATGCAAGAAACAGCCATACCGGAAGTTATAGTAAAACAGGAATTTTATAAGTCCACCGAAAAATTTCATGTTATTACTACCTGGGTTGGTATTGCTTTAAATCTGGTTTGGTTTGTAAGCGATATTTTTGTACTTCCAGAATACTGGCTGCCATTTTTTATTTTCAGAGCAAGCGTTTCTCTTGTTAGCCTCCTAATATTAGTTACCCGAAAAATTTCCGGAATAAATATTTATACTACCATGTTTCTTTTGGTTTTGGGTATAAGTATCCAAAACGCCTATATGTGGAGCGTTATGGATATTGCCCATTTTCAGCAGCATGCTTTTGCTTATATGGTTTTATTTATTGGCGTTGGTATGCTTGTGCTTTGGGAAGTCATTTTTTCGGTGATAATTTTAGTTGCAACCATCATCAGTAATATTATTTTTTACGCGATTAATAGCCAGTTAACCATACAAGAATTTGTAATTAATGGAGGATTATTGATCTTAACAGTTGCAATTTTTTGTGTGTTCCTTATTCGTACACGTTATCGTTTAACGTTTAACGAGATCCGCAGCAGGTTAGAATTAGCGAGGTCGAAAGAGATCATTGAGCAAAAACATGAAGAGGTTGTTCACCAGAAAAAAGAAATTACGGATAGTATCAATTACGCACGCAGTATTCAACAATCCTTAATTCCACTAGAAGGGCATTTTAACAGCCATTTTAAAGACAGTTTTGTGTTATTCAAACCAAAGGATATTGTGAGTGGCGATTTTTACTGGATCTATGAAAAGAATAATGTTGTTTTTTATGCAACAGGCGATTGCACGGGCCATGGGGTTCCGGGAGGATTTATGACCATGCTCGGCCTTTCATTTTTAGATGAGATAGTTGAAGTAAAAGGTATTAAAACGCCATCAGAGATCTTAAATATGATGCGCGATAAAATTGTAAGTACTTTAAAACAACATGGCAATTTTGGCGAGAGTAAAGATGGTATGGATATTACCATTTGTTGTTTAGATAAAAGCAAAAATGAATTACATTATTCTTCAGCCAACAACTCACTTTACATTGTAAAAAATGCTGGAAAAGCAGAATCTGAATTGTTGGTTTACAAAGCAGACAAACAGCCCTGCGGTTTTTACCATGATTACAAACCTTTCACAAATAACACCATTCCTTTAGAAGTTGGTGATTGCATTTATACTTTTTCTGACGGATTCCCTGATCAGTTTGGCGGCAAGAACGGGAAAAAATATATGCACAAGCAATTTAAAGATATTCTTTTAGAAAACTCAAACTTACCATTTAACGACCAAAAAAACCTATTGAATACTTCCTTTGAAACCTGGCGTGGGAAACAAGAACAGGTAGATGATGTTCTTGTGATTGGTGTTAAGGTTTGATCTTAATGGGACACTGATGACGCGGATCGGCATGATTAAAATAAGATTTCTTACAATACTAATATCATCTGTGTACCTAAGTTCATTCGGACAATTAGATGCCGACTGTTTTGTTAAAGTAAAAAAGCAACATGCAGAAGAAACTAAAAGCATTGACTTTGGAGACTATTCAAATATAGACTCGCTTAATAAATACAACGAAGAGTCCCGGTTCGACTCACTTGAAGCAATCACCGATCGGACATTAAAACGAGTGACAAAATGTAAATATCCAATATCTTATTTACGGACAAGTGAAAATAAAAAAATAATAACAAATCAAATTAGATCAAAATTTACATTAATTAATTTCAATTATTTTTTTTGTGATGCGTGTATACAGCAGTTAGACGATTACGTTACAATTAAAAAAGAGTTAAAAGATATGGTAACGATATTGGTTTTCTTTCCTGAAAAGCAAAAAGACATTCAACTAATTATTGATAAGTACAGAACATTTATGGAATTTATTCCTGACAAGAAAAAATATATTGAAGATTATAATTTAGGAGTTGGCACGCCCTTAAATTTAGTGCTTGACAAACACCAGAATGTTAAATATGCAAGCTGTGGAGCAAATCAGAAATCAGGTCTTCTTTACATAGAGTTAATCCCGCATTTAAAATAATAGAACGCAGACAACATTGATCTATATGATCGACTTAGATGATTTGATCAGTTTATATCATATTCACCCGCGTTCTATTCTAAAATTATTTCCATCCTCCACCTAAGGCCTGGTAAATATTAACCATAGCATTCATTTGTTGTTTTTTGGTTTCTATCAATTCAAATTTCGAATCCAAAGCATCGCGTTGCGTTAGTAATACTTCCATATAATCTGCCCTCGCCGATTTAAATAAGGTCGTAGAAATGTCGATCGATTGCGTGAGTGCCTGCACTTGTTTATTTTTTAGATCGTAACTTTTTTTAAGATTATTGATATTAGAAAGTTGATTCACTACTTCAATGTGCGCTCTTAAAATAGCACGTTCGTAATTATAAACTGCCTGCACTTGTTTTGAATTGGCCGAATAAAAATTTGCTTTAATAGCATTTCGATTTATTAAAGGTGCCATTAGATCACCGGCTAAAGAATACAGTAATGATTGTGGCGCCTGTATCAAATAACGCGGATTAAAAGCTCCGTAACCAGCGCCGGCTTTGATCCTTAACGAAGGATAAAATTCCGCCCTAGCCGCCTTTACGTCTAATTTTGCTGCTATTAAACCTTGTTCAGCTTGCTTGATATCAGTACGATTCTCCAAAAGTTGCGATGGTATGCCCGAATGAATTGAATCGATTGGCAACTCAGTAAAACTCTTTGAATTTCTTATAACAGATTGAGGAAATCTACCAACCAAAAAATTAATTCTGTTTTCTGTTTCTGTTATTTGCTGCATGATGTAATACTGACGACTTTGGTTTTTAAGCACCTCTGCCTCAAATTTGCGCACCGCTAACTCTGTAACTTTGGCTGCGGCCTTTTCGAGTTTCACTATTTCTAACGCGTTTTGTTGAATTTCGATATTACTTTTTAGTATCTCTAACTGATTATCCAAAGCAACTAATTCGTAATAGGAATTTGCAATTTCGGAGATAAGATTAGTAACCATGAAATTTTTGCCTTCAACAGTAGAAAGATATTTATACAAGGCTGCTTTTTTCGCATTACGTAATTTTTTCCAGATATCCACCTCCCAGGAAGCAGTAACACCAATCATATAGTTTGGTAAAGGATCAGGAAAGGCCTTACCCGGCATTATGTTGTTATTTGCATCACTGGCGCCCTGACTGGTGTACAAACCAACTTTTTCAACACCCGCTCCTGCCCCTATTCCAACAACCGGAAGATACGCTCCTTTACGCGTTCGTATTTCATTACGGGCAATTTGAATTTCCTGCAAAAAAATATTCAGCTCCTGGTTTTTTTTCAAAGCAGAATCGATCAAAGTAGAAAGTTGAGGATCTTTAAAAAAATCTTTCCACTTTACATTTGCTGTATTTACACTGTCTGTTACATTGTTGTAACTTGCAGGAACCGATTTGTTTTCTGTTTTATTAACGATGGCTAAATTTTTACAAGCCGAAAACGCTACTGCGATGCAGACTATTGCTGCATATATATATATTCTGTTTCTATTGTTCATGATCTTCTGGTTCTTGGTTTTGAGGAAAATTGTCCATTTTATGAACAAGATCTTCGGTTAATGAACTATCTTCTTCATTCTTAATAAGCTTGCGGCCTTTAGCTAATGAGCCAAAAATATAATATAGTCCGGGCACTATGATCACCCCGAAAACAGTACCAAACAGCATTCCTCCTAATGCAGATGAACCAATTGTTCTGTTACCAATAGCGCCCGCACCGTGTGCGAAAACCAATGGAATTAAACCTGCAATAAAAGCAAAGGACGTCATTAAGATAGGACGGAAACGCACCCTCGCACCTTCAATTGCCGCATCAATTACAGATAAACCTTCTCTTTGTTTTTGCACAGCAAACTCTACGATCAATACTGCGTTCTTACCCAACAAGCCAACCAGCATTACCAAACCTACCTGCGCATAAATATCGTTTGCAAGACCCAAACCTTTTATTAATAAAAAAGATCCAAATACCCCGGCAGGTAAAGAAAACACTACAGATAAAGGAATAATAAAACTTTCGTATTGTGCAGCTAAAACAAAATACACAAACACCAATACAATAATGAAAATATAAATAGCCTCATTACCACGTCTTGTTTCGTCATACGAGAGTGCTGCCCAATCTATATCATAACCATGTGGTAATGTTTTTGCAGCAACTTCCTGCACCGCTTTTATCGCCTCGCCACTGCTAAATCCTTTTGCTGGTCCACCTCTTATGGCGGCGGTGTTGTACATGTTGTAATGATTGATCTCGTTTGCACCTTGTTTCTTTTTAATTTTCATAAAAGCAGAAAAAGGAACCATCTCATCCCTGTTGTTTTTTACGTAAAGATTCATGATATCTGTTGGAAGCCTTCTGTATTCTGGCGCTGCCTGCACAAACACTTTAAAAAACCGTTGGTATTTAATAAAACCAAGCTCGTAAGTACTTCCAACAAAAATAGAAAGTGTGTTCATGGCATTACCAATAGATACACCTTTTTGCATGGCTGCCTGGTTATCAATTTCAATTTCGTACTGTGGATAATTGGCACTGAAAAAAGTAAACAAACCTGTTATCTCTTTACGTTTTCTCATTTCATTCATAAAATCAGTTGTTACTTTTTCGAGCTGTTTGTAATCGCCGCTATTGGTTTTATCCAACAGCTGTAAGGCAAAACCACCGGCAGCCCCAAAGCCCGGCACGGCAGGCGGATCAAAGAACTCAATAGTTGCTCCGGGAATTTCTTTTGCTTTCTGTTCCAATTCTTCGATGATCTCACTTACGGTATGCTTTCTGTCTGACCAGGGTTTTAAATTGATCAAACATGTACCTGCGTTCGATCCGCGTCCTTCCGTCAATACTTCATAACCTGCAATTGAAGAAACCGACTTTACGCCTTCTACTTTATTAATAATTTTTACAAGTTTATTAGAAAGATCATTTGTTCTTTCGAGCGTTGAACCCGGAGGTGTTTGAATAATGGCGTAAAGCATTCCCTGATCTTCGCTGGGAATAAAACCCGACGGCAAATGGTTATTTATTACAACTATGCCAAGCGAAAACACAACAAATAAAGCAATGGTAATTATTCTTCGGTGCGCGATCATTCTTAACAGCCACACATATTTTCCGGTAAGTTTTTCAAACCCTCTGTTAAAACTATCCATGAACCTGTTCATCCAGGTTTTTTTTCTTGGCTTACCATGGTTGTTTTTTAAGATCATAGCACATAATACCGGTGTAACGGTAAGCGCTACAACACCTGAAAGAACAATAGAAGAAGCCATAGTAATAGAGAACTGACGGTAAAATGTACCAACAGGCCCGCTCATAAATGATACCGGCACAAACACCGATACCATTAGTAAAGTGATGGCAATAACAGCGCCGCTGATTTCACCAATTACTTTTCGTACAGCATTGTATGGCGAGAGATGTTCTTCTTCCATTTTTGTATGCACAGCCTCGACGACGACGATGGCATCATCCACAACAATACCAATAGCTAATACAAGGGCAAACAATGTAACCATGTTAATTGTGAGACCGAATAACTGCATAAAAAAGAAAGCACCAATTAACGATATTGGCACAGCAAGTGTTGGAATTAATGTTGAACGCCAATCGCCAAGAAAAACAAACACAACAAGTGCTACTAAAATAAATGCATCTCTTAGTGTATGAATCACATTTTCGATAGAGGCATCCAAAAAATTAGAAACATCATAACTTATTTCATAATCCATGCCTGGCGGAAATGTCTTTTTTAGCTCATCTAATTTCTCTTTTACTTTTTCAATTACTTCGCTGGCATTACTGCCATAGGTTTGCTTTAAAACCAATGCAGCAGAAGGATTACCGTTCATACTTGAATAAATATCGTAATACTCACTTCCGAGCGCAACAGTAGCAACATCTTTTAAGCGCAGCATTTCTCCATTTGCATTTGCCTTTATAATAACATTCTCGTACTGTTTAGGGTCATTAAAACGATCGGTATACGCCAATACGTATTCAAGCGCTTCGGCTTGTTTACTATCACCTCTGCCTATGCGACCGGGCTTACCAATAATGCTTTGATCGCTTAGCGCTTCCATTACTTCATCAGGCGAAATTTTATAAGCACGCATGCGATCTGGATTTAACCAAACCCGCATCGCATATTGTCTACTACCTAAAATTCTTACCTGCCCTATTCCATTTATACGCTGCAACTCGGGCACCATATTTACACCGGCATAATTAAACAAGAATTTCATGTTGGCATTTTTATCTTTACTATAAAGATTTACATACATCAACATGCTTGGAATTACAGGAGTAATAACAACACCTTCTCGTTGTACCAAAGTTGGAAGTCTGTTTGTTACTTGCTGTACACGATTAGACACCTGCACCAATGCCTGGTTAATATCAGTGCCCGGATTAAATATTACCTGTATGTTGGCTTCACCTGCACTGGTAGCATCTGAGGTCATATATCGCATACCCCATGCACCATTGATTGATTGTTCGAGAGGAATGATAACCGATTCGGCCAGTGATTTGGCACTAGCGCCCGGATAAGATGCACTTACCATCACAACTGGCGGAGCAACCTCCGGAAATTGTGATGTTGGCAATGTTTTTATAGCCAGCGTGCCTATAAATAATATAACAAGCGATATTACTATGGCGAGTACTGGTCTTTGAATGAATTTATTGAACATTTTTTTACGTTTTACTAGTTTACATTATTCAACATATACCCTTAATTTTGGAAGTACAGTTTGTGGATCTTCGTATTCATATTCAATTTTGTCACCATCCTTTACTTTGCGTATTCCTTCTAAAAGTATTTTCTCATTTTGAGATAAGCCTTCTTTAATGATATACAGATCGGGCATTTCTGATGCGACAACAACTTCTCTTGAATGCACTACGTTGCTTTTATCAACTACGAAAACATATTTTTTTTCTAAAACTTCATAGGTAGCTTTTTGAGGAACGATGATCGCATTCCTTAATGGAATGGTCATTTCTACATTCCCTGTTTCTCCATGTCTTAACAACTTATCCGGATTGGGAAATGTTGCCCTAAAAGCAATGTTACCTGTTTCGTTATTAAAATCTGCTTCAATAGTTTTAACAACTCCTGAATATTTGAATAACTGATTATTTGCCATCAACAGATTTACTTTAAGCAAATTTTCTTCTGTTGCATTGGTTTTATAATTTAAATACTCGGCTTCAGGAACATTAAAATAAACCCACATCTCACTGTTATCTGATAGTGTAGTTAACAGATCGCCTTCATTAACGAGGCTTCCAAGCCTTACCTGGAAATGATCCATGATACCATCAAACGGGGCTTTGATCTCGGTAAATCCTAAATGAACTTTCGCCAGCATCAACTCGGCTTTTGCTTTATCAAATTTCGCTTTGGCCAGAGCTAATTCGTTTGGTGACACTACATTTTTTTCAGACAACTGTTTGGTATTTTGATATTCGATCTCAGCAAAGTCGGCCTCGGCTTTAGCTTTTTGCATTTCTGCATCATAAACCATTGGCATGATCTGGAACATGAGCTGCCCCTTTTTTACAAACTGCCCTTCATCCACATAAATTTTTTCGAGATACCCTTTTTCAAGTGCTCTTACTTCAATATGCTGTATCGCATGGATCTGGCAAACATATTCCCGGGTAATTGTTGTGTCTTTTTTTAAAGGACTGGTAACCAAAAATTTAGTTTCTTCTTCCTTTTCTTCTTTTTTTGACTCGCAGCCTGTAGTGCACAATAAGGCGCACAAGCTAATTAACATGAGAGTTTTACTCATAATGATTTTTTTAAACAATTAGTTTTTGTTAATGATTTTTTTAGATCGTGTTTATCACAACCATTTTAATAATTTGATCTTGAAAGATCCTGCTCTTTTGAAGGAGCAATCTATTATCAAATTCTTAGTACCGAAATAGCCAGGTATTTCTTTGAAGATAACTTGTAATTGAGAAAATCGAAAGGGATCTTCGATTTTAGGGAATCAAACTTATTAGCAAGAGCAGAATAAAGGTACCCTATAAGAATAAAGGGGTTTATTTTAGAGAAATTGTCTTCGTCGTTTTCATTTTCTTCTTCACAAATTTCAATAACTGAATATTCTTTTGCGTAAGAATTAACAATAGCCTCATTATTCTTTCTTCTTTTTTTCATTACAGATGAAAGTATACTTTTGGCAACAGCACTGGATTGCTTTGTGTTTAAAGATGAAATGATACCCATATTGACAAACAACAGTCTGAATAAAAATACAACACAAACCAGTAGTGCAATATGTATTTTAAGGTTTTTGATCATTACAGGGAAAAACGATGTAAAGGTATATCTGTTTGTTTAGGTTGCAATTATAATTAACTTTTTTTAATAATCACCATATTATTTATAAAACAACCATTTCCCTATTTCTCTCCAGCTGGTTTTTTTGCCATACATTAAAATTCCGGTACGGTAAATTTTTCCGGCCATCCAAGTAGTGAATATAAAGGACACAAATAAAATACTTAATGATAAAAGTAATTCCCACATAGGCACACCATTTGTAATACGCGACATCATTACTATTGGCGATGTAAAGGGAATAATAGAACCCCAGAAGACAGTAGATGAATCAGGATCCATAATTGTTTTAGTGGCAATAAAATAACCTATCATTAACGGGATCATGACGGGTGTAATAAACTGCTGGGAGTCCGATTCGGAATCGACTGCACTGCCAATTGCCGCCATTATTGAGCTGTAGAACAAATAGCCGCCGATAAAATAAAGTATAAAACAAATAAACACTTCTAAAAAATCTATCTTCTGAAGTTTTTTAAGAAGGTCGAATAACTCCAGTTTATCATCAAACTTTTCCAACTCGTTAAAGTTTACGTTAGTGCCATTCTTTTTAACTAATTCTTGTTGCGTTTCAAACACCTTTAATTGAGAAGATGCATCTTTTAAAAAGATAGCAGATAAAGCTGTGGTTAAAATAAAAGTGATCAATCCCATTATTAAGAACTGAATCGTTCCCAAAATAGCTACGCCAATTATCTTTCCAAGCATTAATTCAAAAGGTTTTACCGAAGAAACAATTACTTCTACTATCCTGTTTGTTTTTTCTTCCATTACCGATCTAAACACCATCATGCCATACATTAAAATAAACATGAACATTAATGCACCGGTTAAAAAACCAAATAAGCCAAAACTTGCCTGTTCTTGCGTACTGCCTTTATCGTTTACTTTTTCTAAAATTATTTTAATGCTTTGTTTTGAGTTAGAGATAATATTCGGATCAATATTATTTGCCTTTAGTTTACTCTCATAAATAATGCGTTCCATTTGATCTTTTACGTAAGTTTGAAAAGCAAAACCCGGTGATTTTTTATAGAACAATTTAATGGCTCCTGCGCCACCTTCAACTACGGTTGGAGAGATCCATAACAGGCAAGAATACCCTTTTTCGGTAAACTCAGCTACTGCTTTTTCTAATTTTTGATTGGTGAATGAAAGCGAAATGTAATCGTTACCTACCAATTTATCTTTGAATAATTGCGAATCATCAATAACTAAAACATTTTGTTCGGTTTTTTCTGATTGCGTCATTTTTATCATAAATGCCAGAAAGCCCGTTATTAAAAGCGGTGCAAGAATGGTCATGATGATGAAGGTTTTATTCTTCAGCTTCGATTTTATTTCACGACCAATTATTAATCTTATTTTTCTCATTTCAATTATTTATTTACTCTGTGTAATTGCTTTGTGTACCAACGGCACCGTTGCCCTGGTTAACTTTCATAATAAAAATATCGTTCATGCTTGGTATCAATTCATTAAACGAATGAATCTCGCAAATTGGTAAAATAGCTTGTAACAGTTGCGTACCCGAAACGCCGGGTGTTAGTTTTAAAGTAACCGAGTGAATATCATCTTCGGTATGTTTTTCTAAGATCTCGCCGCCAGTCCATAACGCATTTGTAAACCCCAATAGATTTCCTTTGAACGAAATTTTATAGGTATTGGTGCGGTTAGCCTTACGGATCTCTTTTACCGAGCCATCCAAAATTTTTTCTGACTTATTAATTAAAGCAATATTATCGCAAAGCTCTTCCACACTGCCCATGTTGTGCGTTGAAAAAATAACTGTTGCTCCTTTCTTACGGAGTTCTAAGATCTCGTTCTTTATTAATTGCGCGTTGATGGGATCAAAACCACTAAAGGGTTCATCTAAAATTAAAAGCTCAGGCTCATGAATAACAGTAACTATAAACTGAACCTTTTGCTGCATACCTTTACTTAGCTCCTCAATTTTCTTTTTCCACCAGCTTTGCATTTCAAATTTTTCGAACCAATAGGTTAAGCGCTTTTTTGCTTCGTGCTTATGCAAACCCTTTAATTGTGCAAGGTACAGCACCTGGTCGCCCACCGACATTTTTTTATAAAGCCCGCGTTCCTCAGGCAAGTATCCAATTCGCTCAACATGTTTTTGTGTTAACTTCTCACCCTTAAAAAATATTTCGCCGCTATCTGGTCCTGTAATTTGATTGATGATGCGAATCAAAGAAGTTTTACCTGCACCATTGGGGCCAAGTAATCCAAACACAGCCTTCTCTGCAATGTTTAAAGAAACATCATTTAAAGCAACATGGTTGCTATATTTTTTTGATACATTTTTTATCTGGAGAATATCGGGCATTTTATATTAAATTAAAATAAATTATTCGTCTTTTTCTGTAACACCGCCACTTACAACAAACTTCATAGTATCGGCGGCATCGGCCTGCAAAGGTTTTACATTTTTAACGGGCACTATGATCAGTCGTCCTGATAAGGAATATGACATTGGTAAATAAACAGAAACTTTATCTACAATATGAAAATCCTTAAGATCCTCTTGTGTAATAAAACCTATCTCCTCTATTTCAGCAGCCGGATTGGTTAATACAAGCACGGGTTTATTAAAACGTTTTTTGTTTCCTACAAAAGCATTTGTAAAATCTTTTATAGGTGAATAAATATGACGAATAAAAGGCGCATGCTCTAATTTATCTTCTAAAAAACCAAAGAATTGTTTAAATACAAAAGACGATGCTAAAAGTCCAATAAGTGAAATAAATCCAAGCGTAACAACCAAACCTAAGGCTGTATTTAAATACGTATTTTCGCTAAAACCAATAAAAGAGAACAGGCCTGCGAAAAAATTAAATAATTTTGAAAGAATGGCTAAGGTAATAATAAGGGGAATAAATAATATAAGGCCCTGTATAAAGTATTTGAGAAATTGTTTCATTTTTAATTATAGCACAAATTTATACTAAAAAGCCCGCTGTATATCAATTTATATCATAAACATTTAACAGGCTGACCCTAATAAAATGACCTTTTTAACAAATTAACATGTATTAATTTTTAATATATTTGATTAAAAATAAATCTTATGCATATCAATTTTTTAGGAGTAATTATTGCCACATTAATACCAATGGTATTAGGCTTTGTATGGTATAACCCAAAAGTATTTGGTACAGCCTGGATGGCTGCCAGCGGCATGACGCCTGAAAAGGCCAAGAGCCAAAACATGGCAGTTGTTTTTGGCGTTAGTTTTGTATTGGCATTTTTTCTTGCTTTTGCCATGCAATTTATGGTTATTCATCAATTTCATGTAACTTCTTTATTTTTTAAACAACCCATCGAGGACCCGAATTCTGAAATGGGTGCCCTTTATAAAACCATTATGGATCATTTAGGGACCAGTTACCGCACCTTTAAACACGGTGCCTTACATGGAACAATTGGCGGATTTATGATAGCTACACCTGTTTTAGCCACCAATGCCATGTTTGAAGGAAAAGGCTTTAAATACATTGCCATTAACTGTGGTTATTGGATAGTTTGCCTTGGTTTAATGGGAGGTATTGTTAGCGCCTTTGCTTAAACCTTTTGGTATTTTATTGGTCTTAGTAAACGGTATTACCAATTTACAATATTGAAATAACTATACCGTTATACTATAAATGATTTTTACTATGCAAAGACTACTTTTAATACTTCCGTTTCTTATTTTGTTTTCGTGTTCTGTACAAAAACGTAAGTATCAAAAGGGTTTTTACGTTAGTAATACAAAACATTCAAAGCAAGTACAAAAAAAAGATAAGGTTAAAAAAGATCTGGCAACCGAGTCTCTTGTTTTAAAACAAACCGCTATTACTGTTACTGAAAATGAAGCGTTAAACATCTCCGCTTCTGCAAATACAACGCCTCTTCTTTTATTACAATCACCTTTTATTAAAAAGTTAAGAGCTGCCGATTCTCTTTGCGATCAGATCATGTTAAAGAACGGTGAAGAAGTTAGCGCTAAGATCCTTGAAATTACGCCTACTGAAGTGAAGTATCAAAAATGCGGCGTAACGGATGGACCACTTTACATTGTTAAGAAAAGCGACGTGTTTATGATAAAATACGTTAATGGAACTAAAGAAGTTTTTAAAGTTGAAGGAACAGAACCTACAAGCAACAGTAACAATAACGGAACCAACAAACCAAAAGATAAATATACAGGACCAAAAAAAATGCATCCTTTGGCCGTATTAGCTTTTATATCTGCCATTTTTGGGATCTATCCACTAACCGGTCTTGCAAGTATTGGTGCTATTATATTTGCCAACATAGCATTAAAGGAAATTAAACAAAAACCAAACCAGTACAAAGGCGAAATGCTTGCAAAGGTTGCGCGGGTATTAGGCTATATTATGCTGGTATTGTTGGTAATTGTGATGATAGCAGTGTTTGCTTTTTTACTTGGCATGTAGTTTATTAAAGAAATGAAAAAAATAGTTTTTATACTTCAGATATTAGTTTTTCTATCGGGCTTTTCTGCCTCTGCCCTATCCTCTAGCCTAAACAATGACTCGCTTTGTGATCTTGTTATACTGAAGAATGGTGATGAAGTTAAAGCCAAAGTTTTAGAGATAACGCCCATTGAAATTAAATATAAAAAATGCTTATCACCTGACGGGCCTTTGTATGTTGTAAAGAAAAATGACGTATTCATGATCAAGTATTCTAATGGCACAAAAGAAGTTATTAAGGGCGATAATCCAATGTCGGATAGCAGCAATAGTGGCGACCAAAAAAACACAAAAGAAGAAGAAGAACACATAAAACAATGCGAAGCAAATTCGAGATGGGCGCATAGAATATTCTTGCCGATAGGAGCCATACTTGCTGCATTGTATATTGTAGGAATCGTTTTATCCAGCAGGTAAAACAACCTTAAAATAAGATAAATTGAAAAAGTCAATATTCATACTCCCTATCCTATTCTTACTTTCGTGTTCAATACAAAAGCGTCACTATCAAAAAGGATTTTACGTAAGTAACTCAAATTACAAGCATAGCCTAAAAATAAAAGATCGTGTGATCGAAAAACAAGAAATAAAAAATGAAGAAACAGATCTGAATGTTTTTGCTTCTGCGTTACCGGAAATTGTAATACCAAAACATCAAAGCCTGCCAGCTATTGACCCTGACACGCTTTGTGACATCATTGTGCTAAAAAACGGCGATGATATTAAGGCAAAAGTTTTAGAAATATCTCCCATCGAAATTAAATATAAAAAATGTTTATCGCCTGATGGCCCCTTGTATGTTGTAAAAAAAATGGATGTGTTTATGATCAAATACACCAATGGAACAAAGGATGTAATAGATGTTGAGAAAACAAACGAGCCAAATAATACAAAAGAGGAGATCGTACCAGATACAAGTTATACCGGGCCAAAAACCTTGCATCCAAAAGCAAAATCAGCGCTCATTTTTGCCTGGTTTGGATTGATACCTATACTGGGAATATTGGCTTGTATAAAAGCTATCGTAGATGCTGGTGATGCCCTAAAAGACATTAAACAAAATCCAAACCGTTACACTGGTGAAAAAAAAGCCAGGAATGCAAAAAAACTTGCCTTTGCATTTTTATTAGTTAGCTTTGGCTTGTTATTTATTTTACAACTGGCTTTAGCATAAATTTGTTTTCTATATGAAAAAACTACTTTTTATTTTACCGCTTATTATTTTATTTTCTTGCTCGGTACAAAAAAGAAAATACCAAAAAGGGTTTTACGTTAGCTCAAACAAAACAAAAACTCTCGCAAAAAAAGATAGGATCGCATCTGCAAAAAAAGAGACGAGAACAGAAGAACTTGCTTTAAAACCAGTTAAATTATTTACAGAACTTGAACCCGAACCGGAAGCTTCTGCTGCCAAAAAAATCTCACTTCTAAATAATAACAGCCCTTTAATAAATTTAACTAAAGATGAACCCTGCGACAAGATCACTTTTAAAAACGGGGATGAACTTAATGTAAAAATTCTTGAAATAGCACCCTTTGATATAAAATATAAAAAATGTGATAGCCCGGATGGTCCGTCTTACATCATAAAAAAATCAACCGTTTTTATGATCACTTATGCCAACGGAACGAAAGAAGTTTTTAAGGCAGAACCGGAAGTAAAACCATCAAATAATAACAATAGTAGCAACAACAATAATAATAACAATAAGGGGCCTAGTATTCACGAATCAGCAGTCATATCATTAGTTACTGGGATTACAGGTTTGTTTTTATTTATTGGCAGTATTCCAGCTATTATCTTTGGTGCGGTTGCTATAAGAAAAATAAACAGGGAGCCTCAAAAATACAGTGGTAAAGGAATGGCAACGTTAGGAATAGTATTAGGTGTGCTTGGAGTAATTGGTAAGATCCTCCTTTTCGCACTAATATTTTCTATTTAAGGCGTTTCTCTTACAAAATAATAAATATCATCATCCTGTAAATTGTTCTTACGATTGCTGCTAAAGTAACCGCTTTTTCCGCCTTTTAAAATATAGATACTATAATCGTCAAACTGCGTATTAATTGGAGCTCCGGCGTTCTTAGCGGTAAAAAAAGTACCATCGTCTTTATTAGGCTCAGCGTAAAAAATATCCAATCCACCTAAACCAGGTCTGGCATCACTGGCAAAATATAAAACGCCTTCTTCAGTAATGTGCGGAAAAACTTCATCGCCAGGTGTATTTATTAATACGCCTAAATTTTTTGGAGCACTCCAGGCACCATTAACAAACTCACAAACAAAAATATCTTTCCCGCCTAAACTGCCTTTCATATCACTCGAAAAATAAAGTTTTAAACCATCCTTACTAATACTTGGATGAAGGAAATCATACTCAGCCGAATTATGTACGAAAGGTGTTGCTATTTCTGTTTTTTCAGCGTGAGGATTAGCACTATAGATCTGGAATTTATAACCCGCTTCACTTAATTTGTTTATTTCTTTTGCAGGTACCGAGCGGCTGTAATACATTAAGCTTTCATCAGCATTTAAACTCACCTGACTGCATATACCCTTTCCCTGAATTTGTTTTGCAAAAGGTTGTCCATCAGAAAAATTAAGATCATCTTTTTTTGTGAAAGAAGTAATTACACTTTTATTGTCATGACCCGTAGCAACAAAAACTCTAGAGCTTTTATTTTTTTCGGAAATAAATACAAGTTTATTATTTGAGATCAAAGGACAATCTTCTGAAGCAGTTGTATTAACGCCAATAACTTCTTTTACCTTTGTTGTGGCCGAATCCATATAAAATTGCGCTGTGTTAAGGTAAGCCATACCCCATGCTGCTATTGCTTTATCAGGACTGGTCTTTAAAAAATTGATCATCATGGTCGCATCTTGGGTACGGTAATTTGCCAACAAACATTTTGCATAATCCAATCTGTCGGCATCGGTTACTTTGCTGCTTTCAATTACGTTTGGCCAATGATCTATGGCCTGGTTCTGATTGTTCGTTTTTTTGTAACAGATGGCTGCCTGACGCGAAGCATAATAATCTTTAGGAAAAGATTTCAAGTAACGTTCGTAACCTTTAGCAGCATCGGCAAATTCCTGCTTAATAAAAAGTTTATCTGCTTTAATTAATGTGTGATTAATGGTTTGCGAAAAAGAAAATTGTACTGTTGCTAAAACAAGGCAAAAAAGTAAAGTTATTTTTTTGATCATAAACAAAGGTAATTAATCGCTTTTAATAAATTGAAACTTTAAAGTACTGATATCGTTATATATTTTTAAATTATATACACCATTAATTAGATTTTTGATATTTATTAGTTTACTAAATGGCGCTTCGTAAATAGTTTGCCCGATATTATTCTTAATCTCAACGCGTGAATTGCTATTCTCAAAATTATCAGCCCCGGTAATAAATAAATTCGTACGTGCCGGATTGGGATAAATAGAAACAGCCGCATTTACATTATTTGTTTGAATGCCTGTTGAATTTATAACAACCTCCTTTAAAATAGAATCTGTTTTACAATTATTACTTACAATATGCGTAACGGTATATGTTCCGTTTGCCGGATAAAAATGATTAGTTGTAGGAACTAACGAAGTGCCGCCGTCTCCAAAACGCCACACATTGGTAAAAAATAACGAGTTGGTTACAAAATTGTAGTTTAAACCCGCTACCCAATTGTAAGAAAAATCGGCCCATGGCTGGTGTATACCTAAATTCCAAACTGCCAAACTATCTGTTACAACAGCATGTGCTACCTGCTGCAAAAATGTTGCAGTAGCAGAATTAACCGATGCAATAAATGTGTTTGATAATACTGACTTTTGAAATAATACTTCATAAAAAACACAGGCTGCCAAATAAGAACCTTCTAATGAAGGATGACTTTCATCCCCCTGATATAATTCAAGAGAAGGGTTTAAAGCTATTGACCTTTTAAATGCTTCACCAACGGGCGACATAACAGCACTGCAGGTATCGGCAAATTTTTTGTACGATTGTCTTAACCTGTTTTGCATTCCTAAATAGGTACACACGGGCGGATAAACAGCGCAATTGCTGGCATCGCCATTTTTGCGCCCCCAGGTTTCATAAAACACAGTGTTGGTGCAGCTATTATTATGCTTAATTATACTATCAAGTTTAATGGCATAAGGTAAGGTTTGACTGTAAACCTGAGATGGAGAAAAAGAAGGTTCCTGGCTTTGAGCCTGCAAAATAACATAATCCCAGGCCTTAGCGTTTATTTTAGTATTGGTAACACTATTTGTAAAATGATTACCAAATGTGTAACCACCGGGCGTATTATCATCATAAACCAGGGTATCCCCATTTGCGAGTGCGAGGTTAGAAACAAGCAAAGGAAGGTTATTCACGTAAGTATAACTATTCCCAATAAATAATGCCGACACCTTTTTACGCACCGGCTGTGCTGCCATAAAAAATGGCAAGAATATAGCAATCCAAAAGGCTTTTTTCATTGATTAAATTTATTAAAAAATTGGCTAGGTTTTATGGAAAAGGATAAGATCCTGCATCCAAACATAAAAGAAACATGGAATTATCAGCAATAGCTCTAAAAACGCTAATAAGCTTTAGCCTGGGTTTAAGCGCCAATACAACTCAAAACCCATGTTTTGGCGACACTTTAAAGGCTAAAAAAACCTCACACATGGTTAATGCCAAAAGCAAACAACTGAAACAAAATAAGCTAAAACCCAACGAATTTGCGCCTAAAAACGAGCCAAAAGCTGAAGAATTAAACTCCTGCGGCAAATGCGGGAAAGGGTGAACAGACACCAGTCATCAGTCGTTTGCCGGCAGTCCTAAAATTATTAACTTCATTTATGGAATTTCCGAAAGTGAAGCATCTAAATAGAAACAAAGAAAATGAAATTATCAACTTTAGCTCTTGGAGCCCTGATCAGTTTTAGTGTAAATGCTTTAGCGCAGGATACGCCTAAAACCGTTAAGAAAACAAAACATACAAAAACTACAAAAACAAAATGTGTAAATCCAAAAACACAGGTAGCAGTTAGCGATTCTACTTTATTGGTTGAGCCTAAGCGCTCATCAAGAGTTTGTGAAGCTTGTGGAAGAGGATAAAGTGATTTAAGATTAAAGATATATGACTTAAGATTTAGACATTAATTATGAAAATATCAACTTTAGCCTTGGGCGCCCTGATAAGTTTTAGTACCGGCACTTTTGCCCAATCAAAATCTGCACAAAAAGACACAACGGCAAAAGCAAGTACTGCTAAACAGCATAAACTTAAAAGTACAACAAAAACAAAAAGTGACACTTCAAACTCACAAACAAATAAACCAAAACGTCACGCGGCAAGATATTGTCCGGGTTGTGGGATGGGATAAACTAATGGAAGATGGGGAAAGGAAAATGGAAAATGTATCCATTTTACATCTTACCTATTACATTTTACATAAATAAAAAAAATATTATGAAACTATCAGCTATTGTTTTAACCGCCATGATCAGCTATAGCGCTGTGGCCCAAACTCCAAAACAAAAAGGAGACGACAAACCAAAAACAAAGACCAGCACCGCTACTAAAGTTAAAAAAAACGAGCCCTCAAAAAAAGATTCTGTAAAGGTCTCTAAAAATAAAAAAATGGTTATTAGCCCGGATTACTGCCCGCCTTGTGGGATGGGGTAAGCAGTTGTTAGTCTCAAGTGATTAGTCAATAGTCGCCACGACTAATGACTGGCTACTAGTATCTAACGACTAATTAGTATATTTGAAATATGCTGCCATGGGTTGGAATATCTTTAATGCCCGAAGCCGATTTTATTGAAGCGGCCCTCCCACTATTCCAAAACGGAGAAGTTGATGTTATTGAATGGTCATTTGATACATTGCGCTCTAATTCTAAAGAACCACAATGGCTTAGTTTGCTTTTAAATGAGTACTCTAAAAACGGCAGGCTAATTGGTCATGGTGTTAGATACTCTTTATTAAAAGCTCAGTGGGACAGCAACCAGGAGAAATGGCTTAAACAACTTTCTACCGCCGTTAAAAAATACAATTATCGTCATGTTACCGAACATTTTGGTTTTATGAGTTCTGACGATTTTCATAAGGGCACTCCACTACCCGTGCCACTTAATAAAACAACTTTAGCAATTGGACAAGATCGTTTAAAGCGTTTACAAAACATCTCGCAATTACCGGTTGGTATAGAAAATCTTGCTTTTGCTTTAAGTACCAAACAGGTAAAAGAACAAGGTGAGTTTCTTAAAAAATTATTAGAGCCGGTAAATGGTTTTTTAATATTAGACCTGCATAATATCTACTGCCAGGCAAGTAATTTTAAAATAGACCCTATAGAGCTAGTAAAGTCTTACCCACTTGATAAAGTAAGAGAAATTCATGTTTCAGGTGGAAGCTGGGCAGACGTTAGTACAAGCAAGAACAAAGTAAGGAGAGACACGCACGATGAGGCAGTGCCAAAAGAGGTTTTTGAACTATTAAAGAGCGCTTTACCACTTTGTAAAAACGTAGAATACATAATTTTTGAACGTTTAGGAAATACGATCAAAACTGAAAAAGATAAATTACAATTTGCGAAAGACTTTAAAAAAATAAAAAAAATAGTTGCAACTCAAAAGAAAAATGAAAACAGTCCGTCAGAGCGTTTAACAAAAAAAATAATTAAACATACAGTTGCAAAAGAACCGTTAGAAAGCAAGGTATTAAGAAAACAACAGCAACTTATTATTGAAACACTCCTTAAACACAAAGATGTGGCAAAAGCTACAAAGGTTCTCACAAAAAACAAAGCGCTTAAAGATTGGGATCCGGCTCTGTGGAAAAATTACATGGTTGAAACAGCTATGGTGCTTATAAAGAAATGGAATTAGAATAGATAAAAGACCTATGATAGAAGACAGGTAATTCTTAAATCTTCAATCATAGGTCATAAATCATTCTTAAAATGCTGCCCTTACTTTGCGCATTTTCTTTTCGGTATCTACATTCCTATTTTTAGGATATTTTATCGTATAGGTATAAATTACCTTTTGCGATTCGCCCGGAGGAATTAAAAATTTCCAGCTTACTTTACCATCATCAGGATTTACCTGGCCTTTTGATAACTCTGTTACTTCAACAACTATCTCATTACTTTGCGAGATCGGTTTCTGATCTTCCAGATCAATATTAATAGCAGTTTTACGATTATTTTTAATTACCATTTCGTATGAGTAGGTCATCTTACGATTATTGCCCATTACTTTTTCGTTATTAAAATCTTTAATTTTTGTGCGTGTAACAATTACTTTACTGTCGCGACCAAATGACAGGTCTAAAGTATCATTTACGCTTCGTGGATTAACGTACGACTGGCCAACAAAAGTACCTGCAAAATAAACATTGGCAGGACCTTCGATAAGATCAAGATCTTCCCAGCCTGTAATGCGCGCTAAAAGAAAAGCATCTTTCTCTACTTTAGGAAGTGAATAATGTTTGAAGGTTGCGTTAAGACTGTAGGTTGTAACTTCTACAATATATGGTTTAGCATCTGATGGAATTGAATATGGTTTTTTAATTTCAAACTCTGCACTTAACTCAGACACCTGCACTTCTTCGTAAACAATTTTTTTAGTGTTATTAGCTTCATCACGTCTGTTTTTTGTTTGGTATTCGTTCCACGATTTAAGCTCTACTTCATTTAATTGTTGTTTAGCACCAAATTGATTTTCTAAATTACCATCATTTATTTGCGATTTTTGATAGAAATTTTTATTAGCGTTATTACTTAAATAACCACTTGACTGACCATACACATCTGAATTAAAATTTAAGAACCACGGCATTACAGTAGGTTTTGAAGCATTACGTGTGGGATCGGAAGTTGATAATTTTAATTTTACATCAGCCCAGTTAATACCGGTATTATTAAATGCGCGCGCTCGGTAAACAAGCGTAATTGGTTTACCAATGTCATCTGCTTTTAACTCGTAATAAGGTGCCCAGCCAGCATCCGATACAACGTATTTAAGATCAATGTTAGCAGTAACTTTTATATCAGACTGTAATAAAATAATAATTTCGCCGGTTGGTTTGTTTTCGTTAGCATGCAATTCATTTAATTCGTTTTGTAAACGGTTAGTTACTGCATACATCTCGTTTATCTTAGTATCATATTTTAATATCTCGGTATTAATTTCTTTAATGCGAGAACGGTAAAAATCGGCAGCAAGTTTTAACTCAGCAATAGAAACGCCCTTCTCCTGGCCTCCAATACTATTATTTTTTGCAAGCAACTCCTTTTCTTTATCAAAAGCTTCTTTGTCATAAACTAATTGCTGCGTTTTGTATTGATTGGTTTTAAGAGAATCTCTTAATTGTTTTATTTTTGAGCTTTCTGGATTAAGACTAAGAAAATTTAATTTTTCTGAAACACTTAATACGCTAATGCTTTCGCCAACATTAACCTGTATACTTTTTGGAATTAATTTTGAAGAAAGGTTCGTAAAAACTACCTGCGTTATACCGGCATTTAAATTAAGCTGTTTTTGCTGGTTAATTTCGGCTCCGTCTAAATAAAGCGTTACTGCTTTAATGGGAGTTTCAAATCGTTGTTCAGGATTTTGTGTTTGCGAAAATCCTAAAAAAGGAATTACTAATAAATAAAAAAGATTTTTCATGTGGAATAATTTATACATCTAAATTAATATAATTGATCTACTAATAAGATGCGCCGTGCTATTATATTCCACAAAAAATGTGAAGGAATCATTAAAAAGCTTTTCATATCAAATTCTCCAAAAATCTTACATATGAAATTTGAGAGGTTTTATGTTACAAATTACTAGCTGCAATACCTGTTACTTTGTTAATATAAAAATTAAATAAATGAAAAATATTAAAACAGAAACTGAACCAACATTCCATGGCCTTAACGAAGATAAGATCATATTTATCATTAAAGTAACCATCATCTGTTTTTTACTCACTTTAAGCGCAAGCGGTTTTTTAGCTCAAAATTCATCTGAAAAAATTAAACCCTTATTTAGTTCCGGCGTTTTTTCCACAGGTAATGGACATGGCACTTTTTACTCTGTTAATATGGGGATTTCCAAAGGCAGAAATGCTTTTATTGTAGGGCCGGTAATTCAACAATGTTCAATGAAAACGCGCGGTGCAAAGGTCGCCTATAGCCGCGTGCTTACAGTTGACACTAATTACAAAAACGAAACTGGAATGAAGGATCTGTTACAGCTTAATTTTTTCTCATCTATACAATATACAAACAAATTGCCTTTATCAAGAAGTGTTCTGAGAGATGAAAATTTAATTTGGGGCGATAGCAAACAAGATCTGAATAAGATAAGATTGTCAACCGGAGAATTAGTTGTGGGTTTTGAATTTTATGTAAACATTACAAACCAAATTAGCTGGAAAAATTATGCAGGCGCATCAGTATATTATCATTTTAATTATTCTGAAACACTTGATCACCAAAGAATGGCACCTACTTTAAGTTTAGGCACAGGTATTTGCTTTTTTATTCAGTAAATTTTAATAACATAACTTCAAGTCGCCCTATAAATGGGTTGTAGCATTTTTCATGTTTATGCTACAGTTCTGGCTCAAGGGCCGGAATGACTTTTTTAAGAAGTGCGTATTAACTCTTTATCACTTCAACGGTATCAACAAATCTTGATTTTTTGATCTCAAGGTTTTTGCTAAAGTTTAAAATGTTATCGATAACATTTTTTGAAGGTTCTGCAAATTGAGGCAATTGATCTCCATGATCTTTTGCTGGTTTAATGGCAGTTTCATTAAGGTTGGAAGTAAATGTTCTTGTCATAGGCAATTGTTAGCTGTGTTTTGTGTTTAGTTTATAAAAAAGAACCTGTGTTATAATAATAACGTACGAGTATTTAAATTATTGTGTGTACCCAACCAAAATTTAGAACCCATAACGGATAAGGGTTACAAGAGCATTAAATGGCCGGGCTCAATTAATACAATAAACCCAGGGGTATAAAAACCAAAAACCCACAACTAGTGTGGGTTTCGGCTCTCAAAAAACTAAAAACCATGGCGTGATTCTTAGTTGCCCTAAAACGAACTCGTCGTTTGGGGAGTTTTATTAAACAGCTTATTTTTTAGCGTCCAATTTATCTTTTAAGTCAGATAATGCAGAGATATCACCTAAAGTGGTTTTCTCTTGACTATCTTTTACTTTTTTAACTGCTTTTTTGCTTTCGTCAAAATCAGCTTTCTTAGTAGCTTTTTCTACTTTTCTAGCTTCATCTTTCACTTCTTCGTGTAAACGAGCGTGAGATACAACGATACGCTTAGCATCTTTGCTGAATTCAATTACTTTGAAATCTGCAACCTCTTCAGCTTTTAAAGAAGTACCATCTACTTTATTTAAGTGACGAGAAGGACAGAATCCTTCAACACCATACGTTAAGCCAATAGTAGCACCTTTATCATTTACATTTAATACAGTACCACTGTGTACTGAATCTATTGTAAATACAGTTTCAAAAACATCCCATGGATTCTCTTCAAGTTGTTTGTGCCCTAAAGATAAACGACGGTTCTCGCCATCAATTTCTAAAACAGCAACATCCATTTTATCTCCTACTTTACAGAATTCACTTGGGTGCTTAATTTTTTTGCTCCAAGAAAGATCAGATATATGAACTAAACCGTCAACACCTTCTTCTAATTCAACAAACACACCAAAGTTGGTGAAATTGCGAACTGTACCTGTGTGTTTAGAACCTTTAGCGTATTTATCTAAAATAATATTCCAAGGATCAGGCGTTAATTGTTTCATACCTAAGCTCATTTTACGCTCTTCACGATCAAGCGTTAAAATAACGGCTTCAATTTCTTGTCCGATCTTAACAAACTCCTGCGCGCTACGTAAATGTTGGCTCCAACTCATTTCACTTACGTGAACTAAACCTTCAACACCTTGTGCGATCTCGATAAATGCGCCGTAATCGTTAATAACAACTACTTTACCTTTTACCTTATCACCAATTTTTAAATCAGCGTTTAAAGCTTCCCAAGGGTGTGGGGTTAATTGTTTTAAACCTAAAGCAATACGTTTTTTATCATCATCAAATTCAAGAATTACAACCTGAATTTTCTCATCTAATTTAACGATCTCCTCTGGGTGATTAATACGACCCCAAGATAGATCTGTAATGTGAATTAAACCATCAACACCACCTAAATCGATGAACACACCATAAGAAGTAATGTTCTTCACAGTTCCTTCTAATACTTGTCCTTTTTCTAATTTAGAGATGATATCGCGTTTTTGTGTTTCAATTTCAGCTTCAATTAAAGCTTTGTGAGAAACTACAACGTTTTTAAATTCGTTGTTGATCTTAACAACTTTAAATTCCATTGTTTTACCAACGTAAACATCGTAATCACGAATAGGCTTAACATCAATTTGTGAACCCGGTAAGAAAGCTTCAATACCAAATACATCAACAATTAATCCACCTTTAGTACGACACTTAACAAAACCTTTAATAATTTCATCAGTATTAAGTGCTTCGTTAACACGATCCCAGCTTTTGTTGGCACGTGCTTTTTTATGAGATAATACTAATTGACCATTAGTATCTTCGGTAGACTCAATAAATACTTCTATTTTATCTCCTAGTTTTAGATCAGGATTATAACGGAACTCTGAAAGAGCAACAACACCATCTGATTTATAACCAATATTTACAACTACTTCGCGGTTGTTTTTAGCTACAACAGTACCCTCAATAATTTGAGCATCTGTAATTGTGCTTAACGCTTTACCATACAATTCATCCAACTTCTCTTTTTCAGCTGTTGTATAATTGTCTTGTTTTTTACCAATCGAACTCCAATCGAAATCCGCATTACCTACTAGAACTTTTTCTGACATTTTTAATTTACTTGTATCAAACTACTAAGACTTAGTTTGAGGGGTTAAACATAATTGATTAATTAAACGTTTTTGTCTTATTAAAACGGACTACAAATATAATTAGAAATCGAACCAATTTAAGTATAATTGATATATTTTAATTAATTGATAAACAACTAGTTAAAATATTTAACAGAAACATAATTGTTTACAATTTTGTTAATATTGGGTTAACAATAATAGACCCTAAAATGTAAAGATTTCATTCTCTGTAAATTGGCCAAAAAATTAACAAAAGCTAGAAATTTAACAATTAACAATGACCATTATGCCTTTTTAATTCTTAATTAAACATTTGAACCACTCATTTGCTTACTTTTACGCCTCTAATAAAAATAACATGACCGAAGAAACAAAAAAACACATAATGCAGAACGTTTATAAACTGGCAGCGCATTACCAAATACCAAATGCAGAGCTTGTTTCTTTTAAAAAAAGGAGTTTATTATTAGATCTTATAAATAGTAAGAACGAATTGGCGTATAAATTTTTGAACGAAGTTATTGAAGCGGAAGTAAAATTAGATCGTATACAAAACGATAAAGAGAAACAAACTAAAAAGCCGGAACACTGGAGCGCAGAAGTTTTTACAACACAAAAGGCAAAAGAAAAGGCAGAAGAAAAACTAAATAAATTCTTAGTTGATAACAAGGTCAATTAGGTCTTTAATTCTCAAACGAATTATCTCTCCAAAACTGTTTTGCGAAATTTAAAAATACAGGTGGCGCAGTTTTAAAATCATTGGCATTTTCATAACAACCCCAGTCTCTAAACATTGTTTTTTCAATTTCTGTTTTCGAGATCTTACTCAGATCTATTTCCCTTGTTTGAGGAAATAACGTGTCGGGTATATCAGGAATAATAAAGATCATTTTTCCGCGCAAAGCATATTTCTTTTTTCCTTCGTGCATAATAACTTTCATAATTGCAGGGCTAACATCACTTCTGCAAGAGGTTTTATAAGCAATGAAGGTTTCTTTGGTACCATTACTATCCAGGTCGGTTATCTCAGTATTCATAAAGGCGCAGGTAATATCAAAAATGCATTTAAGTTCTGCGTCATACATATCCCATGTCACAACAGGTTTAGCAGGATCTTTAAGGTTATACTGCCTTGCAAATAATTCGGCAGAATTCTCAACTTCGTCAATCTCTTTATTTTTTGCACTTGTTGTGTTGGTTGAAAGGACTAATAAATTCCAGCCGTTTTTATCGTACCATTTATAAGCGCCATAAAAAGAAGTGCCTTTAAAAGAAACGTTTTCAGGGAGCTCGTTTTGCAATAGCGAAACCGGTGTTAAAGAGTCTTTAGAAGACTTATCTTTTATTGCCGGGCTATTATTAATAAAAGTAGAATCTTTTTTATTTTCAACTGCTTCAGAGCTTTTTGAGTTGCTGCAGGACGATAAAATAAAAAGTAATAAACTAAAAAAAAGATGTTTTATATAATGCATTTGCTACGGTTAAAGATAACAAATAGTTTAATTCTTATTTACTAAACAAACTATCTACAAACTCTTTAGGATCGAAAACCTGCAGGTCAGTCATCTTCTCGCCCACACCAATATATTTTACAGGAATTTTAAACTCGTCAGAGATGCCAATAACCACGCCACCTTTAGCCGTGCCATCTAATTTTGTAACTGCTAATGCTGTTACATCTGTAGCAGCTGTAAATTGTTTGCATTGTTCAATTGCATTCTGACCCGTACTGCCATCTAAAACCAAAAGCACTTCGTGCGGTGCATCAGGTAATACTTTTTTCATAACGTTCTTAATTTTGGTCAACTCATTCATGAGATTAACTTTATTGTGCAAACGTCCTGCTGTATCAATAATCACAACATCTACATCTTTTGATTTTGCACTACTCAAAGTATCAAAAGCCACACTTGCAGGATCTGCTCCCATACCCTGACTCACAATTGGCACACCCACCCGTTCGCTCCAGATGGTTAACTGATCAACTGCGGCTGCTCTAAACGTATCTGCTGCTCCTAATATAACCGATTTACCGGCTTGTTTGTATTGATAAGCGATCTTACCAATAGAAGTTGTTTTACCAACGCCATTAACGCCCACAACCATTATTACATGTGGTTTATTCTTTAATGGTTCAGAAAAATAAGATGAATTGTGATCTTTACTGTTCTCTAAAAGTAATCCCGAAATTTCTTCTTTCAATAAGGTATTTAGTGCGTCTGTACCAACATATTTATCTCTTTTTACTCGGTCTTCAATGCGTTTAATGATCTTTAAAGTTGTGCTTACGCCAACGTCTCCGGTAATTAAAACTTCTTCCAGATTATCTAATACATCGGCATCAATAGAACTTTTACCAGCAAGAGCCTTGGTAATTTTACCAAAAAAACTTTCTTTGGTTTTAGTAAGTCCCTGGTCTAAACTTTCTTTATTTTCTTTTGTAAATAATTTGCTGAAGAATCCCATTATAGATCAAATTCTAATTTTACTGTAATACTGGCACTTTTATATTTTGCTTTTGTATTGAAGGATCCGCCCCAGGAATAATCCTCATCGCTGTTTTGCCCGGTTATTTGAAACACGCCCATAGTACCATTCTTTAAATTGCCAAAGCTACTGTTAGCATTTTCTGCAATAGTTTTGGCGCGTAAGTACGCATCTTCCGTGGCTTGTTTTAATAATTCAATTTTTAGGTCTTTTAATTTTGTAAAATAATAGTTGGGCACATTAGCCGAAAATTCAATTCCTTTTTCAATAAGATCACCAATTTGTCCGGCCATTTTTTCTACTACCTCTATATTTTTTGCTTCAATAATTACTTGTTGCACCAACGTAAAACCTTCAAATTCGTTGCCTATTATATTTCCTTCTTTATTATAAATGGACTTATAATCACGATTTATTTTAACGGTAGAAAACGTTATTTCATTTTCTTTAATTCCTTTTTTGGTTAAAAATTCTTTTACCTGGGTTATGTCTTCGTTTATATAACGATTGGCATCCGATAAAGTTTTAGCGCTGCGCGAAAACGTTGCATCCCAAACCATAAGATCGGATTTAAAATCTTTTTGCCCCAGGCCGGTAACAGAAATTGTTTGGTAAGAAATATGCGATGAACGCCAGTGTCTGCCTAAAATACCGGCAACAGAGATCAAAGCAATTGCAATTATCAGGCTTGATATTATTTTTGCTTTGTCTGAGGTTATTGCCATATCTTGAACTAATTTAAAATAAAAAATTCTTTCCGGTTTAAAGGAAAGAATTTCTTTTAATAACTAAATAAAATGTTTGTTAACTTATTTATCTTTTAAGAAATCAGCAACGTGATCGTTGTGTACAATTTCTTCTTTAAAGCTATAAGCACCTGTTTTTGGTGATTTAACCATTTTAATAACTTTCGTAAAATCTTTACCTTTTCCGCTCTTTAGCGTTGCAACTACTTTCTTTGCCATGTTTTCTTAAACTATACGATTATTTAATTTCTTTATGAACTGTCATTTTCTTTAACACCGAGTTGTATTTTTTTAATTCAATACGCTCTGTAGTGTTCTTTTTGTTCTTAGTAGTAATGTAACGAGACGTTCCCGGCTTACCGCTTTCTTTGTGCTCTGTACACTCTAATATTACTTGTATTCTATTACCTTTCTTAGCCATTGCTTTACTTTTTTAAAATTATGCTGCTAAAATGCCACTTGCTTTGGCTTCTTTTATGCAGGCACTAATACCTTTTTTATTAATGTTCTTTAATGCTGAAGTAGAAACACGTAATGTTACCCACTCTCCTGTTTCAGGAATAAAAAAACGTTTACGTTTTAAGTTTACTTTAAACTGACGTTTAGATTTAGCGTTTGAGAAAGAAACTTTGTTTCCACCCATTGCTTTTTTTCCGGTTAACTGACAAATACGTGACATGATCTATTATCTTTTTTCTAATTAATTTTCCCTTTTTAAAGGGGACGCAAATATACGAGAAGAATATTAATTAGCAAAATTTAAAGGCAAATATTTCAACATTTTAGGCCTTAATATCCCTGAATTTTGATTTTTAAGGCTTTTTAACCTGAAAATTTATACAGTTTATCCTGGCCAACGGGGTCAAAATGCCCTATCAAATTCATGTGAGGTGCCTTTTTGCCTGTTCCAAATTTTAAGTGAGGGTTCTCAAATACCCATATCTCGTCAAATATATTTTGTTGTATAAAATCGTTCAATAAGGTAGTACCGCCCTCTACCAAAACGCTCTGGATATTAAGTTCTACTAATTTATCGGAGATCTGCGACAATATATTTACCTCAAAATTTAACTTAACAAATTGAATATGATCCCTTATTTCATCTTTAACAGCATTAAAAACAATGGTTTCAGCGTCTTTAGCATAAATATTAAAGACCTCCCGCACTTCTAAATTCTTATCAATAAAGATCCTTGTAGGGTTCTTGCCTTCCACCAAGCGGGTTGTTAGGCTCGGGTCGTCCGCCAATACAGTGTTTTTTCCAACCATAATGGCCATTTCGCTGGCTCTTAAAGCATGCACCATTTTTTGGGCTTCGGTTCCGCTTATTTTATTATCCGCTTTGTTTGCAGGTAAAGGGTCGCGGCTAATAAAACCGTCGGCAGTTTGTGCCCATTTTAAAATGTAATAAGGTCTTTTCTTTTCAAAAAAAGTAATAAAACGTTTGTTTAGTTTTTTTGCCTCGGGCTCTAAAATGCCTTCTATTACATTAATTCCCGCTTGTTTTAGCTTAGCTATGCCATTACCCGAAACCAAAGGATTTGGATCTTTACAGGCAACTACAACCGTTTTAAATCCTTTATGAATGATAAGATCTGCACAGGGTGGTGTTTTACCATGATGCGAGCAGGGTTCCAAGCTCACATATAAAACACATTCTTTTGGGTCTATCTCGGTATTCAGATCATGTATGGCATTTACTTCCGCGTGTGCAAGCCCGTAAGATTCGTGATAACCTTGCGCTACCACCGTATTATTATGCACAATTACACAACCCACCATGGGGTTAGGCGCCACATTAGGCCAGCCTTGTTGGGCAAGGTCAAGTGCCAATTGCATATAATGTTCGTGGTTCATTTTTTAATCATGTAAAATTACATTCAATTTCCTAAATTTGTATTCTATTTAAAAAAAGTACCATGTTTGATAATTTGCAGGATAAACTCGATCGCGCTTTAAAAAATTTAAAGGGTCAGGGTAAAATTACAGAAATAAACGTTGCAGAAACCATGAAAGAAGTGCGTAAAGCACTCCTTGATGCCGACGTTAACTATAAAGTAGCTAAAACATTTACCGATACAGTAAAAGAAAAGGCCCTGGGCCAAAATGTGCTTACTTCTGTGTCTCCCGGACAATTATTAGTTAAGATCACACACGACGAACTAGCCCAGTTAATGGGTGGTACCAAAGAAGATATTTATTTAGGCGGTAACCCTACCGTTATTTTAATGAGTGGCTTACAAGGTTCGGGTAAAACAACCTTTACCGGAAAATTAGCCAGCTACCTAAAAACCAAAAAAGGTAAAAAGCCTTTAATGGTTGCCTGCGACGTATACCGTCCCGCTGCTATAGACCAGTTACATGTGTTGGGAGAGCAATTAGATGTTGAAGTATTTAGTAATCGCGAAGAAAAAAATCCAACCAAAATTGCAGAGGCCGCTATTAAACAGGCGAAAGAAAATGGTAATAGCGTTGTGTTGATAGATACTGCGGGCCGTTTAGCGGTTGATGAGCAAATGATGAACGAAATTGCTGATCTTAAAAATGCAATTAAGCCAAACGAAATTTTATTTGTAGTGGATAGTATGACCGGCCAGGATGCCGTTAATACTGCAAAAGCATTTAACGATAGATTAGATTTTGATGGTGTTATCTTAACTAAATTAGATGGCGATACCCGTGGTGGTGCGGCTTTATCTATTAAGAGCATTGTAAACAAACCTATTAAATTTATTGGTACCGGCGAAAAGATGGATGCATTGGATGTGTTTTATCCCGAACGTATGGCCGATAGGATCTTAGGTATGGGTGACGTTGTAACTTTAGTAGAACGTGCACAAGAGCAATTTGACGAAGAAGAAGCAAGAAAATTAAGCAAGAAAATTGCTACCAATAAATTTGATTTTAATGACTTTTTAGGTCAGCTACACCAGATCAAAAAAATGGGTAATATTAAAGACCTTGTTGGTATGATCCCCGGTGTTGGTAAAGCTGTGAAGGATATGGACATTGATGATAATGCCTTTAAAGGTATTGAAGCAATCATCTTTAGCATGACGCCAGAAGAAAGAGCAAAACCCGAATTAATAAACGGATCGCGAAGGCAACGTGTTGCAAAAGGTAGTGGACAAGGCATTCAGGAAGTGAACAAATTATTAAAACAGTTTGAAGACACCCGCAAAATGATGCGCATGATGAACGATAAAAATGCCATGAGCAAATTAATGCGTAACATGCCTAAAGGAATGGGTAACGGTATGCCGAAATAACGGTATATGTTTTAGCCACGAATTACACTAAATAAATATTATTAGAAAATTATTTACCATATTTATTTTATTTGTTTTTTGTTTTGCAAATTCTACTTGTAAGAAAATATCCAAATATCCTGTAAATATGTGTGGTGTATGGATTTCGGGTTCTAAATGTCAAATGTCAATTGAAATCACGAAAGGTGGCTACGGAATCTATAAAAGTAACTCTCCTGATAAAGGTTGTGGGTCCGCACCAGTTAAAGGAAAAGTAAAATTTACAAACTCACATTTATATATTGGGCTTGTTAAATTTAATTTTGTTGCAAAACCTGAAGTTGTAACTTCCGGAGATTCAATTTATTCAGGAAACTATTATCGTGAACTGTTTAGAAAGAGCAAATTACTTGCTACAATGACTTTACAAAATTCAAAATTATATACAGGAGAAGTAATTAAATATTATAAAATAACAGAATTGTAAATGGAATTAATAGACGGAAAAAAAATATCGCTTCAGTTACAGGAAGACATTGCTATTGAAGTTAGGCAAATGATGGCTTCAGGTTTAAAGCAACCACACCTTGCTGCAATTTTAGTGGGTAATGATGGGGGCAGCGAAACTTATGTAGCAAGTAAAATAAAAGCCTGCGAACGCGTTGGATTTAAATCGACGCTCTTACGTTTTCCCGAATATGTTACAGAAGAAAAATTATTAGAAGCTGTTCATGATCTTAACAACAATAACGATGTGGATGGGTTTATTGTTCAGTTACCTCTACCCCGCCATATTAACGAACATAAAATTATTGAAGCCGTTAAACCAAGTAAAGATGTGGATGGCTTTCATCCCATTAACGTTGGGCGCATGGTACTGAACTTGCCTTGTTACGTAAGCGCAACACCTTATGGTATCGTGCATTTATTATCCGCTTATAATATCGAGACCAGCGGAAAGAACTGTGTGGTTATTGGTCGCAGTCATATTGTGGGTTCACCCATGAGTATTTTGCTTGCCAAGAATACTGCTTTAGGAAATTGTACCGTTACACTTTGTCATAGTAAAACAAAAGATCTTATTTCGCACACCTTAAAAGCAGATATTATTATTTGTGCTTTAGGTAGTCCCGAATTTTTAAAAGGCAACATGGTAAAAGAAGGCGCCATTGTAATTGATGTGGGCACAACAAGAGTCGCCAGCACCGAAACAAAAAGCGGTTTTAAATTAAAAGGCGATGTGCACTTTGATGAAGTGGCTCCTAAATGCAGTTACATTACACCAGTTCCCGGTGGCGTTGGACCGATGACCATTGCTTCGTTGATAAAGAATACTCTGCTGGCTGCGAAGAAAGAAATTTATAAATAAGGGACTGAAGATAAAGGACACAAGACTCAAGACAGTAAAGTCTTAAATCATTCATCCTTTATCATTTATCCATCTTAAACCAAAGTTACCGCCCATAATTAATTTATTTTTCACAACTAGTTATTGCTTAACTTTAGTGTATTGATCTACGTTAAAGAAAATATCTCCATTGCGCTTGATTCTATCAAAGCCAATCGTTTACGCGCCATTATTACAATGCTTATTATTGCTATTGGCATTACGGCCCTGGTTGGAATACTTTCGGCAATTGACGCGATAAAGAATGGCATCAACAACAATTTTACAAGTATGGGTGCTAACACATTTACTATTCGTAATGCAGATGTTAATATTCGTGTAGGTCAGCGAGGAAAAAAAGCGAAGACCTTTGATAATATTAAATTTAAAGAGGCTCTTAGATTTAAAAATGAATTTAATTATCCTGTAGTAACTTCTGTATCTACTATGGCAAATATGGCCACGCGTGTAAAATATGGTAGTAAAAAAACCAATCCCAATATACAGGTATTTGGTAGCGACGAAAATTACATTTTAACTGCGGGCTATGATCTGGAACAGGGAAGAAATTTTAATGCCTACGAAGTAAACAGTGGCGCACCAATTGTTATTATTGGAAAAGATATTGAAAAAGCGTTGTTTACTGAGAACGAAAGTGCTATTGATAAAACAATTAAAATTGGCGCTTCGCGCTACAAGATTGTTGGAGTATTAAAAAGCAAAGGTAATAGTGCAGGTTTTGGTGGTGATAAACTCTGCATAATTCCCCTTACCAACGCGCGGCAGTATTTTGGCAGTAACGATATGAGCTTTACTATAAATGTATTAACCAAAAGCAGTTCTATGCTTGATAATATCTTGTACGAAGCAAGAGCAGTTTTCAGAAAAGTGAGAAAGATACCAACCACCGCCGTAGATAATTTTGACATTGTAAAATCAGATAACCTTGCCTCAATTTTAATTAAAGATCTTAAAACCGTAACGCTTGGTGCCACCATTATTGGCTTAATAACCTTGCTGGGCGCGGCTATTGGCCTAATGAATATTATGCTCGTGAGCGTTACCGAACGTACCCGCGAAATTGGAATAAGAAAAGCGTTGGGCGCAACACAAAAAGCAATTAAATATCAGTTCTTAATTGAGAGCGTAGTAATTTGTGTAATGGGAGGTTTATTTGGGATCTTGCTCGGAATAGTTATTGGCAACTTAATTAGTTTTGCATTGGATACGGGCTTTTTTATTCCCTGGTTCTGGATAATTACAGGTGTTATAATTTGTATTGTAGTTGGCTTGTTAAGCGGTTACTTGCCTGCTAACCGAGCTTCTAAATTAGATCCTATTGATAGTTTAAGATTTGAATGATATAGTAATTGTTATTTTTTAATACTATATTTAAAATAAAAAGACAGAAATGTTTAAATGAAGGAGTTTTTAGGAAAAATAATAAACTCTGGTATTGATTATACCACAAGTCCACATGATCTAAAAAACATAAAGCTCATGAACAGAATGAGCATCATTATGTCTATAGTGATGTTTATTTTTTGCGTAATGGCGCCTGTTATAAAACTTTACGACACCCTTTACTTTGCCGTTCCGTTTCTTTTTGCATTTTTTCTAACCCCTTATTTCAATTATAAACGTTGGTTTACCTTTAATAAGTACTATTTTACAATTATACCTATTATTTGCGTTTGCCTTATCTGCTGGTACAATAGCATAAATCTTGGCGATCGATTTTATTTATTTGTAACTGCTACAATTCCTGTAATTCTTTTTCGTAAAAAAATTCTCATTTACACGCTTTTTTATTTAAGCATGGCAGCATTTTACTTTGTTACCTGGTATCAAAGCACACATGCTCCGGTAGCAATAGTGCCGCACGATATTGAGATCCAGTACTGGTGTATTACCGTTGGTTCGGTTTTTGCAATTCTGTTTTTTGTTGTGCAGTATTTTAAAACCGGTTCTGAGGACTACGAACAGGAAATTGAGAAAAAAAACGAAGAGATCACTGCAAAAAACAAAGAGATAGTTGACAGCATCAATTACGCAAAAAAAATACAAAATACTTTATTAGCGCATAACGATTTCTTAAAAAAACATTTGCCAGACCATTTTGTATTCTTTAAACCTAAAGATATTGTGAGTGGCGATTTTTACTGGGCTACCGAACACAACAATAAATTTTATTTGGCGGTTTGCGATAGCACTGGCCATGGCGTACCAGGAGCATTTATGTGTTTATTAAATATTGGTTTTTTAAATGAAGGCATTAAGGAAAAGAACATTGCCAAACCAAATGAAATATTTGATCATGTAAGAACACGTTTAATAAACGACATTTCCAAAGATGGGCAGCAAGACGGTATGGATGGCATTTTATTAACGTTAGAAAATAAAAATGGTACTTATAAAATCGACTATGCCGGAGCAAATAATGCACCTGTGTTGATTCGCAACAACGAAATAGTTATTTTACCAACAGATAAAATGCCCGTTGGCAAAGGCGAAAAGCCCGACCATTTTAAAAATTACACAATAGAAGCGCAAAAAGGTGATGCCTTATATCTGTATACGGATGGTTTTGCAGATCAGTTTGGCGGACCGAAAGGAAAAAAATTCAAATACAAAGCTTTGAATGATCTTTTACTTTTAAATCATCACCGCTCTACATCCGAACAAAAAGATATTTTTAATGTGGCATTTGAAAAATGGCGTGGTAATTTAGAACAAGTTGATGATGTGTGTGTGATAGGTATTCGCTTTTAACCCTATTAAAAAAAATGAAAAACAAATATCTATTATTTTTATTTTTTTGCACTTTCATTCAAATCAATTCAAATTGCTATTGCCAATTAAGAACAATAGATTCGCTTAGGCAGATCTTGAAAAATACATCAATAGCAGATTCAACAAAAGCTAAAACCCTTATTGCCCTGGCTTGGGAAATAAAATACGATAATGTTGCTGAGACCAAAAGAATAGCAATAGAAGGCGTAAAGCTTGCAAAAAAGACAGAAAGGTTAAAAGATGTTGCAACGGGTTTAAAGATCCTTGGTATAATTAGTGATGAAACTTCTCATTATAAAGAGAGTATTGATTATTATTTAAAAGCGATATCTTATTTCGAAAAATTAAAAGATACTATAAGCATTTCGAGGGTTGAATGTAACATCGGGATGCTTTACCGCAAGATGGATCAAAATCGTGAAGCAATACGTTTTTTCAGGAAATGTACGCCTGTTTTTGAAAAAGCAAATTTTGCAATGGGTATTAACCTTGCTAATCAAAATATGGGTATTGCTTACTTTAATCTCAAAAACTATGATAGTGCTCTGGTTTACTTTTTTAGATCCGCAGAAGTTTTAAAAACCAATAATATGAGCGATCCAAGCGTTTACGGCAATATTGGAAATTGTTACCTGATGAAAAAAGACTTTATCAAAGCACGGAAGTACATTGAAACCTGTTGCAGGGAATTTATTAGTATCGGCGATTCGTCATCCAACTTTTATTTTTGGAAATACGGCCTTGCTAATCTTTACAGAGATATTGGCAAAACATCTGAGAGTTTAAAGCTATTTGAAGAAAGTAAAAAAGGGTTTAAAGACCTTGGCTTATATTACAGCGAGAACAATTTTAACTTAATGGTTCACTTAGCCGGAACCTATGCGAACGCCAGAGATTTTGAATCTGCATACGCTAATGCGTCCAACGCCTTAAGTATACGCGATTCCCTCTTCAATAGAGATTTTTCTCAACAAATGAACGAGATGAAAGAAAAATATGAAGCAGATAAAAATGAATTGAGCATTAGTAACCTCAACAAAGAAGCACAATTAAAAGATGCCGAGATAAACCAACAGCGATTAAGGCAATACGGGATGGCAGCCGGCTTACTTGTATTACTTATTTTATCCTTTGTATTGTATAAAAATTTTACGCAAAAAAAGAAAGACAATAAGATCATTCAACATCAAAAAAATGTAGTGGATGAAAAAAATAAAGAAATTACTGATTCAATTACCTATGCAAAACGCATACAAACAGCATCCTTGCCTACCGAGAATTACATTGAAAAAACCATGGAGCGTTTGAAGAATATGGGTTAAGCTCAACTTCCAAAACTTACCGCTATGATCTGGATCTTGCGCTCCGAAGCCGCAGCAGGATTATAAACCGAGTTGCGTTTATCTTTAAGATCATCACTTACCTTACTGGCAGGCAGCTCGCCAATATCCACATCTTCAAAAATAATTTTCCCCTCCCCTACTGTTTGATTATTAAAATATTTAACAAAGAAACCATTTTTTGTCTCTGTAAAATAATTACGCAAACTGCTAATACGGCGCTTTGCCAAATTAACGTTATAGTCCGTACTGGCAAGCGGACTGCAATAACCCTTCATGGTAATTTTTACGGTTTCGCCTCTCAACAAAACTTTTTCTAATAAGTTTGAGAATTTGCGAAGATCTTCCATTCCGGCATCTACGCTATCGGCAAAAAAATTCTCAACACGATTTGCTGCCTTTTCTTTTACTTCACCCTCAGTACCTTTTGGGTATTCGTCCATGTATTGCGGCACCAATACTTTGTATTCGTTATAGGTTGTTTCGTAACTTTTTGCAGTGGTAATACGTGTGGTTTTTGGGTCTGGTTCATCATTATGAAAATACAAAGTAAGTGGGCATAATAGTTTCATTTGGCCTGTAAGCAATCCCATTGTATCTATTGGTGTTGGTGGCAGATTTAAAGGCTCAATGGTAAAACGGTAAATATCGTTACAACAATTTAATTTGTTTTCAAAATAAGAACCCACACGGTTACTGGATAAGTAAGCGCGGTCACGGGTTTTGTTTACCGAATAATAAATATCGTTATAACTACTATTAATTGGGTAACCGGCATTTTGTGGTTCTGCAAAAACAGAATCTTTTACAAACTCGCTTTTAAAAATATCAAAGCCCCCTAAACCTTTGTGATAAGTGCTACTAAAAAATAACGTGTGTCTTTCGTTCACATACCAGGGTGTAATTTCATCATCAGGCGTATTAACCGCTTTGCCCGCATTTATGGGTGAATCATAAGATCCATCGGCATTTTTAAAAGAGTACCAAATATCCAGGCCACCCTCTCCCCCCGCTCTGTTACTAGCAAAGAAGAGTACCGGTCTTCCTTTAACTTCACCAAAACTTGGTTGCGATGTATTTACACCTTTTTGATTCACAGGCTCAGGCATACGCTCTAATGGCTGCCATTTATTATTTACGTAATTACTTTGATACAATTCACACGTATATTCACTCGCATTTTTTGCTTTACAGCGCGATACGATCATTTGTTTATAGTCTGCGCTGAAACAGGTATTAGCATTGTGTAAATAAGTAGCATTAATGTTTGTGTCTAATGCTTTTACTTTTTGCCATTTCATTTTACGCATTTCCGATTTGTAAATTTTATTAAAACTTACATCGTTAGCATCTTTTTTTGAAGCATTTTTTAGAGACGAAAAATAAAGCGTACTGTCTTTTTCAAAAGCAGCGTATTCGCTAACCTTAGAATTTATGGTAGTATCCAAATGCTCCAATTTAGGGCTAACCGGGTTTTTGATCAATAGCTGTGCAAGATCGCAGGCCTCTACCTCAAGCAACGATTTTTTTATGTAATAATCAAAATTAATTTTTTGATTCTTTTTTTTAACCTTCGAAAATTTAGAGAACCATTTTTTTGCATCCTTGTATTGGCCTTTGCTTTTAAGTAGTTGTCCTATCCAAAAAAAAGTAAGCGGATATTTTTTCCCGTTATCAATAAGTGCAACTTTGTTATATAAACGTAAAGCTAGATCAATATCAAAATTTAAACGACTGGCCTCAGCATAATTGTATTGCATTGCAATATCACTGCTATCTCTGTAATACAAACGGTTGTAATTTTGCGCTGCGCCATACCAATCTTTATTAGCCATTGCTGCATCGGCCTGAAGCTGTATCATGCGGTTTGACTGGCCACTAACGAAGTTAAAGGTGCAGCATAAAAAAAGTATTTTAAGCCAAAGCGTTTTTTTCACCTTACATAAATACGGGACAAACCCTTTTTTTCACAAAGTTGTTTACTTTACGCGATATCACGTAATTGATAAAAATTTCAAAAGCGCCGCGCCTGTTAGTAGCCGCGGTAAATTTACTGGTGTTAATATCGTAAGCAATACCACTTTGCAGCGTTTTGTGTGTGTAACCAAATCTAAAAACCACCGCATCTTTGGCGCGCCAACAAACACCGGCCAATACAGCTTTATTATCATCGCGGCTAAAATAATATTTAAGAGAGCTATGTGGTATTATTTCATAATTTTTAGCCTGCTTAGAAATTAAGGCCTCGGCAATAATATCTGCTTTCTGATTTATAGGTGTTGAATAACTCAGATAATTCGTCAATCTAAAATCCAGCTTGCTTAAAGCATTACCCTGATAAGTAATTACAGGACTGGTTAAATGATGGAATCCTAAACCTAACGTAAAATGATGTTTGTAATCTAAAATATATTGCACACCAGCTCCCAGGTTCATATCAGCATAATTGTATTTTGTCCAGTCAAAGTTTTCGCCACTGGCTGTTGCTTTACTATAATTTACGCCATCAAACTGGTTGTCGAAGGTCATTTTATCATAATCAAAACCAACCTGACACCAGCCTAAATTCATACCCAAAGTTACAAGCAAGCTGCTATCGGGCTTTCCTAAAAAAATGTAGCTACCATTAGCATATAGCTGCGTGGTACCGTAACGCGTATCACCCGCCTTATCACTATTAAATACAAGGCCAACGCCCACCATATCTTTAACAAGTTTTTTTGGTTTAAGGCGTGCCTCGCCATTCATGCTAAATGTGGAATATGGTACCGGTACTGCCTGCCATTGGCTGCGGTATATTGCCCCAACCCTAAAATCTCCGTTAAAAAAGCCCGTAAAGCCCGGTGTAAGGTTAAGCAAAGAGCCGTTAAATTGCGAAAAGTGAATATCCTGACTAAATAGTGACAGGTTAAGGAACAAAATTGCCCAAAATAAATATAGTACCCTTGTTTTTATAGAATTTTTCTTACCCTTAAAAATACAATATTTTCAAATAACAAACAAAGCTTTGTTTACCATGTTTAATTATTAAATTTGTAGCTCAATTATAAAAACTATGGCTACCGATAATTTTCAAGCTCACGATTACTATTTAATGGATGAGCTTTTAACTGATGAACATAAATTAATTCGCGAAACTGCCCGTGCATGGGTAAAAAAAGAAGTTACGCCTATCGTTGAAGAAGCTTGTCAAACCACAAAATTTCCGAAACAATGGATTAAAGGATTAGCCGAGATCGGCGCCTTTGGACCATATATTCCTGCAGAGTACGGCGGGCCTGGTTTAGACCAGATCTCGTACGGATTAATTATGCAAGAGTTAGAGCGTGGCGACAGCGGTTTGCGCTCAACAGCATCGGTACAAAGCTCTTTGGTGATGTTTCCAATATACACATACGGAAGTGAAGAGCAAAAGAAAAAATATTTACCAAAATTAGCTACCGGCGATCTAATGGGTTGCTTTGGTTTAACTGAGCCTGATCATGGATCTAACCCAAGTGGCATGATCACTAATTTTAAAGATGCCGGCGATGGCAAACATGTTATTTTAAATGGCGCAAAAATGTGGATCAGTAATTCACCTTTTGCTGATATTGCGGTTGTTTGGGCAAAAGATGAGGCCGGAGAAATAAGAGGTTTGGTTGTTGAAAGAGGAATGGCAGGCTTTACAACGCCTGAAACACATGGTAAATGGAGTTTACGCGCCAGTGCTACCGGTGAATTGGTTTTTGACAATGTTAAAGTTCCTAAAGAAAATATTTTTCCAAACATTAAAGGTTTAAAAGGGCCTTTAGGTTGTTTGAATAGCGCACGTTATGGTATAGCCTGGGGTGTAATTGGTGCTGCAATGGATTGTTACGATAGTGCTTTACGTTACAGTAAAGAGCGTATACAATTTGGAAAACCAATTGGTGCTTTTCAATTAACACAAAAAAAACTAGCAGAAATGATCACCGAGATCACGAAAGCACAATTATTAACCTGGCGTTTAGGTGTTTTAAAGAACGAACACCGCGCAACACCGGCGCAAATTAGTATGGCTAAACGTAATAACGTAAACATGGCTTTACAAATTGCACGTGAAGCCCGCCAGATACATGGTGGTATGGGCATTACGGGCGAATACCCTATTATGCGCCATATGATGAATTTAGAAAGCGTTATTACTTACGAAGGCACGCACGACATACATTTATTAATAACGGGTATGGATGTGACGGGCTTTAACGCTTTTAGCTAATTGAATTATTATAAAACAAAAAGCCTCACGAAATATCGTGAGGCTTTTTTAATGAATTTATTTTTAGATTAAATATATCCGAATACTTTTTTCTTTGTTTTCTTTTTGTGTGTCCATTCTACTTTCCAACCATACGGGCAAGAATTTGCAGCTGCTGAAACTGAGTTACCGCTTGCATCAACACTAAATAAAACTTTTAAAGCAAAATCTTTATCTTCTACTTTAATGTTTACTTCACCTTGCACAGGAGCCCACCATCCGCAGGTCCAGTTCCAAACAATTGGAGTTGTAACCTCGCTTGTAAACGCATCACCATCACGTGTAGTGCCATAATTTTCAAGATTATTTAAGCCATCTGAGCTACCAATACCTTCGCCGGTACATGTTAACACACCACCAGGTAATGAGTACGTGAAACGACGGTTAATGTTGTAAACTGCGGTTTTTCCATCTTCAAAAGTTACATTTAAGTTAGTTCCGGTTACAGAAGTAACTGCATTTGGATGTGCCGGTGTTAATAATAGTTCGAACCAGGATGTACCACTAATATTTGTTACATTTTGTGTACCATTTAATTCAACGCTTTTTCCATCAGAAGCACGTGTAACTTTGTATGCTAAATAATCAACCTGTAAAACACAACCAGCATCTTTCCATTTTTTAGTTGGGAAGTTTTGGATGGTTAAACGAATAGATCCGGTTCTGGTACGGTTATTAACTGTAGTACCATTATAATTTATTTTAATTGTTCCCAAATGCGCACCGGTTGTGTCAATTGTGTATCCTGTTGCAGTTACACCCAATGCTTTTTGAATTGCAGCGCTTGAAGAACCATATACACTTCTACCATGTAAAAGCACGTTATTACCTACCTCGGTGTTAACATCATTATTTGCCTGATCGTTTTCAGTTTGTACGGCCCTGTTATCAGCAGAAGATTGACCGTCTTCTTCTTTAAACGCTTTTTTCTTTTTACAACTTGTAAAAACAAGGGCGGTGCCCAACATAATAATACTTAATGAATAAATTAGTTTTGTTTTTTTCATACTCGTTTTTTATTTAAGACTAAAGATGTATTGATTGGTTTAATAAAGATAGAAAAAAAATCTCAAAATTATTTTATAGGACTTAATACATTGATTTTCAATTTATTAAACTTTTAAGTAAACCCATTCTAAACGCGTGAGACTTTTAATATCTACTTTAGAAAGGTCTACTACCTCGTTATTTACTTTGTATAAACCCTCAATAGGATAAAGGCCGTCAACCTCTGTTAAACCCCTTGTTTTTGGCTTTAAGAGGTAAAGATTATTGGAACCCTGGCCAATATTATTGAAAACAACAGAATACACCACAACATCATCAAACAACAAGTATTTATTAGTTATTGTTGCATTAACCGGAATGTTCAGGTAACTTTTTTTATCGTTAACGGGGCAAATAACAATATTCTTGCCTACATATTTTGTGGGAATGTGCTCCCTGTAATTCTCGCCACGCACTTTTATGGGTAGATTTAAAAAGGGAATTTTAAAATCTTCGTCGTTATTTTTAGTAATGTAAAAAGGGAACTGGATCTTAATATCAAAATATTTGAGTTTATATATTTTAAAGCGACTGGCCCGTAACATAACAACCCAAAACAAAAAGCCATCAGACAACAAACCAAAGAAAAAATGAGTGACAGTTGTTTTAAGATCTGAAACTATGAGGTTGTTTATAAAGGTTATTATTAACGTTAAAGAGTACCAAAACAATAAACGTAAAAAGATCCTGTCAGTATAATGTATCTTATCATAATCAAAAAAATTAGAATAGTTATTTGCGTTATTCAACATTTGCACCCAAAAATTAATACCAATTAAATAGATCATAATAGAAAAGAATGCGGTAAAGTATCCCAACGACGTATCCATTAAAAAGAAGTCGAATAACCCGTGAGAGGCCACTGCAAGAGAAGAAAAGACCAACACATTTAAAACCGGAATACCCTTTTTAAACAAACTTGTCCTGTAAAAACCATAAACTATTAAGGTAGTGTTAATAATATGCTCTAACGAAGAATAAAAGGTGCGGGGCGTAATAACTTTAATGCCATACAAACTAAAGTATTTAAAATTTTCAACCATGGCAAAGCCAATAGCGGTAATACCGGCGTAAATAAGTATATCTATTGGCTCATCAATTTTTTTCCTAAAAACAGTAAGTACAATAATAACACCAATTATTTTTGAGAACTCTTCGTTAAGTCCAACAGCAAGTATGGCATAAATAAAATCGTTTACAAATTTGCCGTTCTCACTAAAACCCATTTTATGAATGAGGCTGTAAAAGAACAAACAGATAGATGGGGTAAAACAGCCAATAATTAACGCAATAATTAAGGACCATACTTTTTCTCTTTCAAAAACATCTATACGTCTAAAGTAATCTATCCACATTGTGGCAGATACCAGAGCCGCAAAGGCCATAAAGAATAAAGTAATTTTACTGTCCGACATTATTGGTGGTAAAATAAAAAACCCGCAACATAGTTACGGGTTTTAAAAGTATAAAAAATAAGCTAAGATTACTCAGCTACAACTTCGAAACTTACTGTAGCAGCAACGTCTTTATATAAACGTACTTTTGCAGTGTAAGTACCTAATGCTTTGATATTATCTTCAGCTAATTCGATATTCTTACGTTCAACATTGTAACCGGCTTTTTGTAATGCGTCAGCAATTTGAATATTAGTTACAGAACCAAATATTTTTCCGCTTTCGCCTGCTTTTGCTCCAACTTTGATGCTAACACCAGTAAGTTTTTCAGCATTTGCAGCAGCTTCTTTACGTAATTTGTCTTCTTTAAAAGCACGTTGCTTTAGGATCTCAGTATGCATTTTTTTAACGCTTTCTGTAGCTAAAACAGCCATTCCTTTTGGTAATAAAAAGTTACGACCATAACCGTTACGCACAGTTACTTTGTCATCTTTGTAACCTAAACCCTTTATATCTTGTTTTAAAATAACTTCCATTTTCTTTTCCTCCTCCTTATTTTAATAAATCGGCCACGTATGGCATTAATGATAAATGACGAGCACGTTTAACGGCTTGCGCCACTTTACGTTGGAATTTCAATGAAGTTCCTGTTAAACGACGAGGTAACAATTTACCTTGTTCATTAACGAATTTCAATAAAAAATCAGGGTCTTTGTAATCTATATACTTAATACCGCTTTTCTTAAAACGGCAGTATTTTTTCTTTTTCGCCTCAGCTGTTGGAGGGTTAAGATATCTTATGTCTTTTGGAGCACTCATTTTCTTTTAAACTAGATTTGGTTAAACATTACGCGCTAGCGCTTTCTTTCTTTTTAGTTTTAGCTTCTGCTCTTAAGCCTTTGCGTTTGTCTGCATAAGCAACAGCATGTTTGTCTAAAGCTACCGTTAAGAAGCGTAAGATACGCTCATCACGTTTGTAAGTAACTTCCAAATCATTTACAATAGCTTCACCTTCACCTGAAAATTCAAGTAAATGGTAAAAACCAGTTGTTTTCTTTTGGATCGGGTAAGCCAATTTCTTTAGGCCCCAGTTCTCTTCGTTAACCACTTTACCACCTAAGTCGGTAATGGTTTTTTTAATTTTCTTCGCGGCCTCCTTTGCCTGATCATCAGACAAAACGGGAGTT
>JAEUTO010000007.1 GCA_016787785.1 Bacteroidia bacterium | reverse complement strand
CAATTTAGTTTGTCAGGTTTGTTTAGTTCAGAGCGAATTTTAGATCATGGAGATGAACCATTTTTTAATTCTGATTTATCAGATAGGAAACGTTTATGGCAATTTTTAGAAGATGAACTTAAAACAACAGCTACAGTATCTTCTTCGTACTTACATAAATTTAAACAAGCCGGACATACTTTAAACATTGGATTAAATTATACGTTTCATAGGGAAGATGAAAAATATTACTTCACGAACGTGATGCCAACCTTTACTGGCTATGATGCCTTTAAATTGATTTCTGATGAGCATGTAGCAGATTTCAACCTCGACTATATCAAACCCTTAAAGTATGGTAGAATTGAAATGGGAGGTAAATTCAGATATAGAAATATTCCGACAAATATGATGTTCTTCCCTGGACTTAATTCTCCTATCGATTCGGCAGCAGGTGGTTGGGCAACTTATAAAGAAACAATACCTGCATTATATGGTAATTACGTTCTTGAAAATAATAAATATGAATTAGAGGCAGGTTTAAGAGTTGAGTATGTTAACGTAAATTATCAAGTGAATCCAAATCATCCTACTTATAAAAGTAATGGATACAGTTATACTCAGCCCTTTCCGAACGTGAGATTCGCATATAAATTCAATGACAATAACAAGATTTCTTTATTTTACAACAGAAGAGTTGACAGACCAAACGAAGTTGATATTAGAATCTTCCCTAAGTACGATGATGCAGAAATTATAAAAGTTGGTAATCCATCGTTAAGTCCCCAATTCACTAATCTGTTTGAATTAGGCTATAAAGGAAACTGGAAAAACGGATATTTCTATTCGGCAGCGTATCACAAAATAGCAGATGGAACAATCACTCGTATCGCAAGCGTTGTTCCGGGTAGCACTTTGATTTATTCTATTATGCAAAATGCAGGAAGAAGTTACAACACAGGATTAGAATTATTAGTTTCACAGGATATAAAAAAATGGCTTTCTCTTAATATGAATTTTAATGGCTATCAAAGCACTATTGCGGCTTTTACCGCTTACAATAAATATCCTTATGCAAATACCTATTCTTCTGATAGGCAGTCACTAATCTCTTGGAACTCAAAACTGAATGCTACTTTCCATTTAAAGAAAAATACAGATTTTCAATTAACAGCAATTTACCTCGCTCCTGATTTAATTCCACAAGGAACGATTGGATCAAGATTTTCATTGGATGTAGGAATGAAAAAACAAATTCAAAAGGGTAAAGGAGAATTATTTATAAATGCTACCGACCTTTTGAATACAATGCAGATTAAAAAATCCATTCAAGGCAACGGGTTTAGGTATGTTAGTACCGATTATTATGAAACACAAGTTGTGAGAATTGGATACAGTTATAAGTTCTAATTTGTGCCTAAAGATTTGCTTTAGAATTGTGTTGTTACTTTGAATTATAAATTTAAAACCAGAAAAAAATGAAAACAACAATCGCAACAATCGCATTATGCTTCGGGCTTAGCTACGCAAATGCACAACACTTAAAAGAAGCAGAAGTTCCTGCTAATGTAAAAGATAGCTTTGCTAAAAAATATCCCGGATCGAAAGTGGATGTGTGGGAAAAGGAAGGAGCTGATTATGAAGCTGAATTTCATTTAAACAAAGTAGAATCCTCTGCTGTATTTGATGCAAGTGGAACATTTAAAGAACTAGAACAAGAAATTAAGACATCGGCATTACCAAAAGCTGTTACTGACTATTGCACCAAGAGTTATGCAGGCTATAAGTTATCTGAAGCCGCAAAAATTACAGATGCAACTGGCAAGGTAATGTATGAAGCCGAAATGGAAAAAGATAAAATGCACTTTGACGCTTTATTCGATGCAAACGGAAACTTTGTTAAAAAGACCGAAGCAATGAAAGAAGAAGAAGGAAAGGATTAATTTTTCATAGTGAGGCTTCCTTTTGCAGGGAAGCTTCACGATTTTGTGAATAAAAACGAGATTTTAACAAATTTGGTAAAATTACCGTAAAATACGATAACAGGCCTTATTTCTGACCAACCTTAAATACCTTGCAGAAGTGGCTTATCGCCCGCAAATCGGCTAAAAATCGCTGGATTTGGGCCTCTTTCGATTCTTCAAGGTTTTCGTTGGTTATTTGGTTCGAACAGGGTAAATTTGAGCCCGCAAAAAAAAACAGAAAAGCCTCTTTATACAAGGGGCTTTTCTATTTATCATCATTTTTTTAAATCTTTTGCTTCTTTGTCAGAGTGTTTCAAAAATGATATAATTTAAGCGCAGTTCGAAATAGAAATTGTATCATTCTTCATGTTGTTTTGGATTTTATTATAATTCTTAATTCCCTGTAAAATAATTGTAAGTCCTCAACTGCAGCGGATCATAACTTTGCACTTCAGAACAAAAACCTACTTACAGTAAACATTTACTAGTCTAAGTTACCAGGGATGTTCAGTGCCATCAAAATTCAGAAACTTTCCCGAATCATTTAATTCTATTTTATTTACAACATTCTCAATTAAATTTAATACCGATTGTTCGGTAGTGAATTGTGCTTTTCCTCCACCCATATCCGTTTGCACCCAGCCCGGATTTACAACAACCGAAATAATATTATCTTCCGCCAGATCATACGCTAATGCTTTGTTCATCATGTTTAAAGCTGATTTACTTACGGCGTAGCTGTAGTTTCCTCCCGATTTTTTAATACTAATAGAGCCTAACCAAGAGCCTATGTTAATTATTTTCCCTGATTCTGATTTTGCCAATAAGTATCTGAAGTGTCGAGCAACAATAATTGGGGCTATTGCATTAATATTTATCATGTTTAGTACTTCATTTGGTTCTAAACTTTCTAACGAGAGGTTTTTATTTTGTAGTTCCTTATTACCCCTGGCTCTTGTGCCTGAGTTAATGCCCGCATTGTTAATTAATAGATCCAATTTGCCAAATTTTTCTTCTACCCATCTTACTACTTCGCCTATTTGCGCATGATCTGTTACTTCCATTACTATTGGATAAATCTCAAGCCCTTCTGCGATCAAAATATTGGCAGACTCAATTGCATTTTCAGTTTTTCTGGCAGTTAAGAGCACTTTGTATCCCAGTTTTCCCAGCTGCCGGCACCACTCAAATCCTAAACCTTTATAGGCACCCGTTACTAATGCTATTTTCATCGGCGTATTATTTTAAAAGCAATATCTCTTCCTTGTTTTTGCATAATGGCAAGGTTAATCCAGCAAAGTGCCATTTGCTCAAGCAGGCTAAATTTATCATTTCCGCCAAAGTGATATACATTTTCGAAACCAATTTCTTTTGCTAGCTGTGTGGCAATTTCTAACCCACGTTTGCTGCTGCCTGCTGTAAACATATCAATTCCTTGATTATTGTATTTAGGATTTGCTATATTTTCAAAACCAGTTGTGTTAAAACACTTAACAACATCTGTTGAATTACAATTAGCTAAAATTGCATCGCTTGTGTTATTAAAACCCTGTGGTCTCATAAAAACACCGTTCATGGTATCAATAATTATTTTGCCCGACACATCGCCCAAACTTTTTGCTGCCTCGTTTGCAAATTGCGCAGGAACGGCGATCACAATAACTTCTGCTTTGCTTACAGCTTCGGTTATTAAATGAGCTGTAATATTTTTCGAGTACGATAATAATTCTACTCCCTTAAAATCATTGATATTTCTCACCCCTAAAAAAACAGAGTGATCGTTGTCGGCGAAACGTTTTGCTAACGTTCCGCCAATATTTCCTGTTCCAATAATTGCTATCTTCATATTATTTCTTTAAGGTTGCGCTTAATGTAATTTCTAATGCAGATAATGCCTGGCTTACAGGGCATGTTTTTTTTGCATTGCCAGCTATTTCAATGAACTTTTCTTCGCTAATACCTGCAACGTTGCCTTCTAGTATTAGATGAATTGAAATGATTTTAAAATGGCCGTTAATATTTTCCATTTTTAACTGTGCCTCAGTTTTTAATTCTGTTGGAGTAAAACCTGCACCTCCTAATTGAAAACTAAGTGCCATTGAGAAACAAGCCGCGTGGGCCGCAGCAATTAGTTCTTCCGGATTTGTTCCTGCCTTGCCATCTTCGCTCATAAAACGCGATGCAAATGCGTAGGGTGTTTGATTTAACACGCCACTGGTAGAAGTTAATATTCCCTTACCATCTTTTCCTGTGCCATTCCAAATGGCTGTTGACTTACGAATCATAGTTTTTTTAGTGTTATTAATTATTGCATGGCGTATTTAAATACATTATTGGTAAAATCTTCTAAAGTTGTTTTTGTGGTAGATTGTTCAGTTCGTTTAGAAACATTGAACAAACCGGCATTGATGCCTTTATACATATTGTTAAATCCATCGGCAACACTTTCTGAAATTCCATATTCAAGCAAGGCTTTTTTATTGTCTTCAAAAGGAAACTCAACATATGGCAGCTCAGGTTTTCCAATTGATTTACCTACAATAGAGGCAACCTCGTGATGACTATAATCTCTGTCTCCATGTAAATCAACAGTGTTTTTTCCTTTAAAATCCAGAGCGCTTAATTTTTCTGCGGCAAAATGCGCAATATCTTGCGTGGCAATCATGCCCATTTTTAAATCTCCTTTTACCGGACTACCCATAATGCCCATACCTTTGATAACACCTATTTGGTTGAATAAATTTTCCATAAAATAAGATGCTCTTATGTTAAGAACATTTACGTCTTGAGGAAGTTTGTTCAAACGAATCTCTTGTCGCCCCAGGCCGGCAACAACGCCTGTATTTTCAATATCCTGGGCGCCCTGAGATGAAATAAATACTACGTTTTTAACGCCTGTATTTTTTATAGCCTCTATTTGAGCTTCGCCAACTGCATCTTGATGTTGAGAGATGTTTTCGGCTTGTAAGTTTGGTGGTACAATTAAAAAAACTGCTTCTGCGCCCTTAAAAGCTTTTGTTAAGAATGCTGCATCATGCATATCTCCAGACTCAATTTCTGCACCTTGCTTTTTTAATTCTTCTAATTTTTCGCTATTGCGAGCGACTACTTTTACTTTTTTACCTTGTGCTAATAATTTAGCGGCTGTTTTTGAACCGATGTTTCCGGTGGCTCCTGTGATTACAATCATGATTTTATTTTTTAGGTGAATTAAATTTATTTAATTAGTTTTGTAAAGGAACTAATTATTGTTACTAAAAGTAACAATTGATAAAAATAAACTAGTAACCAAAAGGTAACTAAAATGAAAACAAAGGAATATCAGTGTCCAGTTACAGCTACATTAACTAAAATAGGGGGTAGGTGGAAGCCCATTATTATTTGGACTTTGACAAATGGGCCAAAACGTTTTGGGCAGTTGGACGCCATTATTAGCGGAATTAGCCGAAAAGTACTAACCGAGCAATTGAAAGAATTGGAAGAGGATGCATTAATAATTAGAACAGAATTTAAAGAAATTCCGCCCCGGGTTGTATATGAGTTAAGTCCAAAAGGAAAATCTTTAAAACCTGTAATGAAAGCCATGTGTAATTGGGGAACGGAACATGTTTTGAATCCTTCTAAGAAATAAACGAATAATTTGCGCGTGGCCTATAAGTTTACTATAGATAAATATATAGGCATTCCAATAGTAATGTTCAAGGGAAAAGTAATAGCTAACGCCATGGGCAGAAATAGCCCAGGATTTGCTTTTGGAACAGCTATTTTCATAGCTGCCGGCACTGCGATGTAAGAAGCACTTGCCGCTAATACTGCAAATATAAATCGGTTTGCAATGTCATGCGTTACGTACGAACTTAAATACGCCACTACACAGCCATTTATCAACGGAATAATAATAGCGAATAATAAAGGGAATAAACCGTTATTGGTAAACGAATTTAATTTTCGCCCACTTATAATTCCCATATCTAATAAAAATATTGCCAGAAATCCTTTGAATATATCATTGGTAAATGGCTTAATTCCCTCTGCTTGTTTTGCATTAGCAAGTAAGCCAATAGCCAGGCTACCCAAAATTAAAAGTACGCTCCCGTTGGTTAGAGAGTGTTTAACTACCGAAAGAGGTTTAACTTTATGTGCATCTTCTTTATTGAATATTGACATCAGTATCAAACCTGCTATAATTGCCGGCGATTCCATTAAAGCCATGATGGCAACCATGTGCCCATGTAATTCAAGTTTCTGAATATCTAAATAAGATACCGCTGTTACAAAAGTAACCGCGCTCACAGATCCGTATGCCGCAGCAATTGCTCCTGCATCATAAATATTCAATTTTTTCTTGAGAATAAAAAAAGTATAAACGGGAATTAGCAAGGATAAACCGATTCCGAAGAACATTGACCAAGCGATCTCTTTTGTAAATGTTTCGTGTGATAGTTCTTGCCCACCTTTAAATCCGATAGAAAATAATAGATACAAGGAAATAAATTTTGATGAATTAGGTGGAATTTCCAAATCACTTTTTAATTTGACGGCAATAATCCCCAAAATAAAAAATAAAAATGCAGGGTTTGTAACATTTGATATAAGTAAGTCTAAGTTCATAATTGTTTTTGTGAAATTAAAAATTTAAGGATTGCAGATATCACAATACATAGGGTCTTCAGAAAATCTTCCGTGTGGGTTCATTACTTCTTGTGTAAAGCCACAACATTTACAACTTAAAATATGCAATAGTGTAGAACGTGTTGGTAATCCACAATTTTCGCATTTAAGACCGGGTTTAGCTTCCGCAACTGAAAAGCCCGGCGCATAACACTTTGGGCAATGCGTTTTAATTTTAGTAATTAATTTTTTAACCGCATTTTTAATCACATGCATTCTTGTTGGATTATATTGAGCCCGCATGTCTGTTTCAACATAGGCAGAGCCATATTTATAATGCAGGTTTAAAAAGGAGCTTTTTAGCGTTGCAAGGTCTGTAATTCCTTTTATCATTTCTGCTGTCTCGGTTTTTGATTTACGGATGATTAAAGCATGCTCAGGAAATTTTGCGCTCTCTGAAAATTCGATCAATTGTTTTATTGTGGTTACCTCTTGACCATTAAAATTTGTATCCACGCTCAATTCTCTGACCCAAATTTCTAAATTATTTTTTTTGTCGATGAACATTAAAATTTCGTCATCTGCATTAATAAATCCTAAAGTTGGATGAGGCCCAAAAGAACCTTCGCTGGCAATAGCCATGTCGCAATTTGTAAGTGCCATTGCCAGGTAACACTTTTTTCTAACGGTTTCTAACGGACTGTCATTTCTTTCAACTTCGCCGGTGAATGTTCCTAAAAGATCTGTGTCCAGGTTTTCTGCAGTAAAACAGTTAACTCCTAGTTCTGATTTAAACACAGGCGCAATTACAGTTTCTTTTTTATGTTTAGTTGCAATTACTAATTTTCTACCTTCAAACTTTATTTGAAGTTGCTGTTTACTCATTTATTAGTTCTATTTGGATGGTGCTGTTAACTTTTAATTTCATATTGTTTTCCACTGCGTAGTTCAGCAACTTTTTAATATCTTCATTAACTTTTGATAATTCTCTTATCCTTTTTTCATGCATAGATATATCACCACTTGATCTAACTGTTATGCCAAATGACTCGAGCTTATGAAATTGTATCTTACTATTGATCAATGTAAGGAGAATGGTTCTTGCGTCTGATGGATTGAATTGCCCGTCTATCAGTTTAAAATCTTGTTTTTTTTCCATATCAATTTTTTTAATCGATCATTTTTAAATTAATGATTCCTTCCACAACTATTTTCTTTTTGTTTTTAATTGCAGTGTTTGTGATCGTCATAATTAGATCTCTGATTTTTTGTAACTCATTTATCCTTTCTTCTGAAAATAACACATCACCTTTATATTTGTGGCGTTTATGAAATTCTATCTTGCTGCTTATCAGGTCAAGTAAAACCTCTTTTGCATTTTCGGGAATAAATAAGCCGTTTATAATTTGTATATTTTCAATTTTATCCATTTTTAAGGATTGAGAATTATTTTACTTTCAATTGAAACATTACCGCTATTTTTTCCAATATTATTTCTAAGATCAAGAAGATCTTTTTGAAGTTGCTTGATCTTTGCTTCTCGCATTTTAGTATCTTCCTGATTATTTTGTTGCGATATTTTGTTCTCGTGATATTTAATTTTCACATGTATCATTTGCGTAATTAGATCTATTGTATCAGCGGGACTAAAGTCACCTTTTATAAGTTGTATATTCATTTTTTAGGGTTTAAATAGGAATTGTTTTACTTTTTATTTTAGCATCAAATAATTTATTAGAGGCCACTATTGGTGTTGAATTTATTGGTAGCTCAAAGCCTACTTTATTAGTTACGGCGTTTACAATATCATTAAATAACAGCGCTTTTGATTGCGCAGTAATTACACTGTATACCTTTTCAGAAAAGTTGTCGTTATCTAACTCATAAGAAATATTGTTTTCGTCTATAGAGGCAGATGCGATTAATTTTTCTGAAAGGAGATGCTTCACCAGATCTTTAGCATCCTGGCCTTTTTCAAGGTATATAATTACGTTTACCATTTAAATTAATTATTGTCCTTGTCCTAAAGAATATCCGGCTTTACCATCAAACGTGTAAAGATTTTCTGTTTTAATGGTATCAATTTTTTCGTTTAAGGCATTTTTTAGAAGTTCAATTATATTTGATTTATTAATTTCAACTCCTTCGTTCGGTTTAAATCTGCATCTCCAATGGTCTGTGCAAAAAGTTTCTTTAAAACCTTCAGGCCAAACTTTGATCCCCCGGTTGGTAATCATTGATAAGGTAATTCCTCCGCTCTCGATAATTTTTACTTTGGCTGCGAGCTCATTTGGGTCGGTTCCATCCCAGTGAACAAATAGATCTACACCCACTAATTCTTTTTTACCCATTGGCTTGCGTTTGTATTTTGGTAAGTTTAGTGCTGCGTCATTTGCGTAGGTAACCGATTTTAGAATAGTTGGTTTCTTACCAAGATTTGCAATTACTGCTTTTGCAAATTCTTTTGTACCCACTTTTTGTTTACTCGTTCCTTCTTTAAAAATGTCGTAAGTATGAATGCCATCTTCTAATGTTTTTAACCATGCATTTTGTACTTTTTCGGCCACTGCGGTTTCACCAATGTGATTTAACATCATAATTGCGCCCTGCAGAAGGCCCGATGGATTTGCCACATTTTGGCCGGCTCTTCTTGGCGCTGAACCATGTATTGCTTCAAACATAGAACATTCTTCTCCAATATTTGCAGAGCCGGCTAATCCAACAGATCCAGTTATTTGAGCAGCAACATCACTTAAAACATCGCCATATAAATTTGGCATTACAATCACATCAAAAGCTTCAGGCGTATCGGCCATTTTTGCCGCACCAATATCGATGATCCAATGTTCATTTTCTATTTCAGGATACTCTTTGGCTATTTCATCAAATACCTGGTGAAACAAACCATCTGTTTGCTTCATAATATTATCCTTTGTAAAGCAGGTAACTTTTTTTCTGTTTTGTTGTTTGGCATACTCAAAAGCGTATCGCACAATTTTTTCGCAACCTGGTCTGCTTATTAATTTAAGGCATTGTACTACTTCGTCTGTTTGCTGATGTTCAATTCCTGCGTACAGATCTTCCTCATTTTCCCTAACAATTACAATGTCCATTACCGGATGTTTTGTTTTTACAAAAGGATGCAGACTTTTGCAAGGCCTTACATTAGCGTACAATCCCAAAAATTTGCGGGTGGTAACATTTAAACTCTTGTAGCCACCGCCTTGTGGTGTTGTTATTGGTGCTTTTAAGAAAATTTTATTTTTCCGGATAACATCCCATGATTCAGGTGCGATACCTGAAGTGTTGCCTGCCAAATAGACTTTTTCACCAACTTCTATCTCATCAATTTCTAGTTTTGCGCCTGCTGCTAAAATTATTTCTAACGTGGCGTCCATTATTTCCGGGCCAATGCCATCTCCTTTTGCTACTGTAATTTTTGTCATTTTTTTTTAGTTTATATTTAGTTATTGGTTTTATTTTATTAAAAATTCCATGCCTTGCTTCAATTCATTTATGTAAGCGCGGTATATAGCGATGGAAACTGATTTTTTATAATGTTGGTGCCTTTTATCTACATTAAAATCTTTTGGGTAAAAGGCTATTTGTATATTTGCATTAACTCTGTCAAAATAATCTTGAGAATTCTCTTTGAAAAGTAATGATGCGTCCTTTGGAACTTCGAATATATTTAATTCCAGACTGTAAGGTTTTGTAAAGCCATTAAAGTTTATTAAACCTTCCACAATAAGTGATTTAGAATTGTGATGACTTAATGTTAACAAATCACTTGTGTTTAAATTACCTCTAAATACAAGATTTGTTTCTGATAAGTCTTTCAACCATTGATCTAAAGTGTCGTTACCAAGTTTAAATTTATTAAAATCAACCTGAGCAATAAGTTCGTTTTTACCGGGATTGAAAAACACTAAGGCGGAATTACTTATTGAAAAACATTCATGCTTATGATAGCAAGACTGAATATAGGCCGTGGATGGAATTATATTTTGAGATTTAGCAGTGCTAAAAGCGAATATTATTTGAAGAAATAAATATTTAGCTTTTTTGATCATTTTTTTTACTAAAGTTCTATTTTATAAACACTTTTTACAGGTATTACTAAACCACTTTTTATACTAATATGCATAGAGTTAACTTGCCATATGGTTGTTTCAACATGTTTTTTTGATACAACATCCTGAAAGAAGATCTTAATTTTTTGTTTATGTAAATTTCCCAATGTAAGAGCTGCATTTAGATCTTTTTCGCGTTGTTTAATTTCATCATTTGATTGCAGTACGTCAAATTGAGGAAATGTTAAGGAGTCTATATTTTCTTTCGCAATAAATTCACTTTCGCTATTGTTTATTTTGGATAGCAACCCCTCTTTATGTTTTTCAATAACTTCAATTTGTTTTATTATCCTTTTGTTACGGATCTGTTTTCTAAAAATGTTAAAGGAGGAAACTTTTTCTGGAGTATTATTGTATAGTTTAATACAGTAGAGAACAATTACAAAGGATACAAAACCAACTAAAAAATAGTGATGTGTGGCAAAATTTTCGAAATCTTTTTCAAGTTCATTTAACCTTAAATGAAATATAACAGTTAATAAGATCAAACAGCTAGATACTGTAGCGATTACAATTAGTAAGGCCTTGCTCCTTGATATTTCTATGTTTTGTTTATTTTCCATGATTTTTATTTTTAGATATTTTCTGTTTATAAGATATAAAAACACAATTTTCATTTCCTCTTCCCAATTTGGCTTGTAAATTCCCAAAAAAAATAAATCAACAAACCTACTGTAACAAGCATAAGCATTGTTGTAATCATCTCAAAAGGTGATTTGTTACTCCTGTCATCTACTCCGTTTGATGGTGATAATGTTCCGGCAACAATTAGCAATGTGGCCACAAATAGTGATTGGATATTTGCTCTTTCTTTCACGCCTAAGATTGTTTTGGAGTTAATTGTTGTTGAGATTTTGAGGAGCTTCTTACTTTGCTAATTAGTTTTAAGACAAAACTTGCCGGATTTAGAAAAAGAAAAATGAGAAGTTTATCCCCATAAGTTAGTAAAGTAATAACTACAAATGGCGCTAAGACCACTTCTAAGTCTAAGTTAAAAACATGAGCATACTTTAATAGCAGTAGGCTTAAAGTAATCAGCCCTCCTAATAGTAATACAAATATCCCTGATATCGTATTTACGTTTGTTTGTGGTTTATTTTTCATATCACAAAATTCTGCATTTGTATTCATAAATTTTTATTTATATTTGTTATGATTTACATAAAGAATATTTATGCATTATACTTTACATCAGTTGCAGGTTTTTTTAAAAGTGGCTCAATTAAAGAGCATAACTAAAGCTTCGGAGGAATTGAATATGACCCAACCGGCGGTTTCTATACAACTCAGAAATTTACAAGATCAGTTTGATATTCCCCTTACCGAGGTAGTAGGAAGGCAACTTTACGTTACTGACTTTGGAAAGGAAATTATAGAAATGGCCGAACGGATTGTTAATGAGGTTCATGCGATCAATTATAAAACAATGGCATATAAAGGACATTTAGCAGGTAGATTAATTCTATCTGTTGTATCTACCGGAAAATATGTTATGCCTTATTTTTTATCGGCGTTTATTAAAAAGAACGAAGGGGTTGATTTGATCATGGACGTAACTAATAAGTCGCGCGTAATTAATAGTCTTCATAATAATGAAGTTGATTTTGCCTTAGTTTCAGTTTTACCAGAAGGATTAAATGTTAATGATGAGATTCTTTTAGAAAATGAATTGTATCTTATTGGTAGCAGAAATGAAAAGAAAATAACTAAACCAATTACAAAAAGCGAAATAAATGAAATGCCTCTTATTTTTAGAGAGGAAGGCTCTGGGACTCGATTTGTGATGGAGCAATATTTTAAAAAGAACAACATTCACGTTCGTAAAAAGATGGAGTTAACCTCCAATGAAGCCGTAAAACAAGCTGTAATTGCCGGGCTTGGAAATTCAATAATGCCGCTTATTGGCATACGCAATGAGTTATCAAATGGTGATTTGAAAATTATACCCTCTGTTGGATTTCCAATCAAATCAAAATGGCATCTAATTTGGCTTAAGGAGAAGAAATTATCTCCGGTCGCAGAAGCGTATATTGGTTATATCAGAAAAAATAAAGACCAGGTTTTAAATGATCATTTCTCTTGGATAAATAAAATACCTAGTAAAAAGTAGATACGCATTAGGTCGTTTTACTGCATATACCGAGATTGCTTCTTCACAATTTAGCAAAAAGCAAATGTTTCACAATCCTAGCCTGAAACCGGCGAGGTTCAGACATCCACATTAATAAATGGCGGTGGGGAGTCATAGTATTAAATTTTATAATTACACGCATTCAAATCTAAACTTCTCTTGGCACTGCCTATCTGGTGCACTAAGGTCGCTGAATCTTGACAAAGTAGGCATTCTTAAACACCTCGGGATTTTGAAATTTCAAATTAACCGGACCTATGAAGAATACACCAATCCCATTTAATTATCGCGTCTACCCTCAGGCATAGTTTTCGCATATTTTTTTCGAACAATTAAAATTGCCTATATGAATAATTTATTTAAAGGATTACTAGCCGGTGGGGCTGCCGCCAAATGGGGTGGTGGATGTTTTGGAACTATTTTAGTTTTTGTTATTGTATGGATGTTGCTTGGACAAACTTGTCAATAGACCACTAACATTAAAACTAATAACATGAAACGATCAATGATAACTCTGTTTGCATTACTTGCATTTTCTTTTGCAAATGCACAGGAAGCAAACCCCGATTTTAAGAATAATAATAATTCTTATTATTGTTTTAAAGTAAAGGGCAATGTGCAGGTATTAATGTATGGTAATATTGAAGTTACCGAAGATGTTAAACTAAAAAATGGCGACCAACTTTCTACGAACGGAAGAATTAAAAAGAATGACGGCACAGAGATAAAACTTAAAGAAGGAGAGTGTGTTAGCATAGAAGGAGAAGTTTCTAAAAGCATAAGGAAGTAATAGTATTTTGGGTATTTGTGAGTAAATACTTACCCCTCTGCAGTTTTTCTGGCACAGTTTTTTCATGATATGGGTAATTATGTTATCTATTAACTTTAAACTTTTACTATGACAAACACTCAAAAAACTATTCTTGTAATAGAAGACGAAGATTTTATTTCAGGATTAATAGCCAAATCCTTAAAGGAAGAAGGCTATGCTGTTATCGTTACAAGTGATTACAAATCTTCGATTAAGGTAATAGATTCGATGACTATTGATCTTATCATATCAGATGTGATGCTGCCTTATACGGGTGGTTTAGATATAGCTGAATATGTTAAGAAAGAATCTAAAAATAAAGATATACCTGTAATACTTGTTACGGGTATGGATAAGGACGTATTATCTACCACAGCCATAAAAGTTACCGCTATTCTTTCAAAGCCTTTTGATATGCTGCAGTTGGTAGACCTAGTGAACGGTAGCCTAAACAAAAAATACGCCTAATAACAAATGGTTTTTGGGTAATATTTTCCCAACTGTGAGGAATAAAAATACTTCAATTTAAAGATTGATTAACAAAATTTCTATTGTCTAAAGTATTTTTTTACTTCACTTAATTTGTTTCCAACTAATTTTATAACCGATCTTAATTGTGGTTCGGTACATCCCAAAAGATCTGTCCAATATTCTATCTGCCATTGCTCATTAAGAGTAATTGTATTCAAATCGCTATTATCGTTGTTTGATTTATCCGTCATGACCTTATTTTTTTAAGAGATGCAAAGTATCTGTAAAGGATACTTATCTCAAATAAAATGCCAGTTTATTCAATTTCATTTTTTGCAGGCAACCAATTTTTTCTTTCCTTGTACCAATTGGGCTTCCATTAATATTTACTGGTTTTTTAAGTTATGAATAATTTTGCTAAAAATATTTAGAAATTAGTTATTTGGTAAATTGTATTATATTTAATAGCCTTTTAATCTTATAATTATTAAGAGTTTAATTTTAAATTATGATGTTTAAACATAAAGTTTTTTCTAAAGCAGGGATTTTATTTTTATTCTTATTTTTCTGCTTATCAGTATCAGCAAAAACCGATCCTACCGATTCGCTTTTAAATGTTATAAACACGGCCAAAGCAGACAGTTCGAAAGTAAGGGCTGCAAGCGTTTTAACCCGCGTTATTTATAAACGTCTGCCCGATAGCTGTATTAATGTTAGTAGAAAATGGTTGCCACTTGCAATAACGTGCAAAATGCCAAAAAGTGAAGCCAATTTTTACGCAAACATGGCGCAGGCATACAAGATCAAAGGCATTTTAGATTCGGCTTTGGTGTTACATCTTAAAGGATTAAAAATAAGAGAAGTTATTGACGATAAGCAAAATATTCCAGATTCATATAATGGCATCGGGCAAACCTATCTTTTATTAAATAACTATCCGCAAGCAATAAATTATTTTAATAAAAGTTTGGAGGGTTATATAAAAATAGGAGATAAATACAGTCAATCCTCTGTTCTAAATAATTTCGGAACCCTTTATCAGCAAAAAAAGGAATTCGAAAAAGCACGGGATTATATCCTAAGATCAATGGTAATTAAAAAAGAACTGGGTAATGAAAAAGGTTATTTTATGGGGCTAATGAATTTGGGCAATATTTATGTTGACCTTAAACAGTTTAAAACAGCCGACTCATGTATATTTAAATTTATTGAATTTTCAGAAAAGAAAAAGGATATGATAAGTGTGATGGTTGGTTATATAAACATAGGCACATCTATGAACAAACAAAAAAAATTTAAAGAAGGAGCCGAATATTTTGAAAAAGTAATTCCACTTTTACCCGAAATTAATATGATAGATTATTCTCGTCATGCCTATCAAGGTATTGCCGATTCGTATATTGGTTTGGGCAATTTTAAATCCGGCTACGAATATTATAGAAAATACAAAACACTTGAAGATTCAATGCTTTTAAATGATAATTTGAAGCAGATAAAGGAATTGGATGTTAAGTACCAATCTGAAAAAAAGGATAAGGAGCTTGTTTTAAAAGACGCTGAGATAACTAAACAGGAAGCAGAATCGGCAAAACAGCAGGCGCAAAGAAATGTGTTTATAGTTGGTTTTGGTTTGGCAGCTTTATTAGCGCTTTTTATTTTTAGAAGTTATCGTCAAAAACAAAATGACAACACGGTCATTAAAAAACAAAAAGCAGAAGTTGAGGAACAAAAACACATTATTGAAGAAAAGCAAAAAGAAATTGTTGACTCCATTACTTATGCTAAACGATTACAAGAAGCGATCTTACCATCACAGGCCGATCTTAAAAAGAACTTACCCGAATCTTTTTTGTTGTATTTGCCAAAAGATATTGTTGCCGGAGACTTTTATTGGATGGAGAAGATAGGCGACGTTGTCTTTATTGCAGCAGCGGATAGTACCGGGCATGGCGTACCTGGCGCCATGGTAAGTGTGGTTTGCAGCAATGCTTTAAACAGGGCCGTACTGGAATTTCGTATTTCCGATCCGGGAAAGATTCTTGATAAAGCACGTGAGTTGGTTATACAAACTTTTGATAAGAGTGGTGAGGAAGTAAAAGATGGAATGGATATTTCTTTAGCCGCTGTAAATTTAAAGACAAGGATGATAAGTTGGTCGGGCGCGCATAATCCTCTTTGGCATCAACACAATGATCAGATTATAGATGTTTCGGCAAACAAGCAGCCTATTGGGAAATCCGAGCATTACGTGCCATTTAAAACGCATGAACTGGAGTTAACTAAAGGCGATAGTGTTTACTTATTTACGGATGGTTATGCCGATCAGTTTGGTGGCCCGAAAGGAAAAAAATTCAAATACGCACCATTCAAAGATCTTTTATTAGCTACATCTAAACTTGATCCGCAAGATCAAAAAAATGAATTGATAAAAAGTTTTGCAGCCTGGAAAGGCGAGTTAGAGCAGGTGGATGACGTATGTGTTATTGGAATAAGATTATAATTAAATGTATTTATTATTCTTCGCTTCTTTAATGGCATCCTCACGCGAATGAACATTCAACTTAATATAAATATTTTTGATGTGAGATTTTACAGTCTCCAGATCAATGAACATTTGTTTGGCAATTTTACTCCTGCTTTTTCCGTTCGCTATTTGCTCTAATATCTCTGTTTCACGTTTAGTTAACGGCGAGTTTTGATTTTTGTGAAATGATTTAATAACGATCTTGGCAATGTTCATGCTCATCGGCGCTCCTCCATTTACTACTTCCTGTATAGCGTCGATAATTTTTTCAGTATTATCACTTTTCGTCAAATAACCGGATGCGCCTTTGGTTAAGGCATTAAACACGTTATCCTCATTATCATAAACCGTGAGCATAATAATATATGTTTTTGGTAAAATGTGCTTTATTTTTGGAATTGCTTCAATTCCTTTTATTCCGGGCAATTCAATATCCAGCAATATTACCTGCGGCTTATCATTTACAAGGCCAATTAGCGCATCTTCCACATTAGAGTAGGAGTTAAGCACCTTGTAGTTTTCTGTTGCATTAATTAAATAGGTAAAACCATTGCGGATGGTCTCATCATCTTCTATGATCACTACTGTGATGGGGTTTTTATTTTCCATGTTCGTTAAATAAAAATGTTCTTTAATGAAATATTTATTTCTGTGCCTTTATTAGGTACTGAGTTTAAAGATAGTTCGCCATTCATTCTGCCTGCTCTATTCTTCATATTCTTTATACCATTGCCTTTTTGTACAATCTGCGAATCAAAACCTTCGCCATTATCACGGATATTTATTTCAATATCTTTATTGTTTAATATCTCTATAAAGATCTCTACTTTGGTTGCTTTAGAATGTTTTAAAATATTACTGTAAACTTCTTTAAATACCATAATAAGGTTACGGCTGTAATCCAATTTTAATTTTAAAGGGTTTCCGGCTTTTATGTTATGCGTGCATTCAAAATCAATTACTGTATCATGAAACAATTCATCTCCAATTTCTTTTATGTGTTCGGCTATTTGATAAATGCCATCGTTTTGAGAGTTAAGCGACCAGATGATATCACGCGATCCGTTATAAAGCGCAGCAGTATTCTCCTTTATCTGTCCAACCAATTTATTGGCCTCACTTTCTTGAGAAACTAATTTTGATTTTAAAATATCGGTTAAAACAGAAATGCGAGTTAATCTATTTCCCATTTCATCATGAAAATCTTCAGCAGTGCGATGGCGTAACTTCATAAATTCTTCTTCGCGTATCTTTTCTAAAGTCTCTTTACGTTTTTGTTTTTGTCGGGTTGAAATATAAGTGATCAAAGCACCGGTTGAAATTAAAAGTAGAACGATCAGTAATTGGAAATAACCTGTTTGATAAAATGCTTTTTCTATCTCGAAACGGTATTCAATGGTATTGGAAGAAACACCACTTTTTGTAATAGCCTGAACTTTTAGTATGTATTTTCCTGGTGGAATAGCAGAATAAATAATATACGGGTTATTGCTTATGGTAAAGTCTTTGTCGATCCCTTCCAACTTACATCTAAACAAAATGTCTTCCGGGTTTGTAAAATAAATTGCCCCAAACTCAAAGGTGAGGTGGTTTTGGTTTGAATGAAGTTTTAAGTTATTTGGAACTTTGAACCAGGTTGACATGCTTTCATACAAGCTGCTATCCGTTATGTCTGACGAGAAAAGTTTTACCGACTTTAAGAGAACAACAGGTTGGTTACTTTCGGTGAGATCGGCATCCGGATTAAAATGAAACAATCCTTTTGTAGTGCCAAACCATAGGCTTGAGTCAGCAGCCTTTAACAAACAATTGTGGCTGCATTCCATACCCAATAAACCATCAGAGCGACCATAATTTTTAATTGCGGCAACATTATCATCTTTATCCAACTGCAGATTGCTAATTCCAAAGCCTGTTCCTATCCATGCTTTCTGTTTGTCGTAAACATAAATACTGTAAATAAAATTACTTGGCAATCCGTTATCAGTATTGTAGTTAATGATCTTACCGGTTTTCAAATTCCAGTTTATCACACCTTTATCAGTTGTGCCTATCCATAGATTATCGTTCTTTTTTGCAAGACAAAGCACGGATGAATTTTCGAATTCTTTTTTATTGAGCGAATGTTGTTTGTATTCTCTATCCAATACAAATATGCCTTTTGATGTACCAACCAAAACACTGTCTTTGGTAAATTGTCTCAAAGCACTAATAGAAACATTGTCTATTTTCAATTTAGTAACATTATTTTGCTTATCAATAACATAAATGCCCTGGCCGGTACCTAACAGCATGTTTCCCTGCGCGTCTTTTAAAAAACTATTGGCACCTCTAACCTGTGTTCCATTTTTGTTGTCAAATATTTTTTGCAGACCGTTTTTTTCATTGTATTTCCATGATCCTTTTCCTATTGTACCAATCCAAATATTATTTTCGTCATCGGCATACAGGCAACTTATTTTACTGTCAGTTAAAACCGGTCCTTTATTGTTAACCGATTCAATATTGTTCTTGTCGTTTATTTTATACAAGCCTCCACCATATCCTGCTGCAAAAATTGTACCATCAGTAGTTTGTACAACGCCCATTACAATTGTGTTTGAGATGCCACTCGATTTGTCATAATACGTAAAAGTGTTTTCTGTAAATTTATAGATACCATCAGCATCTGTTGCAAACCATAAATTATTCTCAATGTCTTTGTAAATGTGTAGTACAGAGTTATCAGTAAATCCGCTCTTACTATCAAAATGTATTGTGTTTTGTCCTTCTACTTTGTAGGCACCATTATCCGAGCCTAACCAGATGTTTTTTTTCACATCCTCTTCAATACATAAAATATTTATTCCTGTCAGATCTGGTTTACTATAACTGTAGCTTTCGATCTTATTGTTTTTAACAACCAATAACCCCGTATTACTACCTAATAATGTATCGCCTTTTGAAGTGATGAAAAGTTTACGTATTAGCTTGCTTTTTGAGAGCTCATCAACAGCTAAAATGTTTCTCCATTTATTTTGTTGAAGAATAAAAAGACCTTTTTCCATTACAAAAACCATTAACTCATTTTTTTTAGTCTTATATATGGCGCTAATAGTTTCGGTAAGGTTATCTGAGACAGGAACTCTTTTGCAATCAAAATTATTTATTTTAAAAAGTAAATTGTTGTTAAGTGCGTATATACTTTCATCCGGCATTTCTAACAAGGCCGTTATATTGTTTACTGATTTATTAGTTGGCTTAATTGTTTTAAATGCTTTGCCATTAAAAACAGATATGCCATAATTCGTGCCCGCCCATATATTGCCGGATCGGTCGCAAAGCAAAGAGTTAACGTCGTTTGATATCAAACCTTCCTGTGCTGCATAGCCCGTAAATTTTCTGCCGTCAAATTTGCTTATTCCACCTTCAGTGGCTATCCACAATTGCCTGTATTTGTCCTGGCAAATAAAACCCGCTTGCGACTGTATCAAACCGTCTTCAACCGTCCAGTTTACAAAGTTGTACTTCTGAGCTATACTGGTTATGGAGAAAATTAAAAGAAAAAATATGAAGACCTGTCTTACCATGAATTTGCTATCTGAAAAAGATCTAATTTAAGATTTATATATCAAATATAGTAAAACCGACCAAAGGATGCTATCACTTCAAAAGGGGGATATTTAAACTTAAAAAATAAACCGCAATTCCATTTGCAGCAGGAATTGCGGTTTGGGAGCACATGAAAAAATTAATTACGATTTGGTATTTTTTCTGATGTAAAATTACGGTAGAATGTTAGCATCGGTATAACCCAATACGGGGGATTTTTTTACCAGATGTTACACATTTTTTTTTAACCGAAAAATAATGTAAGAAATTTAACTGTTATGATATTTTGATGCCACACATCATAAAACCTAATAATGGCAAACATTTTTCTGTACAGGACGAGTAAAACTCTCCCTCAATTTTATCGCCGGAAGGAGACGTTTTTCCCCAATAGAATTCTGCTATGCTTATTGGTTTTAATTTATGAATTGCTGCATAATTCAATAGTTTTGGTGCACAGCAATCGCCGGTACCGTTCGGAATACCTTTTTTAATTATCAGAGCATCTGCAAGCGAACGTTTTTCATTTTTAAAATTTGTTACTTCGTAAAGATCAAACAGCTGTTTGTGCAGCTTTTGCGAAACGCTTTTCCGTTCTTCCACTTTTAGTTTACATTCGTCAGAATTTTTTTCAAGCCCATTTATCAGATCGGTTAGTGGATGAATTTCTAAATTACCTTTTTCTACAATTTGCATAAAGGTTGTTTCGTTTGCTAAATGCGGTACCCAGCCCTCGATATTCCAAATTCCATTGTACGTAGAAGAAAAAGCTTTTAAAATAACTTCGTTGCCTGAAACATCTTCGCAAATTAAAACCCCAAACATTTTACCGCCAATATCATTATATAAATGTTTTGTAGATAAACGCAGATCTATTTCATCATTAAGATAATCGATCTGCTCATAGGCGCTAAATTTTTGCATTAATAGACAACAAACTTCAATTGCTTTTTCGGAAGGTAATGAGTGTGTTTTATTGCATGCCCGGCAAAATCCGTAATAAGATAGACTTTGCGAAATTATTTTATTCATTTCCAACTGAACTTAGGTCCATTAAGTGCCCACATTTAAAATGTTCAAGCGGACAAGCTTTGTAACCGTGCAGGCCACAAGGTCTACACTCTAATCCGTCAACGCCAAGCGTTTTTGAATTGTCAGAAAGTGGGCCAAAACCAAATGCTTTAACAGTAGATGCAAAAAAAGCAGTAACAGGCGCATTAACAGACGATGCAAGATGTAAGGGCGCACTGTCGTTCACATAATTCATTTTTGCACTTTTCATTAAGGCTGCCGATTGTAATAAACTTAATTGGCCGGCCAATATTTTTAGGTTGTTATGTTTTGTTCCTTTTTTTATTTGTTCACAAAGATCTTTATCTCCGGGCGCGCCTAAAAAATAAATAGTTGTGTTTATATTTATTTTATTACAGAGTTCTATCCATTTTTCTACTGGTAATTGTTTTGTGAACCAAACAGAAGCAGGAGCCATGCAAACATAAGGTGTTGACTGGAATTGTTCAACGGTTTCGCGATCGTTAGCGGTAGGATATAACTTTGGCTTAAAAACTTTTGTATCTGTAAAATCTTCTATTAATTGATTGTAACGTTCGGTCTCATGCGAACCATTGCCGATCTTATGTTTTACATTGTAGTTAAATAAAAAAGATAATGGATTTTCTTTGTAACCTGCGCTATGCTTGGCGCCCGAAAAGCCCGTTAAAAAGCCCGAACTGGCATAACGGTGACAATTAATTACATGATCGTAGTTGTTTTTTCTTATTTTAGAAAGTATACCAAAAAGGTTCTTTATTTTATTTTTTTGCTTGTCCCACACAAGCACATCTTTTAAAAATGGATGTCCTGCATAAATGCTTTCGTTTCCTTTTCTTACCAAAATACTAATGCTTGCAATTGGAAAATAGGCATGAAGTTTTTCCAATAAGCTAGATGCTAAAATGGCGTCACCAATAAATGCAGTTTGAATTACAAGTATGTTTTTTACTTCTGTCACTTAGCCGTGTATAGTTTCCTGTTTGCCGTAACTTTTTAAAATTTTGGCCTCATGATCGAGCCATTGTTGCCAGCGCGCGTTAACATCTTCGGTAGCACTTCCATATTTACGTGCAAAAGCCAGGAACATGGTGTAATGGTTAGCTTCGCTGATCATCAGTTCGCGATAAAATTCACGCAGATCGGCATCATTTATATTTTCTGATAATATTTTAAAACGTTCACAGCTTCTTGCTTCCACCATTGCCGAGAATAAAAGGCGATCTATTAACGCTATCTCTTTAACGTAACCTTTGCGCATAAATTTATAAAGCTCCAGAACATATTCGTCTTTTCTTTCAAAGCCCAATTTAAAACCACGTTCTTTTATTTTTTGATGCACCATTTCAAAATGTGTTAGCTCTTCTTTAGCAAGACTAAGCATTTCGTCAACCAATTCAGGGTGATAAGAATAACTTATTAGAATTGAAATAGCATTTGTAGCGGCTTTTTGCTCGCAATAGGCGTGATCTGTAAGTATCTCCTCGATGTTCTTTTCAACTATATTTACCCAACGGGGGTCTGTTTCCAGTTTTAAGCCTAACATGTTATTAATTTTTCAGTGCTACAAGGTACGGATAAAAAATTTTATTTAATATTACAACGTGACTAAGTCCGGAAAATTATATTTAGTGCCTGTACCCATTAGCGATGAGGAAAAAAATAACTTTATTCCCGAATACAATTTTTCTGTTGTTAAAGGGTTAAACAACTTTATTGCTGAAGATGCAAAAACGGCCAGACGTTTTTTAAAATGGTTTGGCTATCCAAAAATTGAAACCGCAGAAATTCAATTATTGAACGAGCACACAAAAGCCCATAATGTTTTGGAGCTTATGCAGCCATTGTTTGATGGTAAAGACATGGGTTTGATGAGCGATGCAGGCTGTCCCGGTATTGCAGACCCAGGAGCCGAAGTGATAAAACTGGCCCATCAAAAAAACATAGACATTATTCCTTTAACCGGCCCTAGCTCTATCGTGCTAAGTATAATGGCCAGTGGTTTTAATGGCCAAAATTTTGCGTTTGTAGGCTATTTGCCTATTGATAAACCTTTGCGTTTAAAACGTATTAAAGAGCTTGAAACCTTAGCAATAAAACAAAAGCAAGCACAATTCTTTATTGAAACCCCTTATCGTAACGACCAGTTATTTGAAGCCTTACTTTCATCGTTATCTCCTGAAACGCTTGTGTTTATTGGAAAAGACCTTACAGGACCCAACCAATACGTAAGTTCTAAAAGCGTGTTTGATTGGAAAACCTCTTCAAAACCTGAAATTAATAAAGTACCCGTTGTTTTTGGGATATATAAGTGAAAATCTAACCACTAAGTACACAAAGCTTGCACAAAGCACGCAGAGATTATTTTTCTTTGTGCCCATCGTGCATTCCTAGTGTTCTTTGTGGTTAGGCGGCTATTAAAACTCCACTGTTAAAAACGTCCTTTTGTTAACCGTTACGCAATTAGCTTAAACGCTTTCTTTGTATGAATGAATATTCTGTCCTTCATACAATCAAAACACAACCTTATTTTTAAATTGGTTATTGTATTTGTTTGTTCTGTTTGCATTGTTGCTTTGTTACCGGGTAAGCAGGTTAAAGGCTTGCGTGTTGGTTCGTTTGATGCCATTTGGGCAGGGCCCGATCTTATGGCCGAAGAAGATCTCTTTTTAAAAAAGTCGCAGGACGAAATTGATATTGAAAAAAAAGAAATAGAGAACTCGGCACCACTTTTTTTTGAGAATAGAGAAGAGGAGAAGGATAAAAAAATGAATGAGCTTGACCTTTTAAAACAAAATAACCTTAAGGCTTATTTGATCTTAAAACCGATTTTTGACAGTATTTACCAAAGGGGTGTAATTGAGAGTATTGACAAGGCTCAACAAGGTAAACAAATATTTTTAGCTAATGGCAGCTTTGCCGAAGCGGGTATTTACTTCGATTTTTTTACAATTAAAACTGCAGCGTATCATATTGAAAGCGAACTAAACAAAATTAAAAAAAGCGATCTGGGTGGAATAAATTATTTAAATTTTTTAAGCATTACCTATTTTTTTAATAAAGAAAAAACAGATTTTTATCTAAACTCAAAACTCGATCAGGTATCTATTTACAAGACCGGTGTTTTAAAGGGCCAAACGCTTGTTAAACGTGGCGAGCCTTTAACTAACAACAAACGTTTTTTGATTAATCATTATTTTTATCTTCAAAACATTAACGGTAGCAGTTCTGTAATAAAGATTCTATTTAGCTGGTTACTGGTCTTTTTAATTTTAATAGTGTTGTTATGCTATCTTTTATTTTTCAGGAAATTAATATTCGGACAAAATAAACAAATTGTTTTTTTATACTTAATAGTTATAGTTTCGGTTATCTCTACATTTATTTTTTCTAAATACGGCCTTTTGGTATTGGCCTTGCCGTTTGCTCTCGTGCCTATTCTGGTGAGGGTTTTCTTTGATAGTCGTACAGCTTTATTCACACATTTAATTGTTGTTTTGATATGCAGTTTTTTTATGGCTGATAAATTGGAGTTTATTCTTTTGCAACTGCTATCGGGTATTGGAACACTCTTTACAGTTGCAGAAATGCGCAAACGGCAGCAAATTGTAAATGCAGCAGCGCTGGTGTTTATTTTTTATGTAATAATATTTGTAAGTTACCAGGTAGGTTTTGGAACGCCTCAATTAGTTAAAAAAGTTAGTGTTTATGTGCCTTTTGCTGTTAGTTCGGTTTTGGTGTTGCTGGCTTACCCAATTATTTTACTTACAGAGAAGATATTTGGTTTTATATCTGATTTTAAATTGTTAGAACTTAGTGATCTTAATCAACCCTTGTTAAGGCAGCTTTCCCAAGAAGTGCCTGGCACGTTTCAACATAGTCTGCAGGTGGCTAATTTGGCAGAAGAGGCAATTTACTACATTGGCGGAAATACGCTGTTGGTGCGCACAGGTGCTATGTACCACGATATTGGTAAAATTAAGAACCCTAATTTTTTTACCGAGAATCAGGCAAAAGGTTATAGTCCGCATCAGGAGATGGACCCGGCCGAGAGCGCAAAGATCATTATTAACCATGTTATTGTTGGGGTTGAGCTTGCAAAAGCAAATAAGTTACCAGAACAGATAATAGATTTTATCCGCACGCACCATGGTACAACCTATGTTGGTTATTTTTTAAATTTAATGAAAGAGCAAAGCGGCTCAAAAGTGCTAAACGAGAGTGAATTTAGATATCCTGGTCCAATACCGTTTAGTAAAGAAACAGCTGTTTTGATGATGGCAGATGGTGTAGAGGCTGCATCAAGAAGTTTAAAAAGTCACGATGCCTTGTCAATTAACGAATTGGTTGATAATATAATAGATTATAAAATTGCCCAAAACCAATTTATTAATTCAGACATAACGTTTAAAGACATAACAACTATTAGAAAGATCTTTAAGAAGCGCCTGATGAATATCTATCATGCCCGGATCGAATATCCAATTTAGATTTTTCTGTTAATAGTAGCCTTAAAATTAATATATTTGTATTATAACTATGAGAAACCTTATTCTAATTTTTTCATGCCTACTGATTTTTTCATCCTGTAAGATATTTAAGTCTAACTTAATGCTTAAAACTCCAAAGGATTACAACTATGATAAATTAGTAGATTCTTTAGCCCGATTAGATTATAAAATTGCGCCAAATGACGCTATTCAGTATAGGGTATTTACAAACGATGGTTTTAAGTTGATAGATTTGGCGAGTACTACTGCAGGTGCATTTAGGAACGACCTGGATGTTATAGTTGAAAGCGATGGCAACATTAAAATGCCTTTATTGAACAGGTTTAATATAGCAGGATTGACCATTAGGGAAGCTGAAAAAGTGATGGAAGATAAATATGCGGAGTTTTATGTTAAGCCATTTGTAACACTTAAAGTAATTAATAAACGCGTAATTGTTTTTCCGGGTAATAGTGGTCAGGCAAAGGTTATTGGCCTTGCAAATAACAATACCACAGTTATGGAAGCTATAGCGTCCGCAGGGGGTATTCCTGAAGATGGCAAAGCCTATAAAGTAAAATTAATTCGTAATAATGTAGATCCGTTGCAAAAACCTTATGTTTATTTAATGGATCTTTCAAAAATAGAAGGTATTACCCTTGGAAACTCTAAGGTGCAGGCTAACGATATTATTTATGTTGAACCAAGATACAGGCCTTTTAAAACTTTAGCAACAGAAATTACACCTCTTATAACATTAATAACAAGTGCATTGATACTTTTCCAGTTTTATAGGCTAAAATAAAATGCTAGATCCTCAGGTAGAATCAACTAATAATCAATTAAAGGATATAACCGAGAGGTTTAATACCAATTTTGATATTGGGGTAATTGCATTCCTGTTCAATAAAAGTAAATTTTTTATCGTTTTATTTTTCATTATTTCATTTTCTCTTGCTTTTCTATATCTGCGCTACAGCCAACCAATTTTTGAATCAAAAGCGGTTTTACAGATAAATGATGCCAATAAGGCCGATGAAATACTAAAGCTAAATAATTTTGATAACAACAATAATTTAATTGCAGAAAAGATCGAGCAAATTAAATCACGGGTATTTTTAAAACGTGTTGTAGAAAAACTCGACATTGGCGTTAACTACTTCAGTGAGGGTACTTTTAAGAGCAATGAATTATACCATTCTTCTCCCTATTTAATAAAGATCAATCCTAAGGCGGGAATGGCTTATGGACAAAAAATATATGTTGAATTGAATCCCAAATTAATGGGCGGTGTTTTAAAGATAGGTAACAAATTAGAAAAATTTGAAATAAACAATTGGTTAAAAACCAATGAATTTGATATTAATATTTTTATCAATCCAAAGCTAAGTAAAGAACAAATTGCAGATATTTTAAAAGAGAATACTTCTCTTTATTTTACTATTTCTGATATTGACGCGGTAACTTCCATTTTACAAAGTAAACTGGAGATACGACTTATAAACGAATTGGCTAAGACTATCTTAATAAAAGTGCAGGATGTAAACCCTCTTAAATCAACCGATATAGTAAATGCCATTACTGAAGAGTACTTGAACTACGATGTAGAAAGAAAAAGTGAGAGTTCGCGCAACATTTTATTGTTTATTGATACACAATTGGGCGTTGTTTTTAACGATCTTAAAGATACTGAAGGGAATTTGCAAAAATTTAAACAGGAAAAAAAATTTAGCGAAAAAGATATCCTTATAAATTCTGAGCTTATACGTTATTCATCTGTTGAAGATCAACTTTTAAAAGTAGAAATGGAAGAGCGCATTGTTGATGAGATCCAAAAGAATATTAACAAAAATAAAGGCATTGATATTTACCAATTAATTTCGTTGATATCTGGAACAGAATATGAAAATTTAATAAAAGAGATAACACAAACAATTCAAAAACTTTTAATTGAAAAGGAAAATTTGCTGTATGCTGTTACGCCAAATTCCGAAAATATAAAACAGGTTAATTACCAACTCGAAAATCAGAAAAAATTACTTTTAGAAAGCTTAGATGCGGTTAAATTACGTTATAAGACCAAGTACAAAAACCTACTAGAGAAATCAACCGATTTTAAATCTAAGTTAAATCAAAATCCCGAAGATGAAGTTGAGTTCTCTCGTTTGAACAGATTATATGCCATAAGTGAAAAATACTACACCATGTTACTTGAAAAAAAGACCGAGTTCTCTATTTCAAAAGCAGGTTATGTATCTAAGAATATTATTTTGGAGAAAGCACTTGGCATTGGCGCAAAAGTATCTCCAAATAATAGGAATGCGATTTTAGTTGCTTTCTTAGGCGCCCTGCTTATATCTCTGGCATTGGTTTTTGTGCGTTATATTTTCCACGATAAAATATATTCATTAAAAGACATTACCCGTTACTCATCAGGCAATATTGCATTATTGGGAGTTATTCCAAAATACCAAAGCGATATTCCGGTATCGCAGTTAATTGTGGATAAGAACCCTAAGGCAATTATTAGCGAGGCATTCAGATCTATTCGTTCCAACCTAACGTTTATTGACGCCACTGAGGGCCCTAAGATCGTTTCTATTACATCAACCATAAGTGGCGAGGGTAAAACCTTTGTGGCTATTAATATTGCGGGCATTTTAGCTTTTACCGGTAAAAAAGTAGTTATTATTGACCTTGACATGCGTAAACCTAAGATCCATAAAGGTTTTGGTGTCCCAAATAATGTTGGTATGAGCACGATCTTAACAGGCATGACCCGCTTGGATGAGTGTTTTAATACCAGTCCAATGGAAAATTTAAAATTTATTACAGCGGGTCCGGCGCCTCCAAACCCGTCTGAATTAATTTTAAGTAAAAAATTAAAAGAAGTTATTGATGAGTTAAAAACTCAATTTGATTATATTGTTATAGATAATGCACCAGTTGGTTTGGTTACAGATGGTATAGAAACCATAAAAATGGCTAATTATCCTATTTATGTTTTTAGAGCAGGGTATTCTAAAAAAATGTTCACGCAGATACTGGACAGGCTAAAAAACGAAACAAAGGTTCATAATTTAGCAGTGGTGTTAAATGATGTAGATATTAGCAAGAAAATTTACAGTTATAATTATGGCTATGGTTATGGTTACGGCTATGGCTATGGAAGTGGTTACTATAGTGAAGACGAAAAATTTAGTAAACGCAGCAAAAGAAAAATGAGTTAATGGAAGTTATTGAAACAGAACTTAAAGGATTGTTTGTACTTAAACCAAGGGTTTTTGAAGATGAGCGTGGTTATTTTTTTGAAAGCTATAACCAAAATTTATTTAAACAAGCAGGCTTGGATCTTGAATTTGTTCAAGATAACCAATCGCTCTCTCAAAAAGGCGTTTTAAGGGGCCTTCACTTTCAAAACCCGCCGCACGCCCAGGGTAAACTGGTACGTGTAATTACAGGCGCAGTATTGGATGTTGTGGTAGATATAAGAAAGAACTCTGCCACCTATGGTAAATGGTTTGGTTTAGAACTTACCGAAAAAAATAAGTGGATGATGTACGTTCCTCCGGGTTTTGCACATGGTTTTTTAACCTTAGAGAACAATACAATTTTCTCATACAAATGCACCAATTTTTACAATAAAGCTGCAGAAGATTGTTTGTTGTGGAATGATAAAGACATTGCTATTAAATGGAATTATAACGATCCCTTGCTTTCGGCGAAAGACCTGGAAGGTAAGCCCTTTAAGGGTTTTGTAAGTATGTTCTAAAAATGAAGATAAATTATCCCATAATATTAACTTCTCTTTTCTTTTTGTGTTTTATTTTTTCTTTACTTATAAATTACATTCTCTTGCGTTTTGCGCAAACACTTGGTATCAGAAGCAAAGAAGAATTTCAGGCAAGATGGAATAATAACGCAAAACCTGCTTTGGGAGGAATTTCTTTTTATCTTATTTTTTTATTTGCATTTATTTTTACCCTGTTATTGCCGCCAAGCAATGGATTTAATTTACAAATTGTGGGCATCTTAATTGCCGCAACACTTGCGTTTTTAATGGGTTTGGCCGATGACGCTTTTAATACGCAGCCACTATTAAAATTTTTAACACAGGTTTTTTGTGCCTTTATAATTATTTTTTCGGGGCACAGCGTTCGCATTTTTCAAAATGAATTTATTAATTACCTGATTACTATTTTTTGGGTGGTGGGCGTTATGAATTCAATAAACATGTTGGATAATATGGATGGTATAACTACCATCATCTCTATTGTAATTTGTTTGTTTATGGCTACTCTAAATATTTCTTTATTCAATACCAATAGCTATTCAACTACATTAAATTTGGGCATTCTAGGCGCTTTATCAGGCTTTTTAATTTACAATTTCCATCCTTCAAAAATGTTCATGGGCGATACGGGTAGCCAATTCTTAGGTTTATTTTTGGCGGTAATGGGTATTGATAATTGCTGGAACGGCCCAAGCCCGGGGCTTATTGGTGGTTTTCCGCTGGTAAATATTTTATTGGTGTTGTTGGTATTTTTGCTCCCTTTAACAGATACCTTTACGGTTGTTTTTAATCGTTTGCGAAGTGGCAGATCGCCTTTTATTGGCGGAAAGGATCACACAACACATCATTTGTTTTTTAAAGGAATTACCGAGAAAAGGATAGCGATCTTATATTTTGTTATTAGCTCAATTGGCTCTGTATTAGCCTATTTGCTTGTGTTTCACTTTAGTTATGCACTTTTTTATGTTTCCATTTTTTACATCCTTTTGGTATTCGTATCTTTATATGTAAATACCGTTATAAAGAGAAAGTGACCTCTAAAAAAATATTCTTTCATTTTTTTTCGCGACTCAATTTAACCACCCTAACGGTTGTTTTTTTTGTGGTATTTGTAGCGTTGTTTATTTTTTTAAAGATCTACGTTCTTCAACCATCAGTAAATTCGCTTTCTTACAGCAATAATAACCAAAACGTATTAGGTTTAAACATCCCGTCAAATCTGGAGTTTTGTGGAGAGAAGATACCTGCAAACAGCATGGCCATCAAAGAAGATCTTGAACAGGAATTTTTTAACAACAAACACTGGCAATCATCGGCTATTTTATTTACAAAAGCACAAAAATGGTTTCCATATATCGAACCCATCCTAAAGCAGCAGGGCATTCCCGACGATTTTAAGTACGTTGCGGTAATTGAAAGTCATTTGTCAAATGTGGTTTCTCCAGCAGGGGCTGCGGGTTTTTGGCAATTAATGCCGGCTTCGGCTCAAAATTACGGGCTAGAGGTAAACGGGTCGGTAGATGAGCGGTTAGACGTGGAAAAGGCTACCCGCGCGGCCTGCCAGCACATTAAAGATGCCTATGCTATTTTTAAGAACTGGACACTTGCTGCAGCAGCTTATAATCTGGGAATTGGCGGCATTCAATCGGCTTTAAAGCGCCAAAAAAGCGATAATTATTACGATCTTTTGTTAAACAGCGAAACGGGCAGTTTTGTGTACCGGATTTTAGCCTATAAAACACTGCTTTCGAACCCAGCTCATTTTGGAATTAAGAAAAAAAAGCTCACTTATTTTGCCAAAATTCCTTTAAAAACGTATAAAGTTGATTCTTCGGTAACAAATATTGCCAGTTTGGCCAAATATTTTGGCTGTAATAAAACCATAGTTAAGCTTCATAACCCTTGGCTGTTGGGCGAATCGTTAAATAATCCAGATAAAAAAACCTACGAATTTAAGATCCCGAAAAACCTAAAAAACGATTATTCGTCGTACATTATTGATCTGATTGGGGAAGATGGGGTTGTGAACGAAGAAAAAGTGGCCGAAATTCAGCCCGAAATTTCAAAAACAGATAGTCTGAAATCCAACTAAAACCGGTTGGAAATTTTTTTGCCAAAAGTCAATTTTTCGTGAAGTTTTCCACAAATTCGACGTAGAGTATAAAAAAATTGTTCAAAAGCCAAAAATAAATGAACAAAATTGTTGCTTGTTGAAAATCTTTTCCTATCTTTGCCCTCCCTAAAAAAGGGAAACAGCTGAAAACCAATAATATCAAGTAACACAAAGGATTTAAAATGCCTACAATACAGCAATTAGTAAGAAAAGGTCGCACAAAACCGACCAACAAGAGCAAATCGGCCGCTTTGGACTCATGTCCACAACGCCGTGGTGTTTGTACCAAGGTGTACACAACAACCCCTAAGAAACCTAACTCTGCAATGCGCAAGGTTGCAAAGGTTCGTTTAACTAACAAACAAGAGATTATTGCCTATATTCCGGGTGAAGGTCACAACTTGCAAGAGCACAGTATCGTTTTGGTACGTGGTGGTCGTGTAAAAGACTTACCGGGTGTTCGTTATCACATTGTTCGTGGAAGCCTTGATACCGCTGGTGTTGAAGGTCGTAAACAACAACGTTCTAAATACGGTACAAAACGTCCTAAAGCAGGTGCTGTAGCGGCTGCTGCTAAGAAAAAATAATATTTTAAAGAGTTTATACAATGAGAAAAGCCAAAGCAAAGAAGCGAGTTTTATTACCAGATCCAATTTATAACGATACATTGGTAACCCGTTTTTTAAATAACTTAATGTACGATGGTAAGAAAAATACCGCGTCAAACATATTTCACGATGCAATTGAGATCGTAGCTAAACGTACGAGCGAAGATGGATTAGAAGTTTGGAAAAAAGCATTAGCAAACGTAACGCCTCAGGTAGAGGTTCGTTCTCGTCGTGTTGGTGGTTCAACTTTCCAGATTCCTTCAGAAATTCGTCCTGACCGTAAAATTTCTATGGCTATGAAATGGTTAATATCTTATTCTCGTAAACGTAACGAAAAATCGATGGCTCAAAAATTAGCCGGAGAGATCGTTGCAGCTTCTAAAGAAGAAGGTGCTTCTTTCAAAAAGAAAGAAGATATCCATAAAATGGCAGAAGCAAACAAAGCATTTTCACACTTTAGATTCTAATTAAATAAAATGAGCGACTTAAGATATACGCGTAATATTGGGATTGCAGCCCACATTGATGCAGGTAAAACAACTTGTACTGAGCGTATTTTATATTATACAGGTGTTAACCACAAGATAGGTGAGGTTCACGATGGTGCTGCAACCATGGATTGGATGGCTCAAGAGCAAGAGCGTGGTATTACTATTACCTCTGCTGCAACTACTTGTTTCTGGAAATACCGTGAAAACAATTACAAAATCAACATCATTGATACACCGGGCCACGTTGACTTTACAGTTGAAGTGAACCGTTCGTTACGTGTATTAGATGGTTTGGTGTTCTTGTTCTCAGCGGTTGATGGTGTTGAACCTCAATCTGAGACAAACTGGCGTTTAGCTGATAATTATAATGTAACCCGTATTGGTTTCGTTAATAAAATGGACCGTCAGGGTGCTGACTTCTTAAACGTAGTTAAACAAACAAGAGAAATTTTAGGCGGTAACGCTGTTCCTTTACAATTACCAATTGGTGCTGAAGAGCATTTTATTGGTGTGGTTGATCTTATCAACTTCCGCGGTATTGTTTGGAATGAAGAAGATAAAGGAATGACCTTTAAAGAGGTTCCTATTCCTGCTGATATGCTTGAAGAAGCTACAGAGTGGAGAGAAAAAATGTTAGAAGCAGTGTCGGATTTTGATGATAATATCATGCAAAAATTCTTTGATGCTCCTGAAACTATTACTGAAAGAGAAGTATTAGACGCTTTGCGTAAAGCTTGCGTTGCAAATAAAATTGTACCAATGGTTTGCGGTTCTGCCTTTAAAAACAAAGGTGTGCAAACTATGTTAGACCTTGTAATGGAATTAATGCCTAGTCCTTTGGATAAACCAGAGACTAAAGGTACTAACCCTGATACAGGAGAAGAAGTTTCCCGTAAACCAGATGCTACTCAACCATTCACTGCTTTAGCGTTTAAAATTGCAACCGATCCATTCGTTGGTCGTTTATGCTTTTTCCGTGCTTATGCAGGCCGTTTGGATGCCGGTTCTTATGTATTAAATACACGTTCTGGTAATAAAGAACGTATATCTCGTATCTTCCAAATGCATGCTAACAAACAAAACCCTGTTGAGTTTATTGAAGCAGGAGATATTGGTGCAGCAGTTGGATTTAAAGATATCCGTACAGGTGATACTTTATGTGATGAAAAACATCCGATAGTATTAGAGGCAATGAATTTCCCTGAGCCGGTTATCGCAATCGCTATTGAGCCTAAAACTCAAGGTGATTTAGATCGTTTAGGGGTGGGTTTAAATAAATTAGCTGAAGAAGATCCAACTTTCCGTGTTAAAACGGATGAAGATTCTGGTCAAACCATTATCTCAGGTATGGGCGAGCTTCACTTAGAAATTATTGTTGACCGTTTAAAACGTGAATTTAAAGTAGAAGTTAACCAGGGTTCACCTCAGGTAGCTTACAAAGAAGCAATTACTGGTAACGTTGATCACCGTGAAGTTTACAAAAAACAATCTGGTGGACGTGGTAAATTTGCCGATATGAAAATCACTTTAAGCCCGGTTGATGCGGATTGGGATTTTTCTAAAAATGGTCCTTTACAGTTCGTTAATGAAATTACTGGTGGTAACATTCCACGTGAATTTATCCCTGCCGTTGAAAAAGGCTTTAAAAACTCATTAAACAATGGTGTTTTAGCAGGATATCCTTTAGTAGGATTAAAAGTTGTATTAAAAGACGGTTCATACCACGCGGTTGACTCGGATGCATTATCTTTTGAGATCTGTGCCCGTACAGCTTTCCGTGAGGCATTGCCAAAATGTAAGCCGGTTTTATTAGAGCCTATTATGAAAGTAGAGGTTTTAACGCCAGAGCAAAACATGGGTGATGTTGTAGGTGACTTAAACCGTCGTCGTGGACAAATCGAAGGAATGGATTCTAAAGGAAATGCACAGGTTATTAAAGCCAAGGTGCCACTTTCTGAAATGTTTGGTTATGTAACGCAGTTACGTACTTTAACTTCAGGTCGTGCTACATCTACAATGGAATTTAGCCATTATAACGAAGCGCCTGCAAATATTGCTGCAGATGTAATTTCAAAAGCAAAAGGTAAAGCAGAAAAAGTTTAAACTAATATAAATAAATACGTTCTTTTAACATGAGCCAACGAATAAGAATAAAACTAAAATCATACGATTTCAACTTAGTTGATAAGTCAGCAGAGAAGATCGTTAAAACTGTAAAAGCTACAGGTGCTGTGGTTAATGGTCCAATTCCATTACCAACAAACAAAAGAATTTTTACGGTGTTGAAATCGCCACACGTTAATAAAAAAGCGCGTGATCAGTTTCAATTATGCGCTTACAAGCGTTTGTTAGATATTTATAGTTCGTCTTCAAAAACTGTTGATGCTTTAATGAAATTAGAGTTACCAAGTGGTGTTGAAGTAGAAATTAAAGTTTAACAGGATACAGATAATACGCTGTAAATCAAAAAATTAGAATTAGTAAATTAAATAATAAATAAAAAACAAAAATGTCAGGATTAATTGGTAAAAAAATAGGAATGACGAGCTTCTTCGATGCCAATGGTAAATACTTACCATGCACAGTTATTGAGGCGGGTCCTTGCGTTGTTACGCAAGTAAAAACCAATGAAAACGACGGTTACACTGCTCTACAATTGTCATTTGATGAGAAAAAAGAAAAAAACACATCAGGTGCAATGAAAGGTCATTTTGAAATTGCAAAAACGACCCCAAAACGTAAAGTTGTAGAATTTCGTCATTTCGAGGAAACAAAAAATTTAGGTGATGTATTAACCGTTGCTTTATTCTCAGAAGGTGATTTTGTGGATATTGTTGGAACCAGTAAAGGTAAAGGTTTCCAGGGTGTTGTAAAACGCTACGGATTCAGCGGGGTAGGCCACGCAAACAAATCTCATGGTCAGCATGATCGTGAAAGAGCTCCTGGTTCATTAGGTGCATCGTCAGATCCTTCTCGTGTAATGCCGGGTAAGCGTATGGGCGGAAGAATGGGTGGAAATCGTAAAAAGATCCAAAACCTTGAAATCGTAAAAATTATGCCTGAGAAAAATGTGATCCTTATTAAAGGTTCAGTTCCAGGTGCAAAAGGGTCTTATATTTTAATCGAGAAGTAATCATGCAAGTAGAAATATTAAATATAAGTGGTAAAAAAACAACTAAAAAAGTTGATCTTTTAGATTCAATTTTTGCAGTAGAGCCAAATGATCATTGTATCTATCTTGATGTTAAGCAATATTTAGCTAACCAACGTCAAGGTACTCACAAATCAAAAGAACGTGCTGAGATCGCACGTACCACTAAGAAATTAAAGAAACAAAAAGGAACTGGTGGCGCTCGTGCCGGTTCAATGAAATCGCCGTTATTTATTGGTGGTGGTCGCGCATTTGGACCTCGTCCGCGTGATTATTCATTCAAATTAAATAAAAAGGTAAAAACTTTAGCACGTGCTTCAGCTTTATCATACAAAGCAAAAGATAATGCAATTACTGTTTTAGAAGACTTCTCTTTTGAAGCTCCAAAAACAAAAAATTATGTTGATCTTATGAAGAACCTTAACCTGTCTGATAAAAAGACATTATTGGTTGTAGGTGATGCTAACAAGAACGTGTATCTATCATCTCGCAATATTCAAGGTGCTAAAGTTGTTGCAGCTTCTGACCTTAATACCTACGATATTTTACATGCAGAAACATTGATCCTTGCAGAAGGTTCTATTAAAGTACTTGAAACAATTTTAAATAAGTAAGATGGAAATTTTAGTAAAGCCGATCATTACGGAAAAAATGACTGCACAAGCCGAAAAATTAAATCGCTATGGCTTTGTAGTAGCAAAAGAGGCTAATAAATTAGAGATTAAAGGTGCTATTGAAAAAATGTACGGTGTAAAAGTTGACAGCGTTAATACTCAACAATATGTTGGTAAAGTAAAAACGCGTAATACCACTCGTGGTGTTGCTATTGGTCGCGTTAACCGTTACAAAAAAGCAATTGTTACTTTAAAACAAGGCGAAGTAATTGATTTTTACGCAAGTATTTAATTTGTAAAAAGAATTTAAAATGGGATTAAAAAAATATAGACCACTAACTCCAAGTTTAAGATATACGCTAACAGCGGATTTTAAGGAGATAACTGCAAGTAAGCCTGAGAAGAGCTTAATTGTAAAAACTAATTACTCTTCTGGTGGACGTAATAACACCGGTAAGATGACAATGCGCTATATTGGCGGTGGTCATAAAAAAGTAATTCGTGATATTGATTTTAAGCGCGAAAAAGACGGTATTGAAGCTACTGTAAAAACGATTGAGTACGATCCGAATCGTTCGGCACGTATCGCTCTTGTTTTCTACAAAGATGGCGAGAAACGTTACATTATCGCTCCACAAGGTTTAAAAGTTGATCAAAAGATCATGTCTGGTAAAGATGCATCTCCTGAAATAGGAAATACATTATTCCTTTCTGATATTCCTTTAGGAACAATTATTCACAATATTGAATTACGTCCTGGTCAAGGGGCTGTAATGGCTCGCAGCGCGGGTTCTTACGCTCAGTTATCAGCCCGTGATGGTAAATATGCAATTTTACGTATGCCTTCAGGTGAGGTGCGTATGGTATTAATTACTTGTAAAGCTACTGTTGGTTCGGTTTCAAATCCTGATCATAATCAAGAGGTTTACGGTAAAGCAGGCCGTTCTCGTTGGAAAGGTGTTCGTCCGCGCACACGTCCGGTTGCAATGAATCCTGTAGATCATCCAATGGGTGGTGGTGAAGGCCGCGCATCTGGTGGACAACCTCGCTCACGTAAAGGTTTACCTGCAAAAGGTTTCAAAACCCGTTACAAAGCAAAAGCGTCTAACAAACACATTATAGAAAGAAGAAAAAAATAATTATAAACGTTTAATGGCTTATTTGATCCCTGAGCCAGTCGAAGGGAGAGAATAGGTTTCAAAACCAAAACCAAAAAAATGGCAAGATCATTAAAAAAAGGCCCCTTCATCGATTACAACCTGGAAGGTAAAGTAGAGAAGATGAATGCAAGCGGAAAAAAATCTGCGATCAAGACGTGGGCACGTCGTTCAACAATTCCACCAGAGTTTGTAGGGCATACATTTGCTGTACATAATGGTGCTAAATTCATTCCGGTTTATGTAACTGAGAACATGGTTGGACATAAATTAGGAGAATTTTCACCAACTCGCGTATTTAAAGGTCACGCTGGTCATAATAAAAAATAATTAGAAACCATGGGAAAAAGAAAAAGATTAGTAGCCGAAAAGCGTAAAGAAGAGAACAAAACTTCTTTCTTCGCTAAATTAAATAGTTGCCCTACATCTCCACGCAAAATGCGCCAGGTGGCGGATCTTGTTAGAGGTAAAGACGCATACCTTGCTTTAAATATTTTGAAGTTCAATACTCGTGAGGCTTCTGGCCGTTTAGAGAAATTATTGAAATCAGCCATTGCTAATTACGAATTAAAAACCGGCGCTCGCGCAGAAGAAGGTGTATTGTTCGTTAAAGAAGTTATGGTAGACAGCGCCTTAATGCAAAAACGTTTACGTACAGCGCCGCAAGGCCGTGGATACCGTATCCGCAAACGTTCAAATCATGTTACTTTAATTTTAGACACCAAAACAGCAAAATAGAAATGGGACAAAAAGTAAATCCAATAGGCTTCAGATTAGGAATCATCAAAGGTTGGGATTCAAACTGGTTCGGTGGTAAACACTACGCAGATAAATTAGTTGAAGATGATACTATCCGTAACTACTTAAAAGCGCGTTTAGCAAAAGGTAGCATTTCTAAAATTGTTATTGAAAGAACTCTTAAGTTAATCACTGTTACTATCAATACAGCTCGTCCTGGTATCATTATCGGAAAAGGCGGTAAAGAAGTAGATAAATTAAAAGAAGAATTAAAAAAATTAACTACAAAAGAAATCCAAATAAATATCTTCGAAATTAAACGTCCGGAATTAGATGCACGCTTGGTTGCAGATTCTATCGCTCGTCAAATTGAAGGTCGTATCTCTTTCCGTCGTGCAGCCAAAATGAGCATGGCTAGTACCATGCGTTTAGGTGCAGAAGGAATTAAAATTAAAGTATCTGGCCGTTTAGGTGGAGCAGAGATGGCTCGTACCGAAGGTTACAAAGAAGGAAGAACTCCTTTACATACGTTACGTGCTGATATTGATTACGCTGTAGCAGAGGCTCACACTTCATATGGCCGTATTGGTATCAAAGTTTGGATCTGTCGTGGCGAGATCTTCGGAAAACGTGATCTTTCTCCAAACGCTGGTTTAATGTCTAAAGACAAAAAATCGGGTGGAAGCGGAGATCGTCCAAATAACGACCGTCCTAAGTTCAACGGTAAAAAAAGAACTAAAAGAGAAGAAAAATAGTTTTACAATAAGTAGATAAAATTAATTATCATGTTACAACCAAAAAGATCAAAATATAGAAAATCTCAAAAGATGAAGATAAAGGGCGACGCTAAGCGTGGTCATGAATTAGCCTTCGGTTCTTTTGGAATTAAAGCAATGGACGAGTGCCGTATGACTGGACGCCAGTTAGAAGCAGCTCGTATCGCAATTACCCGTTTCATGAAACGTGAAGGTCAGGTTTGGATCCGTGTGTTTCCAGATCGTCCCGTAACGTCAAAACCTGCAGAGGTACGTATGGGTAAGGGTAAAGGTGCACCAGAGTATTGGATGGCTCCTGTTAAACGTGGTCGCATCATTTTCGAAGCAGAAGGTGTTCCTTTAGCTGTTGCAAAAGAAGCTTTACGTTTAGCTGCACAAAAATTACCGATCGTTACTAAGTTTATTGTACGTAGAGATTACGTTGAAGCTGAAGTGACTAAATAATTGAATAATAAAACATTAAGCAAGTTTTAGTTGAACCGTTACTTTAATTAAAAAATGTTTAAACCCGGAACACAATGAACCGGAAATAAAACAAAAAATAAAAAATGAAAAACAAGGACAACATATCAGCTCTATCCGATCAGGAATTAATTGAGAAGATAAAGGAAGAAAAAGCAGGATTAAATAAAATGACATTAAATCATGCAATTTCACCTGTAGAAAAACCGTCTGTAATCCGCGTTAACCGCAGAAATATAGCACGTATGTTAACTGTATTAAATAAACGTAACAAAGCATCTAAATAACATTGCTTCATGGAAGAAAGAAATTTAAGAAAAGAAAAAATCGGTGTCGTAAAAAGTAACAAGATGGAAAAAAGCATCGTTGTTTCGGTTATACGTAAAGTAAAACACCCTAAATACGGAAAGTTCCTAAAGAAAACCAGCACCTTCGTTGCTCATGATGAGAAGAACGAATGCAGCATTGGGGATACCGTTAAAATTGCAGAAACTCGTCCGCTTAGTAAAACTAAGAACTGGCGTTTAGTTGAAATAATTGAAAAAGTTAAATAATTAGTGTTAATCGTAATAAAGACATTTTAAGATGATACAAACAGAATCGAGATTAACAGTAGCAGATAACAGCGGCGCCAAAGAGGTACTTGTTATCCGCGTATTAGGTGGTACTAAAAAGCGTTATGCTTCAATTGGCGATAAAGTGGTAGTAACTGTAAAACATGCTTTACCTAGCGGTAACGTAAAAAAAGGTACAGTTAGTAAAGCGGTAATTGTTAGAACACGCAAAGAGATCAGCCGTGCTGATGGATCATATATTCGTTTTGACGATAACGCAGTAGTGTTATTGAATACAACTGACGAGATCCGTGGTACACGTATCTTTGGACCAGTTGCCCGCGAATTACGCGATAAACAATTTATGAAGATCATTTCATTAGCACCGGAAGTGCTATAATTAAAAGAAAAGTAAGTCATGTCAAAAATAAAACTAAAAAAAGGCGATACTGTTAAGGTAATTTCTGGCGAAAGCAGAGGTACTACAGGAAAGATCGTTTCGATAGATATTAAAAAAGAACGTGCCATTGTAGAAGGTGTTAATATGGTTAGCAAAAGCGAAAAGCCTAGCGCCAAGAACACTAACGGTGGTATCGTAAAAAAAGAAGGTTCTATCCATATCTCAAACTTAATGTTTTTAGAAGGTGGTAAAACCGTTCGTTTAGGTCGTAAATTAAATGAGAAAACTCAAAAATTAGAGCGTATCTCAAAAAAAACTAAGGAGGCAGTTAAATAATGGCAACAAAAACCTATCAACCTCGTTTAAAAGGTAAATATGCAGAAGAAATAGTTCCTGCATTACAAAAACAATTTCAATATACTTCGTCAATGCAAGTTCCTAAATTGGAGAAAATTTGCCTTAACCAGGGTATTGGCGATGCAGTATCTGATAAAAAGATGATCGAAGCAGCAGTAAAAGAAATGACCACTATTACTGGTCAAAAAGCTGTAGCAACCTATTCAACAAAAGATATCTCAAACTTTAAATTACGTAAAGGCGTTGCCATTGGTGTACGTGTAACTTTACGTGGCGATAAAATGTATGAGTTCTTAGATCGTTTAGTTGCAGCTTCATTACCACGTATTCGTGATTTTAAAGGTGTTAACGATAAAGGATTTGACGGACGCGGAAACTACACGTTAGGTGTTTCTGAGCAGATCATTTTCCCTGAAATAGATATTGATAAAGTAAGCAAGATCTCTGGTATGGACATTACGTTTGTAACCAGCGCAGATACAGACAAAGAAGCTCACGCTTTATTAACAGAATTTGGTATTCCATTTAAAAAGAAAGAAAAATAATGGCAAAAGAATCGATGAAGGCCCGCGAGGTCAAACGTAAAAAATTAGTTGATAAATACGCTGCAAAACGTGCTGAATTAAAAAAAGCAGGTGATTCAGTTGGCTTACAGAAGTTACCACGTAACTCTTCAAAAGTGCGTTTACGTAACCGTTGTAAATTAACCGGTCGTCCGCGTGGTTACATGCGCACTTTTGGTGTTAGCCGTGTTACTTTCCGCGAAATGGTGCTTTTCGGATTAATTCCGGGACTTACCAAATCAAGCTGGTAGAAAATACTTTCCGGCTTTTTAACCGATGGGGTTAAACCGGTAAAAATAAAATTGTGAGGTTATGGTAAATTGTTGTATATTTGCCCCCTCAAAAAAATAAAATAGATTGTTTAATATAATTATTCTGTTTTCGGAATAACATATAAACTTAAAAAAAATGACAGATACAGTATCAGATTACTTAACGCGTGTTCGTAACGCGATCAAAGCAAACCACCGCATCGTAGAAGTTCCGGCTTCTAATCTAAAAAAAGAGATCACTAAGATCCTTTTCGAAAAGGGGTACATTTTAAATTACAAATTTGAAAGTACAGAAAACAACCAGGGCGTAATTAAAATTGCGTTAAAATACCATCCTGTAACCAAGCTTCCTGCTATCCGCACATTGGATCGCGTGTCTAGCCCGGGTTTACGTAAGTATTCAGGTGTTGATAAAATGCCTCGTGTATTAAATGGTTTAGGTATTGCCATCATTTCTACTTCAAAAGGTGTTATCACCGATAAAGAAGCTAAGAAAATGAATGTTGGCGGTGAAGTTTTATGTTATATTTCATAATTTAAAGGAGGAAAATTAGCATGTCACGTATAGGAAAAGCCCCGATAGAGATACCAAAAGGAGTAGAGGTAACAATTAGCAACGGTTTAGTAACCGTTAAGGGACCAAAAGGAACATTAACTCAAAAAGTAGATATAGATATTACTGTAGCAATTGAAGATGGTAAAGTGTTAGTTACACGTCCAACTGATCAAAAACGCCACAGAGCATTACACGGTTTATACCGTTCTTTGATCGCTAACATGATTAAAGGTGTAAGCGAAGGATATAAAACAGAACAAGAATTAGTAGGTGTGGGTTACCGTGCTTCTAATAAAGGAAATATGTTAGAGTTATCTTTAGGTTACTCTCACAACATTAACTTCCAGTTACCTGTTGAAATTAAAGTTACAACATCTGCAGAAAAAGGTCAAAACCCTAAAATAGTTTTAGAAAGTGCCGACAAACAATTAATTGGATTAGTTGCTGCTAAGATCAGAAGCTTACGTAAGCCAGAGCCTTACAAAGGTAAAGGTATTAAATTCGTTGGTGAAGTACTAAGAAGAAAAGCAGGTAAATCAGCTTCGAAAAAATAATTAAATAAATTTTTAATCATCCTAAAAATTGTAGAGATGGCAGTAAATAAACAAGATAGAAGAACTAAAATTAAATTAAAACTTCGTAAGAGGATCAAAGGTACTGCAGAAGCGCCGCGTTTAAGCGTATACCGTAGTAACTCTGAAATATATGCTCAATTAATTGAAGACAAAGGCGGAAAAACTTTATTAGCTGTTGGTTCAGTAGATAAATCAATCTCTTCTGCAAAAGTTAGCAAAATTGAAAAAGCAAAATTAGTAGGTAAATTAATTGCCGAAAAAGCTGTTGCAAACGGAATCACAGCAGTGGTTTTTGACCGTAACGGGTTTTTATACCACGGTAGAGTAAAATCGTTAGCAGAAGGTGCTCGCGAAGGAGGTTTAAAATTCTAATAAATTAGTAAGATGTCAAAAGAAGTAGTAAAACGCGTTAAATCAAGCGATATAGAATTAAAAGATAAGTTAGTTGCCATCCAACGTGTAACTAAAGTTACAAAAGGTGGTCGCCACTTTAGCTTTTCAGCCATTGTTGTGGTTGGAAATGAAAAAGGAATTATCGGACAAGGTTTAGGTAAAGCTAACGAGGTAACTGATGCCATTACAAAAGGTATTGAAGATGCTAAAAAGAGCTTAGTTAAAGTTGCCATTTTAAACGGTACTGTGCCTCATGCACAAGAAGGTAAATTTGGTGGTGCACGTGTGTTCTTAAAACCTGCGGCTCATGGTACTGGTGTAATTGCCGGTGGTGCGATGCGTGCTGTGTTAGAGAGCGTTGGTGTTACAGATGTATTAGCTAAATCTAAAGGATCAAGTAACCCGCATAACGTAGTTAAAGCAACTTTGGATGCTTTAATGAAAATGCGTGATGCAATTGCAATCTCTCAACAAAGAGGTATTAAATTAGACAGAGTGTTTAACGGTTAATAATTAAACAATGGGAAAAGTAAAATTAACATTAGTAAAAAGTATCGCTAAACGTAGCCCTTCACAAAAAGCAACAGTTGTAGCTTTAGGTTTAGGAAAAACTCACAGCTCAGTGATAAAAGAATCTACTCCTGCTATTGATGGCATGATCAGTAAATTAAAACATATTTTAAAAATCGAAAATATTTAATAAAATGAAATTAAGTGATTTAAAACCAGCATATGGTTCTGTAAAAACTAACTACCGTCGTGGCCGTGGCCAGGGTTCGGGCGGTGGTGGAACTGCAACTCGTGGACACAAAGGTGCTCAATCACGTTCTGGCCACTCTAAAAAAGTAGGTTTTGAAGGTGGTCAAATGCCTCTACAACGTCGTTTACCAAAATTCGGCTTTAAGAACGTTAACCGTATTAACTATAACGGTATTAATTTAGATGCTATCCAAAAATTAGTGGATACTGCAAAAGTAACTGAAATCAATTTTGATGTTTTAGTAGCTAATGGTTTAGCTCACAAAAACGATCTTATTAAAATAATGGGTCGTGGTACATTAACTGCGTCAATAAAAATAACAGCACATGCCTTTACAGCAACAGCTAAAAAAGCTATTGAAGAAAAAGGTGGTACTATAAATGATACAAAATAATATATGAAGCGTTTTATAGATACACTTCGGAACATTTGGACGATAGAGGAACTTAAACAACGTATTCTATTAACGTTGGGTATGATCCTTATCTATCGTTTGGGTTCTTATGTAGTTCTTCCGGGGATAAATGTTGATGCATTGAATGATGCAAAAACAGCTGACGCTGGCGGGATCGTAGGTTTAATTAACATGTTTGCAGGTGGTGCGTTCTTACGTGCCTCAATTTTTGGTTTAGGTATCATGCCTTACATTACTGCTTCCATCATTATCCAGTTATTGGGTATGGCGGTGCCGTATTTCCAAAAAATGCAACGTGAAGGCGAAAGCGGTCGTAAAAAGATCAACCAGTACACCAGGTTCTTAACCATTGGTGTTACTGCTGTTCAGGCTCCCGGTTATATTGCTTCTATTAAACAATCTGCTCCAAATGCCTTTACCGATCTTTCTACTTTCTGGTGGATCCAATCTATCTTTATTTTAATTACCGGTACCATGTTTGTAATGTGGTTAGGTGAGAGAATTACTGATAAAGGTTTAGGTAATGGTATCTCTTTAATTATCATGATCGGTATTATCTCGCGTTTACCTTTTGCCTTCTTATCAGAGGTAAAATCAAGAACTGCAGGCAATGGTGGTTTAATTATCTTCTTAATTGAAATTGTTATCTTATTATTGGTAATTATCGGTTCTATCTTACTCGTTCAGGGTACAAGGCGAATACCGGTCCAGTTTGCGAAAAAGATCGTTGGTAACAAACAATACGGCGGTGTGCGTCAATACATCCCTTTAAAAGTAAATGCAGCGGGTGTAATGCCTATTATCTTTGCACAAGCTATCATGTTCATTCCTTTAGCTATTACTAACTTCTCAGCAAGTGGTGGTGGTATCTTTAACGAGCGTTATGGGTTCTGGTACAATTTAATTTTTGCTATCTTAATTATCCTCTTTACCTATTTTTACACGGCTATTATGGTTAATCCTAATCAATTGGCTGATGATATGAAACGTAATGGTGGTTTTATACCCGGTGTTAAGCCTGGTAAAAAAACAGCTGAGTTCATTGACCAGGTTATGAGCCGTATCACTTTGCCGGGATCTATCTTCCTTGCTGGTGTTGCAGTTATGCCTGCATTTGCTCAAAAAATGGGAATTAACAGCGCTTTTGCGGATTTTTATGGTGGAACATCCTTATTGATCCTTGTAGGTGTGGTTTTAGATACTTTACAACAGGTTGAAACGTATTTATTGAACCGTCATTATGATGGATTAATGAAATCGGGTAGGATCAAGGGTCGTGGCGCTAATGCCATGATGGTGCAACAAGGTTAATTAAATATGGCGAAACAGGCAAACATTGAAATTGACGGTACTATTGTAGAAGCATTAAGCAATGCGATGTTTAGGGTGGAGTTGGAGAATGGACATGTAGTAACAGCACACATCTCAGGAAAAATGAGAATGCACTACATCAAAATTCTGCCGGGAGATAAAGTGAAGTTGGAAATGAGTCCGTACGACTTATCAAAAGCAAGAATTACTTTTAGATATAAATAAGAAGTTTAGAATTTTAAAATAAGAGAAATGAAAGTTAGAGCATCCATAAAAAAACGTAGCAACGAATGCAAGATCGTTCGTCGCAAAGGAAGATTGTACGTAATAAACAAAAAAAATCCAAAATTTAAACAAAGACAGAAGTAATTCTTATCTTTGCAAACCTTTATAAAATAGTAGTTTAAAGAAATGGCACGTATAGCAGGTATAGATTTACCAAAAAACAAAAGAGGCGTAATAGGTTTAACCTATATTTACGGTATTGGTCGCAGCAGAGCTGCAAAAATATTAAGCGACGCAGGAATTGATTCCGATAAAAAAGTGAGTGATTGGAATGACGATGAGCAAAATGCTATTCGTAATTTAATTAACAACGCTTTTAAAGTTGAAGGTGCTCTTAGATCTGAGACGCAATTAAACATTAAACGTTTAACTGATATCAACTGTCTTCGTGGTATGCGTCACCGTAACGGTTTACCGGTTCGTGGCCAACGTACTAAAACAAACGCACGTACGCGTAAAGGTAAACGTAAGACAATTGCTAACAAGAAAATGGCAGTTAAATAATAATTAATAAAGTATAAGTATTAAATAAAATGGCAAAACAACCAACAGCAGCATCAAATGTAAAAGCTACAACACGTAAGCGTACTGTAAAGGTAGAAGCTACAGGCGAAGCTCATATCAATGCTACATTCAATAATATTATCATTTCATTAACCAACATCAATGGCCAGGTAATTTCTTGGAGCAGTGCTGGTAAAATGGGATTCAGAGGTTCTAAGAAAAATACACCGTATGCTGCGCAAATGGCAGCTGCAGATTGCAGTAAAGTTGCATTTGATGCAGGTTTACGTAAAGTAAAAGTGTATGTAAAAGGCCCGGGTGCAGGAAGAGAAAGTGCTATCAGAACTATTGCAGCTACAGGAATTGAAGTTGCTGAGATCATGGATATCACGCCAATCCCTCACAACGGTTGTCGTCCCCCTAAACGTCGTCGCGTATAAAATAAAATATAAATAAACAGCCGGTCTCATCAAGGCGATGAGATTTGGAGTTATAAGTCTATAGGATTTATAACTTAAATAATAAAAAAGAAAACAATTATTTAAAATGGCAAGGTACACAGGTCCCAAATCAAAGATCGCGCGAAAATTCAGAGAACCAATATTCGGTCCTGATAAAGCGCTAGAAAAAAAGAACTACCCTCCGGGGCAGCACGGTAACACTAAAAAACGTGCAAAACAATCAGAATACGCTATCCAGTTAATGGAAAAGCAAAAAGCTAAGTATACTTATGGTATCCTTGAAAAGCAATTTGCCCGTACATTCGATAAAGCAGCTCGTTCTCACGGTATCACAGGTGAAGTATTGTTACAATTAATTGAAAGTCGTTTAGACAACGTTGTTTACCGTTTAGGAATTGCTCCTACACGTCGTGCAGCCCGTCAATTAGTTTCTCATGCTCACATTACTGTTAATGGTGGTGTTGTAAACATCGCTTCATTTACTTTAAAACCAGGAGACATTGTTGGTGTTCGTGAAAAATCACAATCTATGGAAGCAATTACAACAGCTCTTTCGGGCGCTGTAAATAAATTTCCTTGGTTAGATTTTGATAAGAACACTATGACCGGCAAATTCATTAACCGTCCTGAACGTTCTCAGATCCCTGAAAACATTAAAGAACAGTTAATTGTCGAGTTGTACTCTAAATAATAAAATAAATTAATTTAACCTATATAAGTATATAATATGGCAATATTAAATTTCGTAAAACCTGACAAGGTTATTATGATTAATTCAACCGAGACTTCAGGACAATTTGAGTTTAGACCATTAGAGCCTGGTTTTGGTATTACAATAGGTAACTCTTTACGTCGTATTTTATTATCGTCGTTAGAAGGATATGCTGTAACCAGCTTACGCATCGAAGGTGTAGATCATGAGTTTTCAACTATCAAAGGTGTTGTTGAAGATGTAACTGAAATAGTTTTAAATCTTAAACAAGTTAGATTTAAAAAACAATTAGATAACCACGATAACGAAAAAATTACTGTACACTTTGCAGGTAGCGAAAAATTCACTGCTGGGGATATCGGTAAATATGTAAACGGTTTTCAAATCTTAAACCCGGATCTTGTTATCTTTAATTGCGATTCATCTGTTCGTTTAAAAATGGAATTAACTGTTGAGCGTGGCCGTGGTTACGTTCCTGCAGAAGAGAACAAAACAAACAGCGCACCAAACGGAACAATTTTTATTGATTCTATTTACACGCCAATTAAAAATGTAAAATACAATATCGAGAACTATCGTGTTGAGCAAAAAACCGATTACGAACGCTTGATATTAGATATCGTTACAGATGGTTCTATTCATCCAAAAGATGCATTAAAAGAAGCAGCTAAAATTTTAATATTCCATTTCATGTTATTCTCTGATGAGAAAATTACATTAGATGCTGAAGAAAAACGTAATGAGGAAGAATTTGATGAAACAAGCCTTCACATGCGTCAATTATTAAAAACTAAGTTAGTAGACATGGATCTTTCAGTTCGCGCTCTAAACTGCTTAAAAGCGGCTGATGTTGAAACTTTAGGCGAACTTGTTTCATTCAACAAGAACGATCTATTAAAGTTCCGCAACTTTGGTAAAAAATCATTAACTGAATTAGAAGACCTTGTTCAAACTAAAGGTTTACAATTTGGAATGAATGTGATAAAATATAAATTAGATAAAGATTAATAAATTTAGATTTTAGAGGTTAGATTTTAGATGTTAATCTTAAATCATAGATCTTAAATCATAAATCTTAAATAAAATGAGACACGGAGATAAAATAAATAATTTAGGTAGAAAAACCGCTCACCGCCACGCTTTGTTAATGAACTTAGCTTGTGCGTTAATTGATAACAAGCGTATTTTTACTACTCTTGCTAAAGCAAAAGCTTTACGCGTATATATTGAGCCGCTTATTACAAAAAGTAAAGACGATACTACTCATAGCCGTCGTGTTGCTTTTTCGTACTTAAAAAGAAAAGAAACTGTAAGCGAATTGTTCAAAGAAGTTGCAACTAAAGTAGCAAACCGTAATGGTGGTTACACTCGTATCATCAAAACAGGTAACCGTCAGGGTGACGCTGCTGAAATGGCGATGATCGAATTAGTAGACTTTAACGATATCTACACTAACGGTAAAGGCTCTGCTGAAGGTACAGCTAAGAAAACTACACGTCGTAGCAAAGGTGCTAAAAAAGGCACTACAAAAGCTAAAAAAGACGATACTGAAAAAACTGCAGAAGCTTAATAGCAACAGCAATAAATTTAAAAACCCGTTTCGAGATCCGAAACGGGTTTTTTGTTTTATATAATTTAATTTAAGTATTACTACTCGATCAATAATTTTCTTGAACCCAGTTGTTTATTCGCGTCATTCAGTAAAATGCAATTGTAGAAGCCGCCTGCTAATCCAAGCGTTCTTATTTCATTTATACCGCTGATCAGTTTTTGTTCATGCACTTTTTGCCCTAGTGTATTATAAATAACTAACGTGCCTTTGTCAGTTCCTGGAGGTGTTTCAATTTTAAAGACGCCACTGTTAGGATTCGGATACAATGCAAAATTAAGATCTGTGTTTTTAAATTCATCCACACCTAATGTACTTACACAGGTTACATAACCTACCGAACTATCCCATAAGTTGGATTGCGCTGTTCTTAAACCACACTGACTTCCGTTTGGCGTTGCTTTTATCTCTAAATAACAATCGTTAGCGGCATTGTATTGTGGCCATGCAACAAGTCCTGAGCCGTTAGGATTTCCGGTATTCGCAAAATTAACCCAATAACTCAACATCGCCTTCTGCACGGAATCATCCTGCGGTTTAAAGAGTGGACCTGTTCCTGCAGTAGCATTTTCCCAGTTATTAAATACATAAAACAATTCCATACCATGATAACTGCCTAATGGCGTAAGTGGTGCAAAGGTATGTTTGTGTGTGAAAAAATAGCGCCATACCGGATCTGTTTGATTCATGCTTACACATTGCGCAGTTCTTCTTGCGGGCGCGGTAAATTGCGCATCGCTTAAAATGCCAACATACGATTGCCTTGCCTGGGTAGTATTACTTCCGGGCGGGTAGAGTGTAGCGGCTTGGGCTTGTAAACTTGATGGTACAGTTGTATTTATTAATGCTGTTACCATTGCAGGAACAACCGTTGGAGGTGCAGAGAGACTCATCTCTTCTGAATTAGAACCGATCATTAACGGCACTTTATTAAAGGCACCTGCCTGAATTAGTTGCGATGGGTAATCATAAAAAAGCACATTGTCAATTACCGATTGCCAGTTCAAACCAACGGCTCCTCCGGTTAATGGCGATACTTCATCTTTAATGATCGAGTCACTTGGTAGTGTACGCATGAATGCAATTTTTTGAACATCTGTACCAACCGTTGTAAAACTATCTAAAAATGCTATGCCCTTATTTTTTGTGGCGATATAATCGGCCAATACCGGCGATGCACTTTGAATGCAGGCGCGTTGAAATAACCCTGCCGCTGCTGGTGTCAATAATAAATTTCCAACATCTAGTCCACCGGCACTTTCTCCAAAGATCATCACCTTGTTGGGGTCACCACCAAAATTAGCAATGTTGTTCTTTACCCATGTTAATGCAAGTATCTGATCCATTACAGCGTAATTTCCTGAAGTGTTATTTGCATTCTCAGGCTCAAGACCAGGATGAACTAAAAAGCCTAATGGACCTAATCTGTATTGTATAGTTACAACAACGGCATTGCCTCTTGTTGCCATGTTTTTTCCAAAGAACATTTGTGTACCACCACCATCTTCACTAGCGCCACCTTGTTGGTTACCGCCGCCATGTATAAACACTAATACAGGTCTTGTGCCGGTGCCTGTTTGTGGTGTCCATATGTTTAGATACAAACAATCTTCGTTGCCCATTAGTGTGTATGTAGACGCACTGCCTGTAGAGAATTTTTTTTGCGGACAAATTGGAGCAAAACTGGTTGTTGCCAATGCAGTTACCCATGCAGTTGGGTTTTGCGGCGCTTTCCATCTTAAAGTATTAACGGGTGGTTTTGCAAAAGGTATACCAAGAAATTGATACACGCTTCCATTCATAGTACCTTGTACCGGCCCAAATTGTGTGGTAACTGTTTGCGACTTTAAAACAGAGCCAGTTAGTATAAAAACAAATAGTAAAGCTTTTAATTTCATATAATATAGTTAGTGTTTTATATTAGATGCCGGTTTTAATAAAAGGTTTAATTTATAAACTGTTCTTTACTTCTTCAACTTTGTTACTGGCAATTTTATCTTTACGCCAATCAAATAAACTGTAAACGAAAGTAATAACTAAAGCGCCACCATAGGCCCCAAAAGCATATAATTTAAATTTTTCATCAGCTTTTATATCCTTTTTGAATCCAAGTAAAAAACAAGCACCAATAATAGCGATTATCCATAAGTAGGGGTGGAATATCAAATTGATAATGCTAATTAACTTGCCTTCGTTCTTGGTTACATTCCAAAAAGAACGAACGGTGAGATCTTTACTGTTATATGCCACAATTATAAGATCGCCTTGACTCGAGAAATAAAGTTTATCATTCACACCGCGTAATTTTGTTCCGCCAATGTTTATCCACCGTGATTGGATCGTCTCATTATCTTCTCTTCTTACCGTGTCGTAACCGGAATCACCTCTTTTGCCTTTTGCAACAAGTATAGTATTGGTTGTACTCATATTTATTTAATGATCTGCATAACAAAGTTAAAATATATTTTGATTTTAGACTTTCTCAATTACATTATTTAATGTCAGTTTTCTTATTATTCAAATGTTTCGAAATATATTTTTCGGGGGGCAATAAAGATGTTTGTATGCGTTTGGCGTAATGTATACTATCAAGAATTTCTTTCTGATGATCTTCAACAACTTTCTTTTGTATTTCGATAATACTTTTTTGTTTGCGTGTTATTATTAGGGTTCTTAAAATTACTCCAGCAAAAATAACTACAGCAATTAGGCCAAGAATAAAGAACAATCTTTCTTTTTTAGCGGATAATAATTATAATTTTTGAATTTCAATTTCTTTTTGTTTAAGATCTTCTTCGTTATTTTTCTCAAGTTGAGCTATCCTTCTATTTGTTTCTCCATTCGAAATAGAATCTTTAATTAAAACGTAATAAGCATAACTTTTTAGTGCGCCCTTATGGTCTCCAATTTCACTTAAAACAGTGGTTAGGAATTTATAATCCCATTGTAAGCCTTCTAAATGCCCGGCCTCTGAATCCATTGCTATTGCACTATCACAATAATTTTTTGCAAGATCAAGATTAGCTTTTAAACCTTTGTCTTTATAAACATCCAGATACAACATACCCAGATTGATGTAGCATTCAGATATCCCTACCTTTTTACCTAATACTTTATACATTTTTAAAGCTTCCATATCGCACTTTAAAGCTTGGTCATAGTTTTTCATTAAGCCATAAACACTTCCAAGGTTTGTGGTTGCGGCAGTTATTCTGTCTTTATCATTTATTGCTTCTGCAGTTTTTAGCGAACGACTGTAATAGTTTAACGTGTTTTTGTAGTCTTTTTTATCTTTATATACATTTCCGATACTATTTAAACATCTGGCAACCCAAACCATATCTTTCAGATCTTCATTTATTTTCAAAGCCTTAAAAAGGTATTCCAAAGCTTTGTCAAAATCTTTTTGTACCCGGTAAGCATTTCCAATATTTAATAGGTTACTGGCAATGCCATGTTTATCGTTTAATTCTTCATACAATTTTAATGACTTGAAACTGAATTCTAGTGCCTTGGTTATATTGGTCATTCTTCTGTAACTTCTTCCAATATTCGTGTAGGCTTCTGCAATACCAGGTTTAGAATTTATTTTTTCTGCTAATAACAATGCTTGCTTTGCATATTTTAAGCCCTCAACCGGATTTACATCCCAGTATTCGAAAGATAAACTATTTAACAGATCTACTTTAACCGCATCCGTATTTTGCTGCTGCATTAAAATTAATAAAGAGTCTGCTTTTGTAGTTTGCGAAAAACTGTTTAGCCGACAAATGAAGATCGTCAAACAAAAAAAGAAATATTTTATAGGTTGCTGCAAAATGGTAAAGTAAAAAGTTATTCCTTCACAAACTTTTTAATGTAAGAATAATTGTTCGAGCGTAATTCAATAAAATAAATTCCGGGTACTAAGTTTTCAATATTTATTTTTTCTGCATTAAAAAATGTTGCCTGTGTTTTTCCTGTTACATCTTGTATAATAATTTTTTCTACAAGCTTATCAAAATTCAATACACTCTGTGTTGGGTTAGGGTATAAGTTGATTTCATCAACTGAATTACTTTTTATATGTGTTGTAATGCAGGATATGGCACTTGCGCCTGTTGTTGCAGAAAAAGTGCCGTTAACAACAAACCAGTTTTGCCAACTGCCGCCGCTGGCATTTGGGTTTTGCCAGTTGTTAAGATCAAAACTTCCGGCACCAACAGATGTGCCTTTGATAGCATACACTTTTAATGCCTGGCCCGATCGGTTCCATGTTAGTGATTGCGCCGCCGTACAGGTTTCGGGTCCGTTTGGTAAGATGCAATTAGGTTGTATAAAATAGGCGTTGTCATCATAGGTTGGAAATCCACCGAATACTTTTGCAATGCCAGTGCTATCAATACAAACTGCTGTATATTCATCGCAGGCAATGCCGTAAAAAGCTGCAGTGCTATCCTGAAACAACCTGGCTATAAAAGTGCTGTGTCTTCCGCGTCTGTCAGGATTATCGTAATGTGTATCTGTAATTACGCGTTTTAAAATGTTATTATGAATAAAATCATTATTACCAATTGTAACCGAACTGCCATAAGGGTTTGATAACGCAACAGGAGATGTTACCGAACCTGCGGCCGCGCTAAAATAAGCTTGTCCTTGAATAGCCATACCGGCACTGGTTCCGCCTATAGGTGTTTTTTTTGTATTGATCAAATAATTTAACGCTGTATCAACAGATGTATTATTCCAATAACTAATATAATCAAATTGATTGCCTCCTGCTATCCATACAGCCTCTGCTTCGCGCAATCGTCTTCTTACATATGGATGGTTGGCTGCAGCAATGCTTGGGATAACCAAAGTTTCCACTGAGTTGACCGGAATACCTAAAGAAGAGTATAAATAAGTATTATAACCATTTGACCCAGTAACTCTTATTACAACTATGTCTCCGCCACCACTGCCATTTAGGAACCATTTCATGGCTTCATCATCTTCTGTGGCGCCACCCATCATACATAAACGGTACTGGGTAGGTTTAATAACATTGGAAGTATCGCCGGTAAAATAACTTGTGTAAGTTTGCGCTTTTAACAACGAACAAAATAAAAGAAAGAGATACAAAAGAAATATTTTCATAAACCAAATTTACTTAAATTATCACTATCCTAAAATAGAGAAGTGCTTATTGCTAAAGATATGAAACAGTCTCACAAAGTCCTAGTATCGATAATAACCTACCAAGAGAGATAATATCAATTTTTTTTCATATATTTAGGTATTATAAAACAAATTAAAACCCCGTCCCATGAAAAAAATCTTTACTCTTTTTTTATTAATTAATTCCGCTTTGATATTTGGTCAGTGGACTGCCAGTATGGTAATCCCCACAAACGTTTGTCAGCATGGTCTTGTAGCTCATCCAAATGGAAATGTTTATCTTTTTAGCGGGTGGAATGGCATCGGCCCGGAGGTAAACGCAATGTATATTTATAATACTGCAACCAATACGTGGACAACCGGCCCAAGCGTACCTTATACTGCGCGCGGCGTAGCGTATTGTCTTGGAACAGATAATATGGTGTATTGCTTAGCAGGCTATCCTGTTATCAGCACTTTTGCACGTTTTGATGTTGCCACAAGCACCTGGTCAACTTTAACATCTTGCCCAAATGGCAACTGGGAAGGATCTATGGTAAGTTACAATAACAAAATATATTATGCCGGTGGCGAAACGGTTGAAACTTCGATGCGCATTTATGATATTGCTTTGGGTACCTGGTCAACAGGTGCAAACCTACCGGTTGGTGTTAAATTACATAAAATGGCATCGGGCAATAATGGTAACCTTTATGTTTTTGGCGGCCATTTGGCTACTAATACGGCTACCAACACTGTTCAGCGTTACAACATAGCTGCAGATACATGGTCTGTAATAGGCACAATGCCTGCGGCCAGAAATCAATTTGGCGCATCTTTAGCACCCGACGGTAGAATTTATTTGGTTGGTGGTAAAACCAGTGGATCAAATAACGGTGCACCATTTTTTAATAACGTTGATATTTTTAATCCTTGCAGCAACACCTGGACCGTTGGGTTTGCTCACCCGGTAAACCATGGTGAACTTGCAGTAACAAGTACTACTAATGGTCTTTTTGCAATGGGCGGAACAAGCGGATCGGCGCTTAATATCAATTATTTTTTACCGGTAACCCCCGGTTCTTTAGCTTTCCCTAACATCACATTTACACCTGCTGCCTCACAGATATGTGCCGGTTCATCAGCAACAATAGGTGTTTCGGGTGCAAGCACATATACATGGAATACAGGTTCTAACAGCGCCGCTCTTGTAGTTACGCCTTCTGTAAATACATCTTACTCTGTTGTTGGAACGTCTTCAACCGGATGCACAAATGTTTTACCATTTGTTACAACGGTAACGGTTAACGCCTTGCCAACGCTTTCGGCTACAAGTAACAGTAGTTTAATATGTGTTGGGCAAAATGCAACGTTAACTGCTGCCGGAGCTAATACTTACACATGGAGCACAACATCTAACTCAACCAGTATTGTTGTTAGCCCATCTGTTTCCTCAACATATACAATAAGTGGTACAAATGCTAACGGCTGTTCAAATTCAACTACCATAACACAAAGCGTTAGTTTATGTACCGGAATAGCTTCAGTAATTGAAAAAGATGTAACTGTAGGTCTTTATCCAAATCCTACAAACGGTTTATTAAACATTGCGCTTAGCTCTTTGTCAGAAAATGTAAGTATTGAATTATACAGTAACATGGGACAATTGATCTTATCACAAAAAATAACTTCTTTAACTTCTGACCTTAATTTGGAGAATACTGCAAACGGTATTTATTCGATTAGAATTACAGAAAATGGTAAAGCTGTATTTACTTCTAAAATTGTAAAACAGTAATTATAATTTTATTACTTAAAAACCCCGTTTCTGTTTCCGAAGCGGGGTTTTTTGTTTAATGATCTATCCTTTTATTTTCTTTATAACCAGTAAAATTTCGTCGCTTATTAATTTTGGTTCTTCATCGTGAATAAAATGGCCCGACTTATTTGTCAAGACCAATTTTATTTGCGGAAACTTTTTTACGTAATCATTAAATAGCTCTGTTTTGATCGTATTATCTTCTTTGCCGTATTTGTCTTTTGTTGCTTTAACTGAGCCAATTATTGTAGTAGGAATAGTATTTATAAATCCTTTATTTGCAACAGAAACGGAGTCTGTTGTGTAAAAATTCCTGAATTCATTTCTTATGATCGCCGAATATTTTGTGCTATCTGTGATAAATGAGTTATAATATTTATCAAATTCAATTTTCTCTTCTGTTGTTCGTAAGGCTCTTCGCATTGGTTTTAGTTCCGGAAGTGCAGGATCAATCAGAACGGCACCACAAACCTTACCAGGGTATTTATCTATAAAATACCGTAAGATCAATCCGCCACGCGAATGTCCAACTAAAATTACAGACTTATCTATTCCAACTTTATCTAATAGTTCTTTTAATTCTGCGGAAATGTTTTCGAGGCTACGTTCATTGTTATACGATTCAGACTTGCCAACTCCGGCTCTGTTATAACATAATGTTTTAGTTTTTTTTGCAATTCTATTTTGAAGTCCGGAAAAATCATCCATAGTTGGGCCAAGCCCCGTAATAAAAACCACCAAAGGTTCGCCTGTGCCTTTTATTACGTAATATTGCTTTTTACCTCTAATTTCAACAAATTGTTCTTTGTCTTTACCCAAATGCCATGGCATGAATGAAAAACAAAAAAGCGAAAAGAGTATCAGTAATTTTTTGCTCATTTCCCGTTGGGTTGGGTTGCTTTCATAGAAAAGATATATCTTGATAAAGCATCTTTTTGGTCGTTCGTTATTCCTGCTTTAAGAGCCATTCTATCAATAATTCCCGGCCAGGCTTCTTGTGTATAATCATACACGCTAAATACCCGGTGACAACTGCTACATTCGCCGGTGTAAATAGAATGTCCTTTGGTTAACTGTTCTAAGGTTGTTCCCGGATTTCTCATTTGTATGGCATTAACCTGTTGCTCGCCCGGAGTAGCCGAGCCTGAAAAATTTGAAAAAGAAGTTTTGGCAGGTTCTGTTTTTGTTGCTGTTGTTGCAACGGGAATGGGTGTTGCCTCTGTTTTTGTTGTATTTTTTTTAGTTGTATGACAAGCAGCAACTCCTATAACTATTGCCGCGGCAATTAAAGTAGGTAAAACCGGTCTGGTTGTTTTCATATATTAATGGTTAAGTAGTGATACATTGTTTTTGTATTCAATAGAATACATTAAAGTTCCATCTTTGTAATAGAATTTCCAAAAATCTTCTTTTTTATTTTCGTTATGGTAATTCTTCCAATTAATTTACAATTGTTTTGTGTAAACGTTTTTGCACATATACCTTATGGCCGGAGAAAATTGGTAAGCTACACTCTCAATAGTAAAAGTATTTTTTGTGGCCGATAAAGTACCCGTTGTGCTACAGCTGCCCGGAATACAATCGCGATCCCAAAAACCAACTGTAATGGAGTTGCCATTAATAGATGGGGGAGGGAAGGGTACTACATAGCCTGATCCGATTTTCATCGAGCTTAATTCAAAACAATTATCCTCCATAGCCGGGGCTACTGTTGCCGTATAATTGGTTGTGGTAATTGTTGGGTTTGGAGCGCCCGCCACAACTGCAACACAGGTGCAAACAACATTGTAACCGCCATTTAAAAAAGCACATTTGTTTTCTACAACCTGCACGGTTCGCGTAACAGTTGCTGCCTTGTGTCCTGCATCGTCTGTATAATCATAATCTACATAATATGTACCTTTTACACCGGTATTTACAGTGCCGCTGACTTGAACAGTGATACAAGGATTTTTTTCAAGAAAGGCTCCGCGGTCGTCATAAGAGCTGTATAAATAAGCTGTGTCAAGCTTATTGCCGTTAATAACAATTGCAGGTGGTGTTATTTGAACGGGTGCTTCTGTTTGCTCGCAGCTAAAAAGTGAAGCGATAACAAGTGTAAAGAATATGATTTGCGCTCTCAAAATAATATTTTTTAGCAATTATCTTTTTTCTTTCCCATATAACTTACGTTCCTGTCAAAGCCCAGCGGCTTTATTTGTAGCGGATATATTACTTCTTCAGCTTTACCGTCAGTCTTGATTCTTGTTTTGGTGGTTGATCTGTTGTTAAGTTGTGTATCCGCTTTAATGTCATTTTTACAACTAACAAAAAAAATGTTCGCGGCTGCCAGGCTTATAATATAAAGTTTCATGGTAATAGTGTTTATGTACAAATATAGTTAAGTCTTAGATCAAATTTTGTTATTGACTAGTTATTGCCTTGTTAACGACTTGTTAACGCAGCGCAAATCACACATAAAATAGTTAATTTTGATACACCCATGAAACTTAACAGAACCTATTTATTTATTGCCATTTCGTCTATAGCACTGGTAATAGTATTGTTCATACAAGTGAATTGGATATTGGAAACAGCGCAAATTAAAGAAGAACTGTTTACTGAAAAAGCCAACATGGTGCTTTCAAAAACGGCCGACGCTTTGTATTCTGATAAAGAAACTTGCCAGAGCATTCAAAAGAACGATAACGCATCTGATAGTATTGTTATAAATGCTTGCAGAAGCGCTGAAGTTTGTATCAGTAATCCGGATATTAAAAAAATAGATTCTTTGTTCAGACACTTTATGAATTTTTATAATTTTCATATGGATTATTCGTTTGTGGTAATAGAACCTACTCCATTTAGAATTAAGGGACAGTCAAGCTTTAAAAATAATATTTATAGCAAACGCTTATCTGAACTGGCCAGTAAAAATGGTTTGGAATTAGTACTTATTATTCCTGATAAAGAATCGTTTATCATTGCAGAAATGGGTACTCTTTTTATTACTTCTGTTGCCCTTATTCTTATTGTACTTGTTATGTTTTGGCGCACTACTTTGTCGTTACTTAAAGAAAAACAAATATCTGAGCACACAACCGATTTTTTAAATAATATGACTCACGAATTTAAAACGCCACTTACCAATATTGGTTTGGCAGGTAAAATGATCACAAAAGAGTCTACCTTAAAACAGGAAGATAAGATCAAACACTATTCTGAAGTGATATTGCAGGAGAACGAAAAATTGAAGGTACAGGTAGAGCAGGTGTTGAGCATGACAGCGCTCGAAAGAGGAGAGATACCTTTACAAAAAGCAGAGTTAAATGTTCACGAACTTATTAACGAATGTATAAAGTGTATTGCTTTGCAAATAGAAAATAAACATGGTAGCTTAAAATTAAATTTAGACGCAACCATACCTTTGGTTTTGGGCGACAGAACACATCTTACAAATGCCTTATGTAATTTAATTGATAACTCACTTAAATATTCAAAAGAAAAACCTGAGATAGTTATTCAAACATTTAATAGCTCTGGTAATTTAACGCTTGTATTCTCTGATAATGGAATAGGCATAGCAGAAAAATATCAGAAGAAAGTATTTGATAAATTTTTTAGAGTGCCAACCGGTAATTTACATGATGTAAAAGGTTTTGGTCTTGGTTTGGCGTATATTAAGAAGATCATTGAATTACACCATGGAACAATAGAAGTGCAAAGCGAGAAGGGGCGGGGCACAACATTCACTATTACACTACCAAATGCTTAAAGAGAAACTTAAAATATTATTAGCCGAAGACGATCTTAATTTAGGTATGCTGCTGGTAGATTACCTGGAGACGGAAGGTTTTGATGTAAAGCTTTGTAAGGATGGCGAATTGGCTTACAAAGCGTTTCTGAGCCAATCTTTTGACCTGTGCTTGTTGGATGTGATGATGCCCAAGATGGATGGATTTTCTTTGGCAGAGGGAATAAGAATGAAGGAGAAAAAGATCCCGGTTATTTTTATAACGGCAAGGTCGTTAAAAGAAGATAAATTAAAAGGCTACGATCTTGGGGCAGACGATTATATTACAAAGCCATTTGACGAAGAAGAATTACTTTGGAAAATTAAAGCGGTCATTCGTAGGATTCCGGAAAACATCGCTGAAAGCAAAGTTGAAATTTCTTCTATCGGTAAATTTACGTTCGATTTTAATAATCAATCTTTAACTATTTTCGGTAATACCAAACGCATTACCGAAAAAGAGAGCGACATTCTTAATTATTTATCCAGGCACCGTAACAAGGTTATAAAGCGCGAAGAAATGCTAAAAGATCTTTGGGGCGAAAATGATTATTTTTTTGGTCGGAGCCTGGATGTATTTATAACCAAGATCCGGAAATATTTAAAAGAAGATCCTGAACTTAACATTGAGAACGTTTTTGGTGTTGGTTTTATTTTTAACGTGCCCGAAAAATAAATTACTATTTTATTTTTTAATTCTTACCCTCAAACCCTTCTTTTATAGCAGCTTCAAGTATATCAATGTTTATGTCTTTTAGCGCTTTAAATTTTATGCAGTACCCTGTAACGCTTGCCTTACCAATTTTTTTTCCATAAGTTTTAGCCAAGTATGTCTTATCGCTAAGGCCAAGTATATAAACAGATATCCCGGTTGTGTTGGCGCTTAAACCAATTCGATAGAATTCTTTGGTTGACCCGTCTGCATATTTTATAGTATAATAACCATATCCTATGTTTGGATTGGTAACAGTTTTTCCTTTACCGTCTTTTCCATCTAAGAACCATAATTTACATTTTGGTGAAGCTTTAAGAATGAGCTTGTGCAATGCTTGCATATCAATGCATTTTGCTTCAGCCTGACTAGCAATATACTCTTTGATCTGTGCTTTTACGTTCATAATACATAAAGTTATTGGTTATTTTACAATCAACTACTCTTTTTTTGCCGGGTTATTTACACATTATTAGGTGTTTCTTTTTGTGTCTTATTTGAACTGATTAAAGGTTTGCCTTGCAATGCTTGAATAAGTGTTACCAAAGCTAAAAGTCCGTAAACAATTGAAAGGCCAATTGTCAATTTTGTGTTTTTTAGAAGATAGTATGAAAGCAAGGGCAGTATTTGCAAAGCGTGCATGCCAATAAAATGTGAAACTCTCAGATCACCTACTGTCTTGCTCCAACTAACAATGAGCCAATTTGAGTTGTCGTTTACAGCTCCAACACTATGATTAAGCCTTGAGCCCATAGCAAATCCCTCAAAAGAGAAGATAACAAAAATGATGATCCCTAAACGAATAGCCCACAAATAATAATTAGGAAGGTCTGGAAAATCGGATTTGAAAAATAGCAGTCCAACATAGGCTGTGTATAACGTTACGGCAGTAGCAGCTAATGCCATTAATGAATACAAAATTGAATATGTCGGTGTAGATAAATTGTAATGCGACAATTGTCCTTTATTTGCTTGAAATGCGATATAAAAAATTTCAAAACCCAATAAAATTACAACCGACCAATTGAATAAGTTGATATTAAAATTGGGCAAGTAATAGCAATACCAGGCCATGGCCCAAGAAAATAGAAATGTTGAAAAAGCGAATTTAAAAGGTTTGTACCAAGCGTTCACATTGTAAACCTGAGTAGTTGTATATTTCGTAAGAATAATAAAAACAATTGATAACACAAGACACAGCAAACCATAATAGAATAGGGTTTCATTTCGGTGTTTGAGTTGCTGAATAAAGTCTATCATTTTTTTTATGCATTCGGTTCAATATGTATCAACACATGCCCCAATTGAGGTATGTCGTTACGCAATGTGTCTTTCAGTTTATGCGCAATTTCATGTCCGTGTTTAACCGTAATGGCCGCATCAACTATAGCATGTAAGTCAACGTGGTATTTCATTCCTGCTTTTCTTATAAAACATTTTTCAGTTCCAACTACGCCTTCAACAGTCATAGATACTTTCCTGATGTCTTCAACCAGATCGTCATATAAATGCTCATCCATTATTTCTCCAAGAGCTGGTCTGAAAATTTTATAGCTGTTATAAAGTATAAAACCTGAAGCAAATAATGCCGCCCAGTCGTCTGCTGTTTCGTAACCTTTACCAAAATATAAGGCAACAGATATTCCAATTAATGCAGCAATAGATGTAATGGCGTCGCTTCTGTGATGCCAGGCATCAGCTTTTAACGACGAGCTATTTGTTTCTTTCGCTTTTTTCATTACTAAGCGAAAAGAAATTTCCTTCCAAATAATTAATGGGGCAAGAACAAACAATGTCCATACTTTTGGCAGATCGTGTGGCGTACCAATATTTTTAATGCTTTCGTAAGCAATGATCGATGCAGAAGTAATTAAAAAGCCCACTACTAAAAATGTGATCAATGGTTCGGCACGCCCATGGCCGTAAGGATGGTTTTTATCAGCAGGGCGACTCGCATATTTTAGCCCAAATAATACTAAAAAAGATGCAAAGATGTCTGTGGTCGATTCAATCGCGTCTGCAATTAATGCGTACGAATTGCCAAAAATGCCGGCAAGGCCTTTGATAATTGCCAGGCTGGTATTTCCCGCAATACTAAAATAGGTCGCCTTTATTGCTGTCTGTTCGTGGGGCGTTGTCATTTTTTTGGTCCGTATATAATTATGCACTAAATATTTTGCGGCTCTTAGCAGTTGGCGCTTAAAACAGACAACTGGCTTTAACCACAAATAGTTTTTTAAAGATACAAAATTTATAGAACTTGGTGTTTGCCAGCTACTGCTGGGTGCTTTTAGCAGTTGGTGACTGCCCATAGCAGCAGATGGTTAATGTACCTGCGCGGGTAGTTTGCTCTTACGTTAATTTAAGCTTCTGTATTCAATTGGTGTTTGCCCTGTTTTTTGTTTAAAGAGTTTACTAAAATATTGGGGGTACTCAAAACCCAATGAATATGCAATTTCGCTTACTGAACTGTCGGAGTTAAGCAATATATTTTTTGCCTCTTCAATTAAGTAATAATGAATGTGATCTTGCGCATTCATTCCTGTTTCTTTTTTTAATAAGTCGCTTAAATAACTTGCCGATAAGTGCACATTGTCTGCCAAATATTTTACTGTGGGTAGGCCAGCCTCTTTTAATTTGTCTGATGTAAAATAATTTTTTAATAGATGTTCAATTTGCGAAACCACTTTTGAGTTACTGTTTTTGCGTGTAATAAATTGTCGGCCGTAATAACGCGAAAGATAATTTAATAAAAGTTCAATGTTTGTTACAATTAAGTTTCGACTGTGACTGTCAATATTTTCTTGCAATTCGGTTTCAATTTTTTGTACACAGTCGTAGAGGGTTTGTTTTTCTTTATCAGACAGGTGCAAGGCTTCAGAGGTTTCGTAAGAAAAATACGTGTATTCATTCATTTTGCTGCCTAACGAAGTGCCACGAAGTAGGTCAGGGTGAAAGAACAAACCCCAACCCATCATATTTTCTTTTTTTTCAATTTCTTTGTCCATTGTAAGCACCTGCTTTGGTGCAATACAAATTAAATTGCCTTCTTGAAAATCGTATGATTGCCGGCCATAGCGCAATTTATTAGCGCAATAATTTTTAAACATTATGGAGTAGAAGTCTGCACTTATCCTGGTGCCTTCTTCGATGTATTCATCGGCTTTACCAAAATCTACTACCGCAACCAAAGGATGATTGGTTTTACTTTTTACAAAGTTGTTAATGTCAGAAATGTTGTGTAATTGAATAATTGGTTTCATATTATACCTGGCTCATTACAATTTTATCAAATAATTTATCACCTAAATATACTCGCATCCATACCATAGGTTTTGCCCATAAGCCAACTCTATATCTTGTTTTTGGTCTTGTTGCGTTTATAATTTTAGTTACAGTTTTTGAAATTACAGTTGTTTTTGATCCTTGTCCGCTTTCATACATTTTTTTTGTAGCGGCTACAAGTTTGTTTGTAAGCGAAGAGTAGGCGCCTTTTGACGAAAATTTACTTAAGTTGTTAAGCATAACATCGCCAAACTCAGTTACAATAATTCCCGGCTCTAAAACCACCACCTTAATATTAAATTGTTTAAGTTCTAGTCTTAAGCAATCGCTAAATCCCTCAACAGCATGTTTACTGGCATGATACCAGGCACCCATGGGTGTATACATTTTTCCACCCATCGAAGAGGTGTTGATGATCGTACCGGCATTTGCTTTACGCATGTGCGGAACAACTTTTTGTGTGATAGCTGCTAATCCAAATAAATTTACCTCAAATTGTTTTCGGGCTTCGTCAACGGGCACATCTTCAACCGAACCATAAAGCCCATAGCCCGCGTTATTCCACAGAACGTTAATTCTTCCTTCTTGCTTAATTATTGTGTCAACCACATTTTGAATGTCATTTCCATTAGTTACATCCATTTGAATGGGCTTTCCACCAATTGTTTTCAGATCCTGCATTTGATCAATCCGTCGTGCAACAGTATAAACTGTGTGTCCTTGCTGGATAAGAGCTTTAGCCGTTTCTTTGCCCATTCCTGAACTTGCTCCTGTGATTAAAATTACTTTTTTGCTCATTTTTTTGATTTTAAAATTATGATGCAAATTTCAGCCTAATGACTGGTTGTTTGTTAATACTAATTCAAGGTTGTTGTATACTTTTTACGGTTTGTTGTTTTTTAGCGTACTATTCAATTTTTCCAAGAATGTGTTGGTTTTGCCTTGTTAAGTTACACATTTGAGCGCTAATCCACAAAAAATGGCAGTAAAACCGGTGTTAGTCTCAGGCACCACAAACGAATATGATTTTTTGCCCGCGCTTTCAGCCTGTGAATCGGGTCTTGCACAAACAGCCTAGTTATTATGGTTAGAATTGAAATTAAAGTCACACGGACTTTAAAGAACTTCTTAGCAATGCACCATGTTCTTCATTAATATGACTTACAGGCGTTGCGTACAAAATAATGTCTTTTGAAAAAAACTCTTTTTTTATTTCACTTTCTATTTTGTTATACAAGAGTGCTTTTGTTATAAAAAAAAGACGAACCGTTTGAAGTTGCTTTTTATCTTTCAGAATTTTGTTTGTATCAATATGAACTTGAAGTGCATATTTCTTTTTGATCAGATATAAAGAAATATCTTCCGCTTTTTCTTCATTGGCTAGTATAATATTAAATACTATCATAGTTTATAATTTAAGTTTCCGTTTAAATAAACAACGTTTAAAAAAGTTTTAATAAACTTTAATTTGTATTCTGCTAGTTTTAATTCTGATTCTAACCATTTGTTTTCTCTGGTGTTTACCATAAATAAAGAGCTTTCTCCATTCGAAAATTTTAATTTTTCAGCTTCAACCAATTGCTTACTGTAGTTGGCGTTTAGCGCGGCGTTTTGAAGCTGTTGCGCTAAGATGCTAATGGTTTGTTTTAAAGTTTCAATTTTAAATTTTAGCTCATTTTTTTTATTAGTAAGTTCGAGACCATTATTTTGTAAAACGATCTTCGACATTTTATACTCGTTTACTGAATTTCTTAATAGCAGCGGAAAAGAGAGGTTTAAACCCCATTTATAATTATTGTTTGAAAAAGCCAGGTTGGCTGACGACGGGTTATTGGAAAGGAAATTATATTTTACATTTAGGTTTGGCTTTATAGTTTCTTTCTTTAATCTATTTTCTATTTGCAGTACTTTTTGAAATGAGTTGTATTTGGATATTACAGGATTTGATACCTCGCCTTGATATAAAGTTTCTGTCAAAATCGTTTTTATTTTATTAAAATACGAATCAAGACTATCCGTTGGTTCGTATTTATTTGATGCATTAGGGCCGTTTTCATCTTGCCAATTAAATGAAGAAAGATCGTTCGTGTTTTTTTGATAGTCAATTAGTGCACTTTGCAGGTCTAATAATCTTGATTGAAAGAAGATTGCTGCCTCTATTGTATCAATGGCTGCTTTTTCTCCGATGTTGGCAAGGGCTTCTATTCCTTTAAGCCTCTGCCTGGCCACCTCCATAAAATAATTGTTCAGAGCCATTTGTTTAGCGCTATACAACCAATCAAAATAACGCTGAGAGGATTCGAATAGCAAGGTGTTCAGTTGAATTTGTTTTTCTGCATCGTAGTAATTAAGGTACTCTTTTGATTTTAAAACTTCTGCTCGTCTTTTATCAATTACCAGGCCCTGCAAAACACCAACCTCTAAACCCACATAGGGTAGGCCTTGCTGCGAAGTTGATAGTTCGGGATTAACGTATGTTCCATTACCATATTCATATCCAAACTTTAAGTATTGAGAAGTAAATAGCGGTTGTTTTATTTCGCTACTTAATGTTGTAAAATAATTTGTTCCGTTAAATTGCTTTTGATCATAAACACCACTAACAAAGGGGTCGTAATTACCTTTGGCCGCTTTGTAGTTTAGTTCGCCATATTTTTTTTCATTATCTGCTCTTTTTGATAATGGATTATTTAGCATAACATTTGTTATGAAATCAGCGTAACTCAATTTAACCGTTTGACCATTCGATTGAATTGAATAAAAAAGAATGAGCAGTAGTATGAACAGCTTATTATTTTTCATTTTTACTTTTTGTTGCTGATTTAGGTGCCGTATAAAATTCAGGCGGGAAACCGTTTACTCTACGCCACAGTTCGTAAAATAATGGAACATTATTTAATAGCGCAAAGCCTTTTACACCGCCGCCAATTTGAATAGCTTCGGGCCACTTATAACCATGATTTTTGGCTAGAATTCTAAACTTCCCGTTGTCCGATAAAACTTTATCATATGCAACAATCTCCGCAGTATAGGTGCCATAACTAATACCAGGCCATCCCGAGAATACAAAAGCCGGCCAGCCATCAAATTGGAGTTGAACCTTTTGTCCTTTTTGAATAAGTGGTAGATCTACCGGATTTATATATAGTTCAACTGCTTGTTCATTTTGTGTAGGAACAATGTTGCACAATGGCGATCCTTCTTTAAGAATTTCGCCAATACCTTGTGTGTTTGTTTTAGCAATATAACCATCTTGCGGTGCAAGAACATAATAGTAGCCTTTTCGCATATTGTAATTAGCCAGTTGATTTTGAAGTTTTGTTAATGAGCCTTCGCCTTCGTATAATAATGAGAGTGATGAGAATTTGTCTGACTCGGCCTTCATTAGTTTTTCCTGAAATTCTTGTTGAACTGAATTTAAGTCGATCTCTGAATTGAGGAGCTCATTTTTAGTTGAAAGGAATTTATTGTCGGCAGCGGTTTTCTTAGCTAGGGCTTCCTGAACTTTAACCCTTCGGTTTTCTAAGTCAGTTTTAGAGACCACTCCTTTAATAACGAGTTCTTCATATCTTTTTAATTGTTCTTCTGCAACTTTAAAATTGTTGTTTGAGGTATGGGCCTCAATGCTGTCTGTTGAAACTTTTATTTTTGCCTGTATTATTTTATTGCGCGCTTGTTGCATTTTTAGAAGCAAAGTTTTGTTTAAGGCATCTATTTGAGAATTGACAGCATCAATTTTATCTTCATAAGATTGAAGAGATGTTTCCTTCGATTTTATGATCTGCTCCGAACGACTGATTAATTGAGGATCCATATAGTCATCTTTTACTTCGGAAATGAAAGCGATCGTATCGTTCTTTCGCACAAAATCACCTTCGTTAATGTACCACTTCTCAATTCTCCCGGCTATGCGTGAGGTAATGGTTTGCGGCCTGTTTTCAGGATTAAGTGTTGTAACTTTACCTGCTGATTCAACGCTTTGTGTCCAGGGCATTAATAAGGTAATAAAACCAATAAGGAAGATAAGAAACAAGGAATACTTGATGGCTTTTGAGTAAGTTTTAGAATAGATAGTTGATAAGCTATTTAATGATTTGTGTTTTCCCGATATAAAGGAGTATTCTTTTTTTCCTTCAAATATTCCTTCAATTTTGTAAAGAGCAGTAACAATATCATAACATGTATTTAGGCTCCCGGTTAATTTCTCTATTGAGTTTAAAACCAAAAATATAATAATCTCAGAAGCAACAAATTGTCCAATATTTAGCTCACCTTTTTGAACTAAGTAGGCGCCAAAAAAAAGAAGCATACTTATAAATATTACTTTAAAAATAATGATCCCTTTAAATTGTTTTTCTACGATAGAATAATAATTATTTCGATAAGTGAAGTAGCTCCGTAAATTATCTTCAGTGTTTAATGTTGTGTCTAAGTGTTCTTTTTGCAATGCGTGTCCCTGAAACCCGTCAAGCAGTTTATACTTCTCGTTTGAGGTTTGGATGTTGGCATCAATCCCTTTTTTTCCATAATAAGCAATTATGAGATAAAAGGTCGCGCTAAGTAAAACAGTAAACACAAGAAACCAGGAACTGTACATTGGCAGTATGATCAAGCCAAATACGATGCTGATAATAGAGAATGAAAAATCCAGTAATATTTTACTTATTCCCTTTTGCAAGGTCACCACTTCTGTAAACCTATTTAATTTAGAAAGTGTTTCTTGTGAGGGTGAATTTTCAGTTAAGTAGAAATTTATCTTTGAGGATAAGTCGCCAAATATTTTTTGATGTAAGGTCTCATTGATGCGCATTTGCCATAACTGGAAGAATCCAATGAAAACAGTAACAACAATGGTTATACTGCATAATAAAATAAGTGAAGCCGAGAAACTTCCGGCCATGATATAGGTTATAATACCTTGTATGCCCAAAGGTATGGCCAGGTACATTAAACCTTGTAAAAGGGCTAAAATATAAATACGGTATATGATTGCCTTTTCTTTATATAGCCACTTAAATAACAGGTTCGCCTTATTCATAGTAATATTTTCTACAAATATAGTATAAACATCTTAAATAATAGTAATACTATTATCTTTTTAAGTTATTTTAATATTTCGTATATTTATACTTTCAAATTTGAACTATGGATTTAGACATTAGAATTAAGATGAACGATAAGCTATTCCTTCGTAACCCGGAAGAATCTGCTTTGGGCAAGAAAATAGTAAAACAGGGACTAATTTTAATAAATAAGCTTGGTTTTGAGGAATTTACATTTAAAAAACTTTCTATCGAGATCAATACTACCGAAGCAAGTATTTATAGGTATTTCGAAAATAAGCATAGATTATTAGTGTATCTTACTACCTGGTACTGGAGCTATCTTGAATATAAAGTTATGTTTGGCTTAAATAATATGACGGATGCAGAGTTAAAGCTTAAAACAATTATCAGGCTGATCACCGAAGAACCTGCGAACAAGAGTTTAAACTCAGATTTTTTATCGGAATATGAAGCATACAAATTAGTATTAGGTGAAGGTTCAAAAGCTTACCTGACCAGGAATATAAGTAAGGATAATAAGGATAGGTTATTTAAGCCATACAAAGATCTTTGTGAAAGGTTTTCGTTAATTATTAAAGAATATAATCCAAAGTACAAGTATCCACATTCTCTGGCCAGCACAATATTAGAGATGGCACACGCGCAAAAGTTTTTTAAACAAAACCTTCCAGCTCTGACTGATTTTCCAAAAGAAACAGATGATAAAAAAATAATTTTGTTTTTAGAATCGCTACTTTTTAATTCAATAAAAGTGTAAGAAAACAATTGGTAAATTATCAAACGATCGTTGTTGCATATTGCGGCAGATTGCGCGCAAGAATAACTTTCTAATGAGACAAAAAATAAAATTTTGAAAAGTCAGTTTAGTACACGCGTTTCGGTACATACAGGTGAGTAGGGAATAAGCTACCTTATTATGGTCGCAAATAAAAAGCCCAGATTTCTCGGTGGCATTTTATGCATTGTATAAAAATTTGGCGAATTATTTAATTCTTGATAAACTTTTTGGTCACACTATGAGTTATTTATTTAACCGTTGCACAATCAATAAAAACGGGGCCTTCATTGCTACTTGCACCCGTAGTTCGCATGCGACCATATTTGCCATTATTGTAGTTTTGTGCCATGCCTGCGTACTCTTCAGTGCAATAACCATTTGAGTCTTTTGCAACGTACTGAACGGTTATTTGCCGGCTTTCAATAATACCGAATGAGTTTTTAAAAATTGTCCATTCTTTGTCTATAATTACCAATTTTATACACTTTGTTTTTGTATCTTCTTCAATTGCTTGTTTTATTTGTGCTTGTAAATTGGCATCTACCATCGCAGGTTTTTTTGCAACGCTACTCCAGGCAGCTCCAAATGGTATCTTATCGCCGGCCTTTTTTGTATACTTAAACTCACCCGTGGCAACTGGTACTTTGCTTTTATACGAAGCATAGCCTTCAGATCCGGCCCAAACATTTAGTTTTATTACATGTTCGCCGGGTTTCACATAATTTGCAAATAAGGGCCACTGCCCAAATGAGAAGGCGTTTGTTGTTGATTTTATTCTGGCAAGCTTTTTTTCGTCATTAAGATTATGGCTATGACTCATCACATAGGTATCTGTTTCCTCGTAAAGGTGCGGTTTTATGCCAATCGAAGTAAGTTCAGGTATGTCTTTAATTGCAATACCGTCTATTAAAACTTCAATATAGTAACTGCAAGAAGAGTTATCTTGCGGTTCCTGCGAACCATATTGATAAGTAGGAAAAATAGAGGTGTTATAAAAAGAATTCTCCAAATAGAATCTGAAGTAGAGGTCTTTTCCTGAAACTTCGGATATGAAATCTTCTGTTTTTTCGTTTCCTTTTTCTATCATTTTTTTCGAGAATACCACTTTCCCTATGTTTGCCTTATGTACCTCACTTGTATAACCATCATCCGGAAATCTCTTTTTTGTTTCATTAGATGCATTGTTGTTAACAGTTGTATTCGTTTCGGTTTTTTTTGTTTCGGAAGTTGTGGTGCTGACATTGTTAGAAGAACTCGTAGTGTTGTTGGCATCATTAGCAGTAACTGTAGATGAAGAATTAGTTGAAGTATTTTGTTTTTCTTCAATTTTCTTTTCATCCTGTTTTTTTTCACCTATTTGTTTAGCTTTATTTATTAATCCGCCAAATTGAGCACTAAGTGAACAAGAAAGAAGTAGCGCAGGTAGAATAAGTGTTTTTTTCATTTTCATTTTTTTTAAGGTTATTTTCCTAGTATAACAAAATCAGAACCTTCAGAGGCTCCATGAGTAAATGTATTGCCATAAGTTTTGCCGTTATAGTCTTGCCTAAAGGTTACTTTTTTAAATAATTTTGTATGCCCATAATTATCCTTTAAGTATAGATCGGCTTCAATAGCTCGCTGCACGATAGTACCAGTAAGTTCGTTGCGAACTGTAGTCCATTGTTTATCGCATATAACACATTTTGTAATAGTATACACAGGTCCTCCATCATTGGAAATAAAATCTTCTTCGTACTCTTTTTTGAATGCGGCTATAAGACTTGTTTCAACGGCCGGGTTTGACATGCCCGCCTTACAGTTTTTACTTTCTGATAATTTTATACCGAAGGGAAGAAATTGACCGGCTGTTTTATTAATTGTAAAGCTACCGGTTGCTGCCAAGTTCTTGGAACTATAGTAATAAATATTAACTGTTACTTTATGAGGCCCGGGTTTCTCGCAATTCAAGAAATAGTTAATTAGGTAATTTGTGCTTTCCGCATCCGTTTGAACATCTGGTTTTAATAGTAGTGCATGCGTTGTGTTTTTTTCAAATCCGGTTCCATACTCTTTTATTTCAAGCATTTTGCCAGCGCGATTATAGTCAAGATCTTTTGTATCATCAATGATCACTCTATAAAAGAAACTTTCTCCGCCAACTTCAGGACGAGTGCTATCTTGAAGAGGGTAGGTAATAATGTTTTTAATGGTGTTATCTAAGTAAAATCGTCCAAAAATATTATCAGTTGCCGAAAATTGATCTGTTAAGTTTGATTCTTTGCCTTTTTCAATTGGGTTTTTTGAAAAAACAATTTTGTTCATATTGCTTTTGTGTGTTTCACTTGTAATGCCTTCGTGTTTAATTAAATTGGCATTAATTTCTCTTAAGCGTCTTTTTGTGAGTCTTTTTGCGAAGATTTTCTGATAATTAAATTCAATGTTTTTAGTTGGTTTAATAAGTGTTATTTCTCCTTGTGCAATTGGTTTAGATGTACTGTATTGTCCTTCAAATGAGGTAAACCAAGCTTTTACTCCAATTTCACTTTTACCTACCGGAAGTTTATTAATGAAATCAATCCACTTTTGGACTTTGTAATTCGGAATACTATCTATTAGGTCGATGTAGCCTTCGCCTCTATCTTCGTGATAATAACCGTGATAATCATGGAATTCAAGGTGGGATTCAGCAATATAAATTTCTGCTCGGTTAGGCTCAGTGTAATTTAAAATAATATCACCTGTTTTTGTTCTAAATTCATATGTAAGAAAAACCTGACTTAATTCATAACCTGCTTTTCCAGTTTTTGACGAATCCCCGTTTGGGTATATCATTTCATCAATTGCGCCATAACGAAATGCCATGTAAAAACCAATTCCCTTATTTACATCAAGTTCATTTTTTAAATTTTCTTCTATTTTCTTCTCCACTTTTGGAGAAAATGATTCAAACATCAGTATTTTGCCAATGTTATTTTTATATAAGTCTGATTCTGGAAATTTAGAGTTTAATTTTCTTTGTTTGGGTGTTGGCGTCACGGGTGTTACCTTAACCCCCGAGTTTGAATTTGAAGTGTTTGAATTAGAGCCGTTGCCGGTATTACTATTTGAACCACTTCCAGAGCCGGAAGTATTTACCGGATTATCAACTTTGTTTTCGGCTTTCTTCTCAGCTTCCTTTTTTTCTTGCGCAGCCTTTTCTTCAGCTTTCTTTTTAGCTTTATCTAGTAAGCCGCCAAATTGAGCGTTAACATTGATTGACAGCATAAAGGCTAACAGCCCAAGTAGCATGTGTTTTTTCATAGCGTTATTGTTTACTTATTTATTTATACATTTTACATTAAATGATATCTAGTTTTTTTATCCATTCATCTCGTCGTCTTTTACTTACCGGGAGTTTGGTGCCATTTGTAAGAACTAATGAGCCGCCGTCGGATTTAATAAAGCGATCGATGTAATTTATATTTACTAAATGTGATAAATGTACACGGGCAAAGCTTTTTAATATTTCGAGTTGAGCAAACTGTTTTAAAGGCTTACTTACCGTGATTTTACTTTTGTTTTGAAGATGTAGTTCGGTGTAATTTCTGTTGCTTTGGCAGCGAATAATATCTTGTACTTTTACAAGAATAGATGTGTTTGCTGTATTAATTAATAATCTTTGTTCTTTTGAATGGGAGGCAGGTGAAGATTCACAAATTACGGCAAGGGCTCTTGCGATATTTTCAGTTCTGGTATCTACTTTAATTCGTTTTTTGTGTTTTTTCAAGAAAACATCTAACTCCTTCTTAAAAAATTTATCATCAATAACTAAAATTCTTTCCATGCGAATCAAAATTACCCATTGGAAGGAACATGAAGGAGCTATATGTATAAGTGTATTACTATTTTTACCAAGTGTATTAAAATGGCTGAAATACGTAACTTATATTAGGGAAAGATCTAAGGAAGTAGGAAGTTATAGCTTGTTTAAAGCGTCTAAAAGAACATCTTTTTTACGGGCAGATACAGGAGTGCTTTCGCCATTACTCATAAGTACCGCGCCACCATCATTTTTATCAAACCTGTTGGCATGTGCAAGATTGATGAGATAGGAGTGATGAGTTCTGATAAAATTATATTCGGTAAGCATTTCCTCATATTCGCCAATAGGTCGTGACACAAGTGGTTTACGACCATCACTGCAATGAAACTCAGTATAATTACCATCAGATCTGCAATAAAGAATATCTGATATATTAAGGATAAATATAGAAGTGGCTGTTTTAAGTACAATTTTTTTCATTTGCTTGGCAGTTCCGGCAAAATTTTCTAACAGAGATTCCAAATATTTATTGTTTTTTTCTTTATTAATGCTTTCTTCTGCTTTCTTTAGAGCGAATGCTAGATCGTCCGGGTCAACAGGTTTCAATAAATAATCAATGGCAGAAAATTTAAAGGCTTTAACTGCAAATTCGTGATAGGCCGTTACAAAGATAATTTTGCTATCTACGTTCATTAATTTTTTTACGAGATCAAAACCACTTCCATCCTTCATCTTAATGTCTAGTAAGATCACGTCGGGCTTGTACTTAGAAATAGCTTCAAGCCCGGTTTCAACACCATCAGCTTCGCTTAAAACACTAACTGTTGGGCATGATATTTCAATCATTTGCCTCAGCGCATGGCGTGCTTTTTTTTCATCATCGATAATAACTACTCTTAGCATGAAGTAAATTTACAACATAAAATTGGAATTGTAAATGACGAGGATAACTGTAATCATTTGATGTTCGTACATCAACTATATGGCTATAACTGTTAGGTATTTTGTAAGGGAATTTTGAAAGTAACTCTTACTCCCTTACGATTATCACTTTCAGGAAAGGCTTCAGTAATTGAAAAAATTGTTTTATGAGCTTTTTTATGATTGAGTAATTCAAGTCTTTCTTTTGTAATTGTAGTAGCTAAAGAAATGTGCATACTGGAATCTTTGGATTCGCCAAGACCAAAACCGTTATCACAAACTTCGATAATTAAATAACCTCCAGCTTGCTTAAAGTTAACCGTTAAATAGGCGTCGGTTATATTAGAAAGACCATGTTCAAGTGCATTTTCAATAAATGGCTGCGTTAACATCGGAGGAAGCATGGTAGTTTCAGGATATAGACCAGATTCTATGTTGATGTTGTATTTGATGTTGTTCTCAAAGCGCAAGATCTGAAGACTTATATAGTTGTTTAATAAAGCAACCTCTTTTTCCAGGGAGATAGATTCAAACCTTGAACTTTCTAAAATAGATCTTATTAACTTTGAAAAAGAAGCCAGGTATTTTGTTGCATTCTTTGTATCGCCGCTTAATACCACACTGTGAATTGAATTTAGGGAATTAAAGATAAAATGGGGGTTCATTTGGGAACGAAGAAGTTTTTGCTCGAGCTCAATATTTCTTTGCATTGATTTAAATTTATTTTGCCTGATAAATAAAATAGCTAACAATGCTGTAAGTATAAGTAGCACGCCAAGGCTTAACATTATAAAACGACTTCGGCTTAATTCGAGTTCTGCTACTTTTTTTTCTTCAGCCGCTATCGCATTATTTATTTTTTGTTCTTGAAGTAATATCAGTTCTTTTTTTTCATATTCGATCTGATAAATTTTATTGTAAAGAATTTTTTTATTTTTGTTCGTGTTGATTGTGTCGTTAATAAACGCTGCTGTGTTTTGCATCTCAAATGCTTTTTGCCAATTACCAGCATGGGCATAAACTTGTTTTAATATATTTGCGGCATCCATTTTCTCTTTAGTAAGTTTTAAATGTTCCGAATTTGAAAAAGCTTTCTCACCAAATTTCCTGGCATTTGCATAGTCCTTGCTGTTTAAATAAATTTCAGCCAATATAGTAATCGCATTGACCTCTAATATATGATTATCGAAACTTTTTGAAAGCAAAAGTGCTTCATTTCCATATTTTAATGCTAATGGATAATTGCCTATTCGGTTATATTTTTGAGCAAGATTGGCTAGAATAATTCTAAGAGAAAATCCATTATTGGTTTCAATTGCTAATAAACGAGCAGCCTCATAGGTTTTTGTTGCCAGATCGATTTTGTTTTGAGAAGCGTATAAATTAGCCAAGTTAATCAAAACTTCAGTTTCAAGTAATTTGCTTCCAGACCTTTTAGATAATTTAAACGCCTTTTTTAAATAGTTTTCTGATTTTTCATACTCTTCAATTGAAGCAAGTATACTGCCCAGTAATGAATAAGTTGTGCCCGCTTCAAAGTAATTCTCGGTTTCTTCAGATATTTTAACACTCTGCTGAGCATACTTAATGGCCATAGGAAGGTTTTGTTGAAGGCAATAGACTTGAGAAATATTATATAGTAAAAGTGCTGTGCTTTCTTTGTCGCCGATTTTAGTAAACAACTGCATGCTCAGAAAATAGTATTTTAAAGTAAGTTCCATTTCTCCTTTTAGATGATAAAGACCGCCAATGCTATTGTAAACTTCAGCTTCTTCGGCTGGGGCTTTTTTAGTTTTAGCCATCTCAAGCGCTTGATTATATAATGCAGAAGCTGTACTGTAATTGCCCATATACATTTGTAAAAGACCTTCATTGTTTATGGTACGAATGAAAATTTTATTTAGCGTTTTTAATTTTTGTTCCTCACTGTTTTTGAGATTTTTTAGAGCGGAATTTACTTTCTCTTTGAGAAATGTATTATAGGCCGGCCAAATGTTGATGTCGGAAATTAAATCGGGAATTTGCAGAAGTGTTTTGAATTGAACAGTATCGTTATTTTGCGTGTTGTAAATTGTGAGTAACGAATCAAGTATCAATCGTTCCTCAGGAAGCATTTTGTTTACTGGAATGCTATCGCATAAATAAAATTCTTTTGAGAATGCTTTGGTTTTTATTTGCGCAGAAACAGTTGTAAAGAAAACTGCAAAGAAAAACGTAACTAAAAATTTAAATGTTTTCACAGTATGAAATTAGTAATTTTTTAGAACTCTTGGCTAATTATAGAAAGACGTGCGCTTTTTTGGTGCCTTGGCAACTGTGTGGATTTATAGAAAATTCTTTTCCGGGAGTTGACTAATACGTCTTCTAAAGCACATAGATTCGATAATTTCTCATCGTTGTGTTTCAATTAATTTTAATTGGACTGTTTGAAAACAAAAACATAGATCTCTGTAATTTTCTACACTCAATGGTCTACGGGATCAAGAGGGGTAGATGGAAAATTTCTTTCTCTGCCAATGTCTTTTCTCCGCAAACTTATGTCCGCGTGAATTAAGCATAACGTTTTGAGGTTAGTCGTATTTTTTTTGTAAAACTAAGATAGTAATTTGAGTATTAACACTAAAAAGAAGGTCGCATGATGGCTGCTACTTGTTACCACAAAATTGAATTGATCAATTTTAATTATTCCAAAAAAAGTAAGCCAAAAATAATTGTTCGCTTTTGTTTTATCTCAAAGCAATTATTTCAATTTTCATGTATGGATAATAGGGCAGAGTGGAAAGCATTTTATCTGCATCAGACTTGTCGTTAGCTTTTAATACCAAATAGATCCCGGCAGTTTCAGCTTTTATGTAAGAAGCTAAAAGTGTTCCGTTCTCTTCCCATTCTTTTATTATTTCTTGTTCTTTGGGTAGTAATTTTATTCTTGTGTCATTGTCTATTCCTTGTAAAAGGATATCGATCATAAATTTATTCATTGTAGTTGTTTTTTAATTTATTTATTATTGTTTCTGTTTAATAGTTAAAGTCCACTTGAGTTAGTTATAGAACTCTTAGGCAAGTTATAAATTTAACCCCGTTGATAATAATTGACGGACAAGATAACGAAACTTTAACTTTCAGCCGAGGAGGAAAAGCTACGGTTATGCGCCACCACTTTGTTCGGCGTAGTTTTATTTGCTTGTCTTTTTAATAGCGTCAAGATAGATTTTTTTGATGCTGTTCTTTTCTTCTCGCTTGCAAATTGCTTCAATGGCCGTAAATAGGTCTTTGTTATGTTTTGTCTTGAGTTTTAAAATTTCGCCCAGGGCAAAAGCAGCACTCCATCGAACAACAGTTCCAATGTGTTCAGAATTGTCGAGTAGATTTTTTATCGCATCGTCTAATTTGTCTGTGAATAAGTGTGCCGTATTACCTATAACCTTTGCACTTTCCCATTTTACTCTCGGGGCTTTTGCAGTAAGTGTTTGCGATACGAACTGAAAAGTCTTTTTATTTACTATTGTGGGCTTTTGTTTTGTGGCATACTCTAACGCCTCAATGCAGGTTGCTTTTGCAGGATCTTTTGCTGTCTCGGCAAATGCAATGAGGTTGTCCGGCGTAATTTTGTTGTCAAGAAGCCAACTGCTTAATGTTTCTGTTTTTACTTTTGGTTTAAGCCCCTTATCATTTAAAAGCGTTGTTATGTCCATAGGTTATTTTATCTTTTTATATGTAAGAGTTGTGCGCAACGTTGTGCAGGGAGGCTAATTTCTATAGGTCCAAGATATGCATTTGAGCGTAAATGAACAAAACATTGATCGTGCTTTGTATCAAGTGTTAGTGCCCCGATACAATATTTGTCAGCGTTTGCAGTTTTTAAAAACCGAACGAATACTATCAAAAAAAGGAAAAGACTGCGCTACTTTTTAAAATTTAGTTTAGCGTAATTTGTCAAAGAAAATTCCGTTATTAACGTATTGAAAAAAAAGCTTGTTACAATAGCAATTTTTAATTGTGTTTGGCTATGCGCGCAGCATAACTACAAGTCGCCATATCGCGTTGGGCTTAAGCTGGGATATTCGTATCATGCGCTCACAGGAGATCTTACTAACAGTCGGCCTGCCGGCGACTTTTTAGCGGGATTCTGGTTCCAGCTAAAAATGAATAAAACATGGACAGCTCAGACCGAGCTTTTACTTTTAGATAAGGGAATCGGCGATGCACAATTTAGAAAGCAAAGTCCACATCAGGTCAACCTCCATTATTTTGAGGTTCCTGTACTTTTTCAATACCATAGAAAGATGCTTTATTTTGAATTTGGTCCTGGTTTGGGATACATGATCAATTTAGCCGAGCATTTAAATGGCAATGTATCGCCCGACCTGGTAGATATCTATCCATTTAGTAGAAGCGAGCTTTCATTCAACGGAGGTATTGGCTTCAACTTAAACGAGAAATGGACATTCGGATTAAGATTTAGCCATTCTTTATTGCCGGTAAGGCGCGCTGTTCCTTTTGTTTCTAAAACGTCTTATAATCGTTTATTGGCAATCAGCATCACTCGCCAACTAAAGAAAAAGAAAGCTGGTGATACACAAGAATAATAAGTAAGAAAAACTTAAGATAAGTAACAACGCGTTACAAAAAGGATAGATTTTATGGATCTGTTATTTCTTCTTATACCTAAGCATACTACGCGTGTAGGCGCCAAAACAACCAAAGCCACCATTTACGTTTGTATACATGAGGGTTGGCTCGGCTGGAGAAGGAAAACTGATTCCTACTCCTGAGTAATTTTTAAGCGACCTATAAAAATTGTAATACGATTCGCTGCAGTTATAAAGAAAAACATCATAATACTTAGTAGAATCAGATACCTGATAAAATCTTCCGGCTAATGAAGCGTTCTCACCATCATGGTTAATGTCGCTATACAATTCATTTATGCGCGTATCATCTGCTATTGTATCTGCTTGCACAGTGTAAACAAAAGCATATAAAGCGGCTATTCGATAATAATTCACGCTGCCCGGCTCATCGGTAAAAGAAACTTTGATGCGATCGCTTGTTTGGTAATTTTCGGGAACGCTTTCTACCGTTATCGTGTTTATGGGAACGGTTGTGAATGGCACTTGTGTTTCAGCTGTTGCTACATCACCTTTTACTGTTGTTACCGTCATTTTATATGTTTGCCCGGGTACGATGGGGTAAGAGTTTGTTTTTAATTCGTAATAGCCGGTGGTTTGATTAAAAATCAGTTGTGCTGTTCCTTGCGCACTGCTGATCTTCACATCCCCATCGGAAACCGCAGCCAGCACATCTATTTGGTTGCTGGTAAATAAAGGCGAAGACGACATCAATTTTAAACGGACAACGGAGTCTGTAGGGCATATATAGGAATATATCACCGGCAGCGATTTTGCTTCCGGTAATTTCACGTTCGCCTCTTTTGTACACGAAAGAAACAACAAACAGGTTATTATCACAAATAGTCTCATCATTTAAAATTTATAACTCCATGAAACACTTGGTAAAATTGGGAACAAAGAAGCTTGCATCAATTTGTTCTTCTTTGCGTTTTGATCGTAATCTATATAATAGAAGAATGGATTTTGACGACTGTAAACATTGTAAACACTAAATTCAAAGGTGCGAACGCAACGCTTTAATTTTTTATGGAACTGTATGCCAATATCCATGCGATGATACGGTGACATACGGAAAGAATTCTTTTTTCCGTAATCACCGGCTACGCTGTAAGGCCAATAACCACCCATTGCAGGTTGTGTTTGTTGTGCCCCCGTAACTGCATGTTGCTCTACGCCATAAGAAGCAATTGGTAAAGTAATAGCGTTTCCGGTTCCAAATACCCAGGTTGAAGAAAGAGTGATGTGATCGTTTATTTTATAGATACCAACAACAGAAATATCATGCCTTCTGTCATAGCGTGCAGGGAATCTTTCTCCAAAGTTTAACGAATCAAATTGTAACCAGGTCCACGATAAGGTGTAACCGATCCACCCTGTAAATTTTCCAACTTTCTTTTGGATCAAAAACTCAGCACCATAACTTAAACCGCTGCCTGAGACAACTTTGGTTTGCCAATCATTTTGTGTTTCGGCATTGCTATTATCACCAACATTCAAAAAGCTTGCGCCTTCTTTATAGTTCAATACGTTTTTCATCCATTTGTAATAACCTTCAACGGTAATGGTTATATTTTTGCCGGGCAAGTCCTTTGCCAAACCCAGAGCTACTTGTTGCGATTGCTGTGGTTTTACTTTATTGGTTGCCGGCACCCAAAGATCTGTTGGTAATCCGATTCCTGTATTGGATAATAAATGTAAGTATTGATTCATCAAGGCATAAGAGCCTTTCAAAGAAAAATCATTTCCTAATAAATATCTCACCGCCACTCTTGGTTCAGGATTAATAAAATTAGTGCCATAGCTCGAAAATGCAGAAAGTCTAAAGCCAATATTCATTTTAAGTTTTGAAATTACTTTCCAATCGTCTTCAATAAAAATCCCTCCTTCATAGGTGTCAATATTCTGCGATTTGTTATTTAACTCATTGATGGGGTCGGAAGATTTGATAACTAAAGCCTGAGGAACAAAATGATGCCAGGTAGAATTTACACCGAACCGGATGTAATGATTGGGATGGGGCATAAAATCAAAATTGTATTTTGCGCCAAAGTCGCGGATGTTAGATACATATTTCAGATTGTAATAGTCGCTGCCGTATTTGTCCTGACTCTCTATACCTAATTGGTAATTGGTAAAAATAAGAGAGAGGTTTGAAAATAAACGATTATTGAATAGATGGTTCCACCTTAAGGTACCGGTGGCATTCCCCCAATCTAAGCCGGCTTTGCTTTCAGAATTATTATCTTTTGTTTTTAAATAAAATTTATCTTTTCCAAAATATCCGCTCAAATACAAACGGTCTTTATCATTAAATACATAATTTATTTTTGCGTTCATGTCATAAAAATAATATCCCGCTTTGCCATCTTTAGGAAGAAACGGATAAATAAGTGCGTCAATATAAGTTCTTCTGGCAGAAACAAGAAAAGAGCATTTGTTTTTTATGATAGGTCCTTCCAGTGTAAGACGAGATGATATAATACCAATGCCTGCTTCTCCATGAATTTTTTCTTTATTCCCATCCTTCATTTGAAGATCGATCACTGATGAAAGTCTGCCGCCATAGCGCGCGGGGAAACCACCTTTAATAAGCTCCACACTTTTTAACGCATCGCCATTAAATACAGAAAAGAAACCGAATAAATGATTGGCATTATACACCGGCGCTTCATCAAGAATAATTAAGTTCTGATCGGGACCACCGCCTCGAACATAAATGCCTGCGCTGCCTTCGCTCCCTTTTTGCACACCGGGCATTAATTGAATTACTTTTAAAACATCCTTTTCTCCCATTAAAGCAGGAATTTGTTTTATCTGTTCAATAGGTATGTCAACGCTACTCATTTGAGTTTCATCGCTAATTTTTTTTGATTGTTCAGCGGTTACCGTTACTTCCTCAAGATCTTCAGCACCTAATTCAATGTTTAAATTCACATTTTTGTCCAGATAGAAACTCAACTTTTTTGCTTTAAAACCTACATAACTAAAAATTACTTCTACAGAATCTTTTGGCAAGGTAATAGAGTAGAAGCCGTAATTATTGGAAGTTGTACCTAGTTTTAATTTGGGAATGTAAACTGTAACACCGGGAATGTTTTCCTTACTGCCTTTTTCGTTAATATAACCGCTAATAGTGAATTTGTTTTGCGCATAAATGCCTTGGAAGGCGGTTAAAAACAAAAGCAGGAAAAGGATTTTTATGGGCATTGTAGTTAAACGTTAAATATCAAGGTTTAGTATGTTTTTTATCATAAAAGCCGGTAGTGGGGTAGGTACTTTAAAGATTTGCAAAATGTGTTACTGGCAACCGCAGGCCATTGTCTGGCTTTATGCTAAAAGCAACCTTAAATTTGCATCCCAATAGCTACCGGGAGTCCGGCAAGTCTTTGCTGATCTGCCATACAGAGCTTGCAGAAGTAGCTAGTAGATGCATCCGCCCGCATTGCGCCATGGCTTGCTGTTAGGTGCTGTTGTTTTTATTCCGTCTAGTTTTTAATAAACAATTGGTCTGTCGAGCTATGTGGATTTGGAATTCTAAGAATAAGAAATTTTTCATCTAAATATATTATTTCGTCAGTTCTTAATCGTTCAGATTTTGGCCAATTGCGGTAAGTAATTTTACAAGATGTTTGATTTAAAAGGTATTCCGTTTTTTGTCTACCCTTTCGGTTATACACAAAAGAGGAATCGAATGATAATGTTGAACCGTAAACTTTTGTTGTGTCTGTAAAAAGAAAATTAATTTCTTCTCTTGTCCAGTTGGTCTTAGTTTTTAGTACTGTCAAATGTGACCATTTACCCAATAAATTGTCAAAAGTGCACGAAGTCTGGGAATTAACACAACCAAAAACAGATAAGAATATAATGCATGTCAATAGCTTCATTTGGCTAAATAAATATGTTTGTCTTACCATTGCACCTAAACTTTTGCAGCTACTTACATTTTTTTGCTTTGTCAAGTTACGTATTTGAGCGTTACTGCGCAAAAAATGGACGCGAGGGTGCTGTTAGCTGTCAGGTTGCGGCATATAGAACACATCTTGTTACGTGTCCGCATATTTATTTTTTTAAAGTTTTAAGATAAGTGTACAATTGATCAAGAGTTTCTTTTGTAAAGCCGTCGTAAACGGTCATGGGTGCCTTTTTCCAAGCTAACCAAATTTTTAATGCGTCCTTGTCCTTTAATCTGATAAGTCGTTCGCTATTTACTGTGAAGTCTAAAACCCACTGTTTGGTGTACTTTTCTGTCACACCGTTTAGTTTAGGTCCAAGTTTTTGATTGTCGTGGCAAACTTTACAATTGTCGATGTAAATTTTTTGTCCTTTAAGAATGTCTGAATTGTCTTTTTTAATTTTTATTGTCGAAGGTTTTGTCGTTGTTTGCGAGGTCAAACTTGTAGCGAAGAAAATAAATATGATTATTAAATTTTTTGTCGTCATGTCTTTTGTCGACCGAGATATCTGTCCGCGCATATTGCTAGTAACGTTTTGCGGCTAGGCGCAGGGCGTTATGAAACATCCTTTGCCTGCCCGAACGACTTTTTTGTCGGTCGGGTCTACCTGCCGAAACGTTTATTAAATGTACAAATGTTTATTAGCAAAGCAAAATGGGCAAAGTCCAGTGGACTTTGAGCCAGCTGGCGCGCGAGCTTAAGTACAGTCGGCCAGGCAAAAACTTGGCTTTGCGATGAGCCGAAAAGCCGCATTGCGCAATTGCTTGCTGTTAGCACTTGTAGGGGCACACTTAGTTCGATACGTTTAGCTGTCGATGTCTGCATATTTTATGTTGTAATTGTCGTAGTAAGATTATTGATTCTAAACTTTTCGCCTGGTTTTGCATTAACATTTTTAAAATATAAAAAGATGTCGATTTGTTTACTGTAATTCGCTGTAATATTTTTTCCTTTAAAGTTTGCTCCCAAAAATTTAGGTTCACTGCTAATTTTTATCATAAACGGATGTTCTATTTTATCCTTTCCCTTTATGAGAGCGAAGTTTTTGAGTTGATCCTCAATTGTTAGTTTTGAATTTTCATTGCCTAACAAACATAACCAAATACATGAAATATTTTCTGTTTCATTTGCTAACTTACAGTCTATATAGTCAAATTGAACACTATCACGATTAAATGAGGTTGCAAAGTTGGCGCTTTTTGGAAAGTAGCAATAATCTTTAGGTACATAAATGACGCACCTTTTAACACTAACAAACTGTGGTTGTTTTTGTATTTTTATTTTTTTTGGTTGCGTTTTTTCCTTACTAGTTGCGTCTTGTGGCGCAGTAAATGAAAAGAACAGTCCGAACAGAATTATCGTCGGCCAAGTGTAAATAGTAATTTTTGTCATAAGGTGTAGGTTTAATTGTTTTTATGTCACAGGATTTATAATACACTTTGTCACAAAAAGCCACATTCTAAATGTCAGAATATGCGTTTCAATTTTAAGTCGTCCAAATGTTTTTTAGGTCGACGTCTGCCCCTATGAGTGCTAACGTTTTGCAAGCTTGCGCTTGCGGCTTATGAAACACTGTCTTCCGAAACGTTAATTTAAAGATACATGTTTATTAGACTTTTGCAAAATGGGCAAAGTCCGGTGGACTTTGAGCCAGATTGTGCGCGGCTTTATACTAAAAGCGACCTTAAATTTGCAAAAGCCTTGCAAGCCTGTACTGAGCGATAGTCGAAGTATCCGCCCGCATTGCGCCATGGCTTGCTGTTAGCGCGCGTTTTTATTCAATTACCAGTCGACCACAATTTATTTGCTGATTGTCGTAAACCAAAATACAATTATATAAACCAAACGGAAGGCCGTTTGAATTTATAATAGTTGTCTGTCGAGTTATTTTTTGTTTAAAAAGGGTTTGGCCTAAAGAATTTATTAAAAGTAATTCGCCGTTTGTAATATTCTCTTCCGTTTTTATTTTAAATGAACCATGGGATGGATTGGGATAAATAGAGATTTCATTGTTGGTATCAGAATTTTCTTCAAGGCCTACCGTCCCCCCAATTTTTGTAACAAAAATATCGGTGCTTCCGTTGGAAATAGCATTATAGATACCAACATCAGGATTTAAGTCACAAGTTCCGTAAAACCAGCCAGTCGTATAGATATTATTAGAGCCATCTAACACAATACATCTGCCTTGATCATTTAATGAGCCACCCATTTGTTTTACCCACGCAAAACTTCCAGTAGGGTCTAATTTTAAGATAAAAATATCATTACTGCCATTCGAAGTTAAATTAAATATTCCTATTCCTGGATCAAAGTCCGCCGTTCCTTCAAATTGACCTGTTATATAAATATTACCAATGACGTCAATGCTTATTGACCAACCGTAATCGTTTGAATTCCCACCCATTTTATTAGCCCAAACAAAATTTCCATTGGTATCATATTTAGTAACAAAAATGTCATATGCACCGGAGGATGCTAAAGTAAAAGTTGAAGGGCCTGAATCAAAATCAACCACACCACTAAATATCCCAGTTGTATAAATATTTCCATTAAGGTCCGATGAAATACAAAAAGATTCATCAATGCCAGAACCTCCAAAATTATTTGCCCAAACAAAATTGCCTGATGAATCCAGTTTAGAAATAAAATTATCTATACTGCCGACAGAAGTTAAGTTGAAAATTCCAGGACCAGGATCGAAATCAGCGGTACCGAAAAACATACCGGTCGTGTAAATATTTCCAGAAGGATCAGTTGTTATTGAAAATGCTTCGTCACTGCCGTTGCCATTAATCCCTCTTGCCCAAACGAAGTTACCAGAAGGGTTTAATTTTAATACGAAAACATCTTGATTTGTCGATATTAAATTGGATGTTCCTGCATTTGGGTCAAAATCTACATTGCCAGCATATGACCCAGTCGCATACATATTTCCTGAGGGATCGAAAGCAATTGATGTCCCAAATTCATTTAAAGTGTCACCTATACATTTTGCCCAAAGAAAATTTCCAGAAGGATCTAGTTTGGAAATAAAAATGTCATACTCTCCTTTAGGGGTTAAAGTATAAACAGAAGGTCCGGGATCAAAATCTGCCGCACCATAGAACCAACCAATTGTGTATAGATTTCCAAATGGATCAATTTTTAAGGAACTACCTAAATCATAAGAAATACCACCCATTTGTTTTGCCCATAATAAATTCCCAGACGGGTTCAATTTTAATAAATAAATGTCTGTACTGCCGAAAGGGGATAGTGTGAATGCCCCAGGATTAGGATCGAAGTCAGTGTAGTTATTAAAACCACCCATTACATAAATATTACCGGAGATGTCTGTTGCGATTGACTGGCCATAGTCATCACCAGTTCCTCCGAGATTCTTTGTCCATTGCCAATTTTGTCCTAGTGATAAGTTAGAAATTAGTATTAACAAAAATGTTAGTCCATGTCCTGTCATAAAATGCGTGCTAACGGTTTGCAGCTACTTGCCGTTGGGCTTTCGAAGCACCAACTTTTCCCAACCACAAATGTTTATTTAAAGATACCCAAGTTTTTTAGCCGCCGCAAATTAAATTTCGCGAAGCGACCTTGTTAATAGCGCGCGGCGATGACCCGATTCCGCCCAAAGGCACCAGACGGCCGGTTACCAGCATGGCCGACGCACACAGTTTAAGGTCCGTTACCAACTTCAAGATTTTCGATAATACTTTCTTTTTTGTCCTCTAGGGTCCAGTCTCTACACCAACACTGAGCTTGATTAGCAATTACAAAAAAAGTCTTGCCAGAATTATTTTTGAAACATTCTGTCATATAGGATGAGCAGTCATTGTTGGGGATTTTGTATTTATTGATGTCGGTGATCACCAACGCATAGTTTCTTTTTGCTGTATTTATTATTTCTTCGTCTTTGATTATGTTCCAACCTAATTTTTGGTTTGCTTCAAGGTCTTTGTCTACGAAGGCTATAAGCAAAAGTCTTTCGTCAGCAGTTGTCCCCTGGCCGTCGTTTGTCTGCGATAAACATTTTATTGCGTCGTCAGCATTGGTGTAGGTCTTGTCGCAACAAGTCCCAACTTTATTTTCGTCCGTCGTTTTGCAGTTTGTCAGGACGAGAATTAATGTCAATATGTAAAATGTCTTTTTCATTCGGGGTCTGTCGGAGGCTTGCTGGTAACGTTCTGCGGCCTTGCGCCGTTTTTTGCTAAGTCCAAGTTATACATTTGAGCGTTAACACGCAAAAAATGATCGCAAGGGTGCTGTTATAACTAGTACTGCGCACACAGTAAAGGCCTTCGTCTTTTATTTTGCTAAAAAAGTCCTAATTGTTTTTAAATATAGGTCATGTTGCTCAATCCAAATACTGTGTCCCGCATTTGGAATTATGACTATTTCAGCGTTCGTAAAATATTCTAAATATTCTGGCAGAAAACCCCATTTCTGATTGTCGCATTGACCCTTTAGTATCAGTAGTGGAACGCCGGAGTTTTTTATTTTAGGTCTTGGGTCTTCAACATTTTCTAAACTATTACCTGTCATTAGCCAGCAGTAGTAACCCATACCAGCCGCTGCTCTTAGAGCTTTTGTGGTGTCGCAGACCATGGCTTTGTTGGTTTGGTTTGTTAGTGTCCAGAAAAATCCATTTGCTTCTTTATCAGAAGCTAGTTTACATCCAAATATTGTTGCCCAATGCGCCATAGCAGCGCTTCTTATATTTTGCACTATCCTAAATCCGTCCTGATTTGAAACCAGAGGTTCTTTTAAATACAAACTATCAGGGGCGGTTAAATCCGCCAATTCCATTTTCTTTGGCATTATTGGCCCCGGTCCGGTTAATATTATTTTTTCAATTTTTTCAGGGTCATCAGCAACAAATAAAGTTGCAAGTATAGCGCCCCACGATTGACCAATTAAAACTACTTTCTTTGCGCTTATTTTTTTTATGATTTCTTCAAGATCTTTTTTGTGACGGTCAGCTGTATATTCCTCAATATTATCCAATAGGTTCGACTGTCCGCAACCGACTTGGTCGTATAAATAAACGTCATAACCTTCTTCGGAAAGTGGCGTTAAAGCCTTAATATGTTCATCGTAAATTGGGCCAGCCGGTCCGCCGTGCAAATAAATAATTGGATAGGGTCTTTTTTCGCCTTTCGCTGAAATCAGAGTGTAACCAATTCTTGAACCTGTTGTCAAGTCCCAATACTTTGTACTTTCTCTTATTTGTACTTGAGGAGCATTGTAGTTTCGCGGCAAAAAAACTTTAAACAAAAGAAACATCAGAGCTAAGATCAACGTATACCCCAGAAGTCTTAGTATTTTTTTTGTCAGTGTTTTTTTCATGAAAGTCTGTCCGCGGCATTAGTTATAACGTTTTGCGGCTTGGCGAAGGTGGCGATTTAACCACAAATGTTCATACGAAGCACACACTTCAAATTTACGAAAAACTGTCATACGAAGCACTGAACCGCCACTTTTGCCAAACCGCTGTTAGTGGCTGGGCTTCTT
>JAEUTO010000010.1 GCA_016787785.1 Bacteroidia bacterium | reverse complement strand
GTTGAATGCTCCTGTTCCATTTAATGTACTCCATGTTCCGGTGGAGGCTGAGCCGCCTATAGAACCATTTAAATTTATTAATCCTGCGTTAGCACAAACTGTAAAGTTGGATGGAGCATTGGCCTGTGGGGCCGGACGCATCGTTAACTGCACATTATCTGTTACCGCCGCGCAAGGCAAACCGGGGTTTAATGTTACTACAAAATTTATTGTTGTTAAACTGTAATCACTCGAACTTACTGAATACGTTGGATTCAGTCCTAAATTAGTTGGAGAAAAGAAGCCTGTACCATTACTGGTTGTCCAACTTGGCAATACGGTACTACCAACTACTGAGGAATTTAACACTACTGATTGAGTGTTGGTACAAATATTATTATCAAAGCCTGTTAATGTTGGCGGATCAACAAAAGTCACCGTCAAACTTCGAACCGTTGTGGTGCATCCACCTACACTACTTAATGTTAACGTTAAACTACCTGCTGCCAGATCGGCTGGTGTGGGCGAATAGGTTATGTTTGTGCCCGGCGCGAAAAAACCGGTTCCACCCGACCAACTACCGCCAAGGGCTACAGGCGCTGCGGATACCGTTCCGTTCAATACAATGGGTACTAAATTATTTTTACAAATCGTAATATTTGGGCCAACAGCAACTTTTGGTCGTTGTAATATTGGCACAATAATAGAATCTTTTTTAGGGGTACAATTACCAGTTGATGTTAAGTAGAACTTTATGCTGGTTAACAAAGTGTCAGCAGGCGATAAATTGTAATTGACAGCAATCGTATTAACTGTGGATGTATAAGGACTAAATAATCCTGTACCATTCGCTGTAGTCCACACACCAGTTATAGCTCCCCCAGAAACCGTACCTGATAAAACTACTTGGGCTCCTGAACCAACACAATAAGGAGTTACTGTTTGGGTTTTTACAAACGTTTTTCTTAAAAAGGATGACATGTAATGGAATAAACCACCCGTACTTGCGTTTCCTCCAAATACACCAAGTGCAAATACATCAACAGAATTAGCAACAGTGTATGAACCAATAGGTAGAGTTGCAATGTTAGTTAAATTCAACTGGCCACCGTAAAATGGCCCGCCAACTAATGTGGCTGTACCCGGTACCAATGTAAAATTAGCCGCAGTTATTGGCACGGTAACAGAACTTGTTGAGTTATTTAAAGTAAAAGTACTTTGAGAACCATTTTTGCATAACAAGTTAAGATAAAATCCTTGATTATTTGTTCTTGAAAAAGAAACCAAATTAGATCCTGCACAATTTAAAGGTGGTAATAAAGCTTCGCCCAATTCACATCCAGTGCCTGAAGCATGCAAACAATAAACCGGTTTGTCTGCATTTACATACGTCAGAGCTTGTGTGGTTTTATAATGATAAGTATCGCCTTTATTAATAAGAGTTGTGGTCGTTACGCCATCGTTAATAGTTAACTGTGTGAAATTTTCCGTTCCAACGATATAAGCCCCCTCATGTTCGGGCCCATTCATATAACCTTTATTTAAAATATAATCAGTACCAACAATATCTACAGGAACGATCTGGTCTCCCATTAAATCATAACAACCTGTTACGCCTGAAACAGAGTCGTCAGCCACTGTTACAGAAATAGGTTTGTCAGCAACAACAATTGTACCGGATAAATTATTTCCAGAGGTTGCCGTGTTTTGGTTAAAATTTTCTACAGTATAAGCGCTACCATAATTTGGTAACATAACACTGTAGGTAATATTAGCCGGATGGCCAATAACTGCACATTTTGGTGTGATCCATACTACAGTATTTGGTTGCGTAGCAACAATATTTATTTGTTGCTTAGGTTGATTCACCCCAGGTTGTGTACCACCTAAATTACCAAGTGTTTGATTGTTCCAACGCGTTTGAAAAGGACAAACGAATTCTAAACCCATTCCATTTTGACCTTTTAATGAGAAAGTTTCAGGATTATAAAACGTATTTGGACTTGAAATTACATCGTAAACAACCGTGATGTTTGCAGATGACGAAATATATAAACCATACGGCAAAACTGTATTTGCAGGTTGTACTTCTAATGAATCAAATCCTCTATTTGTAACGCTTGCCATTTTATCCCTCCAAAACAAATAATCAAAATTTGTATTTGCGGGAATGTTGATCGTTGTATCATATTTATTCGGTGCAATAGCGCCGGGCTGACGCAACCTTACAACAGTATTAGGTGTATTAAAAGTTGATATGTGCACCACGTAATCCTGTCTAAAAGTATGATCAGGGGTAACCCATGGCACCGCAAACCAAAAGGCGGTATCAATCTGCGCAAAAGACACCGTTAGTTTAACAAAGAAAAATAAAACCAATAAGGCTATCTTATTTCTTCTCTTCATTCTTTTTATTCTTTAGGTTAGTTTTAATACTATTGTCAATATTATTTAATTCTTCTTCATCAGCATCCTGGATCTTATCTCCAACTGTTTTTACTTTTTTAGCTGATTTGGTGTACGTTAAAATAATTTCATGGCTACCGCTTGAATATTTTTGTAAAGCTGTAGTTGCATAATCGTAACTATAACCAACCGTAAATTGTTTACTAATGGTTGCACCAAACATTGCAGAAGCCGAGGCGCCTACTCTGTAGCCGCCACCTACCCAGAACATTTCTTTATAGATACATTTTAAATTAAATTCTAATTGATAAGGAGATGGATTATTATATCTGATCAACATAGATGGTTGTAATACCCATTCTTTTTTCTTTTTATCTAAAACAAAATTATACCCCATAAAACCATACAAATGCGGTGTCAACCTGCCAATTGTATTTTGCCAATAGATCTTTCCTTTTGTTAGTTGTTGACTGCTTAAGCCCATGAAGAAATTCTTACTATATAAATACAAACCAGCATTGGCATCAAAAGCGTTAGCATTTAAAATATTATTCTTTAAGAACTCATCATCTTTGTCGTAGGTCTTGGCATTATAAATTTTTACATTATACTGCACAGCACCAACACCAACGCCAAAAGCTAAGTTCAACTTTTTATTAATTTTTACATGATAACTGTATGTTCCGTAAAAAGAAGTACGTGATAATAAGCCGCTTTTGTCATTAATAATTAAACCACCGGCTGCCATATTAGGACGCTTTTTAAATGTGCCATAGCCGCTGGCCATGTATGTAACGGGTGCGCCTTCAAAGCCAGCCCATTGGTTACGATAACCCATGTTAAACTGCATGCCTTTGCTTGATCCGGCATAGGCAGGGTTATAAAGGTATTGATGAAGCGTAATGTTTGTGAACAAAGTTTGCTGCTGCGCGTTTGAGAACGAGTAACAAAGGATCAAAATAAATATATATAGTTTTGTCTTCATAAAGTTATTTTAAAATAGTTACTGTTCCTTTATAAATTCTTTCATCATTTACATCGTGTAAATTGATGGTGTAGAAATATGCTCCAACAGGTAGCGGATTGCCTTTATAGCTACCATCCCAGGCATTGGAGTAGCCCACGCTTCGATACAAGAGCTCTCCCCATCGGTTATATACTTCAATTTCTGCTTCAGGAAAGAACACATTAATAAAATCTAAGCGCCAGATATCATTTTTTCCATCATTGTTAGGTGTAATCATATTTGGAATTAACTGCGTAACCTCTGCTGCGATATTTGTTACTTTAATAACCTGACTGTATGTACTTGTACAACCAAACTGATCGGTTATAGTTAATGTTACAGTATAAGATCCATTACTTAAATAATTAGTTGTTGGATTTTGCAGGTTACTTGTTAGCGTATTTCCAAAATCCCAGCTCCATGACACAGCAGCTTTTGACGAATCAATAAACGAAACGTTTGCACCCAAACTTAAACCACTATTATTAATGTAAATGAATTTAGCAATTGGTCTTGGTGTAATGTCAACTGTTTTAGTGATTATTGATTTACATCCATTGTTTGAGGTAACTTCGTGCGTAATGTTATAAATACCTTGCGCTGGGAAAACCAAAGAAGTATCTTTTGAATAAGCAAAACCAAATCCACCAAAATCATAATAGTATCCGCTGCTTGGTATTGAAGCAGGAGCTGAAATACTTGATTGATCTGTAAAGCTTATCAATTGCGCCGAGCCGGTGCAGGCTCTTGAAATAGTAAAGCTTGCATTAGGTAATGCATATACAGTTACCGGCCTGTAAACCGTATCGTAACAATTAAAGGTATTACTAACAACTAATTGAGCAGTAAAAGTCCCCGCATTTGTATAGGTATAAATTGGATTCACTGCAGTAGAGTTACCACCATCACCCATTTGCCATTGCCATGTGTTTAAAGAGCCCAAACCTGAAGTATTAATTGATTGGTCGGTAAATACCGTTGTTTGGTTTAAGCACACTGTGTTTACAGTAAAATTAGCCGTTGGTTTATCTCTGAAATCGATCTTCACCTGATCAGAAACACCAGCGCAAATACCGTTGTTGGTAGTACTAAAAGTTAGTATCACAAAACCAGCACTAACTTCACCTGCTGTTGCAACATAGGTAGGTGTGAGCGAAGTGTTACTTGCAGTAAATGTACCTGCTCCGCCGTACCAGATACCAGTATTTGAGGCTGTACCTGTAATCACCGCCGTTAGAGGAATTACAGGGTTATTTTTACAACTGTTAAGATCGACACCAGTACTAACTGAGGCTGGTTGAGTGAAAATGACATTTACACTATCCGAAACTGCTTTACATTGCTGGTTGCCTGTACTGGTCAACTTTAATTTTATAGTTCCTAACGCTATATCCGAAGCGCTTGGAACATACTGACACAACAGTGCAAATTGATTAGGAACGAATATTCCCGTTCCGTTAGTAGTCCATTTTCCTGTATTTGTTACGCTACCAGTAACCTGCCCATTTAAAAAGACTGTTGCATTATTGGCGCATTTAAGAATGGGATTTATTAAACTGGCCTTGACCAGAGGAGCATGAACAATGCTAATACTCACCGTACTTGCGACGGCATTACAAATACCATTATTGGTACTCGTGAGAACGAAGGTGAGCTGATTCAATGTTGTGTCCGAATTGGAGAGCGTGTAAGTTGGCGTAAATGTGTTTACACTTGGCGCAAACGTGCCGTTACCCGGGGCTTGCACCGACCATACACCTTGTGTACTTGCGCCAAAAACGTTTCCACTTAGGTTAACCGTGCCATTATTTGAACAAATGATAGAACTGGAACCTGCTGTAACAATAGGCGCCTGCTTCACATATAATCTTAAAGTATCTGATTTATTAGGACAAATACCTGTTGATGTTAAAATAAATTTCACCAAACCTCCCGATACAGGTGGCGTGGGTGTTGGTATAATTGCTAAAGATGTATCAATTGGATTTGGTGTATAAACATTATTTATGATTTGATTTGGACCACCCGAAAGTGAACCAAAGCCATTAAGACTCCAAACACCTGTTATAGGTCCTCCGCCAATCAAGCCATTCAAAGTGTATGTTGTGTTAGAACAAATAGTTGCTGTAGGTACTGTGTTTGCAATTACAAAAGCATCTATACCAAATTCTGTTGCATAGGCATAAGAGCTGCCCCCAAGTGTACCGCCATTGTGCACACCTAAACCAAAAATATCATTTTTATTTTTTAATACATTGTGTGATCCAACTGGAATTGTTGAAGTCGGAAAATAAAGTCTTGCCGCAACAAGATTACCACCACTACCAGGTACAGTTGTAAAACTTGCCGGTGAAATAGGAACATTTGTAGCATTGCTTGTTAGCGTAAATGTGTTTTGAAAACCATTTCTGGTGTAAAGATTTAAATTCAATGAATCGCTACTTAATCTCGTAAATGCTGTGGTATATGAACCCGCGCAGTATGCTGGCGTAACCTGCGCTCCGCTTAATTTACAGCCATAACCACTTACATGAGTTACATAAACTGGTTTATCTGTTTCAATATAAGTTAAACCTGTAATATTTACAGAATAAGTCTCTCCGGTATTGATCAACCAGTTAATGGTTCCTGTGCCGGTTGTAATAGTTAAACTAGTTGAGTTGAGTGGAGCTAAAATATAAGCTACATCCGAAGTTCCTTCACCTTTAATAATCACGTGTTCTTTTCCAATATTATCGCTCGTAGTTATCTGATCCGCGAAATAAGACGGACAAAGTGCTGTAGACGTCCTAATGGAACCGCTTATAGTTACTGCGATCGGCTTATCTGCAGAAATTATGGAACCCGCTAACTCACTTGGGTTAACAGCATTATTATCGCGCATCGAAAAGGTCTCACCTTGCAATAATGTTTTAGCAAACGTTACGTTCTTTGCTCTGCCAACACAAGCTGCACGAGGGGTAATTAAAATCGTTGTCACGCCCGTATTAGTGGCAACTACATCAAAACCAACACCGGCATCTGTAAACGAAGTAGTACTTAAAATAGAATTTGGAAATGGCGTATAAAAGTCAACACCTTTAGCTCTTTGGCCCTTAAGGCTTATCATTTCTTTATTGTTTCCCGAACCAATCGTATAATAAACCGAAATATTTGCATTAGAACTGATATAGATCCCCTTGTTGCTTACACTATTGGTCGGAGCACTTTCAACCCCGGTAATTGAAGGAGTTAAGTTACTAACGTTTAGTGAATTGGCAGCAATATTCAGATTTAAGTTTATGCCTGTTGTGGTGCTATTTGCAGGTGTAACCACATGCACTGTTGCTGCCTGTGAATAGGTTTGAATGTGTAGTTCAATGGGTGATTGCCCCATCGTAGCCGAAATGTCAGGAGCAACAAACCAAAAGCTTGTATCTACCTGTGCCTTAGGCTTAACTAAAAAAACAAAAAAGAAGAGCAATAAAAATAAATATCTTACCATACAGTGTTATACTAGAAAATAATTAATCCTACGAATATACAAAAAATATTGAAATTTTAGATAAATTAACAAAAAAATGAAGCTAAATTTACAAACATTACAATAGGGATAAGTATGCCAATAAACCGCCTGAAAATAGAACCCTTTAAAAAGCTCGAATTATTTGCCAAAAAAGTGGTCGAAGGTTTTATTACGGGCCTGCACAAGAGCCCGTTTCATGGCTTTTCGGTTGAATTTGCAGAACACCGCCTTTACAATACGGGCGAAAGTACCAGGCATATCGACTGGAAATTATTTGCCCGTTCGGGGCGGTTATTTGTAAAACGTTATGAGGAAGAGACCAATCTGCGTTGCCAGATAGTTATTGATGTTTCAGCGAGTATGCAATTTCCAAAAGATTCGGAAAATAATAAATTAAATTTTAGTGTATACTCTGCCGCTGCTCTTTGCGAATTATTAAAACAACAACGTGATGCTTTTGGGCTCACTCTTTTTGAGAACGAAATAGTTAAACACTTTGCGCCAAAGGGTAGCCCTTCTCACCAAAAATTGATCTACAACACACTTGAAGAAATTTTAGATAAAAGCTTTGAAAGCAAGAATACTTCTGCGGCCAAAACATTAAATCAAATTGCAGAAATTATACACCAACGCTCACTTGTTGTAATTTTTAGCGATATGTTTGAAAATAACTCTGAGAACGAAGAATTATTTTCGGCCCTACAGCATTTAAAATACCGCAAACACGAGGTGGTTTTGTTTCATGTAGTGGATAAAGCAAAAGAAATAGATTTTGAATTTGAGAACAAACCATATCATTTTATTGATCTTGAAAGCGGTGAAGAAATAAAATTAAATCCAAGCCAGATCAAAGAACAATACCAGGAATCGATAAATCAATACAAAGATCTTTTAAAATTAAAGTGTGGACTATACAAGATAGACTTCGTGGAAGCCGATATTAACAAGGGCTTCGATAATATTCTCTATACCTATCTTGTAAAAAGAAATAAAATGCTATAAATTATTTTAGACATTATCTAAAAAATATTTATTTTTAATCAATCAATACAAAATTTATGAGCGATCAAACTTTTGAACCCACAGCTGAAACCGCCAATACAATTAAATGCAAAAATTGCGGTGCTAACTTAAGTTTTAAACCAGGTACGGATAGCCTTACCTGCCAGTATTGCCAAACGCAAAATGAAATTGTAGTTGAGAAAATAGAGATAACTGAAAATGATTACAATAGTTTTTTAGAGCAAAATGTTTCTTCATCCGAAAAACAAACTATATCAACCGTTAAGTGCGATAGTTGTGGCTCCTCTACTACCCTGCCTCCTAACGTAACTTCCAGCAGTTGCCCTTATTGCGATACGCCATTGGTCATAAAAAATGCAGCTACCTGTTCTATCATAAAACCAAAATATTTACTTCCATTTAAGGTTGAACGTAATAAAGCAAAAGAAGGATTTATAAAATGGGTTGGTGGTTTATGGTTTGCTCCAAACAAGTTAAAAGATTACGCGCAGCATAGTCTCGAAAAATTAAAAGGCGTGTATATGCCTTACTGGACCTATGATAGTAACACCCATAGCAATTATACGGGCCTGCGCGGTGTTTACTATTACGTTACAGAAACGTATCGCGACAGTCAGGGAAAAACACAAACGCGCCAGGTGCGCCACACAAATTGGTTTCCGGCCAGTGGATCTGTAAATAATTCGTTTGACGATATTTTAGTTTGTGCATCGCACTCCTTACCAAAAAAATTAGTGCAGGATCTTGAACCATGGGACCTGCCTGAACTGGTAGCCTATAACGATCAATATTTGGCAGGCTTTGTTACCGAGAGTTATCAAACAGAATTACAACCCGGCTTTGAGGAAGCAAAAGAACGCATGCAACCGATCATCCGAAGTAGTGTAAACTCAGATATTGGTGGAGATACTCAACAAATAACTTCGCTAAATACGCAATATAACGATATCTCTTTTAAACATATTTTATTGCCATTGTGGATCTCTGCTTACAAGTACAACAACAAGGTTTATCGTTTTACTATTAATGCCAGAACCGGCGAAGTGCAAGGCGAAAGACCATACAGCGCCTGGAAGATCTTTTTCTTTAGTTTAGCAATTGTTGCAGTAATTGGAACCATTATTTATTTTGCAAGACACAAAAACTAAATTTTTGTTAATTTATTTTAGCGATTAAACCTTTGCGTTAAACGCTCGTCATACTGAAAACCAGTTATGACACCACGAATATTAATTTTAGCCGACATCAATTCGCCACACACTCAAAAATGGGTGCTTGGCCTCGCAAACGATAATTTTAAGGTTGGCATTTTTTCATTTAACGCTTCTAAAAATAATTGGTTCTGCGCTCATAAAAATATTACCTGTTTAAATAAAAGAAAAACAAAAGCACATCTTAACGTGATCACTAAACTCATGTATTTATTGTTCTGGCCAAAACTAATTTACCAGATCTACAAATTTAAACCGGATGTTATTCATGCTCACTATGCGTCAAGCTACGGACTGTTGGGTGCATTAACTTTTTTCAAGCCGTACGTGGTTTCAGCCTGGGGTAGTGATGTTATGGAGTTTCCGAAAAAAAATTTCCTAAACAAATTAATTTTAAAGTTTGTTCTATTTCGCGCCAATAAAATTTGTGTTACATCAACTATTTTAAAAAAAGAAATTGCAGCTTATACAAAAAAACAGGTGTGTGTTATTCCTTTTGGTATTAATTTAAATGTATTTTATTCAAACCATTTACCGCACACAAACACTGATTTTATATTTGGAATTGTAAAAGGATTAGAACCAATTTATAACATTGATAAAACAGTTATTGCTTTCTATACCCTTGTTAAAAAATATCCTCAGCTATCGTTAAAATTAAAAATTGTGGGTGATGGCAGTCAAAAAGAAAATTTGCTTGAGTTGGTAAGTTACTATGGCTTACAAAACAACGTTGAAATGGTTGGTTCTGTTTCGCATGAGCAAATTCCCATGCATTTAAATACAATGGATGTTTTGATAAATGTTTCAGAATCTGAGAGCTTTGGAGTGAGCGTTGCTGAAGCCATGGCCTGTCAAATACCTGTAATAGTAAGTGATCTGGATGGCTTTAAAGACCTAATACCTGACGAGAGTGTTGGTTTAATTACCCGGTCAACTTCTCCATTGGATATTAGCATAGCCATGGAAAAATGTTTAATGAATAACGAACTAAGAGCTATTCTTGCTAAAAATGCATTTCAACGTATCTCCGAGCAATTTAGCTGGAAACAAAATTTAAGCGAAATGGAAAAACTTTACTTTGAAATGGCTTAACTTTCTATATGTTTAAACACATAGGCACATAGATTTAAAAATAAAAAGAGTTAATATAGATATCATAGTATTGAAGCTTCGCTTCAATACGCTATGTGTCACCTACTACAATTCTAAAGATAGACCTATCAGAAATCTTTATGTCTATATGGTAAAAAAATTACGAGTATTTTCTTACAACGTTGTGTATCTCAATTACCGGTTTTAAAAATTCTTCAAGGTCGTAAACACATAATTGCGAAGCTGCATCACACAAGGCTTTTGAAGGTTCAGGGTGTGTTTCAATGAACATACCATCAATACCACTTGCAACGCCAGCCCTGCTCAACACAGGTAAAAATTCTCTTGCACCACCTTTTGCATCTGCACTCGGAATTCCGTATTTGCGCACACAATGTGTTACATCAAACACAACAGGGTAGCCTAAATTATTCATATGAAAAAAACTGCGCGGATCAACTATCAAATCGTTATAACCGAAAACATAACCACGCTCGGTTAAAATTATATTGTCGTTTCCAGCGTCTTTACATTTTTGTGCGGGATGTTTCATGTTATCCGGCGCTAAAAATTGACCGTGTTTAATATTAACTACTTTACCTGTTTTTGCTGCAGCAACCAATAAAGAACTTTGCATACATAAATAGGCGGGTATTTGTAAAACATCGCATACTTCAGCAGCAAGCGCTGCCTGGTAGCTTTCATGAATATCTGTTAACAACGGAAAACCAAATTGTTCTTTTACTTTAGCGAGTATCTTCATTCCTTTTTCCATACCCGGCCCATCGTAATAACTTAAACTACTACGATTATCCTTTAGAAAACTCGACTTATAAATAATTTTAATTTTTAATCTCTCACCAACCTCTTTCAATTTTTCGGCTGTTTTCATCATTATGCTTTCATCCTCAATAACACAAGGTCCTGAGATCAAAAATAATTCTTTAGAACCGCAATCTATATCTCCAACTTTTACTATCTTTTTTTGCATAAAATTTACTTTTTAAATAGGACCACAAGATAAACAATTTTATGTGCATAATATGTTTACTTTATCACAAAAATTCCAAACACAAAGTCTTTTCTTTATATCATGGAAAAAGTTCACCTGATTGCCATTGGCGGAAGCGCCATGCATAATATGGCCCTGGCGCTGCACGAAAAAGGATTTATTGTTAGTGGTAGTGACGATGAAATTAACGAACCAAGTAAAAGCCGTTTGGCAAAAGCAGGGATCTTACCCGCAAAGATCGGCTGGTTTCCTGAAAAAATTACAAATGCTATAAATGCGGTGATACTAGGCATGCATGCCCGTGCCGATAACCCGGAATTGATCCGTGCAAAAGAGTTAGGATTAAAGATCTATTCTTACCCGGAATATATTTACGAAGCCACTAAAAATAAAACACGTATTGTAGTTGGCGGAAGTCATGGAAAAACAACCATCACTGCCATGATACTGCACGTTATGCATTTTCATAAAATAGAAACAGATTTTTTAGTTGGCGCTCAGTTGGCGGGTTTTGATACTATGGTGAATTTAACCAATACGTCAAACTATGCCGTAATAGAAGGTGATGAATATTTAGCCTCACCAATAGATCGCCGGCCAAAATTTCATTTATACAAACCAAATATTGCCATTTTAAGTGGCATTGCATGGGATCACATCAACGTTTTTCCAACCTTTGAGAATTATGTTGAGCAATTCACCAAATTCATCAATTTAATTGAACCTAAAGGTAATTTGATCTATTGTGCAGAAGATAAAGTACTGGCAGCGACTTGTGAGAAAGCTGAAAACACGGCCATTTCCAAGCAACCCTACTCTGTTCCAAAAAATGAAATTGTAAATGGCATAACTTATTTGTTAGTTGGTGATAAAAAAATTCCACTGCAAATTTTCGGTAATCATAATTTAATGAATTTAAATGGCGCAAGAATGGTTTGTAATACCATTGGGCTTAGCGATGAACAATTTTATGAAGCTATTCAATCTTTTAAAGGTGCGGCCAAGCGCTTGGAGCTAGTATACAAAGGGAAGGATTTTAATTTTTATAAAGACTTTGCGCACTCACCTTCTAAATTAAAAGCAACCACCGATGCTGTTAAAAAACAATTTACCAGCCGTTATATTGTTGCCTGCATGGAGCTTCATACCTTTAGTAGTTTAAATGAAGAATTCTTAAATGAATATAATGGCTCTATGGATCTTGCCGATGAAGCCATTGTTTATTTTAACCCGCACACTATTGCCCATAAAAAATTAAAAGAGATAACTGAAGAACAGGTTCACAAAGCTTTTGATCGTAAAGACCTAAAGGTATTTACAAAAAGTTCGGATGTAATAGCACACCTTAAATCGAAAAAGTGGGACAATAAAGTACTTTTAATGATGAGTAGCGGTAATTTTGATGGCGTTGATTTTAATGCCCTGGCTAAAGAACTTGCTTTATAAAAAGTAACATTTATGTAACTTACATAAATGTTACTTGAAATAGATCCGGTGTAACCACATTTTAAATAATGGATCAATAAATTCTATGGTTGGGCCAACACAATCAATAACTTCTTTATTCTCCAACCCTTCCTTTATACGTAATACATTGGCCGAGGTGCCCAATTTGTAAGCAAACATAGTATCCTTCGAACTCATTTGTTTCACACCATCTATCAATGCTTTTAAATAATTCAATTGATTGTTGGTTAAATTATCGGTCTCGCGTTGAAAAAGAATACTGTGCTGTAACATTAAGTTCTCTACTGCACTGTCAATATCTTTATCGGTGCAGATTCTTTTTGAGAATAACCAGGTTTGTTGTGCCAATTGTTGTACAAAATAAGGGTGGTTTTCCATTAGCCTTGCTATTCTTTCTGCCTGGGCCTTATCTATTCTCTTTTTTGTATCGCTAAAGCGCTTCATGATAAAATTTACCCAATAATTTTCTTTTATCTTTTCTAAAAATACAACATCACCAAATTTATAAAATGGCATAGCAGTACTCGAAAAAATATCCATAAGCAAATGTCTTTTACTGCCATATAAACAATAAGAGGTGTGTTTATGATGTTGCCAATGCGCCCTTAATTTTTTCTGAAAGGCCAATGGTTCATCAAAAAAAGCAATGTTTTGAAATTCGTCAATACACACCACTATTCTTATTTTTTTGTTCTTACAAATATTTTCAGCAAGATCCAATATCTCATCTTGCCCTTTTTTTATCTCTTTCCAATCAAGCGAGATAGAAAGATCGTTCATTGGGTCTATACCCACAGAGAATTGAGGTACGACCTTCTTAAAAAGGGCTTTACCAGCGCGTATGCGCTCTTCCCATTTTGTAGAGGTAACTTTTATCAACTCACGTATGTACGTTTCATAAAACTCCTGTTCTGTTCTTATATTGAACAGGTCAATAAAACAAAACACCAGTTTTGGGTTTTTACGTTTGCTTTGCTCGGTAGCTTTTTTTACAAGCGAAGACTTACCCCAACGACGTGGAGATATAAGCACCGTATTGGTACCTGAATTAAAATTTTGTAATAGCCGTTCCATTTCCACCTGGCGATTTGTGAAATCATGGCCGCTAACAATTTTACCAAAAACAAAAGGAGTTATTTCCATTTTACTAAAAACTATACATCAAATATAAGTAACATTTATGTAACTTACAAAAATGTAACTTACATAAATGTTACCTAAAGTATTAATTAACATATTAAAGGTTAATTAATTTTATTAAAACCTTGTAAATTGTTATTTTTGCAAGGCTTTTGAGATATTATATCATACTCGTTATTCTACTGTTTTTTGGCACACTTCACTGCCAGAATTTTTCTGTTGGCGGCAGCATAAAAGATGGTACAAACGGCGAAACCGTAATAGGTGCCACAATCCTTTTAAAAGAAATAAACAAGGCAACTTCAACCAATCAATACGGTTTTTTTTCCATAGCAGCGCCCAAAGGCAAATACACTGTTATTATTTCCTATATAGGTTATAAAACAATAATTCAGGAGCTTGAATTAGATAAAAACACCACACTAAACATTTCGCTTTCACTTGCCGAAACGAATTTGAACGAAGTGGAGATCACTACAAAAAGAGGAAATGAGAATGTAAAGAATACACAAATGAGTTCTGTGCAGCTTGATATGGCCGAGATAAAAAAGATCCCGGCATTTATGGGCGAAGTAGATATCTTAAAAACAATACAACTTTTGCCAGGTGTAAAAAATGCCGGAGATGGTAACACCGGTTTTTATGTTCGTGGCGGGGGGCCCGATCAGAATTTAATTTTGTTAGATGAAGCTCCCATTTACAACGCCTCTCACCTACTCGGTTTCTTTTCTGTATTTAATGGAGATGCCATAAAGAATGTAAATCTAATTAAAGGCGGTATGCCGGCACAGTATGGCGGACGCTTATCTTCCGTGCTTGATATAAGTATGAAGGATGGAAACAACCAACATTTCCAGGTTGAAGGCGGCATTGGAGTTATTGCTTCTCGTTTAACTATACAAGGACCAATTGTAAAGGATAAAGGTTCTTTCATTATTAGCGGGCGTCGCACCTACGTAGATGTATTAGCAAAGCCCTGGATAGAACGATCAGATTTTAAAGGTACATCGTATTTTTTTTATGATCTGAATGCAAAATTTAATTACATCATTAACGAAAAAAATCGCATATTCCTAAGCGGATATTATGGTCGCGATAAATTTATTTTTACAGATGAGGAAGGCGGATTTAAGACCAAGATCCCATGGGGAAATGCCTCTGGCTGTTTACGGTGGAACCATGTTTTTAATTCTAAACTATTTTCAAATACGTCTGCCGTATTTACAAATTATGATTTTAGTTTTGGCGCCACACAAGACGATTTTGAAGTGATCATAAAATCAGGTATTACTGATTATAATTTAAAATATGATCTTAATTTCTTTCCTAATTCAAGGCATACAATTAAAACGGGTGTAAATTATATTTTCCATGTATTTGTTCCCACAAGTGTGAGCGCAAAACAAGGTTCAACAGAATTTGATCTGGGCAAAACAATTAAATTGTATTCGCATGATGCAGCAATTTATGTAAGCGACGACTGGGAAGTAACTCAGAAATTTAAATTAAATGCAGGTTTACGCTTTGGAAATTTTACACAAGTTGGTCCATTTAACCGTTATGTAAAAGATTTTACAGGAAAGATAACTGATACGGTTTCTTACAGAACTAATGAGATAGTTGCTAATTATAATGGATTAGAGCCAAGGTTCTCGGCCCGTTACTCTTTAACTAAAACCGCTTCTCTAAAAGCGTCGTACGCGCGTAATTTTCAATATATACATTTAGCCTCTATTTCATCTGTAAGTTTGCCAACAGATGTGTGGATGCCTTGTACCGAAGTGATTAAACCACAGCAATCCAATCAATATGCTATTGGCTTTTTCAAAAATTTTAAAGACAATATATTTGAAACAAGCGTTGAAGTGTATTACAAGACGATGAGTAACCAAATAGATTATAAAGAAGGCGCTCAGCCGGCAGATAATGTTTTTGACAATCCCGACAACGCTTTTACCTTTGGAAAAGGCTGGGCTTACGGCGCAGAATTTTTTGTGAAAAAAAATGTAGGCAAATTTACAGGTTGGATAGGTTATACTTTATCATGGACATGGCGACAATTTAAAGAAATAAATTATGGAGAAAAATTTCTGGCAAAATATGATAGAAGACATGATGCTTCGGTAGTTTTAACTTATGATGCCAGCAAACAATGGAATTTTGGCATGATCTGGGTTTACGGTTCTGGTAACCGAGGCACATTACCCAACGGATTTTTTTTGTATGAAGGAAGCTTGAGTAATGATTATGGTTTACGAAACTCCTACCAATTCATACCCTATCACCGAATGGATCTGAATGTAACCTTCTCTCCTGACAGAACAAAAAAACTCGAAAAAAGGAAACAAATCTTAATAGCAAAATATAAAGAAGAAGGCAAAGACACTTTAAATGTTGTAGTAACAAAAAAGTGGGCCAAGAACTTTAGCAATAGTTTTACATTAAGTGTTTTTAATGTGTATAACCGTTACAATCCATACTTTATCTACTTAACGCGCGAAGGCGATTTTACAAAGGGCACTTTAAAGGTTGGTGCAAAACAAGTATCACTGTTTCCAATTTTACCAAGTTTAACATGGAACTTTAAATTTTAATGAAACATTTCATATTCATAGCTTTTGTTTTACTTCTTTTCTCTTGCAGAAAAGAAGTAAAATTAAAATTACCCGATTACAAACAAAAAGTAGTTGTTGAAGCAAGTATAGAGACCAATGGTTACGCAGTTGTTTTTTTATCCTACTCAGTTCCTTATTTTGGAGACTTTGATTATACAGCACCAGAAAAAACATTTATTAAAGGCGCTTTTGTTACAGTAACAGATGGTACAACTACAGATACACTTAAAGAACTGGATCCAAACACCGGTTATGCTTATTTAGGCTTTAAATTAAAAGGCCAGCAAGGCCGAAACTATACATTAAAAGTTACTGTTGATGGCAAAACGTTTGAAACAAATACAAATATTTTAAATCCGGCGAAATTAGATAGTTTATATTTTAAAGGTGAAGAAGATACCTTAGGCTTTATTTGGCAAACTTTTTCTGAACCTCCAGGCTCTGGAGATTGTTATCGTTGGTATGCAAAACGTTTGGGCCGGGACCAATTTTATGCTGCGCCATTTGCATCTGTTTTTGAAGATAAATTCATTGATGGAAAAACATTTGATTTTTCCTATGACCGTGGTCCGCAACCAAATGAGATACAAGAATACAGAGAAGATCCGGAAAGAGGTTATTACAAGCGCGGTGATACGGTTGTGGTAAAGTTTTGTAAAATAGGTAGGCGCGAGTATGATTTTTGGAACACCTATTATCAAAACAAGGCAAGTAACAGTAACCCTTTTAGCGCACCATCAAATATAAAAAGTATGTTTGAAGGCAATCAGGATGTATTTGGTGCCTTTGTTGGTTATGCACCTTTTTATGACACGATCATTATCCCAAAAAATTAAATATGAACACAAATAAAACAGATCTAATAGAACGCTATATAGCGCATAATCACTTCGGAAAATTGATTGGAATGGATTTTGAAATTATTTCTGAAGGTAGTGTAGATTATTCACTTATAATAAAAGAAGAACATTTAGCAACACCCAATGCCGCCCATGGTGGCGTTATCTCCGCGTTAATTGATGGCGCTTTGGGTGTGGCCGGGCTATCTTCTGTTTACAAAGAAAATAAAGTGGTAAGTACCATCGAATATAAATTGAATTTTTTATCACCAGCGTTACTGGGCGATCAGTTAATTGCCAAAGCAAAAGTTGAACAAAAAGGTAAACGCATTTTAATTATAAGCTGCGATGTTTTTTGTGCGAACAGAGAAAACAAACTATTAGCAAAATCATTAGGTACATTTAATGCTTATGATGCTGCAAAGGCAGGGTACAATTAATTGAGTTTAAAAAAAAAGCCGCTAACAAGAGCGGCTTTTTTTTGACTATACTTTAACTAACTATTTTTGAATAACTATCCTGCTGGTTTGGTTTTGCATACCATTATTCAATTTAAGAATATAAGCGCCACCTGGCAGATCTTCGACATTAATTTTTCTATTTAATTCGCCATTTTCATTTTCAAAAGTATCTTTAAACACAATTTGCCCAAGCGTATTGTAAATTATTATATTGGTTGTTTTTGCACTGAGTTCAATATTATTTATGCTTAAAACAAATTCACCACTATTTGGATTTGGATACACCTTTACTGACGCTGTTACAGCACTGTTACTTTTTATTCCCGTAACATTATTGGTATTAATAGTTATCACCATCGAGTCATTACATAATGAATCATAAACATGTAAGAATACTTGATAAATTCCCGAAGGGGAATACGTGTGATTTACAACAGCTCCAAATCCATTTTGAGAATCACCAAAGGTCCAGTAATAGTTTGCGAACGGGCTGGCACCTGTAGTTGTGCTCGCAAAATGAACAGCTCCGTTTGCCAGAACAGTGTAATTAAAATTGGCATTAAGATTACAAGTGGTGTTATTTATTGTAATATATTTTGTGATAGAGTCTGTACATAACGAATCAGATAAATACAATGTAACCGGATAGGTTCCGTTGTTTGAATAATTATGAGTAGTTGTTTGACCAAAGGCAGAACCCGGATAAAAGAACCATTGGTATTGCGTAAATGGTGTTGTGCCAGTTGACGTGTTTGCAAAATTTACAGAGCCATTTGCATTAACTGTATAATTAAAATTGGCATTTAAGTTACAAGGGCTCGAACCTATTGTAATATATTTTGTGACTGAATCTGTACATAACGAATCGCTTAAATATAATGTAACTGGATAGGTGCCATTATTTGCATAGGTATGCGTTGTAGTTTGTCCAAATGCTGACCCGGGATAAAAGAACCATTGGTATTGCGTAAATGGTGACGTGCCGGTTGATGCGTTTGCAAACTGTACAAAACCATTTGCGCCAACTGTAAAAGTAAAATTAGCATTTAAATTACAGGTGGTGGTATTAATGGATATGTAGCTCATCACAGAATCTGAACAATTGCCGTTATTTACGTAAAGCAATACCGGGTAAGTACCATTAGTTGGAAATGTGTGTGTAGCTGTTGGACCGGAAGCAAAACCAGGATAAAAATACCACTGATACGTTGTTCCGGAATTCGTTCCTGTAGAAGTACTTGCAAAACTTACAAATCCATTTGCCCCTACAGTGTAGGTATATCCGGCGTTAAGGTTACATGTTGCTGTATTAACCGTTATGTAAATTGTGAGTGAATCATAACAACTGCTATCACTTACAAATAAAGAAACTCCATACGTTCCATTATTATTATAAGTGTGCGTTACAGTTTGGCCGTTGGCGCTGCCCGGAGAGAAATACCATTGGCAGCTGGAGGTAACATTTGTACCGGTTGATGTGCTCGCGAAATTCACAACACCATTTGCACCAACAGTATAATTAAAATTAGCATTAAGATTACAACTTGCAGTGTTTACGGTTATGTAAATAAGGGTTGAGTCATAACAATTACCGTTCATCGTGATTAAAGAAACAGGATAAGTTCCTGCATTCGGGTAAATGTGAGTGGCTGTTGGGCCGGTCGAACTTCCAGGCATAAAATACCATTGGTAAAAAGTACTTGCATTTGTTCCTGTAGATGTGCTTGCAAAATTTACCACACCGTTTGCGTTAACCGTGTAGCTAAAATTAGCATTTAAATTACAAGTACTTGTATTCACGGTTATTGTTGTTGAAACGGAATCGAAACAAAGGGAATCGTTAACATACAATACAACCTGGTAAATACCATTATTTGGAAAAGTGTGTGTAACCGATTGTCCAAATGCACTACCTGCTGACGGGTAAAAATACCATTGATAGCCCGCAGCTACAGTTGTACCTGTAGATGTGCTTGCAAAATTTACAACCCCGTTGGCTCCAACTGTATAATTAAAACTTGCATTTAAGTTGCATATTGATTTTGATTTTGCATTTCCAAAAAACAAGAACATACATGTAAGCAACAAAAATCCTTTAAGGTTTGTTTTTGCTACATGGTTTAAAATTGTTGTTACTTTTTTCATTTTAAATTATTTATTAAGGGTGTATAAATTTTGTTCTCTATAACACCATTACATAAACAATCTAAAAATGGTTGGGCCAGCTTTAGATTTCGTTACCAACTAAATGCAACTTACTGATAACAAGGTTATTAAAATTGAAAAGTAAAAAGGCTTTAATAATAATTTATGAGAAGATCAGTACTTCTCTAATTTTTCCTGAAAAGAAAGATCTCTGTTTGCTGCGTGAATTTTTAGATTTAAAATTAATTCATCACAACCGTTCTTTAATATTTCCGTTTGAATTTGCTGTATTAATTTAAAAACCAATTCGGGGCTACCCTCCACTACAGTCTCAAAAGGACAAACCTTATAATTCAATCCGCTTTTATTGATCAACTCAATTGCCTTATCAACAACAGAGTAACGATCTTCATTTGTTTTTAATGGTAATAATTGAATGGCGGCATTTATTTGCATAATTAATTCAGTTTTAATTGTGATAATTTTAATGACATAGAATTGGTTAGTGCCGTTAACGGTTTTTCGGCCATAGCTTTAATAAAGGGATTAAGGTCGCCCATCAACTCTATTTTACATTGCCCGGTTTGTAGAGGCTCTCCTATAAAAAAAACTTTTAAACTAAAATTAAATTTCGCTAAACCCTGACTCGAAAATAAAATAAATTCGTTTTCCTTTACCTCTACTTTTTTAATGGTCATTGGTGTAATGCCTTTTATATTAAAAGAACACTCAGTATCTGTAAATTTAAAATCTTCAACTTTATCTTCTGGTAAAATAGATCCAAAGTTTTTAAAATCACTTAAAAAATCAAATAAACTTTTTAAAGTAGATTGGGTTGAATTAGTTTCGCTAATAATTGTAAAGGCTGACACAAATAATATTATTTAATTTCGTACTTAACCAAAAAGCTGGCTTTAATTTTAATTTTTTTGAAAGATATCTCATCGCCAACAGATTCCGAATTTTCCATTCCTCCATAACTCTGAACAGCGTTTGACATTCTACCATTGTAATAATACCCGTTCGGATTATTCTCAACCGAATTTAAAGTTTCAGTTATTTGAAGCGGCGCACCAAGTTGGTTACCAACTGCCGCTGCCAAATAATCAACTTTATCTTTTGCAGCCTTAATGGCTTTTATCCTGTTCTCTTTTGTAAACTCTAATATTTTGGTGTGATTTAATTTAGAAATATACGCATCGTGTGCATTTATTTTATCCAAACGCTCGTAAACTTTTGTAACCATATCGGCATTACCAACCTTTAGAACGTATGACTTAGAAGTAACCACATCTTTTTTAAATGATTTTATTTTTCTAAAATCAGCATTGGCCGTATTTAAAGAAAGGTTAGAGATATCTATTCCAATTTCCTTTAAATTTTGTTTCAGATCATCTTCCTGCTTTTCAATGGTTAGTTTATCCTTTCCATCCTGCCTTTCCTGTAGCGTTATAGTAATGTATATCTCGTCGGGCACAATTTCTGTTTCACTCGATCCGGTTGCTTCAATAAATGCCTTTCTGGTGTCGGCCATTTGACCGATCGCTGGTTTAATTCCCAAAACCAATACTGCTAAAATTAAGATTGACTTTTTCATGTTATACTTTTAAATTAAAAATGCATACTTAAAAGTATGCATTAATAAATTATGTAAAAATACTTTTATTTTATTTTACCAAAGTTTGTGCCCAACCTGCAGGATTTGCGCGCCATTGTTTTAAGCTTGCCATATCTTTATCTGTAATATACTCTTTAGTTAAAGCTGTATTAATTAAGGTATTATAATCTGTTAAGGTCTTTAAATTACATTTTGCTTTTTTAAAGCTTTGTTCTGCTTCATCAAAACCATAGGTAAAAATAGCAGCCATACCTTTAACGGTGCATCCTTTTTCGCGTAATGCTTCCACAGCCTTTAAGCTGCTTCCGCCGGTGCTAATAAGATCTTCGATTACAACTACATTTTGTCCACTTTCAACATCACCTTCAATAAGATTTGTAAGACCATGCTTTTTCGCTTCACTTCTAACATATACAAAAGGCAATCCCATTTCCTGTGCAATTAAAGCACCTATAGCAATCCCTCCAGTAGCAACACCTGCAATTACATCAGGCTTTGCAAAATGTTTATTGATCGTGTCAACAAATGTTTGGCGAATAAAAGTTCGGATCTGCGGATATGAAAGGGTTTTGCGGTTATCGCAATAAATAGGAGATTTAATTCCACTGGCCCAGGTAAACGGTTTTTCGGGTTGAAGCTTAACAGCTTTTATTTGTAATAAAAATTCAGCAACTTTAGACGCTGGGTTATCAAACGAAGTCATCTCGCAAATTTAGATTTTGTTTTATAGTTTAACACACTTTTTTATGAACAAAAAAATATATTATAATAATAAGTTTATTGAATTTGGACAAACGCAAAGTCAATCTTCGCAAAATCAAACAATTAAGATTTACAGTCCTGAAAATCTACAAACGTTAAAAATTATTATTACTAATTTCCTTCAAAAAACTGATTTAAATTCTATCGCAATTTTAAATTATAGTTTTGAAGAGGCTTTGAATTTTTTTAAAACTTCTTTTTTTTATATTGAAGCGGCAGGTGGATTCATTGAAAAAGGTAAACGCTTTTTATTTATCCACAGATTGGGGAAATGGGATCTTCCAAAAGGAAAATTAGATTCAGGAGAAACGATAGAAAATGCAGCGTTAAGAGAATGTGAAGAAGAATGTGCCGTAACAAATTTAAAGATCGTAAAACAGCTATCTTCCACATTTCACTTTTACCAATACAAAACCGGTTTTGCTTTAAAACAAACTTATTGGTATTACATGAGCACTGATCATAGTGGGGAACTTATTCCACAAAGAGAAGAAAATATAGATGCAGCAGTTTGGTTTTCTGAAATTGAGGTCAAAAAAACTGCCTATAATGACACTTATTTGACCATAAAAGATGTCATTTTAGAGGCCTTAGGCCCTGTAAACACTGAAAAATAAAAAATTTAACAAATATTTGGAGATTTAGTTATTTTAATTACCTTTATAATACAAATTACAAGATTAAATTATTATGAACATTTTTGTTAGCAACATCAGCTTTAAAGTTAGAGAACAATCTCTAACCGAATTATTCGCGCAATATGGTGAGGTAACCAGTGTAAGGATCATTAAGGATAAAGAGACACGTCGTAGTAAAGGCTATGGTTTTGTTGAAATGCCAAATGATAATGAAGCCAATGCGGCAATTGCAGCTTTAAATGGAACAAATCACCACGACCGCGACATTGTTGTTGCTGAGGCAAAAGGCAAACGAGAAACAGACAGCCAGCCAACTAACTCTGCAGAGTAACATTTATATTAAAAAATAAGGATATTGTTTATCCTTAAGCCCTTACCCCGAAACCTAAAAGTTTCGGGTTTTTTATTGATATCTCGTCAATATCTTTCTTTTAACAACTCCATCTCTGTATTATCTTTGCAGGAATTTGAACTAAAAAATAAAAAAAAGTAAGTTTTTCTCCTTATGCCAAAAGATATATCCATAAAATCTGTTCTAATTATAGGCTCCGGCCCAATTATTATCGGACAAGCCTGCGAGTTTGATTATTCAGGTTCCCAATCTGCAAAAAGTCTTCGTGAAGAAGGGATTGAGGTTACTCTGATCAACTCCAACCCTGCCACTATTATGACAGACAAGGTTACTGCGGATAATATTTATTTGTTGCCACTTGAAGTAAAATCAATCATCAAAATACTGGAAGCGCACAAAATAGATGCTGTGTTACCAACCATGGGTGGACAAACCGCGTTAAATCTTGCATTAAAATGTGAGGACCTTGGTATTTGGAAAAAATACAATGTGCGCATGATTGGTGTGGATATTGATGCGATAAAAGTTACAGAAGACCGTGATCTGTTTCGTATTCGCATGAATGAAATTGGTGTTGCAATGGCACCAAGTAAAATTGCCAAATCGTTCTTAGAAGGAAAAAACGTAGCACAGGAATTTGGTTTTCCATTGGTTATCCGCCCATCGTTTACTCTTGGTGGCAGTGGCGGATCAGTTGTTTATGAAAAAGAAAATTTTGACGCTTTATTGAACAGAGGCTTGCAAACATCGCCCATTCATGAGGTATTGATAGATAAAGCTGTTTTAGGCTGGAAAGAATTTGAATTAGAATTACTGCGTGATGCCAACGATAACGTTGCAATTATTTGTTCGATAGAGAATTTTGATCCAATGGGTGTGCATACAGGCGATAGTATAACTGTTGCACCGGCAATGACATTGAGCGACAGCACTTATCAACGCATGCGTACCATGGCCATTAAAATGATGCGCAGTATTGGAAATTTTGCCGGCGGTTGTAACGTGCAGTTTGCAGTTAGTAACGATGACAAGGAAGATATTATTGCTATTGAAATTAACCCGCGTGTGTCGCGTTCTTCTGCATTGGCAAGTAAAGCAACCGGCTATCCAATTGCGCGTATAGCAAGTAAATTAGCTATTGGCTACCGTTTGGATGAATTGATCAATCAAATTACAAAATCAACATCTGCCTATTTCGAACCAACTCTAGATTATGTTATTGTAAAAATTCCACGTTGGAATTTTGATAAATTTAAAGGCTGTAACCGCGAACTGGGTTTTCAGATGAAGTCGGTTGGCGAGGTAATGGGCATTGGACGTAGTTTTCAGGAGGCATTACAAAAAGCTTGTCAGAGTTTAGAGATAAAACGTAATGGATTAGGTGCTGATGGAAAAGAAATAACCAACCAGCAGGAATTATTGAATGCCCTGGAACGTCCAAGTTGGAACCGCTTATTCATGATCTATGATGCCATGAAAATTGGTATCTCCATAAAAACCATTCAAAAATTAACCAAGATAGACATGTGGTTCTTAGGGCAGATCGAAGAAATGATCGCACTTGAGAACGAGATCTCTAAATTTAATATTGGCACTTTATCAAAAGACCTTTTATACGAGGCAAAACAAAAAGGTTATGCCGACAGGCAAATTGCGCATCTTTTAAAATGTTTTGAAAGCGAAGTATTTACTAAACGTGATAGTTTGGGAATAAAACGGGTGTTTAAATTAGTGGATACATGCGCAGCCGAATTTGAAGCCAAAACACCTTACTACTACTCTACTTTTGAAGATGAGAATGAAAGTATAAGCACTGATAAAAAGAAAGTGGTGATACTCGGTAGCGGCCCAAACCGCATTGGCCAGGGTATTGAGTTTGATTACAGTTGTGTGCATGGTGTATTGGCAGCAAAAGAAATGGGTTACGAAACCATTATGATAAACTGCAACCCCGAAACCGTTAGTACAGATTTTAGCACTGCCGATAAATTATATTTTGAACCTGTTTTCTGGGAGCATATTTATGATATTATCTTACACGAAAAACCGGAAGGCGTTATTGTGCAATTAGGCGGACAAACAGCTTTAAAACTTGCAGAAAAATTAGAACGTTACGGCATTAAAATAATTGGAACTGATTTTAAATCATTAGATCTTGCCGAAGACAGAGGAAGTTTTTCTAATCTTTTAAAAGATAACAATATACCTTACCCAAAATTTGGTGTTATTAAAGATGCGGAAGAAGGGCTTGAACTTGCAAAAGAACTGGGCTTCCCGCTATTGGTTCGTCCAAGTTACGTATTGGGCGGGCAAAGTATGAAGATCGTTATCAATGAGGAAGAGTTAGAACAACATGTTGTAAAATTGTTGAACGATCTCCCTGACAATAAAGTTTTGCTAGATCACTTTTTAGAAGGCGCCATTGAAGCAGAATCAGATTCCATTTGTGACGGTAACGATGTATACATTATTGGCATTATGGAACACATAGAGCCTGCGGGCATCCATAGCGGCGATAGTTACGCGGTTCTTCCTCCGTTCGATCTTAGCCCAAATGTTATTAAACAGATCGAAGATCATACGCGCAAAATTGCACTGGCATTAAAAACAGTTGGCTTATTAAATATCCAGTTTGCTATAAAAGATGAAGTAGTTTATATCATCGAAGCTAATCCACGTGCCAGCCGTACTGTACCTTTCATAGCAAAAGCGTATCGCGAGCCGTATGTAAATTATGCAACCAAAGTAATGTTAGGAGCAAAATTAAAAGACTTTAAATTTACACCTTACCAAAAAGGTTATGCCATTAAAGTACCGGTGTTTAGTTATGAGAAATTCCCTGAGATACAGAAAGAGCTTGGGCCGGAAATGAAGAGTACCGGGGAAGCGATCTATTTTATAGATGACCTGTATGACGAGTATTTCCAAAACATTTATAGTGAAAGAAATTTGTACCTTAGTAAATAAATTAACCCAATTAATACCATGAAAAATTCAATTTTAAAGATCAGCGGTTTGTTTTTAGTTATTGCTGTTGTTGCTCTGTTTTGGGCAGGTACAACAAATAAAGGAACAACTAAACAACCTTTACCAACAATTTACGACTTTAAATTAAAGACCATTGATGGTGAAGAAATAACTTTAGAAAAATTTAAAGGCAAAAAAATGCTTTTAGTAAATGTTGCCAGCGAATGCGGTTATACACCTCAATATAAGAATTTACAGGAGTTACATAAGCAATATGGCAGCAAAGTGGTTTTAATAGGGTTTCCGGCAAATAATTTTGGTAAACAAGAGCCAGGTTCAGCTACAGAAATAAAAAGTTTTTGTACAAAAAATTACGGCGTATCTTTTCAAATGATGGATAAAATTAGCGTTACTGGTGCAGATGCAAATCCCTTATATAAATGGCTATGCAATAAAGCTGCAAACGGAGTAACTGATAGCGCGCCAAATTGGAATTTTTGTAAGTATTTAATTGATGAAAAAGGCACCATCATTAAATTCTTTCCTAGTAAGGTTGACCCATTAAGCACAGAGATCACCTCATTACTATAATAAAATTTTAAGATAAAATAGAAGCAGCCTGGCAAACATAAAGTCCGGCTGTTTCTGTTCTTAGGCGGTTCTCACCAAAACTTACAGCTTTGAATTTATTCTTTAATGCAAATTCAACTTCTTCTTTTGAAAAGTCACCTTCTGGTCCTATTAAAACTAAACTCGTTTTGTTTTTAAAATGGACTTGTTTTAGATCTTCTTTTTCTGAATTAAAACAATGCGCAATAAATCTTTGATCTGCATGTGAAGATGTAACAAGATGTTTAAAGGAAAGCAACTCATTTACTTTGGGTAAGTAGGCTTGCAGACTTTGTTTTACAGCACTTTCAACGATCTTATTTATCCTTTCGGTTTTAATGATAGTCCTTTCTGAATTATGACAATTGATAAAACTGATCTCATCAATGCCGATCTCAACGGCTTTTTCGATCATCCACTCTATCCTATCCATCTGCTTGGTAGGTGCAATAGCTAAATGCAAATAATAATTTCGTTTTTGTTGCAAAACTGGTCCGGAAAGTATTCTTGCAGTACATTTTTTATCGGAAACTAATTCCAAAACAGCATCATAAAAATTTCCAGCGCCATCTATTAACTGAATGGGATCTCCTGACTTTCTGCGTAAGACTTTTGCACAATGCCAGCTTTCTTCGCTAGTAAGTGTGCCTGTTTTATCTATTACCGCTGCAATAAAAATATTCATTCTATAAAAATACGTAATTTAGCATTACATGAATTATTTAGCCCATGCTTTCTTGTCAAATAATGACAGAGATCTTTTGATCGGCAATTTTATTGCTGATCATTTACGTGGGAATGATTTTAAAGATCACAAACCCGAGATAATTGAAGGCATTTACATGCATCGCAAAATAGATACATTTACAGATTCACATCCTAACTTTAAAGCAAGTAAACGTTTATTTTATAATGGCTATGAACGTTACAGCGGCATATTAATTGATATTTATTTCGACCATCTTCTGGCGAAGAATTTTAGTAATTACTCATCAGAACCTTTAAAAGAATTTTGTGATAAAGTGTATAAGGTCTACACTCAAAACCAAAATTTATTACCAAAAAGCAGCTCTAATTTTTTGGATTACGTTTTAAAGAATAATATATACTATGAGTATTCTTCTTTAGAAGGCATTGAGCGTGTATTATTTCACTTATCACACAGGATAAAACACGAGGTAATGCTTAACGAATCTGTAGTCTTATTTAAAGAAAATGAAAGAGCGTTAGAAGAAAATTTTAGCGTATTTTTTAATGATGCGCTAAAGGAGTTTTTATAGCCTGCTTTTAAGTGCGTTTATCTCTTGTTGCAAGGTGTCGATCTTATTTAATAAATGAGAAACGGCTTCAATTCCCTCCATATTTATATTAAGATCATAATGCAGGCGGATCATTTTTTCAAGTTCATTTAGCTTTTCTTTTTCTATATATTCGATCTCTTCATAAACAACAATGGTTATCAAGCCATATTCTTTGAGGGAATCTACAAATGAAGCATCTACTTTATATACTTCACAAAAATATTTTGCCGGTATAAAATTCTCAATTTCCATTGTTCCTGATCTTTGATAATTCTTTAAATAGTTCTTTTTCTTTTTCGCTTAAATTAATTGGCGTGTTTATTTTAAAAGTCACATACAAATCTCCAAATTCTCCTTCGCGTTTATAAACCGGAAAACCTTTGCCTTTTAATTTCACTTTCATTCCGTTTTGAGTTTCGGCTTTAACGGGCAATTTAACTTTTCCATCAAACGTATCAATTGTTATATCACCGCCTAAAACCGCCGTGTAAAGATCCAGCTCCACCTCCGAAAATAAATTACTTCCTTCGCGTTTAAATTTGGTATTGTTAACAATCGAAAACGTAATATACAGGTCGCCATTCGGCCCACCGTTCACACCTTCGCCTCCATGTCCGGCTATTTTTATTACCTGCCCGTTCTCTACACCTGCCGGAATAGTTATGCGAATACTTTTGCCATTTACAGTAAGTGTTTGTTTATGCGTTGTAAAAACATCGCTTAAACTTAACTGCAATTCAGCGTTAAAATCCTGTCCACGGAACTTTGTCTGACTGCGTCTTCCATTACCCTGGCCACCAAACATAGATCCAAAGAAATCAGAAAAATCCTCACCCGAAAAATCTCCTCCTCCCCATTGTTGAGATGATCTCTCGCTTTGTTGTTTATTACTTTGTGAGCGTTGGTAATTATTAAATTCATCAGCGTGTTTCCAATCCTTACCATACTGATCATATTTTTTTCGTTTTTCAGGATCGCTTAAAACTTCATTTGCTTCATTTATCTGTTGAAATTTTTTCTTCGCGTTGGCATCGTTCGGGTTAAGATCCGGATGGTATTTGCGCGCCAATTTTCTATAAGCTTTTTTAATTTCAGCTTCGGTAGCTGTATTGTTTAGCTCCAGTACTTTATAATAATCAATAAATTCCATTATCTAAAAGTATTATGCGGTGTATTTAGTTGAATTAAAATTTTGGAACAATTGTAAATGTGATCGTTTTAGTAAATTTAAAAAAACAGAAGCTACGATCGGATTACTTTTAACATCTGCTTTTTCAATTATTTTTGTTATACCCGTTTCTCTGTTTTCCGAAAATGTAAAATCTATGGTGAGGTAAACGTTTTTCTTTACCTGAGAAACGTATTTTATATGTTTATGTTTTTCAATCTCAAGAACTGTGGCCTTATAGTTTGGCCTGAGTTTAATAAAACCCAGCAAGAGCAGTTCTTCATCCACCTCATATTCAATTTCATTTGGTTGGGTTTTAGAAACAACCTTAACTGTTTTCATGTGAGGATGAAAATGCCCAAATTTTGTAAAATCGAGTATTACATTATAAACATTTTTAAATGGACTGGTAAAACTATGTTCGATAGTAAAATTATGATCAGCAGCCATAGATGGTGTATTTTTTTGAATTCTATTTTCTTAGAGTAAAGCTAGCGAAAATATGTACAATAATACATTCAAAACAAGTGCCAAAAAATGATTGTTATCATTAAGACAGAAAATAATAAAGGCAAATAAACGCCATATAGAGAACAACCTGAAAAATAATTATTAGTGTTTAAGCGGGCGCTTTTTGATCATACCACCCTTGGTATCCTTTACGCTACTCATTACCACAAAAGCATTCGGGTCTATCTTTTCGATCTCGGTGTTTAATTTATTTAACTCCAGCCTGGTAATAACTGTGTAAATAATATCTATGTTCATTGCATCGCCCGATTTTCCGAAACCGCGCTTTCCGTTATAAACAGTTACTCCCCTGCCCATGGCGTTTATGATCATGGCTCGTATTTGTTCGCTGTGTGATGAAATAATTGTAACGCCTGTGTACTCTTCAATACCTTCAATAATAAAATCAAGCGTTTTAGAGGCTGCTAAATAAGTTATCATCGAGTAAAGCGCTATTTCCATAGAAAGTAAATAGGCGGCGGCAGAAAAAATAATTACATTAATAACTATTATCACATCACCAATAGTTGTTCCAAATTTGCGGCTTAAATAAATTGCTAATACTTCTGTTCCATCAATTACAGCTCCGCCTCTTACCGATAAACCAATTCCTGCACCAAGAAAAAAACCACCAAATACGGCAACCAGTAATGGGTCTTTTGTGATATCCGGAAAATTAACAGTGGCAACACATAACGCTAATCCCGAAATAGCGAACGCAGTTTTTATAGCGAAGGATCTGCCAATAATTTTATACCCTAGTATTACGAATGGAATATTTATTCCAATGATCAATAAATAAAGTGGAATGGTTGTAAGCGCCGAAACCAACAACGATATACCAGTGGCGCCGCCATCAATAAAATGATTAGTTAAAAGAAATCCCTTAAAGCCAAAAGCAGCAGAAAAAATACCAATAACTATTAAAGCGGCATCTTTTAATAGACCATATGAAATAATTTTAAACTCGCGAAGGCCTTTTGCTAACTGGTAATCAGAGTAACTGTCATTTTCACCGTTCGTTTTTTTTCGGCTAAGCGTTGTTTTGGTGATTATTTGAGTCCAGATCGAGTTCATTTAATTTAATGTTAGTTTATGCTAACATCTTAAATATACATTTTTATTGCGAAAAATAAAAATGCGATCACGGTTTTGGATCCTCTATTTTATTCTCAGGTGTTTTAGACGCAGCGTCTTTTGCACTATTACGCTTATATATTGCTACGCACAACATTAAAATAGCGGCAAAGGCAATTAATCCCAAAATTCCCCATAATAAACCTGATGTTGATTTAACCACAACCAAAAAAACAATTGCCACTAAAAAAACAGTAGCAAGTTCATTAAACAAACGCAAACGGAAAGAACTGTATTTAAAAACTCCCTGTTTTTGAGAGTTAAGTATGCGCTGACACTCCAAATGATATAGGGTTAACAAACCAACCACAATTAATTTTAACCACATCCAGGGCTGCGAAAAATAATAAGTCATATTTGAAAAAACAAGCCACCAACCAAATATGTATGTGCCTATCATTGCCGGCCAGCCAATAATGTACCATAATTTTTTTTGCATGAACAGCAATTGTTGTGTTAAAATAGGCCTTGCCACTTCATCCTTGTTTTGCGCATCTGTTGAATAGATGAATAACCTTACCATGTAAAACAAGGCTGCAAACCAACAAATTACAAAAATTATGTGCAATGCTTTTATATATGAGATATCCATACCACAAAAATAAAGTATTATGATTAATTTTACACCAGTTTATTAGTATTAATTACCACCAAAACAAAAATATGAAATCAAAAACGCCTTCACAATCTGTAACAATAAATACAGAAGTTGTTTTACCGAACGATACTAACCATGTTGGGAATTTATTTGGCGGAAAGTTAATGCAGTGGGTGGATATTACCGCTGCAATTGCTGCACAAAGGCATTGCGGGAGGGTTGTTGTGACTGCGGCTATAAATCATGTATCGTTTGATAATCCCATAAAGCAAAACAGTATTGTAACACTAGATGCAAAGGTAAGCAGAGCATTTACAAGTAGCATGGAAGTTTTTGTTGACGTTTTTGTTGAGAATGCTGTAACAGGCGAAAAAACAAAGTGTAATGAAGCAATTTTAACGTTTGTAGCTATCGATCAGAATGGATCACCTCTGCCGGTTCCTCCATTAGAGCCAGAAACAGAAATTGAGAAAAAACGTTTTGAAAGCGCTTTAAGAAGAAGGCAATTATCTTTGGTATTAGCTGGCCGCTTAAAACCTGAAGATGCAACAGAACTCAAGGCATTGTTCTTAAAGGATTAAACTACTTTGTTTTTACGTGTAATTCCTCTTTTGATTTTGGGCGTTTATCATACTGCCAGTTAAATCCTTTTATTTTCGTTGTTTCAGGATTTACATCCTTAATAGGCGTTATGGCGCCATCAACTTCGGGTTTTAATGTTACCCTATCAATATCCTCATTCTTAAACCACATGTTTATTTCGGTACATTTGGTTTTATTTAATCCCGCGATTGCATTTTTATTCTTCACATAATACAAGGCTTCTGCATTTCCGAGAATGACCACCTTTCGAATGGTATCATTTTTAATAAACCCTTCAATACTTCTGCCCGACAGCTGATTGAATTTATCTAAAGATGTTGAATCAACCTGCTGGATGAGGAATGAATTATTTTCTAACTTAAAGCCATTAACAGTATTTTTTCCCAGATAAACTTTTATAAGTTTTGCCGTAGCTTGCGACCTGTTGGTCCACAACATAGGATTTCGGAACAATTGCAATAAAGAATCTTTTGTATTAAGAGAAGCCGAATCTGCTCTTGCCTGCAGATCTTTCTTAAATATTTTTACATGATGGTATGCATTCAAAAAATTATCTACAGAGTCAAGATCTCTGTGATATAAAGTATCGGCAGCTATGAATAAAGTGTCGTTATCCACAATACGGGCATAAACCGGGTTTATTGTAACAAGGGCTTCCGATTTTTTCTCTTTAAATTCCGCATATCCCCCATAAATAATCGATTTTTGCGATGTATCAATTAAACGAACATTTCTAAAGGCTCTACCAATTTTTGTATTTCGGTTAAAAAATAAACTATCACCCGTTAATTTTTGTTGCGAAGTAACCAGTAAAGCATTAATACTAAATTGACCTAACTCTTTATCGGTATCATAGTATCCATTCTCGCAATAAATATAATCGGTTTTACTTATGATAATACTTGGCCCGAGAAAAAATGCGGTTTTAGTTATCGTATTGTAGCGTAACGTATCTGATTTCATTTTGTAATCAGGGTTCGTTAATTCAACATCGTAATGGAAAGCAAGATCTTTTGTTGCAGAATAATAATGGCCGTTTTTACTTACCAGAGTATTTTCCTTATTTACAATTTTACCACCATCGTAGTAATTCGCAATAGAGTTACCAACATCAAAGGTCAACAGATTTGTGGTGAGTACCATATCTTTTTCTATACACGTAACAGAGTTCTGAAGGGTGGCCATTTTAGTTTTGCCATCGTAAAATAATTTTTCGCCGGTAACCGTTATGCTATCGCCTTTGGTAATTATTATGTGCCCAGAAGCCTGCATTTTGCTTTCACCATCATAGATAAGCGCAGAATCGCAATTTAAAATGGCACCATCGTGTTCGCATACAACATTACCGGTTAACACCTTCGCATTACTTTTATCCTGATCGAAGGACAAGCTGTTTGCGTGTTTAATATTAATTGTTTTTGCAACGGGCGCTTGTGTTTTGGTTTGAACAGCAACTTGTTTAGGAGTTTCTTTTACAGTTTTTTTTGTTTGCGCTACAAAAACAAAAGGCACAGCAAAAAAAATTATTATGGAAATTATTCTATTCAACATTGCGTTTTGTAGGTTGCCAGATACTCGTTTCTACTCCCTTAGCAAACATAAAAAAGCCTTTAAGAAGCGCTAGGTTCATGAAATAAAAGTGACTAATGAATTTAAATAAAGCTATTCTGAAAGGAGAAACAGAGTCCATCAAAGGGAATAACAATAATAAGATCTGAGCAATAAACAATCCCAAAAAAAAGCTACTGCCAAAAGAAAGTAAACCTGCGCTCACCAAACAGAAAATCAGAAAGAAAGGCGTGAGCCAGCGTAACACTTTGTGCGACCAAAAAGCAAAGGCAGAACCTTTCCAAAACGGTAATAATAATTTTTTATAACGAAAAAGGTTTTGAAAATTGCCAATAGAGATACGCACTTTGCGTTTAAATTCTTCATTCGCCTGCGTGGGAACATCTTCGTAACAAATAGCTTCCTTATCAAAAACAATTTTCTTTCCTTTTTCTATCACGTTCATTGTAATATAAAAATCATCCATAAAAAAATTCTTAGGCACCGGCGCATAAAATTCTTTTCTAATGGCATAACATCCGCCTTCTGCACCCATAACAACGTTCCAGCGCATATACTCGGCATACTTGATCTTATTTTCAAAAACTATATATGATTTTTCTTGTTTTGCAATGCCTTTGTCGGAATTGGATACCTTAATAATATTAGCACACACTTGTGCGAATTTTTGATCCTTAAAATGACGAACCAGATTAAAAAGAGTATCTTCCTTAAAAATTACATTTGCGTCTGTTAAAATAAATATCTCTTCTTTAGCCTGTTGTGCCAAAGCATTAATAATATTTGCTTTGCCGGTGCGACCACCAAATTTTATCAAATTCAAATTCTTGTTCTCTTTAATTAAATCGGTTATTATTTGATCGGTGCCATCTGTAGAGGCATCTGAGCCAACATAAACGGTTATTTTAGATAAAGGATAGGTTGTTTTTAGAACTGAAATTATTTTTTCTTTAATGATTTTTTCTTCGTTGTAGGCGGCAATTAAAATTCCCAAAGTAGGAAGTTCTTCATTAGACAAATATAGAATATCATTTTTCTTAGACTTTGATGTAGATAGAAGGATCCATAAAGGATAAAGCAAGTAGCTTTGAAGTATTAAAAATACCGAACTAAAAAAAAGTATAATCAAAAAACTAAACATTTAATAAGGTATTATAGAACTGCACTAATTTTGAGACTACGTTTTTATTATCAAATTCTTTATAAGCAAAAGCCGAAGCATTTTTTTCAAGTGCTTTACGTTTATCCTCGTTATCTAATAATTCTATCACAGCATTGCTAAAAGAAGCAGGATCATCTGCTATTATAAGATCATTCTTCGGATCGCAACAAATACCTTCGGCGCCAATAGACGTGCTAACAATAGGCTTGCCGTAAGCCATCCCTTCAATGATCTTTATTCGTAAACCACTTCCCGAAAGTAAAGGCACAACCATAATTTCATGCTGCTCAAAAAAAGTTTTTCCATCTTTTATATTTTCCAATACCAACACGTTAGGTAAATTTAATTGGAGAAAATTTTGCGGCATTCCTCTTCCGGCAATCACAAATTTAGCCTCAGGCACAGCCTTACTTACTGTGTTCCAGCAATTGTCCAGGAACCATTTGGCTGCCTCCTGATTTGGCATCCAATCCATAGAACCAAAATAGAAAACGGTTTTTCGTTTTACTGCACTATTCTGTCTGGTTTGGTATTGAGCAACATTTACACCTGTAATACAAGTAAACATGCTTTTCGTAAAGCCCATTTCTGAGAACAAGTGTTTATCAGCATCAGTAATAGGAACAATAGCATCCACCTTACTTATTACATCCTGTTCGAATTTTTTTAAGCGTTTGTTTTGTATCGCTAAATACATATTCACAATACTCTTTTTCGAATTCTTTAAATGTCTTTCCCATATCTTATTCTCGATATTGTGCGCCCGCAAAACAATTTTTGCTTTGCTGTGTTTTTTTATGGTTTCAATATACACTGCCATAAAAACACCTTCTATCTGAACAATATCAAAAGTATTTTTAGATAAAATCTCAATTAATTTATCCTCAAACGCCTTAAAATAAAAACGCGATACAAAATAAGAGCTGGAAGAAAACAGGTTTAAAAAAGCGCCAACAACGCCGGTATCGGTATTTTGATACACCGAGGTATAATTCGAATTAAGTTTAAAATCGGCAGGAACTTCCTGATCAGGTTTAAAATGCTTTTTTGTATTTATCGTTAACAAATGTAGTTGAGCGCCATTGTCAATAAGCCCCTGGGCCATATTATAAATAGCAATACTACTACCATCGTTTGCAGGATATGGCGCTTTGTTACATATTTGAAGTACCTTAAGCAAGTTTTTTCTTTTTAAATAATTTTTCTATCCACAGATAATAAATGGTAATATCAAAAATAGCAGAATCTTTTGCTGCTTTGTAAGTTAAAAAAATACTTATTGGTAAAAATATCACCAATGGCGTCCACATTGCTTGCCAAACCGGAATGGTACCTTCGTAAGCAAGACTTGTATAGGCCTCGGTTAAAATAAAATAAGCCAAAAAGAAAAATACAGCAACCACCACCGGTAAGCCAAGACCACCTTTTTTAATAATAGCGCCCAAAGGTGCGCCCACAAAAAATAAAATAATGCATGCAAAACACACTACAATTTTTTTATGCCACTCAACATTCAAACTATCAATGGAGGCTGTTTCTGTATTGTAATTTTGGTCCGCCGAATCAATATAACTTGCGCCGGAACGTACAATATTCAATGCGTTTTCAATACATCTAAAATGATCATTCGGTTTTAAGCTGTCGTAAAATTGTTTTATTGGAACAAGTTTTTTGTTGTGCGTAGTAGTGATGAAGGTAGATGTTCTTCCGTAAAAGAAAATACCCGATTGTCTTTCCAGTTCGTGAAGTCGTTTGGTTAACAGTCTTTTGGTGGAATCAGCTACAGAATCTATTTGCCATATATTCATCATCTCTTCATGGCCTTTGAATTGATTCTCGTCTGTGCGTTTTAATTTAAAATCAACTAATTCGATATTTACCTGCAATTGCTTAAAATTTAATTGCGCTAATGGCTTTTTGCGCGGCGAAGAGCCACTTTGATTTATAACCTCCTCGTAACGATTGCCATCACGTAAGATCAAAACAAGAGCACTGGTATCGGCAGTTGTTGTTAGTTTTCCGGTTTTAGCGTACATCTGCACATTATTGCCTTGGTGCGCGCTATGATCGTATATGTAAATATCCTTTAAAGTGTCTTTATTTGCCGATTTTTTACCCACTCTCAAAGTATAATTATCTATTTTATTGTAGAAAATACCTTCTTTTATGTTAACAGTAGGCTTTTTTTGACGAATATCGTACAAAAGCGATTGAAATTTTAAATGCACAACTGGCAAAATAAAATTATTGAACAAAAAGGTCATTCCTGCTAAAATAACAATAAAAACAAATACGGGTTTAATGATCTTAAACAGCGATAGACCGGACGATTTCATGGCCGCTAACTCATAATTTTCGGCGAGGTTACCAAAGCCCATAATAGATGCAAGCAGAACTGCCAATGGAATACATTGAGGAATAATGGCTATCCAGGCATAAGTAAACAGTTTAATAAGATCAAACGTGTTTAACCCTTTGCCTATAAATTCGTCTAAATACGTAATTACAATTTCTACCAAAAAAAACAAGAACACACTAATAAATAGTGTTATGATAAAAGGGGGCAAAAACGACTTTAACGTTAGTGTATGTAGTTTTTTTAAGAACACAATAATTGCTTAAAATTACATTAATTTAGTTATTTTTAAGGTGACAAATTAACTAAACTTTGTTATTTTTGCTGCTTATGATTAATGGAAAAAAAATAATAGCCGTTTTACCAGCATATAATGCGGCACTTACATTAAAAAAAACCTACGACGAAATACCTTTTGATATTGTTGACGATGTTGTGTTAGTGGATGATTGTAGTAAGGACAATACAGCTGAAGTGGCTAGAAACATTGGCATTAAACATGTTATCACCCATGAAAAAAATAAAGGTTACGGTGGCAATCAAAAAACTTGTTATGATAAAGCAATGGAGCTGGGTGGCGACATTGTTATTATGCTACATCCCGATTACCAATATACGCCAAAACTTATTCATAGCTTAAGTTATCTTATTGCAAACGAACTGTATCCTGTTGCCTTTGGCTCAAGGATACTTGGTAAAGGCGCCTTAAAAGGCGGAATGCCCATGTATAAATACATATTTAACCGTATGTTAACTTTTTCTCAGAATGTATTAATAAATCAAAAACTTTCTGAGTACCACACCGGTTACCGTGCTTTTTCAAAAGAGGTTATTCAAAAGATCAATTATCACGCAAATTCTGATGATTTTGTTTTTGATAACCAAATGATCTCACAAATATTTTACGCCGGTTTTGATATTGCTGAAGTTACCTGCCCAACCAAATATTTTCCGGAGGCAAGCTCTATTAATTTTGCCAGGAGTTCAAAATATGGTTTGGGTGTATTAGGGGTTTCATTTACACACTTTTTTAATAAGCTGGGTATAATGAAATCTGAAATCTATAAAACAAGAAATTAAAAAAATGGCTGTTTATCGTTTTAGAGTTTGTTTAGAAGAGAACGAAGATATCTATAGAGATATTGATATTCGCACGGTTCAAACGTTTGAGCAATTTCATAACATAATACAGGATAGTTTTAAATTTGATAATAAACACTCGGCTTCGTTTTTTGTGAGCGATGATTACTGGCGCAAAGGCCAGGAGATCACCTTAAAAAAAGAAGATCTGCCTTTGGAAGAAGATGAAATTCGTAAGGGTGTTGATCCGAAAAAATTAATGGCTGATGTGAAAATTGCGAAATTCATTGAGCAACCACACCAACGTTTTGTGTATGTATTTGACCCCATTGTGCAATGGAATTTTTTGATAGAAATGATAAAAATTGCAGATGAGAGTCCTAAAGTTACTTACCCAGTTTGTATAAAAACTTTTGGTACCGCGCCAAAACAGTATAAGCAAATAAATATGGCTAAAGAAGAACTTAGCCCGGATCTTGCTATGGCAGGCTTATTGAACGAACTTGAAGTAGAAGACGAAGAAATTTACAAGACCATTGATACAGGCGAAGAGGCTGTTGAAGAAGCAGATATAAACAGTCTTGAGGGTGAAGAAGGCGACGCGGATGTGGAAGATGAAAACAGTGAAGAAGAAGATACAGGCGATTTTACTTTTGACGAAGAAGAGGATCACTAAAACTACTTCTTAAATACCTTTAATTTTATTGCATCAAATATCTCGGGCGCTAACTTTAAATAGTAGGTTGCTGCTATATAAATTGTTGCTACCACCGACCCTTTTACAAAAAGATTCACCAAAGAATTATCACTTATTTCAGGAAAGAAATAACCGATAATTGTACACACAACAATAATCAGAAAAATTATAAATGACCTTGACGTGTAGGGCTGAAATTTAAACTTGCGGTAAATAAAAATAAATTTAACCAAATTATAAATTAATGAGGCCGCCACTGAGGCAATAGCAGCACCGTAAATACCGAACAAAGGAATTAAAAAAACATTCAATAAAATGGTTATTACCAGGGTTATTACCAATAAAACTGTACCCAAAACATAGTGTTTTGAATAGAACATAATTGCAGAATTTACCCCGGTTGAAATATTAACGAGTGCCCCTATGCTTACTATATAAACTACATTAATACAATCGTGATAGGAGTTGGGCAATTTACCAATTTCATAAACATATTTAGTGCATGTATTAATACCAATAAATAAAAAACCTCCAATTAACAGTAAATATTTTACCGAGTCTTTATAGATCTTTTCGATCTCCGTTAGGTTATTCTTCGCAAAGCTATCTGCTATTTTGGTGTGACTAATACGCTCTAATGCGCCTAAGGGCACTTCAATAAAGGAAGCAATGAATATAGCCGTGGTATATACAGCGACAAGTTTAAGATCGGTAGTTCCTAGAATAACCACATCTATTTTACGCAAAGCAATTGATGCGAAAGAGGCCAAACACAATAACAAGCCAAACCTCAGCATTTGTTTGGCAGAGTATTTTTTAAAAAGGTCTTTGTTTGGGATGAAAGAGATCGTGTCCACCATTAAGATATATATAATGATGATCAATAATTCTATAGCATAAAGTCCAATAAAAAAATAAACGTACTGGTCTAACGAAATAACTTTATTAAAATATAAAATAGTAATAAGCACTGTACCCAAACGCAGACAAATATCATTTAAGAAAGACGGTATGGTTGATTTAAATAGTGCCTGACAATAAGCCGTAGTAATGGTTATAGCCGATACAATAAAAGTAAAGGGAATGATGAAACTAAAATAATTCACAAAAAGACCCGCGTCTTCAACATAGTAGGAAGTAATGGTTGGCTTAAAAATCAATAATGAGATAGCCGAAATAATAAAACCAAATAAAAATATCAATAATACAAAACCCGCAAAACCGTTGTGTTTATTTTCTTTATCCTTAAAAAACGGAAAATATTTCACAATGATGTTCGGCAGCCCTAAAGGAACTGCCAAACCAATCAAATAAGCAAAATCATAAAGCAAACGCGTTAAACCAAGTTCTTCTTCGCTTAATAATTTGGGTTGAATAAAAATAATATTAGCGGCGCCAATAATAATACCTATGTAGGTAATAATGGTATTTTTTATTCCTTGTCGTTTTATAACGCCCACTTACTCTAATTTTTGTAATTCGGATAACAGTTTGTTCTTTCGTTTCTCAAACGTATAATTTTCTTCAATACGTTTTCTTGCCTTTTTACCTAAAGTACTAACATCTGTTTTGTTCAAAGCTTCATTTATCAAAGCATAAAGTTCATTTTCGTCTTTGTGCCTTAAAATATAACCACAGTCATTCACTATATCCGGCATGCCGCCAACTGCTGATACAATAGGCACACACTCACATAACATACCTTCTGATAAAGCATTTGGGAAGCCTTCTGATAATGATAATTGCAAATAGAACTGCATCTTGCTTAATAACGGTTGAATTTGATTATTAGGCATATTTTCTAATAATTTAACATTGGCTGGTGCAGCAGTTTTAATAGAAGACCCGCCAACAATATAAAAAGTTGCATCCGGAAATTTTGATGCTATGGCAAAGATCATATCAATGCCTTTTAAACTAAAACCAAAACGCGAGCCCAACCCCGCCCCTATTGTTATAAAGGATTTTTTTTCTTTTTCTGAATTACAGAACCACTTTTTACTATCATAACCATTATGAATAACCTCAACTTTTGTTTTAAGGCCATTAATAAAATAGTTGAAGCCTTGTTTTGGAAAATCGTTTGGCTGATAGCTGTAATCATACTCCACCAACGTTTGATGTACGGGCAAAATAAGATCGCAATTCTTAAACGAAAACGAAGTTGTAAACCTCATGAAAGACGTATTAAAGTTACCATAATTGATCGATGGAAAGGCTACGCAATCAGTACCCCCAGCCACTATTACCGATCTTTTAAAGAATATTTTCGCAAAGAGAATTGGCAAAAAAGAATAATGCCCGGCAAATTGGCACACAATTAATTTTGCTCCAAAAATATTCCCAAGCAAAAATAATTTCTGCTTTATAAATTGAAAAATGTAATTGGATTTATTGGTAGTATCAAAGAAAAACTCTTTAACATTATATTTTTCCTGTAAGATCTCAATATCCTTAATTACAAAAGAAGAGCGACCTGCATGAAAATATAAAAGTTTTTGCTTCAATCTCTTTAAGCCAATTTGCTTTTTGTGTTCTCTATAGCACGCGTTAACTTGCCTTTTAAAGTAACTGTTTTTACGCTTGGGTCTTTTTTTAGAACAACGCTTAAATAATCATTTACATCGTAGTGCAAAGAATAAGGATTCATAGAGTACAATTTAAATCCAAACGGGTAAGAGTTATTTAAAAGATCCTGCATAGACAAAGACTGATCAATGATCTGCAACCTTTTTGGATCATGCTCGCGTACCCAGTTTAAATAGTTTGGCTCAGGAATATTAATTAAAATAACAGCTTTATCACTACTTAATTTTGAAACGGTCTCAAAGATGTTAGCATGCTGCTCAACAGGAATATGCTCTAAAACATCGGGAAATACTATAAAATCAAATTTAGTTTTATGGGTAAAATTACTCATGTCATTTACCAAAAACTCAGCCTTTTTATGAAACGCGTTAAAAGTCTTTGCCATGTTTATGCTTTCGGGGCTAATATCAAGGCCAACAAAACTTCCTTCGGTAATATATTTTAAAATTAAATTGCTAACAGTACCAATGCCACAGCCAATCTCCAGCACATTAGAGTTAGGCTTTAAACCTGCATTCTTTAGATTTTTGAAAATAGTGCGATGGCGAATATTAATGCCCAATTGTTTTTGATGTTCTTTAAACGTATCGTAATACTCTTTAACCTGCTCTTTTGTTGCCATGTTCAAATATACGTTTTATTGAAAAACTTTTAAAACCGCTAAAAGATAAATGATTAACGATTAAAGAACTAATTGTTAGTTCATTATTAGTTCAGGAAGCCCAATTGGTGCAGCATCAAAAAATGCCAGTTCGTGAATTTTTACTGTAACATCTTTAATAATAGGAAAAGTGCTTAAAATATCCATTACGGCTTTTTCGTCTTTAGCCTCCATAAATACCCAAACATTCTTACGCTCCATGTCTAACGAATAGTTTAAAATAACACGGTTCTCTAAAAGATCATTAATTCTTTTTGTTTGTTTTGGAACAAGGTCCCAAAATTTTGGCGTAAAAACTTCGGGCAAAACAATATGTACTAAAAAAATGTCTTTCATGTGGGTATTACAAATTTAAGCTAAAATAGAAGCACTTTTACAAGAAAATGAGCCTTAACCCGATTTTAGCAACTTATTAAGCCTTATAACCTGTTAACCACTTATTTCACTACCATTGCCACTTATTAAAAAGCTTCATTTTTAGACTTTTAAGTATTAAATTTACAATGGCGATGAAGTTAAGCGCACATAGGCAAATTTTCTCCCTTTTATTAACCGCTTTTACATTATGTGTAAGAGCTAATGAGTTGCCTAAAACCCCAACAATTAGTTTTAAAGAAAATAAAGGCCAGGTTAGCGACCAATTCTACAAACTGCGACCAGATATTTTATTTTCGGGAACAGATGGTCAATTGGTTTTTCATCTAAAGAATAATGGTATTTCTTACCAATTAAATAGAGTTGATTCCTGGAAAAAACAAGACGGAATGGCCCCAATCCGCCACTCAAAAGGAATTGAAGCGCAACCTGATCAAATAACTGTTTACCGTTTAGACATTAATTGGTTAAATGCAAATACAAATGCTTTGATAAAAAAAGGAGAAGCACTGGAAGGTTTTGATAATTATTATCTGGAAGCTTGTCCGCAAGGCGCATTAAATGTAAAGAGTTATAAGAACATTATCTACCAGCAATTGTATTCCGGCATTGATCTTAAATGGTACGAAAAGAACGGCAATTTAAAATACGATTACATGGTTGCCGCAGGGGCAGATCACAAACAAATTCAATTAGAATTTAGTGGTGCCGAAAAATTGAGCATTAATAAAAAAGGCGAATTAATAATTAAAACACCTTTGGGTGAGTTAATAGAGGCAGCACCTTACGTTACACAAAACGGTAAGCAACTTTTTGCAAAGTGGGTTATAAATAAAGGCGTTGTTTCTTTTGATATTAAAAACATTGATCCAGCCCTACCCTTTATCATTGATCCTTTAATTCGAGTGTGGGGCACTTATTATGGTGGATTATCAGTTGAATCGTCGTGCTTTCCGATAACAGATAGTTTTGGCAATGTTTATTTAAGTGGTGAAACTAAATCAAGTAATCTTACCAGCATTGCCACGGTTGGCGCACATCAAACTACTTATGCCGGTGGAGGTAATTGGGGCGATGCTTTTTTAGTGAAATTTAATTCCGGCGGTGTTCGTCAATGGGGCACATACTATGGAGGAGCTCAAAATGATTTTGCGAATTGTATTTGTGTAGATGCTACAGGAAATATTTATATGGCTGGCGGTACTTCTGCCACAAACCCTTTAGTTATTGCTACTCCCGGTTCTCATCAGCCTGTTTCTGGCGGTTCGCCTTTGGTTAACGGTACAAGTGATGCCTTTCTTGCAAAGTTCGATCCCAATGGTATAAGGCTTTGGGGCACTTTTTATGGAGGTAATGGTTATGAATGGGCTTATGGCTGTATACTCGATGGTGCAAATGTATACATGACCGGATTATCTTCAACGGCAAGCGGTACAAGTATTGCGACAACGGGTTGCCAACAGCCTTTAAATGGAGGAGGACAAGGAGATGCTTTTCTTGTAAAATTTACTACTGCCGGTGTTCGCTTATGGGGCACACTTTATGGAGGAGCTGGCAGAGAAGATCCTGGCATCTGCACTGTTGATGCCGTAGGTAATGTTTATATGCCCGGGGGAACAACTGCACCTAGCAGTACAAATATGACAACTTTCGGCTGTCATCAACCAAACTATGGCGGAGGACCTTCAGATGGATTTTTAGTAAAATATACCCCATCCGGAACAATGCAATGGGGAACATATTACGGCGGCATTGGCAATGATGTAAGCTGGACAGTAAAAATATTTAATAATAATTTATATTTATATGGTGGAACTACAACGGGCACAGGCACTGTAATTGCAACTCCCGGCACGCATCAACAATTTTATGCAGGCGGCGGGGATGCTTTTTTGGCTACATTCGACTTCGCGGGTGTGAGGCAATGGGCCACTTATTATGGAGGCTTTGGGGCTGAGGATGGGATGAATTTGGAAATTGACGTTTCCGGAAATATTTATTTATTTGGAATGACCTCAACCCCTTCCGGAAACGCAATTGCTACGCCGTGCACATATCAGGATATTTGCGGAGGATCTAACGATTGTTTTGCTGCAAAATTTAATAACGCAGGGGTACGACAATGGGGAACTTATTATGGAGGCGTTGCCGCAGAAAACTTTGGTTGGGGTTGTTTGGAACAGTCAACCGGTGATATTTATTTATCCGGCAATACCACAGCCGCTTCAGCCGCAATAATAATTACTGCAGGCAGTCATCAACCTATCTACGCCGGCGGCGGCGCTGATGTCTTCCTTTCAAAATTTAACCCTTGTGTTCCTGTTATGCCACCTAATATTACACCACCGCCTTTAATGACCATCTGCGCAGGTAATAGCACAATCTTAAGCTCTTCTTTAACCTGTGGACTAAATTGGTTCAATGCTCCTTTAGGAGGTAATTTACTTGGAACCGGACCAAACCTAAACACATCAACTCTTTCAACAACAACCACTTTTTATATCGAAGATCCTTCCTGCGGTATTACAACAACCAGAACAGCCGTAGAGGTAACGGTTGTGCCATTGCCGGTTATTAATATTGTTACAAATAATCCATTGATCTGTATTGGACAAAGTGCTACACTAACTGCAACCGGTGCTACAACCTATACATGGGCTCCTTCCATTACTTTAAATACAACTTTAGATTTTTCGGTAATTGCAACACCGATTGTAAATAGTATTTACACAGTTACCGGCAGTAATGGTAATTGTAACGGTACAAATTCAATTCCTATTAGTTTAGTCCCTGAGCCTGCACCTGTAATAACTGCTGCAGATAATAAGGTTTGTTTTGGCTCCACTTTAACCCTAAACGCTTCAGGCGCACAAACATACAGTTGGTTACCTACCAGTGTACTTTCGAACCCTAACGGTTCTTTGGTTGTAGCTTCGCCTACTGCAGCTACCAACTTTACATTAATTGGTGTAAATACTATTGGTATGGTAAGCTGCATTGAGGCAACAACCTTTTCAGTTAATGTCCTACCCTACGCTGTTCCGGTAATATCCGGAAATGTTACTATTTGTGAGGGTGAGGATGCCGTTTTAACTGTAAGTGGTGGCAATACTTTTAACTGGACGCCTAACCTTGGTTTATCAAATCCAAATGATTTTGGCATTGTAGTTAGTCCGAACGCAACTTCGGTTTATAGCGTAACTGTTTCAAATGATGGCTATTGCGGCACAACGGCAACCGTTCTGGTTCATGTTAATCCTAAACCTAAAGTGTTTGCAGGAAGAGACACCGTATTCAATTTAAAAGAACCAATGATAATAACTGCTGTTGGTGATGGTGTTTTGAAATGGATATCGGGCGATGATATTTCCTGTGCAGATTGCCCTTCTACTCAGATCTTTCCAATTAAGAACAGTTGTTATGTGATTGAAGCCATAAACGGTTATGGTTGCCGGGCTACTGATGAAGTTTGTATTGATGTTAGTCGCGAAAATGTGTTGTATATCCCCAATGCATTTACACCCAATGGCGACGGATTGAATGACGAATTCTATGTTTCGGGTTTTGGCTTTTCGGATCTTACCTTAGAAATATTTGACCGCTGGGGCGAAAAATTATTTACCTCAACTGATATTACACATAGATGGAACGGTAGATACAAAGGGCAGGATTGTCAGGTTGCAACATACACTTATAAACTAACGTACAATACCTTTGGTTCTAAAACAACTACCAGAACGGGTCACATTAATTTGATAAGGTAGCTTAAAGCTTAATGTATTCTTCAAAAGTAACCCCTTTCATAAACTCGGGCGAGTAAATGAATTTATAAACCAGGTCAGACCATTCTCTATGGGTCTTACTGCTATCAAACACTTTTGCATCAAAGGGTTTACTAAAGTGTATGCGAATTGTTTTTTTATTGGCCATAAACATTTCATCAGGCAAAAAAAGCATTTCGATGTTTGCCTTTATACCCAGGCGTTTGCGCCACCGTGCAAAATTGTAAAAGAATTTAGAGTTCTCGCCTTCAATAAAAACAGGCTGCACCAGGCGTTTGTGATCGATGGACTGTGTAACAAAGCTTTTGCGCCATTTAAGATCTCGCACCAGGCCATTATTCTTGCGAGAGACAAGGCCTGAAGGGAAGATCAGCACAGCGTTTTCTTGCCTGAACGTTTCTTCCATGATCCTTAAAGAGCCCGCAGAGGCCGCGCCCAGTTTGTTAACCGCAACAAATACCTCTCCGTAATTCTTTAAATTCTTTAAAACATCGTTTACAAAAAAACGTACATCGGGCCTTAATTCGCCAACTGCTTTAATAAGGGCCATGCCGTCCAATCCACCTAAGGGATGATTGGATGCAATGGTTACTTTACCTGTCTTAGGCACAAGGTGCGCGTTAACCGACTCTACCTTTGCGCCTAAACGTTCAAGGCCCTTGGCATTAAAATCAAGTCCCTGCGCAGTGCCAAGGTGCACCATGGCCGAGTTTATGTCGTCTTCGTGAAGTTTTTTCTTAAGCCAGTTAATAGCAAAACGGGGTAACCATCGGTACAATTTATAGGCTTTTTCCTTTAGGATCTTCTCTACATCTATAAACTTATTGCTTTCCATAAGAACTTTGCCAAAGATAAAAAAATTGTCAGGATTTTATAATTGAAAATGCGAATGGTTTAAACTGCTATTATTCAATAAAAAAGCCTGTCTATTTCTAAACAGGCTTTTGTTTTTATTTATGGTTATTAATCGAAAGCAATTAGTCTTACACCAACCGTAAAAGGATGTAAATCAGGGCCTTTACCCGGTTGAAACATACTTGTTAAACTGTATTCGCCAAACACCGTAAATTGTTTGTAACCAATATTTACGAGCGCTTTAGCAGAAAAAGGACTTAAATTATAACTATCTCTTCTTTGTTTGGTGAATTCAAAATCGTTTTGCCCTAACTCTTGCTTAGTGCGTGAGGCGATCAGATACTGACCTACTACACCAAAAGCCATGTGAAATGATTTGCGTGGGTTATTGCTGGTATTAAATTCGAGTAATAAAGGCACTTGTATATAGGTAGATCTGAACTTATTTTTATTGTAGGCATAAAGATTAGAGCTGTCTACCGCTGCAAAATCTCCTAAACTATCCGAATTTGGATTTAAATTTGTATTACGGTTAAAAGCATAAGAGTGATAATCAAACCCAAAACCGGTTACAAGTTTTAAATTGTTCTTTACAATATTTAAGTGACGCTCAATAAGATTAAACTGAAAATTAAAACTACGGCTATAATCAAGGTCCATATAGTTAATAGACTTTGGTAAGGTCATGCTGCCGTTTGAGCCTACATAACCGTTAACCCCCATCGAAAAACCTGCCCAATGGTTAAAGTCCTGGTTAATATAACCGCGTTTTATTTTAATGGTATCTGTTAGGTCAAAATCTTTATCTGCATCAATAATGATGAATTTTTTCCCTTTCCAATTATAAACGGTTGTGTCGTTCCCTCCTTTCTTGCTACTTTTTGCCTGGTCAAATGTTTTTGTAATACTTGCTGCCGGCGTAGCCTCGGCACTTATGTCTTTTACATCGCCTTTAATTTTTATGTTGCTGGCGCCGCTTGCATTTGCCACTAATTTTTCATTCACATATACTTTTGCTGTTGAAGCGCCTGTGGTTACAATGTTTGCAAAGTTTGCAGACAGATCGAATCCTTTTAAAGTAGAGGCTCCGGAAAGTTCAGCAAAGATGTTGGTTGCACTGCCTGTTAATTTAAGATCGCTGGCACCACTTTGAATTGCATGAATAGAGCGCATTTCTGTACTTGCTTTTACATCTGCCGAACCGGAAACGCTAAAGCTGATAGAATCGCCTTTAATAGTATTGGTTGTTTTAAAGCTCGTTGCTCCGCTACTTTGCAATTCTGTTAACTTACTGTTCTTTACATACACATTAACCGGGTTTGTAAAACGACCTTTGTTATGTATAAAAAGTGTAGCGTTATCAACTTTGGTTTCTACGTTATCAATTTCTTTGTCAGCCGCACTTATTTTTACTTCAAGACTGTCAGAACTAGTGTAAATTACATTAACCGAACCGTAAGCTTCTATTTTATTAAAAGGCGATACCTGTCTGGTTTGAATCTGTTGGGCTTTAAAAGATATTACCGAGGTAATAAAAAAGATGGATAAAAATTTAGTTTTCATATTATATTTTTTAATGTTGTGTTTTTTAGATTAAAAGCGCTTTTGTTGTTATTTGAGAGTAAGACGCAAGGAACTTTATAAAAGTTACAGGTGGCAAAAAATAATTTTTAGGTCCAAAAACAGTAAATAGTATAAAATGGCCATAAAATTCCCCAAAAAGGCACTTAAATCCCCGTTTTTACTGAATTCGTTAAAGAAAAAGGCTTAAAAACACTGGAAAACAGGTGTGGAATGCAAATTGCTTAATAAAAAATGCCTCTTAATATAACACATATGATAACTCTTGAATTACCTCAAAAAAACGGAAAGCTACTCAACTTTGTTGATTATGAGCTTGACCTTGTTTTATCGCCTCCTGAAATTAAAGAAACAATTATTGCAAAGACAGATGAACTTGTTGCAGACAATAATGGAAAACTTGAACTACGTTATAATAGTATGATCGCAGATGAAGGACGTTTGAAGATATTTATTTGCGATTTTAATACCGGAAAAAGTTGTATTTATATTTATGGAAAGGTTAGGGGAAAAGAAATTAAAAGTACAATAGAATTTACCGGCGATAAAAATGTGAGTGCAAGCGTTAAAAATTTTAAAATTAAATATGTTTTAATTTACAGCAGAAACATTTTAAGGAATTATTATTTAAGCGCGGATACAGCGAGTATAGAGAACCATTTGAACACATTCCTTTCAAGTATGTAGAAAAAATAGTTTTGAAAATATTGAATTAATGCAAGCGTTAATTCATTTGATTTTTAAAATCAGTAAATCTTATAAATTTTAAAAAAACTTTTTTATCTAAGAAAAATAAAACAGTAAATCTTATAAATTTTAAAAGCAATTTTATAATTTATTCTTGTTAATATTTCTCACTTTTGTTTTTCCCGTTAACCCATGATGAAACTCTACATTAAGAACATGGCTTGCGAAAGCTGCATAACGGTTGTAAAAACTGAACTAAAAAAGCTTAATGTAGCGTTTACCAATGTTACTTACGGTGAAGCGGACATAAAACAAAATTTAACTGTGGAAAAGAAACAGAAATTTAATAATGCCATAAAAAAATCCGGATTAGAGATTCTGGAAAACAAACAAGGGATACTAACCGAAAAAATAAAGATCTTAATAAATGAACTGTTTGAAAAACCGGAGAGTTGGCCAAAAGTAAAATTATCGGTTTATTTAAAAGAAAAACTAGGCTACGATTATAATTACATGTCAAACCTGTTTTCTGAAACACAGGCTACTACTATTGAACAATATATTATTTTAAAAAAGGCCGAAAAAATTAAAGAGCTTATTCTTTTTAGTGATCTAAGTCTGACAGATATTTCTCATAAATTAAAATACAATAATGTTTCTCACATGTCATCGCAATTTAAAAAAGCAACCGGTTTAACGCCTTCTCATTTTAAAAAGCTTAAAAAATTGCGTGATCTAAGGATGGATTCGTAATTATCTTTTTTCAACGCTAAAGGCATTAAACGAAAGAGAGTAGTTCTTACCCTGGCTTTCTTCGCCATCAATAGATTTAACACCCAATTTATTGGCTTGCTTGGCTATTTTAACAGCGCGTGCCCAAAAACCTTTTTTTGGAGGAACAACTGCCATAAGTTCATCATCAGCTTCTGCTTCTTCAGTAATTAAGTAGGTTTGTTTTAAGAATTTAGGTTGGCTCGTAACATTAGCAATTGCTACTTTACTTGTATCAAAACCTGAATTAACTTTTACAATAGTATTTTTTGGTTGGTTAAATTCTTCATTAATTAAAGGATCTTTGTTTACTTCCTGTTTATTTACTTCAACAACAGAATTTGTTTTGGGTTCGTTAAGGTCAACAGAAGGATCTTTTTTATTTTTGATGTTGTTGGTTTTTGCATTGTTAGTTGTATTCTTGGCAAGAAACTCTTGCTTTTGAGGCAATACAGTATTTAAAATCTTACTTGAATCAACAGGCTTAACTGTTTGATTATCAGTATTTTTTTGAGTTTTATTAAAGTTATTTTTCGCTAATTCTTTGGCTGTAGTTGGTTTTGAATTGTAATAATTAAAAACAAAGGCTAAGCCAATTATCAATAAAATGGCTGCAGCAATAGAGGCAACGGTTTTAAAGTTAAACAAGGCAATAATTCTTGCTTCTTTTTTCAACGCTTCTTTATCGGGGAAAACAACAGATACCTCAACTTCTAATTTTGTTTTCTTATAAAGCGAAACTTCTTTTTGAAGAACAGTGTTTGTTTTCAGCTCCTTTTCAAATTTCAGTTTGTCGGAAGGATTCAACTGCCCTTCAACATAGGTCAATGCAATATCATTTAAAACAAGATCGCTTTCTGTTTTATATAAGCTGTTCTTTGAATTAAGAACGATCTCTTCCTTTTGTAAAATTGTTTTTTTGTAAGCTTCTAACTTTTCAACTAAACTCTTGTTATTTAATAATTTAAGCTCTACAGCTTTTCTATCAACTTCAGGTAAATTGTTCTCTAAATAATTAATTAATTCTTCATCCTCAATAAAGGAAGTATTTTTTTTTAGATCTTCTTTAAAATCAATACTCACTACCTCATCGGCAAAAGAAGGCAGATCCAGATCATTCAGATCTATTTGTAATTGTGGATTGGCAAATACAAAAGCCCTTAATTCAGCTACGGCAGTTTCGTTAAGCTTACCATCCAGGTAATCTATCAAAAATGCTTCGTAATTATGTAAATTAATTTTGCCCATTAAATAACTGCTTCCACCTTGCCTATATAATTCTTTAAAAATGTTCTGGCCCTAAAAATGTACACCTTAACCTGGCTTTCTGTTAATTGAGTTATCTCCCCTATTTCGGCGTAATCATAGCCTTCATAATCGCGCAATAACAAAACTGTTTTTTGGATCTCAGGCAATTGTTCCAACCCCTGGTTCAATATTTCTTTTAGATCTGAATACTGCGTAGAGTGTGTATGCTTATTAAGATCTACCTCGTTCATCTTTGCACTTTTTGAATTTTTTCGGGTGTAATCTACCAAGGTATGATAAGCCGTGGTAAATAAATAGGTCTTTGCTTTTGCCCCGTCTATACTTTCTACTTTGCGCCACATCTTCTCAAAAGAATCCTGCACTATATCTTTAGCCGCATCTTTATCGCGAATTTGTTTTAATACAAAACGATAAACACCATCTGCATGGTTATCTACACATTGATTATATTCTGCTAAATTCAATTTGTTTAAGAGTAAGACGCAATAGCTACCGTTTAGTTACAGGCCACTGTTAATTTTAATTATTTGATAATCAATAAATTATGATTAAATCTCGAAATGTTTAATAGCTGAATTTGTGGTTATATGGTTAATAAATGCTTCATGATTTATTTCGGCACCCCTTACTTCATATTCAATAACAAGGTTATCATTTGATTTTGTTTGACGTAACCATTGGTGTTTTAATTTAAAAGAAACCATCTTTTTTTCAATTTCAATTTTAAGGTCAAGATCATTTTCAATAGTGATCTTATACACTTTTTCCTGATTGTATCGGTCAATAAACTGTTGTACGCCGGTAAAGCCTAACAAAATAACAAGGGTTGTAAAAGTTACTAATACTGCAAACTCATATTGTGCAATACCGCAAGCCATACCAATAGCCGCACTTATCCAGATCAAAGAAGCGGTGGTCATACCTCTTACACTTGCCCCATCTCTAAAAATAGCACCGGCACCCAAAAAACCAACGCCGGTTACAATATTTGAAGCAATACGCGCAGGATCGGTGTCTTTTCCTAAAATAAATGAAAGAATAGTAAATAAAGTTGAACCAAGTGTGATTAAAATAATTGTCCTAAACCCAATATTACGGCCTTTATACTCACGCTCGGCACCAATTAAAGCGCCCAGCACCAATGAAACAATCAGTTTTACGGAGTTATCAAATATAAAATCGTAATCGAATTTCAATTTATAATTGTTTTAAAATTTCCGTTTCTACTTCTTTCGAATCCCATTTGGCTTCAATGTTTGGCATTGCCATAATTTTATCCATAATAGCCTGCTGTTTTTTACCTTCACTTAAAGCTTTACTATAACGTATACTTGGCGTGTAAGTAACCATACTGTAAAGCGGTATCCACTTATCCGGATGTTTTTGCGAGAATTGAGCTTCTATCTTTTTTTGTAATAAGAATTTAGGGTCGGCAGTTTTATCGCGCATTTCAACAAAATTAGCAATTGCCAGGTCGGCAATAGCATCGGCATCGGGCTTGCGCAGGTTTTCATATTCCGGGAAGATCTTATCCCAATCGTCTTTATGTTTTGTAACCAGCTCGTTTAAAACTACACAGTCTTCAAAACCACAATTCATACCTTGTCCGTAAAATGGAACAATAGCATGCGCCGCATCACCTATCAATCCAATCTTATTATCAAAAGTCCACGGAAAACATTTTACAGTTACCAAAGATGAAACAGGGTTATGCATAAAATCTTCTGTAAGCGTGGGCATCAATGGAACCGCGCTGGCAAATTCTTCGTCAAAGAATTTTTTAACGGCCTCTTTGGTCTTTAAATTCGCAAAAGATTTTTCGCCTTCAAAAGGTAAAAATAACGTGCAGGTAAAATTCCCATCGGGGTTTGGAAGTGCTATCATCATAAAACTACCCCTCGGCCAGATGTGTAAAGCGTTCTTTTCTAACAAAAACTCACCGTTCTTACCCGGCGGAATGATCAATTCTTTGTACCCGCTTTCTATATAATGCTGGTTGTATTCAAACCTATCGTTGCTCAACTGCATGTTTAAACGCGAAGCGGCAAAAGCACCATCAGCGCCAAAAAGAAGGTCAGATTTTTCAGTTTCGATTTTATGTGTGTTATTATCTTCAAAAGAGGATTCCAATTTATTTCTGTCAATGCCAGTACAGCGCTTATCAAAATGGATCTTTACATTGGGCTGCTGCTCGGCAAGGTCCATCAACTTCATATTTATTTCGGCACGTGAAACTGAATAAATAGCCTGATTATCTTTCCCGTAAGGTTGGTAAGCGTTGGTTCCATCTTTATGATGAATAAAACGGCCATACATTGGTATTGCTATCTTTTTGATCTCTTCGGCAATACCAACTCCTTCCAATCCTCTCCAACCGCGATCGCTCAAAGCAAGGTTAATGGATTTACCCGCAGAGATGCTGGTTTTACGCATATCAGGTCTGCGCTCGTATACATTGATCTTGTAACCTTTTTTAGCAAGGTAAATTGATAATAACGATCCAACTAAACCGGCTCCAACTATTGTGACACTTTTACCCATTTTTTTAAATTTTAATTTGCTTTCAAATTTATTCAAAAGATAAATAACAAGATAGGATCTTTATCATTTTTTATACTTGGTCATCATTGTTTCTTTTTTTCCGATCATTACAACGGCTTTAGATATCCTGTTTTTTCTGGTTTCTTCTCTTTTAGCGCTTTCTATCCAACGTACATATTCATTTTTATGAGAATAGGCCATTTTCTCAAAATAGGCCAAAACACCCGCCAGCTTAAATTCTTTCTTAATATCTCGTGCTATTTCAACGGTCCTGTTTTTTGGAACACTAATTTTTTTGCCATTTTTATTAAGATCAATGGCCTCTATAACATATTCAAGTATAATGTCTTCGTCAAGTTCTTTAATATCCTTAAACCTAAAATTACGTGTGTTTACGCTTCCTTCATTTAAATGCAAGAGCTTTCTTTTGTCTTTTAATAAAATACCTTTAAAGAAAACAAAATTAACGTGTTTTTTAAAACCTGCATACCCGCAAACCATGCCGTCCAGGTAATAATTTGGGCCCCATTTCCAGTCCTCAATTAATTTTGGGTCGGCTTTAAGTATGATAGTGCGCAGACGCTTACAGATCTTTTGGCTCCAATCCGGTAAAGCGTCTATATATTCGGTTATTTTTAAAGATGCATCTGCTACATGCTTTGGTGCTGCCATTTTATTACCTTTGTTAGGTGCAAAAAAAATTTGAATCAAACATACTCAAAAATCAACTTTTTAGCAAGAAGCATTCGCTCTTACTAGCTATTAGCGGCGGAATTGATTCGGTTGTTTTAGCCCATCTTTTAAAAGACACCGGCTTTAATTTTTCGCTGGCACACTGCAATTTTAAATTAAGAGGAAAAGACAGCGACGCTGATGAAGCTTTTTGTAAAGCGTTAGCTAAAGAACTGGATGTGAAATTTTACACGCAGGCTTTTAACGTAGAAGCCTATTGCAAGAAAAACAAAGTAAGCGTGCAAATGGCCGCGCGCGACTTAAGATACAGCTGGTTCAATGATCTGATCAAAAAAAACAAATTCGATCATTTGGTTACAGCACATCATGCTAACGATGTGGTTGAGACCATCTTTATTAACCTATTGCGTGGCACAGGGATCAAAGGCCTAAAAGGCATTCCCGAAAAAAAAGCAAATACGGTTAGGCCGCTTTTAAACTTTACAAAAGATGAGTTAATTGCTTTTGTCAAAAAAGAAAATATCAACTACAGAACAGACAAGAGTAATCTAGAGGCCAAATATGAACGCAATTTTTTAAGACTGGAAATATTACCAAAGCTGAAGAAGTTACATCCCAACCTGGAGCAGACCTTTTTAAACAATGTTGCCAACTTTAAAGAAGAGGCTGAGATCGTGAATGAGTTTTTGACCGAAAAGACCAAACAACTTGTTTCTAAGAAAGAAATCCACACGGTAATTAATAAGGTTAAATTAAAAAAAGAAAAGCATGTGCAAACCTTGCTGCATCATATTCTGGAGCCTTTTGGTTTTACCTTAAGTCAAATAAAAGACATAAAAACCAATCTTGTTGAAAATGGAGAAACAGGAAAATTGTTCTTCACTTCAAGTTTTACTTTAACTATAGACAGAGAGCAGATCCTAATAAAGCCAGCAATTGATAAGGGCGCCGAAACAATACAGCTTAACTCTTTAAACGAATTAAAAAGTTGTAAGTTTATAAAGCTTGCCGAAATTAAAGAATTTAAGTCTGTACAAAATAACCAACTTGTTATAGAAAAAAGTAAACTTATTTTTCCGTTAACCATTCGACAAAAAAAGACCGGTGATAAGTTCAAACCTTTTGGTATGAAAGGTTTTAAGCTTATTAGCGATTTCTTAAAAGATCAGAAGTTGAACGCTTTTGAGAAAGAAAATTGCCGCCTGTTAGAGAACGGCAATGGCGACATTATTTGGGTTATGGGCTACCGCAGTGACGACCGCTATAAGATAGAAACAAAAAAGAATAACCTTTTAAAACTAACCTTAGTTGAGTAAGAACGAAATATTATTTGAAGAGAAACAGTACATGGGCCACAACCGCCTTAGTATTGTTATTCGTTCGTTAATTACGCTTTTTTGTTTTATTGCTTATTATTGGAGCGAAAACCCGAAGCCTGTGCAAGTGTCTTTTGTAAAGATCGGTTCCTACCCTATTCAAAACATTAACGAGTCGGGTTTGATATTTTTTATTATTGGTATAAGTATTTTGGTTTTTTCAACCGGCCTCACATATATTCTTCACACGCAAATAAAAGTGTATAATGGTTACATCATCATTGATGGCTTTTGGACAGCACGGAAAGTTAAAATAGATCTAAAAAACATTGTATCGATGAGAAAGAGCCGTTATAAGAAGAACATTCTTCGAAGGGCTGTTTATAACCTCCATAACAAAGGTGTAATACGTTTTTATACAAGCGGCGAAGAGTTTATAGAATTGGTTGATAATGATGGGTTTACGTACAGAATCGGAAGTCAAAAAGCAACTGAGTTATTTAAAACACTAAAAAGTCAGATAAAATAATTAACATCTGAAACCTTTTTGTACTTTAAGCGTTTCATATAAACGTTATCTCTTATTATTAACTTTTAATCCCTTAACACCATGGTTATAGCAGAATTTCAACCGATAGAAAAAGAAGAAATTGAAAACTTAAAATTCCCATCCACCGAAGTTTTACATGATGCAGAAAAAAGAAAAGAGAGAATAGCTGAATTGGACAGAGCTCTTACACTAGGTAACAGGGAACATTCAAAGATCAGAATTTATTTTGAGGATGATTCGTCTTGCAAAGTTGTAGAAACAACTGTTTGGGGCATAACCGATAAAAGGGTTATTCTAAAACAAGGTGTTGTTATTCCAATTCACCGCGTACACTCGGTGAAACTTTAAAGCAATTTAAAAAGTACGTAAACGAAAGGCGATACAAAAATTAAACTGTCAAACCTATCGAGCACGCCACCATGCCCGGGCATTATACTGCCACTATCCTTCACTCCGGCCTCACGTTTTAATTTACTCTCAACCAGATCGCCTATTGTTGCTAATACTGGTACTATTATACCTAGTATTTGCCAGGTGTAATCTCCCAAATTATAAAGCATATTAAATAAAAAGCTTAGTCCAAACGTTATTAGAACACCAATAATGGTTCCTTCCCACGTCTTGCCGGGAGAAACGCGCTCTATCATTTTATTCTTTCCAAATAAACTCCCACCTAAATAAGCAAAGGTATCGTTACTCCATATTAGAAATATTATTCCAAGGATCAGGTTAGGCGTAAAAAATGCTCCGGTGCAGCCATCATCATAAAAAACAGTTTGATTTAATAAACCAAAGGGTATTACAGCATAAATTATTCCACCCAGCGAATACAAAGCATTTTGTATTGAATTTTCTTTCTTACTAAAAAGTGCAGTTGCTAAAAGAATAAATGGGCAAAGAATGATAAGCGCCAAAAAACCACTTTGAAGATCCTCCATAGAGGAATATTGTACTGAAACGTCAAGATCATCATCCCCCGGATTTGAAATAAATTTAGTTAACGGCACAACACCTATATAGGTAATGATTCCAAAAATAAAGCCAACAACCTTAAATGGCTTTGCCCCCATCTTTTCAGCTATCTTATAAAATTCATTTAAGCCGATCATTGAAACCAAAAAAAAGAAAACAGAAAAGGAAATGTAGCTCCAATAAACACAACCAACCAACAGTACAACAAATACTGCGGCACTTGCGCTTCGGGTAGCTAATGTTTTTAAATTTAACGCCATTAACAACAAAAATAAGCTTTTATTCGTTTGTATTTTATTAACGATTATATCAGGTCAATTATCTCATTTGGTCCCTGAAATAATATTAATTTTGCGCCCATGTTTGAAACATCTGTTTTTTTAACCATACTTGTTGGTCTTTTCTCTCTGATAAATCCACTGGGCGGCTTACCTGTGTTTATAAGCTTAACCTCTGATATGACGGAGGAAAACAAATTAAAAACACTTAAAAAGACCTGCTTATACATTATGTTAATTTGCATCGTGTCTTACTTTATTGGCGTTTATCTTCTTAATTTTTTTGGGATCACTATACCGGCGCTGCGTGTAGCAGGCGGACTAGTAATTTTCAGGTCGGGTTGGCAACTTTTAAATGTTACGCACAAAAAAGAAATTTCGGGTAAAATAAAAGAAGAAAGTGATAAAAAAGAGGATATCTCCTTCTCCCCCCTCGCCATGCCATTGCTGGCCGGACCAGGTTCCATGTCCTTTTTAATTACCTTATATGCCAGCAGGCCAGACGACTGGTTAAAAGGTGTTGGACAGGACGTTGTAGCCATTGCAGCAATTATAATAGTTTCTTTTTCTATTTATTTTATTTTCAAGTTTGCGCCAAGGTTAATGAAATATGCCGGACAAGCGGGTCTTACCTCACTTTCAAAGATCATGGGCTTTTTAGTAATTGGTATTGGCGTGCAAATGATCTTATCCAGCCTGGCACAGGTGGTTAAGAATATATATATGGAATTGCAGCAAATGAATTAGTGTACCTACCTCGCCATTTCCAAAAACTCTAAATAGAATTTTTCTATTTCTTCATTAAAGGTATCGTTATGAAAAATGGAAATTAATTGGCCTTTATATTTTTTCACCTCATTGATGATTGGTAAAGCTTGTTCTGCCAAAGTCTTATTTTCTTTTTTAGAATAATACACCATCGTGTTCTCGGCTATACAAAACGAATTTATGGTTAATGGCGTTAGCATCTCGCTTTCTATATTATACCATTTATAAGGGAAACAATAAGATGCTCTGAAACCATTTACATTAGTGTAACCCATAGAAAAATCCTGCTCAATACCTGCCTGCAACAAATTTTGATAGGTCTTTGGAAATTTAAGAATAGAAAAATGTTGTCTGCTAATTGTTACGGGCGCGTGAATGATATTTGACAAGCGACTGATCTCTACTTTTAATTGCTGGATCTTATTGGTTGATCCAAAAGAAGGATGAATACCCACCGCCGAATAATCTGCCATACTTTTTATTAATGACTGAAATGGCAAATTGGTGGCAGACTGGTTCTTATCATTCGGACCATAATCTCCTAAGAGGAAAAAATAAATGGCATTTACATTTTGTTGTTTGTGCGCTTCAATTAAAAAATCGTAACAATCAAAGGGGTCTTTTTTTTTGCCGGAGATAACACTTACTCTTGACCTAAAACTCTTAGCATCCTTCGAAAGAATATCCTTTGCGTAACCGGCCATGGCGCGCACAACGCCCTTGTGTTTATATTTAAACGCATTATCAATATCAACGGTAGAAATAAACTTATACTGCTGCTCTTTAAATTTTATTGCCGGAAAAATTTCTTTCAAAGCTAGCTGCAATTGTTCCAGCCAAAGGTTTATTAAAGGTATGTTTATAAAATCGTACTGGTATGCAAGGCCAGAACGGTAATTAAAACGGTCGTAATTATCGGTTTTGTATGGCAAATATTCCTCGTAGCGCGAAAGTAACCAAAAAGCAGCGCCAAAAAGATCAAAGGGAATAACTGAATTAGCGTTTTTAAAAAATAGCTTGAAGAATTGCGGATGGTTACTTACCTCGATGGGATAATCTTTTACACCCACATTGAATAAAATAGTGTGCGGCAGAACAGTTAAACAATTTTCTATTTTAACATCCGAGTAATTAATTTTTGGCAAAGGTGAACCTTTAAATTCTTCAAGATTAACCGTTTGTGTTACTTCCAAGCCTAAAGCATCATTCAATAACGTTTTTAGGATGTAATGCAACCGATTGCTGTTCTTTACCGAATATACAAGGATAGTATTGATACTACTAAATTATAGTAGTTACAGGAAAAGCCTGTAGTAAAATGTAAAAGTTATTGAACAGCTAATGTTAATGTCCCATAATTAACCTTGTAACATCACTCCAAAAGATTATCACGCCAACTATTGCCGCAAAAATAGAAACTACTAATACCGCAGCGGCTGAAACATCTTTGATATATTTGATCTTTGGGTTTTGTTCGGTTGAATAAAGATCACATAATTTTTCGATGGCTGAATTAATTAACTCAAGCGAAATAACAAGTGCAATACAACCGGCAACTGCCAACCACTTACGGATCGAAATATCAAAAAACACTCCCGCTGCAATAACTAGCAATGAAATAATGCCCTGCAATTGCAAATGTTTCTCACTTTTAAAAGCTTGGAAAAGACCTGAAAATGCAAAACCAAACGCGTTCTTTCGTTTTTTAAGATAACTCATTTTGTTGTGTACTAATTGCCTGTTTTAAAGAAGCCATAATTTCAAATACTAAATATAAAAAAATTGTGAACGTAATTGTAACCGCCAATGTTTCTTTGTAACAATTCTCGTTAAAAACAGAGCCCAACATTTGCTTTGCAAGATGAAAGGGATTAAAAACAATATCCCAACTGTTTAAACGTAAATACCTGCCTAAATAAATACCATAAGAGCTGGAAAGCATAATAACAAATTTTATGCCGCTGGTGATCCACCTTGAGTTAAACAGCGCATTTGAAATGGCCAGCAACCGGTTAACGCTTAATATAAAAAACACCATTCCTAAAAAAGCAAAGCTCAAAATTAAGATAAGATCTAACCACATGGGCGCCGCTATTCTTTCGCGCAAATGAAAAAGATCAGTCAAAATGTAAGGTGCGTTAGGCAAAAATAAAATAGTTGTACCAATTATGATTGCCTGCAACAATTTATGTTGCTCTGTTTTAAAATTCTTGATTAGCAGATACGGTATAAATGCCAAAAATAAATTCCAAATCAAAAAGATGTACGATAATTGTTCTGTTCTTATAATTCTTGCAAAAAGCAACAACAAACAGAAACAAAATAACTTTAAAAGATTACCTGCTCGCATAATACCCTCCTTCTACAACTTTAAAGGATAAACGATGATCTTTAATGAATTGCTTTTGCTCATCGTAAACGCTTGTTAACTGTAACACTTTTAAAGAAGGGTGATCGTTCAGTTTCAAAAGATCTTCATTGCTTATAGATGGAAGCGCGATGAATTCTAATTTATCAAGTAATTTAAAACATCTAAAGTCCCTTTCGCCGTCAAAATAGCTTAACACTGTAAACTTTTTTAAGTTCTTATTAAAAATGATGTTCTTTAAACGTCCTCCATTAAAATTACTCACAGTCAATTCTTCAAGATCTTTGAAAAAAGCTATTTGTTCAAAATCGAGTGTTGGGTTTCCTAAAGTTAAAACCTTCAAACGCTTTAGTCTTGTAAGGTTCTTTAACTCTACATTCCAGTTATAATCCAGTGCTAAATTTGTAATTATTCCATCTTTAAATTGTTGGTCCATCCGTTCCATAATAACCTTATCTCGTAAATTAAAACTTTGCCAGGTCTCCCCTTTCTCTTCTAAAATAAAATTATAAATACGGGTTGAAAGATTTTTGAATTCATATTGTTTTTGAAAATCAGCAGTTGAATTAAACAGACTATCTTTTTTTTCTTTGAAGAATAATTGCGTAAGATCGGGCAAATTAGCATTTGATAAATTAACCAAATAGCCTTTATCCAATGCCTTAAAACTTTTGGCGTTTGAAATATTATAGTCAGATATGAGTTTGTCCCAGTTAACGATAGAACACAGCCCTAAAATTAAGAACCATGCTTCAAAATTTTGTCTAACCAAATACCAGGCGCTTTTAGTTTGGCTGATCTTTAAGAATGTAAATAACAAACCTACTAAACTTAATGCTAAGAAAACATACACGCCAATACGCAAATAGGTTAATTGGTATTCGGCAACATACCACGAATTTCTTACCATTGCTGAGATCACCATTACCGCGCTTTGAAGGATCCAGAAATACACCAATAGTTTTAGCGTTTTAGCTTGTTTATTAAAATTAAGGTCACCTTTAAAGAACCACATTATTAAACCAACTGCTATAATAATAGAGAATACCAAACTCCACACTGCATTATGCACAAAATCTGAAAGATAAATTCCCTTTGGCAACTCGTGAGTACCTAATAAATTGGTAAGGTCTAAAGCATTAACTAAAACCAACATCACATTTAATATTCCAAATAACGCTAAAGCAATAACAGTAGTATTACTAATTTCTTTTACTTCTGTACTTTCTGTTGCGCTATTTTCGAGTGTACGGTTAAACTTTATATCCCAGTCTGAAAATACTTTCACTTCTTTATAGTAGATCAACCCATATAACACTAAAAATCCCCAGATGGCAAAAAGGCACCAGCCAATGCTTATCCAGCTTAAGTCTATGTTCTTTGTAAAATCTTTAAATAAAGGGTTTGCCTGCTGATATAACGCAAAGAATACAATAGCAATAACCAATGCAATAAAAACACCAAAATAAATTTTACGACTCTTCTTTTTTTCAGATGGTACATTTTGTTTTCTTAAATTAATATAATCTATTATTACAAAAGCAACTGAAGCCACCACCGACCCAATGCTAAAGGCCAGGTTAACAATAATAGAATTCTTGTAATTAAAACTCTTGCCAGAAAAAACGAAGAGCGAAAAAACGCATGCAAATACAGATAAATTACTATTGCAATAAAACACGGCAAAACCACACAGATTGGTTACCGCAGCGTAATACCACCATTGCCATTTTTTAAAGTTATCCGGATTAAAATAGGCTATTAAAGCTGTTACTAAACCGGTAAATAATAAATAATTTATGCCGGTGGCTTGTTTGTAAAACAAGATGCTGAAAATAATTGCCGAAGCAATCAGTAACCAATCGTTTCTTTTCATTTTTATTTTTTTAATTTATTTGATAGATACATTGAATAAGCAACAGGAAAAAGCATTAAGAAAAAACCAATAAGAAATAAAGGATAATTAAATTCAGTGGGTACGTAGGTATCAACTTCAGAAAACAAATTTTTATCGGAGCCAATAGACCAACAATCGCCTTTAATATAACAAAGGTAATCCCACATAAAAGAAACAATGCAAACAACTGCACCTGAAATTAAAAGCCACCAGAACGGACGACCTACACTATAATTTGGTTGATCATCTACTTTGTAAATTATAAATACCGAACCAACGATCATTAATAAGGATAACAGGCAGGGCGCCCACACCGGACCAACCCAGGGCACAGGAATTAAAAATAAAATATCCCAGGTGTTTAAAGCCTGCGGCCAACCTAAGCAAACATATAAGAACACGTAATAAAAAATATCCCAGATTGCGAAGGCTAAAACAAAATAAGCAAAACGCTGCAGTTTATTTTTTCCGGCCATAATGCCGCAACCAACAAGCATAATTATGGTTGCTATCTCGCGAAAGAATTCGACCTTGGCTACAAAGGGTGAGATCTGTTTTAAAGGAAACTCAAAACCACCTTTGTAGTACAATTCGCGCAGGTAAATTACTACTGCGCTTTCCATAAAGCCCATGGCAATTGCAAATAAGCAAACCCAGGTAATTATTTTTTTTGTTGTATGCATATTAATTCATTTTATATTTTGATCTTTCCAGTTGGCTTATTTTTTTGAAAACGAAATACAAAGGGAAAAATCCTATTAAACCAAAAGAGCAGTCTATTAATTGATGAAAAAATGGAATGCCCCGAATTGGTCCGCAAATAAAAGCCAAAAGAAATACAGCGCCGCAAGCTGTCATAGCCACAATTAAATTGGCTTTATATCGAACAGGATCAATATAAACAGGCACAAAAAACAAGGCAATAATAATGTGCGCAAAAGCCAGCCAGTCCGTACCATATAAAACCACATCTGGGGTTTTATGCACGGCATCGTAAACTGTTTCTATCCATCGGGCTAAAGCATCCGGAAAAGAATTTTTATGCACAATTAAAAAATCCATTTCTGTTCTTAACGGAAAAGCAGTAATGCCACTAAGCACAAGCAATACCACAAATACGCTTATGGCCGCTCTTATTTTAGTTAGATCCTTCATAATTATTTTCTTTTAAATAAATATTCAGTTCTTGTTTTGGATAATATTGTTTAGCAATTCTGTCTTCCGGTTTTTTATCAAAGAGATACAACCAGGATAAGAACAGCCATTCTAAAGGTTTCATAACTACGTAAAGTACATTGGCAAACCTCTTGTGTTTAGACCACTCGTTAACAGGAATGTTGCAGGCATCGTATGCACCTCGTATGATCTTGTGTAGTTTTGGCGTGTATTCTTCTAACCAATTCTCAAAAGCATTTGCAACCAGTAGTTGCCTGTTAACCACAATACGTTCGTTTGCCCTTACACCAAAACGTGTAGGTCTCACTAATTTTTTATTTCCGTTAGCAGCAATAGAACATAAATAGTGACCGCCTCCGCAGGAGCAATCTTGGTACCTGGAGAATAAATAACCGCAACTTTCGGTGAACTGTGTAATAACAGAATCCGGTTGCTGACCAATTAAAAACAAAGCAGCTTGTATGATCAATAATAATGGCGCTATTAATACAACTACAAAACCTAAATGATTTTGATAAATAGAATTGTAAAAAGCGTTGATGATATTTGATGTAGTAGTATCCTGTTTCTCTAAATATTCTTTCAGGTATTTGTTTAAGAGATTGATCTCTTTTAGCAAATAAAAGAAACAAAAGAATGGCGAAAGAAATAATAAATTAATTCCCGGAAAAATTACGGCCGGTGCCATTGGCGCAAAATGCACACAAATGGCGAGACAAAATATTAGTCCGAGCACCATCATGCTTGCAACCACTGTTATTAAGATGGGTGAAAGTTGTTTTTTTAAATGTCGCGAAGCTGTATAGGCAAGCACAAATAAGATCCAAAGTGTGTAAGCAGTTGTAATACTTTCGTTTTGAAAAGGGTGCTCTTCGCATTTATTATTGGTTATTACAATACCAATTGCCGGAAAAACATAAATGAATAAAATTTCTGCAATAAATTTGATCACTGTACCTGCTGTGATCCTGCCACCTGCAACTCTGGGTTTGATTATATCCATTACCGCAAAAAACAGTAACACTAATGATGCCGCAACCAGCAGGCAGATTCCGATTACACTTAAAGCGCTTTGCATTTCAAAGTAATTTTTTAAATTTTTTTAATCTAGTTTCTTAATTAATTTCTCAAGGGCATCCAAATGGTCTTCAAAGGCTTTTACACCAATTTTAGTGGCGCTATAAGTAGTTGAAGTTTTCTTGCCAATAAATTCTTTTTTAATATGTATGAACCCTTCTTTTTCTAAAGCTGCAGCATGACTTGCTAAATTGCCATCAGTAACCTGCAACAGATCTTTAAGTGAATTAAAATCTACTTTATCGTTCACCATCAACACACTCATAATACCAAGCCTCACCCTGCTCTCGAAGGCTTTGTGAAGTTTATGTATATTGGGATTGATCATTTTATTTCAGTCGTTAGTTGCTAGTCTTAAGTCCTATTTCCTTTCGTATTTAAACCACATGATGGCGCCGTAAATGATATGAAGCACACCAAATCCAAAGGCCCAAAAAAGTATTAACCAATAGTTAAGAAAAAAACATGACATGATTCCCAGAACCAGCTGCATACATCCCAGATAGCGGATCTCGTGCAAAGTATATTTACTGCCGTTAACCAAAGCCAATCCGTAAAAGATCAACATGGCAGGTCCAACCAAAACAATAAAGTTTCCACCGTGAAACAACATAGCAATACAAAATAAACCTCCGGCAGCTAGTGGAATGAACATATTAATTAATAATTGCCAGGCGGTGTGATCGAATAATTTGTAACCTGATCTTTTTGCTTTACGGGCTGATAATATAAAGGCAGTTAACAACGACATGCCTAAAACCAGAGCACAAATAATAGCGCATATCACCAGCATTTCGCGATAACCTTTTTCAGAATAACCATTCAGGTTCTCAGCTAAAATATAATGGAGGATAACTCTATGTCCTGCAAAAGCACCAAGTAAAGCATATACTCCGGCAAAAATTCCCGACAGTCCGCTCAACGATAAAAAGCGGTTAGATTGTTTCATTAACTGCCTAATGTCTTTTAGGGCTTCCAGATGTTCCTTTTGATTTTCCATGTTAAAGCACTTTGAGATACAAAGTTAAATATAAAATTGATACCTCCAAATAATTTTTGAAAATTTTAACAATAAGAATGATTTCTACGAAATACGAATTGGTATGAATCTACGAATCGCAACAAATACCTGATTCGTAAATTCGCAAAGATTCGCATTCGTAGTAGTGTCCATAAGTTCCTAATATCCCCCTGTTAATATAAAATAGTCCCTGCCCCGCTTTCACTTTCAAAGGAACCCTATTTTTAAATAAAATTCATATAAGCATGAGCGATATTGCCCATTTTTTTAGTCCGGTTGACACAAATAATATTTTAAATAACTATAATTTAAAAGAGACCCAAATGGGTAATCTATTTACTATTTATAGCGAGCAGGATAATTTTCCGGACCTTGAAGAAATTGATATTGCATTAATTGGTGTTTGCGAGGACAGGAACTCTGAAAATAACGAAGGTTGTAAACTAGCGCCGGATGCGGTGCGTGAATTCTTATATAAACTTTACGACACAGGTTTTTCTTCTAAAGTGGCCGATCTTGGAAATATAAACGCAGGCCATACTACTGAAGATACTTTTTTTGCATTACGAAGCACTGTAGATAATTTGATCCGCAAGAACATTATACCTGTTATTATTGGCGGTTCGCAAGACTTAACCTACGCGCAGTTCCTTGGCTACAAAGATCTTGAGCAAACCATTAACGTTACAGCGGTTGACAGCATGTTCGACCTTGGTAATCCCGATGAAGAAATTACCAATAATTCTTATTTGGGAAAAATTATTCTGCACCAACCTAATTATCTCTTCAACTATAGTAACATTGGTTACCAAACCTATTTAGTAGATCAGAATAGTTTGCAAATGATGAACCGTTTGTATTTTGATGTTTACCGTTTAGGGCAGATACGCGATAAAATAGAAGATGCAGAACCTATCATTCGTCAGTCAGACATGGTTACTTTTGACATCTCATCCATAAAACACTCTGATGCGCCTGCAAACCCAAATGCATCGCCAAATGGTTTTTATGCGGAAGAAGCGTGCCAGATAATGCGCTATGCAGGCATGAACGATAAATTGTCATCTGTTGGTATTTACGAGATAAATCCTAAGCTAGACGAGAATGGAAAAACAGCGCATCTTGCCGCACAAATGATCTGGTGTTTCTTTGACGGATTTTACAACCGCAAAAATGATTTTCCTAGCCGTACCAATCCGGATTACATTCGTTTTCACGTAGTATTGCAAGATGATAAATACGAAATTAATTTTTACAAGAGTAAAAAAAGCGATCGTTGGTGGATGGAAATTCCATACCCACCCCATAAAGACTTAAAATTTGAACGTCATACCCTTATACCATGTAGTTATAAAGACTATGAACTGGCCATCAGTAATGAGATCCCCGACAGATGGTGGCAAACTTACCAAAAGTTAAGCTAAATAGGCGCATTTTACAAAAGCCAACTTTTGATCTTCTTTATTGTTAAATAGATTTGTTTCTATTAAGGATTATTTTATCTTTAATTAAGATTTCAAATCGATGGTTGAGGAACAAGAAATTAACCTTTTAGAAGAATTAAATAGTTTATCAAAAATTCATTTCTTAACACCAAATGATATTGATGCTATTATGGAAGACTTCGCCAAACGCATTTTACTTTGTTTAAGAGTAGAAAGAATGAATGTTTGGCTTTTTAATCAGGATCATTCTGCATTAATTTCTATTGGTGAGTATGATACACGCTCGAAACAATTTTCAAAGAACAATATATTGCTTGAAAAAGATTATCCTACCTATTTTAAGGCTCTTATAGCAAACGAGATCATTATTGCTGAAGATATTTGTACTCATAAATTAACAAAAGAATTTAGTAAGGATTACGCGCCACAAAATGATATTTACACGTTATTGGATATTCCTTTAAGAATTTCGGGAGAGCTGGTTGGTGTTATGTGTTATGAAAAAACGGGTAGCCAGAAAAATTTCACGAAGGATGAGATTAAATTCTGTCTTAGCGTTTCTTTTGTGATGGCGTCTAACCTCGAAAGTCGTAAAAGACGCGCTGTGCAGGAAAAATTAGAGAGCGCGCTTTATGAAAAAGACCTATTGCTAAAAGAGATCAACCATAGGGTTAAAAATAATTTTTCGATCTTAATAAGTTTAATGCGTTTAAAAAAGACGCGCGTTAAGACTGACGAATCAAGATCATTATTAGAAGAGTACGAAAATCGTATTTTTTCTATGCTTAAGATCCACGATATGCTTGAGAAGAATAATCAGTATTCTAAGCTAAATATTTCAGATTACCTCAAAGAATTGATCGTTGAATTTAGAGTAACTTACCCTCAGATCAATCACAATTTTAAAGTCGACGTTCATTATTTTGATTTTTTGATCTCAACAAAAAAAGCCATTCACCTTGGCCTCATTGTATCGGAAATACTTCTTAATTCAATAAAATACGCTTCTTCTAAAACTAAAAATTACGAAGTATTGATCCAGTTAAAGCAAATTTCAGATCGCGGCATCGAATTAAAGATCGGTGATAACGGCACCGGCTTTGATTTTGAACAACTAAGTGCTAAACATACATTAGGATTAGACCTTATTAAAGAATTAGCAGAATCTCTGGATATGTTCGCCAAGTACCCAACCAAAGATCATAGCTACTATACTTTTGATTTTTCAATATAAAAAAAGCGGATCAAATTGATCCGCTTTTTTTGTTTAAAGAATTTATCTTATAAAAAATCTACTTCTTTGTCTTTACTCTTTTCTAAATTACTGTTGCGTTTACTATACACGAAGTAAACAATAATTCCAACAACACCCCAGATCATAAAAGCAATCCAGGTTTCTTTTCTTACAAAGCACATCAAAAATATATTGAAGGCTACACCCAATGTACCAACCACGTATACGGCAGGCGTTCTGTATGGGCGCTCTAGTTCAGGTTTTTTATAACGTAACATCATTACAGCTACGCAAACCATCGCAAAAGCTAATAATGTTCCCATACTACACATTTCACTTACTTTGTCAATTGGCGTTAAAGCTGCCACTAACGAAATAATACCACCAACCATGATCGTACTTTTGTGTGGTGTTTTAAATTTGTCATGCAAGGTTCTAAAGAAAGCCGGTAACAAACCATCTTTGGCCATTCCTAAAAAGATACGTGTTTGTCCTAACATCATTACCAACATTACAGAGGTTAATCCGGCTGTAGCGGCTATGGTAATAATAAAAACGGCCCAATTAATTCCAATACCCGAAAAGGCAGAAGCAACAGGAGCAGCTTTATCCAACTGATCGTATTTTACCATTCCGGTAAGCACTAATGAAACAAGTATGTATAAAATGGTACAAATTACTAATGAAGCGATGATAGCAAAGGGAACGTCTTTTTTAGGATTAATAGCTTCTCCTGCCTGGGTTGATACTGCATCAAAACCTATATAAGCAAAGAATACAATAGTTGCAGCTGTTAGCACGCCTCCAAATCCAAAATTAAATCCACCCGTTGCAACACCTTTATCATCTAAGATCGCTACTTTATCAGGAATAAAAGGCGTCCAGTTTTCAGTATTGATATAAAAAGCGCCAACAATTATTACAAATAATACAACTGCAATTTTAACGATAACAATAATGTTGTTTGTGTTAGCAGCTTCCTTAATTCCTTTAACTAAAATAGCAGTAACTATCCAGGTAATGATAAATGCTGGTAAATTAAACGCAAAAGATGGTGCTGCAATACCTGCAGCTACACATTTTTCAGTTGCTGTTGCAAAGTCATTACATAACCAAATAGGGAAATCGATCCCACATAGGTGCAGTAGTTTTACAAAATAACCACTCCACGCAACAGCCACCGTTGTGGCACCCATCATATATTCTAAGATCAAATTCCATCCAATGAACCATGCAAATAATTCACCCACGGTACCATAAGCATATGCATACGCAGAACCCTCAACAGGTAAAACAGATGCAAACTCAGCATAACATAACGAAGCGAACAAACAGCCAATACCGGCAATTACAAATGATAGAGCTAAGGCAGGGCCGGCATAATCGTGAGCGGCAATACCTGTTAAGGTAAAAATACCCCCTCCTATAATTGCCCCAATACCAAGCGAGGTAAGCCCCCACTTAGTAAGAACACGCTTAAGATCATTTTTTTTCATATCAGCTTCAAAAGCTGATACCGGTTTTACTCTCCAAATTGACATATATAAATATTAAAGGTTAGGTCTTACAATCAGCCAAATTAACTAATTTCCGTTTAAATATACAAAACATATATGGCCCTGCAATTTTTAATCATTTAACAAAAAATGAAACTACTTGAGCCGTTCTTTGGCTTTTTCTTGCTAAATTTGATATATCAATGCGTTCAAGAAATATTTATTCGGTTTAATTGTAACAGCCTATGTTATTTCGGCTGTTGGTATTCCAATTTATTTACACTATTGCGGTGGCGAACTTGAGAATGTTAACTATGTTATTAAAGGCTCAACGTGTTGTGGCGAAGATGAAGATAGTTCTGAACCAATGGATGACGGTTGCTGCAAGGACGAGAACAGAATTCTCAAGAACAATCCTGATTTTACACTTAAACAACATAACACTTATGATCTTGTAAAGAGTTTTTGTGAACTTTTTTATGTTGCCCTACCCTTTCCCGATCATGCTTTTACCGACCTGCCATTATCTACTATTGCTTCAATAAAAACACCTCCTCCAAAGCTTCAGAGTACTTTGGTCGTTTCTACTTCTGTGCTTAGAATTTAATGGTTAAACCGGTATCAATCCGGCAATTTTTACTATAAAAATTATTATCCATTAAAATTTATCAAAATGAGAACTATTATATTATTCATATCGTTATTTATAGCACTATCATCAACCGCGCAGAATAAAGGTGTTGTAAAAACCACTACCATTGCTGTAAAAGGTAACTGTGAAGAGTGCAAAAAGCGTATCGAGAACGCCGCCGATATTAAAGGCGTAAAACTGGCTGTTTGGGATGAAGATGCGCAAGCCGTTACAGTAACCTACAAAACCGATAAGGTTACGTTAGAACAAATTGAAAAAGCCATTGCCGTAAGCGGACATGATGTTGGTGACCTTAAAAGTAACGATGCCAACTATAACAAACTTCCTGACTGTTGTAAATACCGTGATAAAAAATGTGAACTTCCAAAAAAGTAAAACATGAAGATCAGGTATTTACTTGCTTTATTTAGCATAGTAAATATATTATGCGTTAAAGCTCAAATTAAAGGCAAGGTGGTTGAGATCGGTCAAAAGAACGACACCACAGTTGTGCCGGGCGTTACACTATTGTGGGATAAAACTTCCATTGCCACTACTACTGATAAGAACGGGAATTTTAAATTAAACACTTCTTCACAAACCGATCGCCTAATTATTAACGCAATAGGCTACAAAGGCGATACTGTTAGCGTAACGGATACAAGTAAATACTTGTTACTTGTATTAAAGAACGGTGTCGAACTACAGGAGGTGCAAATTGTATATTATACAAATGGTACAGAAATTTCTTATTTAAATCCAATCAAAACTGAAATTTTAAATGAGCGTTCGCTTATGAAAGCAGCTTGTTGTAACCTATCTGAAAGTTTTGAGACCAACCCAAGTATTGATGTGAATTTTGCAGATGCCGTTAGCGGAACCAAACAAATTCAAATGTTGGGTCTATCCGGACAATATGCGCAGATCACAAAAGAAAATATGCCCTACATGCGCGGCCTTGCAGGTAACTACGGACTCACATTCATTCCCGGCACATGGATACAATCTATACAATTAAGTAAAGGTGCAGGTTCTGTTGTAAATGGTTACGAAAGTTTTACCGGCCAGATAAATACGGAGCTACAAAACCCGGAGCATTCTGATAAAGTTAATTTTAACGCTTATGGCAATGAGAACGGGAGAAACGAATACAATTTAAATCTAGCGCATCGCTTTAACGAAAAATTTGCGGTTGGGCTTTTAAATCATGTAAGTTTTAACCCCTTGGCGCAAGATCTTAATGGCGATGGCTTTGCAGATATTCCAATTGGTAAACAATATAATTTTATGAATAAATACGCCTACAATACCGGTAAAGGTTTTGAAGCACAATTTGGTGGTTCGTATTTAAAAGACAATCGAAATGGTGGACAATTTAATTCTACAATTAAAAATTATAACGATACAACGCCGTTATATAAAATTGGAATTGATAACGAACGATGGGAAATATACAGCAAAACAGGTTTTGTATTTAAGAAAAAACCCGCTACCAGTATGGGTTTGCAGCTTTCGTATTTAAACCATGATCAAATTAATTTCTATGGCAATAATAATTATGCCGGTGCGCAAAAAACATTTTATGCCAATTATATTTTCCAGAGTATAATTAAAACAACGGATAACACGTATAAAATTGGCGCAAGTTTTTTAAATGATGATGTGAACGAAACATTTGAATTATATAAATACAAACGTCTTGAGCAGGTTGCCGGAACATTTTTAGAATTTGCGCATAATAAAGGAGAAAAATTTAATGCTATTGCCGGCATTCGAGCAGATTACCATAATTACTATGGCATATTCTTTACACCACGTTTGCATTTACGTTATGCATTTACTCAAAACTCAGTTTTGCGCTTTAGTGGTGGCAGGGCTTTACGCACCGCTAATATTTTTTCAGATAATTCTTATTTGATGGCTTCGTCTCGCGAGTGGATCATTCAGAGTTCTGATCTGAGTATGCCTTACGGTTTAAAACCTGAAGTTGGTTATAATTATGGTTTAAACTATACACAAAAGTTTAAAGTGAATTATCGCGATGCCTACATTACCTTAGATGTGTACCGTACCGATTTTAAAGACCAGATTGTTGTGGATGTTGATAACAACACGCAGCAAGTGCTGATATATAATTTAGATGGCCCCTCCTACTCCAATACCATGCAGTTTGAATTTAACATGGAACCAAAGAAACGATTCTTTTTAAAAACAGCTTACCGTTATGTAGATACAAAAATGGAATTTAAACAGGGCTTAATGCAAAAAGCGATGGTATCAAAACACCGCGCCTTTATAAATTTAAGTTATGAGACCAAAAACAGTCATTGGCAGTTTGATGCTACCGCGCAATATAATGGTAGCAAGCGTTTGCCGTCAACAGTTACAAATCCAACAGACCTTCAGCGACCAGAATATTCACCTGAATTTTATAATGTATTAGCACAAATAACTTACTTAACTAAAATATCAAAAGCTGATTTTAATATTTATTTAGGAGTTGAAAATGCATTGAACTATAAACAAACAAACCCAATAGTTTCAAGCGATTTACCATTCAATAAATATTTTGATGCCAGCATGGTTTGGGGACCTATTTACGGAAGAATGCTTTATTTGGGATTAAGGCTGAAGATAAAGTAAACCAACACATTAAATAAAAATTAAACCACATAGAAACATAGGAAAGTTAAAACAAACCGCAAAAAAGGCTCACATAAATTTTCTTCGCAAGCGAAGAAAATCCTATGTTTCACTTTAAAAAACTTGCTTATCAATAAAAAAGACTATGTGTCTATGTGGTTAAAATTTAATTAGTCCATCCTGTGTTGTAAACTCTTGGCAGTATAAACCTCTTCCTGTTCTAATTTCAATACACGGTAAATTAAAACGCTGATGATTGCTGCAAAAAAACACCACACCGAAATTAAATAGGCCTCGTACATTATTTTTGTTGCAAGTAAAGAGATCACCAGTAAAAATGCAATTACTTTTATTCCTCTTGCCGAAGAAATAAAACTTGGCGAAAGAATTGCGATCACATACATGACACTACTAACTAGTATTTGCCATCGGTTTGATCCAATAACATAAGAAATATGATGTTGATCGATTCCTGCGTAAACAACATTAAAGATCACGCGATATACTAAAATGGATGAACCAATTATACCAGCCACAACAGGGATCCATAAAAGTTTCTGCCTTTGTTTATTTCGTTCCATTAAAAGTATAGCTGCTGGAATCCAAATTGGCCATAAGAACTGGGCAAAGAAAAGAAAGAAATAAGTTGCGGGTGTTTGCCAGGGTCCGTATTCACTATAAGATAACGATAGCCACAATAAACCTTCACTTACTTGTTGTATCGCAAATAAAAGAGGAATACTTGCATACATTATTTGCGAGCGTGTGCTCACCTTTTTTAAGGTTGCAAAACCTATGGTTCCTAAAACGGCCGCTGCGCCAAAACTTGCTCCTGCTGAAAAACACATAGTATTAGTTTTTATCTAATACTGCTCTTTCAAATTTGATGCCAACAGACCTCAAAATGGGAAACAGATAAATTTTTAACCACATAGACAGATAGGAAAAAGGAACTGCTAACCACTAAAAAGGGTCACATAAATTTTCTTCGCAAGCGAAGAAAATTCTATGCTTTACGGATTAAAATTTAGTATAACCTATGAAAAGCTATGCGCCTATGTGTTTAATTTTTTTAGGCAGTATTAGCCGAAGAGTTTATAACGGACGGGTATTCAATAACACCAGGGCAATAGGTGCTGCAAAAATCAGGATGTAGAATAATACCACTAATATGCGTTTAAATACATTCAGGTCTGATTTTAAATTTACCTGCAATACAGCAGATGTATGTTGAACCAATAAAGGTTCTGCTATGGTATACTCGTATTTACCAGGTTGTATGCTGGCATACTTTTTTGGGAAGGACATGATAAGACAATCACGGATCAACCAATAATCTTTGTCAGGCAAATTTTCATAATCGGTATGATAATTTATTTTTTCCTGACGTAAATAATCACGTATTTTTTGGTGTTTACTTTCATTATAGATCTCTAGTCCAATTAATACCGGAACAACCATCATGATCAAACTATTGGCATAAAGAAAAAGTGCTAACAAACAAATAATAGAAATAATTCCAAATACCAGGCGAATCACATGATTCTCTTTAAAGAACAAGGTTTCTATTAAACGACCGCCGTCTAATGGATAAAAAGGCAAGCAGTTTAAAAGATTTATTATTAAAAACGTATTGGCCAACAACCTTAAAGTTTCGTTTTGAAGATCTATGTTAAACCAAAATAAAACGCTTCCAATAATAATACCGGGTACAGGCCCTGCTAAAATAATTAAGCTTAATTGTGCTTGCGATACCTGTTGTTTTTTTCCTGTAGTAAAAGCTCCTAATAAAGGAACTATAAATATTTTTACATTGCTGTAATTAAACAATTTCATAAAGGCAAAATGGCCCATTTCATGAATAATAATTACTAATAAAATTGCAGCAATATAGGCAAGGTTCTGTCCAAACAAAAAATAGAACATTAACGCATAAACAAATAAGCTTATTAACGAACGCACCATTGCATTCTGACTTTTTTGAGCCACAACGGGTTTAGGAGGAAAACCGCCTGAACCGCTTTGTTCTGTATTAAAAAAATCGTCCACTAACTTGTTGTTTTTTTATTGAATAAATGAAAGAGTAAATATATGCAACTTAAAAACAAAAAGAAGGCTCCTGTTTGATGTAAGGCACCCATAATTACCGGAACCTGGTACAATAACGTTAAAACACCCAAAATAAACTGTATTGTTACCCCATATATCAATAAAGAGATCCCAATATACTGTTGTTTGGTCAATTGCAATTTATTTGACCTATACCAGATAAAACAAATTAACGCAACAATTATAAAAGCTGTTGTGCGGTGTACAAATTGTATACCACTGGCATTCTCAAACATATTCTCAAAAAAAGAATCTCTCATGGTAACCTGCTCGGGCATCCAATCCTCACCCATTTTTGGCCAGGTATTAAAGATATGTCCCGGGCGAATATGAGAATCATTTCCTTCAACAAAACCCGCGGTAAATGCACCAAAAATAATTTGAAAGATAAGAACACAGAAAAAAACTACGGTTGCCGTCTTCAACTTTTTACCTTCCGATACCTCAACATTTTCTCTTGGATATAATAACCTTAACGCAAACCAAAATGTAAAAGCAAATAAGGTAAAAGCACTCATTAAATGTGTGGCTAACCGGTAATGACTAACCGCAGGTTTACTTTGCAGTCCGCTGTAAACCATCCACCAGCCAATAACAGCCTGCATAGCTCCCATAAAAAACAACAGCACAAAACCCGGCCACATCTCTTTTTTAATTTTCTTTTTAATTAAAAAATAAATAAAACCAATAGCGAATACATACATCATGGTACGGCCGATCATGCGGTGAATATATTCCCACAAAAAAATGGGTTTAAATTCCTGCAGCGTCATGCTATAATTTATTTTTTGAAATTCCGGACTTTGCTGATACTTTTCAAAACGCTCCTGCCACATGTGTTCGTTTACAGGTGGTATAGAGCCCATAAAACTCCAATCGGTAATAGAAAGGCCCGAGTGTGTTAAACGTGTTAAACAACCCACCACAACCATAATGTAAATTAGAAAACAACCGGCTAAAAGCCAGTAAATAATTTGTTTGTGGGGTGAAGCGGAAATTGGGTTCATTAATTGCTGCAAATTTAAGTCGAAAAGAAATAGGCTGCAACTTCTATTTTTGTGACATTTATATGACAAAAGTCAGTTTTTCCAGTAAACACGGGCATTTCAGGTACATTTTTTTTCTCAAACTTACATATGTTGTATTCGTATTTAATTGCGTTTTTAATTTTTTGTAGATCGCTGCAACTTTGTTCTAACAAAAAACACTAACAATTAAAAAAAATGAAATCATGAAAAATACGATTCAAATTCCGGTACCCTTAACAATTATCTTTTTGTTGCTACTAACAGTCGCTGTTTTTGCAGCAAAGCCAAAACCAAACACTACAACCTGCTTAAAACTAAACGGATTAATTCTTAAATCGAGCAAAACCGAAAAGGGTATTTACAAAATTGAACTATTGCAATACAATACGATAATTGACTCAATGAGAACCAAAAGCAATAAACCTTTTGAATTTAGCTTAGCAAAAAATTCTTGGTATACGCTCCGAATTACAAAAGAAGGATTTTTTCCTTTGCTAATAAGCGTTGATACTGAATTACCCTACCAAAACTCAGAACTTTACGAGTTCCGTTTTCAGACTGAACTTCTTCCGCTAAACGAAAATATGTTCGATAAACAAAGCCTTGATCTGCCGGTAGGTGTTGTTACATTTGATAAGATCAATGATCGTTTTTATCCTGCCGAAAACTACAAAGCATATATTGCAGGATCTTTTTAAGTCAGGAATTACTGCTTTTAAAAGGATGTTTAGTTCTCATATGCCCCAATCGTCACACTGGAAGTATTGCGCGGCATAGCATTCAGGTCAAAGGGAAATTTTAAAACATCTGTTGTGCATTTTGGATGCGTAAAGCCTTTTATTTGTGCTTCATTGCTTGCCTGAAAATTATAATTCTTATAGTCGTTAAAAGCTAAATTACCGGTGCCAATTTTATTATTTATAAAATGTGCTCCATCCGAAACATCAATAGTTGTTTTCAACCAGCCATTACTGAATATATGTTTTGGAGGAAAAGCAGCTTCAGAGTAATCAAGATCTAAATTTATTTCGTTGCCTAATAATCCGTCTACAATACAGTTCCCAAAATAACATGAGTCTAAAGGCAACACCTGGCTATCTGTATGGTTATTGATATTGATGGCAGGTTTATCGCGCGTTTTATCTTTTTCCCAGAAGTTAGCAAAGGTGCAATGTAAAAAAGTGTATTTGCCTCCCAATACCAAATTCACAGAATGCTCCTGGCAATTACTAATTACATTATTGCCTGCGTAAACATTATATCCTAAGCCGTAAAAACCCCATAAACTCATGTTCTGAATTTTTGTATTAGTAATTTTTAAACGGCGTGGTTCGTTAAAATTATTGCCAAACAATTCTGCCTGCACACCAACGTAACCGTTCTTAATAATGGCATAATTTATTTCGTTGTTCACGCTGCCTTCGTTTATCCAGATCCTGTCCCACTGACCAGGCTCATCGGCGTAATCTTTTTCGCGGCGCGCGCCGGTAACAATAATTTCATTTCCTTTTTGCCCTAACATTTTTAATTCTCCGTAACGGAATACCCAGAGACCGGCTTTGTAATTCATATAAATACGGGCGCCAGCCTGAATAATTAATTTTTGAGTTGAATCAACAACTAAATAACCTGTAATAACGTGCGGCTTGTCGTTAAAAAAAACAACTGTGGCATTATCCGATTCACTTACTCTTGAATAAGGAAAATAACTACCATCACTAAATTTAATAGCATCTGTAGGTTTATAATAATAAGCATCTTGTCCCCAGGCTTCTAAATAAACGGTTTGCTCATTGCCGTTCACATTAAACCGAATAGCATCGTTAATAATTAAAGGCGAATTGGCATTGTTTGGATTAACGTATACCTGCACAAAAACATACATACTGTCGTTAGCGGCAATTTCAATATCTTCGAAAGAAGTTCCCCTGGCACCATCTACATTAATGATAAAAGAAGACGAACTACCTCCTAATAATTGAATGGAAGAAATTTTAATACGTTGGTTGTTTTTATTCCTGATGCGAAAGTTTCGTGTAGAAGAACCTACTGTTGTAAAAACAGTGTCAAATAAAATAGAATCTTGCGAGAACTGAAGTTTAGCGCCCGAATCTGTTATCAATTTATCTTTTTTGCACGACGAAAAGTCGAACATTATAAAAGATAATACTGCAATTATAGAAGTTATTTTAATTAAGGTTTTCACGTTCTGCAAATATAAACGTAATAATTAGCAAAATAGTATGTCAAACTATTATTTGGCAACCACAATCTTTTGGTTAATGCTCCTGTCATTAACCCTACCAGTAATAAAATAAATTCCATTCGCTAAGTGCGTAACAGAAATACTTCTATTATTACTAGTATTAAGAGTTATACTTTTTACGAGCTGCCCTAATTCATTTACAAGCGTTAACTTAATATCTGTTGTAGAACTTAGAGTAAACTCGCCATTGCTGGGATTTGGATAGATCTTTAAAAGCTCATTATTTATTGTAGCGCCATCAATTCCTGTACATGGTGAAACGCTTACGGTAAGTGTTACTGTATTGCTACAACCATTTATTACGCCCATAACAGAGTAACCGGTTGTAACCACTGGCGAAACTACAATAGATGTGTTGGTTGAAGTGGTGTTCCATGAATAGGTGTTTGCACCACTCGCAGTTAATGTGGCATTCTGCCCAACACAAATTAAACTGCTGCTTGTAGTAGCAACAACCGTTGGCGTGTTTATTACTGTGTAAATAGCACTCGCAAATGTACCTCCGCACAAACTTGTAGCACCATAGTTTAAAGTAAAAGAAGGAAAAGAAAGATCGCCTGCAGACGGTGTGTACGAGGCGTTTGGCGATGAGTTTGAAGGAAAGAATCCTCCGGTTCCACTCGAACTCCAGGTTCCGCTTGTAGCATTTGTTAAGGTTGATGATAAAGCTATAGCATTGGTATTGTTACTGCAAATACTCGTGCCTGGTGTTATGGTTATTTGTGGTAAAGGCGTTAAAGTAACAATTATAGAATCTTTTGTTGGCGCGCAACTTCCGGTAGACGTCAAATAAAATTTTATACTCGAAAGAAGTTGATCAGCCGGTGATAAATTATAACTAGTGGCAATTGTATTTACGGTTGACGTGTACGCTCCGAAACTCCCGGTACCATTAGCAGTTGTCCATGTGCCCGTATTGGTAACGCCGCTAACAGTGCCACTAAGTAAAACAGCGGTTGCATTTGGACAAATGGAAAAATCGTTTGCTGCAGCAATATTAGTTGGCTTACGAAATACGGTCGTGTAGTGAAAAAAAGTACCACTTGTAGCACCGCCATTACATATACTTAATCCAAAATCCCCTGCGTTGTTTGCGATCGTATAAGAACCTATTGGTAAAGCCGCGGGAGTCAAGTTTATTTTAGCACCATAATACGGGCCTCCAATTAAAGTAGCTGTGCCCGGAACAAGTGTAAAAGCAGCGGCAGGAACTAAAGTGGGCGAACCATTTAAAGTAAAGGTATTTTGCGAACCGCTCTTACAATAAACATTTAAGTTAAATGACAAACCATTATTACGGGTAATGTGTGTTAACCCGGATCCTGAACAGCCTAAAGGCGGCACCAGATCTTCAGACATTTCGCAGCCCATACCAGTCGCATGCATAACATAAACGTCCTTTGATGCAATTAAAGATGTTACGTTCTGAACTGACTTGTAAAAATATGTATCACCTGTGTTTATTACTGTGGCCGTAACAACACCATCATCAAAAGTTAAAGACGTATTATTGTTTGTTGCAACAACATACACGCCATCGGTTTCTCCTACAAACATATCTCCTTTTATAATAACATATTCTGTTCCAAGAACATTTACCGGCACGATCTGGTCACCCATCAGATCAGAACAACCCCCTGTAGTAGCCTTAGCTGCATCATCGGTAACAGTTATAGAAATTGGTTTATCTGCAGTAACGCGGCTGCCTGAAAGATTATTTGCCAGAACAGTAGTTGTTTGGGAGGCATTCTCAACAGTGTAAGCACTTCCGGGATTTGGTAAGAATATGGTATAAGTAATATTCGCCAAATGTCCTATTACGTTACACTTTGGAGTGATAGACACTGTTGTGTTTGCTTTTGTAGCAACAATATTAATTTGTTGTTTTGGCTGAACAATTCCGGGAGGAGTATTCGCAAGGTTAGACAAGGTCTGGTTATTTCCTTTCTGTTGGAAAGGACAATAAAAATCCAAACCTGCCCCTATACTTGATCCTTTTAACGAAAAAGTTTCCGGATTGTTTCCTGTTGTAACAACGTCAAAAACGGTACTTATATCGTTGGTAGAAGAAATATATAAGCCATAAGGCAATACAACATCAGACGGTTTTACTTCAAGAGAATCATAACCTCCATTAGTTGTAGATGTTACTGCGTCTCTCCAAAAAGTATAACTAAAAGCAGTATACGGCCCTAAAACAAAAGTAGTGTCATACTTATTAGGAGCTATTGCTGCGGGTTGTCTTAAACGAATTGTGGTAGAAGCAGCGCCATAAGTATAAATATTCAGTTTATAAGGGTTTCTGTTTGCTGCGTCAGGAGAAACGAAAGGTGTTGCAAACCAAAAAGAGGTATCTACCTGTGCCGAACTATTAAAATTGTGAAAAGTCAAAAAAGCAAATAATACCAGAGTAATTAATTTTTTCATTTTTTAAATTTAGAATCCCAAAAATAGGTAAAAACAAGCCTTTTATTACAGGAAGCAAAGATTTGTAAGAAATAATAAAAACTATTGAAAATTTACAAATCCGGTGTCCTAAAAAATTATTAATTTCAAAGCCTTAACCTACCAAAATATGTCATTTATAAATAATATTACTGCCCGCCAGATCTTAGATTCGCGTGGCAACCCAACCATTGAAGTAGATGTTGTAACCGATAACGGCATTATGGGCCGGGCCGCCGTTCCTTCAGGAGCCTCTACCGGATCGCACGAAGCTGTAGAGCTACGCGACAACGACAAGAAAATTTACATGGGTAAAAGTGTGTATCACGCTGTAAATAACGTTAACACAAGCATTCGCGAGAATTTAAAAGGCATGTACATTTTTGATCAGCCAGAAATTGATGCAAAAATGATTGAGTTAGATGCTTCTCCAAACAAAGCTAATCTTGGTGCTAACGCTATTTTAGGTGTTTCTTTAGCAGTTGCAAAAGCCGCAGCAGAAGAAAGCAGAACGCCTTTATACCGTTATGTTGGCGGTGTAAATGCTAACCTCTTGCCTATTCCAATGATGAATATTTTAAATGGCGGGTCGCATGCCGATAATGGTATCGATTTTCAGGAATTTATGATCATGCCTGTTGGGGCCGAATCGTTTAGCGACGGTCTACGCATGGGCACAGAGATCTTCCATCATCTAAAAGCTGTTTTAAAAGATCTTAAAATGAGCACCAATGTTGGCGACGAAGGTGGTTTTGCTCCTAACTTTAAAAATAATGAAGATGCCATTAAAGCGGTAATGCAGGCAATTGATAAAGCAGGCTACAAAGCCGGCGAAGATATTTTTATTGCTATGGATGCTGCTGCTTCTGAATTTTACGACGCTAAAGAGAAAGTATATCACTTTAAGAAATCTACAGGCGATAAACTAACCTCTGATCAAATGGTTACTTATTGGGCTGATTGGTGCAAAAAATATCCTATTATTTCGATAGAGGATGGATTTGGTGAAGACGATTGGACCGGATGGAAATCAGTGACCGACGCCCTGGGCGATAGAATTCAACTTGTAGGTGATGATCTTTTTGTTACCAATGTAAACCGCTTAGCCGATGGCATTAGCAAAGGCGTTGCAAATTCTATCCTTGTAAAAGTTAACCAAATTGGCACGTTAACAGAAACGATAAATGCCGTGCAATTAGCTCAAACTAACAGTTATACCTCAGTTATGAGTCACAGAAGTGGCGAAACGGAAGATACCACCATTGCCGATCTTGCAGTAGCTTTAAGCTGCGGACAGATAAAAACCGGTTCGGCATCCCGTAGCGACAGGATCGCAAAATACAATCAATTATTACGTATTGAGGAGCAATTAGGCGGTGCGGCCAGGTATTTAGGCAAATCATTTAAGTTTGTTCCGTAAAAACCCACCAAAAAATAAATTTAAAATAACGTAAAATAACTTTGTTTATATAAGATCAGATTGTAAATTTATAACCATAAAAGTTTATCCCGATGGATCCGTTGAAAGAAAAATTTAAAGTTAAAGCCACTGCTTTAGCTGCCGACATTAAAGACATCATTAAAAACCATGGTGATGTGAAATTAGGAGAGATCACTGTAGCTCAAGTATACCAAGGTATGCGCGGCATGGTGGGCATGGTTACAGAAACTTCACGTTTAGATCCTGAAGAGGGTATCCGCTTCAGAGGCTACACTATACCAGAGTTACGTGCCAAGTTACCAAAAGCCGTTGGTGGTACAGAACCATTACCTGAAGGCATTTTTTATTTAATGTTGGTTGGTGAATTGCCAACGCAGGAAGACGTTACTTTTATTACCACCGAGTGGACTAAACGTAACAACGTTCCAAAACATGTTTTTGATGTAATTGAAGAATTACCTATTGATACGCATCCTATGACCCAATTTGTAATTGGTGTTATGGCAATGCAAACAGAGTCTGTTTTTGCAAAAGCATATGCAAAAGGCATGAGCAAAAAAGATTATTGGGATTATGCGTACGAAGACAGCATGAATTTAATTGCGCGTTTACCGCGTATTGCAGCATACATATATCGCCGTAAATACAAGGGCGGTGTGCACATTGAACCTGATCACAAATTAGATTGGGCAGCAAACTTCGCACACATGTTAGGTTACGAAGCATTTGACATGAAACGTTTAATGCGTTTATATTTAACCATACACGTTGATCATGAAGGTGGAAACGTTTCTGCACACACCACGCATTTAGTTGGTTCTGCATTGAGCGATCCGTATTTGGCATTTGCAGCGGGTATGAATGGTCTTGCAGGTCCGCTACATGGCTTAGCAAACCAGGAAGTACTTAACTGGATAATGGAATTAAAGGAAACTTTAGGTGGTGGTTTACCAACTAAGGAACAAATTGCAGAGTACATTCAAAAAACATTAACTGAAGGAAAAGTTGTTCCTGGTTACGGACACGCTGTGTTACGTAAAACAGATCCACGCTTTACCGCGCAGCAAGACTTTTACAAAACATATATTAAACACGATGACATTTGCGAAATAGTGCAAATGGTTTATGAGGTAGCGCCACCAATTTTAGAAAGTACAGGAAAAATTAAAAATCCTTGGCCAAATGTAGATGCTCACTCGGGTGCCTTATTGGTACACTATGGCATGTATGAATTTGATTTTTATACTGTATTGTTTGGTGTTAGTCGTGCTTTAGGTGTATTGGCAAGTTTGATCTGGGACAGAGCTACAAACTCGCCTATTGAAAGACCGGGTTCTTTAACTACAGAGAACATTAAAGCAAAAATAAAAGCTGCGCAAGCTGCTCAAAAAGCTGCCGAAACTAAATAAACTTTAATTCGTTATATTTTAAGAAGCCGGATCAACTGACCCGGCTTTTTTATTGGAAGAAATGCTCATTTTATTTCAAAATACTTAAACTTTTATTTACTACATTTGGTTTAAACGCTTAAATTAATGACGCATAAAAAAATAGTATTACCAGGTTTTACATTGGTACTTTTCGTAGCATTTGTTATTGCCTGCAAAAAGCCTAAGAATGGAAATTATACTTATGAAGAGAGCGGAACAAAATCCACTCATCTTAAGGAGGGCGGTGGCACCTATACTTTAACCAGCAATGACGCTTTTAGTAATACTGCTGATTCGAAATTCAAAAACAAATCCAATTCAACTTTATATATTGATAATGTGCCCTGGGATATTAACGGCGATTCGGTAACCAACAGAAGCAGCAGCACAACAATTACCAATTCAACTTCAAGCATAAAAAGTTCTTATAGCTATATGGGTGTAATTAACGGCAGGAAATCTATTGCAGGTACGTTTATTAGAGTTCAAACTTATTACAGTTTTACCAATGTTAGGGTTGATAGTGCCCGAGGTACTTTTAAATACGAAAAAAAATAAGTGCTTTTTTTTAGAAATTAAGATCAATAAAAAAACGTCTGCTTATAAATAGGCAGACGTTTTTTTTATTTTCTATAAACTAAATTATTCCTTCACTAATTTAATAGTTTGAGATCTGTCGTTTTGTTTAATTTTCACCGTGTAAAAACCAGGTAGTTGATTTTGAATATTTAAATCTTGTTTTCCACCAATGAATGTTTCGTTTAAAATTATTTGCCCTAAAGCATTTGTAATAACAACCTGTGATGTAGCATTTAATTCAATGCTGAATAAGCCATTATTAGGATTAGGGTAAACATTAATTAAATCCAGTTTAGAATTACCTGAAGCCGCGATACCAGTACACAAACTTACACTTTGAGAAATAGTTGCAAAATTTGTACAACCATTTGCATCAGTTCCATTTACAGTATAAACAGTTGTTGCAACCGGGCTTATAGAAATACTAAATGAGTTAGAAGACGTATTCCAGGTATAAGTTGCTGCACCAGTTGCTGTAAGTATTGCCGTTTGTCCAACACACAATAGTGCGTTATCAGTAGTTGCTATTATAGTTGGTAATGCGTTAACCGTTACATTCGAAACTGCAGCTATTGAATTAACACATCCGTTTCCATCTGTTCCGGTAACACTGTAAGAAGTAGTAGAAACCGGTGTAACAATGGCTGAACCACTTGAATAGGTATAAGTAATTGCACCGCTTGCATTGATCGTAAAAGAGTCGCCAGAACAAATTGCGCCACTGTTAACTAAAATTGTTGGCAATGCGTTAACAGTTACATCCGAAACAGCAGCTAACGAGGATATACATCCGTTTGCGTCTGTTCCCATAACACTATAAGAAGTATTAGAAACGGGTGTAACAATTGCAGAACCACTTGAGTAGGTATAAGTGTTTGCGCCGCTAGCATTAATTGTAAAAGAACTTCCGGCACAAATTACACCGCTATTTACAGATATAATTGGTAATGCGTTAACGGTTACATCCGAAACCGCAGCTAATGTGGATATACATCCATTTACATCTGTACCTGTAACACTATAAGAAGTATTAGAAGTTGGTGTAACGATGTTTGTTCCGCTTGAAAACGTGTAAGTTGTTGCACCTGAAGGAGTCATTGTAAACGAATCACCCATACAAATTGCCCCGCTATTAACCGTAATTACCGGCAACGCGTTTACAACTACCGAACTTACCGCCGTATTGCTACAACCCAAAGCATCTGTTCCGCTAACGGTATAAGAAGTGCTGGTTATTGGAGTTACTACATCTGTTCCACTAGAAAACGTGTACGTGTTTGCTCCAGATGGAACCATTGTAAAAGAATCGCCTGCGCAAATTGCGCCGCTATTAACCATAACTGTTGGCAACGCGTTAACCGTTACATCACAAACAGCAGCAATAGAAGAAACACATCCGTTAAGATCTGTTCCGGTAACACTATAAGAAGTATTAGTTGTTGGGCTAACAATATCTACACCATTCGAAAAAGTGTATGTATTTGCTCCCGAAGGTGTCATTGTAAATGAATCGCCACTGCAAATTGCACCACTATTAACTGCAATTACCGGCAAAGCGTTAACCGTTACCGATGAAATTGCCGCAACTGAAGAAACACAACCGTTTGCATCTGTTCCGATCACATTATAAGATGTAGAACTGGCAGGAGAAACAAAAGGTGATCCACTTGAAAAAGTATAAGTAACTGCGCCAGTAGGAGTCATTGTAAATGAATTGCCAGAACAGATCGCACCGCTGTTTACCGAAAGAATTGGTAATGCGTTAACCGTTACTGCACTCGTTGCAACATTTGTACAACCTAAAGCGCTTGTTCCAATTACATTATAAGTAGAATTAGTTATAGGACTTACAATAGCAGAACCGCTGGAATATGTATACGTAACCGCACCACTTGCATTCATTGTAAAAGACTTACCGGTACATATGGCACCGCTATTAACCGTAACATTTGGTGAAGGATTAACATTAACAACAACAACAGAACTTGCTCCTGTGCAACCTGAAACAGCATTTACAGTTACAGTATAATTTGTGGTAACACTTGGAGTAACAAGAGTACTGTATGTTGTAGCGCTGGTTGACCAAAGATATGTAACGCCAGTTGCAACTGTAGTTGTACCCTGATAAGCAACCGGAGTTGTTACCGGTAAAGTTCCAGGCATATCTAAGCGAATTCTGCCATTGCTACCTGCACCGCCAGTAGCACCACCACTGTTACATCCACCTGTACTAAGACCACCTGTTCCACCAAATACATTAATATTTGATCCTGACCCTGAAAAAGAATTCATAACTAGATTAACAGAACCACCAGCTCCGCCGCCACCAGCTGTTGTGCCACAACCGCCACCAGGTGCACCGTTGCTTGCTCCATTTCCAACATTTCCATTAGAAGAAACTATTCCTGAAACTATTATCGAATTTGTAGTAATAGTAACAATACCACCGCCGTTTCCACCGGCACCTGGATAAGCTCCGTCTTCATCCGCACCACCTTCTCCGCCTGCACCACCCATTATTAAAAGGGTAACGCTCGAATTACCAACAGCAAGTCCGCCTGCTCCGGGAGTATGCCCCCAGTTAACGCCAACGGTTCCTGCAGTGGCATATCCACCGCCGCCGCCGCCGCCAGAATCTCCGGTTCCTGTGCCGCCGCCGCCGCCATTTCCATTAGCTGCTAACCATGCCCCTGAATTGTTTCCGGTTGAACCATTATTTGATCCACTTGCAATTCCGGTTCCATAAATTCCTTCACCTTGTCCGCCATCCGCGTTTCTCCATAATGCAGCTTTTTGGCTAACACCGCGGTAGCCTTTTCCATTCGCATTAATTGAACCGCCTGCATTAACAGTAACCAGACCCGTGGCCTTAAAACAAAGCACACCTCCAACTGTTCCGTTCCATGCAGCGCAGGTTAAAATACCACCACTATTAATAGTTACATTAGTGTATTGAGGCACGTTAATTACCTGGTGCTTAAGTGTTGCTGTTGCAACATAAGAGTTTAAAATAGCTTGCGTAAAACGCAATGTATCAAGGGAAATTGAAGCTATTTTCCTATATTCATACTTTCCAACTAAATTACCAACTGTATTGGCATCTTGCATGGTAATAATAAGCACTTCGTTACCTACAGCATAACCTGCTGTGCTTGCGACCCTGACTTTGTTACTTCCCGCATTGTTCGTTCCAACAACAGCCGACTTAACGTTATCTGTAAAGTAAGTAGAATTTATTGTTAAAACGCCGTCAACGCCGCTTCCTAAATTAGCGCCTCCGGCTGCCACCGAAAGTACCACCGGCGTACCGGGACATACAGATGTATTAGGGGTTAATGATGTCACTAACTGACATGGCGATTGTGCTTTAATACCTGATATACCTAGAACCAGATAAAAGCAACTCTTGAGTAATAATTTTCTTTTCATATTTTTTGGGATTTATGAAAACAAAACTACTTTTATCAAATAAACTTTAGTTTACAGAAAATGAAACAATCTTACATGTGTAAACTTAACAGGAAAAGAATAAAAATTAGCCCTTCAACTCTTTTTTCAGAAATGGTGCGGTGTAGCTGCGTTTTTCTTTTACAAGGTCTTCTGGTGTGCCGGTAAATAAGATCTCTCCTCCGCCCTTACCACCCTCGGGACCAAGATCGATGATGTGATCGGCTACTTTAATGATGTCCATATTATGTTCTATCACCAAAACCGTATTGCCGTTATTTACCAAACGATAAAGTACTTCTAATAATATACGAATATCCTCAAAATGCAAACCTGTTGTTGGTTCATCTAAAATATAAAAGGTGTTGCCTGTATCGCGTTTGCTCAATTCTGTTGCCAGCTTTACGCGTTGTGCTTCGCCACCGCTTAAGGTTGTAGCTTGCTGTCCGAGTGTTATATAACCCAAACCAACATCCTGCAAAGTTTTTATCTGGCGAAAAATATTAGGCACCATCTCAAAGAATTCACAAGCCTGGTCAATCGTCATATTCAGTACATCACTTATTGACTTGCCTTTGTACCGTACCTCTAACGTTTCGCGGTTGTAACGCTTTCCATTACAAACATCGCAAACAACATACACGTCAGGAAGAAAATTCATTTCAATGGTCTTAACTCCTGCTCCGCCGCAAGTTTCACAACGACCACCTTTTACGTTAAAGGAAAAACGCCCGGGCTTATATCCGCGGATCTTTGCTTCGGGTAATTCTGCAAATAAATTTCTGATATCTGAAAATACGGCAGTGTAGGTTGCCGGGTTACTCCGGGGTGTTCGGCCAATAGGCGATTGATCTATTTCAATTACTTTATCTACATTATCCAACCCTGCAATACTTTTATAAGCCAGAGGCTTTTTTTCAGAATTATAAAAATGAGCCGATAATAATGGGTAAAGTGTTTCGTTTATTAAACTGCTTTTACCGCTGCCACTCACGCCGGTAACACAAATAAATTTCCCTAAAGGAAAATCAACCGAGACATTTTTTAAATTATGTCCTGTACAGCCTTTTAAAGATATTTTTTTACCATTGCCTTTACGGCGCTCTTTTGGAGTTTCGATTTTTAATTTACCGGTAATATATTGCGCCGTCACCGTATTGAACTTGAGCATGTCTTTCGGATGCGCTGCAGCAATTACTCTGCCACCGTGCACCCCGGCACCCGGGCCAATATCGATCACATAATCGCTTTCCATCATCATGTCTTTGTCGTGTTCAACAACTAAAACAGAATTACCAACATCGCGTAAATTTTTTAGTGCTGTAATTAAACGCACATTATCACGTTGGTGCAAACCAATACTTGGCTCATCTAAAATATATAACACCCCCACCAATTGCGAACCAATTTGCGTGGCTAATCGAATACGTTGTGCCTCGCCACCACTAAGGGTTTTAGAAGAACGGTTAAGCGTAACATAATCCAAACCAACTTCCATTAAGAACTGGATGCGCGCACGGATCTCTTTTAAAACCTCAATGGCAATTGTATTTTGATTCTTGCTTAATTTTTTTTCTACATCCTTAAACCAGGCTTGTAAAATAGAAATATCCATTTCGGATAATTCAGAAATATTTTTATCGGCAATTTTAAAATAGAGTGATTCTTTTTTTAAACGCGTGCCGTGACAGGTTGGGCAATCTTTTTTATTGGTGAAACCCTGCGCCCAACGAAGCATTCCGGGGCTGGGATCATCCTCTGCCTGGCGCGTAATAAAAGTAGCAATGCCTTCAAAGTTTGTATTATATGTTCCACCCTCGGTAGTTACTTTAAATAATTCGTCGCTGCCGTACAATAAAACATTCACAGCTTCTTCGCTCAGGTCTTCGAAAGGAGTATCTAAATTAAATTCGTGTACCGCCCCAATGGCTTCAATTTGTTTAAAGATCCAGCCTCCTCCACTTTTTTGTGGACCAATGGGTGCAACGGCACCTTTTGCAATAGAAAGTTTTGGATTGGAAACAATTTTAGAAATATCAATTTCAGACACTTCGCCCAGCCCGTTGCATTGTGGGCAAGCGCCGTAAGGAGAGTTGAATGAAAATAAATTTGGTGCAGGCTCGTCATAACTAATGCCACTTGTAGGACACATTAGTGAGCGACTAAAAAATCTTGGTTTAGCAGAAGCTGTTGCTTTTTTCTTTGATTTTGTTTCCTCTTCATGCTCAATTACCATCAATACACCTTTACCGTGTTTCATGGCGGTTTGCAGAGATGAATTTAAACGTGTGCGAATGTCTTTTGTTATTTCAAGGCGATCGATCACAATTTCGATATCGTGGATCTTGTAACGATCTACCTGCATTTTAGGAGTGATATCAAGGATCTGCCCATCTGTACGCACTTTATTAAAACCACGTTTGCGAATATCTTCAAACAACTCGCGGTAATGGCCTTTACGCGCGCGGATAACGGGCGCCAACAAATTTATTTTCTTGCCCTTGTATTCAGCCTCTATCAGGTCCATTATCTGGTCGTCGCTATAACGCACCATTTTTTCGCCGGTAACATAAGAGTAAGCTTGCCCGGCACGCGCAAACAACAAACGCATAAAATCGTATATCTCTGTAATGGTGCCAACCGTTGACCGTGGATTTTTATTTACCGTTTTTTGTTCGATGGAGATAACAGGACTTAAACCCGAGATCTTGTCAACGTCGGGCCGCTCGAGGTTACCAAGGAACTGACGGGCGTAAGAAGAAAAACTTTCAATATAGCGGCGTTGGCCTTCTGCATAAATAGTATCAAATGCTAAAGATGATTTACCGCTGCCACTTAAACCGGTAATAACAACTAATTTATTTCTTGGAATAGTAAGTGAAATATCTTTTAAGTTATGAGAGCGTGCGCCAATAACTTCTATAATTTCCTCATCAACAATATCTGCCTTCATATATAATTAAAAATAGAACAAGTAAGCATAACAATGGTTTACCCGTTCTTAAAGAAAATAAAAACTTTTAAGAATGTAAAATTAGTTTAACAACAAAATTTACAGCCAATATTAACGCTGTTGACGTAAAGAACCATACAATGTATTTTGCCCCGTTGCTGAACGAAAAGATCAAATGACAAATGGTGTAAATTACCGTGAATAGAAAAGGCAATAAACTGGCGTTGAGACTTAAACTCTCAACAAGATCGCCACGTAATAAAGCTATAAATGCCCGCTGCATACCGCAACCGGGGCAATCAACACCTAATAAACCCTTTACTGAACAGGTAAATAAGTGCTGTTCTAAAAAATTTACTAGCGATTCCAATTTACCAGTGAAAGCTGTTCAAAGCCAGGCTGCCAACTACAACTATATAAACAATTAAACCTATAATAGCTAAACCAGCCAAACACAAACCAATAATAGCACAGGTTTTACCGGCCTTTAGGTTTTTGTAGGAAGCCAAAGAATATTTTCCGGGATTGTTGTTGTACTCCTTTTCAGCTGCAGAAGCAAGGACGATAGCAATGATACCCATGATGATGGACAAAATACCATAACACCAGCAAAAACAAATTGATAATATACCCAAAACCAAAACACCAATGGCGTTAGGAATATTTTGCGAACCACCGGAAAAATTCGGATCTATGTTTGTACTATTAGTTACATTGCTATTTGTAGTTGAATGCGTTTCGAATTTTGGAATCTCGTCATTCGGATCTAAATTATTTATTTCAGGAGGGTTCATATTTTAATTTCTTAAGTCTTAAAATTAAAAATAAAATCTATTATAATTTTTATTAATAAGTTGATTCACCTAATTTAAATTTATCTATCTGATTAACAAGATCTTACAATTTTAAATTGAATTTTTTGTGCAAAAATCTAAAACGATTTAAAATTTTACTTAATTTTATAAAAAAACTAAGAAATGCGTTATTCTATCTTCAAAAAAATTTTAGTTGCTCTTTTATTATTAGAGATCGTTTCAATAAAAGCAAACCCGGGCGATACAACCTGGGTAACAATATATAATCAACGAAAAATAATGGCCTATGGTAATTATGACACAACTGCCACATTACCAACCGGCATTCGTTATCGTAAAATGCGTTTGCATTATATTTTAGGAAGATATGTTTGTCCAACTTCAGAACAATATTGCGGATCGTGGGATTACACCACCCAAATTTACGCAAAACCTGTTGGCAAAGACACCGTTGAAATTGCGCGGGTGATAACACCTTATGCAACGGATTGGATAGCGACCAATAGAAAGCACGATTATGTGATAGAAGTTTCGGATTACGCGAAATCGCTCGAAGGTCCTACAGGATTTAGATTTGTTTACAGTGGTTACTCATGGGGTTTTACCGTTACATTAAAATTAGAATTGATAGAAGGTGTACCGCCAATGGATGCGATCGCCGCAAAAAATATTTATGATGGTTATTTTGCTTACGGAAAACTTGCCGATCCAATTGAAAATCATTTAACGGCAAAAACTTTTTCGTATACAACTCCTGCTGCAAATATTTTCCTTAAAAACTCTGTTAGCGGCCACGGTGCTGATGATGCAGACTGCGCAGAATTTTGCAGTAAATATTACGATTTAAAAATAAACAATATTAATGTTGCACAAAAACAATTATGGCGTAACGATTGTGGTTTAAATAACGTTTATCCACAAACAGGCACGTGGATCTATGACAGAGCCAACTGGTGTCCGGGTGCAGTAGTTTGGCCCATTTACCACGATCTAACTCCACTAACTTCAGCAAATACAACTTTTACAACAGATGTTGATATGCAACCATACACAGCTGCCACACAAACAAATGCTTCTGCCGGTTATCAGTTCACATCACAAATGATCACCTACAGCGCGGCAAATCACACATTAGATCTTTCTATAGAAGATATCATCTCGCCTTCAAAAAATGAAAATTATTACAGAAGCAATCCTCGTTGCAATAACCCGGTAATTAAAATAAAAAATGTTGGTACAACCGCAATTACTAACGCCGTTTTTAATTACGGATCTGTTAGCGCGCCTTTAACCTACACGTGGACGGGTAATTTAAATTTCCTGGATGAGACCTTGGTTACCTTCCCTCCATCCCTTTCAATATACACTAATAATATCTCAAGCACATTCCAGGCATCTATTTTTTCTGTTAACGGCACAACCGACCAGAATGCATTTAATAACATGTATACTTCGCAAACTTCTTCAATTGGTATTTTTCCGGCAGACTTTGTAATAAAGATCTATACGAATAATGCCACTTCCACGATCATTCCATTTAATGAAACATCTTATAAATTATTTGATCAGAATAATAATATTGTTATTGAAAGAGACAGTATTCCAAATTTATCAAACAAAATTGACACCGTGCATTTAGCGCCCGGCTGTTACAAATTGGTGGTTGATGATTCTGGCTGCGACGGTTATAAATTTTGGGCCAATCCCGGTGCCGGCAATGGTAATGTGAGATTTGAGAACCTGGCGGGAACAAATGTTTTTTATAATCCAAATGGTGACATTGGTTGCCAGTCTACAAAATATTTTATTGTTGCCAACACAACGGGTATGCCTGAGAACGTTGCCAGACAAAATGAAATAGATATCTACCCAAATCCTGCAAGTGGCAAAGCGTACCTTAAATTAGATCTTGTAAAAAATCAAAGTCTGAATTATAAAATTACAGATGTAACAGGTAAGATCGTTCAACAACATACACTTGATAAATTTAATGCGGTTTACGAAACTGTTGACATAAGCGAATTGAAAAGCGGTATCTATTTTGTTACCGTTGAGTTGGAAAACAACGTGAGTGTTACAAAAAAATTAATTATTCAGAATTAATACTTATTCAAATATAAAAAGCCGGATCCAAAAAAAGGTCCGGCTTTTTTTAGCCTTATCTGAACAAACTTATGTTTCCTTTTTGAGCATACGCCTGGTCATCTTTTCCTTTTGCATTAATGATATAAAAATAGACACCTGCAGCACATTCATTTCCTTTTGAGTTATTCCCATCCCAGGCTATGTTTCCAGACTCGCTTATTGTTTCAAACACCTTATTTCCCCACCTGTCAAAAACAATTGCGGTTATATCTACTAGAGATGTTGTTCTTAAAAAGAAAACATCATTATTTCCATCGCCGTTTGGTGTAAATATATCCGGCACAATTAATTTAGATGGCATTTCTACTTTTACAATTTTATATGCAGTATCTAAACAAGCATTCTTTGAGATGATCAACATACTTGTATAGGTGCCTGCAGACGTATAGGTTGTTATAACTTTATTTTGACCTACCTGTGAGGTGCCGTTACCAAAACTCCAAACAGGTGTTGCATGTCCGGGAGATTTTTTGATAAAAGAGGTATTCATAAAATTAACCGTAAGTGGTGCAAAGCCTTCTTGCTTATCTGCCTCAAGATCTGCAGTAATTTGTGGTGCCGTATCATAAGTATAGGTTAAAGCAGTTCCTTCGCAACTTAAATTTGGAACACATTGCAAAGTATAAATACCTGATATAACAGCAGTACAAGATGAACTAATTGAAACTGTATCTCTGTTTGGCGACAACCATAAATAACTTTTCATATTCGCAGGTCCGGTAAGGTTTGAAGGTAGAAGTCCACAGGTATAAAAATTTGGTGAATTAACCTGAGAACAATCTGCATCTATATAACAATACGCCCAATCATAATCATAAATGCACCAATCGCAGGAGATCTTAATAGTAATTGTTTGACCGGTATATGGTGTAAGGTCTAAGCCAACTGTTTGCCAGGGCGAATAACTAACTGGAAAAAATTGCAGCGCAATGTTCTCGCCAATCGTGTCTTCGGTTTGCTCAAAACTGCTAATACCCACTGCATGTCCCCCACTTTGATCTTCAAAATAATAACATTTATATTTTGGGCATTCTAAAACATTGTTTGCTGAATTTAAAACCTCGATCTTAAATTTTGCTGCCGCGAACTCATCATGCGGAGCATTAATAACAGCTAATGCAAAATGCAGGTTTAAATAATTATTATCGTCAGTAACAGCAATAATACGCGATGCCGAAGCCGAAAAATTTGTTTTATTAGTAATACTATTATTATTCAATTTTAAAGAGTGCTTACCACCCGGAAAAACCTGCGGGAAGCCACCAAATGGGTCTAATGCTGTGCCTGAAGTGATCTCAGCATCCCCATTCACTGTCCAGCCATTTAAACTATTACTTTCAAAACCAATATTATCACAGTTCATAAAAGATCCGGAAGCTTTATGATGAAAATTATTTTCGTTATTCAAAAAATACTCCTTCTTTATATGCTGGCGCTTTGCCCAATCTAAAAAGTTGCTTTTTTCTAAATTTGTTTTTGAATGCGATGCGTGACTTAATGCAGCTTTTATATCAAAACCATTTAGCGAATCGTTATTATTTATTTGAGCCGTTGCGACGCTTGCTGTAAAAAATAGTGCATACAAGGTCACTAGTCCTTTAGACTTAATTTTCATTTTCATAAGTTTCGATTTAAAATTTATAGATAGTAGCGCCGCATTTATACCATTCCAACAAGCGTGCCAAAGTTTGTTAATACAAAAAAGCCCTTCAAATTAATTTGAAGGGCTTTTAAGAAATTAATTATTCAAAGTTAATAGCTACTGATCGCAAGACTTAATTATTAAATAGTTTCTACATCAGTCTTTAAATTCGATCTTAACATGCGTGCCATCGCAGTATGGCTTATTAGAAGAGGCGCCGCATCTGCAAAAAGCAGTAACATTGTTTTTTTGATTCTCGCTTCCGTCTTTAAGCTTTACTTTTAAATTACCGTAAACAAGTAGCGGTCCATTAGGCAATGCCTCTACAACGTTCTCTACGCTGGCAGATTCTACATTTTTACTTTCATCATTGTAATAAAAGCTTAGAGCTTTAGAAGGGCAACTATTTATACGCTTTATGATCTCGGATGTTGCTGCACCTTCAGGCCTTATCCAGGGTTTTTGGGTTGGATCGAAAACATTTCTCAAACCACTTTCTCCTTTCCAGCATTTAGTAGAATGAATGCACATGTTTGGTTTCCAAACAATAGTTATATCTTCATTGCTATATTTTTTGGTAATATCTGCCATGAAACAAAATTAAAAAAATAAAGCCACAGATCGAACCGATCGCACAGATTAAATAAAAAAATCTTTGAAATTGGTATCGTCTGTGGCTAAATAGTGAGCCTTGTACTAATACAGGAATCCCATTTTTCCATCCTGATAATCACGCATGGCCTCAAGTATCTCGGTTTGCGAGGTCATTACAAATGGTCCGTGTGTTACCAATGGCTCATTAATTGGGTCGCCGGCCATTAATAATAATTTTGCATCGGCACTTGCCGTTAATTTTATTTCGGCGGCTTCGTGCTCAAAAGCAATTAAACTATACTGTTTTGCAGTGACGTTCTCATTCACTTTTAACTCTCCCTCCAAAACATAAAAAGCAACATTGTTTGAAGCAGGAAATGTAAACGTTTGCTCGCTACCTGTTTTCATATGCAACATGGCAGTAAAAACATCCGACTTAGCCGGACCTTTTTTATCCAGATATTTCCCGGACACTAATCTTAACTGAACGCCTTCTTTTTCTATCAGCACAATTTCATCTTTTGTTATTGGTTGATATGTTGGTTCCAGCATTTTTAGTGCTTTGGGCGTATTTATCCAAAGCTGTATACCTTGCGATCTTCCACCTTTTTCAATAAATGCTTTGTCTGCTTTTTCACTGTGAATTAAACCACGACCGGCATTTATCCATTGCACTTCATTGTCGCCAATTACTTTTTTATTACCAAGCGAATCTTCATGCTCTATCGATCCTTCAAACATAAATGTTATAGGACTAAAGCCACGATGCGGATGCGGCGGCACATTAAAATTATTTTCGTGTGGTTTATAGGTATTATCAAAATGGTGCAATAAAATAAACGGACTAACCTGTTGCATACCTTGTAAGGGAAAAGGTTGGCGTAATTTTATTGGCCCCATCATGGTTTCAGGAGCTATGTGAATAGACTGAATTTTTCTAAACGTGCTCATTTTGTATCTCCTTTATTAATTGTAATAATTTGTTGTTTAGTTCTTCGTTCACAATTTTATCATCTTTAAAATTTTCGTTGAACGAGGGTAACGAAAAAGTTGCTTTTATAACCGCATCAAACCTTTCAAAGTTTTTAACCGCTATCTCTAAAACGCTTGCACCACCCCTGGCCCCCGGCGAAGTTGCCATTAACAGCATTGGCTTCTTTTGAAAAACTTTTGGGTTGATACGCGAAGCCCAATCCATACAATTTTTAAATGCTGCCGAATAATTACCATTATTTTCTGCTAAGGATACCACTAAAAGATCGGCGCCGGCAATTTTATTCAAAAAATCCTGCGCTAATTTTGGATGTCCCAAAACCTTTTCGCGATCAACACTAAATAAGGGCAATTCAAAATCGTTAAGATCCAATACTTCAACTTCAGCAGCTTTAAATTGTTTGGCGGCATATGTTGCCAGCTTTTTATTTATAGACGTTGAACTGTTACTTCCACCAAAGGCTATTATTTGCATAATTATTTATTAAGGTTGTTTTACCAACTGTATCTCTGCGTGAAGTTTCAGATCTTCTCCAACCATTACGCCACCCGCTTCTGTGGCAGCATTCCAGGTCAATCCAAAATCCTTACGGTTAATTTTTCCTTCAACGGTAAAGCCTGCTTTAACATTTCCGTAGGGATCTTTTGCAATACCACCAAACTCTGCTTTTAATGTTACAGGTTTTGTTACATCGCGAATAGTTAAATGACCATCCACCGAAAATTCATCGCCTGAAACTTTATTCATCTTAGTAGCTTCAAATTTTATTTTCGGATATTTTTCTGCGTCAAAAAAATCACCAGACTTTAAATGGCCGTCACGTTGTTCGTTCTTGGTGTTAATAGTATTAACATCGGCATTAAAAGAAACCTTTGAACTTGCAAAATCATCGCCCTGAGTTTCTGCTGTAACATTAAATGTTCCAAAATGCCCTGTTACATTAGAGATCATCATGTGTTTTATTTTGAAGCTTACTTCGCTGTGTGTTGGGTCTAAAGACCATTTAGTTGTGCTCATAGTTTTGTTTTTTTATTAGTTTATTTTTAATTAGGCATTCATTGGCACATCCATTATAAGAAATTCCGCATCTGTTTTTGCATTCAAAGTTATTTTATCCACGTTCCAGATTCCAAAGCCATCACGGGTATTTAATAACTGACCATTTACTTCAAGATCGCCATTTAAATTAAAAATGTAAATACCATTACCTTTTAATTTTAAATTATAGTCTTTAGAAATTCCTTTATCAAATTTTCCCAAATGGAACCAGGCATTCTGGTGGATCCAAACGCCTGCATCATCTGCATTAGGCGATAAGATCTGTTGTAATTTGTTATGCCTTTCCTCTGTTTTAAGAGTTATTTGATCATAACGCGGCGTAACATTTTTTTTGTTTGGGAAAACCCAGATCTGTAAAAATTTTACGGCGTTATCCTTGTTCTTATTATATTCACTGTGCTGAATACCTGTTCCGGCACTCATTACCTGCACATCGCCGTTTTTGATAACAGCCACATTGCCCATACTGTCTTTATGTTCTAAGTCGCCTTCTAAAGGAATAGAAATGATCTCCATATTGTCGTGCGGATGCGTTCCAAAACCCATGCCACCGCTAACGGTATCATCATTTAATACGCGCAATACCCCAAAGTGCATACGTTCCGGATTATAATAATTAGCAAAACTAAACGTGTGTTTGCTGTGTAACCAACCGTGATCGGCATCGCCACGTGTGTTGGCTTTGTGTAAAATGGTGTTTTCCATAATATTTGAGTTTGTGTTTGGTATATGATTAAAGCCTAATATTTCCAGTTCTTTTAATTCGTCAATATCATTCTTAATAATATTACCGAATGAGTTAGCAGCAACAAACATGCCCGTGCCCAATAACCCTTTTTTTAAGAAATCTTTTCTGTCCATAAGATAAGTTTTAATTCTATGTCAAAGGTACAAACAGAATGAAGAAAAGTTCTTAATCTAGGTTAAGAAATGAAGAAATCTGCTTAAGATCAATGAGCCTTAAGGTATTTAGCTTTGAGTTTACTTAAAAACTCAGGTGTAACACCAATATAAGCGGCAACTTGCTTTTGCGGAATAGTATTAATAATGGCTGGATATGTTGTGCAAAATTTGAGATAGCGTTCTTGTGCGGTTAAACTTAAGTTATCTATTAACCGCTGCTGGTAGGCCACTAAAGACTTTTCGATGATGATGCGAAAGAAGCGTTCAAACTTTGGTACCTTTTCATATAATTTTTCCTGGTCTTTTTTTGAGAGCATTAACACTTCTGTATCGGTCATTGCTTCTACGTTAAGATTACCGGGTTTTTGACTCAACAAACTGTACATGTCGCCCACCCACCATTCTTGCGGCGCAAAAGATAAAATATGTTCAACACCATTTTTATCTACTGTAAAAGCACGAAGACAACCAACGGTAACAAAGCTAGAATGTTTACAGATCTCGCCGGAACGCAATAAAAATTGCCTGGCGTTTATTTTTTTAAATTCTAATAAAGAACTAAAATATTCTTTTTCTGATGCTGTTAACGAAATGTGTTTAGCAATGTTCTTTAAGATCAGCGATTGGTCCATTATTTGCCTGCTTTAACCGGTGGCTGTTTAAAGCCATCTAATTCAGTCAACTCGGCTTTTACATTATCGTACCAGCGGGTAATGGCAATTTCGTAAGTGCCATTTTTTGACTCTTTTTTAAATTGTTTTACGCGGTCGTTCATACCAATTTTAGCAGCCATGTATTTTTCGTTAAAAGATACAGGGTATGGATCAAGATTTGCTTCTTTAATAGATTTGCGAAGTTTTCTGCTATACAGTTCTCCCACATCAAACAATACCTGGAAATATTTTAATAACATCTCGGAGTCTGCTTTTGGCTTTACCCAGGAGTTACGCCAATCAAAAACAGTAACAACATAAGTAGATGTACCTGAAAAACGCGAACCTTTTTTTTCGCTTGCCAATATAGCAATAACTGCATCTGCAGGAAGTGCAACCGAATCAATAGCATCACCCTTAAAATCATTCCACGTTAACGGTTTGCCCGATGACCAGTGAATGGTGTCGTTTGACACTACCTGAGAGAATGATACTAAATTAATAAGAACGAAGAACAGGAATATGGAGATCTTTTTCATAGTTGATTTGACAAACTAAAGATAAGAAAAATTTTGATGTGTAAAAAAAGTGAAATTATTATAGCATTAATAGTACTTTTGCTTTAAATACAACGGTTCTGGAACGTTACTTTATTATATACAAGCCTTACAAAATGATCTCGCAGTTTATAAGCCCCTATAAACACAGGCTTTTGGGCGACCTTGACTACGATTTTCCGGAAGGTACTAACGCAGTGGGTCGTTTAGATGATGACAGCGAGGGCTTATTGATCTTAACAACAGATAAAACGCTTACCAAACGTTTATTGCACCCGGATAGGAAACACAAACGCAATTACATAGTACAGGCAGAAAAGAAAATTTCTGAGGAATCATTACAAAAGTTGCGGGATGGTGTTGAGATAATGGTAAAACTAAAAGGCGTATATAAAACACAACCCTGTGAAGTGAATTTAATAGAGAAACCAAAGAATTTACCTTTTAGAGAACATGCTTTTAGAGAAGAGTTACCACAATCGTGGCTGGAGTTTGTATTGATGGAAGGTAAGAACCGGCAGATACGAAAAATGTGCTCGGCCGTTAGGCATGATTGCAAACGCTTGATCCGCACAAAAATTGAGAACCTTTCTCTTGGGGATATGCAACCCGGCGAAGTAAGAGAGATAGAACAGAAAGAGTTGTTTGAGTTGTTGTTGCTTAATGAATAGAATGCAGATGGCGCTGATCAATATGAACTTCGGTGATTTTTTTTGTTTATTAAATAGTATTCGGCAAACGACATCATAATAAAAAAAGGCTGCCGTGAACCGACAACCTTTTTTTATGATTTTTTACTTTTTAATTATATGTTCCAATATATTGGCGTTGCTTGCCTCTGCGGCCCGTCCAATCTACTTTAAAGTTATTTGGGCAAGCGTTCGAACTAATGTTACCCGAAGCATCTGTTCCTAAAGTAACCGTTGCATTTCTATCAGAAACAGCGTGCTCAATAGTACCGGAGGTAGGCTTATTCCAACCACAATTTTTTAAGCAAACAATTGGGGAAATTATTTTAGTAGTAAATCCATTGCCTTTGCGGTTTGTACCCCAAGCCGACGCGCCATTTTCGCCATTAGCAGTAACCGAAAATTTTAAATTGCCACCGTTGTAATCCCAGGTTCTTCGTTTAGCAATACTCCATTGGCGTGTGCTATTATCGTCAAAAACAACGCTCATGTTATTGCTGTTTACTGTTCTTACAATACTTGGTTTGTCGCCTGATAACTCAGATACTAAACCACCCGTTACATTCACTAAATTATGTGTACCGTTAATAACCATACTTTTACCATTACGTGTAACTTTATAATTCATGAAGTTTACGATAAGTTGGGCGTTAATATCTTTCCAGCGTACACCTGTAGCATAATTTACTACTTCGTACTTTATTTGCCCGGTTCTGTTTTTTCCGCTGCAACCACTACCATTAAAGGTTAGTGTTACAATACCTTGTTGAATTTGAGAGGTATCTGCCGTTGCGTCGCAGGGCCAAAAAACAGGCGAAGTACTTGCCGTATTGGTTCCTGAAAGAGTTCTACTATTACTCATACTGTTATCTGCATCAGTATATGCATCGTCCGTATTGGCGTCATTTGTTTGGGCATCGTTAGCCTGAGCACTAATTAATGGCGTATCGTCATCGTCTTCCATTTCTTTTTTTCGGCAAGAAGCAAATACTAACGCCAAAGCTATTACTGCTGTAATTCCGGTTTTTATACTCAAATTCGTTTTCATGTTTTTGCTTATTTTTATCTAAGACTACCGGAAAAAAGAAAGGTTTAATTGAAAGAACTATTTTTTTACCTATACTTCATTTTAAAATGATTGCTTTGGGATAGCAATACAAGTAGCACGATAATAGAAAGATCAACTAGAGTCTCCGTATTCTATAATATTGGACGAAAAACTTTAAACTTACCTTTGGTCATGTCGGCAAATTTAAATGGGCTTAGGCCAACTTTTTTGCCGGAGCGGCCCGTGTTTTGATCGGCCAATACAAAATCTTCTTTGCCATTTACCTCATAAATTACAGCGGTGTGATGCTGCATTTTTTCCATATACGTTTTTGTGCCTACTTGATATTGTAAGGTCACGCCTTCAAACTGCATGACGTCGCCGGGATACACGCAATCTTTTTTATAATTTACTTCAGTACCAAATTTATAATTACCATCCCATTTTGCATTTACTGAATTTAAAGCTTCGGCCGCCAGATCCCAGCACTCGCCCTTGCCTACTTTTTTACCGATCTTTGTTTTCACAAAATCAATTATCTTTTTATTTAAAACAGGCGTGCTATCGCAACTAACCACTTTTTTAGAAATTGATTCCGTATTATTAAATGGTTTAAAAATAAAACCAAACATGACGAGTGCTATTATTGTTGTTGTTCTCATTTTGTTTCACATTGTTTTTTTAAATTCTCTTTTACGCTGTCAAACCATTCTTTTTTTAAAATACTTAAAACAATGCTGTCGCGTCTTGTCAGGCCATCGCCATTATACATGCTGCTGCGTAAAACACCTTCTATTGTGCAGCCAATGGCTTTCATGGCGGCAATGCTTCTTGCATTACTATTGTCTGCTCTAAACTCTACACGTTCCATCTGCATAATTTCAAAAGCATATTGTAATAACAAGAACTTGCAATGCTTATTTAAACCAGTGCCTTGAAAATTTTTACCATACCAGGTATAGCCTAATTGTAGTGTTTTATGCGGCAACTGTATATCGTAAAAACGCGTGCTGCCGGCGTACGAATTTTGTTTTTTATCAAATACAATAAAGGGATATTCTTTCTTTGAGGCACGACCCTCCATGGCAATGTCCAAATATTTTTTTAGCTTCTCTTCTCCCCCGGCTTGTACCAAAGAGTATTTCCAGATCTCAGGTTCGTTTAAAGAAAAGCCAAGAAGCGCATTAAAGTCTGTTTTTTCGAGTGGGCGCAGCAAAACGCGCTCGTTCTCTAAAATAATAGTTTGATCAAGATCAAAATTTGCCATATTCATAAAGGTACAAATGTTTACGACCTGGAATATTTACCGTTTCTTAAAAAAACCAAATTTTTACAACAAATTAATTTAAAAGGCCGTATTGATTAAAATGATGCGCAAAATGTTTGTTGTGCAAGGTAAGCCATTCTTTATGATCAAGATCGCCCATGCGCGGCTGAGTGTGTTTAGAGTTGGGGTTTTTAGAATAGTAATCTTTAAAATGACCTATCTCTTTATGCAATTCGCTAATAGCGGTTTTAAGATCTGCATGTTGCAAGGCTGGCGGCTCATCAGTTAAAATAGGGTTCTTAATTCCTTGCGTTAATTCTGCAGTACTGCGTATTACGCGATCTTTAACTTTTTCTGCTTCTTCAACAGTAAAATAAAATTTTGAATTAATACGGCCTGTAGAAATTTTTACTGACATGGCCAAATGTTCAATAATATGTTGCGGCGACATTTTACCCCATAGTGGTTTGGCATTTGGTTGTAATTTATTTAAAATATTATTTAACTCGGTGGTGTTATGTATATCTATCATAAAATAAAATTACGGTATTTTATTTAGTCGGGATATGGAACAAAGTTAAAAGCGAACAGTTAAATGTAACTTCGCCACCGGGTTAAGATTAGCTTCTGTGTATTGGTATTTGCTTGGTTCGCCGTACAATAAATGCGCGGTGTTGTAATTTACTTTTCCATAAAAAATGTTGTAACCAACTTCAGGCAAAATAAAAATATCTTCAAAGAGTTTTAGCTTTAACCCAAACCCAACAAGGCCATCTACACCATCAGTAGAAGAAGAAAAAGAATTGTTGAGCCCCGAAATGCCACCATACACATAACCCGAGGAATAAATGTTACGGTAAAAAACATCGGTTAAAATATAAATAACATCTTTTCGTTTTATTAAACTGTATTGAACGCCAAGCCCAATGCGAAAGTCTTTATTGATAGATTCGCCGCTGGTAGCATCTATCCATCCTGCCGGAGCATTGTATTTAAAATAACTCTCGTTATAACTAATTATGGATCTGAATGCAACCCGTTTTTTATTATACTTAAAAAACAAACCGTTACTATATTCAATAGAGGGTTTATCTACAAATGAGTGGTAAATAGTACCTAAAGAATTAATTGTAATTAACGTGGGGCCTAACTCAAAGTGTTTTTCTTTCTCCTGCCCTATTAACGGGTTAAAAAGAAATACAAAGAGAAGAATATTTAAGCAAGCTCTCATTACCAATTATATTGATAACGAAAGCTTAGCTCAAATATTGTATAAGAATTTACCCTTCTCTCGCGCCTTTGAACTGTCAAAGAAACTGACGCTATTTTAAATTTTGTAACGTAAACTAATTATAAAATTTCTACCAGGGGCATTAATACCGCTTGCGAATACCCGATATCTGTTGTCGGTTATATTCTCGCAGGCAACATTTAACCTAAAGCTTTTCGTAAAATTATAACCGGCTCTTATGTTTAAAGTAAACCAGCCTGGCATATACCCCTTTACAGGATCTGCAGAATATACAGCGTTATCTTCGCCACTATTGCTATAATCTGCTATAGATTTTTTTCCATTGTACCTTACAAAAAATTCTGCGTCGGTATTTTTTGCTTTGTAAATAATACTTGTTTGGCCAAATACCGGTGGAATGTGATCTAAAGGCACTACTGTATCTTTTCTGGAGTCGATGTATCTACCATAGGTGTAATTTATTATGCTCTTAAAAGAAATATTATTATTGAAATCAAATTGCATACCGGCAGTAAAACCATAAATATATCCACGATCAGCATTTTGCATTGCCTGAACTTTTGATTTAACGCCGTTAAACAAAGCGCTATCCTGCCCATTTAATTTAAAGTCTCGCTGCACCATTATATCTTCAATGATCGTGTAAAAACCGGTGACATCAAATTTATATCTCTTCTCGAATACTTTGCTTATGCCCAACTCAAAATTAGTTGCATATTCGGGTTTAACTTCCGGATTAGGAACAACAACTACACTACCTGCACTTCCAAATACTTTTGTCATGTCATCTACATTGGGTGTTCTAAAACCTGAGTTAACCAAAAACGAAACTTTATAATTATCGGTTTCTTTCCAGGTAAAACCCAAACATCCGGTTACAGCCTGACTTTTTTGATCAACCGTTTTAAAAGGAAATTTATAGAAGGTTGTATCATTAAATGTTGATTCTAAGTTCGATGTGGTAAAACGCAAACCATCTGAAATAACAAAATTATCACTTACATCCCATGAGTGTGAAACATACGCAGCGGCAGTATTCATTTTACTGCCACCATCAGCATAACGTGTTTGAGCAGGGCTAACCGAATTGGTCAAAATATTTAGATTAGTGGCAGTTGATTGAACATCATTAGCAGTAATTTCAAAACCATAACGTAATTCGTGTTTTTCTTTTATATTTTTAAAAACATCTAGGTTAGCTGAGATAACTCCTACATCTTCCATTTGAGAAACACGGTTGTTATTTTGGAACCTACGTGTGATCCTATCCTGCTCTATCTTTTGATATGCTAAAATAACTTTTACATTATCGGATAAAAGAGTTTTACCGTCGTAATTTAAAGTATAAGCAGCAAGCATACGTTTTTGCGGGCCATAATTCCATTCGGCATATTTTAATTTTGTGCCTGAATATTCTGTTAAGCGATCGTATCTTGGAACATCGCTTGACTGACTCATTTGAAAGTTTATGTTATGTATCAAATGTTCTCCGGTTTTAATATTAAAACGCTGCATAATGTCTAACTGATTATAACCTGTACCCTTTTGTAAATTGTCGTTACTATTTACGATCATACTATCTCGGTCGCCAATGCGTTCGGAATAATACAGCCTGTCCCAACCTTTGTAATAGCCCGTCAGTTTTGTTGAGCCACTATTAAGATCGCCAAATTGAGAAAAAGTAACATTGGTCATTGACGCAAATTTTTTCCAACCTAAGTTAATATCAAGGTGACCTGTGGTTTCAGAATTAACAGAAGCATAGCGCCCCATACCATTAACTTTCACAAGCATTTTATCATCTGTACTAAACTCGGCGTTCTTCGTGTAAAAATGCATAACGCCTCCTAACGCATCACTTCCATAAACTGTAGAAGATGGCCCAAAAATAACCTCCGCACGCTCTAACATATTTGCATCCAGTGTAATTATATCCTGCAAATGCCCGGCACGATAAATAGCGTTATTCATACGCACACCATCAACTACCATTAACACCCTGCTAGCCTCAAAACCTCTGAGTACTGGGCTACTGCCACCCATTTGACTTTTTTGAACAAAAACGGCACCTGTGTTTTGCATAACTTCACCCGTTGTTGGTTGATTACCAAACTCGATATCTTTTTGTTTAATAACTTCCATTGTATAAGGGACATCACTCTTTTTTTCTTTAATTCTATTTGCCGAAAAAACAAATTCATCCAATTGAAATAACTTAACGGTTAATCCAACTTCCATATCATCATTTCCGGCCATAATCTTTTTGGCAGAATACGAGGTACTATACAGCCAAAGTGAATCGGAACGGTCTAGCGATGCAATATTTGCCTTACCTTTTGTATCTGTTATAACAGATACGTTATTTTTATCTTTTATAATTGCATTTACAATTGGCTCGCGCGTTGAATTATCGCGAACAGTAATACTTTGACCAACGGCATTAAAAGATAACCACGCCAATGGCAATACTAAAAACTTCTTCATTTTATAAAGTTAAATTTGATTAATACTAAAAAAGACTTCTCTTGTTAAAGGGAAACTATCGGAAAATGCTATACTTAAAACCGGGGCGGTTTTATTTGTTGGAGGTAATATTTAAAATCTATGAATTGAAAGTTTTCCGGTTTTACTTCTTTCTTAAATATTTGCATTACAAACGTAAAATTCTCACTACTTTCAAGATAGGTAAAAGCCAAAAGCAACTTTATGAGTTCGCCACAATTTTTATAAAAGCCATTGTTTGAGCAGAAGAATTTTTTGAAACGTTCATTCTCTTCGCTATCTTCTATAACACAAACAACAATATGATCTTTGAAATTTTCTACAGAAACTACTTCATGGTAAAAACCATTAATAATTACCTCTTTGTTATTTTCTTTCCACTCAAACCCATTTTTATTTTTAAAAATATCATCATGAGAAAACTTAATTTCAACAACCTCGTGCCCTCCATTTATTGTGTGTTCTCTGAAAGTAGATTTTTGTGAACTTATATAAGAGCTAAAAAGTAAAAAATGAAACGTAAGTACGCCAAAAATTAAAAGTAATATATATGGGGATAATTTTTTTACCATTATAATTTAAGGCAAGTTATCAATTTTTGACTAAATATTATTGAACTGTTAAAATAATCGTTTTTTGGGTTAGATTCCCATCCCTGTCAACAATGCTAAATACCCATCTTTCTGTTCCAACCTGATTGCGGGCTATGATCTTAATGTCGTGCGAATAGCCAGTAGCTTCATCTGCAGTAAGCAGGTAATTATAAAAAGTGGTAGTAGTTGCGCCACCATCGTAGGCGTAAGAAACGTTATACGATTTCAGATCGTCTTCTGTTTTTGTAGCGGTAATACCAACGGTAATAGTATCTTTTTTATTCACAGTCCTGTCGCTACTGGTATAAATACCGCCTGTTTTAAAAACAACATCCGGTGGCACGTGTGGGTCTACCTTTTTCTTTTTGCAGGAAAGTAACGTGATTGTTATTGCTAGCATTAAAACGAGTATGTATTTTAAATTTTTCATTTGTTGATTAATTAAATTGAAATTTAAGGTTTAGAGAGATTGAACGGCCAATGTTATAGATGCCGAAATATTTAAAACGTGACAGATGATCGTAATAAACTTTATTTAAAAGATTATTACCCGAAAGAGAAATAAGCAATTTATTTTTTATTCCATGAATTTCCGTCCCAATACTTGCATTTACCAGGTCGTAGGCATCAGTTCTGGTCTCGAATTGATTAGGTGTGTTTTGCGCCCAAACATAGGTATAACCAATGCCAATAAAAGAATTCTTAAGTTTACTCACTGTATTTGCTTTTAATTTTAATTCGTTATTTATTTTTTGCGCCGGAATAAAAGGTAAGTATTCTCCATTGCTTGTTGTACCAACAATGCCGGAGTAAGTAGATTGAATGAAAAGAAATTTTACCACCGAAGGATGCATCCTGATACCACCCTCTGCGCCTTTTAACGTAGCATCTTTTTGAATATAATTGTAGATCCTAAAACCTAAGTAATCATCATTACTCGGCTGCAAATAAATATAATTTAAAAAATGATTTATAAAGGCGGTACCAAATATTGTAAAGTTCTTGTTATAGTATTCAGCATAAATATCAGCACAAAAATTTTGTTCCACTTTTAAGTTCACATTTCCTAATTCATATCTTAAACTTCCTTCGTGTAAGCCATTAGATGATAATTCGGCTAAGTTAGGTCCCCGATAACCTGAAGACGCATTAAGTTTAATATTAATTTGTTTTGCATCGAAAATACTAATACCAATAGCGCCATTTACCGTATTATAATTTTTATTTACAGCAACAACATTAGTACCGGGGTTGTAAGCACTTCCGTTATTTAAAACACCCGTCTCAAGCGTTTCAATTATTTTATAATCGTAACGTATACCACCTTCTAATACAGCATACTTAAATTGTTTTTTAAGATAGGTAAATAAGGAAGATTCGAAAAGATTAGCATTAGGTACAATAATGCGCGAGCCAACATTTACATTTGTTTGAAACTGATTTTGAGAGCCGATAACCAACCCTGTGCTTGCGTTAAAATTCTTTGTCCAGTTTATTTTTGCAGTATAGGTGTTTAGGATCATATCAAGACTTATGCCCCCTGCTCCTTCCTGCTCCTGACGGTTATTTGAGTGAAAACCAAGATCTATTTTTAATTTTGATGCATTAAATACAAAAGTATTTTGAGTAGTGAACATATTAATGAGTACCGTGTGGTGCGGACGTTCAAAACTTCTTGTCAGTCTATCGTCGGGTTTGTCAAATACCTGGTAGGCATCCATTAAAAAACCAAAATCATTTTTGGCAAACAAATAATTATTCTCATTTATCCAGCGTTTTCCCTTAAAGCTTAATGATGCCTTACCAACATAACCACCAAACCTTGAATTTAAGATGCGATTGTTGTTGCCATCGCTGTAATCGGCATGCGATTCGTTGCCAAACCTAAGTGCCCAGTTAATTTTTTGTGTACTTCTTTTTACACCTGCATCAATACCATACCCATACGTGTTTGAAAAAAATCTGCCGGCTACATCGGCTTGCGTTTTACCAACAGGCGCATTTTTTTCATTAATAATATTTAAAACTCCCCCCATGGCTTCGCTGCCATAAAAAAGAGATGACGGCCCCTTAATTATTTCGATCCTGTCAACGCCAATATCTGTAAGTCCAAGGCCATGCTCATCCTGCCATTGCTGGTTATCAAAACGCATTCCCAACAAAACGGTTTGTATGCGGTTACCAAACAAACCTCTTATAACCGGTTTAGATATTCCCGCCCCTGTATTTAGCTGGTTAACACCGGGCAATTTTGCAATGCCATCGCTCAACGACAAAGCCCCTAATTCGCGCATGCTTTTTACATCCAAAACATCTATTGTGTTGGCGGTTTCTGATCTTTTTGATTCTTCGTTACCGTAAACAACAATTTCATCCAGGTAATTGGGATCTTGTTTTAATTCTATGTTCATAACAAGCGAAGAATCGCTCATAAAGAACATAGTGGTAAAATGTGTATACCCAAATTTTATTGCTTGTAATTGATGATACCCTTTTGGAATATTCGTAAAGCTAAAATTCCCCGCACTATCTGTTTCTGTTTGAATATTTAAAGCAGGAATATTTACTATGGCAAAAGCAATAGCTTTATTATTGCCACTATTGCTAATAGTACCACTTAATTTATTTTGCGCTGCTAAGAAATTACCTAAACAAAGCATTGTAAAAAAAAATATTTTTTTAAAACAGGTATGCATTAAAAAAAGAGGTTATCCAAAATTGAATAACCTCGTTTAATATTATTGTTTGTATTTAGTAATTGTTTTATCGCCGTTTGCAGCAGTAGTTCTTAACCAAAGTTCTTTAGATTTTAAACGTAAGATACGATAAGCCACTTCTTTTGAACCTGCGGTGTTTGATGTTAAATAAATATCATCTTTATCTTCGCCCCATTTGTAAGTTCCTTCGTCGGTAAAGTTTCCACTTACTTTATATTTTTCATCTTTAGTAAGCGTTAAAACATAACTATCCCCAACCAGGGCTTTTACATCTGCGGTTTGATCGGTACCATTTGTACTTACATTTTCTATTTTCCATTCCCCTGCAAGGCGTGCTTTTTTTGATAACAGGCTAAACTTCGGTCCTTCTTCATATTTGCTGCAAGATGGCACCGCAATAATTACTAATAACGCAAGCGCAATAACTTTAATGATCTTTGTCTTCATAAATTTTTGTATTTAAATAATATAATAAATATAAATCACACCCCATAAAAACAGAATGCAAAATAAGACTGAGAAATTTTATTAAAAAATAGGACTAAGCGAACTGAGGTGGCTTAATTTGTTTTAAAGAAAATTGACTGTCGCTAAAAACCCAATCGGCAATAGGTTTTTGAACAATATAAACGTAAAAAGAATGTATCTGACGTTCGTGAGGATCATTTAAGTAATTAAAGTTTAAAAGTACTTTTACAAGATCGAGGTAATTGTGTTGAATATCTTTATTTGCACAAAAAAAGTTCTGGAACAGTTTATTCTCAGCTTTGTCTTGAATGATCTTTACAATAAAATGGTCTTTTACTTTTATTACAGAAACCACTTCGTGGTATTGGCCATTAATTACTAACTCTTTATTTTTTTCTTTCCATTCAAAGCCGTTTTTATTAACGTAAATATCGTTGGATGAAAATTTGACCTCAACCACCTGATTTGTTGTTGAACTGATCAATTGTTGTCTGAAGTCTTTTTTTTGCGCTTTGATGTACGAAATGAAGAATAAAAAACGAAAGCTCATAACGCCGATAAGGAAAAGAAGTATAAACGGTGACAGGCTTTTTAACATTTTCATTCTATACAAAAATAGCCATTTCTAAGCACAAAAAAAATCCCTTCTACAACACAAAGTAGAAGGGATTTACGCTCTAAACACAGAACTAACACAGAACTATAGAACAGCAAAAAATTGTTTACCTGCTAATAATACGTTGGGTATTACTAAAAGGTTGGGTAATTATCTTATTTATTTGTAGGCTATAGCAATTACGGCCTCTCCATCCTTAATTTCGAGCAAATTAGCGCCGTTATATACCGTACAATTGAATTTTATCTTAATTTTCTTAAAAGCCTGATTGCTATCGGTTGCCTGGTAATTTTCTACCGAAACAATTTCAAAATGACTGTTCTTTGATTGGTTTACCTGACCTAATGTATAAACATTACCCTTTGGGTCGTTAATAAGAATACTAACAGTAGAAAGCGATTTAGGGTTTAATACCGGTGTAAAATTAGCGTTGAAATTAGGGTCGGCTATTGGGCCGTTAATGGCCGGAACCTTGTAATAGGATTCGCAAGTATCATTGTTTGCATCAACAACCGTAAGTTTTGCTATATATAAGTTAGGACTGATATACTCATGTGTTGGCGAAGGTTCAATAGAATTATAACCATCTCCAAAATCCCACAAATAAGAAAAAGGTGCCTGACCGGTGATATTTGTAGTAGAGAATTTGTAATTAAATATAGAAAAAGGACTGATCCTGTATACGTTTAAGTTTGTTTGAACCGGATTGCCGATCCTGTATACATTTGTATGGCTCATGCTGCTGGCAGTAGGGCTGGTAACCGACACTCCTAAAGAAGCACTGTAAGTTGTATTTGCTTTAAACGTTTTATTGCAGTTTGCAGAATTCCAGCTACCACCATCGCTAAACAGCCAATTGTAAGCTGCTTGTTGTGTTGACTGGTGAGGTGCAAAATTACCTGTGTAATAAAGCGGCTCAAGAGCGGCATCATTATATTGGTAAGAGGTGAACATTAATGTACTATCGATATTCATAACACCGTTTGGCGATGCTTTGTAGTCGTTTAACATAACCGTTAAACCAAAACCACAATTGCCCGAACAATCTTTTTGTTTTAATTCCCCTTTAAAAACATACACGTCGTTTGAATCTTTGTAATAAGACGATCTCATGTAATAAGCATTTACTCCCGCTTCCATATCAACAGGGAAACCAGCGATATCGCACTTAAAATAAAAAACCGGCCCCGGCTCCTCTTCTTTTGGAGGGAGGGATTTTTTATTACATGAGTTAAAGAATAACCCAATCAATATCAGAACGAGTACATGTGTTTTCATATATTATTTTTCAAATAAAGTGTATTGTAACCCTACTCTTAAACCAATTGGCTTTTGTGAATAATTGTTTGAAGTTGTATTTTTAAAGATATCACGCACGCCATACATAACCTCTGTATTTAAGAACAAGCGTTTGTTTAACTGCGCCTTGTAAAAAGCAGAGATAAGAACGTTGTTTAACCTAACACCCTCGTAAATACCTGAGCTCTTTGATGTCATTTCGTTTGACTTAATATCGTCTGTTAAACGGTATGTTTCAACAACATTTTTTGAAGAGAACAAGAAGCTTGGGTTAACCGATGCACCAATTTGGTGAGAAGGACTAACAGCAAAATACACTTTAACCGGAACAGAGAAGTAGAAAAGAGATCGTGTAGTAATAACTGTGTTTGTAGAAGTTGAACCTAAACCGTAAACAGATTTAGAACTTTCGTAAAACGATTGTTTGATGTTACCAACATTATAAAACTGCGAACCTGCGCTAAAACCGAATTTCTTATTTAAGAATTTACCGTAGTTAACACCTGCATACCAGTTAAAACCTCTACCATCTTTTCCGTCTTTAGAATCCCAACCTAATAAGAAAGCACCACCCGCTTCGGCATTTAAGAAGCTCATACGTTTTTTACCTTTACGACGGTAATCTTCATCGTACCAGTTTGGTATTTTAAGTGCGCCTAGTTTTACGTTGCGATTAGAATAAACAATATTTAATTTTGAATCTATTCTATTAAGTGCATTGTGTTGTAATAGAACGTCGCCATCGTACATTGTTTTATTTGTTGAACCATCTGCCCAGCCAACTGCATCGGCATTTTTTAAACTACCGTTGTTATTGAGCGCATTAAGACCTTTTTTACCTAAGCCATTTGATCCTGAAGTATACTTAGCTTCTTTTTTACCTTTAGAAACAGTAGAGTTGTTATCTTTTTCAGACGATGATACATTTTCTGAATTAGAATTCTTAGCAGAATTACTATTTACCGAGTTGTTGTTACTATTAACAACATCCGCATTTGTGTTAGTTACGTTTACAGCTAATGCATTATTGATGTCGTTAGGGTTACTACCTGCATAATTTGCAAGACCTATTGTTTGGTTGTTACCGCTATTTGAAGCAAGTAAATTATTATCGGAATTATTAGTGTTGTTTTTAGAAGCATTAGCACTTTGAGCTTGTGCAGATGAACCATTGTTATCGTTTGAACCTGTGTTACCTGAAGCCAATTGGCCTTTGATACCAGCAGGACCTTGTATTTTATATACCGCAATACCGGCAGATGTAATACCAAGGAACAACAGACCCAAAAATAAGAATTTACCCCAACCTCTGCTGGTGGCAAGTCTTCTTTCTGCATCTAATTGCATGCTCAGCTTGTTCCAATTTTGCTCATCAAATGGAAACTCTGCCTCATCAACTTTTTTTCTGATGATCTTATCAAACTTTTGTTCTGGGTTCATGTTTTTACTTTATACTCTAATTAATATATTTTTCCCTATTTGTTCTTTTAATTTTTCTCTTGCTGCGTTCAAATGCCACTTAGAGGTTCCTTCGCTGATGCCAAGCATTTCGCCCACCTCTTTGTGCGAATATCCATCGATAACATACAAGTTAAATACTTGCTTTGTTGCCTGTGGTAATTTATTTATCTCGTCGTAAATTTGTTTGCAGCTAATGTTACTTAGTGCATCGTTCACCTCTGCGTAATCAGATGAGTCGTAATATTCATCAACATAGGTAACGCGTTCTTTTTCGCGTTTTTGTTTTCTGTATTCATCAATTAAAGTATTCACCATTATCCGGCGGATCCAAACTTTAAAAGGAATCTCAGTTTTATACGTACTTATGTTTTTTAAAATTTTTAGGAACCCCATGTTTAAAATTTCTGAGGCTGTATCTTTATCTTTGTTGTATCGCATGCAAATACTCATCAAATAACTATACGATACTTTGTAGAGTTCATACTCCGCCCTGCGATCCTGCTTTACGCACATTGCAATAAGTTCGGGAGTAACGTTCATAGATGGTATTTCTCTATATATTATACGTTTAAAGTTAAGCAAAAGTTGGGTAAACTTAATAATGTAAGTTGTTAAAAATCAGTAAAATAGAGTGAATCGTATGAATGAATGAGCAAAAAAAGATCCCAAAGGCCAATAAAACCTTTGGGATTGTATAAAATAATGAACGTTTTTTCTAACTCTTGAACATTTTAAGAAGCGCGCCAAGCTTATCTTTTAGCTCTGTACGTGGAATAATTTTGTCGAGGAAACCGTGCTCTAATACAAACTCGGCAGTTTGAAATCCTTTTGGAAGATCTTTACCAATGGTTTCTTTAACAACACGCGGCCCCGCAAAACCGATTAATGAACCCGGCTCTGCAATGTTAAGATCACCTAACATAGCATAACTTGCGGTAACACCACCCGTTGTAGGGTCGGTTAATAAAGAGATGTAAGGGATGCCGGCTTTATCTAACTGACTTAATTTTGCAGATGTTTTTGCCATTTGCATAAGAGAAAAAGCAGCTTCCATCATACGTGCACCACCACTTTTTGAAATGATAAGCAAAGGCGTTCTTGTTTTAAGACAGTAATCAATGGAGCGGGCAATTTTTTCACCCACAACGCTTCCCATACTGCCGCCTATGAAAGAAAAATCCATACAACAAATAACAAGATCGTTACCGTTAACCTGGCCATAAGCACTTCTTAATGCGTCTTTTAAACCGGTTTTTTTAATAGTATCGGTTAACCTGTCGGTATATTTTTTTGTATCTGTAAAGTCAAGCGGGTCGCCGCTTACAAGATTTTCGTTAAGCTCAGTAAATTGGTTATCGTCAAAAATAACTTCAAAATATTCTTTACTACCTATACGCTCATGATGTGCGCACTCAACACAAACGTATTTATTGGCGGCATGTTCCTGGGCTGTATTTATTTTTTTGCACGAAGGGCACTTGTACCATAATCCTTCAGGAGTTTCCTTCTTCTCTTTAGTAGAAGTTGTAATACCTGATTTTAATCTTTTAAACCAACCCATCTTTTGAAAATTATAAATTATAAATTATAAATTATAAATGCTCAATTCAACATCTATAATTTTTCATTCAACATTTCTTATGCTATAGTTATAGATTTATCCAAATACACATCTTGCACGGCATTCAACAACTGAATACCCTCTGCAATTGGTTTCTGAAATGCTTTTCGTCCGCTGATTAAACCCTGACCACCCGCTCTTTTATTGATTACGGCAGTTGTTACAGCCTCAGAAAGATCGCTTGCACCTTTACTTTCGCCGCCACTGTTAATTAAGCCCATGCGGCCCATATAGCAATTAGCAACCTGGTAACGACAAAGATCTATTGGATGATCTGTAGTTAACTCTGAATAAACTTTTGGATGTGTTTTACCGAAGTTAATAGCGTTATATCCGCCATTTTTGTCGGACAGTTTTTGTTTTATGATGTCTGCTTGTATAGTTACACCTAAATGGTTTGCTTGCGACGAAAGATCTGCAGCTGTATGGTAATCAACACCATCTTTTTTAAAGGCATTGTTACGCGTATAGCACCATAAAATGGTTGCCATGCCTAACTCGTGAGCTCTTTCAAATGCTTGTGCTACTTCAACTATCTGACGGGAAGACTCTGGCGAGCCAAAATAAATTGTTGCTCCTACCGCTACAGCTCCCATGTTCCAAGCCTCTTCCACCGAACCAAACATGATCTGATCGAATTTGTTTGGGTAGGTTAAGAATTCGTTATGATTAATCTTTACAATAAAGGGTATTTTATGAGCGTACTTTCTCGAAACGGAAGCCAACACACCAAAGGTTGAAGCAACAGCGTTACAACCACCTTCTATTGCCAGTTTAACAATGTTCTCGCTGTCAAAATAAATAGGATTTGGTGCAAAACTTGCACCCGCGCTATGTTCAATTCCTTGATCAACTGGCAAAATACTCATGTAACCGGTGCCCGCCAATCTTCCGTTATTATATAACTGGTTTAAGCTTCTTAGTACTTGCGGGTTGCGGTTAGAAGGTGAGAACATGCGATCTACAAAATCATAACCAGGTAAATGAAGGTGTTCTTTAGAAATTGTTTTACAGGTATGGTTTAACAAATCGTTGGCATTACTGCCTAATAATTCTACTATTTTGGTTGTCATGTAACTTAAAATTTAAGGTAGCAAATATACAGAAAGTACTTGAGTTTTTTATAAAAAAACGGGGAGTAATGCAGTAATGGAAAGCAATTATTATTTGTATTTTTAAAAAAAAGATCGCCCCCGGCATATAACAAAAAAACCCCGCCAACCGGCAGGGTAATATATTTAGAAAACTAAAATATTATTCGTTAACCATTACCATCTTAAATGGCACGTTGATGATGGCTTGGTAATCTTCACCAGCTTCTAACATATCCTCATCATCTTCTTCATAATGCCAGTTAATAGTTACAGCGCTACCACCCTTGTTAATACCTTCTAACTTCTTAAATACATCTAAGATGCATTTTGAAGATGATGTATTAAAATACTCCAACTGCACATTAACAGTTGTAGCAGTTTTTGCAGCGCTAGAATATTTATCCAGTGCATCAACTAAAGGTTTATAAAATTCAATAGAATTCTCAGGAATAGAACGTCCCTTGATCTCTAAAATTCCACCATTTAAGTCAAAACTGATACTTGGTGTTTTTGGTGTGCCTTCGATAGCGTATTTGTCCATAATTGTAATTTTTAATTTTGTTGTGATACTTTTATATTGAGTGTAAAGAAAGAAACTTTATTGTCAATTTCCAAAAAATCGTACTCTAATTTTTCACCAGTTTTTCTGGCTATATCAATCATCCCTAATCCGCCTCCGCCTTTTAACGACATTTCGCCGTTATTAAGCACTTTTTTATAGTATTCCTTAAGTTCTTCTTTTGATAATGAATTTACTTCGTCCAAACGCCTTTTAAGGCCATTTATATTCTCATTAAGGATATAATTGCCCGTAAATATAGAGTATTTTCCGTCAAGTTTACCGATCATAAAAATAGCCGAGCGATTATTATCTCCGGTAAAATTAGAAGAATCGTCTAAATGGTGATATAAATTCTGCAAACACTCTACCAATACATTGTAAACCTTCTTTTTCATTTTCGGTTCTTCCTGCATGTTTTCCATCTTATTCTCCATTATCTGAAGAATAGAGGTTAGAAGGTCTGATGTAATTTCCCCTTTAAATGAAAGCAAAATATTATTTCGCTCCATTTTATCATATATATCAAAAACATCTACCATTTTTCGGTCTGTCAGCATTTCCATTCGGGTTATTTCAATTTAAATGCTACTGTGCTTCCGTTAACGGTAAATGTGGCGTCATCGTCGCAAGTACCGTTTCCAAAATCCACGGTCCTTGTTTTGAAACCTTCTGGTGTAAGTTCTAATATTCCTTTATCAATATATTGACATTGTTTATGTTTAATTAACGGCGATGCTTGTGGTATATTAACCGAAAAAGCTTTTCCCACACGGTTAACACCGTTTGCGGTACCAAATACTTCAACAACAGGGTCTGTTCCTGAAGGGTTACCTTTTCCATAATTCGTAAAAGTTCTGTCAAAGCTGTATTTGATGGTCCAATTTGGGCTTGAACAAACTCCGTTAATTAATTTAATATTAAAAGTAGAGCTTATAGATGTTGTAGCTAACGTTGTAACTACCATACTATCGCAAGAATAACCTATACCAGAGGCTTTGTGGTTGATCAGTTTTAAGATCATTTGGCTACCAACTAGTTTTAAAGGTCCGGTAATTCTGATATTCCATTTTCCGGTTCTTACTTTTCCATCGGTAAAAGAAGCCGGGCAAGCAACTGGTAAAAGATTTAATTCATAAACCGGTGGCACAAGATATTTATTGTTAGCGTTTAATGTAGTATCGGCAGTTGTTCTATTTAACCAAGTTAAAGTGTCACAAGCTGGTGGCGACATTAATCTACCATTATTAGATCCTGTACCTTTAGTATTAATGGCATGTCCGTTAGTTGCCGGAACGATCATCATGTACTCTTGATCAGCCACTGCGTTGTCAACTGAAGATTGGGTCTCATTATCCACTTCTACGGTTTCTTTTTTATGACAGCCTACAAAAAATAAAGATGTAACACAGCTTAATACTAAAACTATTTTATATGCTTTTTTCATGTTGAAAATTTAAAGTTAGACAAATATAATAAATTATTTTAAATCCCAAATTCTAATGTTAAATTCCAATTCCAACCACCAAAACGTCATCAACCTGCTCGTGATTTTGCCTCCACTGATTAAAACTTAACATTAACTCCTTCTTTTGATCTTCGGGGCTATGCAAATGAATAGTGCATAATAGATCGTGGAAACGTTTTACCATGTATTTTTTACCACGGTCGCCTCCAAATTGATCGGCATAACCATCAGATGTTAAATAGGCCATAGCCGGATTTTTTAACTTAATTATCTGCGTGGTAAACATGCGGTTTATATCCAGTTGAGCGCCGCCTACAGGAAATTTATTACCATCAAATTTCAAGAATTCTCCGGTAGAATCAACCGTAATTAAAGGTCTGTTAGCTCCTGCCCATTTTACCTCCTTCGTAGTATCGTTAATAGTAATTAAAGATACATCCATACCATCGTTGGTATTAATTTCGTTTTGCCCCTGCCTTAAAGCTTCTTGCACGCCTTTATGTAAATTATTTAAAATATCGGCTGGGTCAGTAATTCCTTTCTCGGAAACGATCTGGTGTAAAAGATTATGGCCGATCATACTCATAAAAGCTCCTGGCACACCATGACCGGTACAATCAACAACAGCTAATATCTTTATGCCATTTTTTTCGGCAAACCAATAAAAGTCGCCACTCACAATATCTTTTGGTTGATAAAGAATAAATGCTCTGTTAAGCTTTTTAAAGATCTGGTCTTTTGATGGTAAAATAGCTTCTTGTATACGTTTAGCATACTCAATACTGCTCGTGATATCGTTATTTTTTTCTTCGAGTTCGCGGGTCCGCTCGGCCACTTTATTTTCAAGGATCTTATTTTCTTTTTTTATAGCTCTGGTTCTGTATTGGGTAAAAGCATAAATACCACCGCCGGCAAAAATTACGAGTAAAAAATAAAAGAGTTTGGTTTTCCAAAATGGTGGTACCACTTCTATTGTGATCTCAAAAGGATTATCATTCCAAACGCCATCGTTATTGGTTGCTTTAACTAAAAATTTATATTCACCCCCTGGCAATTCAGTATAAGACACATAGCGCACATTTGTCGGGGCAGACCAATCATTATCATAACCTTCTAATTTGTACTTGAATTTATTTTTTGCCGGATCGGTATAATCCAAAGCCGCGAGCTCAAACTGAAAATAGTTTTCCCGCCAACTTAATTTTAAATATTTTTTGTAGGCAATGAAAGAATCTACACTTATATCTTTTCCTCCTCTTTTATAACCAGTAATAAAAGAATTTGGAGCTAATAAGTTATCTTTAATTAATGTTGGTCTAAACACATTATATCCCTTAGAACCTCCAAAATACATAGTGCCCGATGGGGATACAAAAGCGGCACCCACATTATACTCGGTATTTAATAAACCGTCTTTAATACCATAACTTTTAAAAACGATCTCGTTTTCCTTTTGCAAAGGATCGAACTTAATGATACCATAATTGGAGCTCATCCAAAAATTATTTACACTATCCTTTAAGAGGGAATATAGATAGGTGTTAGGCAAACCATCTTTTTCATAAAAATTATAAAAAGTTTTGTTTGGCAGATATTTACTAAGTCCGGCAGAAGTTGCCACCCAAATGTTCCCATTCTTATCTTCATTTACACCGAATACAATATTTGTTGCAATATTCTCCGGCTTCCCTTCATTTTTATAAATTTGTTCAATATTTAATTTGTCTCCCAGGGGAAACTCTTTTAGTTTTAACAGACCACCGTCGTAGGTACCGATCCATACCACTCCTTTAGAATCTTTAAAAATGGTATTGATATTCAAATTAGGTAAACCTTCTTTTGTACCAAAGTGTTTTACTTCCAAAGTTTTTAAATTAACTCTAAATAAACCATCTCCAAAGGTTCCAACAAACAAATTACCGTTTCCATCGCCTTTGAGGCACAAAACAGTTCCTCCAAGTTTTCTATCGATAATTGTTTTTACTGTTTTTGTTGCCCTGTCAAAACGCAATAACCCTATGCCCCAAGTGCCTAACCAATAAGTATTACTATGTTCTTCATAAATAGATAGTACACTGTTATCATCCAATATATCAGAATGATCTGTTACCTGACCATTCTTATCCATAAAAACAAAAATATTCTCACCACCAATAATGCGTTCTTTATTTTTTGTTTCATAAAAAGCATAAAGATTTTTAAATTGATGTTGCTTATCATCTTCAACATCCGGAAATTTTATTGAACGAAAAAAAGAAACGTTAATACCGCCCAATTGAGTTCCCAACCAGGAATTACCCTGATTATCTAAAAAAACAGTTTTAATAAGGTTATCATTTATCTTGAAAGGATTTGAACTTTCCTTGTTTTCGTTATTTATTATTTTGCCCGAAAGTAAGTTATAAATAACAAAACCATAATTGGTGGCAGTGTATAACCTGTTACCATTTATGATAAAATAATTTATATTGTTTAAAGTATTGTCAGGCTTATCGGTAAATAAAATTTTATCTTCTACTTCATAAGTATCACTATCAATCTTAAAAATACCCGATTTATTTGTTCCAACGTAAATTTTTCCGGCATACTCCTGCAAACAATTGATCGACTCAAGATCTATTGGTTTGAAATCAAATAAATTTGGATTAAGAAAATTTACCCTCTCTAACTTATTATTTGAAAAAAGCCATAACCCTTTTTCTTTCGTGCCAAGAAAAAATTTACCATTAATTTCTTTAATACAATTTATACTTACTTGTCCTTCTATCGGAAATTCATAGCGTTTAACCGCCTTGGTAGAAATATTTACAGAAAATAAACCATCGTCACTCCCTAAAATTATATTGTCGTTATTCATCACTGCAATAGCATTGATCTTAACATTCGTACCTTTTACCGTGTTTAACCTAGTAAATTGTAACGTTATGGGGTTAAAAAAATTAATACCATCACGGGTTCCAACGATAATAAGATCGGTTCGCAATTGTTTTAAACAGGTAATTTCAGAACTTGAAAGCGATTGCAACGTGGTAGGATCGTTCTTAAAAATAGTAAAGCCATACCCATCATACTTGTTAAGACCATCCTGCGTGCCAAACCACATAAATCCCTTATCATCCTGCATAATGGAGGTAACGTAGTTAGTACTTAAACCCTCTTCATTTGTAATGTGCTTAAAGCGTAGTTGCTGCGAATAAGAACTACCTGCAATAATAAGGGCTAATACTGAAAATATATATTTTAAGAGCTTCAAAATAAACAACTAATATAATTATAATTTATACATTTCAACAAGTATATTTACAAACAAAATGTGCGGTATAGCGGGTATATTATATTTCGACAATAAAACGTCGAAAAAGTTTATTAACAATCAAAAAATATTAGATTTGTTAAAACATCGCGGCCCCGATAACCAAGCATTTAAAACTTTTTTAAACTGCACACTGTTTCATACGCGACTGCAAATTTTAGACACTAGTAGCGCCAGTGATCAGCCTTTTTTGGACAGCGAAAATAAAAATTGCCTGATATTTAATGGCGAAATATTTAATTATAAAGAGTTTCAAAAAACACAAAATAATATAAAAACAACCGGAGACGTTGAAGTATTATTTAACCTTGTTAAAACAGAAAAAGAGAATTGTTTAAACAAATTAAATGGCTTTTTTGCCTTCGCTTTTTTTGATGCAGAGAACAACGATCTATTGGTAGCAAGAGATAGGTTAGGGATAAAACCGCTTTATTTTTATAAGGATGAAGATAAATTTGCTTTTTCATCGGAATTAAAGCCCCTGATGGAATTAGCCGGCAAACAGGAATTAAATTCAGACCAACTAAACACCTATTTCAGGTTAAATTTTTGCGCAGGAAACGAGACCATTTTTAAAAATATTTATCGGTTATTGCCCGGACAATTTATTAGGGTTAAAAACAACACAGTTGTAATAAAAAACTGGTACACCGCGCCAAAAAAAACCGGAAATAACTTAAGTGAATTATTAGAAGATGCCGTGAAACTTAGATTGCACGCAGATGTGCCGGTAGGAACATTCTTAAGCGGCGGCATAGATTCGTCTATTATTTCGGCACTTGCTAAAAAAAATAAAGCAGATCTACACACCTTTAGCATTGGTTTTACGGAAGAAAATTATTTTGATGAAACCAATTATGCTGAGCTTGTTGCAAAACATATTAACTCTGATCATCACACATTTAAATTATGTGAGAACGATTTTTTAAATAACATTCACGCATTTTTAAACTGTGTTGATGAGCCCTTTGCCGATTCTTCGGCCTTTAATTTTTACATGCTTTCTAAATTAACAAAAAACCATGTAAAGGTTGCTCTAAGTGGCGATGGCGCCGATGAACTATTTAAAGGGTATACTAAGCATAAGGCTTTATTAATGAGTAACAGCAGTTTAAATAAATTAATTGCAGGCTCAAGTGCGCCTTTTTTAGCTTTTAATAAAAGTTCAAGACAAGGCACTATAGCAAACAAGACGCGTCAATTAAAAAAATTTAATGCCCTTGTAAAATTAGATCCAATTGCAAAACAACAGTTCCTGGCTTCTATTTCAACCCAAAAAGAAATTGATGGCTTATTAAAGCAAAAACCAAACCCAAAATATTTCGATTCGTTATTTAAAACAAACGCTACCTACTCTAATTTTGATCTTGAAGATGCGTTTGACCTGCAAACTGTATTAACGGATGATATGCTTGTAAAAGCCGACAGATATAGCATGCAGCATGGCATTGAGATCAGGAACCCTTTTTTGGATTACCGCATTGTTGAGTTTGCGTTGAATTTAAACAGCGGAGAAAAAATTACGAAAAACGCACAAAAAATAATACTTAAAAAAAGTTTCGGTAATTTATTACCTGAAGAAATTTTTAAAAGAAGTAAAAAAGGTTTTGAATTGCCTTTACACAAATGGCTAAGCGGGAAATTCTCATCTGAATTTGAAAGTGAATTACTTAACAAAGAAAAAATTGAAGCAGAAGGCATCTTAAATTTCAATTACATCCAAGATCTTAAAGTACAATTACATTCTAAAAATCCGGGCGATAGCGCCGCTAAACTATGGGCCGTTATTGTGTTTGAGAGCTGGTTAACCAATTTTAAAGATTATATAAAACCCAATGCCTAAAGTACTGCGTATCATAAACCGTTTTAATTTGGGTGGAATAACTTACAACGTTTCTTACTTGAGCAAATATTTACCGCAGCAGTATGAAACGCTTTTAATTGGCGGTCCGGAAGAGGAAGGCGAAGAAAGTTCATTATATATTCCGGAATCCTTAGGTTTAAAACCAATTATTGTTCATGAACTTAAACGCAGCATCAATCCACTAAGTGATTACTATGCGTACAAAAAAATAAAACAAATAATTAAAGAGTTTAAACCTGATATTGTGCATACACATGCCAGTAAAGCCGGAGCAATAGGGCGTTTGGCGGCTTTTAGCTGTAACGTGCCGGTTGTTGTTCACACCTTTCATGGACATGTTTTTAAAGGCTATTTTTCTTCGTTTAAAACATTTATTTTTAAAACTATTGAGCGTTACCTCTCTAAAAGAAGCAGTGCCATTGTTGCTATAAGTGGAATACAAAAAACAGAGTTAACAAAAGACTATAACGTTTGCGCTCCTGAAAAAACACATGTAATAAAACTTGGTTTTGATCTTAAAAGATTTGCAGCAGACAAAACAGCAAAACGTGAACTTTTTAGAAAAAACTTTTATGTACTACCTGAAGAACTTACTATTGGCATAATTGGCAGGCTTGCGCCAATAAAGAATCATTTTTTATTTATTGATGCTATTGCCCACGTTGCAAAAAATTCAGATAAAAAAATAAATGCTTTTATTATCGGCGACGGTGAAACAAAAGAAGAACTTATAAAATATACGGAAAGTAAAGGTCTAACCTGGTCTGAGAAGGCAGAGTACCGTCAGCAAATTACATTTACAAGCTGGATAAAGGAAATTGACATTGCTTTGGCGGGACTTGATATTGTTTGTTTAACATCCAAAAACGAAGGTACACCTGTTAGTTTAATTGAGGCGCAGGCTGCAGGAAAATTTATTGTTACCACAAATGTTGGCGGTGTTAAAGATATCTTAAATCCAAAATGCGGGTTGCTTTCAGAAGCAGATGATAGAGAAACCTATAAAAAGAATTTATTAGAGGCTGTTACAAATTTTTCTGAAATTTCTAAGAATGCTCATACAGCAAGCGAAGAAGTAATTAATGAATTTAGTTATTCGCGCTTGTGCCGGGAAATGGATGAGCTTTATAGAAAACTATTAAAGGTTTAACCACAAAGAGCACGATGAAATTCTTAGTGAACTTAGCGCTACTTAGTGTGCTTTGTGGTTAAGTAATTCTAAAACTCGCTCTTTAAATGGAATTTAATGTCCGGAAATTTCTCCTGTGCCATTTGTAATAACCAGGCACTTTCTGCTAAAAAAACAGGTCTACCCTCTTTATCCAAAGCAATATGTGCATTTCTGTCCTGCATAAAAGCTTCCAGTTTCTTTTTATCATCAGCACTTATCCATAAGGCTTTGTATAAATTGATTTGATCAAAACTGGCGCTGGCGTTGTACTCGGCCTTTAACCTATGTTGTATCACCTCAAACTGTAAAGCGCCAACTGTACCTATTACTTTTCTACCGTCTATTTTACGCGTAAATAACTGTGCAACACCTTCGTCCGTTAATTGTTCCAAACCTTTTTGCAATTGTTTGGTCTTCATAGGATCTGTATTGGTAACGTATCTAAATAATTCGGGCGAGAAGCTTGGTATGCCTTTAAACTGAAAGTTAGCGCCTTCGGTTAATGTATCGCCAATTTTAAAATTACCGGCATCATACAAACCCACTACATCGCCGGGAAAGGCCTCATCAATAACCGATTTTTGCTGCGCCATAAAAGCAGTTGGATTGCTAAAACGCAGCTCTTTATTGTCGCGCACGTGATGGTAATATTTATTCCGTTCAAAAGTTCCTGAACAGATCCGTAAAAAAGCAATTCTATCTCTGTGTTTTGGATCCAGATTAGCGTGTATTTTAAAAACAAACCCTGAGAATTTTTTATCATCGGGTTTTACAGTACCGGTATCTGTCTCGCGCTCTTTTGGTCCTGGCGCTATCTCTACAAAACAATCCAGCAATTCGTTAATACCAAAATTATTTACAGCACTTCCAAAAAATACGGGGCTTAATATCCCATCCAAATATTTTTGGGTATCCAGTGTGTCATACACACCGTCTATCAGATCTACGTCAGCTCTTAATTGCTCAGCAAAATCAACACCTACACGCTTATCAATTTCTTTATCGTTAATGTCTTTTATTTTTAATCGTTCTTCAACAGTTGTTTTACTGTCTCCCGTAAATAGATTTAATGATCTTTCTGTTAAATTATAAACGCCTTTAAACGATTTACCAATACCAATTGGCCAGGTTAACGGACGCACTTTTATTTTCAGTTCTTTTTCAATTTCATCCAAAAGATCAAAAGGGTTTTGTCCTTCGCGATCCATCTTATTTATAAAAACTATTACCGGGGTGTTACGCATACGGCAAACCTCTAGGAGTTTGCGGGTTTGGGGCTCAACGCCTTTCACACAATCAATAACCATTATAACACTATCAACTGCGCTAAGTGTTCGGTAAGTATCTTCAGCAAAATCTTCGTGTCCGGGTGTATCTAAAATATTTACTTTATAATTTTTGTAATCAAAAGCCATAACCGAGGTAGACACCGAAATACCACGTTGCTTCTCAATTTCCATAAAATCGGAAGTTGTAGATTTTTTGATCTTATTAGACTTTACAGCCCCTGCGGTTTGTATGGCACCTCCAAACAACAACAATTTTTCTGTTAAGGTTGTTTTACCAGCATCGGGATGTGCTATGATGGCAAAAGTGCGGCGTCTGTTTATTTCCTCTGTAAAGGTCATTTGTATTTAATGAGGGCGCAAATATAAAAATTTAAGTCTTAAGGATCGAAAAAGAAATCATCAACTAAAACGATTTTCGAGGCTTATTAACCTTTAAGCGTTTAAAAGTCGTGTTTCATTTAATGTTTTGGACAAGTCTGTATAAATTATAGTTATATCTTTGTTTCTTATTAAAATTAAACATGAGAAAACTATTTACTCTAGCTTTTATTAGTTTAGCCTTATTTGTTAATTCACAAACAAAAACAGGCGGATCCTACAAAGAATATTTTCAGGAAGGTTCTTATCTCCTTTTGGAAGATAACTATAGCCTTGCCCAGGAAAACTTTGAAGCGGCCTATGCCATAGATTCTACAAATGCTAATGTAAACTACATGTTAGGCATTTGCTACCTGCATTCTGCCTTACAAAAACCAAAAGCAGAGTATTTTTTAGCTAAAGCAGTTACAAATGTTTCTCGTACTTATAGAACAGATGATGCCAGTGAAAAAGCCTCGGCTCCCTTAGCTCATTTATTTTATGGCGAAGCGTTACATATCAATTACAAATTTGACGAAGCAATTGCGCAATACGATGAGTTTAAAAAATTTGTTAGTGCAAAAGATAAAGAATGGATGAAATTAGTTGTAAGGCATAAAGAAACTGCGGTTTACGCCAAAGAATTAGTTGCAATTCCCATGAATGTTCAGATCACCAACTTAGGAGACAGCGTAAACAGTCAGTATCCAGATTACAGCCCGGTTTTAAGTGCAGATGAGCGTACCTTGATCTTTACCACGCGTCGCCCAAACACAACCGGTGGCTTTAAAGAGGTTAATGGCTTGTACAATGAAGATGTGGTTGTTTGTTACAAAGATGATAACGGAAAATGGACCAGCCCTGTATCAATTTCCCCAAATATTAATACCAGTGCGATGGAGGCGGTTATTAACCTCAGTCCTGATGGTCAAACGCTAATCATATACAAAGATGGTGGCGAAGGAATGGCCGGCAATATTTACTACAGTACTTTTGATGGTAAAGACTGGACCACTCTAAAAGAATTTGGGTCGGATGTAAATAGTAAATATCAGGAATCGCACGCTTGCTTAAGCGCAGATGGAAATGTATTGTTCTTTGTATCAGACAGGCCCGGTGGTATGGGAGGAAAAGACATTTACCGTTGTATCAGGCTACCGAACGGCATTTGGAGCAAGGCTTTAAACATGGGCCCAACAATTAATACAGAGTATGATGAAGACGGTGCTTTTATTCATCCTGATGGCGTTACTTTCTTCTTTTCATCCAACGGGCACAAAACAATGGGTGGTTATGATATCTTCTTTGCAAGTTTAAATGGCGAGAATAAATTCTCGGAAGTAACTAATCTTGGTTTCCCAATTAATACAACAGATGATGATGTGTTCTTTGTAACATCGCCAGATGGAAAAAGGAGTTATTTATCATCAGGAAAAGATGGTGGTTACGGCGAGAAAGATATTTACATGGTTTCTATTCCAGGTGCAAAAGAAAAACCACTTGCTTTATTTAAGGGACAGATCGTTCCAGCAGAAGGTGAAAAATTACCGGATGACATTATCATTATTGTAAAAGATAAACAAACAGGCGAAATTGTTGGCTCTTACAGACCAAAATTAATTAACGGAACTTTTTCAACCATTTTGCCTCCGGGTAAAGAATACAATTTCTCTTACCAGGCACCCGCAGGAGAGGAATTTTATAATGAAGATGTATTTGTTACCGGCGACCTTACTTACCAGGAAATTGCCAGAGAAGTTAATTTAGAGCCTGTAAAATTATTAGGCAAGATCTCTGCCAAGAAAAAAGGAATTACTTTAATGCCACTTGTGCTGGACAATCCAAAAAGCAAAACTCCTGTTGCAGGTGCCAAATTAACATTGCAGGAAAAAGGAAGTGATCCTAAGATCATTGAAGCTAATGCGCAAGGCAAATTTGATGGTATTATCTTAAAACCTGAACAAAAATATACACTATTTGCTGAAGTAAATGGTAAAAAATCTGCGGTTGCCGATATTAGTACGGTTGGCATTAAATCAGGTAAAGTAGTTAACCAGGTACTTTACATAGATGGTGGTAAAGTAGAAACAGTTGCTGCAAAAGAAGTAACTATGGATCTTGTAGTAAAAAATTCTAAGAACAAGAAACCAATTGCTAATGCGGCGGTTACGTTAACAGATGCGAATGGTGATAAGACTAATGTTACCACAGATGAAAAAGGTGTTGCGAAAATACCGCTAATTGCTGAATCAAAGTATAAAGTAATAGCCATCAGCGAGGCTTCAACATCTGAAGAAATAACAATTACAACGCCGGGCGCAAAATCTAAAAAGCCATTTAATAAAACTATTTTAATTAACCTGGCGAGCGCAGTTGCAGGCAATAACAATAGTACAAATACAAATGCCACTTCAGATCTGCCTCCGAGCGAATACGAGTTTTTCTTCACCTATAACAAAAAACAAATTAATGATGCTGATGCTGTTTGGACCAACTTTATTGATAAGATAGTAGAATTAAGTAAGCAAAAAGTAGTAACGGTTCGTATTACCTCTAGCGCATCGCGTGTACCTTGCAGAGGTGGTAACAAGCGTCTGGCATCTGCACGTGCTAAAAAACTTTCTACAAGCATTAAAGATGCGGTTGCAGCAAAAGGCGGCGATGTTTCTAAAGTGAAATTTACCCGTAAAGCAAAAGTGGGTGGACCAAAATACCGCGGCGACTTTAACTTAGGACGTAAGAAATACGAGAAGTTTCAATACGTGAAGGCCAAAGCAAGCTAGATCAAACTAAAATAATCATAAATAAAAACCACCAACATTATTGGTGGTTTTTATTTTTAGTAACTTTACACTATGAATACTGCTGAATGGTTTAAAGATTGGTTCAATTCGCCTTATTACCATTTATTGTATAATAACCGTAATGAGAACGAAGCAGGATTTTTTATTGACAATCTTTGCTCACATTTACATTTAGCGCCCGATGCAAAAGTATGGGATCTTGCCTGTGGCAGAGGAAGACACTCTATTGCTTTAAATAAAAAAGGTTTGAATGTAGTTGGCACAGATCTTTCGCGTAATAGCATCAAAGAAGCCAGTAAATTTAGTAACGCTACACTTGATTTTTATGTGCACGATATGCGTGATCCCTTTAGGATAAATTATTTTGACGCCGTATTTAATTTATTTACAAGTTTTGGCTACTTCGAAAATTTTAATGATAATTTTTTGGTGTTTAAAAATGTAGCCAAAGCCTTAAAACCAAATGGTGTTTTTGTGTTAGATTTTTTTAACTCTCAAAAAATAATAGATTCTTTTAAACCCAATTATACCGAGCAACGCGGCGACATCATATTTAAGATAGAAAAAAAGATAATTGATAAATCCATCGTTAAACGTATTGAGTTTAGCGATAATACCAAAGACTACTATTTTGAAGAATCGGTTTCGCTGTTAAAAAAAGAGGATTTTGAAGCGTTTGCCAATGCGGCAGGCTTAAAATTTGAAGGTATATTTGGCAATTATAAATTAGAGCCATTTGACCAAAAAACATCTGACAATTTAATTATACTATTTAAGAAATAAGATTTGAATCCATTTCTATCCATATTTTGTTTAATTGCTCCCATTCTGCTTGCGGGTGGCATTGCGCTGCAAATAAAGATCAATCAGGTAAATTTACGCTTACTGTTAGCTTTTAGTGCCGCTTATTTATTTGCCCTGTGCATCATTCATCTGTTGCCCGAAGCCTTTGAGTTAGGCAATGTAAAACAAATGGGTTTATTTATTGTGCTTGGCTTTTGCATACAGTTATTAATAGATACGTTTAGCACAGGTATAGAACATGGTCATGTGCACTTGCACAGCAGCGAATGCAAGAACCATTTACCAAAAGGAATAATTATTGGCTTGTTACTTCACTCGTATTTAGAAGGTTTACCAATTTATAATCTAAATGCCGATAATACTTCTACCATTAACAATCAGTTGATATTAGGTTTGGCACTGCACAATATTCCTATTACAATTGCTTTTGTTTCTCTATTAAAAGAACATGAATCAAAAAACTCGAAAAAATGGCTGCTGCTATTATTATTTTCGATTATGACACCTTTAGGTTATTTGAGCAGTTACGTTCTACAAACATTTGGCCTCAACAATTACCAAACCTACAGTCAAATTGCTTTTGCAATGGTAATTGGTATTTTCTTACATATTTCTACAGCCATTTTATTTGAAACAAGCGAACATCATAAATACAATAAAACAAAAGTACTGATGATGGCCGGAGGAATAATCTTAGCTTATTTGATCAGTTAATGCAAAACGAAACCCTCTTTGCAGATGTTATTGTTCCTTTAGGTGTACCCAATAAATACACTTACAGGGTTCCAAAAGAATTAAATACATCTGTAGAGATAGGCAAAAGGGTTTTAGTGCAGTTTGGCAAAACAAAGATCTATACAGGCATTATATACAAGATCCATACGGTTGCACCCACACACTACCAGGCAAAATACATTAATGCCATTTTAGATGATCATCCCATTGTAAATGAAACGCAATTAAAATTTTGGGACTGGATAGCTTTTTATTACTGCGCTAACCCGGGCGATGTTATGAATGCTGCGTTACCATCTGGTTTAAAACTGAGCAGCACCTCGCACATACAAATAAATCCGGAGTTTAATTTTGAAGAAATTGAGCATTCTTATTTCGCAGAAAAAGAACACTTATTAATTGATACGTTGCATGCGAGTCAAAATTTAAGTTTTGATGATGTAGCAAAATTACTAAAACTAAAATCCGTTCAAGGCATTATTAATGCGTTGCTTAAAAAAAATGCAATTGTTGTTTACGAAGATGTAAAAGACAAATACAAGCCAAAACTGCAATCTTTCATTCGTCTAAATGAAAAATATACAAACGAAAATTTCTTAAGAGACACATTAGATCAACTCGAAAAAAAAGCATTTAAACAGGCAGAAGCTTTACTTTGCTTTTTACAATTACAAAAAAACAAAGAGCACAGTTTGAATGGTTGGATAAAGAAATCTGAATTGCTTAAAAAAGTTGAGACTGCATCTATTACGGCCTTAGTAAAAAAAGATGTTTTTACTGAAGACCAATTTGAAGTTGGCAGGTTGCTATTTGAAAAAAGTAGTAGCGTAATAAAAGCATTAAGCAAACAACAACAAGTTGCTTACGAAAAAACCAAAGAAGGGTTTAAAGCAAATAAACCGGTTCTATTACACGGTGTTACCGGTAGTGGTAAAACAGAGATCTACATTCAACTCATAAAAGATACTTTAAAACAAGGTAAGCAGGTGCTTTTCTTAATTCCCGAAATTGCATTAACAACCCAATTAATTACCCGTTTACGCGCCGTGTTTGGAGAGATAGTTGGAGTTTATCACTCCCGGTTTAGCGAGAATGAACGCGTGGAGATATGGAACAACGTTTTACACCAGGGAGCAAGCGACTTAACAAACACAGAACCCGAAATTAAAAACCCGAAACAAGAAATATCGAGTGAAAAACACAACTACAAAATCATATTAGGCGCGCGTTCATGTTTATTTTTACCCTTTAATAATTTAGGTTTAATTATTGTTGATGAAGAACATGATAATTCTTTTAAACAACATGATCCTTCTCCGCGCTATCATGCAAGAGATTCTGCTTTATATTTAGCTACCCTGCACAAAGCTTCTGTGCTTTTAGGAAGCGCTACGCCATCAGTAGAGAGTTATTATAATTGCGAGCAATCAAAATATACTTTGGTTGAATTAAATAATCAGTACGTAGAAAGTGGTGGCACTAATATTGAAGTTTGCGACATCAACTTTTTTGAGAAGTCGAATCAAATGAAGGCTTGTTTAACACCACCTTTATTTAAGGCCATTGAAAATGCGCTTTCAAAAAAACAACAGGTTATTTTATTTCAGAACCGCCGTGGATTTGCACCTTATACAGAATGTAAACAATGTGGCCACGTACCACACTGTGTACAATGCGATGTATCGTTGATCTATCATAAACATTCGCAAAAATTAACCTGCCATTATTGCGGCTATTCCATTGCGCCGCCAAAAACCTGTACTGCCTGTGGCAGCAATAATCTTATTTATAAAGGAATGGGTACCGAAAAAATTGAAGAGGATATTGAAGTGCTCTTTCCAAATGCAAAAATTGCACGCATGGACCTTGACAGCACCCGCAGTAAATATGCCTACAAACAAATTATTGATGATTTTGAAAGCGGCAATATTGATATTCTCATTGGCACACAAATGGTAACCAAAGGACTTGATTTTAACAACGTAAATGTGGTAGGCGTTTTAAATGCCGATTCAATTTTAAATTTCCCTGATTTCCGCTCGTTTGAGAAAGCTTTTCAATTAATAACACAAGTTAAAGGCCGCGCCGGTAGAAGCAGCGATAAGGGCAAAGTATTTATTCAAACAACGCAACCACAGCATCACGTTATCAACTACATCTCTGAAAATAAAATAAAGAATTTTTTAGCAGATACTTTGGCCGAAAGATCGCAATACAATTACCCGCCTTTCTCCCGTTTATTCGAAATAAATATCATCTCAAAAGATGTTAACGAAGTAAATCATTTAGCTAATGAGTTGTTTATGTTGTTAAAACCAACTTTTAACGAAAATCTATTGGGCCCAGAATTTCCTTTAATATCAAGGATCAAGAACCAATATTATAAACGCATTTTAATTAAAACTTCTAAAAAAGAAACGGCACTTTCAACTCGACAAATAATTTATACAGCATTAGATAATTTGCAGAATACATTTAAAGATTGGCGTTACAAAGTAGCAGTTGATGTTGATCCGGTTTAGTCGACCAGAATTTCTTTTAATTTTTTTATTTGATCAGGCGATCCTAACACAAAGATCTTTGATTGTGGAATGATTTCAGTGTCAGCACTTGGGTTAACGATATATTCGCCTAAAACCGTTTTGAAGCCAATAATATTTGCACCACTTTTATTTCTTATCTCAAGATCTTTCAATGTTTTATTTTTTAAAGAATCTGAAATAGAGTCAAAAGATATCTCTTCCAGATTAATACTATCGGCACTTTGAGCAGTGATAAGATCGAGAAATTCCATTACATCGGGCTTCATCACCAAACTGGCCATATGGGCCCCTCCAACTTTATCAGGCATTATAACATTTGTGGCGCCTGCTATCTTTAACTTAGCATCACTACCATCATCACTTGCACGCGATATGATGGTTAATTTTGGGTTTAAATTGCGCGCTGTTAATACTATAAATACATTGGCGGCATCCGTAGGTAGTGTTGTTATTAATGCTTTTGCCTTCATAATGCCGGCCTTTAAAAGCACTTCATCTTGCGTTGCGTCACCATTTAAGACCAGATCTGAAAATCTGTGATTTATATTGGAGGTTACTCTTTGATCATCTTCAATCACAACAAAACGCTTATCGTGTTTTTTTAGGATCTGCGCAGCCTGCTTACCATTACGGCCATATCCGCAGATAATTACATGATCGGTTAATTTTTCGACAGCAGAGTTCAAGCGTTTGTGTTTAAAGAATGAGTTTAGCTCGCCATCCACTATAAATTTTGTAATGGATGAAACAGCATAAGCAAATGTAATAAAACTTGTTATAATTAAAAAGGAAGTAAATACCTTCCCAGCAACTGATAGTGGCTCTACTTCGCCATAGCCAACAGTAGCAACGGTTATAATGGTCATATAAAACGCATTAAACCATGTATAACCATCAATAACAACATAACCGATGGTACCAATAATGATCAATAATACCAGCAAAAAAAGCGGTATCATAAATCTATAGTATTCTTTGACGAATTTCATCACGCTTTTACTTCTATCACTACAGTTGTTCCACGATTAATAGTTGAATCAAAATGTACTGATCCATTTATAAATTCAATTCTTGAAATTATATTCTTTAAGCCTATCCCTTCAAAAGAATTAATTTTTGATGTATCAAAACCAACACCATTATCTTCTACAATTATTGAAAGTTCTTTTTCATGTTTGATCAACTGTAAACTAATTTCTGTTGCTTTAGCGTGTTTAATGATGTTTGCCACTATTTCCTGTATGACCCGGTAAAGCACAGTTTCTGTGTTCTCATCAATACGTTTATCTAATCCAACTATCTCAAGGTCGATCTTCAGATTTGGAACATTACCTATTTTAGTGATAAACTCCCTTATTGCACTCGCTAATCCTAATTTTATTAGCGTGTTTGGCATCATATTATGCGAAACAGCCCGCACTTCCTTTACAGAATCATCTATAAGATCCATTGCATTTTTAAAAGCTTCTTTTTGTTCCGGATTTTCTAGCTTTATTTGCCCTTCAATTCCGCTTAGATTTAATTTAGCTGCAGACAATATCTGGCCAACACCATCATGCAAGTCTTGCGCAATACGGCGACGTTCTTTTTCTTCGGCTTCAATGATAGATTTAATACGTATTTCTTTCTGAGCTGCAATTTCGGCATCCAACTCAGCCTTTTGTTCAACTCGTTTTTTACGGAAAGTGATAACAGCAATAATGATCACCAAAAATATTAACAGTATAATGGATACAATGATGATGTTCTTTATAAAATTTTGTTTCTCCTTAGCTTCTAATTCTGCTTTATTCTTCCCCAATTGCAGATCCTTTTTCTCAACTTCATAGCGTGTCTGCAACTCAGCAATCTCTTCTTTTTCTTTATTGCTCATGATGCTGTCTTTCATCAAAATATAAGCATGATAACTTTCTAAAGCCTTCTCAAAGTTCTTTTGTTCCTGGTAAGAAAAAGCGAGCATTTCGTAGGCCGACATAACGCCTTCTTTATCTCCAAGCTTATGCAGCATGTTAAGTCCCTTTGTTATATCTGCTTCGCCATTTTTAAAATCTTTTAACCTGCAATTAACATTCCCTATATTAATATACATGGTTGCTAAAATATTCGAATCAATGGCATTCTTGTTTACTTCCATTGCCAATAAGTAATATTTTTTTGCTTCGGCATACTTTTTAAATTCATATTTAAGATCGCCCATGCTGGAAATAACCATAGATTCTGCGTTCTTATTATTAAACTTTTTATGCAGGGCTACCGAATTTGAATAATACATCATTGCGGTATCTTCCATTAACCTACTTTTATAAATGTTTCCAATATTTTGGTAAGAAGCGGCTAAACCACGTTCATCGTTTATTTTTTTTCTTATTGCAATGGCCTTTAAATAATAACTAATGGCCTCGTTATCTTTTTTTAAATTTCTGTATATAATGCCGATCATGTTATAGCAATATGAAAGGCCTTTATCTTCTTTTAACTGCTCGTAAACGCGTAGTGCTTTTAGCTGGTAATCCAGGGCTGTTACATAATCAGCTTTACGCCAATAAATAATGCAGATATCACTATTCGTTTTTGCAATACCTTTTAGGGAATTTATTTTTGTATAAATGGCAAGCGCTTGCTTTTGCAAAACAAGGGCAGAATCGTAATTTCCACTTTTTTGAATAATAACACCAAGGTTATTAATGGCCTTTGCTTCACCATTAAGAAATTTAACCTTTCTTGCTAAATGAATGGCTTCTGTGTTATATTGCCTTGTTTTTGCATCATCTGTATTAAAATAGGCATTGGATAACTCGTTCAAGAGTTTTACTTTATTGCTATCTTCTTTAGACTTTGCGAGTACCCCTAAAAGCGAGTCAATACCATTTTGAGTAAAAACAGGTAAAGCAAAAAAGAGACAAAAAGTTATCATTGCCGCTACTACACGTTTTTGTGTCTTTCTTTCAATTAGGATGTTCATGCGTTGTTGAGTCTCTAAATGTAAAAAATATTCGTAAAAGAACCCCTTTAAATTAAGGGTTTTTTAAGAAAATAGGCTTACATAGGGCTGCTAAATAGCCTTATTTTTGGTATCTTGCACCCGTAATGAAAACTAAAACTTTAAAAAAGAACAAAGTAAACGTAGTAACGCTGGGCTGCAGCAAAAATCTTGTTGATAGCGAAGTACTGATGGGGCAGCTAAAAGCCAATAAGTTTGACGTTGAGCATGAAGGAACAAGCGATGATCACCAAATTGTAATTATTAATACTTGCGGCTTTGTTGATAATGCAAAACAAGAAAGTATTGATACTATTTTGCGTTATGTAGAAGCAAAAAAAGAAGGTGCGGTTGAAAAAGTTTACGTAACAGGTTGCTTAAGCGAACGCTATAAAAAAGATCTGGAAAAAGAAATTCCTGAAGTGGATGCCTATTTTGGTACCCGCGACTTACCAAAAATATTAAAGACATTAAAAGCAGATTATAAACACGAATTAGTTGGCGAGCGTTTGCTTACCACACCCCAGCATTATGCCTATTTTAAAATTAGTGAGGGCTGCGACAGACCCTGCAGTTTTTGTGCTATACCTTTAATGCGAGGCAAACATGTGAGTGTTGAAAAAGATGAATTGGTTAATCGTGCTAAAATTCTTGCAGCAAAAGGCACAAAAGAATTATTGTTGATCGCACAAGATCTTACTTATTACGGGTTAGATATTTATAAGAAACGTGAACTCGCCAGCCTGGTGGATAAATTAAGTGATGTGGAAGGAATTGACTGGCTGCGTTTGCACTATGCTTTCCCAAGTGGTTTTCCTATGGAAGTGTTAGATGTAATGAAAGCAAAAGCTACGGTTTGTAATTATTTAGACATGCCTTTGCAACACATTAGCGATAATATGCTTACGAGTATGCGACGTGGAATTACAAAACAAAAAACCATCGATCTAGTAAATAAGATCCGCGACAAAGTTCCGGGTATTGCTTTACGTACTACTTTAATTGCCGGTTATCCGGGAGAAACCGAAAAAGATCACGAAGAAATGTTGAAATGGGTTGAAGAAAGCAAATTTGAACGGTTGGGCATCTTTACCTATTCACATGAAGAAAATACACATGCGCATCTTTTAAAAGATGATGTTTCGGAAAAAATAAAACGTAAACGTGCGGATGCGGTAATGGCGGTTCAACAAGAGATATCCTACAAATTAAATCAACAAAAAGTTGGCGCTAACTATAAAGTTTTGTTTGACCGAAAAGAAGGTGAATATTTTATTGGCAGAACAGAGTTTGATAGTCCGGATGTAGATAATGAAGTTTTGGTAAAAGTAGAAGGCGACACTTATGCGCGCATTGGCGATTTTGCAAATGTAAAAATTACTGAGGCCAACGATTTTGACCTTTATGGAAAATTAATTTAAAACCGAAATAAGATGAAAAAGTTATTTTTAGTAACGATCGTTCTTCTAACATTTAGTGGCTTTTCGCAAACAGTGCAAAACGGCAGTTACGGAACCGTTGGCTATATCAAGGAAGACGGCACGGTGCAAAATCAAAGTTATTCAACCATTGGTTACATAAAAAAGGACGGAACAGTGCAGAACCAAAGCTATTCAACCATTGGTTATATAAAAGAGGATGGTACTGTACAAAATCAAAGCTATTCAACTATTGGTTATATTAAAAAAGATGGTACAGTGCAAAACCAGAGTTATTCAACCATTGGTTATGTAAAAGATGATGGAACGGTTCAAAATCAAAGCTATTCAACCATCGGGTATTTTAAAAATGTAGATAAAAAATGGGCAGCAGCCGCTATTTTCTTTTTCTTTTACAGATTGAATTAATAATAGCCCATTTTAAGATAAAAATCATTAATTAAAGTGTTTTTAGATTTGCCCTCTTTTTAAAAATAGTTATATTTGAGATAATAAATGGCAAATCGTAAAATATTAAGGGCTCTTTCTATGGCCATGTGGAGTTGAATACAACTCCTAATTAATTTACATTTTTTTTAAAATTAACAATTTCATTAATAGTAAAATACATTTAAAATGGCAAAAGAAATAAAGAACGTAGAATACGGTTTAGAAAAAATATTTGACGGCGCACAAGACTTTTTACCCCTATTAGGAACCGATTACGTGGAATTTTACGTAGGCAACGCTAAACAGTCTGCACACTTTTACAAAACAGCATTTGGCTTTCAATCTTACGCTTATGCGGGGCTTGAAACCGGTTTAAAAGACCGTTGTTCCTATGTTTTAAAGCAGGATAAGATCCGCATTGTATTAACAACAGCTTTAAACAGCAATTCGCCCATTGGCGAGCACGTAAAAAAACACGGCGATGGCGTTAAAGTTATTGCGCTTTGGGTTGAAGATGCGCGCAAAGCATTTGAAGAAACAACTAAACGTGGCGCTAAGCCTTTTATGGAGCCAACCGTTGAAAAAGATGAACAGGGCGAAGTAGTGCGCTCTGGCATTTACACTTATGGCGAAACAGTGCACATGTTTGTAGAACGCAAAAATTACAAAGGTGCTTTTTTACCCGGGTTTAAAGAATGGAAAAGTGATTACAATCCGGCGCCGGTTGGTTTAAAATTTATTGACCATATGGTTGGTAATGTGGGTTGGAACCAAATGAACGCAACCGTTAAATGGTACGAAGAAGTGATGGGCTTTGTGAATTTTTTAAGTTTTGACGACAAACAAATTACAACAGAATATTCTGCTTTAATGAGTAAGGTAATGAGTAACGGAAATGGTCGTATTAAATTCCCAATTAACGAGCCGGCAGAAGGCAAGAAAAAATCACAAATAGAAGAATATATTGATTTTTACGAAGGTTCCGGCGTGCAACATTTAGCATTAGCTACCGACGATATTATTAAAACAGTTGCAGAATTAAAAGCGCGTGGCATTGAATTTTTACCACCACCGCCACAAGCTTATTATGATGATATTCCAAGACGTTTAGGAGTGCACATGGATATTATGAAAGAAGACATTAAAGAGCTTCAACGATTATCTATTTTGGTTGATGCAGATGAAGAAGGCTATTTACTACAGATCTTCACCAAACCTGTTGAAGACCGCCCTACTCTTTTTTATGAAGTGATACAACGTATGGGTGCCAAAGGTTTTGGTGCAGGTAACTTCAAAGCTTTATTCGAATCTATAGAACGAGAGCAAGCCTTAAGAGGAACGCTTTAAGTAACATTTTCTTTAAAAAAAGGCCATTGCACGCGGTGCAATGGCCTTTTTTTATTACAGAACATTAGTTTATGTCTTTCTTAAAACCGGAAATATTTTCCATTTTCTGGAAAATTTAAAAACCGCTTCTCGTTTAAACCTTTGATTTTACACGTTTTTACAACATGGCAAGCTATATGATTAACTCTATGAAAATAGATGGCCATGAAAACGCAAAACCTAAAAATTCTTATCTATCTGCTTCTATTTTTTGGAAGCAAGTCTTCCAATTCACAATCCTTGATAATAAGCGGGAAATTTTTAGATCAGGAACTCATGAGAACCTCTGCCAATTACACGCTCGTATGCGACAAGATCATACTCGTAACCGGAAGAGATGAAGAACTTGCCGCTGAATTACAACTGAATAAAAATTATAAGCTTATTGTAGGCAGTAATTTTAAAAACACACAAACCATTTTCTTTTCCACCGCTACATTTATAGCAAACACGTTTAATTTTGATTTTGAATTGATCATAAATACCGACGAAAACGAAAAAAGCAGCACAACGGCAAAACAACTATTTGTTAGTTTTAACCCAAAAAAGCAAGTGTTTGATTACAATAGAATAATGATTACTAAAAATTAAATGGGGTTATTTTCTCACATTTAATTTTTCCACACAAAACAAACATCTAAATGAGGTTTAAATTTTATTATTGAATGAACCCGTCATTGGCGACATACAGAATTTTCAATTTCTTCCGGTCAATGTAATATTCTACCATGTGAGTCAAATAAATTTCAGCGCTTTTAGATGGAAATAAAATAATTGTAGTATCACCAAGCACCCGACTCTTGCTGTTAATATGGAACTCGTTGCCGGTTTTTTTAAAGCTCAGGGGTTTACAAGATCCAAACATAATTATAGTTGTATCTCCAGGTATTTTACTTGTAATTGGAGGAAAATAATATACTGTATCTTTTAGATCTGTAAGGCTTTTTTTGAAATCTTCTTTAATAACAGATATCATGTCTTCCATTGAAGAAAAGGTGCGCGTAGTCAGTTTATCGGATGCAATGCAGGAACTTAAAAAATAAACTAATAGCAAATAAAATTTACTTCTCATTAATTTTTCCAAGCAAAACAAACATCTAAACGGTGTTTACCTTTTTTGTGGGAAGAAAGTTTACCAAAAAAATTGCGCTTTAATTTTGCCATCTTTTTGCTAAAACTGCGTGATTTTGAATGCGAAGACGATGAAGAAGATGCTGATGAACGCGATCTAATGTTTGACTTACCTTTTAAATTTAAAGAAAGGTCTAAATTAAAATTTATTTGAGCGCCTACATTGATATTGTCGAGTTGACTAAAAGGGTTAACTCCTTCATTTGTTACATTCGAAAAGTTTTGCACTTGCAGGTCATCATTATTAATGAAATTAATCGTTTGTACAACAGGGTTAAATTCGTTACCTAAAACTTGATTAGCTTCCAAAACATTGTTTACATCTACGTTTTGTGGAGGATTAACATTAACCGGGATAGCATTGGTCAATCTAGGCCGCGGGCGTGGATTGGCACGTCGAACCTGCGCGGTAACCGGATTTTTATTTGTATTGGTTACTTTAACTTGAGTGTATTGTTGGGTTGGTCTTGCCTTTAATGTATTACTTGCTAACTGCTGACTTTGAACGGCTCTGTTATTTACCTGAGAAATATTTGTTTGAATGGATTTAACGTTAGCGTTATTACTAAGATTGCCGCGGTATTGAATATTAATGTTTGAAATATTGTTTACAAACACTTGCTGCATTTGCTGTTGTTGTTGCGACAAGGCAACTTGCGCAATAACGCCAAAACCTAAAATAATAATTGCTCTCATGTAATATTTATTTATATCAAATATCATTAAACGGAATTAACAAGGCCAAAAAAGGATGTTAACGAAAGATAAAATAGATTAGAATTAACGAATTTTATGATTGAGCAGTTTATTGAAATAGTGTAAGATAAGGTCCTCCCATTCTTTATAATTATTTACAATGACACGGTAAGTTACATTTTGATTAAAGGTTATTTGCATCACGTTCTTCTCTGCTCCAAATTTACCTTGTTCCACCGACCTTATACTTTCAAGATCAAGATCAAAAACGGTATCAATTTTTTCAATTCGTTTACGCAATAATGCTCCTAACAATCCTAGTCCGCCCATAGCCGTCTTGTTACACTGCAAACTGATCTTTGTTGCCGTCATTGTAAGAGTAGCTTGCTGTAAATTAATTTTTGATTTTAAATATCCAACTTTTTCTGTCTTTAAAATTTTATCGTTCATGACACCGAAATATTTAGTTGTTCAACACTTTTTTTTAATCACCTACGGGATAACTTAATAAATAAGTATCCAAAAACAAAAGACAGAATTGATATAATCAAAGAAAGCCAAAATACGGCTCCATCTACGAAGGGCATTTCCTGGCCTCTTATAACGATCAATTGTTCATTCAAGCCCATTATAAAGCCAACTACCGCATAAAAGAAAAAAACAATTCCTATTGCCAGCATAAACATGGCAATCAGCAAAACATTATTCGAGCCTTTATTATTCTTCATACACAGCTATAAATTCACTAATAAGAGCAAAATCTCTATTTATTATTTTTTAGGATCATATCTATCGTAATAGCACTCGAGAGAATTAATATCCTTCCAACCTTATCACTGTAATTAGGATCAATTTTTACAATGTATTTATCGGCAGATGAAAACAGTTCTTTTGCAAAACCAGTCCATTTTTTATTAATTGTCCCAATAATTTTTCCTGAGAGATCCTTTATTTCAAAGTCCCAGGCATAGTAATCTCCGATTATTTGTGCAATTGCATTACCCTGGAAGTCAGAAATCATGAATGTTGGTTTTAATGAGAATTTTCTTTTGATCGTTCCCATTTCGGTATTGTTCTTATCCAAAATTTTAATATTCGACATGCCAAAGGTCCAGCCTCGCGATATAACGGCCTGTAAAGTATTTTCAGAATCTTTGATTTCCAACAAAAAAGGCAGGCGTTTTTTATCAATGAGAACACGAAGTATTTGCTCCCAAACAGTGATCTTCTGATTTATATGAGCAACCTTTTCGGCATTATCATTAAATACCTGGTAGCTATTTTTTGAAAACTCAAAAAATGTCACTTTTTCGTCAATTACAAAAGTATTTATGTCTAAAAATATATTTTTCATTTATATAAGATTTATTATTTAACAGCTAAATATTTTATTTACAATGCAAATTGAGGGATAGCAAATAAAAAGGTAAATGGAGCCTTTAATATTAAATTTATTTAGTTTAATGTGAAAAATTTCGACAAATATATAACTGCAGTGTTTTACTGAGTAAATGCGGTCATTTAATACATAAGTGCTTCATTCTTTCTTCACTAAAGCTTATTTACCGTTTAATACTTGCCCACGAGGAAATATAAATGTATCGCTGGTGATTACAGTTCTGTTTCTAAAGATTCTATTATTTCGATTAGTAGTTTTACTATTTATTTTTAGATTTTTTATCTTCAAGTTTTTTGAATTGCTCAGGCGTAAGAATTTTTTTTAATTCTACTTCATAGTTCCTTTTAAAGTCATTTTGCAGTTTTTCCTTTTCCTGAGACGTAGCAGTTTTAACTTTCTCCTGTAATTCTTTCTTTTCCTTTTCGCTCTTTTCAACTAAGGCTTTATATTTTATTTTCTGAGAATCGGTTAAGCCCACTACTTCATTCATTTTGTTTACTTTGTCATCAACACTATGTGTTTGAAATGAAGCACTGAATCCAACAACCTCTGAAACATTGGTTTTAATCCCGGGTTTAGCGCTAAGTGTAGCTGCAGCTACCAAGCAAAGTATGATTTTCTTCTTCATTTTTCTTAACATATATTTAGTTTATATTTCTGTAGCTACCAGATATCTTTTTACTCGATCAAAAATTTTGACCGGATGTTTTCTCCTACTAGGTAATAAATCCCTTTAGGTAAATTGAACATATCTATTTTCTGCAATCCTGCTACGCCTTCTATTTTTTGAACCAATTCACCCAGGCCATTTACTATTAAGTATTGCCCACTAACACTAATATCAAGCATAAACTCTCCCCTGTTCGGGTTTGGATAAATAGCTATTACCTGTATTTCTTTACCTTTTATCGTAAACAAGCTAGTGCAGGCCGTAACTGATTGTGTTATTGTTGTGCTGTTACTACATCCGTTTATGTCAGTTCCTGTAACTGAATAAGTTGTTGTTACACTTGGCGAAACAAAAATTACAGAAGTCGTTGCATTTGTATTCCATGTATAAGTAATTGTTCCGTTTGCTGATAATGAAGCTGATTGACCAACACACAATACACTTGCGTTTGAAACAGCATTTATAGTTGGCAAAGCATTTACAGTTACCGCAGTAATAGCGGTATTAGTGCAAGATGTAACTGTACTGGTTCCTGTAACAGTGTATAATGTATTTGCTGTTGGTGTTACAATTGAACCACCACTACTGTAGGAGTAAGTATCTGCAGTACCACTTGGAGCAATTGTAAATGAGTCGCCTGAACAAATTACGCCACTATTAACAGAAACAGTAGGTAAAGCATTTACAGTTACCGAACTTACTGCCGTATTAGAACTTACACAGCCAAAAGAACTTGTGCCCGTTATGTTATAAGACGTGTTAGCGGTAGGGGTAACGACAGAAGAACCACCGCTTATAGTGTATGTGCTAGCGCCACTTGGAGTAATTGTAAATGAATTACCATAGCAGATAACGCCATTATTAACTGAAACTACAGGCAGAGGATTTACAGATAAAGTTTTAGTGGCAATATTTGAGAGGCAACCTGCTGTATTTGTTCCACTAACCGAATAGGTTGTAGTTATTGTAGGACTGATTGTATATAACGAGTTGTTAGGACCAGATGTCCACGTGTAAGTAATAACATTACCACTCGCAGTAAAAGTAGTTGTTGCGCCGTTACATATTGCATTTGATCCGAAAATAGTAACGGTAGGACTAACAAACGCCGGAACAAGACTTCCGCTTACTACTCCACCCGGGGCTATCCAGTTACTCGTAGAACCAACTAACGCAAAGTTGGTAAGTAATCCTGTATTTAAATTTCCGGTTGCGTCATTTAAACTTGTTATTGTTGGATTTGATGAAGATGCAACACCTTGATTAAAATGATAATTAGCTAATAGACTTGAAGCTGTAGTGGCTATTTCGCCATTCATATTGTTTTGTATTTCACCCTGGCACAATGGTCGGTTCCAAATACGCAGCTCATCCAATATTCCGTTCCAATGTCCAGCCTCCGGTGAAGAAGGTGCAGTTCCGGTATCATTTGGCTTAGCGCCAATGAAAGTATAAGGAAAATTTGTAAGCAGAGTTCCATTATAACTCGTACTAGCAACTTGAATTCCATTTTTATACAAACGCAAATTTGTTCCATCTGCAACAGCCGCTATATGATACCAAGTGCCCAATGCAATTGTTGCTGGGTCGGTTGCAAAAATTGTAGTCCCATTGCTTTGAGTAAGATAAATTTCAAACTTATCACCAATAAGAGTGGTTCCTAAATGAAAAGCGCCATTAAGAGTATGTCCCCAGTTTTTAATAATTGAGGTGTAAGAGCTATTTGAACTACTTTTTGCCCATGCCTCGAGTGTAAATACTCCACTTGAAAATGAAGACACTGCAATAGGGCAAACAATATAGTCGTTTACCCCATCCAAATTAAGAGCTTCTCCTGCAATAGAACTTGAAAAATTAGATTGTGCAGGAACAGCCATTCCAATCATGAAAAATATAGCGACTATAAAAATTTGTTTTTTCATTATAATTTAATTTTACATAGTTTATTAAAGACATTGATCATATTATAATTATACAAAATGATTGATATTTATTTTGTTGCTGCGCAATTTATACGCTCCCTGATAAAAAAAGTAGCACCTCGTGTTGTTTTAGTGTATTTGCCTGAACCAGCAAAATCCTGATAAAATTGCTCGCCCTGATACCAGCATTTACCATTGGCATCCTTTACGATCAAACCAAACTCAAGAAATCTTTTTAGAATTACACCTGTGTATTTATTTTTTTCAATACTCCAGTCTGAATTAAAAGAAATTACTTTTACCACCGTTAATTTCCCGCCTTCACTATCCTCCTGCACTATTCTTTTCACATCAGCAACTATTTCAGCTGGCGCGAATGTGCCAACTTTTCCAGGTATTTTAAACAAGTCGCCACGCTTTGTTTCAAATACTTCATACCGATTTTTCATTGCCTCTTTATCATCGATATTAAGCGTAAATTTATTTGCAACTGTTTTACCTTTAAAGCTCGCAAACGCAATAATAGTATGCTTTCCAACAGAAAGATCCTTAAAAGTTTTAGATGCCCAATAAGCAACATGAGGTTGCGTATTATTTTCCGGCGACGGTAATAAAGGAAAACAATATGCACTTTTGTTTACATCGGCGGGAGTAAGATCAATTGGCAATCCAAGTTCAATATCCTTACCATCAATATTAAGTTTTACATATACTTCAGCGTGTTGCCATTCTGTTTCAATGCTTGTATTATATTTGCCATTTAAATAAATATTCATGTAAATATTATCTTTAGCATTAAACTCGGCTTTTTCAAGTGAGGGATTTTCGGCACCTATTTTCATGCCGTCGTTTGTAAATATTAGTTGATTATAATGCGAATCATGATAAGTACCGGTAGATACATTTGATTTTAAATACTCTTTATCTTTTTTCACAGACGCTTCAAATTCAGCTTTTTTCGCATTTAACTCTGTTGTATTCTCTTTGGTCAAATGAGGTAAAACAACATTTAAAAAAGATAAACCCTGATCAACAATTATAAAATGTTCGCCAATATCATCCGTAACTTTAGCAGCTCTTTTTTCGTATTGATTAGTAATTGCATATACTATACTTGTTTTAAACTTTTTCTCAAAAGTAAAAACATTGAGAACCGTTTCATTATTCAAATCATTAAAATCTAAAGCCTTTAATTCCTCTTTCGTAAATTTATTTTTCATACTTTGGTAATCCAGGGCAGACAAGCTGTCTTTTAACTTTGCCAAAGTTGAATTTCTAATGGTATTGCTAATCATGTCGCTATAAGAATCAGCGTATGCGATGCCATCAACCATTTTCATAATACGTTCAATTTTCCGATTATACATTCGGTACTCATCACCTTTGCCCATAGCAGAGGCGTTTTCGGCTTTACCTTTTTTATACGCTTCTTTATACTCCGCGTGTTTTTTTTCAAAATCCTTTACATCGTATTTTGGATCGTCTCTTTTTATAGAGGCAATTTTGTCCTCCATTTCGTTAATGTAGGTAAGAACTTTATTTCTATAATCAAGATCTGTCCATTTCGGACTTTTTAAAAGTTCGTCGAGCTTTTTAATATTAAATTTTACCCCATTAATAGCAACTTCCGCGGGGCTATCTTTTGAACCGCTACCTTCTTTTACCACCTCTTTCTCTTTAGACACCTCTTTCTCTTTCCCGATCTTTAATTTATCCTTATTAAATAATTGGGCATTTAAATAAGAAGCGCCGCTTGTAAGAAATATAACCGCAGTGGTTAAAATTATTTTTTTCATGGTTTAGGTATTAACGATTAAGCTTGCTATTTTTTTTGTTTAATTGATTTAATTATTGCTATGCATGTGTCGATAGAATTGCAATTGTAGGTGTTATCTGTTGGATAGAATTTAGCAAACTTAATTTTATCACCATTTAGTGTTATGAAATAGTCAAATACTACTTCTCTCGCCTTGTTATCTACTTTCTTTTTCCAAACCACCAAACCGGTTCTACTGCCGCCATCAAATGCGGTATTTTCTTCTTTCTCTAACACAGAATATTTATCTGCGTTGTCCCATGCTTCCAACATACTTGCTAATCCAGGATTATCCTGTTTAGTAGCACTACTTTCGATATAAAAAACTTCAGTACCACCACTTTTAACAGAACAGGTTATCATGTCCATCATTTCCGTAGGCTCTGTCAAAGACCAACCCGTTGGCAGCCCTAATGTAAATCCAAGCTTTTCTATCGGAGTGTCTGTCATAGTTAAGCCTAAATTGGCATTAACTTTTTTCGCTTCACCAGATGTTTCAGAAGTAGCTTTGCTTTCGTCCTGTACAGTTGATCCACCGGTTTGTTTTGAGCCACATGAGATTATTAAAAAGCTTGCAAGACAGCACAGCGTTACAATTTTCAGATTTTTTTTCATTTTTTTAGATTTGATGGATTTATTGATTTACTTAGTCTTTAAAATTTATTTTTTTATTTACTTAGTTTCATAATTATCTTATTGGTTGTAAAAGTACCGTTAATGAGATCTGTTAATTAAATACATGGATAAGTGATATAGGTTTTTGGATAAGTGATAGAATAAGCAAGAATATTTTTGTCACTTTTGTACCTGAAAGGATGTAGGTCTGGTATCCGCCTTTAACAAATCTATCTAATGCAAATCAAGATGATAAAAGAAGTTAGCTCATATGAAAGAATACTTGACGATTTTGTAGAAGCAGCAAATAAAAACTCTCGCTTTTTTAATGGATTAAGTGTAACAATCGTTAAACCTAAAAACGATCTTAATGCTTTGATAAAAGGGTTTAACAAGCTAAAAATTAAAATTAAAAAAAACGATAGTCTGAATATTTTAACCGTAAAAGATGCTGTAATTACAACCTACACTGATGAAGAAAAAACTTTCAGGGCCATTTTATATGAATATATTGACAGACAGTTTATAGCACTTTATAAACAAGAAAAGAATAATGAATATTATTTCAGGATCTATCCTTTAAACGAAAATAAATAGTTTATTTCTATCCAATTTACGATTGCATTTGTAAAAAAAAGGCTAAAGTATCGCTGCCACAAGGTGTTTCATTTTTTAAACTTAGCCGTTTATTATATTAAATAAAATAAGGGTAGCACACAGTCTACCCTTACTTGATCAAAACAGTAATTACCTTAATATTTAAAACCCTTAATAACTAATTGGCAATTACGATCTTTATTTTTTCATGTTTATCGATCAAATAATATATTCCTGCTCCCAGGCTTATGTTGATCTTTTGAGAACCTTCATTTACATATATCTCGTCAACCAATTGCCCTAATGAATTTACAACCATTAATTTTCCTGCAGTTGCAGCTCTAAGCGTAAACACGCCACTATTTGGGTTTGGAAATACGCTTATTATACCACCCGAAATACTATGTTCATCAGTTCCGGTACAAGCGCTAACCTGTATATTAATACTTCCCGTATTTACGCAACCGTTTGTGTACATTCCGCTTACAGAATAGCCAGTGGTAATTGATGGCGTAACTGCAATAACAGAAGTTGTTGCGCCTGTACTCCATGTGTAATTTACAGCTCCGATAACCGACAAACTACTTGTATAGCCACTGCAAATTAAAGTTGAGGAGGCTACAACTGTAGGTGTTTGCAAAGGGCAAGGAATTAACTTTAATAAAAAAGCATCTGTTGATCCCACGCTTGTTAAATTTGAAGTAGCAAGAGGACTGATATCAAAATCGGCTATTGTATTAAACGCACCTGTAGTGTAGATAAGATCTGTAGAAGGCGTAATTATTGCTCGCCCGATATCATTGCCAGAGCCACCGATACTTTTTGCGAAAATATAATTTCCATTAAGATCTAACTTTGAAATAAAAAAGTCGGAACCTGCAGTGGCAACTAAATTTACAACACTTGTGGTCGAAGGATCAAAATCCGCTGTGCCAGCGTAATAGCCGGTTGTATAAACACCCGAAGCATCTACAGAAATAGAAGTTCCAAAATCAACGGCGCTTCCACCAAATTTTTTTGCCCAAACAAATGCTCCCGTAGAATTTAGTTTAGATACAAATATATCATCATTTGTATTTGATGGCCCCAAATTAAATGTTCCCGCATCGGGATCAAAATCAGTAGTGCTTTGGAAAGTACCTGTAGAGTATATATCTCCAGCAGAATTAACGCTAATACTGTAACAAACTTCATCCAATCCCCCACTAAATTTTTTAACCCAAACATAAATACCTGAAGATGTATATTTTGCGATGAAAGCATCGTTTCCACCTGCACTTGTTAAATTGGCAGTGCCTGCACCGGGATCAAAATCAACAGTAAATCCAAAATAACCCCCTAGATAAACATTTCCTGAACCATCTGTTTTTATTGTTTGACCCACTTCAGTTCCTGATCCACCAATATCAATAGCCCAGGTAAACACACCTCCTGAATTTAATTTTAAAACAAAAACATCTTTTCCAGAAAAAGCAGTCATAGCAAAATTACTGGCTCCCACATCAAAGTTAACGTTAGTTCCCTGGAAATATCCTGTTACCAAAACATTCGCGCTTACATCTGTTGTAACCGAAACCCCAAAATCGTCAGAACCAAAGGAGCCTATTGCTTTTACCCACATAAAAGTACCTGTAGAACTTAATTTACAAACAAAAATATCGTTAAGCCCATTTGACGTTTTTGCGTTAACAGCAACACCAGGATCAAAATCAACAGAACCTGAAAAGGCTCCTGTTGTGATAATATTCCCGCCGTTGTCTATCGTAATACCAAAAATTTTACAGAATAGATTATTTGTAAAAGTGTACACCGCAATAAAATTTCCATTTGCATCAAATTTTGAGATAAATGCATCGTCACTCCCAGCCGAAACTAAAGTTGTTGTTCCTGCACCCGGATCAAAATCAACAGTTCCCTGAAAAGAACCCGCAATGTAAACGTTACCACTTGCATCACTCGCGATACATTGGCTGTCTTCAGTACTGGTTCCTCCGGTTTGCCTTGCCCACGAATAGGCTATTTGCGAATTTAAATTTAAAGCCAGGGGTATTAAAAAAATTAGTATTAGTTTTTTCATATTACATCGTTTTTATTTAACATTTTCACAAAGCATTTCCCATCCGGTTCCATAACCACTTACATATCCTGATAAGTATTTAGTACCATCAAAATCTTCATGTAAAATCAAATCATACAGCACGCATTTACCATTACTCTTTTTTACTGCCATGTGAAAGTCCTGTGCTCTGCTTAAAGCGATTCCAGTTAATTCATTTCTTACAACTCTCCAATCCTTATCCAATAAATTAATTTTTAAGATTGTGCCGTCTTTATCCTTTAAAGCATTTCTAATTTCCTTTTCAATAACCTCATCGTTTCTTACAGCTGGCCTCATTTGCCTGTTTTTAATTTCTTCGATATTATTTTTTTCTGCAAGTGCTACTAATTCTTCTTTAGTCCCAATTGCTTTTATTTCTTTATTTATATCTTCGCAAACAGTTACCAGTTCAGGTTTTTCTCCAAATAACTTTCTGTAACAGTTGTACTTTATTTGGTAGGATTGAAGCTTACAATAAAAACTCACAGCTTTTACTTTTCTTGTAAAATATTTTGTGCCAATATTCTTTTTTATTTCTGAAATAAGTGATTTTGTTCCCGCGTTACCATCCATAACCATTTTGTATAAACTTTTTGAAGGATGGTCGTCTATTTTAGTAGCAACAGCAATGTTTTCGGGAGTTAAAAATGCCTCTAAGTTTTTTTGATAGGTTTTTAAATTGGCTTCAATAATTGATAAATTTTCTTCTTTATCAGTTTCTAAATCATAGCGGTCTCTGAAAAATGTTTTCTTAAATTCATCTTCAAAAGCATTTAAGTTGCTCTTTTCCTGCTTCTTTTCGCCCACTTTTGATTTATAGGTAACTTTATAATCATCTAACTCTTTTTTGTAAGGAGCCAACTCGCTTTCAGGATATTTCTTTTTATACAGATCTAGATAAAACTGTACCTGTCCCCAATTCCCATTGCTTGAAAGCGTAACTCCCTGAAGATTCTCGGATTTCATTTTATCCACCTCTGCTCTTAATTTTGCAAAATCTAAAGCTTTTTCATCCTTAGGAGCATCTCCAACTTTTGTTTTGTGTTTCAATAGTTCTGCTTCCATGGAGGTAACGTCAAAACCAGGCTCATATTTTTTAATATTGTTAAGCGCCGCCTCCGCTTGCGAAATTTGATTTTTATACGCTGCAACTTTTTCAACAGGATCGATAGCACTTAATTTATCAATAGCTGTTTTATATGTTTTGTATTGTGCTTTCGCAGCTGGATTAGAGGGTTCCTGGGCGTTCATCAATAAACCTGATATAAATAGTGTAACTATTAGTATTTTTCTCATTCTACAATTAGTTTTTTAATTATTGATCCTTCTGAAGTTGCTAATTTTATAGTATATACGCCTTTTGCCAAAGCACTAACATTTATTACAAAACGATCTGACACATTTTTCTTTTCAAAAACAGATTGCCCAATGGAATTGTACATAGTTATTTCAAATTTTTCAAATGAAGTCTCAATATTTACGAGAGCGTTTGTTGGATTTGGATAAATATTGATCTCGTTATTTCCATTACTAAAGGTTTTTATACCCGCGCAAGGACTAACATTTGCACTAACTGTTTGGGAATTTACACACCCGTTAACATCTGTTCCCGTAACTGTATAAACTGTGGTAATAGAAGGTGTTTCAGTAATTGCAGGTAACGTAAAACTCCCCGGTGCCCAAGTATAAGTAATGGCACCATTTGCATTCAAAGTGATAGTGTTGCCTGCACATACTAATGTTGAATTTGCGGTTGCTGCTATTGTGGGTAAAGGGTTTACAGATATTAGTATGGTATTGGAACCTGAGCAGGAACCACTTTCTCCGTTGACTGTGTAAGTTGTTGACGTTGTTGGATTCACAGATATTGAAGATGTATTTGCATTCGTGTTCCAGGTATAAGTACTGGCTCCGTTTGCACTTATTGTTACAAGATCACCGGCACAAACAATATTTGATGAAGCTGAAATGTTTATTCCGAGTGAAGTACCAACAAATACCGTAACCGGGGCACTTGCAGTACAACCAAAACTATTTGTACCGCTAACGGAGTAAAAGGTGTTGGCTGTAGGAGTGACTGCGGTTGAAAAAGTTGTTGCTCCATTACTCCAATTGTATGTTATTGCGCCACTTGCCGTAAGAGTTGCTGTTCCGCCCACACAAATTGTGTGATCGCTTACAGAAATTGTTGGACTTGGATTTACAGTTAATTGCAGCGTTTCGGTATCTGTGCACATACCATTATATCCTGTAACAGTATAGTTAGTTGTAACCGTTGGCGATAGACTAATAGATTGGGTAGTTGGCCCAGAGCTCCATGAATAGGTAGATGCTCCGTAGGCATTCAGTAGAATTGAGTTACCAGAACAGATAACAGGCGAGGTTGAACTTAAAATTAAGGTTGGTGTTGTTGTGACATTTATAGTAACTGTTTTAATAGAATTACAGGCACCTGAATTCCCAATAACTGTATAAACCGAAGTGGCTATTGGAGACTCTAATATGGAAGCAACAGAATTGTTACCCGGGTACCATGTATAGTTTGTTGCGCCAGTAGCAGTTATAACTACTGTGTTGCCTGAACAGATAGAATAGTTAGTTGCTGAAATAGTTATGGATGGGCTTGGCGAAATAGTTACGCTGGCACTTGTAAAATAATTACAGCCTAATGTTGATGTTGTGCCACTTAAACTATAAACTGTTGTTGCGGTTGGGGTTACAACAATAGAACTTGAGGTGGGACCGGAGTTCCATGAATAGGTAGTTATTCCTGTTCCAACACCGGTTAAAGTAAGTGATTGCCCGGCGCAAACTGTATTTGTTCCGGAGATACTAAACGTAGTTCCTGCGCAATCTTTAAACTGTGCTAAAAAGCCATCGGTTGCTGTATTTAAAGTGGTTTGATGTCCTGCCGCAGTAGAAATACCAGTTGGACTGCTCGTCCACCCTGCTACATAAATTATACCGGCGGAAGCAACACATGAGGATTGAATATAATCATCCAACGCACCTCCATAGTATGTACCCCATTGGCGAACACCTGAAAGATCAAATTTATTAATGAAACCATCGTTTAATCCTCCTATTATGGGTTGGTGACTGCCTGAAGTTGACATTTGTACATTAGCTGCTGTTACCACATTTGTGTATCCTGAAACGTAAATATTCGAAGATCCATCAAATTGACAAGACAGGATATAATCATTTGCTATGGTGCTTACGTACGTACCCCATTGACGAATTCCGGTTGAGTTAAATTTCACTAAGTATCCTTCGGTACTTCCACCAAGACCATTTGTTTGGAAAGCGCCTGCGGTAGCTATTAAAGTTGACGTTGTACCAAAGGGAACATATCCCGTCAAATATACATCTCCTGCACCGTCAATGGCACAAGCTCTCCCAAAGTCACTTCCTAAACCGCCATATAAAGTTGCCCATTGTCGTGCGCCAATAGAATCAAATTTTACGAGAAATCCATCGGGATTACCACCGCCTCCATTAACCGTTTGATGAGTTCCCGGAGTTGCAACTAATGTACCCGTTCCGGCAGTAAACCCCGCAAAAAAAACTTTTCCGGTCGCATCAGTACAACTTCTAAATGCTTCATCAGCTCCACTACTTCCATAGTAAGTTGCCCATCGTCTAACACCACCCGGACTAAATTTGGCCATGAACGCATCCGTTGCACCTCCCAGATAAATGGATTGAAAACCACTGGCTGTGGCAATATTATTTGAACTGTTTGTTCTTCCTGAAACAAAGATATTTCCAAAGGCGTCTGATGTGCAACCATAAATAATTTCATCACCGGTACCTCCATAATAAGTGGCCCACTGGCGAACGCCTGCCGAATTAAACTTCACTAAAACACCGTCAATATTTCCTCCGTTTCCAGCCTGATGACTACCAACAGTAGAAATTGAAGTAGTACTGGCAGAACTCCCGCCTATATAAACATCTCCGCTAGGAGCAACGGCGCAACCGTAAGCGTAATCGTTACCTGTACCACCATAATAAGTAGCCCATTGACGAACACCAATTGAATTAAATTTAACCAACAAACAATCGTTTAAACCACTAACAGTTACCTGATGTGCACCAGTAGTTGCTAAACCCGGACTAGCATTTTCATATCCTGCAACGTAAACGTTTCCGGTGGCATCCGCCTTTGTATCCATCATATTATCATTTCCAACACCTCCATAGTAGGTTCCCCAAACTCTAACAACCGGGTCAATGATCAATTCTTCATTTACATCATAATTATCTATTTTGAAACTAAGTTCATTATTAACCAAAAGCCATTCAGCTTTTATTTTATTTTTATTTTGAGACGCAACTGGCGCCTTCTCCGTAATAATGCCAAAAGGTGTTTCAATTTCTAATTCTCCGTTTGTGTTTATTCTAAGTTTTTTTGCACCTTTTATTTCCAGACGAATTTTAGTTGGATCTGCTCCTGGCTTTACAACAAAATCATATTCTAACTCATTGTTTTTTTGATACCATTTAAGATCAATTCCTGTATAAATATTTTTATATACAATACTTTTGTATGATTGAACGCCTGAAATTCCATTAGGACAGTTTGGCAAATAAAAATTACTTACTCCCTCTGTCTTTTCTCCTTTTTCTATTACAACATTTGAATTGCAATTCTTCCAATTAATATCGATCCTGTAAATTGAAATAATATCAGGCACTTTTAAAGCTTGTTCAGAAGCACTTCTTGTTTCGTCTTTCCATCTATCTACATTGCGTAATTGATAACTTACACCATTATTTTTTAGGTGATAAACCATGCCGTTACCTGAACCACTAAATAATACATCGGGGCGTGAATTATAATTCTGGTCATATACCTGTCCTTTATTTTCCTGAAAGTTTCCTTCTGCTTGTTTTGCTTTGGGATCATTGATCGCATTGATTGTTTGAAAAGTAAATGCTAGTGTAATAGCTGGAATGAGTGCTTTAAACGCTTTCATAATGTATGGTTTTATGATACAAAAGAATGAAAGTTAAAAGCATCAGAAGACCAATCTACATAAGTGGATCGTTAGAAAGGGATAAGTGATGGGTTATTTTGGATAAGTGATTTTTAGGCTTTAGATCTTCGAAAGCGCTTCTAAAACCTGATCTTTTTTACGCTGAGAAACAGGAACGTTATGGTTGTTCTCCAGTAAAAGAGAACCACCATCCGCTTTATCAAAACGAACGATCTTTTTTATATTAATTAAGTGAGAATGATGTGTGCGAATAAAGCCATAGGGCTCGAGCATAGCCTCGTATTCTTTTAGCATATTAGAGGTAACAAGTTTTTGTTTATTCACAAGATAAAACTCAGTATAATTTCCTTCAGCTTTACAATGTATTATGTCAGATACTTTAATAAAATACATAGTGCCACTATCCTTTAAAACTATTTTCTTTTCGGAAGAAGAAAGGGAGCCCATATTTTCCTTTAAAATTACTAATTGTTTTAAAAGATCTTTATTAGCAAGGCTAGTTTTCGCCTTTTGAAGTGCATTAAGAAGATCCTCTAAGCCAATTGGTTTTAAAATAAAATCAATTGCGCTAAACTTAAAAGCGTCAACTGCATATTTATTGTATGCTGTTATAAAAACAACATCAAATTTATATTCCTTTAATTTAGAAAGGAGATCCATGCCGGTACCTTCATCCAATTCAACGTCTAAAAAAATAAGATCAGGGTTGTACTTTGCAATTGCTTCGATGCCGGATTGAATGGCATTTGCTTCATTTAATTCTACAACCTGCGGACAAAATTTTTCAATCATGGTTTTTAAACCCTGGCGAATCTTTTGGTCGTTATCTATTATTAGTACTTTCAATCTTTTGGAATTACAGGTAAAAGTATAACTACTTTGGTTCCCTTATCGAATAAATTTGTTAATTCAAAGATAGCATTTGTTTTATACTTTTTATTCAATAAATATAAACGGTCGTTAATTATTTGTGTAGCCCTTGATGGATAACCCTTGTGTTTCTCACTTTCCTTAAACCCTGATCCATTATCTGTAATAACAATTTTTAAATTATTATCGGCTAAGCTAAATTCAATATTTATTTTCCCTCCATTTTCAATAGTTGAAAAACCGTGTTCGATAGAGTTTTCAATAAAAGGTTGCAAGATCATTCCCGGTAAAAGTAAAATATCAGTTTCAATCGTCTCGTCGATAATAAATTGATAATTAAATTTATTATCGGATCGTAATTTTTGAAGCTCAAGATAGTGCGTTAAGAATTCAATTTCGTTTTCGATCGTATTCAATTCATTAAAAGTACTTTCTAGTGATTCGCGCATGATCTTTGAAAAGCGATGAATATACTCAGAGATCTCTTCAGATCTTCTTCCTTCTAAAGATAAAGCCTGCAATGAAGCCAGTGCATTAAAGAAAAAATGAGGATTGATCCGCGCCCTATTCAACCTCTGCTCAATCTCAAGGGTTTTAAATTTATTTTTAAGAACAGACTGGCGATAAAAGAAAACGATCACAAAAATCAACAACGCTAAAAACAAAATACCAATTACAAGTGCATTTATTTGTAATTTACTTATTTCCTCCTTTTGATTTAATATTTCTTTTTCTTGGCCTAATTCTTTGATCGTTTTTTCGTTTTGCGCTTTATTATATCTTTGTTCTAATTCATTTATCTTTTCATTTTTTTCAACAGAATGAAGACTATCTTTTAATTGAAAGAGTTTTTCGTGCGCTGCTAATGCAGCTTTATAATCTCCTTTTTTAAAGTTGATCTGGTAGATCAACCCATAAACATCGCCCACCGAACTCCAGGTTTGTCCCAACACGCCATATTTTAGAGAAGAATCAGCGAACTGTGAAGCTGATACGAGATTGTTCTGATGAAAAAGTATAAATGCTTTTTTAAAGTAAGCAATATTAAGCGGCGCAATATCTGTAACGGGATTAGCAGAAATAATTATCGAATCAAGATAGTTATAGGCTAAGTTGTAGTTCTTGTAATGATCTGCTAAACCCGCTTTATTACTGTAGCATGAATAAAGTGCGTCTTTATTACCGGATAGTTTTGCAAAATAAATTCCCTGGTCTAGAGCCCCAGAAACACTATCCAGATAGTTGGTAGATCTCTGGTTTTTATTAAATAAAGAAGTGTATGCTGTTCCTAAAACCGCGTAATTTTTTGCTAAAGAGAATAAATTATTTGTTCTTTTATTTATACCAATTGCTTTTTTTATATAATAAACAGCCTTATCAAATTGTTTTTCCTTTCCAAACGTACGGGCTAAATTGGTATAGGCTTCCTGCATGAATTTTTCATCCTTTATATTTTCGGCAATTTCTAATGCTTTCATAAAAAAATAAGAGGCGCTATCCAATTGATCGGAAAAAAAATAAACCATACCCAGTGATTGATAATTTTCTGCTATCGTTTGCTCGCTACACTTATTCTCTTTTAGCAGACCTTGTTCTTTTTTAAAAAACTGCTGTGCTTCATCTATATTTTTTAATTTGTAATTAAGTTTACCGTACAACTTGAATTTTACGGCCAGGCAATTGGGCGAATTGTTAAAATCAGTTTTGTTTAATAAAAGTAGAGCCGAATCGGTCTTAGCTTCTTTTAATAAAATTTCGGTTTTGAGCTGAATATCTTTTAAAGAAGGGCACTCGCAGTTTTGAGAAAAACCGTTGTAAGTTTTAAAAAGAAAAACCAGGAGTAATGATACGATTTGTTTTTTCATAACAACCCAAAAGCCGTAAAAAGACTTTTGGTAAAGTTATAAAAAAAAATAAAGCAGGTTAAAACTACAACATTTTGATACTGAAGCGTATAATCTCTGGCGAAAATTTACTCCACTCTTTTCAAATATTTAAATTCTATTTCTGAAATTACTTTTCTATTATTTCAAACAATCGCAAAAAACATCTCCCTGTCCGCCGGTTGATTCAACACTAATGGTTGATTGATATCCATTTCCATCCCAAAATTGGGTAAAGCTAAAAACCTTAAAGATGCATTTACCATCTTTTGATAAACCCGCTGCGCCATACATAGTTTTAGATAGTATCTTTCCTGTGATCTCATGTTTTTCTATTTCCCACTCTGAGCTTCGCAAAACAAATTTTTTCAATTCTACCTTTTCTTTGTTCGCAATAAAATACTCTTTCAGCCGAGCGGTAAATTTAGCCTCAAGTTCGAGGTCCTTCTTTTTCGAAGTTGGCATACAAACAACATAGTTATTTCGATCCACAAAGTTACTAGTCACATTTAAATTAAATTCGCCGGAAGCTAGTAACTCATCCGTTGGTCGGTCGTCGGACATAAATTTCGGGTAGATTTCCATTCTGAAACTGTGATTGCCTGGCGTTAAACTGTTTTCGTTCTCTATCATTGTTTTAATATACTCATAGCTTCCTAAATTTTCATCTTTAAAATTCAAAATACCACCTAAGGTGGTGAGTGTTTTTTTTTCTTCGGGTTTCAGATATTTTCCCACATTACCATTTAGAGCAAACGACTTATCCCATGCTAGTTTCCCATCTAAAAAAATTTTACACCATAACCCTCCCTGATTCTCAATAATACTTGGATCGTGCGCAACTACATGTGTATTGTAAAGACATTCCTTTAAATATATTCTAAAGTAAATTGGACTTGCAATTTGAAAATCGGATGCAAAGGAATTCTCGTTAGGACTAGTTTTAGAAATTTCAGTCTTAGAAAAAACAATTTTTTGAAGATATTTTTGATGTGTAACATTGGTTATACCTTCGTCTTTAATTTTTTTATGCAAATCATCAAATTTTTCTTTCTCTTTTGCCTTTTCTGCACTCAAACTAGCCTCAGCTACTTTCTTGTTCTCTTCTTTCTGTTTTGCTAAACCCTCATTTTGTTTGTTGCTAAAATATTTATATTTCTCTTCAAAATCTGAAATCTTATAATTCGGGTCATCACGCTTAATAGAATTAATTTTACTTTCTAGGTTTTCTAGTTCAGACGCATAACCCCTTTCGAAACTACTATTAGCCCAATTCGCCTCGTCTAATTTTGCGTTTAATTTTTCAATACTCGCTTTGGCACCCTCTATATAGGTTTGTACTTTACTGTCCGAATGATTCTCTGTTTTATCACCTTTACCAATTGATAAATTTGGCTTTTTAAGATTAAATTGAGCTTTTGCAGTTACTAAACTTAAAAGCAAAAAAACTGTAATAATTTTTGACTTCATATTCATCATTGCTTAATTATTTTTGTCGAGTAAGTATTATCGTTGTCAATTATTTTAATGTAGTATACGCCGTTGCTTTTTAAAACGGCTTTTGTTTTCCATAAAGGTTCGCAGTTCTTTTGAGAATAAACCAAACTACCAGCCGCATCATAAATTTCTAAATCAAATGGCTTTTGGCACACGATATTAAATTCTGACAGCGTTGGGTTCGGAAATATTTGAACGTTATTATTGATGCTGTTTTCTTCAATTCCAACAATGTTTTCCTGTAATTTAAAAAAGTAGGCATCATTCGATCCCGCTGCGCTCAAAGTATAAGTACTTAATCCCGAATCAAAATCTACGGTAGAACTGTAACTCCCTGCGGCATGTAAAACACCATTGGCTGTGCAGCTAATTGAATTGCAATAATCGTTACCGACAGATCCGTAAGCAAACGCACTAATATAATTACCGGAAAGATCTAGAGTTGTTATGAAAAAATCAAGTCCGCCATTTGAAGTAAAAGTATTTAGCGCAGCAGAAGGATCTAGATCCGCGACGCCATTGAAATATCCAGATAAATACACTTTATTCATATCAACAGCAACACTTCTTCCAAAATCAGCCAGTGTGCCGCCTAATGCCTTAGCCCAAACAAAATTACCCGAAGAACTTAACTTTGTAAGAAAAACATCTTGATCAATACCATTCGACTGTAACATAAAACTTGCTGGGCCCGGGTCAAAATCACATAACGTGCCGCCCGCAAAAGTTCCTGTACAATATATATCACCAAGTAGATCGGTCTGTAAGCCGTAGCAAAGTTCATTACCCGAACCGATAAATGACTTCGCCCAAGTGTACAAGCCACTTGGTGTATATTTCGCAATAAACGCATCTGTATTTCCGCCAGCCGTCAAAGTTTGCAAACCAGAACCCGGATCAAAATCGACGCTCGACGAAAAATAACCGCCCAAAATAATGTTGTTTGATTGATCTGTTTTTATCACGTGTCCAACGTCCTGAAAACTTCCCGAACTTCCTAAACCAAATGCCCACAAAAAATTCGCTGTTGCATCAAGCTTCAAAACAAAAATATCTTTTAAACCTTGCGAACTAATATAATAGGTTGATCCACCTGGATCAAAATCAATATTAGGTCCTTGAAAATAACCAGTTACTAAAATATTATTACTATTATCAGTTGCGACTGAATAACCAAAATCATCTCCGCCCGCGTAACCAAAACGATGAGCCCAAACAAAACCGAGGCTTGAAGTGAGTTTAACCAGAAAAATATCATAATAACCACCAGCCACTAGCTGCGTAACACCTGGTCCTGGCTCAAAATCGACGGAGCCGGTAAACGAACCAGTTACTATAATGTTTCCAAGATTATCAATAGCAAGAGAATATACCTTACACTCTAAGTTATTTGTAAATGACACGGCATTGATAAAATTTCCTGAAGCATCATACTTTGCAACATAGCCATCTGTAGCACCGGCTGATGTTAATAAAAAAATCCCCGAACCGGGGTCGAAATCTACAGATCCGTTAAAAGAACCAGCCACGTAGACATTGCCGCTCAAATCAGATCCAATTGTTTGCGCTTCATCAGCTCCCGATGATCCGATGGATTTTGCCCAAGATAAATTCATTTGCGCTTTTAAGTTGAAAAAACTTAAAAATCCAATTATAATTACAACAGCTCTCATTAATTGCTTTTTTAATTATTAAAAACTAATCTAAAAAATTACTTATTTACGTTTTCACAAATAATATCTGTAACGTCACCATGTTCAACATACCCCTTTCCATAACCACTACCATTATAATTTTGATGAAACCAAGGCGATTTTAACACAACACAAGATCCGTCAGTATTTTTCAATGCAGCTTCAAAATCAATTGCTCTGCCCAAAATTTTTCCTGTTAATTCATGACGTTGTATTGCCCAATCGGAACGCAAAATGTTGATCTTTATAATTATTCGCCCCTTACAATGTTTACTTTCTTTCAATGCCGTTTTTATCTCTTCTTTTAAACTTTCATTACTGTTTACACAGGGTGTCATACGTGTTTTTTTTGTCTCTTCTAATTTATTTGCTTTTACCATTTTAATAACACCTTCTTTACCACCTTCAAACTGCTCTGACTCTTTTATTTTATTGACTGCTTGCGCGAGAATTTCACTTGCTGGAAATGCCTTTTTTAATAAACTCCATTTAATTTCTATCAAATTAATTTGATCATAACAGCTCTCAGCATAAGTTTCGTTAGTAGTACTTTTAACGGAGTTCTTGTAGCTTTCGAGCGTTTCTATATCTATGCTACTATTCCATTCCATTTCAATTTTTTGCAGGGTAGATTTTGAAGACGCGTCGTTAACTAAGCTATTTTGTATGTAAGCAGAAAAGTCATTTTTAAATTTTTCTATTTCTATTTTATTATCTGCTACGGTTTGTTTGCTATATGTAGATTCTAAACTAGTTTCTAAAAATTCTTGTAATTTAGAATCTAAACCTTCTTTATTTTTTCTGGTCTCATCGTTTTTAGCTTTTCCGATTTTGAGTTTGTTGTTAAAGTCTGCTAATTTTTCATTTAAGCCCGATAGATCGTAGTTGGGGTCGGATTTAGAAAGATATTCGATATTTCGCTTAGCCAATATTAATTCATCCTGATACGTTTTATTAGTTGGATCGATGTTTTGCAATACATCAAAACGTTTTTCCACCTCTTTCAAGTACGTCTTACCGTTGTTTGAAAGTTGATTTTTTTCATCGCCTCTGTATACATTCAGCTCTTTAACTAGATAAGAAACATCATAGGCTGGGTCGGACTTTTGAATTGATTTAACGAGTCTATCTGCATTTGCCAATTCACCTTTAATTTTAGGACTATCCGAATTCATTTGCTTTAATTTTTCCACACTCAGCTTATACTGTTTCATATAGTTTTCGCCCATTTTTGATAAGGTTTGAGATAGAATGTTCAAATTTAACAGCGGCATCATTAAAAGAATAAATACAGTATTTTTCATAATTTTATTTATTTTTTTCGCAACACGTTAAGGTCCTTTAGTCAATGTTGTTTTAAGATAATATGTATAACAGACAGGAAGTAGATAATAAAGATACTATGCTGCTTTCATTACTTTTTCTTATGTTAGTAGTTACTAAGATATACTTCTATTAGTTTTTTAACCTCTGATTCCAGCTCGCTAACCTGAGGTAGTTTATTTTTAAACTCCTGCTCGACCTTAATTTTTGTTAGTCCATTCTCTTTACTTATAAAATCCTTTGGCCTAATTCTTGCTTCAATATTATTTACCCCATCATCATAGTGCGCTAATATCGTAGATTTAGCACGAGTCTCTCCGCTTTCATTAACGAAATAGCAATAGTAATAATTCATTATCACCTTTTTATCACCGATAGTAATTACCCAAGAACTATCTTTTGTATTAGGTTGAGTACTTTCTTTTGGCCCCCTCAATATTCCACCTGTAGGTTGTTTTATATAATTTTTAAGATTTCCTTTGTAAGTGTAAATTGGCTTACTTTCACCATAACTTACAACTACATCGGTTTCAAAATTATTAGATAGCTTTTCATTTCTGGTAAAAATGACATAAGACTCCTTACTTTTTTTAGTAGTGTCAATGAGTTTTGAGTAGGAATTCTTATATCCTGGGATTTCAATTTTTGATAATTGAATATGCTTCTCGTAACTCATTTTTGCAACTGATTCGGGTTTTCCTTTTTTTGTTTGTGCCGCCAAAACAAATTCTGTCAAAATCAGCATGCTTAAAAAGACTATTTTTTTCATGTTTTTTTTATTATTATTTTTTTACCTAATTAAATTTTTATTCTTATTCTACAATAATTTTTTTTGTCACAAAACCAAAATTTGAATTTAATTTCAAAATATAGAATCCTTTAGACAACTCTTTTACATTAATAGTAGCATTGGCAACTTGGTTTTTCTCCAGATAAATGATTTTTCCATAAGTGTCGTACAACATAATATCAAAATTCACAAAATTGGTTTCAATATGTAATTTATCAGAGGCAGGATTAGGATAGATAAAAACATCTTTTAACTGTGAACTTAAATCGTTTAATCCTGCGCAAGCAGATACTGCTTGTGTAAATGTACTTGTATTTGAACATCCTGAAGCGCTGTAGCCTGTAACTGTATATACAGTTGTGCCAGACGGTGTAACAGTAATCGCAGCGGTGTTGTCACCTGTATTCCACGTATAGGCATTAGCACCATTTGCCGTTAAAGAGGCTGTTTCCCCAACACAAATTAAAGTTGAAGTTGAAACAACACTTACGGTTGGATTTGGATTTACATTAATATTTATGGTTACCGAACCACTGCATGAACCACTGGTTCCATTAACTGTATAGTTGGACGATGATGTTGGTGTTATAACAATTGAAGTTGCATTTGAACCGGTATTCCATGTGTATGTTGATGCGCCATTTGCTGTTAGCGTTGCTGATGATCCTGAACAAATAGAACTTGTATTTGAAACAGCAGCAACAGTAATACTTGTAGCAATACCTATGTTTGTTGTTTTAGTATCAATACACGCGCCGTTATAACCCGTAACTGTATAGTTGGTGGTTACCGAGGGTGAAACTATTATAGATGATGTAGTAGCCGTAGTATTCCATGAATAACTTGCAGCCCCGCTTGCTGTTAAGGTTGCTGAACCGCCAGTGCAAATTGCAGACGTACTGGAATTTAAATTTACAGTAGGTGTTAAAACAGGATTAACAATTACAAAATAAGTGTCAGTACATAAACCGTTTGAGCCTGTTACGGTATAATTTGTTGTTACCGTTGGAGATACAACGTTGCTAAATGTTAGCGGTCCGTTACTCCAAGTATATGTACTCGCACCAAAAGCAGTAAGTGTTAATGAAGTTCCGGTACAAAAACTTTGCGTTGGGGTTCCGCTAACGAGCACAGTAGGTGTTGCTGATGCGGCAATTGTTGATGTTTTTACATTTGTGCAAGAACCATTATATCCTGTAACTGTATAAACTGTAAAGGCTGTTGGTGTTACAGAAATTGAGCTTGCTGTTGAACCTGTACTCCATGAATAGGTTGTAGCCCCACTTGCTGAAATAATTGTGGTTGCTGATCCAATACAGTGAACCGAAGATGTTGGTGTTACAACTACTGTTGGAGTTGTGGTTACTGAAAGTGTAAAAGAGTTGCTTGCATTACAAGATAACGGTCCACTACCTGCCGTTACACTATAAGCGGTTGTTACTGATGGAGAAACAACGACAGACGCTGCTGTTGAACTGTTATTCCATAAATAAGTTGTAAAACCGGCACCGGTAGCCGATAATGTAACTGACTGGCCACTGCAGATCGAATTTGTACCTACTATGGTTACAGTTGTTGAAGGGCAATCTGCAAGTTGTACAAGAAAAGCATCATTTAAACCTGATAATACTGCCTGATGAGAACCTGGTGTTGCAATAGCATTTGCTGTTGATGAATTACCAAAACCCGCTAAATAAATATAACCGTTGTTATCAACGCTACATGCTCTTGAATAATCTAAACCTGTTCCGCCGTAATAAGTTCCCCAAACCCTTAGCCCTGTTGAACTGTTAAAGTCAGCAAGGTATCCATCCGCCGTTCCAGATAAGGCTACCTGGTGACTTCCTGCAGTAGAAATATTTGTTCCGCTGGTTGTGCTCCCGGTGATTAATAAATTATTATAGTAATCAAGCGAACAGCCATATCCATAATCATCACCAGTTCCGCCATAATATGTTCCCCATTGTCTTACGCCCGCAGAATTAAATTTAACAAGGAAGGCGTCGGATGTTCCTCCTCCAAAGGAAGTTTGTTGCGTTCCTGCAGACGCAATAAGTGTAGTAGTAGCGGAAGATGTTTCACCTATCATGAATACATTTCCTGACGCATCCGTTGTGCATGAATGTCCCATGTCGTTCAGTGAGCCTCCATAAAAAGTTCCCCATAATCTTACACCCGAACTATTGAACTTAGCTAAAAAAGCATCATTCGTACCTCCTGTAAATGCAGACTGATGTGATCCCGCTGTGGCAATCACTGTTCCAGTTGCACCCGAACAGTATCCGGATATATATACCATTCCCGATGCGTCAATTGCACAATCGGTCGCATATTCTATCCCAGTTGACCCTCCATAATAAGTACCCCATAGACGTACACCATTTGCATCAAATTTCACCAAAAATGCGTCTGCTCCACCGTAAGTAGTTTGATGCGCACCGGCTGTAGAAAATCCAGTGGGGGATCCCGCATGTCCAGTTAAATAAACATTACCAAGAGCGTCGGCTGAGCAGCCGCGACCGGAGTCATTTCCCCCACCACCGTAAAAGGTTGCCCATATTCTAAGTCCGTTTTGATCGAACTTTACTAAAAAAGCATCATTTACACCTCCTGCATTTGCACTTTGATGACTCCCGGCAGTAGCAATAACTGAACCTGTGCTTGCTGTATAACCGGTAATATAAACATTAGCACCCAACGCCTCAACAGACAAACTAATATCATCGGCCGTTCCACCATAATATGTTGCCCATTGTCTAACTCCATTTGAATTGAATTTTGCTAAGAACGCATCAAATGAGCCGCCATTAAATGTTGTTTGATGACCTCCGGAAGTCGCAATCAGAGTGGTGGTTGCGCTGCCAGTATACCCTGTTAAATAAACGTTACCATTTGCGTCGGGCTTACAATCTCTCCCATACTCATCGGCTGTTCCGCCATAATAAGTTCCCCACTTTCTTAAGGCAGGATCGATAATTAAAGTTTGTGTTCTATCATAGTTATCTATTTTAAATGATGCTATATTATTCTTTACAACCCAGTATGTTACAACTTGTTTATTATTTTGAAATGCAACCGGTACTTTTTCAGTAATTGTTCCTAAGGGCGTTTTAATTTCTAATTCTCCTTTTGTATTGATCGAAATAGTTTCCGATCCTTTTATTTCAATTTTAATTTGTTCTGGGTTTGCAAATGGTTTAACTATAAAATCGTATTCCAATTCTCCATTTTTCTCATACCATTTAAGATCAATGCCATTATAAATATTCTGATAAGTAATGTCATTGTAACTCTTAACATTTAATGCTCCATTTGGGCATTGTGCTAAATAAAAATTATTTACACCTGGCAATTCATTGCCTTTTATAATTTTAGAATTAAGATTCGCTCCTACCCAATTAATATCTACACGATAAAAAGTGGTTTGGTCAACAACTTTTATTTTTTCCATTGTCTTTTGATCTTCTGTTTCTTTCCAGCTCTCAATACGGTTTAGCTGATAACTAATGCCGCTATTGGTTAAATGGTAATTAATGCCATTTGCACTGCCACTAAACAAAACGTCAGGACGTGATAAATAATTCTGATCACATATCTGACCTTTATTTTCCTGGAAATAAATGTTTACCTCTTTATTTTTTGGCAGGTTAGTTGCGTTTAACTGAAATGAAGCTGAAACCAAAGCAGCTACTACGAATTTCTGGGTAAATGTTTTCATGTTTTCCGGGTTTGAGATATTATGCTCAAAACTACAAAGGAAGCATGAATGGATCATGGCAAATTACCCGACGCAGGAAAGGGTTTATTAAGTGATGGATTTAGTTTAATAAGTGACCCAAGAAAAAACAATATTATTACATGTTATTTAAAAGCTCCATTATTTGCTCGCGTTTACGCTGTGAAACAGGGACTACTTGCTTATTTTCGAGAATTAACGTGCCACCATCTGCTTTGTCAAATCTAACAATACGCTTAATATTGATAAGGTGCGAATGGTGTGTACGAATAAAACCAAAAGGCTCCAAAAGCTCTTCGTATTCTTTTAAACTTTTTGAGATGATTATCTTTTGCTGTGGAATAAGGTAAAATTCTGTATACGGACCTTCGGCTTTACAATGTACGATATCAGAGACTTTCACAAAATAAATAGACTCACTATCTTTTAAAACTATTTTTTTTTCGTGAATAGTAATAGAACTTAAGCTTTCCTGTAGGATCTGGAACTGCAGATCGAGCGTTTTATTCTTTAGATTTCGTTCAGCTTTATCAACTGCTTTTATAAGGTCTTCTGCATCTATTGGTTTTAATAAAAAATCAATTGCACTTAATTTAAAGGCATTAATAGCATATTTATCATGCGCAGTAATAAATATCAATTGAAAATTAAATGTGCCGAGCTTTTTGATCAATTCAATTCCCGTACCGTCATCCATTTCCACATCCAAAAAAACTAATTCTGGCTTAAATTCTTCAATAGTTTTTAGGCCAGTTTTAACACCTGAAGCTTCTTCTATTTCAGAAATTACCGGGCAGAAAGCTCTCAATTGCTTTTTTAATCCAATTCTTATTTGTTCTTCATTATCAATTATAAGCGTTCTCATGATAAGCCTTTAGCAATACTAAAATTACACTAAATTTTATGAATTAAAAATAACCTTAAAACTGAAAGGTAAATTTTTGCTTTATCAAGCGAGGCATTTTGATTAACAAGTGATAACTTCTGTTTAATAAACGATAGCCAATTGTTAAGCGTAAATAAAAGGTAGATATATCATAACAGTTACACCCTTACCAGTATTTTCTTTTATTTCAAAACTGGCATTCGATTTATTCTGCTTATTTAAAATAAACAGGCGATCGGTAATGATCTGTGTTGCCCTCGATGGGTATTTTTTGTTAAAACCGTTCGTACCAAAACCTTCTCCATTGTCGCATATCGAAATTTTTAACTGCTCTTTTTCTTTCGAAAAAATAATATCTATTTTCCCTTTATAACTAATATTCTTAAAACCATGTTCTACCGCGTTCTCAATAAATGGTTGTAGTAACATTGCAGGAACCTTTAGCTCATTCTGCTCAATATTCTCATCAACTTTAATTTCGCTATCGAATTTGTTTGGAAAGCGCATTTTTTGAATCGTAAGGTAATTATTTAAGAAGTCAATTTCTTCCTCAATGGTCGTTAATTCATCATAAGTGCTTTCAAGTGACTGACGCATTATTTTAGAGAACTGCGAGATAAATCTCGAAACCATTCCGGCATTTTCTTTATCCATTGAAAGTGTTTGTATTGAGCTAAGTGCGTTAAAAAAGAAATGAGGATCCATACGGGCGCGATTCAAACGCTGCTGCGTTTCGAGTGCCTTAAATTTGTTATTAAGAACTGACTGCCTGTAAAAAAAGATAATGACAATAATTATTAAAACCGTTGCTAAAATACCAACACCTAAAAACTTAACATTAAGAGAAGCAATTTCATTCTTTTTATTTAATTCGTTTATCTTTTTCTCGTTCTCCGATCTATAATATTTCTGTTCTAATTCGTTAACCGCTTCGTTTTTTTCAATTGTAAATAAACTATCTTTTAAAAAACTATGCCGTTCTTTTCCAACCAATGCCTTTTCGAAATTCCCAACTTCTCTATTATAGGCGTAGATCCTTTCACACATAAGCATCTCATAATACGGATCAGGGGCATATCTTAAAACAAATCCAACTGAATCGAGATATAAAAGAGATCGGTCGTATTGTTTTAAAAGAAAATAACAATCGCTAAAATTAATATAACTCATTATTATTTCGCTTGGAAATAAAAACTCTTTATAGTTCATTGAAAGTTTAACATATTTAAGCGCTTCATTATAATCGCCCTTATAGGTGTATGCATTAGAAATTGAAATACAAATTTGATTGCCTTTTGTAAAATATTTATACTGATCAACAAGATCAAGAGCCTTTTTAGCGCAGACGATAGAGCTGTCGGTAAATTTTCTATTCTCCGCAGCCAGTTGTATATACATGCCGGAAAGCCCTGAGAGAATTGTGAGCTTTGAAAATGGATGATCGACTTTATCTAACAATGCCTTGGCTCTTCTGCCATACAATAAAGCCACATCAGGCTGCTTCTCTAAGGTAAAAATACCTGCCAGCCGTGAGTTTGCAAGACATAACCCTGTAGCATCATTTATCTTTTCAAAAGCAGAAATCGCATCGAGATAGGAAGCTGTTGCTGCTTTCATATCATTAGTTCGGCGAAAATTTAAACCTAAATTTAATTTTACATTTCCAATTACTTCAAAATCATTTCTGAGTTTAGCAGCAACAAGTAACTTATTTAAAATTTTAGTAGATGTATCAAATTTATTTTTTCCTTGAAAAGCAATGGCGATATTTAATAGCGCTTTTTGTTTACCTATATCGTAATTTATTTTTTCTGCTATAGCATAAGCGATATTAGAATAATGTAACATCGAATCGCTTTTTGCATATTTATCAGAAAACAAATTTGCAATTTTTAAACAGGTCTCAATTTTACTTTTATCGTTTTGAACAGCTAATTCACTTTTAAGACCTTCAATATCTTGCGAACGCATTGATAACGTAACGCAGAATAAAAGGAATAGAAAATAAATTTGGCGGTTACATTTTAACATTAAAACCCGGTTTATGTATTAAAATCAATATACCTCAAAAACCTTTTCGGTTTTTGCCTTTTCGAGTAACTGGAATTTATAATCGTTAATTAGTTGTGTTTTCTTCTTGTTGATAATGAAATTTTTAATATTCTGTCTTTCAAAGTTTAGCGGAGAAAGCCCATTTTTTACTTTTACCTCTATAATACGCAAATAGTAATAATAAAGCTCGTCGGTAAACTCTAACACTCTACCCTGCCCCAAATTAAAATCAGGTTGGTCTCGCAGTTTTGGAATTTCTTTTTTAATATCCTCAAGATATAACCAGGTACTGTCGTTCATAAAAAAATTCTCGGCGTTTTGCATGCAAAGGTTCTTTAGCTGATCAACATCTTTTGGCACGTAAGCATAGGATCTCAGCAAACGTTTTATTTTTTCAAGACCCGGTGCTTTTACAGGAATTTTAAAGTAATGCACCTTAACGATATTCTCTTTTAAAATAAAGTTATTTTCATGATCGCTATAATACTGTTCTATTTCGCGACGTGTAATGTTCGTATCAAGATTTGCTTCAATTAACTTGGTTTGATAAATATAATTTACCAGTGATTTTTTATAAGCTTCTACTTGTTTATCAATCTCCATCTCGTCGGCATTTAATTTGCTCATTGCCTCCTGGTAGAACAAAGATTCTATTGCCCAGTTCTCGATAGATTTTTTTGCGAGAATAGAACTGTCTTTAACCGATTCGATGGAAATATAATTTTCTTTGTAATCATCCAGGCTTAATACTTCATTGCCTGCCTTTGCAACCGGTTTTGAAACAGTTTCTGCTTTGTCAGATCCACCATTGCAGGAAACCAAACCAAAAAAAATAAATATGTAGCTAATTAAACGCAAACGATAGTCTAAAAATAATTTAATTTTTTATAACATTATCAAAAACTTTTTCCCAAAAGGTCTTACCAAATAACACAGAAAAACCCACTTGCATGTAAGGACTAGGGTTAACACCAAATTTGGTGACTACATTATCAGTTTTTGTATACTGCATATTCTGGTAAAAAATATAACCCCCTTCAACTCTGGCCACAAAAGTCTTTGAAAATTTATATCTGAAACTGAGGTAAGTCAACCCCGCATAATAATTAAGGTTCTTACGTTTTGTTACATATAGTATCCCATTCCTATATCCATCAAAACTTGCACCTAAAGTAACCAGGGCTTTGTTGTCCTTGTATTGTAAATTGATCTGGGCCGGTAATGTATAATTAAAAACAAATTTTTTGCCAATTGGTTCACTACCGCCAAAAAAAGGAGAAGGTATCAACAAACCATCGCTATATGTTGCAGCGATGCCATAAAAAAAATTGCGCCGTAAACCTCTTAAATGCAACTGACCGAATAAAGCGGAAAATCTTGGAACAGCATTGCTAATAGTTTTATCCTGCTCTGCAATGGTAATAGTTGCCGAATAAAATTGTACTCTATACTTTTTTGATAAGCGCAAGCCCATTAAGCCTGCTGTAGCGTTCATAATATTTTTTTGAGGTAAAGTATCAAAACCGATGTTTAACTGACGTGCAGTGACTCTAATAACACCCAGTGTTTGCGACGCTTTAAAACGGACACTGTTTTTAATGATATCTTTAATTTTCAAGCTCTGCAGATCCAATTTTACATCGGCACTAAATTTTGTTTTTATTGGGAATGTAAAAACAGAGTTTATTTCCTTTTGATTAAATACACCAATTGTGTCTTTAAAACCCCCATCAAAAATATATTTAGACTCTACACGGATCCTTGGCCTGAACAATTGCTCTATTTGCTCTACTTCAAAGGTTTGCGCCTTAGAAAAAGATAAGAAACCTATGCAGAAAAAATATACGAGTTTTTTGTTCATGTGTAAAAAAAAAGCCGACTGCTTTTATTTGTAAGACAGTCGGCTAATAATTTTTTTGGAGTTCTATTTAATTGTGCTTAACACGTCTTTGTTTACTTGAACTACATATTTCTTTTTCAAATAATCTAACCATTCTTTTTCAAGATAATTTTGGTAATCTGCAGTTACCATACCACGGCTTTCAGCCAATGTTTTAGGTGATTTAGGTAAAATTTTGTTAACCACAATTACAAAGATCTTTTTCTCCTTATCATCGTTGATGTTTTTTGCAACAACACCTTCTTTCCAATTTTCATCCACATTTTTGTTCTCACCTTTTAGATAGGTTATATTCTCAACGCTTAAATTTAATTGAGAAGGTTTGTTAACGGTTTCAGTGATCTCTTTTTCTGACTTACCTGCTTTTAGCATTTTTCTTACATCTTTTGCAACGGTTTCGTTAAGACATTTGTAAGTAGTAACGTCGGCGCGATCTCCCCACAGATAGTTGTTCTTGTTCTTTTCGTAAAATTCTTTTAAGCCGCTTGTATCTTTAACAGCTTTGCTCCACACTTTTTGATCTGTAAGATCGAAAAGTAAAATTCCGTCGCGGTATTCGCGTAATAAATTTCTGAAGTCAACATATTTTTTTTCCAATTGCGTGTCTTCAAAATTCACAATACTTTCTTCTACCCATGTTTTGTAAATACCTTTCATGATCTCGTAAACATCTGTTGGGCTTCTGAATGTCATTTGTGTTTCTAGGAATTTAGCGAAATCGTTTTGTGTATAAGATTTACCGCCTAAATTAAAGATCTCTTTATTACCTAACTTAGAAGCTCTTGCTGCTGTCCACGTTGCCTGCAAGTATGTTGTATCCATTACTTTTTTGAACTCATCTCTATTAGCTAAATTCTCTTTAAAATTATTTTCTTTTTTAACACGTTCTATCAAAGCGGTTCTGCCCATTTGAGAACGGCCATCGCGCGCCACGCGCGTTTTTAATTCAGCTTTTACATCGTTAAACGATTGTATTCCTTTTTTCTCGTTAAGTTTAATAATATGCCAGCCGTATTGCGTTTTTACCGGTTCTGAATAATCTCCATTTTTATTTAATTTAAATGCTGCGTCTTCAAAATCTGCAGGTAATTTTCCGCTTTTAAACGGTTGCAATTGGCCACCACGATCTGAAGTTTGTTTATCATCACTAAACTGGCGTGCTAATTCTTCAAAATTTTGCCCGCCTTTTAACTTTCCGTAGATCTCATCAATTTTAGTTTTTGCATTTGTTTTATCCTGCTCGGTTGCATCTTTACCAAATTTGGCCATGATGTGAGAAACAAAGATCTCACCACGACTATCACGTTTTTCGTAAACTTTAATAATATGGTAGCCAAAACGTGTTCTAACAACGGGGCTAACATCGCCAATTTTTGTTGTATACATTGCCGACTCAAAAGGATAAACCAGATCTAATGCAGAACGGTAACTAAGATCGCCTTTGTTATCAATTACCGAAGGATCATCACTTGTTTTTGGAGCAATATCCATAAATTTATCTTTAGCATTCTTGTAATAGTCTGCTAAATATCTTACAGAATTTAATTTTGCTTTATAAATTGCGCTATCTTTTCCTTTAAGTGTTTTTGCAACTTCCGATTGGTTCTTTAATAGTTTTTCATAGTTAGCAATTTCTGCGGCGGTAGGTAATTTTCCAAGAACTGCGTTGCGAATAATATGAATTCTTGTCCAACCTTCTAAAGTATCTTTTGGTAAAGCTGTTTCATCAATTCTAACTAAAATGTGGCTAGACCTTACTTCTGTTTTCATACGTTCGTATGCTTCGTTCAAAAGGTTTTCGTTGGTGTTTTTATCGGTAAGATACGGTGCCGCTAACTGACGACGGTACCCAGCCAATTCATTTTTAAATGAGGTTAAGGTATCAAGGCCTAAACTTTCTGCTTCAAAAACTTTGCTTTTAAATAACGAAAAAAGATCAACGTATTCGTTAACCGATTTTGTAGTGTTATTTACTTCTTTACCGTTGTTCTTACGATACACAGCTTCAAATTCTGATTTAGTAATTTGCTTACCGTTAATTGTCATTACAACCGATTCTTGTGCTTTACTGTAGTTCACAAATGCTCCAAGAGCTAAAGCAACAGCAACAACTTTATTCATTTTCATATACAGATTTTTATTTTTTTATACTTAAGGCCATTTTTATGCATGATTAAACACACATTAAATTTGCAAGGCAAAATTAGTTTTTTTTTGATAAAAACGACTATTTAATTAGCTCAGCTAATTTTTCGTCAAGTGCCGGGCCACGTAGATTTTTAGCCACGATCTTACCTTCTTTATCTAACAATAAATTTTGCGGAATACTGGTAATGCTATAGATCTTGCCTGCTTCGTTACCCCAACCTTTAAGATCACTAACGTGTGGCCAGGTTAAATTATCTTTTTTAATGGCGGCTAACCAGGCATCTTTGTTTGAATCGAAAGAAACGCCTAATACTGTAAAGCCTTTATCTTTAAAACGATTATAGGCAGCTACAACGTTCGGATTCTCTTGGCGGCAAGGACCGCACCAACTGGCCCAAAAATCAACCAGAACATATTTACCTTTAAAATCTGTTAAGTTGATCGCTTTTCCTTCAGGCGAGGCTTGAGAGAAGTTTGTGGCTTTGTTACCGATCATAGTGCCTTTAACAGCATCCACACGCTTTGTAGCCAACTTAATGAATTTAGTGTTCTCAATACTTTTATCAATATAAGTTAAGGACTCAATAACAGTTTCCATTGGAATGTTGGGGTTATTGAAATCATTATAAATTATAAAACCACTTACTGCTGACTTTGGATGCGTTTTAATGAAGTTCTTCAGGCCGTCGATGAATTTAGTGTTCAATCCCTGAAAGTCGTCCTTGATCTTATTCATAGCGTTATAATCGCCAGTTTGAGAAGCGGTGTTATAATCTGCCTGCATTTGTTGTTGTTGCGATACAAAATCGTTTATCATAAAACGATACTGTAAATAATCTTTTTGGGTTTGGCCACCTGAAACTGTTGAGTAGATCAAAGAATCTCCAACTAAATTTGCTTTTAAAGGATCGGCATCTGCAAAAAAGATATAGTTAGGTTGCTCATTGATATTGCTGGTAGTGGTGAACCAAAACATATTCGGGTCAACACTTTTGGTGTTAAAAGTAAATTTGCCGTTTATAACCTTTGCAGAATCAGTAAAATCCTTTTCATCCCATTTGTGGTGAAGATATATTGTTTTGCCGGTATAGTTACGGATCGTTCCATCTATTTTAACAGGAAATGTTTTTGGCTGACTTTGTTTTTGAGCAATTGCAAAAGAAAAGCTTAAAAACGGAATAAGAATGAGAAGTTTTTTCATGATAAATAGTGTAATACAACAAATATACCAAAGCTTTAAGTTAATTGAATTTGTTTTAGAATTTTTAACAACAAAAAACCCCTCAGTAAACTGAAGGGTTTTAACTACTTTTTAGGTTAAATTAAAAATGCCATAGATCGTGTTCCCATCTGAAAATATCCATTTTGATACGGTCAGATTCGAGTAAAGCATCTATACCTCTCGAGTACTCGTTTATATTTCTACCATAAACGTTGGTCTCTTTGGTAATGGTACTTGCAAACTGTCGTTTCCAAAATATGTCTTCAAAAGTTCTACGCTCACTATCATTTTTAGTATTAAATACTTCATGCTTGGCAAAGAACGGACGACATGATGGGAAATACACCCAAAATTGCTCTCTCATCGCTTCTTTTTCCTCATCATAAGTATAAATACCCATTCCGATGATACGCACCTCTAAAACCGATTTTTGTTTATCAAAGAACCAATCTTCCTTTAACCTGTAAGAACGAATATTTCTTAAGATACTTAAAGAGTCGCATTGGAAAATTTTAATAACCACCTCTTCCCCTTCCGGAGTATAAGAAGTTTGATCGGCAGAGTCGCATTTTTTCAGTTTGTCTCTGATAGCAGATAATTCTAAAGGAATTTGAAATTCCTCGTCATTAAAAGCAATAACTTGTCCTTGTAAAATATACTTAGCCAATACTTGGAAAAGTGACATTCTACCTGTTACAAACTCAACCGGATAATACAATGGTTGGTTTAATTTCTCGCGCATATCAACATCGCGCCAAACACGTTTTTCCCATGTAACATCTCCTTCGCGAAGGTGTGTGTATGGAATGAAACGACGATTTACTGCGTTTTCTTTATCATAGATACCATCTTTATAGTCGCCAGGCTGAAATACACCTTGCTGAGCAGATGCTGCTAATGATAGAACTGTTAATATGGCAAAAAATAGATTTTTCATATTATTTTACTTTTAATGTTACACCGGGTATATTTCTGATGGTTCCATCAGGACCTTTAGCTTTAACGTTTTCAAAGAAAATTTTACTTCCAACCCCTGCAGAACTTAGAATACCTCTTGCTTCGGAGTTTACACTATTACCTGCACAGGCAACAGATTTTAAAGCACCTTTAACAACAGCACTTAATTCGAATGAGATAACAACGAATTTAGCATCAAAGTCAAAACCTGCTAATTCAGCACCAACACCACCAATTTGACCTAACTCAACTTTCTTAACCTCAACGTTACCAGTTTTACCACCCACTTTTGCAACCGGATCTGGAATTTTCTTCACACGAACTGGTTGAGGAGGACCTTGAGATTTACCTTTGGCAGATACACTTACCATACAAGTACCAGGGCTGGTAGCTCTAACAATGAATTTACCGTTACCACCTGTTTTGGTTGCACCGCAACCAGAGATGTTAACTTGTAGATCTGTTGGAGAAACACCGGCAGCTGAAACCATGATAGGATTATCAACACCAATATACATTACATTCATTTTTGTTAACTGAACAGCTACAGCAGGAGCAGCAACCATATAAGCCGCATGCCAAGGATAGTTCTCATAACTTCCATCAGGTTTTTTAAACTTGATGATACCGCTAATCTTTTGTTCACCTTGTCCGCCAGTATTAACTGTGTACTTACCCATACCACCTTCGATAGGAACCGGAGTTCCACCTGCGGCAGTAACAGAATCAGCACCAATTAAAACCTGCATTTGATCTGCAGTCATTGCGCTTGATGAAGCTGCTAAGAATATATCAGCTGTGTAAGGTTGACCAGCTTGGATATAAGAAGAAGGAGCAATTACCTTTGCAGATAATTTATCAAATTTGATAGCTAATTTACCACTTGCACCAGAGAAGATATTTAATAATTCAGCCTCAGTGTTTTTTAGATCAGCAGCCATTTTGTTGAAATTACAAACAACCGCAGCCATTGGTAAGTGATAGAAGTTCTCAACTTCCCATGTCATTACAACACCATCTTCTTTTGCACCAGAACTAACAGGTTTAAGAGCATTTATCTTTCTTTTTAAAGACTCATAATCATCGCCTAATAATTTGGTTTTAGGATTCGTTTGCATTTGATCTAGCATGCTTATCAAACTTGAAACAAGTTTATCCATTTTACCTTTTAATTCTTGAGCGCTAAGAGGGCCGCCAACAATGGCACCCGGCTCAGCAACACCTAAAACACGTGAAGGATCATCATAATTATCGAGCCTTTGAGCGTATTTTAAATTAACTGTATCTGGTTTAAGTGTTCCTTCAGATTCTTTAACAACATTAAGTTTAACCTGATCAACATAGGTTTCCATGTCCTTTAATAGTTTCTGAGCTTCTTTTGCTTTTTCGAAGTAGCCAGCTGCAGCAGGATTACCATTAATGGTATGTTCAAACGATTCTGTTACACGTTTGTTGTTCTCTGCTAGATTCTCGCGGCTTTTTACCAAACTTTCGTTAACGGTAACATAACCCTTTAATATTTGTTTTGAAACGTTCATAGCCAGAAGTGCGGTTAGTACGAGGTACATCATACCGATCATCTTCTGTCTTGGGGTTTCTTTTCCGCCTGCCATTGTAAAATGTGTGTTTTATTTGTTGTTAAACAATATAATAATTAATAATACTAACTTTTGATTAAGTTACAGTTTTGAACTATTTATTAAAGTTCATAGCACTTAACATATTACCATAAACAGTGTTTAAGGCAGTTAAGTTAGTAGATAACTGTGACATCTCTTGACGATATTTTTTAGTATCATCCACAGAATCGTGTAAGTTTTTCATTAGATCGTGTAAACCATCGTAGAACTTCGTAGTAGCATCTAAGTGAGTTTTGCTACCTTGTAATTGCAGTTCGTAAGTTGCATTTAAAGCAGATAGGTTTTTAGAAACTTTATTTAATGAATCACCAATAGAGTGACCAGCGTCATTTGACTCAGCTAAGCTAGCAATTGAATTAGCAGCACTTTTGTAAGTATCGGCTAATGTAGAAACACTGCTAGATGCTTTTTTAACGTTATCAACGTATTCGTTAGTTGCAACAGTTGCGTTGCTGATATCTGCCATTTTTGTAGCATTATCACCAATTGCACGCATACCAGCTCCTAAACTTTCGATCAATTCAGGACCGATCTTAGCATCAGCTAATAAATTGTCTAATTGTTCTGTTATAGGTAAATTACTTTTTTCTTCTTCTAATTCAACAGCACCACCCATACCTGCTAATTCAGGATAAGCCAACGTCCAATCAACTTCTTCATGAGGAATATCGGAAGCAAATAAACAGAATAAGAATGCTTCTGTACTTAATCCAACAATTAGCATCTCATTACAGAGTGGCCAGTGCATAATTTTAAATAGAGCTCCTAAAATAACGATAGACGCTCCAAGGCATGAAGCAACGTGTACGAACCTCTTGAATCCTTTTACTTTTCCTAATTTACTCATAGCTGTTTTGTGTTTGTGTGTTAGTGTTTGTGTTAGTTGTGTTTATTTGTTGTTTTTGTGTTTTCTATTAAATATCGTCACCTTTTGCACGACCTAAATAGGTCATTACGTTCCTGAATCCAACATAACATTTTGCTGTATCCTGGTACTCATAGGTACGGGCACTTGTTTGTAAGTAATAACCAACATCTTTCCAGCTTCCACCGCGTATTACTTTACGTTTTAAAACGTTTGCATCTTTATCCTGCGCTTCGTAAACATAATCAGGGTTTAAGTCATGTTGAAAATCGTAAGCCGACTCATCATATGCATTACTTGTCCACTCTGAAACGTTACCGGCCATACAATATAAACCGTAATCGTTAGGATTGTAAGAATAAATATAAACCGAGTGGAAACCACCGTCATCGATGTAAGAACCACGCATTGGTTTAAAGTTACCTAAGAAACAACCACGTGAGTTACGAATGTAAGGACCGCCCCAAGGGTATGGAGATTTATCAAGACCACCACGAGCAGCGTATTCCCACTCACTTTCAGTTGGTAAACGGAAATCGTTAACGATCGTTTGACCAGTACCGATCAAATAATTATTTAATAATAACGAGCGCCAGATAGAGAATGCACGCACTTGTTTCCAGGTAAGACCAACTACCGGATAATCGTCGTAAGCCGGATGCCAGAAATACATATTAGTTAATGGCTCATTAAATGAATAAGTATAATCATGTACCCAAGCTAATGTATCAGGGTATACATTAATAATGTCTTTTAAGATAAATACCGAACGGTCAACACCTTTACGCTCTCTTGGCACATAATTACCTTGTCCAACAGAAACCTGATCTTTTACATTATAAGTACCTAAAACTTTACTGTCTTTTGAAGGATCACCTACTAAAGATGAGGGAGAGCCCGGCGCACCGTTTTGACCATCATTTAAAGTAACACCGTTCATATAGTCTGCTTTTTTGTAATCATGCGCAGCATCCTGAATATCGGGTGATTTATTTGGTAAAAAACGGTTTGATTTAGAAGCAGCTAAACGGATATCAATTCTATAATATTCGTAGTTCAATTTACGGGCATCAATTTCCTTACGGTTATAAAAACGCTCACCTTCAGGAAGATACATTGGTTGAAGATCTGCTCTGTAATCATCATCATCACTATTCCAATTGATCTTTTGTTCCCAGTTAATATATGGATCCTGTAAGTTGTTATCACCTTTATATATAGGCCACATTGCAAGGAAGTCATCTTGAGAGATCTGGAAATCTTCTGCATCTCCGTTAGAACCGAAAGCTAATAGTTTACGGGCTATAGAGTCGCGCACCCAATAAACGAATTGGCGGTACTCATTGTTTGAGATCTCAGCATCATCAATATAAAAGGCCTGAACCGACACCATTTTAGATTTAGTGGTGTGAGCCATAGGGTTTTCTTCATCATCGGGTCCCATGTGGTAACTTCCCATAGGTATGAAAAGTGTACCAAACGGGTCTGGTTGAAACCATTTTTCACGGCCACCAACACCAACCAATTCGGCTTCGTGTTTGTTGCAACCTGCAACAAAAGCGACGAATGAAGCTAATACCAATAGTTTTTTCATATTACTTGTTTTAGTTTATAACCACAATCAACATTAAAGTTACACTGTCTTTTTTGTTTAAAGTTATTAACATTAATTGTTAGTTGTAAGTGGTTTAAACGAAATATTATATAAAAGGTTACAATTTAAAATTAATTTAAGAAACGATCATCTCCATAAGATGCTAATTTCTTAACTTTTTGGGTTAAACAGAAACCTAAGATAATCTCGTGAGTACCACTAGTATAACCTTTTAATTTTGACATTGTAAGGTCATAAGAATATCCAATTTTATAGCTTAAACCACCACTTGCGTTATGGCCTTGGTAACCGATCATTAATGCAGTAGCATCACTTAAACGGTAGGTAGCTCCAACCCAAAGCATATTATCATACATATATGTTAAGTTAATATCAACAGCGCTTGCAGCCACATCTGATTTTACTTTAACATTTGGCGTGATCTTGTTTCTTGGGTTGATATCGAATGAATAACCTGTCATTAAATAATAGTGGCGAGACATTTCAAAACTAATAGGTGCAGAACCTACTGTTTGAGAAGGTAAGTGGGTACTTGATAAACCTAAGTAAAATTTACCCGGAATTTGGTAAAAAGCACCAAAACCAAGGTCATAAGTTAATTTATTTAAAGATGGATTGCTTAAAGCATCATATGCACCTGGGATAGTAGGGTCAATTTTACCCGGCTCAGGAGTGATCCATGTATTGTTAATTTTCTTTTGTAAAAAGCCAACATCTAATCCAAGGCCCAATTTACCAGAACCAACCGGAATTAAATAAGAAACAGGAATCCTTAAAAATAAGGTATTCATTGGTCCGATTTTATCACTAATAACATTTAAACCTATACCTAAATTAGGTAGAACGGGCATATCAAATGCTAACGCTATTGATTGAGGTGCGCCATCAAAGTTCACCCATTGTTGACGGAATTGTGCGTTGCCGCAAATAGCGCCTGAAGTACCAGCATAACCGGGGTTATAGATCAATTTATTGTGCATAAATTGTGTGAATTGAGGATCTTGCTGAGCAACTGCAACCCCTGTAAAACCTGCTACTGCAATAGCAATTTTGGTAAAAAGTTTTTTCATACTTTGTTTTAAGTTAAATAAATAAGTGCTTTTTTGACTATACACTTAGGCGGCTAAATTAGTTAAAGAATTTTAAAAAACAAATAATCGGCTCGTTTTTTTTGATATTTGTTAAATTTTTAGGCCATTTTTTAAGCAAAAACTTTACTTGCTAATTGTTAAGAGAATAATATTTGGCGTTTAAAATAATAAACGTATATTTGCATCCCAATTTTGAAACTTAATAAACCTTTCTAAAATGAAAAAAGAAATCCATCCAGAAAATTATAGATTATGCGTATTTAAAGATATGAGTAATGGTTATGCATTTATTACCCGCTCTTGCGCAGAAACTAAAGAAAACGTTAAATGGGAAGATGGTAACGAATATCCATTAGTAAAATTAGATATCTCAATGACATCTCATCCTTTTTATACAGGTAAACAAGTATTAGTTGATACTGCAGGTCGTGTGGATAAATTCCGTACACGTTACGCTAAAAAGAAATAATCCTAAAAAGATCACACTTACAAAACCTGTCTTGGTATATACCTTGACAGGTTTTTTGTTTTAAAGATAATTACAATGCTTCCTCTTTTTTATTTTGAGAGTTCTTTGCATTCTCTAACCATTTTATTGCTTCTGTTTCTGAGGTAAATAATCGCGTAGCAATTTTAGGCTTGGTTACTTTAATAAAAAAGTTGGCGATTAAGCGCATTGAAAGTGATTTTACTAAAAACGCGTCGGCAATTCTATATTTTGTGAGATAGATCTCTTCTGCGTAAACTCTTCTACCCTCTGTTGTTGAACCAACACTGGAGCCAAAATCTATCAAGGCCAAATGTCTTTTTTCGCCCATAAATTCTTTAACGTACTCGATCATTTCCTTTATTTCGGCAACGTCAACAGTTATATCCTGTTTAACACGATAGAACAAAATATTTTTTTCTGCGTCATACTCGAGTGTAGCCAGGCGATACTCTTTGGTTTTAAGCATGAAATAGTTGTTTTGATTAAAATGCTAATTTAAAATTATCAAAAAATATGAATTCTTCAAAAAGAAAACGATAAAAATAGTGCATAAACACTAAGGTGTTTATTTACCGATGCAGAATTTGCTGAAAATATTTTCCAACAGATCCTCTGTGGTTACCTGTCCGGTAATGGTTCCAATTTCCTCTAAGGCATAGCGTATATCCAATGCTAACAGATCGGCAACAATGTTTTCATCTAACCCTTTCAGTACTTTTTCAAGGGCAGAATTTACATTCTTTAATGAATTAACGTGCCGTGCATTTGTAACAATTGTATCTGTTGCGCTTACTGTTCTTGCATCAAATAATTCAAGTAACTTACTTTTAAGGTCCTTTACATGATCATGTGTTTTTGCAGAAATAAAAATGATCTCGGGGTAATTTGAGAATTCTTTTTTTAGATCGGCAACGTTTTCGGTATCTATTTTATTGGCCACAATTACCAATTGCGACGTACCAATATGTTCCTGCAACATATCAATTTCCATCTTCAGATCGCCACTACTTATTTCGTGCGAATCAAACAAATAAATAACGATGGCAGATTTTTGAATGGCTTCAAATGCCTTGTTTACCCCTATTTGCTCTATAACATCGGTAGTTGTTCTTATGCCAGCGGTATCAATAAAGCGAAACAAAACGCCATCAATAGTAATTTCATCTTCAATAGTATCTCTTGTGGTTCCTGCAATTTCACTTACAATAGCACGATCATCTTCTAAAAGCACATTCAATAAAGTAGATTTGCCGGCATTGGGCTTTCCAACAATAGCAACGGGTATACCATTCTTTATTACATTGCCTAATTCAAAACTTTGAACTAATTTTTGAACGATATTATTAATAGAATGAATTAAATTCTTAAGGTCATTTCTGTTGGCAAACTCCACATCTTCTTCGCTAAAATCCAGTTCCAATTCAATTAACGAAGCAAAATTTACAAGATTCTCTCGCAACAATTTTATTTTATTACTAAAACCGCCACGCATTTGTTGCATTGCTACCTGGTGCGAAATGGCAGAGTTACTGGCAATAAGATCAGCAACAGCTTCGGCCTGACTAAGATCAAATTTACCATTTAAAAATGCGCGTAATGTAAATTCACCCGGCGCTGCGGACCTTGCCCCTGCTGCTAAAAATAATTGTATAAGTTGTTGTTGTATGAATGGCGACCCGTGACAGGAAACTTCAACACTATCCTGCCCTGTAAATGAATTTGGCCCTTTAAAAACGCTTACTAAAACTTCGTCAATAATTACATCCTGGTGAATGATCAATCCAAAATGCAGCGTGTGCGAATCTTTATTACTAATTTGTTTTTTTTGTTGGTTTTTAGAATAAAAATTGGTCTCAACAACTTTAAAAGCGTTTGGTCCGCTTAAACGAATAACAGCAATAGCGGCACTTCCGTGAGCCGTTGCCAATGCAACAATAGTATCATTCGTTTCAAATTTCATTATTAGAACTATCTAAACTATGCAAAAAAATTTAAGAAAAAAAGGAAATCTTTTTTATAAACGCTAAACCTTTAATGGTTTTACTTTATTAAAAACCAACACCACTAATATAGAAAAGAAAACCGCCAGGTATCCTAAATACGGGTAGTTATGTAAATTGTGATCACTTGATTGTATCACTATAAATCCACCAATTAACGAAGCTATAGACGTACCAAATTGCTGCACAGATGAATTTATAATTAAAAACGCACCACGAATATGCGGTTGTGCCGTAGACGTTGTGTGTGCCATGGAAATGATCATTCGCGAGCCGCTAAAAACAAAGAAAGAGGCTGTAAAACATAACAACACAAATTTATTATGTGTTTGTAAATTAGGAATACCAATTAAAGGAATTACAGATAAAATTGAAAGTGCCAAAAGTACTTTAAAACGCCCTATTCTATCACTTAATTTCCCGATCATAGGAGATGTAAACGCTGTAATAGCGCCACCTACAATATAAACCAAAGGCACTGTGCTAGAATAATCGAATTGAAGATTAGACGTAAAATAATCCGTTAAAAAAGGAATAATAAAAAAGTGCGACGGCATTATCAATAAGGTTAATAAAAGTGCCCAACGACGATTCTTGTCTTCGAGAACACTGCGCATTACACCCAAAAAAGTTTGTGGTTTATATGTGGCTAAATGTGCTGTAAAGGATGGAACAACGAATAAGATGCCCACAAATACAGCCACGCATAAAAATCCTAAAATAATGAAGGGCGTGTACCAATGGTTGTGACCCGCAAGGTATAAGCCGCCCGGCACACCAACAATACTTGCCAGTGCAAAACCCATCATTAAAATACCCATGGCCTGTCCTCTTTTTTGTGCAGGAATGGCATCGCCAACAATAGATTGTATTATAGAACCCGAAACGCCGCCAAATAAACCGGTAATAAAACGCGCAGCAACCAGCATATAATAACTGGACGCGAAACCACAGAAAAAAGTGCCCAAAGTAAAGCCCGCGTAAATAACAACCAACACTTTTTTGCGATCAAAACGGTCTACTTTATTTACGCAAATAAGCGACGAAATAAAGGCGCCAAAACCATAAGCAAATACAGCAATTCCAAACTGGCTTGGCGTAATACCCCAAAGCTCGGTAAGTTTGGGCTTAAGCGGCATTAGCACCATAAAATCTACTATTCCGGTAAATTGAACAAAGGCTAAAATAAGTAACAGAACTACATCGGAACGCTTCATAAACGGTTAAAAAATTGAGAAGCTAAAGTTAGGTTAAAAATCCAGGGTAAAATAAATTTATTGGAAAATAAAAAAAAATATATATTTGATAAACTTTTAAAAATAAAAAATATGTTCGATTTAAAAACCGCAATGACAAATATTTCTAATAAATGGAAATATAAATTAGATGAAGTTAGCCCGGGTATCTGGAAAATAGACGTAGCTCTAAAAATGAAAGATAATAGCTGGAGATACCAAAACGTTTGGGTTTGGGAAATTAAAGGTCGTCACTTTGGAAAAGATGTGATCTACATGAACACAAGATGTGGTGAATACAATCCGAATTTGAACCATTACAAAATGCTTAAAGAAGGCGGTTACGGAACATTTGCTCAGGTAACAATTACAACTGACAAACGCCCAGACGGAACTCCTTGCGAGACCGTTATCGTTCAAGCAGTGCAACCAATAGAACTAACTAACGAAACTATTTTAAATGAGGTTATTTACGATGTAGCTTATAACGCTGACATTATTGAAATGACCTATTTTGGCGGCGATAACCACTAATATACTTTTTAACAATAAAAAACTGAATTGTGAGAAATTAATATTTGTCCAATTCAGTTTTTTTGCTTTACTTGCGTCAAATTAATCTTTAAAAAACATCAATTTATCGATGAAAATTTATAAAACAGTGCTAAACAAAAATGTTTTAGCCTTATCAATTGCAGTAGCTTTTTTAACGTCTTGTGGCGACCCAAAAAAAGACGACACAAATAAGGATGAATTGGTTGATACCGTTGATACCGTTAAAACTTCAGTAGTAAACGTTGGTGGCGAACTTTTTAGTGTTCCCTCTCCTATTCAAACAGCTTTATTGATACAAAAAAGTGGTATTGTTTACGACAAAGCAATTTTACATTCATCCAATAAAGTAAATACATTTTCAACTGATTACGCAAAATCTATCAATTTAGGTATTTATGGCGCAGATCTCGGATATGTTTCTCTTTACAACCAAACCCAGGATGCGTTAGGTTATTTGGCTTCTGTAAAACAGTTAGCCGATAAGTTAGGCATTTCTGCAGCTTTTGATGCATCTACAATGGAGCGTATCAAAAATAATGTTACAAACAAAGATAGTATGATGGTTTTAGTAGGTATTGCTTACCGCGGTAGCGATGCTTATTTAAAAAATAATCAAAGAAGCAATGTAAGCAGTCTTATTCTTACCGGTGGTTGGATAGAAAGTATGCATTTTTCGGTTACAGCTTATAAATCAAAACCTACCGAAGGTGTAAGATTTAGAATTGCAGAACAAAAACAAGCTTTAGGCAGTTTAATTAAAATTTTAGGCAGCAGTACCGAGCCTGAAGTTGTAGCTTTAACAGCGCAATTAAGCGACCTTTCAAAAATTTATGATGGCATTCAGTTCAAATACAATTTTGTTGAACCTGTAACTGATACTGCTAAAAAAATGACCTATATTAATAGTACTACTGAGGTTATTGTAAGTGACGAGCAAATTGCTCTGATCACCGAAAAAATAAAAGAGATCAGGAACAAAATAATTAACACGTCACAATCATAATATTAAACATATCAACTAAAATGAAGAAATTTATTATAGCCTTATCATTTGTTTCAATTGCAGCATGTTTTAATAAAGTAAATGCGCAGTGCGATACAATTGCAAATATTTGCGCTAAACACATTATATCTACTTTTATTTCTGACGGACAACAATACCGTGCTCTTTTATTGAACTCGGAAGAAACTGCTGAATTTCAAACAACTTTTTTTGGCGAAACAACATACAGAATTGCAGCGTGTAGCGGTACTTCTGATGGAAATTTGATCTTTAATATTTATGATCAGGACCGTCATTTATTATTTACTAACAGGGATAAGAAAAACGCCCCGTATTGGGATTTTAAAGTAAAATCTACCCTTGAAACAATCATTGAAGCCCAATTAGATGCAAACAAAAATCCAGGATCAGGATGTGCAGTAATGCTAATTGGATTTAAACAAAAATAATCCTGTGTAACTACCGGATATTTTTTCAATTATTTTAAAGGGATAAAGCACAACTTTATCCTTTTTTTGTATCTTAGAATTCGCTTTAATATGAAACATATATATTTATTTATAGGCATCTTACTTTTTAGCTCTATTGGCTTTTCTCAAAAGTCTGGAGATTTTGCTTTTATTAAAGATACCATTCGTATTCCAAAAGAAAATAAAGTAGTAGATAGTGAATATTTAATTACTTCTTTAAAGAACGGCACTACCCTACAATTAGTAAAAGCACCAAATACAAAATTCTATTTACGGATCTGCACTAACGAAAATTTATATTTCGGCAAAACAGATATGCTCGAAATTAAATCAGGTTCAAAAAGTTTTTTTGCTAAAGAAACCACCAATTATGAATTAAGCAAAAACAGTGGTTATTACGTAATAGAAATTTTTAAGAATTATATTGGCACATTAAAAGAAGATGGCATAACAGGATTTATTTTCGGTAAAGCTGTTACCACATTTTCTAAACAAGATTGTAATCAAGTAAAACAAATGGCAAAACATTTTTACGAAAATGTTTGTACCAAAAAATAATATAAAATGAGCGAACGAATATTAAGAGCCCTGATGCAGATGTTTGCAATTATTGCAAAGGTTGATGGCATTAACAACACCGGTAGACAAATTGTACAGTCCTTCTTAAAAGGCCAGTTAAATTTAGAACAGGTTGAAACCTACTTAAAGATATTTGACGAATACTTAGAGTCGCACCAAAACACCAGCAAGAAAAAAGAAGGCGCAGCCAAAAGAACTTCTCTTAACTCTGTTAAGATCTTAAAGATCTGTACGCAAATAAATCAGGAACTTGAACAACCTCAAAAAGTGATCGTGTTAATACGTTTGCTTGAATTTATTCACTCCAGTAACGAGATCTCTGAACAGGAAAATGAATTCGTGCTTACCGTGGCCGATACATTTAACATTCCAATGGAAGAGTTCAATCTCTTAACGTCATTTATTATTGATAGCCTGGAAGTTATACCTAATAACCCAAATATTTTGGTTATTAATAATAATCAAGAGGGAATTCAAAATCAAAGCAAACATATTTACTGCGAAACATTACCGCAAGATGTTCGCGTTATACAGATCGAAAGCGTGTCCATGTATGCGCTTAGACTCTATGGCAATTATGAATTACAATTAAACGGACAAAGTATCTCTAAAGAGCGTGTACACATTTTTACGCCGGGTTCTTCTATCCGTTCAAGCAAAATAAAACCAATTTATTACAGCGATGTTATTGGCCGCTTCTTAAGTGATGAATCGCAAGCGCGTATTACTTTTGAAGTAAAAAATCTTGAATACAAATTTAAAGGCGGTAAATTAGGTTTACGCGATGTTAACATCAACGAAGAGTCTGGTAAGCTTATTGGTATCATGGGCGGCTCAGGCGCGGGTAAATCTACTTTATTGAACGTTTTAAATAGCATGGAAACACCAAGCGGTGGTTCTGTAAAAATAAACGGCAAAAATATTCACACAGAAAGAGAAGCTATACAAGGCGTAATTGGCCACGTGAGTCAGGATGACCTTTTAATTGAAGAACTTACTGTTTATCAAAATCTTTTTTACAACGCAAAATTATGTTTCGGAAATTTAGATGACGAAGAAATTTCAAAACGTTGTAACAGTTTGTTGGCCGATTTAGGTTTAAGTGAAACACGTCATTTAAAAGTTGGTTCGCCTTTAGAAAAAACCATTTCGGGTGGCCAACGTAAACGTTTAAATATCTCCTTAGAATTAATTCGCGAGCCTTCTGTCTTATTTGTGGATGAGCCAACATCGGGTCTGTCTTCACGTGACTCTGAAAATATTATGGACCTTTTAAAAGAACTTGCTTTAAAAGGAAAATTAATTTTTGTGGTAATTCACCAACCATCATCAGAGATCTACAAAATGTTTGATAATTTAATGATCCTTGACGTGGGCGGTTATCCGATTTATTATGGTAACCCGGTTGATGCCGTTAGTTATTTTAAACGTTTGGTTAATCACGTTAATGCAGAAGAATCAGAATGCTGGAACTGCGGTAACGTAAACCCCGAGCAGATCTTTAATATCATTGAAAGCAAGGTATTGGATGAGTACGGTAACTTAACGTATAACAGAAAAGTTAGTCCGCTTGAATGGAACGTACAATACCGCGAGCGTATTGAAAGCAATATTCACTCTGAGAAAAAACATACCGAGATTCCTGAAAGTATTTTCAAGATCCCGAATATTTTAAAACAGTTTAAAGTATTTATGACGCGTGACGTTAAGAGTAAATTAACCAACACGCAGTATTTAATGATCAACTTTTTAGAAGCTCCCCTACTCGCTTTTATTTTAGCGTATTTGGTAAGGTTCTTTAATACTGATGTTGACACCAGTAAAGGTTATGTTTTTGGCGAGAACGAAAACATTCCTGCTTACATGTTCATGTCGGTTGTTGTGGCTCTATTTATTGGACTAACAGTGAGTGCCGAGGAGATCATTCGTGACAGAAAGATCCGTAAACGTGAATCCTTCCTTAATTTAAGTAAAGGCAGTTATTTGTGGAGTAAGATCATCATTATGTTTGCTTTATCTGCTATACAAACCTGCAGCTTTGTAATTGTAGGTAATTCTGTTCTCGGTATTCAAGGTATGTTTACCGATTATTGGATGGTATTATTTACTTCATCTTGTTTTGCAAATATCTTAGGTTTAAACATCTCCTCTGCGTTTAACAGCGCTGTTACTATTTACATTTTAATTCCATTCTTAATTATCCCGCAATTATTATTGGCGGGTGTTGTTGTTAAGTTCGATAAATTAAATCCTACACTTGCAGCCCAAGGCTCTGTGCCAATTAGTGGTGAGATAATGGCCAGTCGTTGGGCATTTGAGGCTCTAGCCGTAAATCAATTTAAAGAGAACCGTTACGAACATAATTTTTATAAATACGATAAAAGTATTAGTGTTGCCCAGTACAAAAAAGATTATTGGATGCCTAAATTGGAAAGTAAGTTGGTGAAAATAGAGAACGAATTGAAAGAAGGAAAAAAATTAACCGACGTTAAGTCTGACATTGCTTTATTGTTTAATGAAATAACCAAGGAAACCAAAATAAATAAAAAAGTTACCTGCGATGTTTTAGGTCAGATAAACGAGAAGAGTTATAACCCTGCCGTTGCTGCATCTATTAAAGCTTACTTAACAAACATCAAAAATTATTATATCAACGTGCAAAACACAGCGTATAAAAAATTAGATGAAGTAAAACTGTCTATGCAGAAGACCCCGGCAGATAAAGATAAATTTTTAGAACTTGCTGCCAATTACGATAACGAGAATTTAAATAACCTGGTAAAAAATGCCGGCGAATTAAACCGTTGTATTGAGAAAGATGGCAAGTTAATTCAACAGATAGATCCGGTTTACCAGGATCCGGTAGATTCTAAAATGGGCCGTGCGCACTTTTTTGCACCAAGAAAGAATTTTATGGGAACTTACTTCTCTACCTATTGGTTCAACATCTGTGTTATCTGGATGATGAGCATTACCTTAATAATTACATTATACTTTGAAATATTTAAAAAGGTCTTAGATGCTTTAGGCAACATTAAATTCGGAAAGAAAAAAGCATTTTAAACTTATTTTTTGAGAGATGAAAGGGAAACAGCATTTGTTTCCCTTTTTTTTATGTCTTAACTGGAAAATCAAATTTTTGTTCTATATTCGTATAAGGCCCATTTATTTATACAATGATAAAACCGGTAAAATATTTCTTTATTTTTTTATTAGCATTTGCTATTACAACCTGCAAAAAGAAAACAAGCATTAAAATAAAATTATTTAACCCGGCCTAAACGAATATGTCGCAAATGCTAATATAGTGCTGGTTGATAAAAAAGGAAACAATCCAGACGGCAAATATGCCGGTAGTAACGACTGCAAAGAAATTTCCAGTGCCATAACTGATAATAATGGCGAATGTTTTTTTGACCGTGAAAAACTGATTGTGAGTAAAAAACATAATTATTTTGTTGCCGTAAAAGAAAGCTGGGGATTGGAACAATTCTATCCATGTGGCGGTAGTCAGCTTACTTATATTGATGTAGGAAATAATAACGATAAGGTATTAATTGATGTTGGAGAAGCAGATCTTGCAATACACTATAATAATTTATTTAGCCCCTCTCAGCAATACGATAGTTTAATAGTAAATTTCGCTACTATTGAATATATTGATACTAAAGGCAATTTTTTTCCGGGAGATCAAAATATTTTTGGAGCTATCTATTTTTATGGATGCAATGGATTCCCTTTTCCTTCAACTTATACTGTCCCAACACAGAAATTTAAAAGCCAGCGTTTAAAACGCATAATCCGCAAACGTAAAATGGGTATTGTTACAACTTCAATTGATACTGTAAAGGTTTACCCAAATCAAACAACAACATTTTCGATAAATTGGTAAATCACAGATTTTGTAACATCAGCCCTAATTAATTTGAATTTTCTCTTTGAGAAACATTCACATCTCTATAATTTAACGACCATTTAATAGCTTCTGCCTCCGATGAAAAAAAACGTGTTGGGGTTTCGGTTTTTACAAGTCTAAAATAAAAATTAGTTAATATTCTTTGGCCAATATTTCTTACCAACACTGCTACCGACGAGCAGTGCTGTAATACTTCCTCACTTGCAAAAAAGATCTTTGATTCTTTATCCATACCCGAAAAGGTTTCGCCACTAATGTATAATGGAGAAATGTTCCAGGGAGAATTTTCTCTAATAACTTTAAAAACTTCCTTGCTCTCTTCTAACACTAATAAATGATCTAAATAGTGAAGATGAATGATGCCGTCACTTCTGTAAGTAATAGTTGCGTACTTGGTTTTTATTACTTTTTCAGTCATTGGATGTTATTGCCGGCACTAAAGATAAATTAAAATTCTGATTCATAAAAAATTAAACACATAGATACTAGTCCTGAATGGAAAATAAAGAAAGAAGCAATAGCAAATTGAAGCGAAGCTTCAATTCTATGAGGACTATTATTTTTCTTTTTCTATGTGCCTATGTGTTTTAATTTGGTTGGAGATCACAAAATCAAAAACCTTTGTTATCACTTTATACACCTGCCTTTCAATAAATGTTCTTTTTATTACCAATACTTCGTTTAGAACAGTTATTGAAATATCATTTATCGGATGCCTGGACCGAAAACGTGATCTCATAAACAGTTCCTTTCAGATCCTGGTGATGTACGATCTTTCCGTCTAACTGTTCAACTAAAACCTTGATTAACTCGACTCCAAACGAAGGCTGAGCTTCAAAAAAATTAAAACCAATGCCTTTTCCATTATCGCCAATGGTTAAGGTATATATTGAGGTTGATATATTTTTAGACAACTTAAAGAAAACCAAATTATCTTCGGCATTATTAAAGGCATATTTTATAGAGTTACTAATTATTTCGTTTGTAATTAATCCAACGGTTATAAGAGTATCTAACTTTAGCCCTCCAACGTTCACTTCTACCTCTTGCTTAATAGGATATTTAACCTTATAGGTATCAATTAACTGGGAAATAAGAGTGGTTATATAGTCTTGTAAATTAATGTTGGTTAGTGCTGCTTTGGTATAAAGTTTTTCATGTATTGCAGCCATCGCATAGATCCTATTTTGACAATCTTGAAAAACTTCACGATTTTTTTCATCATCAATGTATCCCTTTTGTAAATTAAGAATGCTTGAAATTACCTGCAAATTATTTTTAACCCTGTGATGTATTTCCTTTAGCAGATGTTCAATTGTTTCTTTTTGTTTATTTATTATTTTATACCGTTTGTAAATTATAAAAGTTGAAACAGATACAAGTATAAGTAGCGAAATAATTACCAGGTTAAAAACTCCCTGCCGCTTGCCTTCCTCAATGAGCATTTTTTCCCTTAATTCATGAGCAAGAAGCGCTTCTGATTCCTTCTTATCAAACTCATAGTTCATTTGAAGTTTTATGATCTCCTTTGTTTTATCCTCATTAATAAGACTATCTTTATTTTTAACATAGGCCTTATAGTACTGCAAGGATTTCTTGCTGTCGCCAAGCGCCTCGTTTAATTGACTCAAACAAAAGTTTGCTTCTTTTATTCCGGCAACATCTCCAATTTCAGTTGCAATTTCCAGTGCTTTATTTCCGTAAACAGATGCTTCCTTGTACTTCTTTTGCTTAATAAAAATCGTAGCCATATTTGAGCATGCTGTTTCAATACCATACTTATTATCAAACTCCTCCATAATGTTCAGGCTTATGGAAAAATTCTTCATAGCCTCGATATAATTCCCTCTATTGCTGTAAACCAGCCCAATATTATTGTAAGAATTTGCACAACCTCGTTTATTGCCCAACTCCTCCTTTAGTTTAAGAGATTGTAGATAACATTTTAAAGCTTTAGGAAAATTTTGTTGGCTAAAATAAACAAGGCCTAAATTATTGTAATTTGCAGCTATTCCGGCTTTGTCATTTATTGACTCTCCAATTTTTAGAGCTAAAAAATAACTTTTTATTGCTTCATAATGATTTCCTTCGAGCCTATAAACCGTGCCTATGTTATTAAGCGAAGATGCTATTCCCTTTTTATCGCCAAGTTCCTCTCTGAGTTTTAACGCTAAAAAGTGATTTTTAAGTGCCGCAGGATAATTTCCTTCATTCGCATAGATCACACCAACTACATTATAAGTTATCGATAAGCCACTTTTATAGTTTATTTTTTCGGCCAGTGTTTCGGCCGTATCTAAGTATTGAAATGAGGTTTCGTAATTTCCTATTTTCTGAAGTCTCCATGCTAAGTCATTTAATACGTTAACTTTATTGGTATCATTTTTAAACCCATGAAGAACTTTTTTTAGAGAATCTATTTCTTTATGCTGGCTAAAACATGGACTTAAACAAAATCTCAAAAAAATAATAGTAAATATTAATATGTATCTCAAATTATTTTAAATTTAATTTTCATTACCTGGCAGGCATAAAAAAAATATTTTTGTTAGTAGCAGAAAAAACTAGTTTTAACTTTAATTTTATAGTGACAAACATATGCTTTTAAATGGTTCTACCAAAGTAGTTTTTTTATTTTTCAGTACCACTTGTTTTCTACTTTTCGGTATCTTTTTTTTTGAATTAAACCAGATCGCAAAACCAAAACCCTTTGGTAACAACAGCTTGATCTGTTTTACAGGTATCATCTGTTTTTATATCCAACGCTTTATATATTTTTTCACCAACCGTAATTTTAATTTCATGCTTAAACAGCGGCCCTGCAAAGCAAAAGGTATGGTACTCCCCATTCTCGCCGCAGGGGTCCACATTTGCCGGTAGATCTTTAACGAACACTTCGTTTATTTCTCTCCCTAACCATTCTTCGCCCAAATAACCATCGTTCACGCAGCACAGCACAGTTCTGAATTTTAGATCAATGAACTCTTTAATCAATTCCTTTGTATCTCTTTTCCATAAAGGAAAAACGGCTTTCATATTTACTTTGGCTAAATTGTTTTCGCGGTAAACTCTCAGGTCTTCCAAAAAAATATCTCCAAAAATAACATGTTCAATGCCTTCGGCTTTTGCTTTTAACAGAACGGCTTCCATTTGTTTTTCATACTCATCGTTGGTGCCTTCTTTTACTCTTACTTTTAAGGAAGGAATGCCAATAGACGCGGTTTGAAGATCCAATAACGCTTCCCGCGTTCCGTGCATGGAGACGCGCTTGAATTCATCGTTTACAGTAGTAAGCAAATACTTAACATCAAATAATTTTCCTGATAAAACTTTGTGCAAACAAAAAGCGGAATCTTTTCCTCCACTCCAACAAAAAATTGCTTTTGGTAAATTACTCATGTCTAATTAAGATTAAGGCCAAATGCTAAACCTAACCAGGGTTTTTGCTGGTAGATCCAAAAATCTTTATTCTCATCCAGCAGATCATCAAAACCAAGTGCTAAACCCAATGTAAAATTATTAATTCCAATAATGGCACTAATACCTTTTGACCATGCCACACCGTCGTATTCGTAACCAACAACACCGTTGGTTACCCATGGGTTTATTGCAGCGCCACCAATACCTGTAAACACACCAAAAGAAAAACCATAATGCGTAGTTTGGCGCAAATACTTTTTTAACGGTGTTTCTTTATATTTTAAATGGTAAACATCGTTGCGCAAACCAAAATAAACTGCGCCGTTCAAATTTGTATTAAATTGCTGCGGAAAACCACGCTGCGTTGGTCTGTATTTAAATGGCATGGTCACAAAATCCACATCAAAACTTGGCTGACGAAAATATTTTGAATCTTCGTTGCTCTTAGACGTTTTGTGAGCAAACACCAATCGGTTGATAGAAGAAGTATCAACCGTTTTTAAGACTTTATCGTATTTGTAAACATAAACAGTATCTACTTCATTATCTATATAAACTTTTTCTGTTTTAGAAGAAAAGGATTTGCTTTTATAATATCCATTGGCCAATTGATACTTAGGTGAATTTTTAATAACGCCGCAGGAAGTAAAAAGACCAACCGTAACACTAAAAAGTAAAATTATCCTGATGTTCATGCACCGCGTTTTAATTCTTATTTCAACTTCTCCGCTATATATTTCCCAGTATAACCTTTTTTATTTTTGGCAAGATCGTCTGGCGTGCCTTCAAAAACTATCGTTCCGCCGTTCTCTCCACCTTCAGGACCAACATCAATTATCCAGTCGGCACATTTAATTACATCTAAATTATGTTCTATCACTACAATAGAATGTCCTTTTGCCAACAGCGCATCAAATGATTTTAAAAGTTTGGCTACATCATGAAAATGCAAACCTGTTGTTGGTTCATCAAACACAAATAAGGTGGGCGATGTATTATTAATGGCAATTAAAAAGCTTGCCAGTTTAATACGCTGCGCTTCTCCTCCACTCAACGTACTGCTGCTTTGCCCTAGAGCTACATAACCCAAACCAACGGCTTGTAAGGCTTGTAATTTTTCTAAGATCCGTTGGCAGGTTTTATTTTGTTTATCGCCTTCAAAAAATTCAACAGCGTCTTCTACGGTAAGATCTAAAATATCAGAAATTGATTTGCCGCGATATAATACTTCTAATGTTTCTGCTTTATAACGTTTGCCTTTGCAATTTTCGCACTGCAATTGTATGTCGGCCATAAACTGCATCTCCACTGTAATTTGTCCTTCGCCCTGGCACACTTCGCAACGACCGCCTTCTACGTTAAAACTAAAAAAGCCCGGTTTGTAACCACGTGTTTTTGAAAGACCTTGTTCTGCATACAAATTCCTAACCTCATCAAATGCTTTTACATAGGTTACGGGATTAGAGCGTGACGATTTACCTATTGGATTTTGATCTACAAACTCTAACTGCTTAATTTGTTTTAAGCTGCCGCCAATCATGTGATCGGCATTCACACTTTCAAAATAACCATCTAAGTAACGTTGTAAGTTAGGGATCAAGCCTCTTCTAACTAAAGTTGATTTGCCCGAACCACTCACCCCTGTTACACAGGTTAAAACGCCTAACGGAAATTTAACCGAAACATTTTTTAAATTGTTATCGTTCAAATTTCTTATCTCAATAAATTCTTTCCACTTACGGCGGCTTTTTGGAACTTCAATTCTTAAAAGATCATTTAAGTATTTTGTAGTATAACCGGCTTTACTCTTTAATAATTCTTTATGCGTGCCCTGAAAAACCAAATGCCCGCCATGCGTTCCAGCTTCCGGACCAATATCTATTAACTCATCGGCCATGCGCATAATTTCTTCATCATGTTCTACAATAATTACGGTATTGCCTTGTTGTTGCAACGAACGTAACACTTTTATCAAACGCTCCGTATCGCGTGGATGCAAACCAATACTTGGTTCATCTAAAATATACAAGCTGCCAACCAGGGTACTTCCTAATTGTGTTGCCAGATTGATACGCTGGCTCTCGCCGCCGCTTAACGTATTAGCAACACGGTTTAAGGTTAAATAACCTAAACCAACATCTAACAAATACTGCAAACGGTTAGTGATCTCTGTTAACAAACGTTTTGCCACTTTTGTATCGTGCTCGTCTAACTTTAAATTCTTGAAGAAAGGATATAAATTCTCAACCGGTGTTAAAACCAATTCTGTAATATTTTTTCCACCAATTAAAACATAATTAGCATCCTTACGCAAACGTGTTCCCTGGCAATCAGGACAAACAGTCTTGCCACGGTAACGCGCTAACATTACACGGTATTGAATTTTGTAGGTTTCTTTTTCCAGCATTTTGAAGAATGCATTTAAACCGTCGAAGTACTGATTGCCATCCCATAATAATTGGTAATCTTTTTTAGATAACTCTACAATGGGTTTATGTACCGGGAAATTAAATTTATGCGCATTCTTTAAAAGTTCTTTTTTGTAGGCGCTCATTACTTCCCCATTCCAACACACAATAGCGTTTTGAAATACAGAAAGACTTTTGTTCGGAATAACAAGATCGGGATCAATGCCAATAATGCTTCCAAAACCTTCGCAGGTTTTGCAGGCACCAATAGGATTATTGAAAGTGAAAAAATTGACGTTAGGTTCTTCAAAAGAAATACCATCTAACTCAAATAAATTACTGAAAGAATTTTTATTATAAGTACCATCACCTTTTTCAATCCAAAGTAAACACTCGCCATTACCCTCATAAAAAGCCGTTTGAACACTGTCCGCAGTACGGTTTAAAAAATCTTCGTCTGTAGGATTAGAAACTAACCTATCAATTAATAAAAATACTTCCGCTGTTTTTTTAAGGCTCTTAGGATCTATCTCATTTATCTTTTTAATTTCTCCGTTAACAACCGCTCTTGAAAAGCCTTGTTGCGAAAGAAGTTCCAACTGTTTTTGAAAAGGACGATCTTTTGCCTCTGAAACTTTTGAAAGAATTAAAACCTTTGCGCCTTCTTTTAATTCGGCAACAAAATTAACTACATCGGTAACCGTTTGGCGTTTTACCTGTTTGCCACTAACCGGGCTATACGTTTTACCAACTCTTGAGAATAATAATTTAAAATAATCGTAGATCTCTGTAATGGTGCCAACCGTACTCCGCGGATTACGCGAAATAACTTTTTGCTCAATAGCAATTGCTGGCGAAATACCTTTAATATAATCTACCTGCGGTTTTTCTAACCTGCCTAAAAACTGGCGGGCGTAGGCGGAAAGACTTTCTACATAACGTCTTTGTCCCTCTGCATATAAAGTATCAAAGGCCAAAGATGATTTTCCGGAGCCTGAGAGTCCGGTAATAACGATCATTTTATTACGCGGCAAAGCAACATCTACATTTTTTAAATTGTGTTGACGCGCGCCTTTAATTATAATAAACTCTTTTGAACTTAATTTTGTAACATCTTTAGTACTCATACCCTTTCTCCCCCAATAATATTTATTCCATTAATTTTTTTAAATGTTCCACCGTTGATGCATCTTTCCAATCGATATAACCAACGGTTTCTTTTTTTACTTCCAATTTTGTATTTACAACGTAAGAAGTTGGAATGGAAAATATCCCAATATCGTTAAAACCAGCGTTAAGCATTAAATACGTAAAGGGATAACCTTTTCTTTCTTTCCAGGCCACTATTGTTTCCAGAGGCTCATCACTTATTATCACTACTTCCACGTCGCTTAACTCTTTATCTTTAATAGCGTTTATCTCACGCATCTCTTCCAAACAATTTGGGCACCAGGAGGCGCTAAAACCAACGATAAGTTTTTTACCCTTAAAATCAGAGAATTTTACCGGCTTGCCATCAAGATCGGATAAGCTGAGTTTATTAAAATCTATTGTTGGGGCCGAGTTGTATTTATTGTAGAAGTAAAAGGCAATAAAAGCGCCTATTACAAGAATAATTATGCTGATCCATTTTTTGTTCATAGTAATTAAGAATCGATAGTTAATTGATTTACAAACTAAGGCGATTAAGGTTTAAAAATACGAATAGATTTGCAAGTAGTAATAGTGATTTTGTTAACCAAAATATTTAAAGTGATCTTAAAGATCATTGTTTTGTTTATTGTGCTTTCTGTTGGCAGCACCATACTCTTTAGATGGGTGCCGGTGCCTTTAACGCCTTTAATGTTAATACGTTGTGTTGAACAGAAAGGCGATGGCAAAAGCATGACCTTAAAACACGATTGGGTAAGCCTGGAAGAGATCCCGCCAAAATTGCAGTTGGCCGTGGTTTGCAGCGAAGACCAGAATTACCTTAAACACTATGGTTTTGATTGGGGCGCTATTGAAAAAGCCATGAAGGCTAACGAAAAAGGCAAAAAAATAAGAGGCGGCAGCACCATTTCACAACAAACCGCAAAAAATGTATTCTTATGGCCCGGCCGCAGTTATATACGTAAAGGTTTTGAGGCTTATTTTACGTTGCTGATAGAGACCTTTTGGAGCAAAGAGCGCATTATGGAAGTGTATCTTAACAGTATTGAAATGGGAAATGGCGTTTATGGCGCCGAGGCCGCAGCGCAGCATTGGTTTAAAAAGTCTGCCATTAAATTAAATAAAGATGAGTGTGCCGCTATTGCTGCCGTTTTGCCTAACCCGCTAAAATATGTTGCCAACCCGCCAAGCTCGTACATTTCTAAACGCAAGGCCTGGATAAAGCAGCAAATGAGCTTTTGGGGCAATAAACTGGATTATAATAAATACAATGATGAGGACCAGGTGCCGGAGAAAAAAGTAAAAAAGAAAACATCAACTAAAACTAAAAAATAATGAACAGACTATCCATCCTCTTAATATTATTGGTAATGTTCTTAAGCTGCGGCAACTCTACAACTGCCAGCAGAGGCAAAACTGTTTCAAAATCAGATAAATTCGAGATCCCATCAAACCTCAATAAAGAAGAACAATTTATATCCTATAAGTTAGATACCATGTTCAGGCAGCTTAACCTTAACGGTACTTTTAACGGTTCTGTTTTGGTAGCGCGCGCTGGGAAAGTGTTGTTTAAAAAATCGCTGGGCGTTTTAAATAAGAATACCAATGAGGCGCTAACCGATTCATCCATGTTTCAATTAGCCTCGGTTTCAAAAGTAATTACAGCTACTGCCGTTCTTATGTTACATGAAAGAGAATTGATCGATCTTAACAAACCTTTTTCGTTTTATTTTCCTGATTTTCCTTACGATAAAGTAACTGTTAAACAGCTTTTAAATCACCGTTCGGGTTTGGCCAACTACATTTACGTTTTAAATAGCGAGATCTATCAACCTAATTACCAAATGAGTAATGAGGATATGTACAATTATTTTATTGTAAAAAATCCTAAGCCATATTTAAAACCAAACACACGGTTTAATTATTGCAATACCAATTATGCTTTATTGGCTTTATTGATAGAAAAAGTTTCTCATAAAACGTATTCCTCTTTTGTGAAAGAAGAATTGTTTAAACCTTTAGGCATGAAGAATACAGCGACCATAAAAGACATTGACCTTAACGGCAAGAACGTTACAAAACCGTACGATAACAAATGGAAACCTATTGACCTGGATGCCAGCGATTATGTGTTGGGCGATAAAAGTATTTATTCAACCCCTTACGATCTGTTTTTGTTTAGCGAGGCCATGTATCAAAACAAGATCATTAAAGCAGAAACGCAGGCTTTAGCATACACCGCTTATAGCCGCGAAAAAAAATTAAGCAATTATGGTTATGGCTGGAGGTTAAAAGATGTTAACGATTCGCTAAAAAAAGAAGTATATCACAATGGCTGGTGGCATGGTTACCGCTCCTCGTTCCACCGCAGGTTAAACGATAAGCTAACCGTTATTATTTTAAGCAACCAGTTAAACCGCTCGGCCTACCAAACTTATAAAGTTTACCAGATATTAGATAATACACCTACGGGCGACACGCTTGAGGAGGTTGAATAACGATTTTATTATATGTACTTTTGCTTTTTATGTTAACGCTTTATTTAAAAGAAATACGAAGTTTTTTAAGTTCCTTAATAGGCTACATTGCTATTGGCGTTTTTATTTCGCTGGTGGGTATTTTTATGTGGGTTATTCCATCAGAAAGCGGCGGCTCTAATATTTTAGATAATGGCTTTGCCAACATCGACCCCTTGTTTTTTATAGCTCCCTGGGTTTATCTGTTTTTGATCCCTGCCATTACCATGCGTTCTTTTTCGGAAGAAAAAAAAACAGGTACTATTGAGTTATTATTAACACGCCCACTTACCGACCTGCAATTAGTACTCGCAAAATATTTGGCCGGTTTTACCCTTGTAATGGTATCGCTATTGCCAACGCTTATTTATTATTACAGCGTGCATGTGCTTGGTGCACCAAAGGGTAATATTGATACCGGCGGCATGTGGGGTTCGTATATAGGACTTTTATTTTTGGGAGCAGGTTTTGTTTCCATTGGCATTTTTGCCTCTGCTATTGCCGAGAATCAGGTTATTGCATTTATTATTGCATTACTTCTTTGCTTTTTTTGTTACATAGGTTTTGAGTTTATTGCGCAAAGCGGTTTGTTTGGTAAGTACGATGCCTTCTTTAAAGGTTTAGGACTTAACGATCATTACGTGAGCATGAGCCGCGGTGTTATTGATACACGCGACGCTTTGTATTTTATTAGTGTGATCGCACTTTTTAATTTGTTAACCAAATTAGTTTTAGAAAGCAGAAAATGGTAACAGAGAAAAAAATAACCACTTCAAAAAATAAACGCCGCGATATTATGTCGCTGTTTGTTTTGCTTGGCATTGTTGTGTTGCTAAATTTCATAGGCTCTGTATATTTTAAACGTTTCGACTTAACATCTGAAAAACGTTACACATTAGCCGAGTCAACCAAAACCTTATTGCAGAATTTAGATGAAGAGGTTTATTTTAAAGTTTATTTTGATGGCGATTTTAATCCAAGTTTTACCCGTTTAAGAAATGAGGCAAAAGAAATTTTAGATGAGTTTCGTGCTTATTCAGGTAACCAAATACAATATGAATTTATTGTGCCCGGCGAAGGTTTGAGTGCTGACGAAAAAACAAATCTTGAAAAACAATTATATGAGAAAGGATTAGTGCCCGAACCAATATTCGAAAAAAATAAAGATAAAACCTCTCAAACATTGATATGGCCCGGCGCTGTGGTAAGCCACAAGGGCAAAGAAGCCATCTGGAAGATCTTTAGCCGCCAGGATAATACCGATTTTGAAATGTCGGTAAACAACTCTGTAAAAGAACTCGAATATAGTTTAACCAACACCATTCGCAAATTAAGACGCAATAAAAAACCCGAAGTAACATTTATTGAGGGACATTATGAATTGGATACGTTGCGTACCTATGATCTGGCAATGAGTCTGTCAGAATATTATGATGTTAACCGCACTGCTATATTAGGAAAATTAGGTGCCCTTGATCAAAGCGACGCTATTATTATTGCCAAACCAGATAGCGCTTTTTCGGTTGCCGATCAATACATTATTGATCAATACATCATGAAAGGCGGAAAAGTACTTTGGCTTGTAGATCCTGTTAGTATAAATATGGATACCTTACAAATGAAAGGTTATTCGTTAGGCTTAAACAACTCCCTCAATTTAGATAACATGTTATTTAAATATGGCGTACGTTTAAATTCTGTTCTGTTGCAGGATTTTCAATGCTCTGTAATACCTATGAACGTTGGCTTTAAAAAAGGGCAACCAAATTTTAAATTATTTCCATGGCCATTCTCTCCGTTGATCTTACCAGATGTTAATCATCCCATCGTAAAAAATCTTGATCTCATTAAATTTGATTATGTAGGATCATTAGATACCATTACAGCAAGAGGAATTAAAAAAACAGTTTTATTAAGCACGTCGCGTTACACGAAAACTTTGCCAACGCCGGTAAGGATCTTTTATAGCTCTGTTCAGATCCCGCCAAAAGAATCTCAGTTCATGAATTCATATATTCCCGTGGCTTGTTTGTTAGAAGGTGAGTTTACCAGTTTTGCCGAGAACCGTTTGCCAACTATCTTTTTGAACGATACCAACTTTACTAAAAAACATAAATTCATTGAAAAAGGAAAATACACCAAAATGATCGTTGTGGCTGATGGCGATGTGGCCCGAAACGATTATAATCGTAACGAAAGAAGGCCTTATGTTTTAGGTTACGATAAATTCTCTAACAGGCAATACGCCAACAAAACCTTTTTATTGAACTGCGTTAACTACTTACTGGATGATGAAGGCATGTTACAATTACGTTCGCGCGAAGTAACCTTACGTTTATTAGATAAAAAGAAAATAACAACGCAGCGCAGCAAATGGCAAATGACCAATGTGTTAATGCCTGTAGTGTTATTGATCGTTTTTGGACTGATACAGTTCTTCCTCAGAAAAAGGAAATTCGGTAAATAGTTTAACCACAAAGATCACAAAGGAAACACTAAGAACACGAAGTGACTGCTAAAATTAACCACATAGGCACATAGCATTATTTGTCGCGTGCTTAAAATTAGGAACACATAGAAAGCCTGCGGCTTTTATTTCACGAAATTAGTGGATAGAAAAAAATGAAAGCTTACTCGAACAAATTAAAGTTTGTTTCCAGTAATTGATTTTTAACTGCAAACATAACAACACCTGCTGTATTATTTACACCTAATTTATTCATGATGTTCTTACGGTGCGTATTTACTGTATGCGTACTTAATTTTAATTTATCGGCAATTAATTTATTTGATAAACCCTCGGCAATACCTCTAATGATATCAATTTCGCGATCGGTAACATTCATACCATCGCAACCTAAAGATTTAATAAATGAATTTGTAGTTTTAATTTCTTTGGCTGCAGTTAAGAACGAAACTATTTTTCCGCAAATAAATTTCTCTCCTTTAATAGTAGAGTTTACCGCTTCTAATATTTCTGTTTTATCGCAATCTTTTAATAAATAACTTGTAATGTCGCTTTCCAATACTTTATTAAAATCATTCTTAGATAACATTTCTGTTATTACTAAAAATTTAATTCTTGAGAATTTTTTTGCGATCGCTCTTACTTCTTCTATTTCAATTCCTAAAGATGTAAAATCTGTAATTAATAAATTTGGTTTAGAAAGTTGTAGCTGACTAAGAAGATCATGTTTATCGCCACAAACAGACGGTACTAATTCAAAACCCTTTAATTCACCCACTAAAAGTTCTAACCCAACACGGGACAGAAAATTTTTATCGGCTATTAATACTTTGATCATGATCTAAGAGGTACAAATATATGCAAGAAATTTCAAAAAAATGTGTTAAATAGTTATCCTTTTGCCATCGGTTGCTAACAAACAGTTATCAAAAAAAGGTTGGGCTTCTGCTATAAACTGCTCCAGATCGCCGTACCTGGCCGAAAAGTGGCCTAATAACAATTGTTTAACGTTGGCAGCCTTTGCAATTTGCGCTGCCTGCTCGGCGGTAGAATGATAGGTCTTTTCTGCTCTTTCTTTTTTATCATTTAAAAAAGTGCTTTCATGATATAAAAGATCAACGCCTTTAACATGATCTATAATTGCTGGAAAATAAATGGTGTCGCTTGCATAAGCATAACTTTTTGGTTCCCTTGGATCGATCGTTACCTGCTTATTTTTAATGATTACTCCTTCTTTATTTACAACATCGTTTCCGTTTTTCAATTGCAAAATATCTGCCGTTGACACTTTATATTTATCCAGTTTGTATTTATCAATTTTTCTGGGCAAAGGTTTTTCTTTAAATAAAAAACCTGTACAAAAAATACGGTGTTTTAAAGGAAAAGAATACACTTCTACTTTATCATCTTCAAAAATTAAATTCAACCCATCATTATTTGTAAACACCCAATTAACCGTAAAATTAAAATGTGTATCAGATACTTTATTCATGAGATCCATTACATCCTTTAATTCTTTAGGGCAATACACAGTGATCTCTTGTTTACGCCCCAAAAGGTGCATGCTGCTGAGTAATCCGGGCAAGCCAAAAAAATGATCGCCATGCAAATGCGAAATAAAAATATGATCAATTGCCTGAAATTTTGCTTTAAAACGGCGTAGCTGAATTTGTGTTGCTTCGCCACAATCAATTAAAAAATAGCGCTCAGCTATGTTCAATAACTGAGCGCTTGGATTTCTTTCAGAAGTGGGGCTTGCAGAGGATGAACCTAAAATTAATAATTCAAAAGTTTGACTACTCATTAACGGTTTGCGGTAAGCACCATTCGTTTTGTTTCAGAAAAATTTTTGTATTGAATAGTGTAAAGATAGATGCCATTGCTCCAGTTAGAACCATCTAATTCGTAACTGTTATCGCCATAAGTGGTCTTAATTTTATCTTCAAATATTTTATCGCCTAGCAAATTATACACACAAATTTTTGCAGAGGCCTCATCTTTTACATTAAATTTTATAGTTGTTTTTGAAGTAAATGGATTAGGAACATTTGAAACATTTAGTGACTTTGAAGTTACCTCTTCTTTAATACCTACTGCAGGATTTATTTGAATGATATAATATGTTAAAGTTTGTGCAGGAGAAAGAGATGCTGAGCCACTATTATAATTTGGAGTTGTAGGACATGGTCCCGCAATAGAAGGCGTTAAATAAGGTTGCACTTTAAACTGAACCGTGTAGGTGCCGGCTGTTGTTGGTGTGCCAGATATTACGGCACAGCTACTTGCGTTTCCGGGAAATTTATAAATACCTGCCGCTGTTGTAACCGTTGTACCTGCTAATAAATTTAAACCAGGAGGTAGATTAAAATTGGTAAAAGAACCTGGTGTACTCAATTCAATACGATTAAAGCAAATAGTTACCGGCCCCTGCACTGTATCTTTTGGCACACGCACCGTAACATTTTGTCCGTAAGGTAAACCAACGGTACCTTGTATAAAATTAGTAGCACTGTCAGGCCAAATGCCTGCCTTGTTCATAGCTAAAAATGCAGGATCCAGCGAACAGGTTGTAGGCGCCTGAGCTATTGCCAATACGTAAGAAAGTGCTAAAATAAAAGTATATATTTTTTTCATGCAATAAGATTTTTAGATATTGCTAAAGTAGCTAACCTCTTTTAAATAAAAAAGTGAAATAAATTAAAAAGGAAGATATAATGCTTGTTTAAAATACGCGAATTAGTATCTTTGCGCACTTAAAATTAAAAAAATGGCAGGTAATATAACCTTTACAATGATTAAACCGGATGGCGTTGAAGCAAACAACATCGGACCTATTTTAGCAATGATAAACAAAGCGGGATTTAAGATCCTTGCAATGAAATACATGCGCTTAACTCAAGAACAAGCAGGAAATTTTTATGCTGTGCATAAAGAGCGTCCGTTTTACGGTGAGTTAACAGCTTATATGAGCGGCGGACCAATAGTTGCGGCTATCTTAACTAAAGATAACGCTGTGGCTGATTACCGTAAGTTAATTGGCGCAACCGATCCTACTAAAGCAGATGAAGGAACAATTCGTAAGTTATTTGCTAAATCAATAGCTGCAAATGCTGTGCATGGCAGTGATAGCGATGAGAATGCAATTGTAGAATCTGACTTCTTTTTCTCGCAACTTGAAAGGTTTTGATCTTTAAATTGATTAAAAAAGCCCGTAAATGATGAATATTACGGGCTTTTTTATTAATTTTTTTTACCAGAAATACGTGAAAAGCAACCACTTTTAAAAAAAATAGCCATTTTTGAAAAAAAGTAATAAACATTGCTTTGTTTTATGATAAAAAATAGACAAATTTGTTAAAATTTATTAATGTTTAAATAAACCATTTTGGTATGATAAAATATCTCTCTAAAAAATTAGTAAAAGCTGTTGCTGTTGTTGCTTTAGCAGGATTAAGTGGCGTTGCTGACGCGCAACCTTTTAACTGGTCTCAGGCCGGCCCTATTTATAACGCTGGAAGATCTAGAAATATGATCGTTGACAAGAACGATCCTACTGGAAATACCTTGTACGTTGGTAGTGCCTCAAGTGGGGTGTTCTATTCTAACGACGGTGGTGTTAACTGGAGCGCTGTTACTTTAAGTGGTAACAAGTTAAACGTGAGTTATATAGCTCAGGCAGCTGATGGAAAGATCTACGTTGCAACAGGCGAAGGTTTTTTACGTCCGGGTCAAAAATTAAAGGCGCAAGCCGGAACAGGTTTATACGTAATTAATGGTACAAGTTTACAATTAGTTGCACCAGCTTCTATGGTTGGTACGGTAATTAACCGTGTTGCCTGCAGCCCTCAAAGCGCTCAAAAAATTGCACTTGCTACTAACCTTGGTATACTTGCTTCTACAGACGGTGGTACAACATTTAATGTTTTATCAGGTCCTCCAACAGCAACTACATGCATAGGTCAAGATGTGAAATTTGACAGCAATGGCTTATTATATGCATCTGCCGGTAACGAGAATTCTACTTCTCCTGCTGCCGCAAACGAGTTCTCTAAAGTTTATAAATCAACTGATAATAACTTAACAGCTTTAACTCCTATTACTACAATGACCTCATCGTTGCTTCAAAACGATGCTTATGGTCGTATTGAATTAGCAATTGCACCTTCTAACAATTCTGTAATCTACGCTTGTGCTGCAACTAAATATGCAGGACCAGCTGCTCCAGCCTCTGCTACAACAAAAGGTTTATTTGTTTCTTATGATGCAGGTGCAACCTGGGGTTTGATCTTACAAGGCTCGCCTCAGTTAGATCCTTTAGGAAGTGGTGGTGCTATTGCATCAGGAGATTACGCACAGGTAATTACTGTTAATCCTTTTAATTCTGACCTTCTTTATGTTGGAAGCTATCAGTTTTATACTTGGGTAAGAACAGGTGGACCGAACTCAAATCCGGTAGGAACCTGGACAAAACCATCTCTTACTTTCAATGTATTTCCTCAGCTTTATTTAGCTCCAAACATTCACGATATTAAACTAATTCCGTCAGGAACTTCAATTTCAAGATATTACTTTGTTACAGATGCAGGTATTTACAGGTCTTCAGATGGATTATTAAGCTACCAGCCGTTTTACAAAGGTTTAATTACCGGTCAGTTTAACTCAGTAAGTATTGAGCGTTATCCTTTATCATCGGGCTCATCTACCTCTGCTGCGGGTACAGCTATAACACCTTATTCAGGTTTTATTGGTGGTACAGGTGGTAACGGTTTAAATTATTTTTCAGGTAATTTCCCATTAGTTACTAGTGAAGTAGGTTGGGGAAATGGTGATGTTTACCAATCAGAATTTTCGAAGATCCTTCCAAATGCCGCTTATTATACTGCCGGTTCCGGAAAATTATTCAGAACTACAGATGTTAGAACATCAGCACCTACACAAATTGACCTTTTAGTAAATGCAAAACTTCAAACGATCGTTCCTTACGATAACACTGCTTATAACGTAACCGGTACGCCGTTTAAACTTTGGGAAAATTACGGTCAAACAGCTGCAAGTCCTGATTCTGCCGTATTCTATAATGATACTTTAAGATTCTCAGCTTCGATGATCGGGGTGCAAACCTTAACTACTCAAACTACCTTTACATTTTCTGCAGCAAGACCGAATCAATACGCTTTAATTGATAGTATCGTTGTAAGAACAGGAACTGTGGTATTGCCAATTTCCGGAACTGCAAAAGACTCTCCGGGTTTCACAGGTTCTGATAAAAAAGATATTAATATCGCTTTTGTAGATACTTATACCGCTCCTGCAACAGGCTCATTTACGCCTCCAATTAAAGCGCAAGCCGGTCCGGTTGTAACAGCTAGCACTTCTGTTGTTCTTAACAGCACAACGTTGTTAGATAATATTGCAGTAACATTTACAGCGCCGCCTTTTTTAGCTAAAACAACCGCAAGCTATACTGGTGTGCCTGATGCCGCTGCTTATTACCGTGTTTTTTGTACAGTATTTTACAAGTACAAAGCAGGTGATATTGTTCAGGTGGTAGATGATAAGATCTCAACAAAAACATATACTTATTCTACTACTTTATCACAACCACTTAGCTGGGATTACAATGGCTCATTAACAAGTTATACGATGGGTGCTGCAGCAAGTTCATCTGCGGTATCTAATCCTACTTACGTATTAACACCTGGGGCTTACGCACCCTCTTCTAATCCTGTGTTTACCGTTGCGCCAATAACAACTACTAACTTTAGCTTAACAACATACGGTGGTTATACGGTAACGGCAAAACCGGTAACTTACACTATAAATGCTATTCCTTCAGGTACTGTTGTTCCAACGCCTAGTTATGTTTTAACACCTGGTAATATAACTCAAACTGCTACAGCTTTTGTGGTAACACCTACTGCAACTACAAATTATACAATTTCTGAGATTGGAACCGGAACAATAACAGGTTCTACAACTTTCAGTACTGTTAATTCATCAACTTACAATTTAATGCCGGGTAACGTTACGCAAGCTACGCCTGTATTCACTGTTCAGGTTACACCTGCAGCAGCAACCGCTTATACATTAACAGGTTTAAGTTCTAATACATTAATTGGAGCAAATACCTCAACGGTTGTAACACCTGCAACGGTTGCATCGTTCAGTACGTTTGGTTATTTCTTAGCGGGAGTTCCTAATCAAAATAGACCTGTTAAAATTACAAACGTAACTTCTGCCAGAATTGCAATGGGTTACGGTGCTAACGTTTATGTTTCTAACGCTCCATTAAGCTTAAACAATCCTTTAAGCATGATCAACGTTAGTGCTAACAAATGTTTAACTACTGATGCTGCCGGTAATAAATTATCAGGTGCTTCAAACACCGTTGCTATTAGCGGTACAGTTACGGCTTTAGAATGGAGCAAAAGTGGTACTGAATTATACTATGCAACAAACGATCCATTAAGTGGTAACAAATTTTTATACCGTGTATCGTACCTTGATGCATTATTAGATTCTACTGCTAAGAGTTATTCAGGTAAATTACATACAAACGTTTTCACCTTCACAAATACAGTAGCGCCTGATGGAACGAAGAACAACCCACGTTGTCCATACAGAACAGCTTTATTAGGTACCTTTACCAATGTTGTTACGGGTATTAATGTTACTAATGATGATAAGGCTATTGCAGTTACTTTTGACGATGCTACAGCAAGTGGAACTAAAATCTTATACAGTACGGTTGCCGATGTTAGAAAATGTAACTTTACTAACGTCGCATTAGTTTCTAAGAATGGTTCTGGTTTACCTGCTTCTAAAATTTACTGCTCTTTAATGGAAATGTCGGATAACAAAAAAGTATTTGTTGGAACTGACCTTGGTGTTTATTATACAAGCGATATCACAGCAGGTTCTCCATCTTGGTCTGATGCTAATAACGGCCAGTTACCGGTATTGCAGGTATTTGACCTTAAACAACAAGTAATGCGTACATGGGATTGCTACAATTCTGGTTTAATTTATGCTGCTACCAACGGACGTGGTATTTGGGTAAATAAAAATTTCATGAATACATATTACGTTTCAGTTGAAGAATTGGAAGCTGCTAAACGCGAGAATAGCTTAAGCTTATTCCCTAACCCTACTAACGGTGATGTATTTGTTGCCTTTAACAGTAACGAAGGCGAAACAGCTGTTATTAATGTAATGGATATTAACGGCAGAATAGTGAAGCATGAAATGCTTGGCAAATTAAACTCAGGTGAAGCTAAATATACCTTGGATACAAAAGATCTTTCAAGCGGTATGTACATCGTAAGCATTAACAGCGATATGGGTACTAAGCGTGTTGCCAAATTAATTGTAACTAAATAACATTGACCTCTTAATAAAAAAAGCTGCTTTATACAAGCAGCTTTTTTTTTGGCCTTAACTTTATACTATAATATTATCCAATGAAAACCACAGAAGCCGATTCGTTCTATGATCATTTAGAAAAAATGAGCGTTAACGAACTTCTTACAAATATTAATAAGGAAGATAAAACTGTGCCTCTTGCAGTTGAAAAAGCCATTCCACAAATTGAAAAATTAGTGAATGAAACTGTTACACGGCTAGCTAACGGTGGTAGATTATTTTACCTTGGCGCTGGCACCAGCGGCAGGTTAGGAATTGTAGATGCGAGCGAATGTCCGCCAACCTATGGTATTGAGCATGGTATTGTTATTGGCTTAATTGCCGGTGGCGATGAAGCTATACGCAAGGCAGTTGAGTTTGCAGAAGATGATCTGCAACAAGCCTGGTTAGATCTTAAGCAACACAATATAAATTCTAAAGACGTTGTAGTTGGTATTGCCGCTTCAGGTTCTACACCTTATGTAATAGGTGCATTAAAAAAATGTAATGCCGAAAATATTTTAACCGGCTGTATTACCTGCAATGCCGGAAGCGAAATGGCGGCTGTTGCTAATTTTCCTGTTGAAGTTATTGTTGGACCGGAATTCGTAACAGGCTCCACCCGCATGAAAAGTGGCACTGCCCAAAAGCTTGTATTGAATATGCTTTCTACTGCTGTAATGATAAAACTGGGACGAGTAAAGGGAAATAAGATGGTAGACATGCAACTCAGTAATAATAAACTTGTAGACCGTGGTGCAAAAATGCTGATGAAAAATACAGGCATGCAAAATTACGAAGAAGCAAAAGCATTGCTCTTAAAACACGGAAGTGTTAGAAAAGCTACCGAGGCTTATAAAAAATAACTTACTTCGAATTAATAAAGTCCGCCATTTTATCGGTTACCTTTTGTGAAACGTGATTGACCTTTGTTACATCTTCCGGTCTTGCTTTTCCTTCGCCGATAAAGAACATATGATCTAATTCATCAAAATAAACTGCTTTAAAATTTGGTTTGCCTTTCATTGCATCGCCCCAAAGATCATAATCTTTTTTAGTCACATTATAATCTCTTCCTCCTTGTATTAGTAGTATTGGTAGGGTTAATGTTTTTGCAACGTCCAGCACTTTATAATTCCTGTCAAACAACCAGTACTTTGGTCTTGCTCCAAAAGGCAATATGGTTCTACTCTGCAAAGTAAGGTCAGGTTTTAATGCATTGCCCACCTGCCATTTTAAAGCATTGGTCTGCGCTTCAGCAGTAGCATCTTTTTTTGTTTGCAGGCTTGCAATATAATCCAGTTGCTCCGGTATCATGTCCAGCAAACTTCGCCCGGGTGCCGCTAATAATAGCAACCCTTTTACTTTACATTTTTTTGCCATCAATGGCGCGCATAAAGCGCCCTGGCTGTGTCCTGCAATATAGATCCTGCTCGTGTCAATTCCGGGTTGCTGTTTTAAAAAATTAACCGCCGCAACTGCATCATCAATTGTTTCCGATTGAAAATCCATACTGTCCATCGGAAATGGATCATGGTATTGATATACGTAAGTACGCTTATCATAAATTAAAACAGTAATTCCTTTTTGCACAAGTTCCAAGGCCATATCTAAAAATATCTTGTTTCTGCCAATGCTCATGTTCCTGTCATGGGGACCACTGCCGTGCACCAAAACCACCGCAGGCCAAGGTTTCTTTAAATTATTGGGTACATATAAACTTCCTGGCAATTTTATAAAAGGATTGCTTTCAAAAAGAACCTCTTTTCGTGTAAAATTAATATTTGAAATAGGTTTTGGTTTATAGAACCATTGATCACTAAAAGTATCTATCACCAACTTCTGAATGTATTGTGCCTGATCAAAATATAAATACCATAAAAATTTACCGTGACCTGATTTAATAGATGTTACTGTTGCCATTTTGCAGCCCTGTGTATCTACTTCTGTTTTTTCAATGGCTACAATTACGCCATGCACTCTTCTAAAATTATCTAAGGTCCGGTCGGTTTGCGCAGAGCTTATCTTGGCGTAAAAAGAAGTATCAAAGAATTTTTCGTTCCTGTTGGGAATATCTCTTTTAACGGCGCCAAAGAACGACTTTGAGAGTTTTTTGTATGGGTTCACTTCTTTTGTATCGTCCTGTGCTACAGCGCTGCCACTTATCAACAGCAGAGCTAAAATTTGTAAAGAATAGCGTAATTTTATCATCTAATTAAAGTATATTTATTAGTCCAAATTTACTATAAAAGTGATACCTAAAGACACCGTTGATAAAATAATTGATGCCGCCCATGTTGAGGATGTAGTTGGTGATTTTATTACTTTAAAGAAGCGTGGCGCCAATTTATTGGGTCTGTGTCCTTTTCATGGCGAAAAGTCGCCATCATTTACCGTTTCGGCGGTAAAAGGTATTTACAAATGTTTTGGCTGCGGTAAATCGGGCAACTCGGTTAACTTTATCATGGATCACCTAAAGCTCACTTATCCTGATGCTTTACGCTGGCTTGCAAAAAAATACAATATCGAAATTGTTGAACGCGAAATTACCCCTCAAGAACGCGAACAACAAACCGAGCGTGAGAGTATGCTTATTGTTATGCAATACGCAGCGCGCTATTTTACCGAGACCATGATGAATACCGATGAGGGAAAGTCTATTGGTTTGGGTTATTTTAAAGAACGCGATTTGCGCGATGACATCATAGAAAAATTTCAGTTGGGTTATAGTTTGGAAGAGCGCAATGCCTTTACCGTAGCAGCTATAAAAAATTCTTATCAGCCAAAATACCTCGCTAAAACAGGTATGAGTATTATCAGCAACCGGTATGTAGAAGGAAATGAATTAACACAGGCTGATCTTTTTGACCGTTATGCAGGGCGTGTGATGTTCCCGATACATGATGACGGTGGCCGTGTAGTTGCTTTTGGTGGAAGAACACTAAGCAGCGATAAAAAAGTAGCAAAATATATTAATAGTCCGGAGACAGAGATCTATAACAAGAGTAAAATTTTGTATGGTTTGTGGATGGGAAAAAGGGCTATACAGGATGCGGATTGCTGTTATCTTGTAGAGGGTTATATGGATGTAATTGCCATGCACCAGGTTGGTATTGCCAATGTGGTGGCATCAAGCGGCACATCCCTAACCGTTGAACAGATAAAATCTATACACCGTTTTACAAAGAATATAGTTGTATTGTATGATGGTGATGACGCAGGACAAAAAGCCAGTAACCGCGCCATTCCTTTACTGCTAGAGGAAGGCATGAATGTGAAGTTGTTATTATTTCCCGATAATGACGATCCGGATTCGTTTAGCAGAAAAGTAACCGTACAAGAGTTTAAAGATTATTTACAAAACAACACGGAAGATTTTTTAAAGTTCAAAGCAAAAAAATTAACAGAGGAAAGTAAGAACGATCCTATAAAACGTGCCGGTGTAATTAAAGATATAGTTGAAAGCATTTCATTAATACCTGATAATATTATTAGAAGCATTTATATAAGAGAGTGCTCTAATATTATGGAGATAGAGGAATCTATCTTGCAGTTAGAAGTAAATAAGATAAGAAGGAAGATTGTTGCTAAAACGGGGAATACAAATTATTCGTCTACAGAAACCTCAACAACGGCAAGTGAGAATTTAGAAAGTGAATTATTAATTGAAACCAGGCCCGAAAAAGAAACCTTTAATTTTGATGCAGAAGAAGAACGCTTACTTGTGTTATTAATAAAATACGGTAACATACTTATTACCACACAAGCAGAAGATGAAATGGATGTGGAGCATGAATTGGAAATTACCCTGGGCGAGTTTATTGTGTTTGAGTTGTGGCGCGATGGTATAGCTTACGAGAACCCATTGTACCAAACAGTTTTAGATGAATATATTGAACAGTTAAAAGAGCATCGATTACCGGATGTAAAACATTTTTTACAATCGCCCAATCCACTGATAAGTAGTTTTGCTATAAATTATGTAATTGATAAGCATGAGGTAAGTCCTAAGTGGATCAACTTTGGTGTAATTGTTCCAAAAGAAATTGATCTGGCAAAAAAAGACGCAGAAAAAACCTTGTTCAGTTTTAAAAGCAGAAAACTTAACTCATATATTAACTCTATTCGTGAGTCTTTAAAATCTCTCACATACGAAGAACAGTTAGAAATATTAGAAGAAATAAGACGTCTGGATGTCCTAAAAGGTAGAGTTAACAAGCTTTTGGGTAGGGAAGTTATAAAATAATTCTTCCGAATTTAAAACAAACCCACTTTGCCGTAAACAGCTATTTGGTCGCTCATATGTTTCAAGAGTTTATAATTACCAAGTTGATCTTTAAACTTTGTCAATTCTGTTGTGTCAATGATCAAAATATCTTGGTTTTTTATATTTAGGAGTTCGCCAATGTGAACTTTTCTTTGGGGATATTCTTTATGACAAATAAACAAGATCACATCAGCGGGATAAAATTCGTTGCTTTTATTCGTTAATCCTATTTCTTTAATATTATTTATAACCGAATTCAAATGTTCTTTACGAAGTTCATCTATTTTGAAATCAAAGGCAGCGAAATTTCTGTGATTTATAGTAAACCCGGAAAAATAAAAAATAGTGAGTGCCAAAAGGAGAGCATTTAAGCATAATTTGTATTTAGAAATAGTATTAACTAGTGAATTAAAAATTTTAATATTTACAACATTATCAATCACAAAACCCAAACATATAGCTGATGGAAAGATAAGGAATAACCAATTCCTTTCAAAAGGAATAACCCTTTGAATTATTAGAATGATCAATGGAGAGAAAAAAATGACCGCTGACAAAACGCAAAGAAAAAGAGTTTTACTTTTTGTTTTACATGAATAAAAAATTGTTGATGCAAGAACTAAAACACAAATGAAAGGTAAAAAACTTTCATTAAAAAAAAGGTATGTACACAGAGTTTTAAGATGATTTATTATTTTTTCAAAAGTACCTGCTTCGCTTAAATTAAGTTTGGTAGAAAACGAATTCAAATGCATGATACTCGCAAAATCATTAAACATAAATATGAACGAATAGCACAAAAAAAGCAGCCCTGTTGAAACAAAAATATCTTTTATAAATAAAAGTAATTTGTTAGGTGTTTGCCTAATAACATAAATACTTAAAACAATGCCTATTGGTAAAATAACATAAATAAAGGTTGGAATTGATAGCGCGCCAAAAACACACGACAAGATAAATAGTACTCTATATTTGGTGTTTTTGTAATCGCTACTAAGATAAAACGATGAATACATCAATAAAACACAAAAAAGGTTTACGCACATATAACCACGAGCTGCAAAAGCATACACTATGAGTGCATGTGGGCATAAAACAAAAACCATAAGAATAATGCATATCATATCACTAAAATAAAGTTTGCATAATTTAAAAAAATACCAAAAACAAAGGGGTGTAATTATCAGGTTTGGCAACCGCATCGTTACTTCTGCATCAAAAGGCAGTTTTGTGAAAATACTTGCTAGTAAATTATAAAAAACATGATTATTGGTAGTTGTATAATTGGATAGCGTTGCCCAAAAACCAGAGTGCGTAAAAAATTCATACGAAAGCCATTCATCATATTGAAGTGGGATAACTAGAACAAAATATAAAATCGCTATAAATAGGATCGCAAAAAAAACAGCAATCATATACCGTGTTTCTCTTTTTAATGAATGAAAGAAAACTTTATTTTCACTAAGAACATTGAATAGATTTCCTGAGATTACATTTATTAAGATCGTAACTTTTCTTTTTTTTGCATTAAAAAAATCATACCACAGCATTATAGGCCATATTAGTGCAAGCGGGCTTAAGTCCTTTATAGTCTTAAATATGCGCTCGGCGGTCCGGTTTTCTAAAAATATTTTGTTTTCGGCGCCATTATTAAGAAACCAGATATATTCGCCATAATGTTTGGAAATTAAAAAAACAATTGGACAACAAATGACTACAGTTAGAGTTAACATCAGGAAGTACTCGATTGCCCGCTTATATTTGTTGCCTGTTACATAAATCATCAAACCCGTGTCGTATTATTTCAAATACCATTACAAAAAAAACTATTTCTCAACCACCACTTTCTTAACCACCTCTTCTCCACCCGCTTTTATTTTTACGAAATAAATTCCGGCGGCCTGGTTCTCAATATTAATAGTAGAGTTTAAAGCGTTATTGTTTTGTTGTTGATAAACCACTTGTCCTAACGAATTATAAATCGCTACATCCACAGATATTCCATCTGGGTTTGCTAAATTAAAATTACCGTTGGATGGGTTTGGGCTCAAAACAATATTATCGCCAACTAAAATATTTTTCACAATGCCAACAGGTCCAGATGGAATAACACGGATCCAAAGGTCATCAAAATAAAAACCGTCTTTATTAATGCTTGGATCTGAATTAAATAAAAACCTTACTTTAATAGTTTGTCCTAAATATAAAGAAAGATCAATATCTTCCTTTACAAATGCATCCTGGAAACCATCGTAGATAGGCACTGTGCCACCAAATGATGCCGGCGATGTTTCGTACTTACCACATAAAGGTGTCCATGTTGTGCCATTGTTGGTTGTAATTAGTATTTGTGTTTTATCACCGTCTTTTTCCATTTCAAAACGTGTGTAATATTGTAAATGCGCATACACGGCGTTGGTTAACACCATTGGATTTTTTAGTGTAATAGATTTTGTTTGATTGCTTGTGTAATTACCTGTAGGGCTTTCGGTAATGCTATTTGGGGGCGACACAAATTTAGTTGTGCTTAAACCCCAGGTACCTGATGTAGTATAATTTGTTGCCGTAGAACTTCCGTTATCGTAAACCAATGTTACAGGCGTGCCAAATATTTTACTCACTGTATCTAAACGTGTAAAAGCACCATTGTTTACACCAATAGCATATTTCACTATTTGCCCCGGTGTTAAACCCGTATTTAAAACAAAAGAAATTGAGTCATTGATGGTTTGATTTTGCAATAAAGTAGAATACACTTTTGGCGCGCCAACGGATGAAATATCTGTACCAACCGGAACAATTGAAACTGTAAAGTTACCAGCCTGCAAACCTAAACGTTGTAAGTTATAATTCAGATAACCGTTGCCACTTAAGAATTTATCACGCGCATCTCTGGCAATGGCGTATTTACCAACCATTTTCGCAAGATTATAATTTTGATCAAAAGTAGTTTTACAAACATCCAAAATACGTGATGAGGCAGGCCAGAAACCATCATTGGCCGCACCAGCTTCCGGTGTCATCGACAAAATTTTTGGTTTGGAGGTTTGCTCTCCATACATCCAATCATCGCTATCGCCATTAGTAACGTAATTAACCGTTTGATCGCCTGTACCGTATAAGAATCTGCTGGTCTCGGTTAATAGAACAGACCAGTTCACAAATGTTGCGCTATCCGGCGTATAGATACTTGGAAGGTAACCCCATGGATAGATCAATAAATTTCCATAGGTATGCGCGTTCAATGCAGTTGCAAATTGGTGTGCATTACAAAAATTTCTGATCGCTTGCGTTTCCGGTTCGCTAAAAGCACTTGGCCCACGGTACGTATCACTACTTGTTGTTGGTGAAGAACCAGTATTATCAAAACCCCAGTTATAACCATAATTCCTGTTAAGATCTACGCCAAAATTTGAACCATTGTTTCTGCGGTTCTTACGCCACATGCCACCACCATTTGGATTTGTTGTTTGATTGTAAACGTAGCCATCAGGATTAACACATGGCACAAAGTATAACTCTGTATTATCAATTGTTGCTTTAATATCCGGATTGGTTGCATAGTTCTCCAACAAATACCACATATAAAATATCAACTGCGATAAACTCGCAGCTTCTCTGGCATGATGCAAAGAGTTATATAAAACTTCAGGTTCTGCTTCGTCAACGTTTGGATTATCACTTATCCGCACCCAATAAAGTTCTCTTCCTTCGTGGCTCAGCGGACTTAATGGCTGCTTTACATTAATTAAGTTCGGATATAATAACACCATACTATCCAAAATTTGTTTCATCTCGTTCCATGTAAAATAACCACCCATGCTTCCTAAATGAAAATAAGTTGGCTTAGCAATGTTTGGCGCATTACAAACTCCAGGAGGCATGGAGCGTTCTGCCATATCAGCTTTGTTGCGCAACTCATAGAATTTAGCCACATCATAGATCAAAATTTTATGCTTTACACCATTAGATTTTAAAACCTGTAACTCAGAATCACTTATTTCGGCTGCAATTCCGCCTTCCTGCACATCGCTGTGATCAATAGTTATGCCTAACTGCAATAATTGTTTTGCAAGTTCATTATCCCCCTGCATTAAAACTCTATGGTATTTTAAAGTTTGTGCGTTAATAGCCATTAAGCTAAACATCATAACAACTGCCAAAATAATTTTTCTCATTTTTTTATTTTTTAATGGTACATATCTAAATTATAAAACACAAAGGCCCACATATCTCCAAATTCATCAATTTGTTTTGCTGTGGGTTTACCGGCACCATGTCCGGCGTTTACATCAATTCTTATTAACATTGGATTCTCTCCAACGTTTTTTTCCTGCAAGGTAGCCGCAAATTTAAAAGAGTGTGCAGGCACTACCCTATCATCATGATCTCCTGTTAAAACCATAGTTGCTGGATATTCAATTTTTTTTACATTATGTAAAGGCGAATATTTAAACAAGCAGGCAAATTCTTCTTTGTTCTCGCTATTACCATAGTCAACGCTCCAGGCCCTGCCAATTGTAAATAAATGAAAACGCAACATATCTAACACACCAACTGTAGGTAATGCAACTTTACAAATATCCGGACGCTGTGTCATAACTGCACCAATTAATAAGCCTCCATTACTACGGCCATGAATAGCAATTTTACTATAGGAAGTATATTTATTGGCAACTAAATATTCGCATGCTGCAATAAAATCATCAAACACATTTTGTTTCCTGCATTTTGTACCCGCCTTATGCCAATTTTCTCCATACTCGCCGCCACCACGCAAATTAGGTACACAATAAATTCCACCTTGCTCTAAAAAAACAGCGCGGTCAGTTCTAAACTCCGGCGAAAGTGAAATATTAAAACCGCCATAACCATAAACAAAACAGGGCGTTTTAGGATTTATCTCTAAACCTATTTTGTGTGTAATGAACATAGATATTTTTGTACCGTCTTTGCTTGGAAAAAAAACCTGTTTTGTTTCATACCCATCTGAATGAAACTTGCACTCCGGATTAAAAATCAATTTACTTTGCCAGGTGGTAGCATCTAAATAATAATTTTGATCGGGTCCTGTGTATCGAGAAATGCTATAGGTAGCGAAGTTGTAGGTTTTATCACTATTAAAAGAATTTACCTTACAAATGCCAGGTAATTTAATTTCAGTTTCGGGTTTCCCCTCTAAACTAAAACAACTTAATTTTGAACAAGCATTTGAAAGATAGTTTACAACAATTTTATTATTGCATAATCTCACTCCTTCTAATAGATCGGCTGATTCGGGAATAATTGACTTCCAGTTTTCCTGACCCGCAGCTTCCAGTTTAAATGAGACCAACCTATATTTTGAAGCTCTGTTATTTGTATGCAAATAAAATACATTTCCAATATTATCGATGGTATGATTTTCAAAATCAAAATTATCTACGATAGTAACAAATTTAGATAATGGATTAGATAGATCTTTTATTAGTAGTTTGTTGCCACTTGTACTTTGACTGATAGTTAACACCAAATAATTCTCATCATCTGTTACATTAGCTCCAAAATTGTAATCGGGGTTATTTTTATCTTCAAATATCAAAATATCTTTTTCTTGTTTAGTGCCTAATTGATGACAATAAACTTTATGAAATTGATTTTTTTGAGAAAGAGCGCTACCCGTTGGCTTTGCATAACGACTATAATAAATGCTGTTTCCCTTCCAACTGATGCCGCTAAATTTTACCCATTTAATTACATCCGGCAGGTCTTTTTTAGTTATAATATCTTTAAAACGTATCTCCACCCAATCACTTCCTGCTTTTGAAATACCGTAGGCCAGCCTTTTACCATTTTTAGAAATAGATATTCCGCTTAAAGAAACGGTACCATCTGGCGATAATGTATTTGGATCTAATAAAATTTCACCAACATCGTCAAGACTTTTTTGGATATAAAGCACACTTTGATTTTGGAGCCCGTTGTTCTTATAACAAAAAAAGGAATTCCCTTTTTTGAAAGGAGCCGATTGTTTATTATAGTTCCATAACTCTGTTAAGCGTGCTTTTATCTTATCCCTGAAATAGATCTTTTTTAAATACTCTTCGGTAACCGTATTTTCTTTTTTAACCCAGGCGCCTGTTTTCTCAGACCGGTCATCCTCCAACCAACGATAAGGATCCGGAACACTTTCACCAAAATAATTGTCTACCTGCAGACCTTTTTCGGTAACGGGGTAATTAAATTTATTTTGAGCATTTAAGTGACCTGCTGTAAGACTCAAAAAAAACAGTACAATAACCGGTTTATACATTGTTAAAAGTGCTTTGTTAATATTAAAAAAAATGCTTCCAAAAACGCCCAAAGAGGCGCTCTATATTTGTAAATATAGATGATAAAAGGCAATATTTCAATAGCTAATACAATAAAATGTTCGGCGGTAAATATTGGCTTTTTTTTGGTGATTTTATCCCTAAAAACAATGGGACAGCCGCCTCAAGCCATTACTGACACTTACATTAGCACTTATGCCCCTGAGGCAATTAACCAGATGATCGAGTACAAGATCCCTGCCTCTGTTACCCTTGCCCAGGCTATTTTTGAAAGTAATTGCGGAAACAGCATTTTGGCCCAAAGATCAAATAACCATTTTGGAATTAAGTGTCATACACAATGGGGTGGCGATACTATTCGTAAAAGTGATGATAGCTTGAATGAGTGTTTTAGAAAATATAACTCCATTAGAGATTCGTATACCGATCACAGCATGTTCTTGCGCTCAAGAGGAAGATACAGAGAGCTTTTTAAACTATCTGTTAACGATTATAAAGGCTGGTGTTATGGCTTAAAAAATTCAGGTTATGCTACTTACGCCTATTATTCTGAAGTATTGATAAAGATAATAGAACAGTACAGTTTGTATGAATATGATAGGGCCGAGACTCTGGAACCAAGTGTTTATGTCTATAGCGTCGATAACGAGATCATTAAAAGTAAATTAACCGACAAAGAATTTACGCTGGACGAGTTTGGTGTTAATGATGTTTTATGGAACGACGAAAGAAACATGCTCATACAAAGTCTTGAATTAGTTATTGATCATCCTGAGCCCCGCTGCATCGATGTTTTAGAAAGCGGTACGTTGATATGTTTTAGAACAGAAGAGATCATTGAAAGCGATTTGGTGGCTGAAGGATTTACCTTAAAAGAACTGAGCGCCCATGACCTGATCTGGAGTAACGAAAAAGATCTGTTGATCCAAAGTCTTGAGTTTATTATTGATCATCCGGAAAAGGAAGATGATCAGATAGCCGATAATTACGAAGAGTACTAATTTCAATTAAACATTTAGCCTCAATTACAGGCCTTTACTGCCAAGCAGCAGCCCTCTATCCATTTTCTTTGCAAAAACCCTTATAAATCTTAAATTTATAGCTTCAAAAAACAATACTAATGGAATCTTCAAAAACATTAACTATGGATTATAGAATAGAAAAAGACACAATGGGCGAGGTAAAAGTACCGGCTCATGTATATTGGGGCGCACAAACAGAACGTAGCCGTAACAACTTTAAAATTGGACCTGAAGCCAGCATGCCAAAAGAGATCATTTATGCTTTTGGATATTTAAAAAAGGCTGCTGCCATGGCGAATATGGAATTAGGTGTTCTAACAAAAGAAAAATGTGAGTTAATAAGCAAAGCCTGTGACGAAATTATTGCAGGTAAACTGGATGATCAATTTCCATTAGTTATTTGGCAAACAGGTTCGGGCACACAAAGTAATATGAATGCCAATGAGGTTATTGCCTATCGCGCGCATGTTATGAATGGCGGTAAATTAGAAGATGAACCAAAGATCCTTCATCCGAATGATGATGTAAATAAATCACAATCCAGTAATGATACCTACCCTACTGCCATGCATATAGCGGCCTACAAACAGGTAGTAGAAATTACAATACCGGGTTTGGAAAAATTAAAAGCCACGTTAGAAAAAAAATCAAAAGATTTTGCATCAATAACAAAAACTGGTCGTACCCATTTTATGGATGCAACACCATTAACCTTAGGACAAGAATTTAGTGGCTATGTACAACAAATTAATATGAGCATTCGTGCTTTAAAAAATGCGTTAGAAGCTGTTAAAGAATTAGCTTTAGGCGGCACAGCTGTTGGAACGGGTCTTAACACCCCAAAAGGGTACGATGTATTAGTAGCTAAAAAAATTGCCGAATTAACAAAACTACCTTTTGTAACTGCACCAAATAAATTTGAAGCCTTAGCGGCACATGATGCAATGGTTGAAATGAGTGGTGCTTTAAAACGTACTGCAGTTGCATTAATGAAAATAGCAAACGATGTAAGGATGTTATCATCCGGCCCGCGTTGTGGCATTGGCGAATTAATAATTCCTGATAACGAACCAGGAAGTTCTATCATGCCGGGTAAAGTAAACCCTACACAGCCTGAAGCAATGACCATGGTTTGCGCTCAGGTTATTGGTAACGATGTTGCGGTTTCTATTGGTGGCATGAATGGCCATTTTGAATTGAATGTATTTAAACCTTTAATTGCTTCTAACGTTTTGCAAAGTGCCAGATTAATTGGCGATGCTTGCGTTAGTTTTAATGATAAATGCGCAATTGGTATTGAGCCAAATTTACCGGTTATTAAACAACATTTAGAGAATTCACTTATGTTGGTAACTGCTTTAAACACGCATATTGGTTACGAAAAAGCTGCTAAAATTGCCAAAACTGCGCACAAAGGAAATAAGACCCTGCGTGAAGCTGCAATTGAATTAGGTTATGTTACCAACGAACAATTTGACCAATGGGTAAAACCGGAGGATATGGTGGGAAGTATGAAATAACACCTTCTTTTACTTAAAAAGCCCTTTCAACTAGTTGAAAGGGCTTTTTTTATTGATTATAATGAGCATTATCATATTAATACGCACTATAAATTGATACCTTTGTTAGAGATGAGTTCCTTATTAAAAGGCAGAAAAATTTATAGTATTCTTTTGTGCAAATGCCCAAGATGTCACGAAGGGAACTTGTTCACCGTTAAAAATCCCTACAAATTAAGAACACTCGATAAAATGCCTGCGCGTTGCCCTGTTTGTAATCTTGATTTTGTGCGTGAAACCGGTTTTTATTATGGTGCCATGATGATGAGCCATGCGCTTACAACAGTTATAGCTGTAATAGTACACTTCTCTGTTTTTCATTTCTGGGGTTGGGAAATTGCTCCACATTTAATTTTTTTGATCACAATTATTGTTGGCTTATTTCCTGTAAATTTTAGAATTGCAAGGGCCATCTGGATCAACCTGTTTGTTTCTTACGATCCGAAAATAAAGTTGGATGCTAAACCCTAACTGACTTTTTAAGCTCTTTTATATAATCTGCAAAATGTAATAGGCGCGAGCCGTACCAACTAAAGATCTCTCCATCTACAATACCAATTTTTGCTTTAGGCAATTTATCCTTTAATTCTTTTATATGTTTTGCCCTAAAAGGGAAAGGTTCGCTTGATAAAAGACAAATTTGAGGATCAATTTTTTTTAGTTGCTCGTCATCGAGTTTTGGATAACGTTTAAAATTGCCAATTGCATTTTTTAGTCCGATATAATTTAAAACATGATCTATAAATGTATTCTTAGCGGCAAACATATAAGGCTTATACCAAATAAAATAAGCGGTTGTTTGCCCATTAAAAATATTCTTTACCTCTGGTAATGTTCGTTTTATCTCCCCAACTATTTTCTTCGCTACACTTTTTTTTTCAAATATGACTCCCAGATCATTCATCATTTCAAAAGCGTCTTCAAAAGTATAGATATCACTCATCCAAACATTAAATTCTTTTTGCAACAATTCAATGTCCGCCTTTTCATTCTCTTCTTTATTACCAATAATAATATCGGGTTTTAACGCGCGGATCTTGTTTATATTCAATTTTTTTGTTCCTCCAACCCTTTCAATAGTCTTGAACATTTCATCTGGATGAACACAAAATTTTGTAATGCCAACCAGTTCTTCGCGCAAACCGATGTCCCACAAAAATTCAGATTGCGAAGGCACAATAGAAATAATGCGTGCTGGCTTTTTTTTAAGCGTAATTACATTTCCTAACTGATCTTTGTGTTTCAACATCGCCAACAAAAATAGGCTTTATTTAAAAAATAAAGTTCTTAAAAATGGTATATTTATGGCAGTTTGACGAAGGCCCTGAAAGGACATATTGCTTTATTCGCTGCACAAGTTGTGTATGCGCTCAATTATTCTATTGCAAAGGGCTTAATGCCCAATTTTATTGGTCCGCTTGCATTGGTGTTCTTACGAATTATTGGCGCGGGTTTGCTATTTTGGATCCTTTCTATATTTGTAAAAACACAAAAGGTTGAAAAAGCCGACATGATAAAAATGTTGTGGCTGGCCCTGTTTGGTGTAGTAATCAACCAGGTTTTCTTTATCTGGGGCTTAAGTTTAACACATCCTATTAATTCAGCCATCATCATGGTATCCAACCCCATTATCGTATTTATTTTTACGCTAATTATTTTAAAAGAACGTATCACTATTTTAAAAGTAAGCGGTTTAAGCCTTGCTATTGTTGGCGCCATGATACTTTTATTATTTAAAGGCAATTTTAGTTTTGGCAGTGAAACAAAGACCGGCGACCTTATGACACTTATTAACTCCACATCCTGGGCAATTTTTGTAGTTTTGGTAAAGCCCATTATGCAAAAATATAACACGGTAACGGTTATGCGTTGGATGTTCTTATTTGGCAGTATTTACATTATCCCTATTGGTTTAAATGATATGATGCATACCAATTGGCACTTATTTACACCTCATGCCATATTTGCAACTTGTTTTGTTATAATTGCCACAACATTTTTTGCTTACTTACTAAACATATACGGTCTGCAATCTCTAAGCGCCAATACTGTAAGCATGTATATTTATCTGCAACCCTTTTTAGCTACCCTATTTGCAATAATAATGGGAGAAGATAAATTAACTCCTATTAAAATATTCTCAGGATTTTTAATAATTTGCGGGCTGTACCTGGTGAACAAAAAAACTCAAAAAATTACAACATGATCAGATCAATGACCGGCTTTGGAAAAGCCACTTTAGAATTAGAGGACAAAACAATTAATGTTGAGATCCGCTCGCTAAATAGTAAAGGTGCAGACATTAGCTTACGTTTATCTTCGGGTTTAAGAAATTATGAGTTAGAATTACGTAACGACATCTCTAAACAATTAGAACGCGGTAAAATTGACTTGAGTATTTACATAGAGTCGAAAAAGGCCGAAACACCTGTTGAAATAAATATTGACCTTGCAAAAGCTTATCATGATCAGCTAAGAAACCTTGCTCTTGAATTGAATGAGCCTATTGGAGATGCATTAAGCCAGGTTTTAAAATTTCCGGATGTTTTAAAAAGCGAACGTAAAGAAACAGACGAGAACGAATGGAAACAAATTAAACAATGCGTAAACGAAGCCATTGTTCAATTGAATAAATTCAGAGATATGGAAGGACTTTCGTTACAAAAAGATTTTGAAGAACGTTTAAATAAAATTGGTACTTGCCTCGAAGAAATAAAAACACTGGATCTTATTCGCATTAATGCAATAAAAGACAGAATACGTGGTAACATTGAAGACGTTTTAGGAAAAGGAAAAATTGACGAGAACCGCTTTGAGCAGGAATTAATTTATTACGTTGAGAAACTGGACATCAACGAAGAAAAGGTACGCTTAAAAACACATTTGGATTATTTTATAGAAACCTGTAAGGAAGCGGCTCCGGGAAGAAAGCTAAATTTTATTAGCCAGGAAATTGGACGTGAAATAAATACCATTGGTTCTAAAGCCAACGACGCGCAAATGCAAAAACTGGTTGTAATTATGAAAGACGAACTGGAAAAAATTAAAGAACAAGCAAATAATGTTTTGTAAATGATAAAAGATTAATGATTTAGGATTAATCCTTTATCTACTATAAGCCGATTTTCTCGTCAACAATTTTTAAAATAGCCGCTTCAGTAGCAATAGTTTTTTGTTCTATATCTTTTCCTTTTGCTAAAATATCGTTCACAAAAGTTTTGTCGTTATAACCACTTGCATTTATCCTTACGTTCATAAAAGCACCCATTACTGAGCTGCGCGCGCACAAAGCACCAACGCCTGCATCACTAACAGAATTAGGATTTCCGATTTCTGCCATTGCCTTAATGATTTCTAAGCTCTCGTAACTTAACTGCATTACTTTAAACGGCACTTCAATTGCAAATTTGGTCGCGCTTTGAATAGCATCTGTTCTTATTTTCTTTTCTTCATCTGTACTTTTCGGTAAACCAAAAGCTGTCATGATTTTATTGAAGGCTGCTGTATCAGCATCAACTAAACGTAATAATTCATTTTTAATTTTTTGTCCTTTTTCTGCCCACACACTAAACTCTTCCCATTTGTCGTCCCAACCCTTTTTATGTGAGCTTAAGTTTGCCACCATAGTTGCTAACGAAATTCCCAAACTACCTACATAAGCAGAAATAGAACCACCACCGGGTGCTGGACTTTCGCTTGCTGTTTCATCTGCAAAAGCCGCCAAATTCATACTTATTAATTTCGAATCGGCAGGGTCTTTCAATAAATACTCTATGATCCTTTCTTCAGGTTTAAAAGGTGCCAGTTCATCCAGACCCATTGATTTTACAGCGATCTTGATCAATTCGCTTTCGCTAACACCGATAGAACGCTGTTGTTTTTTAAGGAAATAAATTCCTGCATCCAATAACGACTTTAAAGGAATTAATCCTACCAGTTCAGAACCTGTAACACGCATCCCTCTCTCTGTTGCTTTTTTACACACCTCGTCAAATGCAATATGCACAGGGGTAATATTAATGTTGGTAAGGTTCATAGAGATCTGGCAAACGCCATATTCCTCAATGTACCAGCCAATAGCTTTAACTGATTTTAAAGTGCCGGGAACAGATTTTGGAGTTCCATCCGCGTTCAACACAATTTTCCCCGTTAATGAGTTACCTTCTCTCACAACACGGCCTGCCTCACGCACATCAAAAGCAATTGAGTTAGCGCGACGGGTAGATGTTGTATTTAAATTAATATTATAAGCCACTAAAAAATCACGCGCACCAATAACAGTAGCACCGCGCAAAGCGTCGTACTCTGCCGGGCCAAAATCAGGTTTCCACTCTGGTAATTTTATTTTTTTGAAAAAGCCTTCATATTCTCCATTTCTAATAACAGAAAGATTACTGCGTTTTTTGTCTACTTGTGCTTCTTCATACAAATACACAGGAAGTTTTAATTCTTCACCTACTCTTTTTGCCAATTGCTGTGCATATTTTGCGGTTTCCTGCATGGTAATATTGCTTATTGGAATTAAGGGACAAACATCAGTAGCGCCCATACGCGGATGTTCGCCTTTGTGTTTGCTCATGTCAATTAATTCTCCTGCTTTTTTAATTGCAAGAAAAGCTGCCTCTATAACGCTTTTGGGATTACCGACAAAAGTTACCACTGTTCTGTTAGTTGCCTTTCCCGGATCAACATTCAACAATTTTACACCATCAACACTTTCAATTACGTTAGTAATTTGTTTAATGATGTTCATATCAACCCCTTCGCTAAAATTGGGTACGCATTCAATTAATTGTTCCATGATCTAAGTATAAAAACTTGTTAAAAATTCGGTCTATAAAGCTACTAAAATTAGCAAAAATCGCAAAAGACAAATTAATATTATTAAAAAATAATAATTCTTAGCTTTTACCTGAGTAAATCCCGAAAACCTGCAATAATCGCAACTTCCTGTTAATAGCTTACGCAGATCAATTAGACGAAAAGACTTAAGTAAAATAATTTTGTTTCAACTAACTAAAAACAAAATAGTATGAAAAAACTAATAAAAAAAACTGCAGCACTTTGCTTGCTGACATGTTCGTTAAGTAGTATTTCGCAAACAGCTAACAAAAAACAAAGTCTTACCATCTTAAATGTAGATGTTCAGGGGCTGAACATTAGCACCAGCTCTATGGGAAGCCTTGTACGCACCGAAATAGAAAAGCTGGATACTTTTGCTGTAACAGACAAATACGACATCAATTACATTCTCGAAAAGAACAGATTCTCATCGGTTTCGTATGCCGATTCAAATAAAATAAAGAATCGTTATAAAGTAATTCGTGTTACGGGTAATTCAAATTCTTTATTTGACAAAAAAGATACGCTTGAGTTGGTTGATAAATACAACAGCGTTTTAATGGCCGAAAGAAATAAACAATTTGTAAATAATTGTTTTGGTAAACTCTGTTTGGTAGAAATTGGGGAGTCTATTGGTTCTGAAAAAATGTTTAGTGGCAGTATAGAGCGTTACGGAAGAACGATTGTTGTAACGCTTAGGTTAATTGATGTAAAAAGCAAAAGCATAGAAAGAACGTATGTAAAGGAGTTTTTAAATTTACCGGAAGAGATCCAGGGCATTATTCACATTGCTGTTAGAGAGATGTTCAACTACCCTAACGATAAAAATACTGTTGCAAAATTAACCGAGCGTTTTGAATTTGATAACGCAGTAAATAATCCTCATCACGACAGACTAAGATTGGATGGCCCACGTTTGGGAAGTGTATTTTATACCGGCGAAACATCCAGTCGTTTAATGGAAGGTAAATCGAGTGGTGGTTTTGACGCTGTACCTGTTATGTTTCAGTTTGGTTATCAATTTGAAAAACAATATTTGAACGAAGGTAAATTACAAGCGTTATTTGAATTTATTCCAATGATAACGGGTGTTGACCAAGGTTATTTTATTCCGAGCTTTACAATTTTACACGGTTTACGTAGTAATGTAAGTGGTTGGGAATTTGCACTCGGGCCAACCATAAATTTTGTAACAACATCAAATGGTTATTACGATCAGGATAATAAATGGCAGTTAGAAAGTACCTGGACCAAAGACCCCAATAACGCAACGGTTGCCAATCCTTACGAAATTAAACAGCGTTTGGATAGCCGCGGTGATTATACACTTAACACTGGCTTTGTATTTGCTGTGGGCCGCACATTTAAATCAGGAAAATTAAATATTCCTGTTAACATATTTGCCATTCCAAGTAAACATGGTTCGCGCTTTGGTATTTCGGTAGGTTTTAACGGCAAAAATTGATATAATGAAATCAATTCTAAAAATTCTATTAATACTTTTTATAGTTACATCTGGTAAAGCACAGCAAAGAAAAAATTATTTTCCTTGCTGGAGCTTTCATCAGAAGAATGCAAACATTCATGGTATATCTATTGGTATTGGCTCCACTTTAAATAATTTGAAAAATACGAAGACAAATGGTATACGTCTTGAATTGGTCGGAGCTGGTATACTGGTCCCTTTAATACCCTATAGTCCAATTACTGAAACAGATTCGTCGGAATATCTTTATCCAATATCAGAAAAAATAAACGGAATAAATATTTCTTCAAGCGGTACTGTTGCAGATTGTGTTGTAAATGGCTTATCAATTGGAGTAATTGGAAATATTATCTATAAAGTGAATGGCATATCTGCAATTGGGTTTCTCAACTTTGTACACATAAGTAATGGAATACAATTTGCTTTTGTAAGTACCAGCAACAATAAGATCAATGGTGTGCAAATCGGAGCTGTTAATGAAAGTAATCACACAAGAGGGCTTCAGTTAGGATTAGTAAATCGATCAAAAGACCTAAGAGGTATCCAATTTGGGATCTGGAATAGAAACGGAAGACGGGCCCTTCCAATAGTAAACTGGCAGTTTAAAAACAATAAGAAATCACAAACTCATTCTGGCTTGCGGAACAGAACTTAAGTTCCCAAAATCTTTTTTCAAAAATTTATAATAAGCTGCGATCCCTATCATGGCCGCGTTATCGGTGCAGTACTCAAATTTTGGAATAAAGGTCTCTATCTTCAATTCAGTTTCTAATTCCTTTATTTGTTTACGCAATTCGCTGTTAGCAGAAACGCCGCCGGCAATGGCGAGTTGTTTAATACCCGTTTCCTTTAAAAGGGCTTTTGCATTCTTCAACAGTACTTTTATTAAATGTGCCTGATACGAAGCGCAGATATCATTTAAATTTTCTGTTACGAAATCTGGATCTTTTTGTAAACCATTTTGAATAAAATATAAAAAAGAAGTTTTTATGCCACTAAAACTATAATCAAAGCCGGGCACGTTAGATACGGCAAACTTAAATTTAGTGCTATCCCCTTCTTTTGCCAGTTTATCAATTAATGGTCCGCCGGGATATGGCAACCCGAGTATTTTCGCAGCTTTATCAAAGGCCTCTCCAACCGCATCATCAATAGTTGAACCCAGAATCTCAAAGGTTAAATGATCATTGGCTTTTACCAACTGTGTATGGCCACCACTAACCGTTAGGCATAAAAATGGAAAAACAGGGGCTGTATATGCCTCATTCTCATTGATAAAATGTGCTAAAATATGACCTTGCATATGGTTTACCTCAATTAAAGGAATACTTAAGGCCATTGAAAGTGATTTTGCAAAAGATAATCCCACCAAAAGGCTACCCATCAGTCCGGGACCAATGGTAACAGCCACTGCACTTAACTGGCTAAGTTCTATTTTAGCTTTTTTTAATGCTTCATTTATAACCGGCACAATGTTCTTTTGATGATCGCGACTGGCCAATTCGGGAATAACCCCACCATATTGCTCATGAATTTTTTGGTTTGCTGTGATATTTGCTAACACAACATTATTATGCAAAATAGCGCAGGACGTATCGTCGCAACTGCTCTCTATAGCTAAAATATAGATGTTTAAATTTTGCATTTTTTTGGTTATCTAAAAACAATTTTTGGCTTATCTTTATAGCAAAGCCTTAATTTGCGCAAAGTTATAAGAATATTTTTTAAATCCCTTGGGATCCTTACTATCCTGGTACTTTTATTAGGGGTTCTACTCTTCTTTGCCGTACAATCACCTACCTTTCAAACCTGGTTGGGTCAAAAAGCCGGCACATACTTAAGTTCTGAATTTGGTAACACTGTTACAATAAAAAAAGTTGATCTTGAATTCTTTTCGAAAGCCAATTTAAGAGGGGTTTTTATAAGCGATAAAAAAAACGACACTCTTTTTAGCGGTGATCTCTTAGTTTATATCAGCAAACTGGATTACAAAAATCAGAAAATAGCGTTTAAAAGGATAACCTTAATGAACACGACAACAAAACTTATTGCTTATAAAGGAGACTCTCTTTTAAATTTTCAATTCTTAGTAGATTATTTCGATTCAGGTGTGGCCGATACTACACCAAAAAAAGAATGGCAAGTTAAACTCGGCGATATCTACTTAGACAATGTGCACTTTGTTTACCGCGATGAGGGAAAGAACACAACCGTTACGCAAAATATGAATTTTAATAATCTTGATTTTACAAAAACGAATGGTAAACTCTCGGGAATAAGATTTGATAAGGACACGATCTACGCTAAGCTTACCGATTTTAGAACTACTGAGCAATGTGGTTTTATATTAAAGAATCTTACAACAGAAGCCAAAATCAGTAGTCGTGAGTTATTATTAAATAAACTCACCATCAAAACACCGAAGACGGATATCAGGGGTAATGTAAATTTATATTATGCGGAATGGAATGATTATTCGGATTTTATAAATAAAGTAAAAATAAATGCTGAACTTAAAGAGGGTACGCAACTTGCATCAGAAGATATTGCACGATTTACAAGCGAACTGAACGGATTAAATCAAACGGTTTATTTTTCGGGAAAGATAAGAGGTTACGTGAACGATCTTAATTTAAAAACATTTAAATTAAAGTATGGCAGGCATACACGCTTTGATGGTAATTTAACGATAACTGGCTTACCGGATTTTAGCACTAGTTTTTTGCATTTTGATGTAGAACAGTTAGCAACCAATTACACAGACCTTATCAAGATCCCAAATTATCCTTTTTCAGAAAATAAAAAACTAGAGTTACCAATAGAGCTACAACGCCTTGGCACGATTTCTTATAAAGGAAAATTTGATGGCTTTGTTACCGACTTTACAACCTACGGTAAATTTAAAACAGGCCTTGGTAACTTTGCTACACAATTAAGTGTTAAGATCGGAAAGAAAGCAGATGACGTTGCTTATCATGGAAAATTACAAACAGATAATTTTGATATAGGAACACTATTTGGGATCTCAAATTTTAATTCTTTGACCTTAAATGGCGAAGTAAAAGGCAAAGGTGTTTCGCTAAAATCACTTGATGCGGATGTGGAAGGCACAGTTTTAAATGTAAGTTATAACAATTACGCTTATAAAAATTTAAAATTGAATGGAAATATTAAGGAAAAAGTATTTAACGGATTACTGGTGAGTAAAGACCCTAACGCAGATCTTGATTTTAATGGCAATATCAATTTTAAAAATAAAGTTCCTGAAATGGATTTTATTTCTACAGTTAACAATTTAGATCTAAAAAAATTAAATTTCACTAAACAGGAGGCGAAGATCTCTACACAGATCCTTATCAATTTAAAAGGTGATAATCTTAATAACCTTACAGGTACAATTAATTTTGATGACACAAAGTACACAACTGATAAAAGAACATTTAACATAAGTACCTTTGATCTTAAACTGGATCAGGGAACCGCGGATAAACATATGGTCATCAATTCAAACTACTTTAATCTAACGGTTGATGGCAGGTTTGATGCAAATAATCTTGGCATGGCATTTAACCAGGTGCTTAATTCGTATTACCCAACCTTTGTACCAAAGATCAAAACAAAAACCATTTACACCGACGCATTTAAATTTGAACTCACGGTTAAAAAATTCAAGATCGTTAGAGAATTATTTTTAGACGGTTTAGCCGTTAGTCCAAATACTATTATTAGCGGTGATTTTGACGCCTCGAAAAACATTTTAAATATTAATATGAAATCAGATTCGATCAGTTATGGACAAGTTAAGTTCAACAATAACGTTATTGAATCTTATTCAAAAAACAACAAGGTAAATCTTGTTTATAAAGCCAGTGATATTCGCTTAACGGATAGTTTGGTTTTGAAAAATTATTTTATGTACATGGTTTCAAAAGATCTGGATACAAAATATAATTTAGAATGGGATAATAAGATCAGCCCTAAAAATGCAGGAAGGCTTGCCGGAAAAGTTAATTTTGCCGGTCACCTTGCTACACTTACATTTGATAAATTCTTTATTACACCATCCGATAGCAGTACATGGAATTTAGTCTCCTCCAACCCCACTGTTATTGATAGCAGCGGTAATGTTCTAATAAATCCTTTACTATTCGCGAATAAAGATCAAAATATTGGTATTGCAGGCGCCCTTACTGATAAGGCCGGAGATAGCCTAGTTATTAATACAGCGAGTGTGGTACTTGAACAATTTAATCCTCTTTTGCGAAGCATAAAATTAAAACTGGATGGGGTAATGAATGGCAGAGTTACTATTCATGATCCAAAGAACTTCGCCTTTGGAAGTGACCTTAGTTTTGCTAACCTTAAAGTAAATAATAATACGCTGGGCGAAATGGTAGTTAAAACAGACTACAATGCAAAAACAAAGACGATTTTTACAGATGGTTATACCTCGCTTGGATTGCCAACCTTTGACGGCGCTAAGATGAAGAACATTGCTTTCAGGGGTTATTATTACATGGATAAAAAAGAGGAAAGTATTGATCTGGATATAAAAGCAGCACCCGCCAATTTAAAAATACTTAATCCTTTACTGGAAGGCATTCTAACTATTAATAATGGGCCAATATCCGGTAGTGGAAAAATTCACGGTACACCCGATAATTTAAAAATTGATGGAAATTTTAAATTATTTAATGCAGAGATAAAAGTAGATTATACTAATGTAACATATTACATGTCTGGCGATCTTGAGATCATGCCGGATCAAATACGTTTTAGTGAATTATTAATGAGCGAAAAAACACTGGCCGATGCGTCGTTAAAAGAGAAAAGAGTAAAATCCGTACCACAGGGAACGGTAAACGGAAATATCTTCCACTCTAATTTTACAAGAATACAATTGGATTACGATGTTAGTTACAAGAACATGCTCGTTCTAAACACTAACGTTACTCAAAACAATACTTTTTATGGTAAAGTATATGCAACCGGAAATATGGGTATTTATGGCTTCTTAAACAACCTTCACATGGAAGTTACTGCTGCAACAAATAAAAATTCAAAATTCGTTCTTCCGTTAGATGGTCCGGCAGATGTGGCAGAATCTGATTTTATTCATTTTGTAAAAAAGGATACTATTACTAAAAAGGCAGCGAATACATTTACCGGTTTTAGTCTTGATATGAAAATTAAAACAACATCTGATCTGATGGTGAATATAATATTAGATAATGCGAATGGTGATGCCTTGCACGTGCAGGGCGAAGGCGATCTTGCATTAAATATTAGTACACTTGGCAAATTTGAAATGATAGGCGATTATATTATTACCGGGGGTGACTATTTATTTACACTCGAGAATGTGATCAATAAAAAATTTGAGATCGATGCAGGTAGCACCATTTCCTGGAGTGGCGATCCTTTGAACGCGGATATAGACATAACAACCAGCTACAAACAACGAGCCTCGGTTGCGCCCTTACTGAATGATACAACCGCAAATTACAAAGGCAGATTCCCGGTAAATTGTAAATTACTGATCACAAATAAATTATTTACACCAAATATTAATTTTGCCATCGATTTTCCAAGTTTAGATGCAACAGCAAAATCGCGGATCAAAAATGTTTTAAGTGACGAAGCTGAATTGAACCGGCAGGTATTCTCTTTTTTATTGTTTAGAAGTTTTGTTACGCCTCAAATATATAATAGCAATGGCGGTGGTGTAACAGCTGGTGGTGCGGCGGCTTCCACTGGCAGCGAATTATTAAGTAACCGTATGAGCGAGTTCTTAAATACTTATTTTGGAAATTTAACAGGTATAAAAGACCTGCAGGTTGGTGTAAACTATCGCGCGGGCAACCAAAATAGTCAGGAAGTTGATCTTGCATTAAGTAAACAATTCTTAAATAATAAAGTTACGGTTGATGGAAATTTTGGAGTGAACAATCAATCACGTTCGCAGGGTAATGGTTTAATTGGAGATGTGAACGTGGAATATAAACTCTCTGAAGACGGACGTTATAGAGTAAAAGGCTTTAACCGAAGCAATGATAATACACAAATAGCTACATCAGGCGGACCATACACACAAGGTGTTGGCTTCTTTTATAGAGAGGATTTTGAGACCTTTAATCAGCTCTTTAAACGTTATCTTGAAAAAGTAAAGAAAAAAGAAAAACCAAAAGACGAAAAGACCTCTGCTTCTAATTAAAAAAAGCTCATTGCTTATTTAATTCCTGCTTTTTAGCGTTTGTTGTTACACCAGTATAAATTACAAAAAGTGAACACAAAATGATAACGTGTGCAAGATCTTTATAATTGAACCACTCATGAATTGAGAATTTCAAAGAATGAACAATTATTGAGAGAAATGAAATGCCAATACCAAGAACAACTAATCCACTACCCTTTTCTTTTGTTCTGCTATAAACCACAAGATGAACACCAAAAGAATACAAAAGAACGATACCGGCATGCACCTTAACAATTAAGAAGTTATTTCTAAACAAGGTAAAGATCAGCAAAAAAGCTATCCACGCTATTACAAAATAAATTATTTTCTTGTGAGGGTTGGCTTTAAATTGTGTGTAATATAGATATGGCGATTTAAAACAAAAGTAAATAGAGATCAAACTGAACGCATTCATGATATAAAAAACAACATCAAAGAAAGTTTTTCCTAATTGATAGTGTACAGCGTGAGCTGTAGAACCAAAACAACTACTAATACCTACAAGCAATACAAACCAACCCCACGATCGGGGATAAGAGTGCTCGTATTTGGAAAGTTTAATAAAACAAAAAATACTAAAGATGAAGATCAGCAGATTAGTTACGATCGTCATTGGTTCAAAAATAATGTAACCAAACAACGTAATATATGTGTAATCAAAGTTCAAACCGGGTGCAAATTTAATAATTAAACAACAAAAATCCGACTATGTTTCGTTGTCTTCTTCTTTTTTAAAGATCCCGGTAATTTTTTCTGTAAATTGTTTTACCTGTTCGATCTTATGATCAAGTGATGAACTGGTTATATCGCTTATTCGCCCATCCTGCAAGGTTTTTGATATTTCCGGATAGAAAACTGCAAAGCTGGTAAATTCATGGTTCTTATTCAATTTTTTTGCCATATCATCCACGTGAAAATCGTAACTCACCGTTTGTTTTCTGGCGCTTACCAAAAGAAAAAGGTCGTCTTCTTTGGGATTACTATGATGATCAAAATCTTCAAAATTCACAATAACATTATATTTATAGAATACCTTTTTTCTATCGCCTATTTCTGAAGAGAAATAATTCAAGGTACTTTCAAATCCGTATATGTGCGACTCGTTGCCGATCTGTTTCAACAAACTATTTAATTTTCCAACCACTCTTAAAAAGCCATTCTCCAATTCAGCATTTGGTGTTAAAACAACCACAATGCGTTTAAATGTATTTAAAGGCTGCAATATTTTAGAAATGATGATAGCCTGTTTTGATTTTGCCAATAAATTTTCGGAGATATTACCAAATATTAAATTAGAAGCACCTTGTTGCGCCCTGTAACTAATTAAAATATCTGTTATGTTGTAGGCTTTTGAAGTTCTAATAATTCCATCAACAATACTTAAGTCTACTTTTTTTAATACCTCAACTTTTTTGTCGCTGCTTGATATTTGTTCTACAGCCCCTTCAATTACTTTTCTTACAATATTTAATTTTTCATCTGCGTCTGCATCATCTTCTACGATCGATAAAGGATAGATGGCCTCGGTAGATTTTTGATCCTTGATTAAAAGTGCAAAATCAATTAACCGTTGTATGTTCTCGGGGTTACTAACCGGAATTAAAATACGCTCGATCTTATCACCCGATTTTCTGGTTACATCCTTTTCTAATATGGCTATTTTTCTGGCTGCCTTCTCACTTACAAATGAACTTACAAGGCACGAAATTAAAATTAAAATAATGGTAGCATTAATTATATTCTGATCGAACAAACCAATATCAAAACCTACTTTAATAATTGCTAAAGTTGCTGCGGCATGCGAAACACTTAATCCAAATAGAATATTTCTTTCGGGTTTACTAAATTTATAAATAAAACCGGTTAGCCATGCCGCAAAATACTTTGTAAGTAACCCTACTAAACACAATACGCCGGCAAATATCAATGCTTCAGTTCCCTTAAAAAACAATCTAAGGTCAACAAGCATACCCGCGCTAATTAAAAAGAAAGGAATAAATAACGTATTACCAATAAACACGATCCTGTTCATTAAAATACTGTTGTGTGGAATAACCTTATTTAATCCTAAGCCCGCTAAAAAGGCACCAATAATAGGCTCAACACCCGCCAGCTCGCTTAAGAAACCAGAAATAAAAACAACGGCCAATACATAGATATAGTGTGAACTTGCCTGCGCTTCAATATTTCTAAAGAACCATCGACTGATCTTTGGTAATAAATAAAGTGTTGAGAAAAATAACAAGCTTAAAGAAACAACTATTCGTATCCAAAAGGAAGAATTCATGTCGCCCGTTACTACATTGGTTATTATACCTAAAAGTATAAGCACGGCAGAGTCGGTAATAATTGTTCCTCCAAAAGCAATTTGCACAGCGCGGTTCTTTACTATACCCATGTTGCTTACAATTGGGTAACTCAATAAAGTATGTGTACTAAACATACTTGCCAATAGCACAGACGACCATAATGAAAAATGAAAAACATAAATGCAAACAAAATAACCAATGGTAATTGGAATAAAAAAAGTTAAGGCACCAAAAACAATACTCTTACTTCTGTTTTGACGAAATTCCTGCATATCAATTTCAAGACCGGCAAGGAACATAATGTAAAGCAAACCTGTTTTTGAAAGCAATTCAAAACTGTTGGTTGATTCAATGATATGAAACGAATGAGGGCCAATAAAAACACCGGCTAAGATCAAACCAATAATGCCCGGAATCTTGAAGCGACGAAATAAAAGTGGAGAAAATAAAATTATCAATAACGTGATCGCAAGAATTAATACAGAGTTTTTTAATGGCAGGTAATGGCTAAAAAACTGGTTAAAGTTTAAAAGATAATTTTGAATAGTACTCATGTTTATTTTTTAATCCTCCGGCTCTTTGGATTCTAATAAGTATCTACTCTTTGTTCCACTAAATAACTTATAAATAGATGGTACCCTGATATAATACCTTGCGCCTGCCGTAAAACAAACATCCATAATATTCAATTTCCTTTCTCCTGAATTACCTATGCGCATTTTGTATTCGCCATAAATGCTGAACTGTTTAAAATACTGCTCAAAACCCGAACCTACATTAAAACCAACCCATTTTGTAACGGCTGTTTCGTTTTTCCTGTATTTTTTACTCAGGTTTAAAAAATCATCAAGTCCGGTAAAATAACCTTTGAATGAATTATAGCTTAGGCCAAAAATAGGATAAAAATAAGTTTTTGTTTTTTGAAAACGCGCAACGGCTTGCATGTTCATTTCAATGGTATAAGCTTTAATATCGTACCAGGTTGGTTCAATATTTATTTTTCTGTAATAGGTATATTCCAAATTTGCTCTGAAAATTTTTTCGCCACCATAAATAAGCGAGCCATGAAAACCCAACGCGTCATTATTGTCCTTAACGTTTCGAGATAGAAATAAAAAGCTTTTTGTAACGCCACCGCCAACTCCAAAATTGGTTTGCTTTGAATGAGTTTTAACGGGTTTAACAGTTCTAACCTGACAAAAAGCATTTTGTAAAAAAAGAAGAGCAAAGCTTATATTTAAAATTAGCCTGAACATGATATAACAAAGTTAAGCCAAAAAATAATTTAAACCCAGCCAAATGTAAAATTTGTTAAACCACTTACACAAAACCAAAAAGAATAGGTAAATTTATGGCAATGAAAACTATTGCAGGCTTAATATTGGCGGTTTTGGTAACTTTTAACTCATTAAAAGCCCAAACAGTAACTGCTAAACCCCAAAATCCGGCATTGATCCAATTCTCTGGTGTAGTACTAGATCAGGATAGCCTTACACCAATTCCCTTTGTTTCTATTTTAATAAAAGGCACTAACCGTGGCACCATTTGTAATTTTCAGGGCTTTTTTAGCCTTATTGTAAATGCAGGGGATGAATTAGAGTTTCACTCTGTTAGCCATAAACTGAGAAGTTACAAAATAGCAGATACCATTACACAAAAATATTATTACGCGATACAGATCTTAACGAAGGATACTTTTCTATTAGACGTTGTAGACATTTACCCTTGGCCAAGTAAAGAAGATTTTAAACGCGCATTTTTGGCTTTGGATCTAAGCGATTCGGATATGGATAGAGCTGATAAAAATCTGCAAAAAGAAGCTTTAACCTATTTGGAAAGAAACCAAACCGCAAGCGCTTCTGAAAATTATAAATACGTAATGCAGGCTTATTATACTAAAGTATATACTACGGGCCAGGCGCCAAGTATGACCCTTCTTAATCCTGTTGCATGGGCGCAATTCATTGATGCATGGCGTAAAGGAAAATTCAGCAATAAAAAGAAAAAGAAGAATTAAGATCCCGTATTCAGTCTTTTCTTATTTCGTTTCAACTGTTTTTTAAATTCTCGTTTCTGGCGTCGCTCTTCTCTTTTGTTTCCACTTCTAACTTTAGCGCTGGGTTTATCTTTGCCTTTTTTCTTGAGATAAGGATTGTAGGCGTCTTTCGAGGTGCGGTGTTTTCGCCAAATGCGCTTACGTTCTCTTTTTTCTTTGAACATATCTTGTGAAAAGACTTCGTTAAAAGAAAAAACAAATAAAAAAAGTAGAATACTAAAAACGATCTTTTTCATTACAACAGATTAATTATCTCTTACAAATAACGGTTATAAAGCTAAAAGTTACCGGCGCCTGAAAAAATGTTTTTAACCGGGTTATTAAACAAAAAAGCCCTTTCGTAATAACGAAAGGGCTTTTAAAATTAGAGGCTTCGATTATTTTTTATCTTTTTTAGCTGGTGCTGCTGTTTTTGCAGCCGCCGCAGGAGTTGCAGTTGTAGCAGCAGCAGTTGTAGCTACTTTTGCGGGCTCTTCAGCAACAACGGCACGTGTAGTTTCAACACTGATAACCGAGATGTTTTTTGGGTGTAACACTGTTATACCATCAATATTGATATCACCAACCGAAATTGATTTACCTATTGACAATTTATCTACGTTAAGATTAATGCTTTCAGGTAATTTTGCAATTAAACCTCTTACTCTTAATTTACGAAGTTTTAAGACCATACGTCCGCCGGCTTTAACACCTTCGGCCTGACCAACAGCTTTTACAGGCAAACTAACCGAAACCGGTTTATCGTTTGTAACCAATAAAAAATCTGCGTGAATTAACCTGTCGTTAATTTTATGGTATTGCGCTTCTTGTAAAATGGTATTGTATTTTTTACCATCAATGTTCACTTCTACCAAATTTGTTTCTGGTGTAAAAATAATGTTTTTAAAATCGCGAATGTCAGCGCTAAAGTGAATTTGCTCACCTCCACCATAAATTACACATGGAACATGGCCCTTAGCTCTTACAGCCGTAGCATCCACCTTCCCTACGTTCGCACGAAGCGAACCGCTCAAAGATACTGTTTTCATTTTTTTGTTTTTTTAGTTTTAGAGTTAAGATCCTGCCCGTTTCAAGATCTCTTCTCTCGTTTTTTTATTTACGGGTAATTACATTATAAAATTTCCACTTATCGATTCGTAATTGTGAACACTATTGATCACTTTTGCGAAAAGATCGGCAACACTTATTACTTTAATTTTAGCACTTTCCTGTTTTAAAGGAATAGTATCTGTTACTATTAATTCTGTTAATTTTGAGTTGGCAATATTTTCATATGCTTTACCCGAAAGAACCGGATGTGTACAAATAGCTCTAACGCTTAAAGCGCCACGTTCCATCATCATATCAGCCGCTTTACACAGCGTTCCGCCGGTATCAACCAGGTCATCCACCAACACAATATTTCTGCCTTCAATTTCACCAATGGCGGTCATGCTATCTACCACATTCGCTTTAGAACGTTGTTTGTAGCAAATTACCATTTCAGCCTTTAAGAATTTGGCATAACCATTAGCACGCTTACTACCACCCATATCAGGTGCTGCAATGGTAAGGTTATCAAGGTTTAAAGATTTTATGTAAGGAAGGAAAATAGTAGACGCATACAGGTGATCTACCGGTACGTTAAAAAATCCCTGGATCTGGTCTGCGTGAAGGTCCATCGTCATAACCCTTGTAGCGCCTGCAACAGCAAGCATATCGGCTACTAATTTAGCGCCAATAGCCACGCGGGGTTTATCTTTACGGTCCTGGCGGGCATATCCAAAATAAGGAATAACAGCCACAATGTGTCTTGCACTGGCGCGTTTTGCAGCGTCAATAAGCAATAACATTTCCATTAAATTATCAGCAGGTGGCATAGTGCTTTGTATTACAAAAACGCTTTGCCCACGAATACTTTCTTCGTAAGAAGCCTGTAATTCGCCATCGCTAAAGCGGTAGTGCTCTACTTTACCAAGGGCTTGCCCATAAGAATTGGCTATTTTTGCGGCCAAGACCTCTGTTGCAATACCTGAGAATATTTTTACCTGTGATTCCATTTTTTTACGGAGGGCAAATATAGGTAATTTTATGGATTTGGGCAATAAAATAGCTGTTTTTCTGATCCTATTAGAGAGGCCTTTGATCGCTTTTTAAGCCATTTGCCTCTATTGTTAAGGGGATTTTTGCATATTTGACCTTTATTAATAGATCAAATGGATTCGTTATCACACATTGTTATTGGCGCTGCAATTGGCGAAACCTTTCTTGGAAAAAAAATAGGGCGCTGGGGTATGCTACTAGGCGCGATCGCTAAAAGCGTACCCGATTTTGATCTTTTCTATACCGGGCTCACCGATCCGCGCGCCTATATGTGCGAGCATAGAGCTCATACACACTCTTTATTTATTGAGGCACTTTACGCTATACCCATAGCCTGGTTAATGGTTAAGCTGTTTAAAGATAAAGTTTCGTTTACATTAATGTTATCCTTTATGTTGACATGTTTATGGGGACATTCGCTGCTTGACTGGTGTACTAACTTTGGCACCCAGTTATTACTGCCTTTTACCAACGAAAACTATTCGTTAAACAATCTTGCCATTGTTGACCTGTTATTTACCATACCTATGTTTATACTGGTTTTAACAGCCGTTTTTTACCGAAAAAATGCCGTGCGAAGGAACAACCTTGCAAAAGCCTCGTTAATTTATTGCTTTGTTTATCTGGGACTAACCTTTATTAATAAAGCGCAGGCCGAGCGTATTGTTGATGCATCGATCAAAAAAAATAATATCCCTGTAACAGAATATATGACCAATCCAACCATGCTTAATAATGTGTTGTGGTATTCGGTTGGCAGTAACGACAGCGCTATTTTTATAGGAGAGTTTAGTTTATTGCATAAACAAAATCCAATAACATGGCACAGTTATCCACGCAATCAACAGTTAATGCAGCACTGCAAAAGCACAAAAGATGTTGCAGTTCTTAAATGGTTTAGCGACCCTTACACAATTGCGCAGACCAATGGCGACACACTTAACATGTATGCCGTAAAATTTGGCAGAACTAACATGATGGAAAATGAATTAAAAAAAACATTTGTTTTTCATTACAAACTGTATCAAAAAAACGGAAAAGAAATAATGGGCATGGAAGATGCCAACGATAAAAATGTAGATTTTAAAAAGAATTTTGAAGATCTGTGGGAAAGAATTTGTGGAAGAAGATATTGATCAGATCATCTACCTTCACTTCATTGATCTTCCTTACCGGGCCCTAGTTTTCGGGCAATATATTTCTCGGTTGGAAGTAATGCTGTTTGTATTCGTTTAGCGTATTTGATGCTGTCTAATATTTCTTTCTGCTTTTCCTCAACTGCACGTTTTTGCATCTCAATGGTTTTATTTTTTTCATCAAGTATTAAATTAGCCTTTTGTTTTTCGCGATACCTTTTAAATATCACAATTAAAAGCAAAAGAAAAAGAATAGCGCCGGCAAGAATAGCATTTCTAAACACTTTTTGTCGTTCAAGTTCTTTTTCGTTTATCGTTTTGTCTTTCGACAGAAGTTTAATTTGTGATTCCTTTTTTTCAGTTTCGTATAACGTCTGCAATTCATTAATTTGCTTCGTACTTTCTTCATTAAGAATACTGTCTTTCATTACAACAGCTTGCTTATAGTAAAGAAGGGCTTTGGCCGGATCGCCAGCTTCATTATACGTATCAGAAAGATTTAAAAGAGCCCATTTCATGTCTTTTTTAGAACCAGATTCTTCTGCGAATTTGAAACTGAGTTCGCTATATTTTATTGCCTTAGGATAATTTTTAAGTTTACGATAAGTTTCACCGAGCCCATTTGTAGCTGCGGCAATTTGATCTTTTGCTTTAATCTCTTCGGCTATTTTTAAAGCTTTTTCCAGGTGACCAATTGCTTTTGGGTAATCTTTTAGTACTGAAAAAATATTTCCGACGTTAAGATTACTAATTGCCAAGCCCCGTTTGTCCTGCGATTCTTCACGAATGTTTAATGCAGCTAAATGATATTCGAGACTGGTTTTATAATCTTCTTTATAAAAATACACGTTGCCTATATTTGTTAAGCTCGCTCCTATTCTATACTTATCTCCGATCTTTTTCCGTTTTTCCAAAGCTTTAAAATGACATTCAAGAGATTTGTCATATTGCTTCATATCTTCATAGATCCGCCCTACGTTATTGAGAATAATGGCCACCTTTGCTTCATCTTTTACTCCTTCGTAGATCCGCATGGCTTTTAAATAATAATTCATGCCCTCACTCAGGTTTCCCTGATCATAATAACAACCACCAATACTGTTGTAACCCTGTGCCAGTCCGATGCTATCGCCTATCACCTGACGAATTTTAAGAGATTCGAAATGAATAGCCAATGCTTTCTTAAAATCGCCTGCAAAAGCAATCGCTTGTCCTTTAAGCGTCATAGCCTCTGCTTCACCCATTTTAAAACCGAGTTGATGTCCGAGCAAAATGGCCTTCTCAGAATAAACAATTGCGCTGTCAAAAAGGGATGCAGATTTGAATTTAGCACTTAAACTATTCCATGTTTTTACTTTGTTGGTGTCGGCTTTTTGATTGGCAGCAACCGTTCTGAGAGAGTCGATCTTTGCATTTTGAGCAAGACATACCTGTAAGGATAATACCAGTAGGATCGAGAATATATAAAAGTTTCTCATGCTCTAAAATACAGTTTTTATTTAAAGGGACAAATGCGAGACCCAATTCTAACTATTTTTATTACCACCCTTCATTCCTATGAATGATCTTTTAATATAGTCCCATACTATCAAGTGCTTTTTAGTTTGAAAAAAATGGTTAATTAATTCAAGTGTAATAAATCCAACCAAAATGGCTATTCCACTTTGTAGCCATTCCGGAATTTCATTAACAGCCACTTTTTTACGCCCTGTTAATCCAAAAAGATTTTTAAGTCCTCTTCTTTCTAAAACATGATGGGAAAACATAGTCGTCACCCACATTCCAATTACAAAACCTACAAGATTACCAATGGTCTGATTAAATAGAAAGCCTTTCATTTTCTCTTTGGTGAAACGCCCAAAAAAAGTTGGTGCTGCTGTGGGATTTAAGGATCCACCACTATTATTTTCATCATTCCACAAAGCTTTTACTTTATCAAAAAGCACTTTGTTCTTTTCATCCTTTTCTATCCATTTTGAGAATAGTTCTTTCTCTGCATTTGAATCTTCTTGGCTTAAATGTTTTATAAGCATGTTCCATGTTTTCTGTTCCTGCATGTTAACTGTTTTAATATTCTTGTATCGTTGATAAAAAGCAAAAGGGAGCAAAATTGCTCCCTTTCAGCTATCGTACCTCCGGTCGGACTCGAACCGACACAACAGTGAAGTTACTGGTGTTTGAGACCAGCGCGTCTACCAATTCCGCCACAAAGGCATTTTATGGAAGACAAAGCTACGTTTTTGTTTAAATTCTACAAAATTAAAAGAAGAATAAGTTGGTTTTAGAAAAAGCACGGATTATAGATCCGCGCGAACGGGTTTGACGAAAAAATTGCCGATTTTGAACCGATGAAAAGGCTTTCGTGTCAATTAACGAATTGTACCTTTCCTATAAAAGGATTAAAACATACCTATTCCTTTAAGGTTGACGGTAACAATGTGAAAGTGCAACAAGCTATGGAGTACGAAGTGAAATTCGGAATCCTTGGAAAATTGATGGACACGATGATGATTAGAAAACAATTTGATAATGGAATAAAAAAGTTCTTTGATGGACTTAAGTCTTACGCGGAAAAAAGCTAGCGAGGTAAAGCCACAGCTTCTTTGTGATATTTTGCTTTGTATTCTAAAGGTGAAAGTCCAGTAACCTTTTTGAATACATCGCGAAATGCTTTCAAATCAGAATACCCGGCTTGATACATCACTTCCTGAATAGTTTTTCTGGACGTCTCAAGCTGCTTTTTTGCAAGTTCTATTTTTACCCGTTGCATGTACTCGATGGGTGTATTTCCAGTAGCTTTAGTAAAACGTCTATCCAAACTTCTTCTGCTTACAGCAAGTTTCTTCGCAAGTTTTTCAATAGATAGTTTATCATTTGAATTTTTCTCAATAAACTCCTGGGCTTTAAGAACAACATCGTCATCATGTGATTTTTGTCCGTTAAAAACAATATAAGGCGACTGGCTACTCCTATCTATGTCAACTTGAAATAGCTTAGCGCATAAAATTGCCATCTCTCTTCCATAATACTTTTCCAACAAATGGAGTATCAAATTCATAAACGAAAATGCACCGCCACAGGTGTATAAGCCATGTTCATGTGTTATTACCTGATCCGCAACTAAATTAACTTGAGGAAACATGCTTCTAAATTTTTCAGCATCATTCCAATGTATAGAGCATTTTTTATTATCAACCAAACCGCTTGCTGCAAGAACATAAGCGCCTGTGCAAAGGCTCGCTACTTCTGCGCCATTTTTATATTGTGATACGATCCACTCAATTGTTTTTTTGTTCAGCTTGATGTTCTGTTCCGGACTCGTTTGTGGCAAAAATGCAGGTATAATTACAAAATCTGTTTTTTTTATTCTAGAAATATCTTCGATAGGAGTAACTGAAAATAATCCATTGTAAACATTAACCTTCTTTGTAATTCCTGCAATAACAATTGTTTCAAATACGGGCTTATTCCATTTCATTACATGATTCTTTTCAGCCTGCGTAAATGCCATAAATGTACTTATAATAGTTATAGGGTTTGGGTGGCCATCGGGAACCAATATGGTAAGATGTTTCATGTGTATATTTTGGACAAAGGTAATAAAACAGGCTGTCCATATCAACCCCTATCATTGTCTATTTTACACACCATCGTTTATTAATATAGACACTATTTTTGTCAGACTCTAACTGACAAAAAACAAGAAAATGAAAAATGCAATCAATTGGTTTGAAATACCAGTTAAAAATTTCGACAGGGCTAAAAAGTTCTATGAACAAATTATGAATGGTGAAATTCAAGTGATGCCACATCCTGAATTTAAATACGGTATGTTGCCAGCAGATATGCAAAATGGTATTGGAGGTGGAATAGTTGAAGGGCCGGGTTATGAACCTTCAGACAAAGGCTCATTAATTTATTTAAATGGCGGCGATGATCTAAGCGTTGCCCTGGCAAAAGTTGAAAAGGCTGGTGGTAAAATATTATTACCAAAAACTTCAATTGGCGGAAATGGATTTATGGCTCACATAGCTGATACAGAAGGAAACAAAGTAGCACTTCATTCAATGAAATAAAAGCATGAGCAGATTACAAGCAAGAAACGAAGCAATTATAAATGCTCCTGTGAGCAGTGTTTGGGCAATCATTACCGACATAAACATTCTTCATAAAATAAATCCCGGAGTTATTAAAGCTACAGGGCGAATGGACAAACAGGGTGAAACAAGAACCTGTGAAATGGATAATAAAGGAAGAAAAGGAACAATGACTGAAAAACTCATCGAACTCGTTCCTGAACAGAAAACCGTTTGGGCAATAGAAAGCGACACAATGGGAATGAGCAAAATGCTTAAAGACCCACGCTTTTGTTTCTATCTTGAAAAACTTAAGGATAATAAAACAAAATTAGTGAACGAGTCTTATTATGAACCAGCAACATTAATGGCAAAAATAATGAATGTTTTAATGATGAAAAAAATGATGGGTAAAATGCAAGGTCAAATTCTTTCTAACATAAAATCTATCGCTGAAAAATAATTTACGATGGCCTTTGACGAAAAATTAAACGACAGAATAAGGGAATCACTTGAACACATAGCTGAAGTGGAGGAAAAATATATGTTTGGTGGAAGTTGCTATATGGTAAATGGCAAAATGTGCATTGGTGTTGTGAAGGATGAAATGATGTGTAGAATTGATCACGATATTTATGAAAAAACGCTTGAAAAACCCGGCTGCCGAGAAATGATATTTACTGGAAAGCCTATGAAGGGCTATGTTTTTGTAAGTAAAGAAGGAATGAAAACAAAAAAACAATTTGACTATTGGATAAACCTTTGCTTAGAATTTAACGCAATTGCAAAAGCCAGTAAAAAAAAGTTGAAGAATAGTAAAAAATAGCGTCTTAAAATTTTCAGCCTTTGTTCTGAATAAATAACTTACACCTCATTTAGCAGTTAGCCAGCCGACCTGAAATTTTAGCTAACGCACTTGGATCTTTAAAGAGTTGGATAAAATTTGTTTTGGCTGGGAGTACAAAAAATTCTAATCTTCCTCCAGCAAATAAATAAAAAAGCAGAGAAAAATTCTCTGCTTTTTTATTTTGATTTTTTTTGAAATACTTTCCATTTTGAAAAATATCAACGCCAAAGTCAATCTCTATTAAAAATTAAACTATTTGATTTTCAACAATTTAAACTAATAAAACTATATTTATAGTTATTAAACTATAAATATAGTTGCATGGACTAATTTAATCGTTTACCTTTGATTAAAATAATTAAAGATCATGAACGAATTAACCAAAGCAGAAGAACAGATCATGCAAATTTTGTGGGAAAAGGAAAAAGCTTTTGTCAAAGATATTATTGACGAGATACCAAAACCTAAACCTGCATACAATACTGTTTCAACAATTATTAGAACATTGGAGCGAAAAAAATTCGTTAACCATAAAAGTTATGGTGGCTCACATCAGTATTATCCAACTGTTGAAAAAAGCGAATACACTAAATTATTTATGAAACGTGTTATCAATAATTACTTTGATAATTCGCTTCAGCAAATGGTTTCATTTTTTTCGAAAGAGAATGATATGAATATTAATGAACTTGACGAAGCTATTAAGTTAATGCAGGAAATTAAAAAACAAAAAAAACATGAATAATTTTATTATTTACTCGATAGAGATAGCGATCAGTCTTGCTTTGTTTTATACAGCATACTGGGTTTTCTTAAAGAACGAAACATTCTTTAAATTAAACAGAATTTACTTAATTGCCTCGGTGATCATATCACTGCTTACTCCTTTATTGAATATTAATGTTGAACAAGACTCATTTGTAAATAAGCTATTATTGCCAATTGACCAATACGAGCAAAGCATAGTTGGAAACAGACCTATAAGAAATGTTATGAACCATCCCGTGGACTACATAAATAAAACGGGTAGCGGATTTACGATAGCCAAGAATTCGGGTAATAATTATTCAGGCCAGAAGCAATTTGGTCAAGTAAATTCAAACGAAATAACTATTCCTGCAAAAAAAACAAGTTGGTTAAGAATAATTTTAACTATCTATTTTATCGGTGTTGGGCTTTTCTTACTTCGCTTTCTCGCTAATTGTATTTGGATCTTTGGTTACGTTTTAAAAAACAAACCTCAAGAACTTTTCGGAATGAAGGTAATTAGAATTGAAAAGAACATCTCCCCTTTTTCTTTTTTAAATTTTATGTTCATTAGTAATAAAGATTATCCCGAAGCAGAGCTTAGCAAAATAATCTCTCACGAAAAAGTACACATTCAACAAAAACATTCAATAGATATTATCTTTTTTGAATTGTTATTGGTTTTGCAATGGTTTAATCCTTTTGCATGGTTAAATAAACGCGCCATAAGAATTACACATGAGTATTTGGCAGACGAAGGAACTTTAAATTCAGGAATAGAAATGTCGGGATACCAATACTCACTGCTGAACCAGGCCCTCAGCGAAAATAATTTTGAAATTGCAAACAGTTATAATTTTTCCATTAAAAAAAGAATTGAAATGATGATGAAAAAAAGATCAGCAAAAATAGCCGCGCTAAAATTAGTAGTTGCCTTCCCAATACTTATATTTTTACTTAGCGCTTTCGCTTTTAATACAAATATTTCAGTAAAGACCATCGAATCAAAATTACTGGTGGTTAATGATTCCTCTATTAAAAAAGTAAATGTGCCGGTAGAGTATTTAAGACTACTGCAGGGCGAATATGAATCTACCAACCAACCCGGTGGGGCTGTAAGGAGAATTATTTTTACAGAGTTACTGGGAACTTTATTTGGAAACGATAATGGCTATACATACAGAATTATTCCCGTTGGTGGCGAAAAATTCATTAACCCGGATGACAAAGCTACGTTAGAGTTTAACAGCAAAGACAAGACTGCCATAAAATTATTACTTTTTGGAAAGATAAATTTAAATAAGGTGGACTACATAGCGAAAATAGATTTAAATAAGATAGACTTAGCGAAAGGAAAGAATGTTCAGAACAGATCATTGCCATTTACATTGGCGAATGTGATGGTTAAAAACGGTATTCCTGCAGCACTTTCATACTATCAAAAAGCAAAAGATTCCAGCAATTATACCAACTCAGAACGTGAAATGAGTTATGCGGGGTACCAGCTGCTAGATAATGGTAAAACAAAAGAAGCAGTAGCACTTCTTAAATTAGATATTGAACTATTTAAAGATAATTATAACGCTTATGATAGTTATGCAGAGGCACTTTTACTTGCAGGCGACAAAACAAATGCAAAAGAGAATTTTAAGAGATCTGTACAATTAAATCCGGGCAGTCAAAATGGCCTGAACAGATTGAAAGAGTTAGGCGTTAATATCGATGAAGTGATAAAACCAGTAAAAATTTCACTTGAAGAATTAAAACTTTTAGAAGGTGTTTACCTTTCAACTGACCAGCCTAATTTGATGAGAAAGATCACCATTAAAGTTGAGAAAGAAACATTGACAGGTGAAGATAATGGCTATCATTATAAACTGATCCCAATGGGCAACGGAAAATTCATTAATCCGGATGATGGAGAGTCGTTAGTATTTGATACAAAAGATAAGACTGCGATAAACATGTTGCTTTTTGGAACGATCAATTTAAAAAAAGCCACGCTATCAAAAGAACCAGCTCTGCCTTTAAAAGAATATAATGGGCGTTACCTTCCTGCTAAAAACGATACTATTCTTAGCAGTATGGCAATAATTAATGACGGTAGTAAATTGTCAAGGGTCATAGAAAAAGATCCAAAAGGTCCTAACGGAACATTAGAATTACAATTTGTAACAGGTAATCTTTTCTATTACCCCGACAATACGGGCAGAAGTCTGGAATTTATTGTGGATGATAAAAAACAAGTAACAGGGTGTATCTTAAAAAGGTTTGAGAGTACATATAAACTTACTAAAGAAAAATAGTCTGTAATTCTAATTTGTATAGGTAACGCACAAAACCTCCTCTGCCCCTGTAAATATCGGGAGAGGGGGTTTTATTTTATAGAGAATTGCATTTCAAATGATATCATATTTAAAGAATTTTTTGTTTTTTTTTACTAACTTTATAATATGAAAATAGTAAAGCTACTTGTTATTATAATTTGTTTCGTATTGTTTGAAAAGACAAACGCCCAAACCTATTTAGTTGGTGATACTGGCTGTAACTATGTTCCTCTTCATCATGTTGTTAACCCTTATATGGGCCAAATACCATCCACAACAAGTTATTCGATTGATGTTGATGGTGACCTTAGCAATGATATTGTATTTAATTGGGCAAGTCAAGGTTCGTCGGTAGGCTCAAGCGCTTATTCAAAATGTAGATTAACATGCAGCTCACCTTCAAATTATGAGTTTGTATTTCAACAAACAGCAAGCGGTTGTCTTAGTCCGTCAGTAACCCTTCCTGCTAATTTGTTATTGTATACCAGCTTAAACCAGAATTTAAACTGGAATGCGAATGTTCCTAATTCCTATATTTATGATTACAATATGCCTCAATATTTTGCTGGTTACCATTGTGGTTATTATCTACAAAACAGTGTTACAAATGTTTATATAGGCTTCAGAAAAGTTTTGACCAATGATACAATTTATGGTTGGCTTTTTCTAAAAACGCACGTGTCGGCGCCAGTTACTAGCATTGGCTCAGATGAAATTGTTTCTTACGGATTTAAACATACTTTAAATAGTAGTTCTATAACGCCTGTTTTTACAAATACCGCAACAAGTATCTGCATGGGCACTTCGTTACCTTTAACTGCCAGCCCCTCCGGAGGAGCTTTTTTTGGCCCTGGTGTAACCGGAAATACATTCAATTCTACTAATACTCCGCCAGGCACATACACTGTTTATTACTCAAAGAATTGCTCTGCAACGGCGCTTACTTTGTTGGTCAACCCTCTTCCAACGGTAGCATTTACTAATACATTTACTTCGCTATGTAATGGCGATTCGCTTGTTCTGGCAGCAACCCCATCCGGCGGAATATTCGGTGGACTGGGAGTTTCGGGAAACACGTTCCATTCCTCAATAACAGGGCTTGGAATTACTCCCGTAAATTATTTTTATACAGGATCTAACGGTTGTTCTAACACCACAACTTTAAACTTAAATGTTGTAACCGTTCCTAATCTGAGCATATCCTCTACCTCTTCAATTTCCTGTTCAGCTCAACCCGTAACATTAACTGCAACAGGTGCATCAAATTATACTTGGAGCACAGGATCGACCAACCAAAGTATTGTTGTTATGCCAACAGCATTCACAGTTTATTCAGTCAGTGGTTCGTTTGCAAGCGGCAACTGCCCTGCAGGTACAACTAGTTTTTCTCTTGCAACTGACAATAATCCTACAGTAACTATTACGGGTCCAAACGGGCCATTCTGCCAATACCCAACCGAGTGCGCGACCTTGACTGCAAATGGTGCGGCAAATTATTTATGGCTCCCAAGTTCAACCTATTCATCTACTGTTTATTGTCCAAATGTTACAACGACCTTTACACTGGTAGGAACCAATGCTAATGGCTGCAAGGATACAGCTTATCATACATTAAATGTGCTCGTACCTCCGATGATTAGTGTTACACCCAGTTCGGTGGGCATCTGTCAGGGTGATACCGCCAAATTTTCTTTTACGGGCGGAACGGGAATATTCGAGTTATATACGGGTGGCGGTTTTCTTGTGATGCCGGTATCGCCACCTTCTTTTTATTTAACTTATCTTAATTATAGCTACACGGGCACGAATTTTTTTGAATTACACAATTATTATTCAACAGTAAAACCAAATTGTTATGCGCTTGCAAATTTAAGTATCCGTACTGTTTGTGTTGGCATAGAAGAACACGATACCAATAATAGAGATCACTTAAAAATATTCCCAAATCCAAATTCCGGCGAATTCGAAATAATGGGCGTTAGTGAAGAAACTATTTATATTTCAAATGAGCTTGGACAATTAATAACAACTAAAAACTTAAATGAAGAAAATAATTTTTCCGCAAAGCTTAACGGCCTTAACGGTGGTATTTATTTTGTCGGAAATAAATTCGCTAAACAAAAAATTGTTGTTATAAAATAATTTTTAAGGGAAGTCGCTCGATCTTGCATTTACAACGCTTTCCATTTTTTTTAGTATCTTTATAATATGAAAATAGTAAAGCTATTTGCATTTATATTTTGCTTGATCGCGTTTGAAAGAACAAAGGCCCAAGCTTTTTTAGTGGGGGATACCAGTTGTAACTTCGTTCCCCTTCATTACCAAATTAATCCATTTTCTAATATTCCACAAACATCTGGAGGGTTCACTTATACAACAACCTATACTGTTGATGTGGATGGCGATCTTACCAGTGACTTTAAGTTTAATTGGGATGTCAACGGTTACAATGGAGGCTCAGGAACCAATCATACTTGTAATTTAAAATTGACCTCTCCTTCCAATTACGAATTTGTATGTTTAACCACACCTTCTAATTGCAACTCATTACAGGTAGAAAATTTAGCCAATTTTTCCGCTATATCGTCTAACCTTAATTGGAGTTTAATAACAGTTAATAAACTGATCTACTCTTACTGCCTGGGCTTTGCCAATGGCTGTCAAGGTGTTGGTTGCGGTTATTATTTTCCATACGGTCCCACTAACCTTCGAATAGGTTTTCGCAAAATTTTAACAAATGATACTATTTACGGTTGGCTTTATTTAAAAACAGCAAGCCAACATGATGAAGTTGTTTCCTATGGATTCCGACATACTATAAATGCTAATACAGTGACTCCTGTTTTCACAAGTGCTACAACAAGCATATGCCTTGGGGCTTCATTATCTTTTACCGCCAGTCCTTCAGGAGGATCTTTTTTTGGTAACGGAGTTTCAGGCAATACATTTAACTCCTCACTTACAGGTGCTGGAGTTCATACGGTTTATTACTCAAAAAATTGTAGTACCTCATCATTGAACGTCACAGTTAGTTCTAATCCTATTCCAACACTTGCAATAACGAATTCGCTAACTTCCGTTTGTTACGGTGACTCCATTGTCTTGAATGGCTTGCCCGCCAGTGGAACATTTTTTGGACCTGGTATTACCGGAAATATTTTTCATTCTTCTGTTACAGGCATTGGGCCAAAAACAATCAGTTATTCTGATACAAATAGTATTGGCTGTTCAAATACAATTACATTAAATATCAATGTTGTTACTGGGCCAAGTATTACCATAACATCTTCTTTTACGAATTCAAGTTGTCCTGGTCAGCCTGTTACCCTTGCCGCCAATGGTGTATCAAATTATACCTGGAGTACAGGTTCAACAAGTCAAAGCATTACTGTTACACCTACAGTAAACACTACTTATTCTGTTATTGGCGCATTTGCGACTGGGAGTTGTCAATCCAGCACTGCCAGTTTTACTCAAAATGTTAGTCTTTCTGCTTGCGTTGGCATAAAGGAAATAAAAAAAGAAAACGAATACTTGCAGATATTCCCAAACCCAAATTCCGGCGAGTTTGAAATAAAAGGAATAAAAGAAGAAACTATTTATATTTCAAACGAATTAGGCCAGACGATAACTACAGTAAATTTAAATGCGGAAAATAATTTTTCTTATAAAATAATAGACCTTAGCAGTGGCCTTTATTTTGTCGGAAATAAATTCGCTAAACAAAAAATTGTTGTTATAAAATAGCCTTTTTTGATCCTACCTCTCTCTTTGCCCTGCCATTGTTGAATAAAGTACAATAATTGAAAATAAATTTGCGCAACCGAACAATTGCACATATATTTGCAATCGATCAGTTGCAAATTTAAAATTAGATATATGAGAAGAGACGTTTTTCAAGGTATTGCCGACCCTACCCGCAGGGCCATTATATTGCTAATTGCCATGCAGGCAATGACACCAAACGCAATTGCCGAACATTTTAAAACCAGCAGGCAGGCCGTTTCAAAGCACCTGCAGATATTAACAGAGTGCAAACTATTAAAACAAAAACCTGAAGGAAGAGAAATTTACTATCAGCTAAATGGCGCAAAAATGGAAGAAATTGATAAGTGGCTCGAACAATATAAAAAGATCTGGGAAACACGCTTTAACCAACTTGACGAAGTATTATTAACCATGAAAAAAAATAAAAAATGAAAAACAACTTATTATTTGATTTTACTGTTGACAAAGGATCCAAAACGGTACTTGTAACAAAAGAATTTGATGCAGAGCTTTCACTTGTGTGGGACGCGTTTACCAAACAAGAAATTTTGGACCAATGGTGGGCGCCTAAACCCTATCTGTCAAAAACAAAATATATGAACTTTACGATAGGTGGACAAAGATTTTATGCGATGGTTAGTGCCGACGGACAGGAGATGGGTTGGCAGATCCAGAAATACACATCCATTAGCCCAAAAACCAATTTCAAATACTTTAGCGCCTTTGCCGACAAAGATGAAAATCTATTCTTGCCTGGCTCTGATTGGGATTTCACCTTTAGCGAAGCAAATGAAAAAACAAAAGTGAGCATCACTATTAAAAATGATTCTCTTGAACGCATGGAGAAAATGATAGAAATGGGCTTCACCGAAGGATTTAAAGCAACCTTGAACTATTTAGACGAAGTACTGGTTGCGCTATCAAAAAAATAAAAAAAACATACTATTAACCATTAAAAGAACAAAAATGAACAAAAACTTAGCAGTTGATTTTTCTGTAGACAAGGAAAATAAAACAATTACAGTAAAAAGAGAATTCGAGGCAGGACTTCCTTTAGTATGGGATGCATATACAAAAAGTGAGATCCTTGATAAATGGTGGGCACCAAAACCATGGAAAGCAAGAACAAAAAGCCTAGAATTTAAAGAAGGTGGAACATGGCATTACGCCATGGTTGGCCCAAACGGCGAAGAACATTGGGCGGTTGCAACTTATAATAACATTGTAACTCAAAAAAAATTTACGGGGCACGATGCCTTCGCAGATGCAAACGGCAACATTAATAAAGAAATGCCGCAATCAAAATGGGATGCATCGTTTACACCTAAAGGTAACAACACGCTTGTTGAATTAAAGATCACCTATCCCGATCTTGCACAATTAGAAGCAACCATTGCAATGGGCTTTAAAGAAGGTTTATTAATGGCCATGGAAAATTTAGACGAGTTATTACCCTCATTTAAAAAATAACATCAAAAAAAAGCAGAGAAAATTCTCTGCTTTTTTAATTTCTATTCCTTCCCGAAAATTTCCTGATCTGTTTTACACTCAGTACACTTTGGATTTGGGCGTGGTGTGATCATGATCTCAAAAGGCTTTATGGCCTTTGTACTCTTGTCGTATTTTAATGTGATCTTTACTTCCGATTTTACGGTAACACCTGCTTTTACTGCGGGATTCCAAAGGTCCATGCCTTTAAGCGCAACAGTTACCAATTCGTTTAGCTGTGCATTAGTGCCGTTCACCAAAGCCTTTTTTACAGAACCATCAAAATTCAATGAAAGTTTAACGATCGATAAAGAGCCTTTAACAGCACGTCTTTGTTTTTTGCTTAGTATTATTTGCTCCTTAAAAAATGTGTTTAGATCTTCGTCTCCATAACCGTAACATGGCGGACGACAAGCTTTTTTATCTTTAGATACTTTTGGTTTTTTGTACCCCGTTCTCTTTGGCTTCACTTCAACAGCTACCGTTTCTTCGGCACCTTCAACAGCAGTAGATGTTTCTTCTTCTTCCTTTTTCTCCTCTTCCTTTTTTTCTTCTTTCTTCTCTTTTACTTTCTTCTCTTTTTTCTCAACAGCTACCTCTTCCTTTTTCTCCTCTTTCTTTTCCTCTTTTTTGATTTCTTTTTTCTCTTCCTTCTTGGCTTCTTCTTTCTTCGTTTCCTTTTTATCTTCGGTCTTTGCAACAGTAGGCTCAACCTTCATTTCAACAGGCTTCGGCTCTTCCTTTTTAATGTATACATAAAAACCCTGCGTTTGTTTTAATGCTTCTGCATCACCGCCCATTACACATTGGCAAACATTTTTGTAATTTGTATTGAATTGAAAAAATTGCGGGTAGGTTGCTAACAGGTTTTCCCAACGCTCTTTATTACCATCTTCGCGGGTCTCTGCAGCCGCTTCGTTCGTTTCAGTAAACACAAGAATAATATCAGAGATATTCATTTTTTTGATAGAATCGCCACTACTTGTGGTTGGCATACCACCTGTTCCTTTTTTGGAACGCAAAAACACGTAATTCTTACCTATTGGTTTATAGGTTTTTCCTTCTTCTTCATCAAAAAACAAATCGTCGTAAACCGGTGCCTGGCCAAATATTGGCGCGCACATTACAAAAAGGATTATAACCAGAAGTGATCTCATTATTCTTAATTTTTTATGATGTAATATATAAAATATATTCCAAAAAATTTGAGCCCATTTAAAAATAAATTAACAAGGCCTTTTTAATTATTGTCTCTCAATAAGGCCCTATCATTTTAATTTAAAGTCAAATTATTGCTATTTCTTACTAAATTATTTTTTTTTATGTCCAAATACCTTAAACTTGTTTGTCTTTAGTATATAAACCTTAAAAAAATTAAATAGCATGAAAGAATTTCTTCTCTTATTTCGCGGTGGAGATGCCGAACGCAAGCAATTATCGCCAGAACAAATACAAGCTCATATGAAGCACTGGCAGGATTGGATAGGCAGTATTGCTCAAAAAGGCATCTTAGTTGGTGCCCAACCATTAGAAAGTGGCGGTAAAGTTTTGAAGGGAACTGCTAAAAAGCTAACCGACGGGCCTTTTATGGAAGGTAAAGAAATATTAGGTGGCTATGTGCTTTTAAAAGCCAATACCATTGAAGAAGCTACTGAAATAGGCAAAGGTTGCCCTAATCTTTTGACTGAAAGTGGATCGGTGGAGATCCGTGAAATAAGCACTATGACAGCCATGTAAAAATATTTTCAATTGTTTGTCCAAATATGGACAGGCACTTTGTCTTTAATATAGATAACATATTTATATAAACCTTAAAAACACAAAGAAAACATGAACGAAAAAGTAAACGCCTTAAACTGGTTTGAAATATCTGTAAACGATATGGCCAGAGCCAAAAAATTCTACGAATCAGTTTTTACAATTAAAATGACCGAACAGGAAATGATGGGAATGAAAATGGCATTTTTCCCCTCAGAAGATATGAACGGAAAAGTATCTGGTGGCCTTGTGCAAGGACCAATGCACAAACCTAGTCAGGATGGCGCTGTAATATATTTAAATGCTAACCCTGATCTAAATGTAGCGCTCGGCAAAATTGAAAAAGCAGGCGGAAAAATTACAATGCCTAAAACGCATATCAGTCCTGAAATTGGCCACATGGCTTTTTTCATTGATAGCGAAGGCAATAAAGTTGCTTTACATTCAAACAATTAAGATCCAAAAACTCCTTTTTTACAAAGGGATAGTTTAAATTTGACATAGACTAATGTCAGATTCACTTCAAATAGAAAGCACCGTTAATCATTTATTCCGACATCAGTCAGGTAAAATGGTGGCGGTGCTTACTCGTATATTTGGTGCACATAATTTAGAACTGGCCGAAGATGTTGTTCAGGAAACTTTAATAAGCGCTCTTGAACAGTGGAAAATTAAAGGGCTGCCCCAAAATCCCGAGGCCTGGTTATTTATTGTTGCAAAAAATAAAGCCCTTAACCTTATTAAAAAACAACGCAACCAGGTTTTATTTGGTGATGATGAAACCAAAGTGCTACTTAACTCGGGTTACACAGTTGAAACAACTTTTAATCAGTTGGCAGATGATTCTTTAATAAAAGATGATCAGTTAAGAATGATGTTTGCCTGCTGTCATCCGCAAATATCAGAAGAAAATCAAATTACACTTATACTTAAAACCCTTTGCGGTTTTAGCACTGCCGAAATTGCAAAAGCATTTTTAACTTCTGAAGATACGATCTCTAAACGTTTGTATCGCACAAAAGAATTTTTTCGGGAAAATAAAATTGAATTTGTTATTCCGAACGTTGAAGAAATAAAAGCTCGCACCAGTGCTGTGTTAAATGCAATTTATTTATTATTTAACGAAGGATATAATTCAACGCATTCAGAAGACCTTATACGTAAAGATCTTTTAGAAGAAGCTGTTATAATTTGTAAACTTTTAACGGAGAACGATCATACGCAACTACCTGAGGTAAACGCGTTAATGGCATTAATGTGTCTTCATGCGGCGAGAAGCGATAGCCGTTTATCGCGCGAGGGAGAAATAATTTTATTACCCGACCAAGATCGTACAAAATGGAACCGCGCATTGATCGAAGAAGGAAGCAAGTATTTTAACATAGCTGCATCAGGAGAAACCATAAGTTCTTATCATTTAGAGGCTGCCATTGCATTTGAACATTGCACAGCCCAGAGCTTTGAAACAACTAACTGGAAACTTATTTTAAACTATTACGAATTACTTTGCGAAATTGCTCCCTCGCCCATTAGTGAACTAAATAAAGTGGTAGCCGTTTTGCAGGCACAGGGTCCGGCAAAAGCTTTAAATGAATTAAATGGCATCAAAGAAAAAAACAAACTTGCTTCGTACTATTTGTATTATAGTTTATTGGGAGAAATTTACGCAAGACAATATAAATTAAAAGAAGCTAAAGAAGAATTTGAAAAAGCGCTGGGTTTAACCAGATCTGACCCTGAAAAAAGAATGTTGAAGAACAAGATCAAAAATCTTAACTGAAAATAACGTTCACGGCCTTACAATTCCTGTGCGTATGGCATATTTTACAAGCCCCACCAACGAATCGGCCTGGGTTTTATTGTAGATGTTTTTTTTGTGGTATTGCACTGTATTCTCGCTTATTTGTAACGCATCGGCAATTTCTTTTCCTTGCTTTTCGCTGCAGATCTGCTGCAGTACTTCTATTTCGCGTTCTGATAATATTTTTTCTGACACAAGATACTGTAGTTTTTTGTCGTCGATCAATGTTGTAACAACCTGGCGCGATACTGAATTATTAAAATAAAAGCCATCGCTGTATACTCTGTTTATGGTTTCAAACATTTCTTCGGCCATACAGCTTTTGGATAAATAGCCGCAAGCGCCGGCGATCATTAATTCCGAAATAAAAAATTCGTTATAATGCGTGCTAAAAATAATGGTTTTAATTTTGGGATATCTTTTCGTCAAAATTGCCAGCGTTTGGTGCCCGTTTAAAACCGGCATTTCAAGATCAAGTATTACAATATCCGGCTTTTTGCGCTTCACCAATTCTAATAACTCCTGGCCGTTAGCAGCCTGGCCAATAACTTTTACATTATCACAATTACTTTCAAGAAAATCGGCAAAAGCCTGACGGCCCAGATTGTGGTCGTCGGCTATCATAATAGATATTTGTCCTTTATCTTTCAAAAAGGGTTAAGATCTTAAATCAATAAAAATGGGTTAAAACACTACATAAACTTAGTATTAATAATGGATACAGCAAAATTTTAACTAAAATTTTACCTACTGCTGGAGGTAGGTGTTTTTGGGTTTGGGATGTAATATATTTAGAGCGTGATGATCCACACCTACCAATTTAAATTATTTTTTTGATTGATTCATGGCAAAAGACAATAAAAATACATCCCAAAAAACTTACACTCCTGGCTCGGAGCCCACCTACTTAGATCAAATTGCTGACGCAACGGATATAGTTAATTACTGGTTCATGAAATTAATGGCACTTACACTTTTAGTTTCAATTATAATTTTTGCATTTACCGGACAAGACATTTACCAAGGTTTTACTTTTTTTCTTGACGGGCTAGGAATTACTCTCTCTTTTGTATTTATTGGTGGCATAATTGGTTTCATTTTTGGTATTCCGAAATCACTTCAAAATGCAAATCCCAACGGTGATTCGTCTGCAAAATTTGTTACTAATACAAGTCTTGAACAGATATCTGATTGGCTTACTAAAATAATTGTTGGAGTGGGTCTAATAGAAATCAGAGAAGTATTTTCTTTAATAAAAAAATTGTACTATTTTTTTTGCAATAATGTTTCGTGCAATAATCACTGTCATGAATGGGGAATATACTTAACCTCACTTGCTATTATAAGTATTTTATTAGGTTTTTTAGCATTCTATGTATACACACGCGTGAATCTATCAAGTATGTTTTTCAAAAAAAGTTATGATGAAAGTAAGTTCAAAGACGAAGTAGCAAAAAACATGAATTCTGCAGAATAAAACAGTTAAAAAAAGGGAGAATGCTGAAAATCCAATAAAGAGTAAGCTTAAATAAACAACTATGGCACTTATAAAGACAAAAAAAGATAACAGCCCAATAACACTTAGTGTTACTATTAAATATGGGCACTACGGTACTACCACAATTAACCTGAATGGAAATCCAATAAAAACAATTGGAGGAAACTTCAAAGATTTTGTTTTAGGAACAAATAATAGTTTAAAACATAACACAATATCAGTGGTCACATCTGTTTTGGTTACAAACGCGGAATTGAATACTGAAGTTGAATTTGATGTTGTTGGTGGAGAAAATTCTGATAAAGACACCTCGAATATTAAAGCAGACAACAATGTAAATTATGTACCACACTATAACGGTTATACTTTCATTTAACACCTCATTATGAATCTTAAAACGATAATTTTTATTGCATCCACTTTAATCTGCGGGCTTTTGAATGGTCAGGAAAAAGAAGTTAATTTAAATCAATTGCTTGCACCTTCTTCGCCGGCATTTAATTTACTTGGTATCTCTCCGGAGACTATAGAACGTCCAACAAATCCAACCGACTTTGCACTGTCTTTGAATAATGCATCGCAAAATCTATCAACAATTCCATCCAATTATGCTATGGAGGTAGCTCCATTTTGGCTGTTAAATGCAAAAAAAATGAGATGGGAAAATTTTATTGGCACAAAATTTGGCGATAATATTCAACAATCTTCGATAGTTTCAGTGGGAACCACTACTACACTATCGAAAATTGACTCTTCAAAAATCAGTCAAATTGCTATTGGATTCAAAATTTCATTATTGAGGGGTAAAACCAACGATGAGTATAAAACATGGAAAGACTCAGTTGACAAAATTCTTAATCAAATAAACATAAGCTATCAGAGCATTTTAGATTCACTTATTAAGAAAGATAAAGTTTATCAAGAACTAATGAAATCAGTAATGGATAGTACCAAGGATTTTGAAACGAAGCAAAAAATTGAGGAGATTGCCAAAAAATTCCGAAGAGAAACAATTGAACCAAAAGCAAGAAGTATTCTATATTTAAAAACCGATTCTGTCAAAAATAACTATATCACTAAATTAGCTAAATCAACTAATTTTACCAGAGTTGGTTGGAAACTTGATTTTGCCGGCGGTTGCGTTTTGGATTTTCCAAAAAGTGATTATTACTATGGAAGGACTTCCAAAGCTGCTCTTTGGGTTACCGGCGGCTATGATGATCCTACTAAAGCAAGTTTTTTTGGCACTATAAGACTTAATTCAGACTATTATACAAGTATGATTAATGATTCGGGGCAAGTAATTCCATTCATTAATTCAAGTTTACTAAATTTCGACGCAGGGCTAAAACTTATTTACAATCTCTCAGAGAAGTTCTATATTTCCACCGAACTTATTATAAGAAATCCCATTGTTCCAAACAAAAAAATATTTGAAGCTAATCAGATTTCATATCAAAAAAACACAGAAAGATGGACTGTTGCTTTAAATTATAATGTTGCAAATAACCAAAACGTAAGCTTCACATTTGGAAAAAATTTCGATAATAAATTCGAGGGCAAAAATAGCCTGATAGCTTTTTTGAGTTATGCAATTGGCATTGGCAGTAGCAGGCCAACAAAATAATTTCACTTAATGTTATTTACTCACCACAAATAAATAAATTATCATGAAAAAACTACTTACAATTTTGAGTAAAAAAGAAATAGTTACTCCGGTACTTATTTTATCTGTCTTCTCTTTTATGTTCTTTTATTCTCAGGATGTATTTTATGGCGAAGGTTTAAGTTTTTCAGCTGATATTAAAAAACTTGATTCTATACAGGCAAACACGCTCCACAAAAAATTATCTACAGATACTGCTGTAATTCAATTATTGTCCATCTATAAACAAGTATCCATAATTAAAAAACCCTACATGTACCTGGCAAATAACTATTTTAGTTACGGCTCCAGTTTTGCTTTAGTGCTTTGCTTGTCTTCAGTTTTTACCTTTATATTAGCATTTCTTTTAGCAAAAAAAGGGTGGGACAATTCATTGCCGTTCTTAAAAGTTACATTTCTAACTTTTTCGTTAATTACAACTTTTACGAGTGTAGCGCCGAAGGTTTTTAAGAACACAGAAAATACAGCAAAGAATCTCGATAGATTTAAAACCTTTAATAAAATGCAATACGAAACCTACGGCTATTTGATAAATATACACAAATACAGAGCCACGCATTTAGATTCGGTGATCGCCAATTTGAATATGAGACTTCCTGAAGAACAAAACTTTCTTTTTGAAATGGATTGCTCAAAAGTCCCAACAAAAAAAGAACTCGAGGGCACTTTAGTAGAATAATTAGAAGAATTTTTTATATTAAATTAATGAAAAAACCAATTCGCACAGATTTATGATCCGCATGAATTAACAAATCACTTCTTCCAACTCTTACCTTTGGCAACTGCGGGTGCTGTCCAAGGATCTTCGGGCCAGGCATGTTTAGGATAACGGCGTTGTAATTCTTTTTTTACTTCAAAATATAAATTATTCCAAAAACTTTTTAGGTCGCCGGTAACCTGCACAGGTTTATAACCCGGCGAAAGTAGATGCATCACAACTTTTGTTTTACCATTATTAATTACCGGCGTATCTGCCAAACCAAATACCTCCTGTAAACGCACCGAAAGAACCGGCACGCCACCGTTTGCAAAATACTGAATTGGAATAGTTGAACCGCTTGGTACCTCCAACTTTTGCGGTGCCAGTTTATTTAATGCCTGTTGTTTTTCCCAATCCAACGAATGGAACAAAGCTTCGCTTAAATTTACTTTTTCAAGATCTTCCGGCTTTTTTATATTTTTTAAATAAGGAACTAACCAAATTTTATTACTCTCCAACAAAGTGGTTGTGCTTACATCCGGCCAATTTTCATCTGGATTCCAACTACGCAGACTCAAAATTCTATTCTGCAATTGCAACATGCTTTCATCAAAATTTAAAAGGTTCTCCCCTTCTGTTTTAATAGCATTTGAAATAGCTTCTGTAATTTGTTCTTCGTTTGGATTTGCTAAAACTTTACTTTGCAATACCAAAGCACCGATCTTCAATTCCTTTGTTGCAATAATTCCACCTTTACGTGTATCCCATAAAATCACTTCCTGCTCTTTTACCATTGGCAAAAGATCTTTTGGATTTAAAGGCGCTGCCATAAATATTTTTCCTAATCCGTCACGCAGGTCCATATGAGCAACTGCTAACCACGGCTCATGCGCAAGATCGTCTTGATGCCCGATCATAGCATACTTACCATTTGCCAGTTGAAACTGTGCATTATTCCCCGGTCTTGCAAAAGCAATACGTTCAGGATAAGCAAAAGCCAATAATAAACCTGTTTCAAAAACATCCACTGCACCGTTGTCAACTTCTACATTCAACATCTTTCTGTAAGACGCTGCTACTTTTTCTATTCGCGCAAAACGCCCAATACTATTATTACTTCTTGCGCGTCGCAATGCTTCAATTCGTAAATTAATATCTATCCCAGTTTCTCTTGGTAAAGGATCACGTTCTTCCAATACAGCTGCAATATCTGTAGCCAGTTTTATTTCTTGTGCCTCTTTAGCCATTAATAACATGTGCGCAATACGCGGGTGACAAGCAAGCTGATGGATCTTTTTTCCGTGTTCGGTAATTTTATTAGTCTCTAAAGCATTTAATTGATGTAATAGTTCTGTAGCTTGCGATAAAGCTGCTTTTGGCGGAGGCGTTAACCAGGTTAATGATAAAACATTACTAACACCCCAGGTTGCCATATCTAAAGCCAAGGAAGCAAGATCGGCTTCCATAATTTCGGGCACACGATGCTGGGCTAAACGGTCGTGTGTGGCTTTTGTCCACATGCGGTAACAAACACCGGAGCTTAAGCGCCCAGCTCTACCAGCACGTTGATCGGCCGAATCTTTTGATATCCTTAATGTTTCTAAACGCGATAAACCAGAACGTGTATCAAAACGCGAACTTTTTCCAAAACCTGAATCAACTACTATTCTCACTCCTTCTATCGTTAAGCTTGTTTCTGCAATTGATGTCGCCAAAACAATTTTACGCTTACCGAATTTATTTGGCACAATTGCATATTGTTGCTCTGCCTGTGGTAACTGCCCATACAATGGATGAATGGAAAATTCCGAAAGTTGCGTTCTTAAAAGTTCCTCACACTTTTTTATCTCTCCTTCACCCGGAAGAAAAACCAAAACGTCACCTTCGTGTTCTTTAGCAGCTACCATAACGGTTCTGGCTGTTAGCTCCGGTAATAATTTTTCATCAGCATCGTTAGTGTATTTGATCTCTACCGGATATTGTTTTCCCTCGCTAACGGCAACAGGTGCTTTTAAAAGTGCAGTTAGCTGAGGCATGTTTAACGTGGCGCTCATGATCATGATCCGGAGATCGGGCCGTAACACTTGTTGCGACTCACGACACAGGGCCATAGCTATATCAGCATTTAAACTACGCTCATGAAATTCATCAAAAATAACCAGACCAACATCTTCTAGTGCATTATCGCTTTGTAACATGCGTGTAAGAATTCCTTCCGTAACAACTTCAATTTTTGTATTTACACTTACCCGATTGTCGAACCTTACACGATAACCAACTTTTTTACCTACTTCATCCTCCAACAAAGAAGCCATGCGTATTGCAATAGTTTTTGCTGCTAAACGACGGGGCTCTAACATAATTATTTTCTTTCCGTTCAGCCATGTCTCTTCCATTAATGCTAAGGGTAGTAAAGTACTTTTACCGGCACCCGGAGGGGCATTTACAATTAAGGTATTTTGCTGCGTCAATTGCTCCCGAACAAAAGAGATAATTTCTGTAACAGGTAAGTTTATTTTAAATGGGTTGAAGGACAATTTTCTATTATATCTTTGTGTTAAAGATAAGGAAAGTATTAAAAATGGAAAGCAGATGAAGCTGATTAATAGGATCAAAATGATCAACATTAACGAAAACCCGTTAAACCTATGTAATCTTCGTTATATCCATAAAAAAATCCCGCCCTTTTGCCATGAACAAAGAAGACGGGATCATTAATATTTTTAATAACTATGGTCTAGAATTTTTCGTTGATACTTACTAAGGTCTCAGTTTTTTCCAATTCAACTGTAGTATTGTTTTTTTGAAAATATTGTTTTTCAAGAATGTTTCTTTTGTTTGATTCTGTAAAAGTGCGAGTAATAGTTGAACCTGAATTTACTTCAGAAACTATTTCGTTACCATAAAAAATAACATTCATCATTCTGTCGTAGTTATTTTCTTTACTTGTTTTACCAGAACCTGTTGACATTCCTGAGAATAAGTTTGGAGTATTGAACTCGCTTTTAAAGTTTAAACCTGACTGTGAGTAAACTTTTACTGATACGATTAAGATTAAGATGATGGTTTTCATGGTTTCTATTTTTAAAGGTTAGTTTTTAATTTCTTATTGTTGTGCTGTTGTATATAGTATTGCAAAATCTGTGCCAAAACCTGTAGCCCAGTAAAATCAAGGGTTTATAAAAATTAGGGCTTGCCATTATTCCATATTCTGGAAAGATATTCCGTCTTTCAGACTGCTTTCCGGAATTGATCTGTTAAGGTCCTGGTAGTTTTCTTTTTCAATATCATTCTTTTGTTTAACATCAATCCCTATCCTTAAGCAAAGACTTCCAATTGCGGAGCCCCAAATTGTTTTAAACGCATCAGAATTATCACATACACCTTTTTTTAATACTTTATCGTATATAGCTTCTTTACCAACGCCAATTATGCTACCAGTTAAAAAACCTACTGTAGCTGCCAACATTGGTCTTTTTGTAACCGAATAAACTTTTGCTCCAACACCAGCACTAATTGCCATGCCGGAATAAACATGTAACACGCCTCCATCTTTTTTTGCCAAAGACAAGCTTGATTGAGCACAAAGTTTAATGGACACGATTAATAATATTATAACTGTTTTCATAATTAATAGTTTTTTGATTGTTAATGATTTTAAAAATTTAAAAGGAAAAAATTAACGACTTTCTTTTTATAATATCGCGCAGTTTACTTATCCTTAAAAGAATACCTTCTGCTTTAGCCATTTCATCTTCACCTTTGATTATGTAGTCAAAAACGCCATAGTTTAAAGTATTAACCGCTGTTTTGATCTCTACAGGATCAATACCCAATACCACATAAATATTTGGATTAAGTGATTTTACTTGTTTAAGAAGTTCGGAACCACTCATGTCAATCAGGGTATCGTCCATAAAAATAATATCCGGTTTTTGCACTAGTTCATTAATGCAATCGGTTCCATTTAAAAAAATAGTTACGTTGTTATAGCCAAGTTTTTTAAAACTTTGCTCGTAGATATTAAGGTAAAATAAATTAGAGTTTACCAAAAAGATCTTAATGTCTGTTGTTGTTTTCATGATCTGTAGATTTACACAGTGCATTCCTACAATCATGCCGAATCATAAACAACTGACGATCATAACTTTAAAGAAGCGAAGTGTTTTCATTATTTCCAGAAACTGGAAAATTGTCCAAAACTCATATTGGCCTGGTTAAAAAAAAGGCCCTAATGGGCCTTTAAATAATTTCGGAAGGTAAACACTGTAGTACCTTTAATAAGGTGGCGTTAATGAGCATCACCAGCGCTGCTATCTCAGATAATAGAACAGGCTCTTTAGACAGCTTTTCTAATTCCCTTATCTCTTTTTTAAGAGAGGTTATACCCATGCTATCGATACTGGATTTTAAACGATGTGCTACTTTGCAAACCGTGTCGTAATCCTTAATACCATGCGCTGCGTTTATCTCATTTAAAGAGATATTAGCCTGCTCTATAAATAAAGTGATCATCTTGTTCATAAATTCGCTATTACCGCGGCTCATTTCTTTTAATGGGCCCAGATCGTATAAGTTCTTACCGTTTTCCTTTGCTACTGCTATTTCCGTTATCTCTTTATCAGAAGTTTTCTTTTTAGTATATTTTGAAATAAGTTTTATGAGTTCAATTTCTTCAAAAGGTTTTGTAATATAATCGTTCATGCCAGCGTGTTTGCATTTTTCAATTTCACTTTTAAACGCGTTAGCTGTTAAAGCTAAGATCGGTGTTTTAATATTTAATTCATGTCTGATCTTTTGAGTTGCCTGCAGTCCGTCCATTTCAGGCATTTGAATATCCATCAAAATTATATCGTATGTAGTTTGTTTTAATTTTTCAAGTGCATCTAATCCATTTACTGCTTCTTCAACAACACAATTATAATATTTAAATGTATTTTGTGCTACCAGTCTGTTTATTTCGTTGTCTTCAACAAGCAATATCTTTAAACCATCAAGATCGACCTTCTCATTTGATTTAAATGAGCTTTTAACTTGAACAGCTTCACCCTTTTTTAGTGTAATGTTTAAACTAAATGTTGTACCAACCTTTTTTTCGCTTTTTACATCAATAGAGCCATTCATTAGTTGCATGAGTTCAAACGTGATGGCAAGACCAAGACCTGTACCGCCATACTTTCTTGAAACTGATCTATCTTCTTGTGAGAATTTTTTAAATATATTTTTTAAATAATGTTCATCCATACCAACACCGGTATCCGATACCTCTATCCGAATTGTTTGTTCAAGCGCAGTCTCTTTAAGCGGTTCGCATTTAATAGTTATGCCGCCTTTGTTTGTAAACTTAACAGCATTACCAACAAGGTTCAATAAGATCTGTTCGAGGCGGAGCGGATCGCCCACCAGCGTTTTATGAATTTGAGGAGAGAATTCTGATTTGAGATAGATGCCTTTTTCTTCAGCGCGTGAAGACATGATTGACATAATATTATTAATTGATTGATCAACCATAAAATGCTCACTTTCGAGTGTCAATTCGCCGGCTTCGATCTTAGATATATCCAAAACATTGTTAATAACAGAAAGCAAATGTTTTGAAGCAATAGAACTATTCTCTACACAAATTTTTTGTGTTACACTAAGTTCTTCCTTACTTAATTCCCTGATCATGCCAATAATAGCGTTTAAAGGTGTTCTTATTTCGTGACTCATATTTGCCAAAAAAGCTTCTTTGGCTTTTGACCCTAACTCTGCCTTTAATAAAGCAGCCTCCAAGTCTTTTTCGAGTAATTTTTGATCAGTAATATCCAAATGAATACCTATCGATCCAATAAGCTCACCGGAGTCGTCATAATTTGGCGCCCCGCTTATTGACCACCAGCGTGGACGGCCATTTTTATCTTTAACAAGCAACTGATACATATCGGAAATACTTTTAGCGCGTAATTTAAGTTTGCTTTCTATTAAATTAGAGTTTTCTTCCCGAGCAAAAAGTCCTTTTGCGTTTTTTCCTATTAAATCAGCTGCACTATAACCTGACATATTACAAAAGCTCTGATTCACATAAAGTATTTCTTCTTTCAAATTCACTTCTATCAATCCCAGATTCATATTAGCAATAATGTTTCTATATTTTTCTTCCTGCTTTTTCAGCAATTTTTCGATTTGCTTTCGGGCAGTAATATCCCTTGCATTTGCAATTACGTAACCTATGTCGTTTATTTTGACGAATCTTGCAGTGATTTCCACTGGAAACATTTTTCCATCGCTTTGATTCACATTATTACCTTCAATAGTAAGCACGTTTTTTTCTTTCAGTTCAGCAATGTGCGCTTTCCAATCTTCCAGGTTCTTAAAACTCTCTTCAATATCAATTACCGAAAATTTGCTAAGGTTTTCGTCTGAAAGTCCTAATCTTTTTTTCGCCTCCTTATTGTAATAAAAAAGTTCTCCATCTTCAGTTGCAACCTGTATGCTGTCGGATGAATTATCAATGAGATTTTGTAATAAGGTTAGCTTTTGGTTTGATTCTTTCAATTCACTCTCTGATTTTTTTTGCTTTGTTATATCAATTGCCAGTGCAATTAACTCAAACTCGTCGGAATTAACGTTTAGCATAGAAAATTGAACGCTTTGCCCTATCCATACTTCTTTTCCCTTTTTTGTTATTATGGGGAATTCGAAATAGGTGGATGAGATCTTCTTTCTTATCTGATTTAAATAAAATTTTATAGCTTTAAGTTTGTACTCCTTTTTGATAAGGTCTGAAAAATTCATTTTATACAATTCATCTATTTTATACCCTGTTATGCGCTCAGCAACGGGGTTTGCAAAAATAAATAAACCCATATGATCTGTTTTATAAATAATATCCGAAGCATGTTCGATCATGTTCCTATAATTTTCTTCTGATTTCTTAAGTTCTCTTTCAGTTGCTATTTTTTCTGTAACATCGGTATATTTCCATAAGCATCCTTTAAATTCTTCATTAATATATATTGGCATAAAATTCCGTTCAAAAAATCTATCGTCCTCCATTTCCAACAACTGCCCAACAGCGGGCTTTTTAAAATGTAAAAGTTTATTTATTTCCGAAACATACGAAACCGGCTTTTTAAACAATTCCTTTGTTTGTTCTGCAGCATTACTACAGTCCATTCCTATTAATTGACCAGGTTTAAGTGGAATTGAAAAAATATCGCAAAACATCTGGTTAGTAAAAATAACTTTGCGATTCTCATCCTCAGCTAATATGCCGGAATGGATATTTGATAACAGTGTGGTTAATAATTGAAGCGTGGTATTTAATTCAGTTTCTGTTTCGTTGGTTCGCTCAAAAACCTTTTCGCTGTGCTTAAATGCGATGTTTACGTGGCTTTGATCGCCTTCAAACGCAGCGTAAGACTTATTAACTTCATTTATGAATTCTTTAAACGAAGGGTCATTAACCTGATCGGCCGTTAAAAATTGTGTAACGTGCTTTTGAAGTGTAGAATTTAATTCCATTGTTTAAAATTTTATATTAATCAATTGATATCTCTCTTTTTTGAAGAAGATTGTAAATAGTTGATTTGCCGATATCCAGTCTTTTTGCCACTTCCAAAACATCATGACCATATTTTTTAAGAAAAAAGCGGATAATTTCGTTGTTATACTCTTTCAGGCTTTTTTCTTCCGTAGTAAATAATTCATCGCCTTTAAGATCATTAAAATTGATGTCGTTTTCTGTTATTTCTTTACCATCGCTCATGACACAGGCAAGGTCTATCATGGATTTTAACTCACGAACATTTCCAGGATAATTGTATTTTAATAGTTTATCTTTTGCGGGGCCAGAAATACTTAATGCTTTTACTTTATTTTCCTTGCTAAATTCATCCGCAAAGTGTTTTGCAAGGATCAAAACATCATTTCCCCTATTCCGCAATGGCGGTAGCTCAATTGGCAAACCAATTATCCTGTAAAAAAGATCCTCCCTAAATTTCCCTTTTTTTACTTCTGCCAATAAATTTTTGTGTGTTGCTGTAATTATTCTTGCGTCAATTTTAACCCGTTCGTTACCACCTACCCGCACAATTTCTCTTTCTTGCAATACACGTAAAATTTTACTTTGCAAATTAAGATCAAGTTCGGCGATCTCGTCTAAAAAAATGGTACCACCATTGGCTTCTTCAAATTTCCCGATCCTTTTATTTTGTGCCCCTGTAAAGGCACCTTTTTCGTAACCAAATAATTCGCTTTCAATTAACTCTGTTGGAATTGCAGCCATATTAACGGCCACAAACGGTTTTTTCCTTCTATCACCGTTGTAATGAATGGCCTTTGCAATAACCTCTTTACCGGTGCCGGTCTCGCCCGTAACAGATACATTGATATTGGATCTAATTGCTTTTTCAATAAGTACAAATGTTTTTTTAAGCGCCTCACTTTGTCCAACAATTGTTTTCTCGAAACTAAATTTTTGTTCCAATTTTTCTTTTAACTCTTCAACTTCTTTTTTTAATTCAATATTCTCAGAGATCTTTAGAATAGAATTCCAAAGCATATCTTTTGTATTCTCATCTTTGATAATATAATCTCTGGCGCCAGCCTTAAGAAAATTAACTGCTACAGAGATATCTTCCTGACCGCTTATAACAATTACAGGAATACTTTTTGAATATTCTCTGATCCTTTCCAAAAGCAGATCGCCATTCATATCAGGTAAACCAAAATCTACGCAAATAATATCTGGTCGTAAATGCAAATTACCTAAACAGTCTTTTGCCGTTTTATATAAATACAATTGATAATCAGGATTCAATGACAAATGATGTTTAAGCAATTCGCCAAACCAGGCATCATCTTCTACGATAAATATTTTTAACGCGCTCATGTTTTTGCTGTTTAATTTTTTTTCTACTTTATGGAATTATTCCAATAATGGGAATAAAGGTAGATGGCCTGGAAAGGAAAAAACGTGCAAAAAATGATAATTTCTTACATATGTAACTCACGCCTAAATATGTTTAGCGCTGTAAATGGTAAAAAAAAGAAATGATTGTCCTGTTTACAAGGGTTTTGAGGGTCTATGCGATTCCTCTGCTCTTTTTGATATTCTCGTAAGCTTCCTGGATCTTTTGGAACTTTTCTTTTGCGCCCTTTTGATATTCTTCGCCCATGTGAATTACCTTATCGGGATGATAACGCACAACCATTTGACGGTAGGCCTTTTTAATTTCTTCTTCACTCGCGGTTGGTTCAATGCCTAAAACATGATAATCCGAATTCACATCGCGGTAAAACATATTCTTCACGCTTTCAAAATCAGTACCGGCTATTTGTAATAATTGAGAAATATGTCTTATTACTTTAACTTCTGTATCGGCAACATGTCCATCCGCTTTAGCAATACCAAATAAATAATGTATTAACTGTATACGCACTTCTACATTGGTACGTTGGTTAATATCTCTGCATATCTGATCTAAAGGGATACTCGGCGCATCTAAAAATTGTTTTAAGGTTTGTAAATGCGGACCGGTAAATTGCGGTCCAAATTGTTGAGAGAAAAAACTTTTTATGTAATCTAACTCAACTTTTAAGGTCTTTCCATCTGCTTTCATTACTGCGGCAGAAAGCGCCATTAGCATCGTCGCAAAATCCTCATGAGGCTGAGAGGCTTGCTCGCGATAATAATCAAAAATATTTTGCCCCTTACCTGCACTCGCCTTAACAGTTATAAAATTATCTATTACAGACCCAATAACAAAGCCAAGAATGGCACCAAAAAAATTTCTGCCGAGAAAGAAAAATCCTATCGCGGCACCTATGAACTTAAACAAATTCTTACTTTTTAAATGATTGACTACAAATATAAGATTATTCTAAAATCTACTAATCAACCTTTATATCTATTTCGTGATTTTTGATCTGCAAAACCCTTTTTAAATACAGGACAAGAGTTTCTATTTTATGAGGCTTTTCAATATGATCAAAAGCGCCATCACGGAGGGTATCATATATTATACTTTCGTTAATGGTAGTGGAATAGATGATGATGGGTACATCTACTATATTTGAAATTTTTTTTAATTCAATTAAACATTCAACGCCTGTCATTTTAGGCATATTAAGATCCAAAAAAATATAATCAGGAACTCGTTTAGCACACCTCAAATCTTCTATGGCATCAATACCATTAGAAGCATAACCAAATTCTATGTCTTTATCTATTTTTTGGAGGGCGATGCCAAAAATTTTCCTATCATCGTCATCATCGTCAATAAGAAAACAATAAATATCCTTTTTCATACGTTCAAGTTAGTCTTTTTTAAACAGCAAAACCAATACCTAAAAATTAAAAAAATGTAAAGTATACGTTAACGGCTCTTTAGCTCCCGTTTGTGGCATTTTATTACACAGTTTATGATAAGGAATGAGAAAATTTCTACCCGAAACGGGACTTTAGTCTTTGTTATCTTTAACGTTATTAAAGATCCTGCTTATGTACTTTTCAGTTGGCATTAGAGAATTTTGTATTCTACGGGCATATTTTATACTATCCATTATCTCTGTTTGTTTTTCTTCTACCAATAGTTTTTGCTTATATATTTCTTCTTTTTGTGCCTGACTAACTCTATAACGCTTGTAAAGAATAAGTAAAAAAATAACAATGCATACTACAATAACTATTAAGAATGTACGAAAAGTATTGCTACGATTTATTTCAACTTTTTGTTTCTCTATTCGGCTAGCCTGCATTATACTGTCTTTTAAATGCGCGGTAGAAAAATCGATCATAAGTTCCTTTTGTTCTATCTTTTCGGCCATTTCCTTATCAAATAAGGTGGCGTTCATATGTCTTAGTAATTTATAATACTTGTTGGCTTCTTTTGGATTATTCAATTTCTCATAATTATCCGCGTAGCTTTCATACAGTTTTTTTAGATCGTTATTGTATACCGCAGTGTCAATGTATTTTAGAGCTTTATCAAGATAAGAAACCGATGTTTTATAATCTTCAGTGGAATAATAAATAGTAGAAACATTCACAAAGCCATCTGCTTTTTCTGAGTTATCGCCATGTTTTAGTTTTAGCTCCAGTGCTTTTTGCAAATATGGTAACCCTTCCTTATACATTTGTTGCGCACTATAAGTGCTTCCGATATTATTGTAGGCATACGCCATACTTATAGAGTCTTTATTTTCTTTACAGAGCTCAAGCGCCTTAAAGAACCATGGAAGCGCCTCATCATGCTTGCCTTGAGAACTACAAGCACTGCCTAGATTATTATAAATATCAGCTTCTGTGGCTTTATCCGGCGTCATAGTTTTATAAAGTGCTAAGGCCTTTCTGTAAAGCTTTTCAGCTTTATTTGTTTCGTTGCAAAAATAATAGGCATTACCTTTATTGATATAAACACTTACTTCGCCCCATATAAAACCCGTTTTTTTATAAATAGCAAGCGCTGCATCAAAATTATCAATTGCTTTATTGGCGTCGTTTATATAATTATACAAACCTCCCATGTGGCTATATGCCTTTGCCTCCATAGTAGGTATTTTTATCGTTTTTGCTCTTATCAAAGCAGAGTCGGCATAATTAAAGCCTAAATTTAGTTTCTTTAGGTTACTATATTCTCCTGAGATCTTAATACATAGTTTGATATAATTTGTATCATTTGCCTGACGAAGCAGGTTAACCATACTATCTACTTTGGATAAACTTTGGCCATAAATTACACTTGAAATAAAGTAGAATACTATTAGAAAAAATATTTTATAACAGCGCAATATCATTAAGTAATTATAAGCAAAAATAATTTAATGTACAATTACAGAATACGTTTGAGTTAGAAATGTCAGACCTTCACTTCTTTCCATTTACCTTTTTTGAAATAAAACCACGCAACCAAAGCGATCATCGATTCTGCCACAGGTATAGCGATGAAAGCACCTGTAGCTTTCATATCAAGGGTTTTTGATAAAAAATATGCAAGCGGCACCTGGAATAACCAGAAACAAATAAAATATATTATGGTTGGCGCCTTTGTATCACCTGCGCCATTTAACGCCTGTGTCATTACCATACCAATACCGTAAAACATGAAACCTGCGCCTATGATTCTTAAGGCTTCTACGCCATAAGCAATAATGGCCTCTTCCTGAGTGAAAATGTAAATGATAGGTCTAGGTATTAGTATAAATAAAACCGCTACAAATGCCATAAAAACGGCGTTGTATTTTGTGGTAAGCATCACACTTTTTTCAGCTCTGCTTATTTCGTTTGCTCCAAGATTTTGTCCAACAAGTGTTGCAGCTGCGTTACTTAAGCCCCAGGCGGGAAGAATAAAGAACACAACATTTCGCATAGCGATCTGATATCCTGCAGAAGCGGTAGTGCCGCCTGTTTCGGCAACTATACGTGCCAATACTATCCAACTGCCACTAGCAATAATAAATTGAAAAGTTGCAGGCCAGGCAACAGCGATAACTGATTTGATTATTGCAGGGTCGATCTTAAAGCTCGACGCATGGATCTTTAAAATTCCGCTTCCTTTAAATAAATGATAGCATTGATACAAAACACCCGTGCTTCTGCCTATAACCGTAGCAATGGCTGCACCTTTCAATCCAAAAAAGTGTATAAACACGGGGCACAAAATAATGTTAATAATACTGGCTATCCATAAACTTTTCATTGCCATAGCAGCATTACCCGCCCCACGAAAAATTCCATTTATTAAAAACAACAACATAATAGCCATGCTGCCGCCAAGCATTATTCGCGCAAATGTAGTTCCATCCCTCACTACTTCTTTGCTTGCACCCATTATGCTTAAGATATCTCCCGCAAAGATGGCCCCAAAAACACTTACGATTAACGTGGCTATTAAACAAATGATCAGCGATTGCGCGCCAGCATGAGCTGCAGCTTCGGGATCTTTTTCGCCGATCCTTCTGGCAACAATTGCGGTTGCACCAGTACTTAAACCAATAGCAATGGAATACACAATTGTAATAACCGATTCTGTTAATCCTACAGTAGCTATGGCATTTTGACCGAGTTTACCAACAAAGAACATATCCACTACTGCAAAAACACTTTCTAAACTCAACTCTAATATCATTGGTATTGCAAGTAAGAATACAGCTTTGCGAATACTTCCCTGAGTATAATCCTGTTCTTGTCCGTTTAGCGAGAGCTTAATGGCGTTGAAATATTTGTTTCCTTTTTTATTTTGATCCAGTGTGGTCATAAAATCTATTTTACAATTTCCCTCAAAGCGATACCAATACTATGATAACAAGCGTCCGGAAAATTTTTCGCAGCAAGATCTGGATTTTTGCTCAAGGCAAAACTCTCGATGCTTGCAGGTGTAAATTTTAATTTTGTTTTTTCGGTTTTTAGACATAGTTCAAAAATTACAAAAGAATTTCCGGTATAGCCATCAAAGTTATTCATCTACTTTAGTTTTTTATTTACAAGATTATTGATAAATAAGTTATCTGCATAAAAGCGGGGATTTTGTAACAGCAATTACGAAGTGGAAGTTTTGTTTATAATCTTACAGCAAACACACACACATCATCTATTTGCTCTAATTGCCCTTTCCAGTCTGTAAAAGCATTTAATAACATTTCTGCCTGCTCATTTAGCGGCAATTCACTGTTCTCAAGCAATAAAGCATTAAGGGTTTTGTATTTAAATTTTTTACCTTTTGGCCCGCCAAACTGATCGGCAAATCCATCTGTATAGAAATAGATCGTGTCTCCTTTTTTATGATCTATTTCGTGTAGAGTAAAAGGCTCTGTTTTAATACCCTTGCCAATTGGCATTTTATCGGCTTTTAGCTCAATAATACTTTTATCCCTCACCATAATTGGCGCATTATGTGCAGAAGCATACGTAATAGTATTCTTCATCTTATCAAAACAAATCACCGTTCCATCCATTCCATCCTGCCCGCCCTCGTGCGATAGGTTTTTTATCAGGCGTTTTCTTACATAGTCTAAAATTTCGTTCGGTGCCTCTATTTGTTTTTCATTAATGGCCTCATTTAAGAACGAAATATTTAATATGCTCATAAATGCGCCCGGCACACCATGGCCTGTGCTATCGCAAACAGCCAGGTAAAACCGTTCGCCTACCACTTTATCATCCACTTTTTTTACAACGCGCGTGGCCCAATAAAAATCACCTGATACAATAGATTGTGGTTTAAATAACACAAAAAAATCAGGTAAGTTTTTCCCAAGATATTCGTTACCAGGTAAAATGGTGGTTTGTATCCTGCGGGCGTAATGAATAGAATCAACAATCTCTTTTTGTTTTTCTTCAATAAGGTCTTTTTGTTTCATTACCTCTTCGGTTCGTTCTTTAACTTTATCTTCCAAACTATGGTTGATATCCTTAAGGTCGAGAATCAATTTATTGATAGAAGCCTGCATTTTTTTGAAACTACTGGCAAGCATCCCAATCTCATCTTTACCAGCTGTCTTTACCTCTACTTCAAGATTTCCGTTTGCCAATTCAAGCGCTTCAAAAGTTAATTCATTAAGCGGTTTGGTTATTTGTTTTGAAACAACATAAGAAACAGCAAATACTACCAATAATAAACAGATAAATCCAACGACTATATTATTGCGCAAAGCTGTTACCTGTTCAAAAGCTTCTTCTTCATCTATCTCGCTCATTAATACCCAATGCATATCCGGTATGCTTAGAGGTTTATAAGCCGACAGAACCGAAACCCCTCTATAATCCGGAAAGATTTTTGTATCATTTACGCCTTTAAGTGCTTCCTCCGTGCCAGTTGTTTTTACTGTTTGCAAACCAATAGAACTATGATAATTTTTAATTTGGGCTATTACTTTTTTATCCTCACCAATATCACTTAACATTTTAAAATAATCCACACTGTCTTCTATTAAAAAGCGTGATTGGTTCCTTATTTTGTAATCTTCACCAACGATGTAGGTCTCTCCTGTGTTTCCAAGGCCAACGTTATTCCAATTTTGTTTATTGGTCATTATATCATTGATCTTATCAATTGGCATTTGAAAAGCGAGCACACCTATCTTTTCTCCATTGTCATAAATAGGACAAGCGATAAATGCAGACGGCGCATTATAAGAAGGATGATAGGGCATAAAATCAACCTGATTAACAAAATGTTCATTCTCGCTTTTCGCAACTGCATTAAACGCGTTAGCAAGGTTAGTATTCTTATACGGGCCATCAATTAAAGATGTGGCAAAATCAACTTCTTTATAAACCGTGTAAACGATATTTCCTGTTGCAGGATCAATTAAAAAAATATCGTAATAACCAAACTTTTCCGCAAAATCCTTTAGGATCTTGTGGTATTTTTCATGAGCCTTTGTGTAAGAGCTCTGATCATGGGCACTCATAAGAATATGCTTTTCGCCAATAGGATTGGGATTATTTACATAATAGAGATCAGTTAAAATAACACTATTCTTATCATAGGTAACCTCGTCATTTAATGTTGCTTTTACCTGTAGATTCTTATTTAATCTTGGAAGAAATTCTTTTTTAAGATACTCATCGCCGCGCTCTTTAATCGCATTGAATTCTCTATCGGATAAGTTTATTTCGTTTGCTACTTTATTAAAACCACTCTCAAATTCCTTCATAGCGCTAATAACCGTTGGATTTTCGGCCAACGTAACAATTTGATCATTTATTAATTGAAAATAATCCTCGATCTGACCTGATTTTAACTCCCTAAAAGCAGTAAGCCTGTCGAACGATTGTTTTTCGAGAGAATGTTTGGCTCTTAGATAGCTAATTATGCCAATAACCGACATTGACAAAAAAGCAATTAAAAAAAAAGTAATTGCCAGTTTTAACCCTATCTTCATTTTTTGTGTTTTTATTAAGTAGCCTAAAAATACAAAAAGCTCCCGTTTCCGGGAGCTTTTTTGTTATTTATTTTTTGCAGCAGTCGGTACCGTTACAATCCCCGCCAGGCTTACAAATACCTATTGGACAATCATCACATCCCGCAGAACAATTACTATTTACTGCCAAAAATACGGCTGTTGAGGCAACTAAAATGGTTGCGCCAATTAAAATTATTTTTTTCATAATTATAAATTTTTAAAAATTAAACTGTAATTAATTAACTATTTGAGCAATTAAACAGTTTTTGGTGGCTGCCAACAATCGGCAACAAAATCAGAAAGAATAAATTGATCTGTTGCTGAAGTATTTTTTATTTGGGTTTGAAAAACACGTATTTCTAATTTATCGCCAATAGGGCAAACTGAAAAACAAATACAACATTGGCACGCGTTACACATTTTAAGTGGGCATTCATTAGCGTTTTCATTCTCACACGATCCTTTGTTTTCAGAATTTTGCTGTTGCGCAAAACACTTTGTTCTTTTATTGCAACTAATTGCCTTTACGCTTGGGCAAACCGTTAAAATAAAAAAGGTAAGGAATAAGATATGAGCAACCTGCTTCATTATATCAAATATACAAAATGAATTATTAATTTTTATTTTTTAACATGTGTTGGCAATTAATTTCTGCGTCTTTTTTACAAGTATTCCGTCTATCTAATGCAGTCGCTATTGATTGTAATTTAAAAATAAAAAAAATGAACGAGAGCAAAAACCAGGACTGTTGCAATAATTGTAGTTGCAACAACATTAACAACACTTGCTGTGGAACCAATTCCTGTAACTGCAATTGCAGCTGCAACTGCGAGCAAAAAAAATGTTGTTAAACCAAAAGGGCGGCTATCACCGCCCTTTTTCTTTTAAATGCTGCAAGTGCTGCAGGTATTCTTTTCAAGGAAGGAAATAACATTTCCATATTTATCTGTAGAAACGTTACAGCATTCCAGAAATTTTTTCTTCAAAAGCTCTCTTGCTCTTTGAACGCGACTTTTGGTAGCAGAATATGAAAGCTTAAGCTCTTTTGAAAGATCTAATTGACTTCTATTACGCAACTCTATTTGTGTGATTGCTTCTTTATAAATTACTGGTAGCTCTTTCACAAATGAACCAAGACATTTTTCAAACTGCATGTTATTACTTTCACTCTTTATTTCCGGCAGATCAATTTCATTAGCGTCTAACATAAATTTATTTTTCCTAAAGTGATCATTGATCATATTCCGGGTAATTTGATAGACCCATTGTTTAACAACTTCTTCGTCTTTAAGTGTGCCAATGTTGGTATGCACTTTAACAAAAACATCTTGTAAAATATCATTGCTAACGTCTTTATCCTTTATTTTTGAGAGAATAAAGCTCCTCAATTCCTTATTATGGTCAAGCCATATTTTTTCACTACTTAAACTCATCTTAGTTTTTTTACTAGTTTATCTGCTGTAATTGCTAAAAGACCACCTATTAAAGGTGCAAAAATGTAGATCCACAAATGTTCTGGATGACCAGAAACTAATGCTGGGCCAATAGAACGGGCGGGATTCATAGACGCTCCACAAATAGGGCCAGCAAAAAAAGCTTCTAGCCCAACAATTATGCCAATTACCGAAGCAGCAAATACAATATTTATCGAACCGTTTACTATGGCCAGCATTAAAAAAAACATCAATAAAATTTCAAGTAAAAATGATTGAATAGAGCTTCCGGAGGGAAGAGATGCACCAAGCAACTCATTATGCGGAAATAAACTTTGCAAAGTGTAGCTTGCCAACAGCGCTCCCAGTATTTGAGAAAAACAATAAGGTAAAACATCTTTCCACCGGAATTTTTTATCTATTGCTAAACAAATAGTAACGGCCGGGTTAATGTGAGCACCGGATAACTTTCCAAATAACAGGATCATTGTAAAAACAGAAATGCCAAATGTAATTGAGATCATAGTGTGATCAAAGAAAGTAAAGCCTGATTGCGACAACACAATTGAACCTGTACCAAAGAACACCAACAAAAATGTTCCTGCAAATTCGGCCAAATACTTTTTCATAGATGGTCCTTCACAAAATTCTCACAATATCCTTTTATCATATCCCTTACCCTTTCAAACTCTTTCATTATTTCTTTCTCTGTTCCCGTCGCTTTTGCAGGGTCAGGGAAATTGAAATGTAATTTTTTTGCATTTGACGGAAAGTAAGGGCAATTTTCTTTTGCGTTATCGCACACAGTGATCACAAAATCAAAATCAATATTTTTATATTCATCTACATTATTTGAGGTATGATGAGAAATATCTATTCCGTCCTCGTTCATAATAGCAATTGCTTTTGGATTTACACCATGCGTTTCGATACCAGCACTGTAAATTTTAGCTTTGTTACCTACAAAACTATTTAGGTATCCGTGAGCCATCTGACTTCGGCAACTATTGCCTGTGCATAATACAAGTATATTTTTCATTTTACCAGTTAACAACATTTACTGCCGGGAGTACAGCATGAATCTGACTTAGCCTGAAGATCGGAAAGTTTTACTTTTAGTTTATTTTCGGGAATACCGCATTTATCATCAGCGAGGCAAGCAGTTTGCTTTTGCGTAAGCAAAAAGTTCTTACCATTAAAATCAAGACCGTATTTACCAATAGTGTCGCTCTGGTATTCAACTTCAATTTCCGCGTCTTCAACAGAAAGTGTTTTTTCTGATAATAAAATAATATCCGTTAGTTTTTTAGGAGCCAAGCGATGGTCGAAATCTCCCGCTTCCCATAATTGAAAACTTACCGTTTTCTCTTTTCTAACTTTACCTCCACAATCAATAAAGTTTTTTGTAACCTGACCAACTTCTGTTACATGAAAATGCTGCGGTACAAGACTTCCGTTGGGCAACTCAAAGGTCAAGTCATTTACCTTTGCAAGACTTTCTTTAAATTCAGATAATTTCATAGTTATTTGTTTTTTATTATTATTAAATCGTTATTTACCGATATAGCTCTGTCTTTTAACAGCAATTGTTCTTACCCGTGTACGAGGCAAAAAAAGTGCTCAAATATGTTTTTGCTACTTCCCACTCTTTTTCATCAATACAATAACAAACCTTTGCTCCTTCGGTATCACCTTTGATCAACCCAGCTTCTTTTAGTTCTTTCAAATGCTGTGATACTGTACTTTGTGAGAGAGGAAGATCTTCAACAATATCACCACATATACACGCCTGTTTTTTGATCAACAATTGCAAAATAGCTATACGGGCCGGATGCGCTAACGCTTTTGCGTATTTTGCGATCTTATTCTCCTTAACTGTAAATTCTTCCGATTTCGTAATTCCCATTATTCTCTATTATATCGTAAAATTACGATTAATATCTGAAATAGAAAAATAATAGGGAAAAAATTCTTTTAAATTAGAAATTTGAGTTTGGTACCAGGATAACGTTAAAAGGGAACAAGCCTATTTGTCTTTAAAAGAGCGCAGCCAGATAATAGCCAGGTCGTAATCCGTAAAAAATTTAGTAGGTATTTTATTGGGATTTAATTTTATGAAAAAATTGAAAGAAACCTTTTTAACGGAGTTAGTTGTTAAAATAGCGCGAGCTAAAGCCATGCTATTAACTTCTTTATTCTCGAGAAATTTTTTGGCCTTGCTTACAAATTTTGGATTATTCGTTAGATCCAACAACCTTAGTGCTGGTTTGCTATTGGTTAAGGTTTTTATTACCAAAAAATTATCAAGGGCATCTTCATAATCAACAACAACATTGGGATGCATTATGGCATGCAAAATACCATGTTTATCTACATAAAATTCGCCAGTGCGTGTTACGGTCTTTTCCATTAACTACAAACTTACAAAACAAATAAAAACCCATAAGTTAAAGCGTGTTAATAGGTAAGAACGGTAAATAATCGGTAAATAATGGAATTAAATGCTGCCACTCTTCACAATAGTGAACCTATGTTTTAGCTTTAGAAACCAGTTCTCGAAATACCTGTAGGACAGCCATGCAATTAAAATTGTTGAGCCAGTTACCCCTGTGTATACAATAAGCTGGGAACCGATGGAATTATCTACCACAAAACCATAGTACTTTAATGCGCCAATAAAAGCAGCTACTATCATTAAATGATACATATAAAGACCGTATGAAATTGTACCTAAAAACACAAAGAGTTTATTCTCTATTTTAATTGCGGAATTTTCATGCAAAGAAACGTTCAAAATAATGATGAGGAAAAGGAAGGAATAGACCAAAAAGGAAGCATCCTGCAACATTGCTGGTGTAAAATAGATCAAAAAAAGAACAGATAAGATTGCCCCGAATAAAAAATAATTACTTAACAATTTGTAAAAATATTTTTTTTCAAACACCATCCAGGCCCCTGCACCACCGATAGCCATGCTTTCTATCTTTAACATGGCTACAAAGTTTTTAATTACCAATAAAGTGGGGTTTGTTGGATCAGCGAGATATAAGAACAAAACAACAACCTTTACAATAAATAATATTAAAACTATAATGCATAAAGTTCTTAAAATATTCTTAGAATTTTTTACTACCCATGGCCACAAAAGGTAAAATTGTTCCTCAACACCAATACTCCATGATTGGCCAATGTGCGGCAAAGGCCTGAAGATCGCAAACGCCAAATTTGGTAACATAACTAAAAACAAAACCAGATTTAAGATAGAGAGGTGCGCATTAAACTTTGAAAAGAAACGAATTTCCATAAAATGAAAATGTGGCAGCACAAAAAAACCAAGAATAACAACTAAAAAATATAATGGCCAGATGCGTAGTATCCTTCTGATGTAGAATTTTTTTACATTAATTGTATCTGTTAGTTCTTTTTCTTTGAGGAGTAAATACGTAATTAAAAAGCCACTTAACACAAAAAAGAAAACCACACCAAGCCCACCCAATTCAAATATCACTTTATTGGAAGCGTGAAGGTTTGGGCAATTCATTTGTCCTTTAATCAATTCAATATGCGTAATAATAACTGCAAAGGCCGCAAAAAAACGCAAGCCATTCAATCCTTTAAAATAAATATGTTTACTTCCTTCCACCTAAAACTGAAAATAAATAAAGGGTTGCATCTCGCCACTCATTAGCTGATACATCATAAAAACGGCAAATATAATCATTGCACCCATTGAATAATAGGATTGACAAGCAAACCAATTACGGTATACCTCTTTATGTCTTTCGGGGATCCAATGGATCAAATAACCTATTATCATTAAAGCAAAAACCGCTCTATACCCATAAATTACCTGAAAGATAAGGTCTAATCCAAAATGATTACCTATCCTGTAAAAAATAGTGTCAACTGTTTGCAAACTACTACTTCTAAAAAAAATACGCGTAAAACTTATAAACGTTAACGTTATGAGCACACAGGCAATCTTATATCCAACATGGTCGGCATTTTTAAATGGCGAGATCTTTTTCCATTGCTTATGAATAATTAAACCTAATCCATTCAATCCACCCCAGATCAAAAATAACCAGCTGCTGCCATGCCAAAGCCCACCAAGTAACATGGTAACCATTAAATTAATATTGGTATTTAAACTGTCTTTAATTTTAGGAAAGAAATAAGCCAGCACCAACAACATAACCGCCATTAACATTAAAACCAAAACCAACCAAAGTTTACCGCTTAATAACACCATAAACAACGCCAAAATGGAAATGGCAATGTAAGAACCGATAGTTCCCTTTCTGTTTCCACCTAAAGGAATATATAAGTATTCCTGCAACCAGGTAGACAAAGAAATGTGCCAACGTTTCCAAAACTCACTTGTGCTTGTTGCTTTGTATGGCGAATTAAAATTTGTTTTTAACCGATAGCCCAATATCAATGCCAAGCCAATAGCCATATCCGTATAGCCACTAAAATCCATATAGATCTGTAATGAATAGCCAAAGATCCCAAACACCATCTCTATACCGCTATAGTACGTTGGGCTATCAAAGATCCTATCAATAAAATTAACCGCTAAATAATCGGCCACAATTTTTTTACAAAAACCATTTATGATCCAAAAGGCTGCCATACCAAATTCAAACTTTGTGAGTTTATACGGCTGATAGATCTGGTGAACAAAGTCGTGTGCTTTTACAATTGGTCCTGCAACAAGATGTGGAAAGAAACAAACAAAGAAACCGTAATCAAAGATACTATTAACAGGTTTTATTTTATCACGATAAAGATCGATCGTATAAGAAAGTGATTGGAACGTAAAGAACGAAACACCAACGGGCAACAATAACTTATCTACACTAAACCCGGTAGAGAAAAACGTATTTGAGAATTGTGCAAAGTGATTAAAGAATTTTATATGTTCATCAGTTATCTGATTGTAACTGTCAACAAAAAAATAAGCGTATTTAAAATAACACAAAAGTGTTAAATTTAAAATAACACTAACCGTTAAAAATAATTTTCGTTTAAGGTGTGAGGTTGTTTTATTTATTTGTCCGCCCCAATAATAATCGCTGCAAATAGTAAACAACAATAAAACAACAAAAACACCGCTCGTTTTAAAATAAAAAAATAAACTTACTGCAAGTAAATAACCTGTGCGCAATTTATTTACTTTATAAACAGTTGAATAAATTAAAAGAACAATTGAAAAGAAAGCCCAAAAGAATAATTGAGTAAAAAGCAAAGGTTTGTCTTGCGAATAAGCAATTATATTATTAAAAAAATCGATCAGTTAACTTTTTTTTGATTATTTAAATAGGATTTATACAATGCATCGTACATCAAATTTCCAAGTAAGATATATCCTTTAGGGGAGAAATGAATACGATCTCTACCGGCAAGACCAACCTTTTGCCATTTCATCATAGATTTATAGCCACCCATTAACGAAAAGAGATCCCAAATGGCAATGTTATGTTTTTCCATTAATTCAAACATGGCATCTCTTGCAATCACGGTTCGCTTATTGGAAGTTTTCCGGCGAATAAAATTATCGGTAGTGGTGGTTAAAATAATGGCAGCGTTAGGGTTTGCCTTTTTGATAACCATTATTAAACTATCGTAATTTTCTATATACTCTCCTTTTTCAAAATCTTTTGCCTGTGTATCGTTTACACCTAAAGAAATAATTACCAGGTCGGCTTTTAAACTCGAGAATTGGGATGATAGATCTGTACATTTTAAAAAAGAACCACTAGCCGCACCGTTAGCACCAAGCCCTGCAAAATAAAATCCTGATTGCAGATCATTATCCAAACTAAAACCAAACAAAACAAAATCTGCATGCATGGTATCTTTACGCACTAGTCTAAAATTGACAGAATCAATCGGTAGTTCAAAATTAAAAAGCGTGTAACCGAATTCTTTAAAGTCGGTTCGTATTGGCGCGAAATTATGTAAACTGTCAAGTTTAAATTCAAAACCCTCGGTAAAATTATGATATACTTTAATAGAACTAAAACTCCTGCATACGGCTTTTTTGGTTAGGGCAACTCCAAAATTAGTTACGCTATCGCGCGTGGAGATACTTAAAGCACTCATGCCTAGGGGTACAAAAAAATCCTTACCCATTGCCCTAAATCGTTTCCAGTTACCGTTAGAAAAAGTTGTAGCAAAAGACTGTCCGTTTGTTTTTGCAATTTTATAAGGGAAAACGAAATAGCCACCGCCAACTGTTTTAAATTCGTTCTGCAAATTATTTACAAAGGTGCTACTCCATGTACCGGCCTGCACGTGCGAGCCACCAAAATGCGCTACCCCTACCCTACTTATTTTTTTTAATTTAAGGTCATCTAATTTTTTATAGAGCTTCAAAAAGTTAGTACTATCATTAGAAAAATAAAGATGATTATACTCCATTTTCATGAAAGTATATGTTGGTACAGCAGATTCCTGAGCATGAAAAAAGCCGGCAACTCCTAAACAAAAAATTGCAAGTAATTTAATTTTGAAATTATATATAGAATTTAAGTTTCTCACTTCTTTGTTTTTAAATAAGCATTGTAATCATTTATTAATGCTGAGTACAATAGCGTAGCAATTTTCCTTGCACCTTGCGGACTAAAATGAATATAATCTGTTGCAGCTAATTTTTGATCTACCCAACCAGCCATAGAGTTTTTTCCGCCCATGCAATCATACATATCAAAAAACGCACAACCGCTTTCTAAAACCACTTTTTTAATTTCATTGCGGGTTGATTCAAGAAAAGGATACGTTTCATATTCTGTACCTTTCTTGATACTCATATCGGCTGGGCCAATAAACAAAATACTGGCATTAGGCGCCGCTTTTTTTACGATGTTAATTTGCGAACGTAAATAACCCGCATAATTAATGGCTGTTTTTTCATCTTTAATAGAAGGTGTTGCATTACCACCGAATTGAAGAATTACCAATTTTACATTTAAATAATCGTAAAATTGTTTTAACTGCCCGTTATTTATCTGATGAAAAAACGTTCCACTACTACCACGCAAAGCTATATTATCTACCAACACACCTGTTTCGCTTTCTAAAGAGATCGCGTAAAAATCAGGACTGTCTTTACCACTAAATTTTAACTGATGTGTATTGGAGCCATTACCAACATTGTATTCTTTTATTCTAAACGACCCACCCTCTTCTAAACTATCTGCACCAACCAATGCAGGTCCATCATAAAACTCGCACCAGGTTTTTGTTTGCGCACCGCCGTAAAATAACTTTAGTTTTTTATATGCAAGCGCATTTGCACCCCCACCTTTTGTGGTAGTAACAGAAATACTCGAAGTTACAACGGTGCTTGAATCATTTACTTTTCTATAATTACTAAATCGGTTAAAAGAGGCTAGCACACCAAAATTACTATGAGGCACACGTTTGTCTTTATTCGTAAAAACATTATACCTATCCCAACCCGGACCATTGGATATTTTATTTATAACACTTGGTGCAATTGGCATTAGCGAAATTAACCCAGGCCCATGGCCCCCAAATTGTCCCTGTAGTTTCAATCTCAAATAATCTGTAATGCGATCGCCTTCAATCTGACTATCGCCATAATGCAACACACGTATAGCTTTTGGATTTGTTTTTAATTCCGTTAAAGCGTCGAAGAAATTTTTGAGTGCGTCTTTATTTGTTGTTTGAATGCTTGTGATGAGTTTTACAGCATTCGTGTCTTTTCCTTTAACAACTTTGGTGGTAGTATCATTTATAGCAAAAGTGGTATCAATATTGTTAACAACATCAAGTATTTTAGAAATGTCTTTTTTGTTTGTTTTATCACCAAACAAACTAGTTAAAGAAGGGAAGTCTAACTTTAAATTAGAAGATATAGCAATGCCATCTTTAGGAAAAGAAAAACTTAACAGGCCTAAAGCCAAAAATACAAGAAGTACAAAGGTTAAACTTTGCCACGGTTTATGCATGACCTAAATATACCAAAGCCTTAAAAAACATGGCAAAAATTAAAAAAGAGTTGTTCACAAACGGTTTTGAATAATTATTGGAATAAAAATTACCTTTACCCCGTTATTTATGATAAAACTAAATATTTAATTGTTATTGCCGGGCCAACTGCGGTAGGTAAAACCGCGCTTTCCATTGAATTGGCAAAGCATTACAATTCAGTTATCCTTTCGGCAGATTCGCGTCAGTTTTACAGGGAAATGAGCATTGGTACGGCTAAGCCAACAGCCGAACAGTTAAATGCCGTTAAACATTATTTTATTAATACAAAAAGCATTACCGAATTATATGGGGCAGGGCATTTTGAAAAAGATGCCATTTTAACACTAAACGAATTATTTAAAGAACGTGATATTGTTTTTTTGGTTGGCGGATCGGGACTTTACATAAACGCAGTGTTAAATGGTGTTGATGATTTTATTGAAGTGCCTATCGAAATTCGTGAAGAACTGAATGAACAATTTAAAGAGAATGGTTTAGAGTGGCTACAAAACGAAGTGAAGAAACTAGACGAAACTTACTTCAATTCTGTAGACACCCACAATCCCCAGCGCTTAATACGTGCGTTGGAAGTTTGCCGTTTTACCGGTAAACCCTATTCTTCTTTTTTAGATCAACCCAAAGAAGAACGTTCTTTTACTGCAGTTAAAATTTTAATAAATACTGATCGCGAAAAATTATATTCTCAAATTAATAACCGCGTTGATGAAATGATGACTGCGGGTTTATTAGATGAAGTGAAAGAACTGCAAGAACAAAAGCATCTAAACGCACTTAAAACGGTTGGTTACAAAGAACTGTATGCTTATTTAGACGCGAGTTATAATTTACAAACTGCTGTTGACAAAATTAAACAACACACACGCAATTATGCCAAACGGCAACTAACCTGGTTTAAGAATCAAGATGACTTTGAACAATTTGAACCAACCGATCTCGAAAAAATTAAAGCATATATTGATATTATTACCAATCATTAAAAAATTATTTTTTTCTTGAATTAAATCCAACTACTAATGAAACTCTGCAACCTGTTTGAAAACTTTGTTTGGTCGAAGTATTTGTAGTGTAATCATACACATCATGTTTACTTCCAATTGACGGTACAAAAGCAAGATTTACAGGAAAATTAATATTACCGTGTTTAAAGCTGGTTCCAAAAGCAATAACTACACCTGTTTGAACTGTTACATCTCTTTTATAATCGCGTGTGATCGCAAAATTTGGACCCATTGCAAATTCAAACATTCTTTTTTCGCCACCCCTTATACCAATTAATAAACTTGTGCTAGGTATGAACATGCCCTGCTCAACGCCACCTATCATTGGAATAAACTCGATTATACCTTGTGTGTTACCTTCAACGGTAAATAATCTTCCTTCAAACTGCCATCCAAATTGAGTGATCATTGGTTGCTTACCTTCACTACTTAAATAATCTGTAGTTGTACCTGGTGAAATATATGTTAGGCCAATACGAGGTCCGCCAAATCTTTTACGTTTTACTTTAGCAAAATCAGAAGAATCTGGCTCAAATTTATTTGGTTCCGCAGGCTGTTGAATAATGATCTGTGGATTTGTGTTTGGTTCACCGTTTACCACACCTTTTTTTGTTTCATTTGCAAAAACATCCTTAGCACCATTTTCATACTTCACCGAAAAAACTTCCGACCTGTATATTATACGTGTTGGTCCTGTAAGGTTATCAAAATTTTTATATTTTATTTCGGTTGAAGTTACTTCTGTGATCTTTACATTTAATTCTTCTCCAGTTTTTAAAAGCATTTTATCTTGCGCGCTAATTGCACCGCAAAAAATAAACGATAAACTAAGTGTTACTAATCCCTTTTTGAAGTTGTTTGTTTGTTTGCTTTGAGTTTTCATTTTTCTAGTTTTTTAATTGGTTAATTATTTGAGTTATTTGTTGAAACAAAATTACCCCCAATTAAAACCCTGATGAAACTGCTTATCACCAGCGATCTTTCGAAAAAAATGAATAAGTATAATTTTGGATTAAATATTTATGGCAAAAGCATGAATTTGACGCAAAGTGATTAAGAGAAGCCGCAAATTTGCATTTTTTGCAACTTATTGATACTTTTATTATTGCTGACCACAAAACAAAAACCCGTTAATGCAGTACTTTTTTAGCCAAAAATCCTGGCCAATTTTCACTTTAAGCCCCCGAAACCTGCATGTATAGGCTATTTTCATTTATAAAAGATTATAAGAATCTGGAGAAAGCAGTACTACGCGTGATCATTTCCGAATTCTTTATACAGATGGTAAATGCCACGTTCATGAACATTTTACCTCTTTACATGACCCGAAAAGGCTTTACCGATGAGGAAATTGCCCTCTTTATCACCTTTAGGTTCTTAGGCGTTTTTATTTTGGCTTTGCCGCTTGGTAATCTTATAAAAGGAAGAAAGTTGATGCCTTTATTTTACCTTTCTAACCTTTGCGTTCCCGTATTTGGAATTGCCATCGTGCTTTCCATTATGTTCCAGCTAAAATATCTAACACTTATTTCACTTTTACTTTGGGGTGCGTCATTTACCTTTATGCAAATACCGGTTGCACCATTTATATTACGAAATTCCAAAAAAGAAAACCATACTGCCGGTATATCCTTAAGTTACAGTACCTGGAGCTTTGGTGGAATAATAAGTGGTGTTATTATCGCCATTCTCGATAAAATAAATCCTGTTTTTTTTGATGAACAATTTATACTTCTTCTTTTTTCTGTTCTTGGATTTGGAGGTTTATTCTATTTAATGAAGATCAAGAAGTTTAAAGAGATAGAATCTGAACATTTTGAAAAACCGGAGAGTAAAGAAAATAAAGCCCGTCCTACAGAATGGTTCCTGATATTTAAAGCACTTATACCAACACTTATTATTGCCACCGGGGCCGGGTTAACCATTCCCTTTATAAGTCTGTTCTTTGATAAAATACATCATGTAGATAAAGGTGGCTTCTCCGTTCTAAGCGCTATAGCGGCCGTGCTGGTTGCTTACAGTGCCATGCTGGTGCCAAAAATAAAAAAGAATATTGGATATAAAGTGGCTATTCCAACTACACAATCTTTAGCTGTTATATCGTTGGTAGCTTTGGCAACTACTCAATTTTATAGCCAGTATTCTGTTGCAGTTGTTATTGCTGCTATTTGTTATTTATTGCGCCAGCCCTTAATGAATATGGCGGGACCAATGACCACCGAAATAGTTTTAAATTATGTGGGTAAACACAATCGCGAAATTACCAGCGCACTCACCGCTGCCATCTGGAGTGGTAGTTGGGTCGTAAGTGGTTTTATGGTAAAGATCTTATTATCGCGGGGTTTTCAGTTCGTAAATATTTTTTTAATTACATCTGTACTCTATGGTTTTGGCGTTATTATGTATTATTTACTTATATTAGATTATAACAAACGCGAGGAAAAAGGGTTAATTGAAAGTTAAAATTAAATACTCATTCTTATTGTTTTTTTTGACGCCAATCTTATTCGCACAAATCAAACAATTTAATTTAAGCAAAGGCAACAGCCAATTGTTTAACGGTAACCTTTATTCGTTTGGCATTAACAGTCAAAAACAAAATGCAAACTGCATTATTTATAAACTCGATAAACAGTTAAAAGTATTAGACAGTTTAGTTTTCGACCTTGGTAAGATACCCCCGGATAATTTTTTGCAATTATTTTCCGACACACTTCACGGCTTTTTAAATGTTTATGTGCAGAGAAAAGATAAAAAACTAATTACAATTTTACGTTTAAATAAATTATTTGACCGCGTGGCTACGATTGAAAATGTTGACATAGCCAGGCTTAACAGCATCTCTAATTTTGAAAGTGAATTATTCTATTACGCGAACTCGGTTTACACGATCAAGAACCAAATCGACACCGGAGGGAAACAATTTTATTTGAACAAATACGAACTCAAATCTGAGTTGCAGAATTTTGAGTACGAGCCAAAATGGCAATTCCCTTTTGAACGCAAGAATATCAATTCCGCTCACATTTTTTATGCCGATAAAAATGTTGTAATGTTATATGTTAATGTAACAGGCGGTGCAAAATTCGGGCAATGGATCTTAAAGGTAAATGCAAACACCGGTAAATTAATTCGCGGCACCAAATTAAATGACAGGGGCGAAACCACATCCTACCAATATGGCACTTATTTAATTGATACGGCTAAAAAAACAACTACTGTTTTGGGACAACGTTTCACAGCAGCACAGCTTGATCAGAAAGGAAATAAATTAGCGATTTCAAACACACCGCTTGTTTCTGTTTATATTATTGAAATAGATTCTGCCGGCGAAGTACTTTCAAAACAAGATATAAAGATCCCTGTGAATGAGCCAAAAACAACTTCCAAAAAAATAATTTCTAATTATATCTTACGCATGGATAAATTGACCAGGAGCCCAATTGGTGCGTTATCTTTTGAAGGAGACATATATAAGAATACCGATAATACACTTTGTTATTTATATGCCAACACCATTTCTTATCAATTAATACCCGAAGATGAAAGTTTTATTTTAGAAAAAAACAGTTTAGGAAGCAACCAAATGATAGAAAAATATTATTTTAATACCGATAAAATGGATATGAATGGTAAGATCTGTATTGACAGTATCTCACAATTTGAAACGTTCTTTTATAAAGCAACTAACTTTCCTGTAAAAAAACAATTCAAAACGGTAGACAACAATGCAGTTTGGTTGCTTAGCCGTTCGGATATCAAAAAGAACAGCATCAATTACACGGTTCTGGGACTTGTAAATAAGATCTATCAATTAATAACATTAGATGAGATCCTAAAAGCGAAAAATCCGTTGATGATAACTTTAAACCACGCGCAATTTGCACTTTCATCGCAGGAAGAAGAGGGAAAATTTCAGTTAAAGTTAATTACCTGGTAACATTATAATTAAACTTTCAAAACCTTCTAACTTTCTAAACTTTTTAACCCGGGTATAGATTCTATTTCTTAATTTTGTATCATGATACAACGTAAACAAACACTTTTTCTAATTGAACTTATTTTTTTAGGCCTTTCTTTACTTTTTGTGCCTTGCCAAACTATACTTACAAAAACTTCGGCTACAAATATTTATTTAATGCCGCTTGAAACATTCCAATCAACCGCCGGACATCTCACTGCGGTAATTTTAAATTTCATTGGTATTGTTTTGGCCACCTTCACTATTTTTTCTTTCAAAAAAAGAGAACTTCAGGTAAAGTTATGCTACGCGCAACTTGTATTGTGGATAGTTGTAACGGCCATGATGTTGTTTTGCCCGTTTGTTGTGCAAACTGAGGGTATTCTGGAAGTACAAAAACAATATTTTATTATCGGGATAGGCTTGTTTGCCCTAATAGCAGCCTACTTAGCCGCTCATTTTGTTAAAAAAGACATTGAGCTTTTAAAAAGTGCTGATAGGATCCGCTAACAGCAAGCCTTTCAACCATTTATAGCCCAAAAATTTAAAGAAAAATATAGCCTAAAATTTGCTTTTTAAGCATAAACCATTATTTTAGTGGTCTATTATAAAACCTTATTTAATACTCATCCTGTTTTGCCTGTGGAAACCTGTGTTTTCGCACAACGACCCCGTTGGCAAAAGAACCGATTCTATTAAACATTATAAGGTTATCAGTAAAACAGAATTGCACAATCTTATCGACTCAGTATTTGAATTAGAGCATGTTACCTCTAAAGATCTGGACCTTATGAGTTATTATGCATCGCTTTTAAACAGCACCAAAAGCGATTCGGTTAAGATCTTAAAATTCCGGTCAAATAATATTATGACGCGCTCTAAACTGGCGCATTTAATCGATTCTGTTCTAGAACTTAAAAATGTTACAACCAAAGATGTTGACCTTTTAAACTATTACACTAGTTTACTGAATAGTAATAATACAGACGCTGTAAAGATCTCTGAATTTGATTTAAGCGAACTAAGTTTTTATTCTGAAGAAGATGAAAAATTATTATTTCCGTTAACACCAACCGATAGTTTACCTAAGTCGTTTAACCTAGTATTAGAGAACGATCTTTTAAGTTATTATGTTTCGCCATTTAAAGGCGTTGTAACATCTAATTACGGCTGGCGAGATAAACGCATGCACAATGGTATTGATATCGATCTTAATAAAGGTGATAAAGTTTGCGCAGCATTTGACGGCAAAGTACGTGTTGCAAAAAAACAGGGCGGCTTTGGAAACGTGGTGATCTTAATGCACCCAAACGGTTTAGAAACCGTTTACGCCCATTTATCAAAACTAAAAGTTAAATCAGGCGATATTGTTTTAAGCGGGCAAACCATTGGTCTGGGCGGTAACACGGGACATAGCCATGGATCACACTTACATTTTGAAGTGCGCTACAAAGGTCATGCGGTAAATCCCGCAACTATTATTTCATTTTTTGATCATAAATTATACCATCACACAATTACAGTTAAAGCGCACAAACAAAAACTTTCTGCTTTCCCAACAAACTCTAACCTGCACAAAGTAAACCGTGGCGAAAGCTGGAACTATATCGCATCGCAGTACGGCATCTCTACAAAACAATTAATGACCCTTAACGGTGTTAGCAAACGTTATTATTTAAAAGTAGGTCAGCAATTAAGAGTAAACTAATTTAACTTTCCTAAAAAAAGCTAATGTTATTTTTATAACGGGCTTAAACCATTACTTTTAGCTGTGGCTAAAAAAATAAGTATATTTCTTTTGTTGCTTTTAGTGACTTGTAATTTTGAATGCTTTTCCCAAAAGACGTTAGAAGTACTTGTTAATCGCTTTGGAAAATTAAAAAAATATGAAGTATTTATTGGCGATCATTTAGAATACAAAATGAAAGGCAAGTATAGTTACCGGAGAGATAAGATCACCAATCTACAGGATAGTTTTATTGTGTTCAAGAGCGATTCGGTTGTTAGATTAAGTCTACTAAAAGCAGTTCGGCTTAAAAAAAATCATCACCTCGTTAGAACACTTCAAACTGCTTTTATAGCACTAGGTGGCGGATTTATCTTTCTAAATACAACTAATAATTTGATCAATGAACGAAATCCTGTGGTTGACCCTCTTGCTATATTGATAGGCGGCGGTTTAATTGGTACTGGTATTTTAATTAAACAAATTAACATTAAAAGAGTTAGGATAAACGACCGAAATCAGCTTAAGATAGTTGATCTTAACTTTAACAATCTATCAGAAAAGCCAGAAAAATAACTCTTCCAAAACAAAAGGATGGGCTTTTTGTTTAACTAAAGATGATAATTCTCAGATTGTCAAAATCTTTATAAAATCTTTATAAAAGTAACTCTACATTTGTTGTGTCAAAAACTAACGAAGTGGACAATCTGCCTTTTCAAAAATTTAGTCCAAAAAAACAATATATCGTAAGCGTACTCTCTATTTTATTAGTAGCGTCAGGCTGCTATTTTCTATCCGATCTGGTTGGTTATAGAGTTGTGGCTTTCATCCTGTTGGTTACCGTTTCACTAATAGCCATGTTCTTTGATATCATGCCTGTACTTGTAGCGGCTATATTAAGTGCTTTGGTTTGGGATTTTTTCTTTATTCCTCAAAAATTCACATTTGCTATAAGCAGTGCAGAGGATCTTTTGATGTTTCTTATGTATTTTGTTGTGGCACTTGTAAATGCCGTGCTAACCACCAAGATCAGGAAAATAGAAAAATTGGCAAATCAGAAAGAAGAAAAAGAAAATACGCTAAAATTATACAATACATTACTCAATTCTCTCTCGCATGAATTAAGAACTCCCATCTCTACCATTATTGGCGCCACAGATAACCTGCAATCGATGGCCGACAAACTTTCTGAACTTAACAAGTATGAACTTATCTCTGAAATTTCAAAAGCATCGTTACAGCTAGACAGGCAGGTTGGAAACCTATTAAATATGTCGCGACTTGAGTCGGGTTATATTAAACCAAAAAATGATTGGTTTGATGTGAATGAATTAATCTATGATGTATTAAATCAACTTAAGGACGAACTAAAAAACATACCCGTTCATGTTGCAGTGAAAGAAAACCTTCCCTTATTTAAATTAGATTATGGTTTAGTTTCACAAATAGTGCACAACCTTGTTCATAATGCCTGCACAAACATTCCAAAATATGCGGTTATTACTGTACGCGCTAGCTGCAAACAGGATAAGCTGGTTATTGTTGTTGAAGATACAGGACATGGTTTTCCAGAAGATGAAATGGAAAAAGTATTTGAAAAATTCTATCGCCTTAAAAATTCTAAAACAGGCGGTACCGGCTTGGGTCTTTCGATCGTAAAGGGATTTGTAGAATCGATGAATGGCACAGTTGATCTTAAAAATATGCCAGAAGGCGGTGCAATATTTACGATAGAAATTCCGTCTGAATTGTCTTATATAAACTTAAATGTAAAAGTATGACGGGGCCGCTGATATTAGTTGTTGATGATGAAGAGCAGATTAGAAAGTTGCTTGAAATTACTTTACACACAAGTGATTTTAGCGTAAAAGCTGCTGCAACAGCTAAAGAAGCTATAATAATGGCTAAAACTAATAATCCCGATCTTATTCTTCTGGATATTGGATTACCTGATGAAAGTGGACAAGAAGTTTTAAAAAAATTAAGACAATGGTACACAAAACCCATAATAATTTTATCAGTTCAATCTGACGAAGAAAATATTATTAAAGCGTTGGATAATGGCGCAAATGATTACCTGGTTAAACCATTTAGAACCGGAGAACTTCTTGCAAGGATAAGATCTTCAATTCGCGGCATCATACCGCAATCGCTAAACACGCACGTTTTTAATCACGAACTTGAAATAGATTATAATTTAAGAGCAGTTAAAAAAAATAAAGAAATTGTAAAACTCACTGCAACGGAATACGACCTACTTGTTTTGTTTGCAAAAAACGAGGGCAGGGTATTAACCCACCAGTATTTACTTCGGGAAGTTTGGGGTCCGGGTTATGTTAACCAATCACAATACCTTCGGGTATTCATTGCCCAACTGAGAAAAAAAATTGAAACGGAACCAAATCAACCCGAGTACATTTTAACCGAATCACGAGTGGGATATAGATTCGTAGCAAAGGATAATTTTTAATATTAAAAACATGGCAACTCAACATCATGGTATTAGTAAAGTAACTCTAGGTGGTTTACTTATTACACTTGGAATAATTTATGGTGACATTGGAACATCACCACTTTACGTAATGAGCGCAATTATTGGCAAAGAGGTTATTAATGCCGATCTGGTAAAAGGTGCTATATCTGCGGTTTTCTGGACACTCACATTACAAACAACCGTTAAGTACGTGATACTTACTTTGCGTGCAGACAACAATGGTGAGGGCGGAATATTTTCTTTATTCACTCTTGTTAGAAGAAGTAAATTCAAATGGTTATTGGTTCCTGCTATTATTGGTGGAAGCGCGTTGCTCGCTGATGGTATTATTACGCCGCCCATTTCTGTATCTGCGGCAGTTGAAGGTTTAAGATTTTTTAATACGGAACTAAATACAGTGCCTATTGTAATAGGAATTTTATTCGGCTTATTTTTTATACAACAGTTTGGCACCGGTTTTATTGGTAAATTTTTTGGTCCTTTAATGACCATGTGGTTCTTAATGCTTGGCGTGCTAGGTGTAACACAGCTTGCAGGCAATTGGGATATTTTATCGGCTTTAAATCCTTATTACACTTACAAACTATTAGCAACACACCCTTCCGGCATTTTAATATTAGGCGCAGTCTTTTTATGCACAACGGGCGCAGAGGCACTTTATTCAGACCTAGGCCATTGTGGTAAAAATAATATTCGCATTTCGTGGATATTTGTAAAGACCATGCTGGTATTAAATTATTTTGGACAAGGTGCCTGGCTTATTGCACACGAAGGACAAAAGTTGGAAAATTTTAAAGCCACTAATCCTTTTTATGCTATTATGCCTGATGCCTTTATGCCTTATGGAATTGTTATTGCCACCATTGCAGCTGTCATTGCTTCACAAGCTCTCATCAGCGGATCATTTACGTTAATTAACGAGGCCATGCGTTTAAACTTATGGCCAAAAGTTGGTGTAAAATACCCAACCGAAATGAGAGGGCAGATCTATATTCCATCTTTGAACTGGTTACTGTTGGCCGGTTGCATTGGGGTGGTGTTACATTTTAGAGAGTCGGCCAACATGGAAAGTGCATATGGCCTTGCAATTGTTTTATGCATGTTAATGACCACTACCCTGCTGAATTTTTATATGCATATGAAACGCTATAACAAATATTTTATATATAGCATTATTACTGTTTATCTAATAATTGAATTATCTTTTTTGTGGGCAAACCTAAGTAAATTCTCGCATGGTGGCTGGATAACCTTATTAATTGCATCGTGCCTTATTACTGTTATGACAGTTTTACATCTTGCCAAAAAGATCGGCAAACGCTACGTAGACATGGTGAAATTTGATGATCACAAACAACTATTGATAGATCTGAGCAATGATGATTCATTGCAAAAATACGCTACACATCTTGTTTACATGACAAGTTCCAATAATCCAACCGAGATAGAAGCGAAAATTATTTATTCCATTCTTCAAAAAAGACCAAAAAAAGCCGATGTGTATTGGTTTGTGCATGTTGATGTAATGAACGAACCTTACAGAATGGATTATAAAGTTACGCACATTGCAGACAATGACATTATTAGAATAGATTTTAGATTAGGCTTTAGAGTTGCTCCAAAAATTAATCTCATGTTCAGAAAAGTGGTTCAGGATATGGTAAAAGCGGGAGAGGTAGACATTACCAGCCGCTACGAATCTTTAAATAAGAATAACGTTATTGGCGATTTTAAATTTGTAGTGTTAGAAAAATTTCTTTCCTACGAAAACGACCTGCCCACATTTGAAAAAATTATAATGACCATTTATTTCTTCTTAAAAAAATTCAGTTTAAGTGAAGCAAGAGCTTTTGGTTTGGATAGTAGCTCAGTAAAGATCGAAAAATTCCCGATGGTCATAAAGCAGCCAAAAGAATTGCCTCTTAATAGAATTGGATAAATAGAAAAATACAATTTAATTAATTTATTAATAACATCATGAAAAAAATTCTGTATAGCATTTTAATGCTTACCAATACATTATATGTATTAAGTCAAACGGATTCTATGTCTACTCAAAAAATTCCATTTGATGGGATGGATCTGAGTTGGATCAACGGACAAAGTCGGGTTAAAAATCCACCACTTGTTATGACTGATAAAAAAACGGGAGAAACCTTACTGGCAGGTTCAATATATGTTGATACTTATTATAACTACAACTTTGCTAACCCAGTTGACAATACACAAACAATTTCATCTTCTATCGGAAGGCATAATGAGTTTCAGGTAAACCTTGCAAGTATAGGCTTAGAAACAAATTATAAAAATATTATTGGCCGTTTAAATCTCCAATATGGTGCAATGCAGCACATTATTCAGGAATTGGATGGAAGCGTTAATCGCGGTAGAAATACAAGCACCGGGAACTTAAAATTTATTCGGGAGGCTGCAGCTGGTTACCACTTCAATAAATGGTATGGAATTAATATTGAAGGAGGCATTTTTATGAGTTACATTGGTTTGGAAAGTTATGTGTTACAAGACAACTGGTGTTATCAACGCTCGATGGTGTGCGACTTTACTCCCTTTTACTTTCAGGGAGCAAGGATACAAATGTTTCCTACAAAAAAATTAAAACAAGAAATATGGTTATTAAATGGCTGGCAAACCTATAACAGCTTTAGTAAATCTCCCGGCGCAGGAAGTTCAACTTATTACAGGCCAACTGAAAATTTACAGTTAGTAGCTAATTTTTATGTCGGGCGTGACACACAAAATCCAGATACGATGGGTAACCAGTCTGACAGATTACGTTTTCACCATGATAACAGTATCGTTGCGAGGTATTTTCACAAGGCCGAATCTAAAAGCATTTCACAAATGGCTTTAAGTATTAATTCGCATTACGGATTTCAAAAAGGAATGAACAACGGAGATACAATTACATCTAAACAACATTTTATGTACGGTACAGCCATTACAAATAGGATCTGGTTCAACAAAAATAAAGTAGCGTTAAGTTTACGTGGTGGTTTTATTTCAAACGGAGGAACCTATCTTGCTTTTTCACCATCTCCATCTACGCCAAATGCTTATACCGATGAGTTTAATACACAACCATACAAACCAATAACCATTTTAGATGGAACTGCTACAGTTGATTTTATGCCAAATGACTATTTTACATTTAGAATTGAGTATGGTTATAGACAGGCAAATATTCCTTATTTCGTTGGCCCCGGTGGAACAACAAGCTCAACAGGTTGGACAAATATCCCATCCACACCAACCTGGAAACCAGACCTACGAAAAGTTGAGAACAGAATTACACTTGCATTAAATATCCGATTATAATTATTTCATTTGCGACAAAACAAGTTGAATTAAATTTATACGACAGCGGTGTTTTTATAAAATCATAGTTCCTAAATGGTGATGGTTGAAAACGAAAAAACATAGTCTATTTTTGGTTTAAAAATTTATGCATATTGTGTAAGTTATTTTAAATCAAAATTAAAATGAAAATATTTTTAAAATTAATAGCTTCGATCACATTAACAACGCAAATTTTTGCACAACAGGATTCATCAATCGTTAAAACACCATTTGATGGTATGAATTTATCCTGGATAAATGGGCAAAACAGACAAAAAGAATTTCCGCTTACGTTTAAAAAAAATGATGAAGTTATAATTACAGGCATTGCTTACCTTGACACTTATTATAATTACAATTTTGCCAATCCGATCGATAACACACAAACTATCTCATCTACTATTGGCAGACATAATGAAGTTACACTCAATATTGCCAGTATTGGCATGGAAAGTAACTACAAGAATATTATAGGGCGCGTGTGGCTGCAGTTTGGTCAAATGGGTTCTATTGTTCAGGATCTGGATGGTTCAGTTTACCGTGGCAGAAATAACGGCGTTAACAATCTTAAATATTTTCGCGAGGGTGCCGCCGGTTATCATTTTAATAAATGGTACGGCATAAATGTAGAAATGGGAATATTTATGAGTTACATTGGCCTGGAAAGCTACACAACCCAAGAGAACTGGAATTATCAAAGAAGCCTTGTGTGTGAACTTACACCATTTTATTTTTCCGGCGCGCGTGCCCAGTTATTTCCTACTAAAAAATTAAAGCAGGAGTTTTGGTTAATTAACGGTTGGCAAACCTACAATAGTTATAGCAAATCGCCTGGCGCAGGCAGTTCTACTTATTGGCGCCCAAACGAAAATTTACAATTTGTTGCAAATTTTTATATTGGAAGAGATACTGATAAACCAGATACAACCGGCAAACAATCAGAAAGGATTCGTTTTCATCATGATAATAGTTTTGTTGGAAGATATTTTAACAATGCTTCTTCCAAAGGTATTTCGCAGTCTGCAGTAAGTATAAATACACATTATGGCTTTGAGTCCAATAACGACAGTAATGATGTGGTTAACTCCAATCAAAATTTTATGACCGGTGCTTCTTTATCAAATAGGATCTGGTTCAATAAAAACAAACTTGCATTAACTTTAAGGGGCGATTATATGACCAACCAATCTGTAGTTAATGGGACAAATACAAAACCCTATCTTGCTTTTGACCCGGCAGTTCAAGGTGGTAAACCAAATGAATATGATATTGCAATTGCTGATAATAAAAAATTAGAGTTATTTCAATTCACGTCCACTTTTGATGTAATGCCAAATGATTTTATAACATTTAGACTGGAATATGTTTACAGACAATCGAGTATCCCTTACTTTACAGGTGCGGGAGGGACTACCTCGGCAAGTGGTTGGACAAATGGCCCGGCTACACTTTTACCATGGGCAGCTGATCTAAAAAAAGCTGAAAGCAGAATAACACTTGCAGTTAACTTTAGACTATAATTTAAAAAGCAACGTTCAATTTTTTTAACTCGCCGTTGCGCAACACTTCTATAGGTGCAGTATCGCCCTTTTTTAAACTTTGGAGGGCCTTCATGTAATCCTGCACATTCTTCACTTCTACCCCACCTAATTTTTTTACTACATCTCCTTTTAAGATACCTGCTTTTGATGCAGGCTTACCATCGGTAACACCATCAATACGCATTCCTTCGCCTTCAAAAGCATAATCCGGCATTACACCCATGGTTACTTTAAAACCTCCCTTTCCGGTATCGGGATTACGGGTTTTAGCAAAATCAAGTTTTTTGTAATTAAATGTTTTTTCGATCACCTTAGCAATGTATCCCAAAACCTCTGCTTCTCCTTTGTAATTTATTTTTTCGATATCATCGCTTGGCTTGTGGTAATCGGTATGTTGCCCGGTAAAAAAATGTAAAACCGGAATATCTTTTAAATAGAAAGACGTCTGATCACTCGGCCCTATTCCGCTGCTATCCTTCTTCAAACTTAAATTACTCTTAATAGAATCCAATAATGAAACCCAAACCGGAGATGTACCAACGCCATACACCAATAATTTTTTTGTAGAATCGTTCAACCTGCCAATCATATCCATATTTATCATGTAGTTAACCTTTGATAATTCAATATCAGGGTTATCGCACCATTTTTTTGATCCCAATAAACCTAATTCCTCTCCGCTAAAACAAATAAATAAAAAATTAAAAGGCTCTGTCTTATTGTTCTTAGCAAAATAATTTGCCAGTTCTATAACTCCTGCGGTACCACTTGCATTGTCATCAGCCCCATTATGGATCTTACCGTCCGGGTTGGCATCTAAACTGTTATGATCATGGCCCAGGCCCAAATGATCGTAATGCGCGCCAATAACAATCGTATAAGGTGCTTTATTATCTAAAAATCCCACTACATTATTAGCTTTGTTTTCTTTAACGTTTGCTGTTGAAGTGTCATGTGGACTAGCACTTTTTTTGTAAACAAAGGGTCTTAAATATGAATTATTGAATGCAGTTAACCCTGCTTTTTTAAATTTGCCCGCAATAAATTTAGCCGCCATTAACTCCTCAGGCGAAGAGGTGCCCCTACCTTTTAATTTATCCGACGCCAAAAAGGAAATATCTTCTTTTAGGTCTTTGATCAAAAAATCCTGCCCTTTTATTACAAAAGAGGCCAATAAAAAAGCCCAGAAGGCAATAGAATTCAAACGCATGCCCAAAATTAGAAAAGAAATACTTAAAGTCCTATTAACAGTTTAAAAACATAAAAAAGTTTAAATAAAGACCTAAAAGCTAAAAATTTAGCTAAATTTGTTTTCGAATTGAAAAACAAAAGAAATACTTTATGCCTTTTTAACCTAATCTTTTTTTTAGGTTCTTTCTGTTTAATGTCTTACACAAGTTTTTCAAACTCAGCTAACAACCAAGATATTTTTCATTCTCATCACCAGATCTCAACTCAAAAAAATCATGATGCTGATTCTTCACAACTGATCTTTGAAGAGAATGAGAACGAAACAGAAACCGAAAATGATTATGCGTCACAGGCTTTTGTTATATCCTTTTTGATCTCTTTTAATCACGTGAGCCCGGTTCACGTGAAACACTATTCAACTTTTTCTCTTTCAGAGAAGCTGGCAAACCCGATATATCTTTCGGTTTGTAATTTCCGTATTTGATTTTTTTACATCGTTTTTAGATGTTGAGCTTTCTGCTCCTGCATTTTAATTCAACCAATTTTCTAATCTCCGTTCAGGGCAATTAAAAATAATTTGTTTTGAACACTAAATTGAAAAACATGTTAAACGATTCAAAATACAAACAAATTCCTGCAGATGGTATTGCAGGATTAAAGCAAAATTTTTCTAAAGATGCCTTATCAGGCTTTTTAGTATTTTTATTAGCCCTACCACTTAGCTTAGGTATTGCCAAAGCTTCAGATTTTCCAGCAATTTTTGGATTAGTTACTGCAATAATTGGTGGGGTTGTAGTAAGTTTTTTTGCCGGTTCACGCTTAACCATTAAAGGCCCTGCTGCCGGTCTAATAGTAATTGCCAGTGGCGCAGTTGCGACGTTTGGCGGCGGAGAAATAGGTTGGCATTTGGCCTTGGGTGCGATAGTGGTTGCCGGTATAATTCAAATTCTATTTGGAGTTTTTAAACTTGGTAGTTTGGCTGACTTTTTCCCAGGCGCGGCTGTACATGGTATGCTAGCTGCAATAGGAATTATAATTATGTCAAAACAAATTCACACGTTGTTAGGTATAGATCCAAAACTTTTAAAAGGTAAAGAGCCCTTAGAATTGCTCGCAATGATTCCGAGCAGTATTATGCATGAAAACGCCCACATTGCTGAAATAGGAATTGCCTGTCTTATAATTTTAATTGCAATGAGTTTTGTTAAACATCAAAAGATCAAAAAAATTCCCGCACCATTAATTGTTTTGGCGGTTGCAATACCTCTTGGTCTTGTTTTGCATATAAAAACCGAAGGCGAGGTTGCAGCTTTTGCCTTAGTTAAAATAGGTAGTATTTTTGACAGCTTTAAAGGTGGCGTCATCAATGCAGATTTCTCAGGACTCTCTTCAAATATTGGCGTGTTTATTGAGTACGTTATTTTGTTTGCTTTAATAGGCAGTTTAGAATCGTTATTAACTGCAAAAGCAATTGATCACCTCGATCCTTATAAACGTAAATCGGATTTTAATAAAGATCTTATCGCTGTTGGTATTGGCAATTCATTGGCAGGGCTCCTTGGCGGTCTACCAATGATCAGCGAAGTTGCCCGTAGTTCTGCAAACGTTACAAATGGTGCAAAAACACGCTGGGCCAATTTTTTTCACGGTATATTTTTATTAGTAGCCGTTTTGATCGCGGTGCCATTTATTGAAATGATACCTAGCGCAGCTTTAGCAGCAATGTTAATCTTTGTTGGCTTTAAATTAGCTCACCCAAAAGAATTTAAACACATGCTTCACGTTGGGCCTGATCAGTTGATCATTTTTGTGATCACCATCATAATGACACTTGCTACCGACCTTTTAATTGGTGTAGGAAGCGGAATTGCCTTAGAGTTTATGTTGAATTTACTTAGTGGCGCCAAACTCAATAATTTTTTCAAATCAAGATCATTTGTAGAAGAAAAAGGAAGCAATCAATTAATTGTTCGGGTTCAGGGCGATGCCTTATTTTCTAATTTTCTTGGTTTAAAAAAGAAAATATATGCTTTACCAAAAGGTAAAAACGTGGTGATAGATCTTTCAGCCTGCAAGGTTGTTGACCATACAACATTGCACTCGCTCCACGATTTTCAACACGACTATGAAATGGAAGGTGGAACAGCGATCATCCTTGAACTTAACAATCATAAGCCAAAAGGTAAAGCGAACACGTCTACAAAAGTTTTAACAACGGCGTAAGCCGAAAGACCCTTGCGAAGTCTCAGTTTGGGTTGCGTTTAATCTATCGTTTTCGCAACCTGTTTTACTGAGACTTTTGCAAGACCATATTTTTTATTAACCATTTTAATACCAACAAAATGAAAAAAACAATTTTGTTATTGCTGATCGCATTTTCAATAAATGCATCCGCGCAAACGCCGCCTCCAAGCGTACGTTTTAAAGATGGCTTAAAAATATATTTAAGTGATGATAGCACGCGCTATATTAAAGGCACAGGCTTAGCTCAGATCTGGTTTAGGTATAACCAAAATAATCCGGGATCTGTTGTATATGGTACGCCAAAAAGTGATACGTATGACGCGGGCTTACGCCGTGTTCGCTATCAAACGATGGCGCAGGTTACTAACAAGGTGTTTTTTTATTCTCAGTTTGGTATCAATAGTTTAAATAATTTATCTACCCGCAAAACGGGTTTGTTCCTTCACGATGTGACGGCGGAATACAATGTGCACAAAAATTATTTAGTACTAGGTGGGGGCTTAAGCGGTTGGAATGGAACATCTCGTTTCTCATCCTCTTCTGTAGCGAGTATCCTTGCAATGGATCTGCCCACAATTGAAGAGACTACAAATGATGTGAACGATCAGTTTGTTAGAAAACTTGGCATATATGCAAAAGGCAAAATAAAAAGTTTCGACTACCGGTTATCAGTAGCCAATCCATTTCCGATCCAAAATTCACTTTCACCTGTAGCAACAATACCAACAGGCTCTGCGGCAGTAACAGCAACTAATACAGCTTACTTTTCCGCTAAAGCACCTGAAATGAATTATCAGGGTTATTTTATGTGGCAGTTTTCAGAAAAGGAAAGCAACCAGGTTCCTTACATGAATGGTTCTTACTTAGGTAAAAAAAGGGTGTTTAATATTGGCAGCGGTTTCCAATATCAAAAAGATGCTATGGTGTACCGAAATTCTACAGCAGATACAACTGTTCGTTATACACCACTTCAGCAATTTGGTCTAGATGTTTTTCTTGATTATTACTTAAATAAAGAAGATCAAAATGCAGTTACTGCTTATGCTGCTTTTTTAAATTATGATTTTGGTCCTAATTATATTAGAAACGCTGCGGTGATGAATACAGCTACAGGTATTGGTGGGCCCTCTACACCAAGCTTTAATGGTGCGGGAAATGCGTTTCCTTTGATTGGTACAGGCCAGGTAATTTATGCGCAATCAGCATACTTATTTAAGAAAGACCTCCTTAAAAAACAAGGCACTCTGCAACCTTACGTTTCTGGGATTTACGCAAACTATCAAAAATTAAGCGACCCCGTAACAGTTTATAATATTGGTGTAAACTGGATCATGGGTGGACAAAACTCTAAACTATCATTAGATTATCAAAGTCGACCAATATTTAACACAGACGCAAGCACCGGAAATATAACCGAAACAAAAAGTGCCAGAAGAAGCCAGATTGTTTTGCAATACCAGGTTGCATTTTAATGAACTATTAAGTTTTACTTAAACTAAAGAAAATGGGAACACATAATAGCAGTAGTTTTAATGAACATGATGCGCTTCATGAATTAAGACATTTTTTGCCTGCACAAGCCCCTCTAAAAGATTTTATTCATCATAACACGTTACATGCGTTTCAAAATTTAAAATGGGACAAAGCGCTTATAAGAGCTGAAAAAATGTTTGGATATAAAGTCTCTCTATCATTAGATGAATACAGAAATTTGTATAAAGCTAAACGTATAAAGCAGGAAAATCTTGAACGAGTTATTGCAGAACGAAAAGGCAAAGAGAGTTTAGTACTATGGTTAAATAAGACGTTAACAAAAGATTACGACATCTCTACATCCCCAAGAATTGGCGCTTTACGTCACTTTTGGAAATCGCAATACCACATCAACCTGGATTCTGTGACGCACCCAAAGATCTTTAGGATCCTTTGCAGTTATCTTGATCAGGGAATATCGATCTGGAAATTTCCTGTTCATGAAAAAGGTTTTTTAACTTCTTTACGAGAAATAGAGAAAAACAGTTCTGCCAGTATCTTCAAGTCAAAAAGAGTAAAAAAGTTATTTCTTGAAACTCGCTGCGAGATCGGTAGTTTATTAGATATATTAATTGGAGATGAAAAATTATATAAACAATATATTTTCGATCAACAATTTGCACATCAGGGCTGGAGTGGAATGGTGTGTTCGATCGAAGATCAACCACAATCTCTATTAGATCCAAAAAAAATATCGTTGCAAGAATTAATAATTCTTGAATCTTTGCTTGAAATAGATACACTCGATAGCAAACTTGGTGAAAACTGGGCACCATTATCTCATAAACTTTTGGGCACGCCGCTTGACCTTTTTGCCCCAGTAGAAACAACCGAATTAAGCGAGGTGTTGTCTATTTTTCAAAACGCTTACGAATGGACCTATTACGACAATGTATTAAGCGGTTTAAAGGCAGTTACACCTGAACCAAAAAAACTTGCAACATCATTCCAGGCAATGTTCTGTATAGACGACAGAGAATGTTCTTTAAGAAGATATATTGAATTGAATGACCATGATTGCGAAACATTTGGAACACCTGGTTTTTTTACAGTTGAATTTTTCTTTAAACCCGAACACGGTAAATTTTACAGTAAGCTTTGTCCTGCCCCGGTAACACCAAAATATCTAATTAAAGAGATAGATACAAAAAGTGTTAGAAAAAAAGATGTTCATTTTACCAATCAAACACACTCGTTATTAAGAGGCTGGTTGATTTCGCAAACACTGGGCTTTTGGTCTGCATTAAGATTGTTTTTGAATATTTTCCGGCCAACAATGAGCCCGGCAACCGCACATTCTTTTAATCATATGGATCAATTCTCACAATTGACGATTGAAAATAAAGATCCAAAAGATATTGAAAATGGTTTGCAAATAGGCTTTAATGTTGATGAAATGACTACTCGTGTTGAGGCTTTACTAAAAAGTATTGGTCTTGTGAAAGACTTTGCTCCTATCATTTATGTAATTGGTCATGGCTCCAGTAGCGTTAACAACCCTCATTACGCTGGTTATGACTGCGGCGCTTGTTCCGGCAGGCCCGGATCCGTTAACGCACGTGTCATGTGTTATATGGCCAACAAAAAAGAAGTGCGTGAAAAACTGAAACAAAATGGGATTACTATTCCCGAAACTACACAGTTTTTAGGTGGTTTACACGATACCTCACGTGATGAGATCGCCTTCTTTGACGAAAATTCTTTGTCACCTGGCAATCAGGACAGTCATCAAAGAAATAAATTGACATTTTCAAAGTCACTTGATTCAAATGCAAAAGAGCGTTCAAGAAGATTAGTATCCATTGATACTCACTTAACTGCAGAAAAGATCCATGAGAAAGTTAAAACACGCTCTGTTTCAATCTTTGAACCAAGACCTGAATTAAATCACGCCACAAATACATTGTGCATTGTTGGAAGTAGAGAGCTTACCAAAGGTTTATTTTTAGACAGACGTGCTTTTATGAATTCGTATGATTATAGGATCGATCCCGAAGGTAAAATTCTTGCCGGAATAATGAAACCCCTTGGCCCAGTTTGCGGAGGAATTAATCTTGAGTATTTTTTCTCGCGTGTTGACAATCATAAATTAGGCGCGGGAACAAAATTACCGCACAACGTAATGGGCCTTTTTGGTGTTGCAAATGGTATTGACGGCGATCTGAGACCAGGGCTACCGCTTCAAATGGTAGAGGTTCACGATCCTATTCGTTTATTAATTATTGTTGAACATTTTCCGAATGTGGTTTTAAGCACGATAAAATCTTTCGATCCGATGTATGAATGGTTCATTAATGAATGGATCAATTTAATTGCGGTTGATCCTGAAACGAAACAGTTCTTCTTATTTAAGGAAGGAAGTTTTGTTCCGTACGAACCTATTTCTCAAACAGTAGAAACGGTAAAAGATATGACACCGATAATTGAAAAAACATTAGATAATATTCCAGTTTACTTAGTTAAATAAAAAGATATGCAATCAATCATTCAATATTTTGTGCTACTGCCCTTTATAGGCTTTATCATAAGTTTACTTATCCCACGAAAGAACGAAAAATTACTTTCTAATATTATCGTTTATCTTGTTGGATTACATTTTATAAGTTTTATAGGCTTTGTTGGTTACTGGTTATACATCGGTCATCCGCTTATTGATTTTAAAAACCTTGTTTTGTTTGAATCATCGGGCTACGAGTTTTTTATCGATTTTTATTTTGATAAAGTAACCGTAGTTTACATGACAGTTGGATCATTCCTTACCTTTTTAGTTACCATCTACTGCAGCTATTATTTGCATAGGGAAGAAGGCTACAAACGTTTCTTTAATACCATCATGTTTTTTTATACTGGTTATAACCTTACTGTATTTGCAGGCAATTTAGAGACCTTATTTGTGGGCTGGGAAATATTGGGCATTTCGTCCTTCCTATTAATTGCTTTTTATCGTGATAGATATTTGCCAGTAAAAAATGCTTTTAAAGTATTTTCAATTTACAGATTAGGTGATGTTGGTTTGATTTTGGCCATGTGGGCCTGCCATCATCTATTTCACGAGAATATTACTTTTTTTCAATTAAAACACGATCTGCTAGTAAATGAGCATTTAGAAAGCCATACCTTAATAGGCATTTTTGTTGCCATTATGATCTTAATAACAGCGGCAGCAAAATCAGCGCAGTTACCATTTTCATCCTGGCTTCCAAGAGCCATGGAAGGGCCAACGCCGTCAAGTGCTATATTTTACGGATCATTGTCGGTTCATTTAGGGGCATTTTTATTGCTAAGAACATACGTGTTATGGGAACATCAAACATCTGTAAGAATCTTAATTGGTTTGTTAGGTTTAACAACAAGTATTGTTGCAACCGGCATTGCAAGAGTACAGTCTTCTATAAAATCACAGATAGCTTATTCATCTATTTCGCAAATTGGTTTAATCTTTATTGAGCTGGCTTGTGGCTTCGAGATCCTGTCTCTTATTCATTTTGCGGGAAATGCATTTTTAAGAACTTATCAATTATTGGTTTCACCATCAGTAGTTAGCTATTTGATCAGAGAGCAATTTTATAATTTTGTTCCCCGACCAAAAAGTATAGAAGACTCATTCTCAAAAAAAATAAAATATACTTTTTATATGTTGAGTTTAAAAGAATTCAATCTCGATACGTTAATGTATCAGTTATGGCGTCCTCTAAAAATAATGGGCAAATCACTTAATTTTATAAATAAAAAAAATGTGCTTTATTATTTTATTCCAGCGTATGTAATTGGTATAGCTCTGCTAATTAACGAGGACTATATTCCAAAACAAATACACGATTACCTCCCAACACTTTTTTCGTTTATCGGTTTTGCAATGGTACTAAAGTCTTATACAGAAAGAAAAAATGTTCACTTGGCCTGGGTATTGATCATAATGAATCACTTTTGGATCGCTCTTGCAATTTCCTTTAACGAACATTATATGTATACCCAATCACTTTTATACTTAAGTGGAATTGTAGTTATGGGAACAGTTGGCCATTTTACAATTAAAAAACTTAAAGCAATAGAAACGCATGTTGACCTCAACCAATTTAATGGTCATGCTTACGAACATCCAAAATTTGCGTTTGTATTCTTATTGTCTTGTTTAGGTTTAACAGGTTTTCCAATAACACCAACCTTTATTGGAGAAGATATTATTTTTACGCACATACACGAAGACCAGGTAGCGCTTGCATTTTTTACAACCTCCAGCTTAATAATTGACGGCATAGCGGCAATTCGCATTTACGCACGAGTGTTTATGGGGCCTCATGTAAAAACATATCACGAAAGTGCCTTTAAATCTTCATAGCCAGTTTTTTTAAATAAATGGTTATTAATTTTAAAATAACCATTTATTTTTTGAATAATATTAATTTGTATAGTTTAAATATTTTAACTTTAAAGATAAATTAAGATGGCAAAATTTGAAGTTATTCTCTTTTATAATTAATACAAATCTATACATCTCATTTGCGGCTGTTTTTCTTACGATTGAAACACAGGTTCAACTGGGAATGAAGCCTCAATTGCATCCTTATTTATTTATTATTTTTTTTGCTACTATATTCGAATACAACTTGCACAGGCTAATTACAATAATTACAAAACCGAACTCGCTCACAGACGATAAACATAGTTGGGTAGGACAAAACAGAAAGTCGTTCTATTTTTTAGTAGCTTTTTCTGTTATTGGTTTTTTGATATCTGCTGCCTTCGCAAAAACAACTGTATTAATAACACTTTTGCCTATTGGTGTAGTTACCCTGTTCTATTCACTACCAGTATTTAAAACTAAAAAAAATATTTTCAGGTTAAGAGAGATCCCTTGTTTAAAAGTGTTTTTAATTGCTTTTGTCTGGTCGGCAACAACAATTTTATTGCCTATCATTGAGTCTGGAAATTCTTATGATCGCTGGCATGTAATAACAATGTTAATTGAACGGGCGATCTTTGTATTTGCCATAACAATTCCGTTTGATATTAGAGATATGATAGCTGATGAAAAAGCTGGGCTACAAACCATCCCAATTATTATTGGTGAAAAAAAAGCCATTTTAGTTGCTAATGTTTATATGCTGCTTTTTCTTATCATCTGTTTTTTTCATTACTTCAATACGCCACTTGCGTTTACGTTACCTGCATTCATAATATCTGCACTTACAACCTTTTTATTTATAAATAACAATAGCCTAAAGAAGAAAACACACTATCACTATTTTATACTTGACGGCACCATGTTGCTTCAGGGTATTCTTGTTTGTGTTTGTTACTACATTTTTGCAGGAGAATAAAAGTCCAAAATTCACAATGAAAACTTATTTTTCGGTATTACTTCTCTTTTTGTTGTTTGGAAAGGTTGTTGCTCAACAAAATTTTATCAATGTACCGTCCATTGAAATAACTCAAAAAAACCGTTTATTCTTTCAGCAGCAAATTAATTTTAGCGAGCTTATTCAATCAAATACTACAATAGATTACGGCTTAGGCCATAATTTTGAAATAGGAATGAATATATTAGGACTTAACTTTAATGAAAAACAAAAATCGTTTTTAAATAACGATACCAACGACAGAGATCCGTATAATCCACTAGTTCTCATAAATGCGCTAAAACGATTTGAGTTGTCGGATAAGGTTGATCTTGGCATTGGCACACAACTAGGTATAAATTTTGATTTTGATAAAAAAGAATCTGAAGCAGGTTTAATTTACGCCAACTTGTTTTTTAAAGATCTTCTTATAAAAGAGAGCCGTTGTGTTATAGGCGCCTGCTATAATTCTAAACATTACGGTGGTACAGGAAATCGTATAGGTGCGTGGATAGGAACTGAAACACCAGTAACAAAAAAGGTGCATTTTATTGCAGAAAGTGTTTTAGGCTACAACGCCATAAGTTACACATCCTTAGCGCTAGTCTATTATCCCAAAAAATGGCTTCCGCTAACTTTGGGCCTGCAAATACCCAACACTAAAAAAAATGCCTATTCTATTGTGTTTGAGTTAACATTAATACCAGGCGCCAATTAGGCTAAAAACCATTCAGCGTGTTGTTAACTTTTTTTAATTTTTTATTGAGCAATTTTTAATTAGATTTGCTAGAATTGAAAAATGCCCGGTTTATATTTGTTTTTGTTTTTCTGACAGGAATGCTGTATACAATTTTTCAATATATTCCGATTTTGGAAGAGGAAGTGCCTCACAATAATACGGAGCTTGCAAAAAAAGGTACAGAAGATGACACATCCGGTAATGATGACGAAACGGATAGTGATGCCGATGATGCGATCAATCACTATGTGAATTTCAATTTTACTGATCTTTATTCAAAAACAAATTCTTATACCTCTAATAAAGACGATTATAATTCTTTCTTCCAAAAAATAAATATTCCGCCTCCAAAGGCATAATTACCTCGCTCCTGTGGGGCGTTATTATCTATTTTTTATTCACAATTATTTTACGCGGAAATGTGTTTGAAACTCAAACTTAGTTCGCATTAACAAATTAATTTATATGAAATCAAATACAATTGGTTCTGATATCAAAGCAGGTATTGTGGTATTTTTGGTGGCCCTGCCTCTTTGTTTAGGAATTGCTTTAGCCTGTAACGTTCCTTTATTTTCAGGCATTATTTCCGGGGTTATAGGCGGCATTATTGTTACAGTTCTGAGTGGCTCCAAATATAGCGTTTCGGGCCCGGCCGCAGGTTTAACTTTAATTGTAATAAGCTCTATTGCAACTTTAGGAAATTACCAGATCTTTTTAGCCGCCGTAATGTTTGCCGGAATACTTCAAATTTTGCTTGGTCTTATAAAAGCCGGTGGTATTGGTAATTTTGTTCCTAACGCCGTTATCAAAGGTATGCTTGCTGGTATTGGTATCATACTTATCATTAAACAAATACCCCATTTATTCGGATACGACAAAGATCCTGAAGGTGACATGGAGTTTTTCCAGTTAGATGGAGAAAATTCGTTTACGGAACTTTTAAATATGATAAATTTCATAACACCTGGTTCACTAATAATTGGCATTATCTCATTTATACTTTTATACATTTGCGGTAAACCCTTTTATAGAGACAGCAAAATTTTTACAAATATCCCTGCCCCGCTGCTTGTAGTTGTGTTTGGAATATTGCTCACTATTTCTTTTAAGGCTTATGATCTTTTGAGGATAGACCCGCAGCACTTGGTAAATCTTCCCACCATTAAAAATCTTAGCGACCTCCAAACAAATCTTTCCTTTCCTGATTTTAGTTTTATAGGCAAAGGAATTTTCTGGCAGGTTGTTTTAACCATTGGCGCTGTTGCAAGTTTAGAAACATTGTTAAACATTGAAGCAACAGATAAATTAGATCCCGAAAAAAACGAATCTAATTCAAATAAAGAATTAGTTGCGCAAGGTGCAGGAAATATAATTGCGGGCTTATTGGGTGGATTGCCTATTACATCGGTTATTGTGCGTAGTTCGGCAAATATAAATTCTGGCGCAAAAACTAAGTTATCGATAATAATTCACGCTGTGCTGCTTTTGGTAAGCGTAATTGTTTTTCCGCAAATATTAGCGCTTATTCCAAATGCCTGCCTGGCCGCCATCTTAATTGCTACCGGTATGAAGTTAACTAAACTTAGTATATTTAAAGAACAAATAAGCTACGGTCTCGAACAATTCCTTCCTTTCATTATTACAATTATTGTTATGCTAATATCAGGTATATTAAAAGGTGTTGGTGCTGGTCTGGCTGTTTCTATTTTCTTTATTATAAGAGACAATATTAAGTTTTCATTTGAAGCTACAAGCGAAACAATTGAAGGTAGATTATTTTACCTTGTTAAATTACCACAACACGTTACATTTTTCAATAAAGGATATTTAATTAAGTTCTTTAATTCAATTGAACCCGAAAGTAAAGTAATAATAGACGGTAGCATAAATAAAACCGTAAATCGCGATTCGAAAGATGTAATAACAGATTTTATTAGCGTTGCGAAAAACAAAAAAATAGATGTTGAACTTTTTAAATACATACACAATGGATAAAGCATATAAAAAATTAATTGATGGCAACCGCTTGTTTGCCTTATCTAAAAAATTTGATGACCCGGAATATTTTAAAAAACTTTCACTTGGGCAAAAACCTGATTATTTATGGATAGGGTGCAGCGATAGCCGCGTGCCGGCCAATGAAGTTACGAATACAGAAAGTGGCGAAATATTTGTTCACCGTAATATTGCCAACGTGGTAGTGCACACCGATTTTAATTTAATGAGCGTGCTTGAATATGCGGTAAATGTTTTAGAAGTAAAACAGATCATTGTTTGTGGGCATTATGGTTGTGGCGGTGTAAGAGCTGCAATGGGCTCGGGCACATTTGGTTTGGTAGATAACTGGTTGCGCAACATCAAAGATGTATATTTTAAACATAACGCTGAGTTAGAAGCAATAAGCGATTTGGATAAAAGGGCCGATCGTTTGACTGAATTAAATGTAATAGAACAGGTGCGCAATCTGGCAAAGACCATGATCATTCAAAACGTCTGGCAGGCCGGTAGAAAAATAGAGATCCACGGCTGGGTGTATGGCTTAAACAATGGGCTTATTACTGAGCTAAATGTGCTATATGATGAAAAAGATGATATAGAAGCCATTTATAGGTATAAAATAGATAAATAGTTAAAACAAAGCGCAAAAGTCTTTTATAAGGTAAAAATCTTTATTAGATTTGATCATAATATTTAAGTTATGAAAACAGTTTTAATTACAGGAAGTACCAGCGGAATTGGTTTAGGTATTGCACGCGAGTTTGCAAAAACAAAACAATACAATATTATTTTTAATGGTTTAGAACCTAACGGACAAGAAATTGCCGATGGTGTTGGTAAGGAGTTTGACTTGCAGGTAATGTTTAGCAATGCTAACATGCTTAAGCCCGAAGAGCTTCGCAAAATGGTGAGCGATGGTATTGCTAAATTTGGAAAGATTGATGTATTAATTAATAATGCAGGTATACAACACGTTTCTCCCATTGATGAATTCCCTGATGAAAAATGGAATGCCATTATAGGGATCAATTTAACCTCTGCGTTCTATTTATCAAAAGCTGTTTGGCCGGGCATGAAAGAACGTAAGTTTGGAAGGATCATTAATATTGCATCTGCGCATGGTTTGGTAGCCTCAGAATTTAAAAGTGCTTATGTTGCCAGTAAACACGGTATTGTTGGTTTTACAAAAACGTTAGGCTTAGAAGGTGCGCCTTTTAATATCACTTGTAATGCTATTTGCCCCGGGTATGTAAAAACACCTTTGGTAGAAAAACAAATTGCCGATCAGGCAAAAGCGCATAATATGAGTCCTGATGATGTAGTGAATAAAGTAATGTTATACAAACAAGCTGTGAAAGATTTTGTGAGCCTTGAAACACTTGGGCAAACAGCCTTATTACTTGCTGCAGATCACGCCAGTACTATTACCGGCACAGCAATACCGGTTGACGGAGGCTGGAACGCACAGTAATTTATACCTTATTTAACATTAGTATCGCTTTTTCAATAAAATGTATGATGACAAAAGTCATACATTTGTTGCTTCTTTATGAAAATACTTTTAGGGTATATAAAACAACACAAACAGCTTCTAATACTTGCACTCGTTCTTGCAGCTATTAACCAATGTTTCTCGTTGTGCGATTCCATTATTACTGGTAAACTGATCAATAAATTTTCCGTGCCACATACAGAAGAGGGTGCTGATTATTACTGGCATATTGGTGCTACCTTTGGAGAATTTACAAAAGCAGTAATGTTCTTCCTTTTGCTTTCAATTGGCGCGGCGTTAATGTCGCGTATCGCAAAAAATTTCCAGGATTATTTTACAAACATTATTATACAGCGTACCGGCGCCAAAATGTATACGGATGGTATTAAAAAAGCGCTTTCACTACCCTATAAAGATTTTGAAGACCAGCGCAGCGGCGAGACCTTAGGCAAACTTCAAAAAGTAAAATCAGATACCGAACGTTTTGTAAACCTGTTCATTAGTTTGGTATTTCAATCGTTAATTGGTGTAATTTTTGTCTTTATATATGCCATGAACATTCATTGGTTGTTAGGCCCATTGTTTTTAGCAACCGTGCCGGTAATAGGCTTTATAAGCTCTTTTTTAGGAAAAAAAATTAAAGCTATTTCAAAACAAATTTTAGGAGAGACCACTGCGCTTGCAGGTGCTACAACAGAGTCGTTACGCAACATTGAATTAATAAAAAGTCTAGGTTTGGTTGACCAGGAAGAACAGCGTTTAAACAAAAACACTTTAAAGATCTTAGGGCTTGAATTAAAAAAAGTGCGCTTTATTCGTTCGCTTGCCTTTATACAAGGTACTACCGTGCATTTGGTGAGAACACTTCTTGTTTTTTCTTTGTATTGTTTTGTATTCAACGGTGTTATTAAGATAGGTGATCTTATAACTCTTATGTTCTTCTCATTTTTTATATTTAATCCTTTACAGGAGCTTGGTAACGTAATTACTGTTTATAACGAAACAAAAGTGAGCATGGATAATTTTGCCAAACTCATTAATTCGCCCTCTGAAGAAGTTCCGGTAAGCCCTTCTACCCTTGGCGAAATTAAAGAAGTGCATTTTGAAAATGTTTCGTTTGGGCATAACACATCAAATGGCTATGCAGTTAAAAATATAAATATTGATATTAAAAGCGGGCAAACAATTGCCTTTGTTGGCCCAAGTGGCAGCGGCAAAACCACGCTTGTAAAATTATTATTGGGATTATACAAACCAAATGAAGGAAAGGTGTTGTATAATAATATCGAATCTAGTGATATTAATTTAACGGAGCTGAGAATGCAGTTAGGTTTGGTTTCGCAGGACTCTCAGTTATTTAGCGGCACTATAAAAGATAATTTACTATTTGTAAAACCAACCGCTACCGATGATGAGATTATTGCCGTATTAAATAAGGCAGCTTGTCAGAATTTATTAAAGCGCGCTGCAAATGGCATTTTAAGTACCATTGGCGAAGGCGGTATAAAATTAAGTGGTGGCGAAAAACAACGTTTATCAATTGCCCGCGCTTTGTTAAGAAATCCAAAATTATTGATCTTTGATGAAGCCACATCGGCGTTAGATTCAATAACAGAGGAAGAAATATCGGTTACTATAAGAGGGCTAAGTGCTACAAAGAGTCAGATCACAATTTTAATTGCGCATCGTTTATCTACCATTATGCACGCAGATACTATTTTTGTATTAGAACAAGGCGAGATAATTGAGAAAGGAATGCATGATGATCTTTTAGCTGAAAAAGGCTTATACTACGCTATGTGGCGCCAGCAAATTGGTGAACGTAAAAAATAGATGTTTACTTTTTTTTCGACCGATCTAAAACGTTAGTAATATACTTTTCTGTTGGCAACAAACTTGTTTGAATACGTTTAGCATATCGAATACTATCCAATATCTCTTTTTGTTTTTCCTCGATAAGCAACTTTTGTTTACGCGTGGTTCGTAATGAGCGAAAAACAAAGGCAGCAAAAATTATCACCAACAGCAATCCAATTATTACCGATCCAATAACGATCTTTTGAAAACGGTCTTTTTCTTCTGCAATAATTCTTTCCTTTTCTTGTTGTTCTTTTATAACTGCTTCTTTTTTCTCAAACTCATATTTTAACTGACTTTTGATACTTGCTTTGCGTGTTTGCTCGTTAGTAATACTGTCATGGTACTTAATATATTGTTTATAATGTTCAAGCGCCCCTTCAAAATTATTGGTTGCAGAGTCGACTCTTGACATAAGGCGTTCTGAATTAAAGATCAGTTCCGGAAAACCAAGTTCTCTGGAAATTACTAAAGCCCTTTTGATATAAGTTGCAGCTAGGGCATATTTTCTTTGTTGAATATAAACACCACCAATACTCGAAAGCGTGCTGGCTATTGCCTGTTTATCCTTTATTTCTTCCCGGATCTTTAAACTCTGGAAAAAATACGTTAAGGCCTTTTCCATTCCCACCTGCATACATTGTGGACTTTTTTGTGGCGAACAATCCGGATCGCCTATCAATACATACATTGCAGCTATGTTAGCCAGAGAACTACCAATACCTTTCTTATCTCCAATTTTTTCACGGATCTTTAAACTCTCATTAAAATAACTCAAAGCCTTCAAAATATCTCCCTGCTTCCTATAAATGCCGCCAATATTGTTCAGCGAAGCCCCCATACCGGCCTCATCATTAATTTCTTTCCTGATAGCTAAACTCTTGTTATGATACTCTAATGCTTTCACGAAATCGCCCTGACTGCTATAAATAAACCCAATGTTATTCAAAGCGCTTGCCGCACCTTTTTTGTTGCCAACTTCCTCAAGGATCTTTAAACTTTTACCAAAACATTCCAGGGCTTTTGGAATATCACCCTGATTATCATAAATAGCTCCAATATTGTTGAATGCATTTGCAACTCCTTTTTTTTCACCTATATCTTCATACAGTTTTACAGTCTTTATAAAGGCTTCAAGAGCTTCCGCAATATCACCTCGGTTCTTATAAACAACTGCAATATTATTTAGCGCGCCGGCGCGGTTCTTTAAATAAGAACGCTTTTCAAGCGCATTGGCATTTGTCATATTTCTGTCGGCAATAGCAATTGCCTCTAAACATATTGGAATAATAGTATCAGGGTTTGAAACATAGAAATAAGTTGAAAGCGCTATGTACAAGGACATGCGTGTAGTATCGTGTTTTGCATTTTTGATAGCCACATTTACAGAATCAATTTTATACTGTTGCGAAAACCCTTCAAGTACCAGCAGGAAGGTAAAAAGAATAAACTTATACTTAAGATCTTTGATCATCTGTAATTTTACGGCAACATTAACCTTAATAGCCTATGCTAAAAATAACTATAATACCGGTAACTAAGCAAATTGTGGGAAAATTGTAAAGAAAATCTGCAGTTATTTGACGCCGTAAAAGATGATTAAACCGGTTTAAGCGTACGCTCTTGCTTTTAATGCCATTCAACAATAAGGGTACAATTTTAATGGTTCTATTTTTTAAGGAGCAAATAAGTAATTTTTAAACGTAGAACAGGAGATAAATGTCGCCATGAACTTTCAGTCACATAAGTTGAAGGTACCTCGACGTAATTTGTGTATGGGTAATAACTATTCCTGTATATAATTTTATTATAATTATAGATCACCTTGTATTTCACGAAATTAATACCGGCATCACCGGCAATAAAAAAATCCTTGCAGATCTTAAAATTTAAACTAAAGCCTAAACCTGCGCCATATTCTGTATGTCTTCGGTCTTCGAGCAAAGTTTGATAAACTTCATTATCAATTGAGCCAAAATCATTCACAAAAAGGTAAGTGATCTCTTTATTTCTAAAATAAACATCTTTATAAAGAATTGAAATGTTCGTTGAAAACCGAAACTGTTCATCCTCAAATAAATTATACTTAAGTAAATAATCTAACCGAAAACCTTTATCAAAATAATAAATGTTTGTCGGAATGGATTTTATGCCCAGTGATAATTCCTGCGCTATTCTTTTTTTGTATAGGTATTCAAAACCTAATGAAACATCACCAACAATAAGCGTTGAGGGATAAAAATGAACAAACAAGCGATGTTTATATACCGGATCTTTTAAGGAATCCTGTGCAGTTAACTGTTTCGCACATAAAAACAAAAGGGTGAATAAAATCAGATTTTTCAAGCTAGTTTCTTTTTGTAATAACGAAGATCTCTGTTGAATTATTGTCTATTAAAACATATAAGCAACACCAAGCCCCAAAACATCCTGGTTATTTTTTACGCCTTTAAATAAATTACCGTTTGAAATGTGCACAGCATTGGCACTTAACTTAAAATGTTTTGAAATATTAAAGCCCAAAGAAAACTCATGATGCAAACAAAAGCCCATGTAATTAATACCATCATTAGTATTGTACTTTACCGGCTCGCACCAAACCATACCAATTTGATAACTTAAATAAGTTCTTTTGAAGATCAAAAAACTAAACCTGTTTCCTAAACCCATCGCATAATTACCGTATTTAGAATGATGCACAATAAGCATGGCATTTATCTTTAACAATTTATCATGCGCTTTTTGGTTTACATAATTAAGATCAAATTGAAAAGGCAAATAAATATGATAAGTAAAATTAATGGGTTCAAAACCTTGCGTGGCGGTTTCCCTATTTCTGAAAACACCGGTAATAACTTCTACTTCAGGTTTTTTGATGTACAAATTAAAAACACCTTTGTCGCTGGCTCGTGCAGCGTTTATGCTATCGAGCATTATTTGCCTCGGACTATCTTGCGCAAAGCAGGGAATAGAAAATATTATAAGGCAAATAAATAACTTTATAATTCGTAGCATAGCAATGTATAACAAAAGTACGAAAATTTACTGTTAATTCTTTTTATCCAGATCAAATGCTATTACAAATTAGCTATTACTTTAAAGGCTCTGTTAAAATATATTTTTTATTTCTCCTTCTTAAGGATCAAAAAAAATAACTCACGAATACTTAACTCAATTAAAACAAAAAAGCCCTCCATAACGGAAGGCTTTTTTGTATAAAAAAAGACGATTTTTATTTACAAACAAATACTTTTTTTGAAAAAGTCTGTTTGTTTTCTGCTTCAATAACAACAAAATATACACCATTTTCCGATAATTCCAGTGTATGACTTGTTTCGTTATTTACATTTTTTGAAAATACTTGTTGGCCCAAATTATTAAAAACATAAAGCGAATGAATACCCAAATCGAAATTTACCTGAAAACTACCACTTGTAGGATTGGGAAATAAACTCAAATGAAAATCCTCTAAATTTTTATTTTTAATATCCGTCACAACATTATTACAAGAGCAGTTTTTCCCATTCCAAATCTTGTTTCCATTTATATCTGTTGGCGTATTATCATAACACACTTGTGCCGGATTTTTAAATGTGTGTCCAGATGCATCTTGCCCGCCAATTACGTCGGGTCCAATAGGCGGGTAAGTAATATTGCAAAACCAAGATGGCTTTGATGGTAAATATAATGAACTTGGTATAACCGTGCTTCCACTTGCAGCCTGACATCCCGGCTCTCCTGATGTTCCACATTTCTTTATAGAGCTTGTAAAGTAATCAAAATTTAAATGTCTAAACATACTTGTAAACGCTAAGTTAGTGGTAAAACCAAAAGCAGCAGTTGGTGTACACCAAATTGAACGGCTTGTAGCTTGGTAAGTAGTTTCTTCATATTTAGTTGCAAACCCTGGTTCACCTAAAACATTTCCAACAGCGCTCATGTAGTTATTTTGAGGATAAGTAAGTATCGCTCCATTTGTCATTAGTGCAGAAAGATTGTAATTGATTGATGCATCTTTACCGTGAAATCTATTTCTAAATGCCATATCGTGTGAATTGCTGCCCCAATAAAAATCAAATTCTAGTGCCGTTTGGTCATTGCCTTCCCATAAATTATAAGAACTATGTCCGCCGTGCGTCCAACTATCAGGCCAAAACCATGTAGTTAATTGCGAAGTACGGTGAACCGCTTTTATAAAATTATATCCGAAAACGTTCCCGGATGAGGAAACAAGCAAAGTTCCATTACCCAGATTATCAAAAACATTGTTTTCAACCAAATTGGCAGATCCTGAATTGATCTCTAACGCGTAATTATCATTGTTTTGTTGATCCAAACACTTTACAAAATAACAGTCTCTAATTTCATTTCTAAAAACATCAAACCATAAATTAACACCTCTTCTACCAACATTTTCGAATTTTACATAACGGGCCCAGCAATTTGCTGCACCCTGCAGGTTAAGATTTCTTCGTGTAGAGGTCATAGTTGTTCCTGAATTCTTGATAGTTAAACTTTCAACCCCGGCGTATTGCACATAGGTTGGCGCTTTAAAAACCTGAGGAGAATTGCTGGCAGAAAAATTAAAATACATAGCCGGGTTAATTGTAACGGTATTTCCATTTACTGCGGTTACTTTAGTTAATTGAATTCTTGCACGCGAACCTCCAGAGCCGTATAAACCACACCAACTGCATGTGCCATTAGTATTGGTTACATTAACCGGAATTGAAGGATCATTTAATTCTGTTAAATAAATAAATTTACCCGCAGAAAGGGTGCTTGCATTTTGCAAAACCAATTGATTTGAACCTTTTGTATATCCAGACATCATATTTATTTGCCCTCCGTTGCCAGCATCGGTATAATTTCCTCCAATATTCACATCGTTGCTCAATTGCGTTGTAAATAGCAAAGTTGTACTGTCTGCGCCCGCCCCTCTTAATGTAACATTAGATGGGATGTTCAATTGAGACGAAAGTGAATAGACGCCGGGTGGCAAATAACAAACCTGACCAGAGCTTAATGAATTTAAACAAGCCTGTATTTCGCTTGCTGTATTAATGCCATTTGCATGAGCGTTAAATGGTGGCAAAGTACAATTTACCAAAACTGTTCGTGTTGGTATACCACCTTCAACACCCACGTTGCCTTGCCATGTGATCAAACGATCTGAAGGTATAACTTGTGCAAATGAGCTTATAGCCAGCACTAGTAACATCGCGAATAAAAAATTAGCCTTTTTTTTCATGTTTTTCTGTTTTAGTTGTTTTAAATGTTGTACTTACTATCACAAATGTATTTTAGCTTCTTCAAGGAATCGCTACCCTTTTATGTAGTTTTTTATAATTAGACTGGTTTTTTAACAAATAGAGACTCGTTTTTTATCTCACACATTTTTAGTAACTTGTTTTTTATTTCAAATAATCAGGCGCTTAATAAATTAAATGAAAAAAATTTACCTATTCCTTTTCATATCACCACTCATTTTTGGAAGTTATTTATTCTCTCAGATAAAAAAGGAAGATTCCATTCGCTCAAATAACAACAAACACAGTATTATTGACTCACTTTCTGTTTTATTGAAAAAAAACAAAGAAGACAGCAACAAGGTAATCCTATTGAATACTTTAAGCTGGGAACTTGCTTATGGCAGAGATATAGAGTTGGCTTTAGATCTGGCAAAACAAGCACTGGTCTTATCGGATTCCATAAAATATGCCAAGGGCAAGTTAGCGGCCTATAATGCTTTAGCAAATGTATACTCCCACAATAGCAACCAGTCTGAAGCCTTAAAAAACTATTTTAATGCTTTAAAAATAGCCGAAGATATTAACCACAAACCAGGCATTGCAAACGCCTATAACAATATCGGTTCTGTTTATTTAAACACCGGAAATATTAAAGAGGCATCGTCCTATTTACAACAATCATTAAAAATTAGCAAAGAATTAGATTACAAAAAACTCCTTTCAACTGTATACGAAAATTTAGGTTTGTTAAATAGAGTCCAAAAAAATTATACGGAAGCGCATGAAAATCATCTGTTATCTCTTGACATACGAGAAAAATTAGGCGATCCGCGAGCCATTGCCTGGTCATATCAAAATCTTGGAATAGATTACGCATCCCAAAAAAATTATCCACTTGCACTTAACTATTTTATGAAAGCTTTGAAATTACAGGAAGAGTTAGGAGATAAGTATGAACTATGTTTGGTTCTATCAAATATTAGCGAATTGTATTTTGAACAAAAGAAATATAAAGAAGCCGTTGAAAATTCTGAAAGAAGTCTTACAATCGCTTACGAGGTAAATTTCGGACAAACTATTCTGCAAATGGAGATGTTACTTAGCGAGATCTATGAAATTACCGGAAATACTAAAGAAGCATTAAAACATTATAAAAAATATACTGTAGCAAAAGACAGTATTCAAAATGAAGAAAATACAAAAAAAATTGTACGGGCTGAGATGAACTATAAATTCGAGAAGAAAATGCAAGAAGAAAGAGCATTTCAGGAAAAACAAAAAGAATTGGCGGACAAAGAATTAAAATATCAAAAAGTAATTTCCTGGTCTGGCATAACGGCTTCGATACTTATTATTTTAATTGCCATTATTCTAATTTATGGCTACAAACGCAAAATAAAAACTAATTCATTCATTGCACTTCAAGAAGAAGAAATTGCCCGCCAAAAAGCAGGCATTGAAGGGCAAGAATTAGAGAGGGAAAGAATAGCAAAAGAGCTTCATGATGGATTGGGCGGAACCCTTGCCGGAATAAAATTAAAACTGGAAAAAATAAACATAAAAAAAACAGAATCGGTAACCGAACTGGGAAACATTATTGATCTGGTGAGTGATTCTTGTAAAGAAGTGAGAACCATTTCTCATAATTTATCACCTCCTTCTATTTCGAATTTGTTGCTCACCGACGCACTGGAACTTTTGACAAGAAAATTTCACAACCCAAATTTTTTAAATATACAACTCGAATGTTTTAATAAAGAAGGGATTAATGCCGTTAACAGCGAAATAAAAAATAATATTTATAGGATAGTGCAAGAATGTATAAATAATATTATTAAACATGCTGAGGCAAAAACTATTAGAATTGATATATTTAAAGAAGAAAGTTATTTATTCTTATCTATAGAAGATGATGGAAAAGGTTTTGACGCCAAACAAATAAAAGAAGGCATTGGCCTTAAAAATATTACCTCAAGGGTGCAATTCCTTAAAGGTGACATTACAATAGATTCGAAGGTAAAAAGAGGTACAGCAATTAATATTAAAATTAGTGTTTAATGCTAAATAAGTTGTTATGAATTCTAATAAAAAAATAAAAATAATAATTGCTGATGATCACAAAATTTTTTTAGAAGGTCTATCCTCCTTATTAAAAGATTATCCTGAATTGGAAATCATCGCAACTGTTTCTAACGGACAAGAAGTTTTAGATCTTTTAATTGAAAATAAAGCCGATGTTGTGGTTACCGATATTAATATGCCAATAATGGATGGAATAAAACTAACAAAGGAGTTAAAGAAAAAACACCCGAACATAAAAGTTTTAGCCCTAACAATGCACAACGAAGACAGGATAATTACAACTATTATCAAGGCGGGTGTAACCGGCTATATTTTAAAAGATACGCGCAAAGAGGAGCTTTTAACTGCCATTAAAACTGTATTCTCAGGAGAAAATTATTTTAGCGACGAAGTAAAAAATAGTTTGAACGAAAAATCTATTTCAAAAAAAGCAACATCCACAAATAGCTCTTTGATTGAATTAAGCGATAGGGAGCAAGATATTTTAAAACTAATTGCAGCCGGTTTAACTCAGCAGCAAATAGCAGAAAAAATATTTATAAGCGAGCATACCGTTGTATTTCATAAACGTAAATTATTTGTGAAGTTTGATTGTAAAAACACTGCTGAGCTTATTAAATACGCAATGGATTTTGGTTTTGTTGAATAGAAAATGTTTATTTAGAGATAAATGTTTTTAAGCGGGCGCAAATTAGGGAATTGAGAATATTATAAGTCAAATAAATAATTTCATAGCAATAAAATTTGCTTCAAGATCAATACTACAAAGGTACTAAAGATTTTATTAGTCTACCGTTAACGTTGTAAAACTTATGCGAGTTGTTTTTCAAAACAAACACTGCTTTCAACTTCGGCATACTGTCCGTAATTTTTAATGAGATCATAATTGCTCTTCTTGTAAAGTTGAATGGCTTCCGGCATTTTTTTTCCGGTTTCTAAAATACATTTTTTGTATTTTAATTCTGTAGCCCATTTTTCGAGTTCTGTTAAAATAACAGAGGCAATACCTTTTCCTCTTTTTTCTACCGGCACAAACATGCGTTTAATTTCAACGATATCTTTTTCGTATTCTTTTATAGCACCGCAACCAACCGCAACTTTATTTTCGTAAGCTACTACTACATGTTTTATAGAATCGCTTTTATTATATTGAGCAAAAAAGGCATGTTCGTCGCCATCACGAATGGCAAGGTCTTTATCAAGTTCTACAACTAATTTTTGATAATCAAGATCGTCGGAGGTTGTTCTTTTTAAAGTATACATTTCAAATATTATCGAGTTGGAAGATTAACGTTACGGTTTCGCGCTAAGCAACGGTTTGATTTGAAACTGTGTCCTGCCGAAATGGTAACAACAAAGATAACTGCTTATTGGACTTTTGCAAAGCGAAAATAATTGTCCCTGCGAAGCGACCGCATTTGCAAAAGCTATGACGTCTGCCAAACTGTTGCTTAGCGTGTGTTATAACGCGTTGCCGCCACGCAGTATTTCTGTCGGTTTCTGCCACACTAATACCATTTGTCGATATTAGTTACTGTCACTTTATTTCTTGTTGCAAATGTTTTAAAAACAGGTTTTCTCAATGTCCACATACTACCAGAGGAGCGTGAAGTAATTATGTACATATAATTGTCAATGTGGCAAACAAAGGCACCCACGTTAAAATATAGTCGGGGTGCCATTCTACCAATTTCTTCTGCGGATGTTTTTGCGGAAGAACTGTTTTTGAATTTCCATTCTTCAATAATAGCGTCGGTGTACCATTTTTCATTGTCTGTTTTGTCTGGTGTTAGCTCAGAGAAGAAATACCAAACGATACTTTTACATGATTTAATTGTTACAGTGTCTAAACGCCAGTCAGGATTGTCTTTTTTATTTTTTGCGAAGTAATTAAAGTAGTAAGACAGCCCACTTGTCGCTGGGGTTGCTGAATAAAAGAAATGGTTTTTTACTGTAAATCTTGGGCTTTTAGAATAGCGCCCAAATAGTTTTTTTATTCTATTCGAGTCGCAATTAAAGCCTATTGAGTCAAGATAATTAACAAAACTCAAAAGCCTTTTTGTTACAACTGTGTCCGCTGTATTGTCTGGGGAGACAATAGAGTCCTTTAAAAGTGTCGAGGCGCTGTCCGCATGTTTTTGAGTAACGGACTCTTTTGTCAAGGCAGCATTTTTGTCCAAGCTGTCGCAGCTAGTCACAACGACTAATATTATTAACGAGATGATTTTTTTCATTAGTCGTCTGCTGCGGCAATGAATTATAACTACTCGCTAAGCGCCATAAATCCGTTTATAAATATTTGTAAGCGTTTGTACGCATTTGCTTTCGCCTTTCAAATATAACAATTCCAAAAACAAAAAAGTCACCTCCTAAGAGATGACTTAATTTTAAATTATAAATGTTAGATTATACTAGTGGTGGGCTTCGTGAGCAGCTTCTTTATGCGTTGTATCTGTTGCAGTGTGCTCAGATGTTTCAACAGCCATTGTATCCTTAGTTTCTGTATGCTCACTTTTTGCGTCTGCATTATGCTCTTCGTGTCCCATTGTTGCAGGGTGCTTGCTATGGTCGCCTTTTTCGCAAGCTTCCATACACTCCTTAGAGCAATCTTCTTTGCACTCGCATTCACCATGTTTTTTTGGATCGCACAAACTTAAGAACAGAAAAATAAGTACCAGCGTTACCGAGGCTAAAATAAAAGGTACTGTAAATGAAACCGCTTTTGGTTCGTTTGAATGGTTATCGTGATGATCGTGACTTGACATAGTTTTAAAGTTTTAACATTGCGAAAATAGTAGAATAATTAAATTAAAAAAAATAAAAAATTACTCTTTTATAAATTTGTAATAATATGCTTTTTGTTTTTCGCTTACTTTTATAACGTAAAGCGATGGGCTTAAGTCACTAATATCAAGCGATTGACCTATGTTTACCGAATCAAAATTACCGCCTTTTATCAACTTCCCGTCTAAGCCTAAAATTTCAACTAAAAACTCGCCTTTGCGGGTAAAATTTAGCCACAATTTATCCTTGCCAGGGTTAGGGTACATTTCCATTGCGCTTATATCGGTACTTTCGTGCAAGCCCGCCGGGTTTTGGTAAACATCTCTGTATCTTACGGTATTTGGCGTAAAATTTGTACCGGCTAAAGCTCCCGTAACTTCCAAATAAGGAATCTTTTCTGTGGCGGTTAACCACTGATAACTGCGTTGATTATTGGGAAAACCAAAAGCGAAAGCGTTGTATTTAATGGTATCCTGCGAGTATTGTGTAGTTAACAAACGTATACATGGCGCCGTGCCATAAGGAGTGGTTACCGTTCCCCACCCGTCAACTTTTGTTACGCGGTACCCTGTTTTCTTGTAAACAAAAGGTAAAGCGGTAGTAGTTGGGGTTGAGAATTTAAACGTAGTGCTATCATAATCACCATACGTTAAAGGAAAAGTATATAATTCGTCCTTATCAGAAAAATAACTTGGAACAGGAATACTGCTAAAGGTCATACCAATACCATCGGCCACAAAGGCGTTAATAGGTGTTGTTTGTTTTTTATAGTAATTGTAATAATTAGTAATGGTTAAGGGACCGGCAGCAATATTATCTGCAATTTTTTCGCCATACTCGTTGGAGCCAAAGAAAAAGAAAGCATATGGCGTTTGAAGCGCGAGGTTAAAATCACGGCGACCCTGACTTGCATAAACTAATGCCGTATAATTCCATGTATAATTTGCACCGGTTTGCGTATAATTACCTACCGAATTTAACTGTGCATTGGTATACCTCACAGTATCGCCACCTGTTGGGAAGTTGGCACTGGTTAATGTGATGGGTTGAGCCACAGAAACCGCAGTTAAAAAGCTTGTAAAAGCAAGTAAATAAATTTTACGCATGATTATGTTAATTTTGTGTGATTTTAGGTAACTAATATACTAATAATTTATACATGCGTTATACTACTTATTGAAGATCTTTTTAAAATATTTAAGTTTTTTGCTCGTACTGCTTAGTTGCGCCTTTACAAAAGCGCAAAATACAAGTCTTAAGGTAATTGCTACATCACCTAAAAGTGAAGTAGTCAAACTCAACTATCTAAAAAAATTCAATACAACTACCGATGCATTAAAAGAAGTAAACACTATTATTTTAACCCTCCAAAACAAAGGTTATTTGCTGGCAAGGGATAGCACCATTATTGATAGCAATGCTGTAACCTCTTACATTTTTGAGAATAAAATTTATAAAGTAGCATATTTAAAATTAGGCAACCTCAACCCCGGGCTTGCTTCACGCTTAGGCGTAAGTGAAAAATTATATTTTAATAAGGCATTCAGGTATAAAGAAGTAGCGCGCACGTTAGAAAAAATACTATTGTATTACGAAAATAACGGATACCCTTTTGCAGCTGTAAAGCTTGACAGTGTTGACGTGCAGGAAGGCAGCTTTAGCGCTGTTTTAAATGTTGAGAAAAATAAACTATTTAAAATTGATTCCATTACAGTTATTGGGAATGCAAAAGTGAACAAAGGCTTTTTACACCGTTATTTATCTGTAAAGGAAAACATGCCTTATAACGAAGAGTTGACGAAAGGCATTTCTCAAAAAATAAAACAATTGCCTTTTGTGTTCGAAAAACAATCGCAAATAGTGCGTCTTACCAACAAAACAAATAAACTTATCTTATTCCTTGATAAAAAAAATGCCTCGCAGTTTGATGGGATAATTGGTTTACTTCCCGATGCCAATACAAAAAAAACCGTTGTTACCGGTGATGTAAAACTAAAAGTAGTTAATGGTATTTTTAGGAATGGTGAGACCTTTGATCTGGAATGGCGCCGCCTGCAAACACAAACGCAAGACTTTAAAGGCCGGGTAATTTACCCTTATTTATTTGGCACACCTGTTGGCACAGATTATTCGTTAAAGATCTATCGCCGCGATACTTCTTTTATTGATATCAATAATAATATCGGATTACAATATTACTTTAAAGGCCTTAATAATTTTAAAGTGTTTTACAAACAGCGCAACACAAATCTAATTTCCACCAGCGCTTTAAAATACGTTACAACTCTGCCCGATTATGCAGATGTTACAACACAGTCATACGGTGCTGGTATAACGTTTGAAAAATTAGATTACCGTTTTAACCCACACAAAGGTTTTGCTATTAACGTAGTTGGACAAACGGGCAACCGCATCATTAAAAAAAATGCGAAAGTTAACGAAGTGGCTTATCAGAATTTATTATTACGCTCAACGCAATACCAGTTTGAAGGCGACATGAATTTTTTTATTCAATTGTACCGCAATAATGTTTTAAAATTAGGTGTGCAGGGCGCTTCTATATTTGGTAACTCTACCATTTTTAAAAATGAATTATTCAGGATTGGTGGTTTAAGAACATTAAGAGGTTTTGATGAAGAAAGTATTTTCGCTTCTACTTATGTAATTCCAACTTTAGAATACCGTTTTTTATTTTCGCAAAACTCAAACTTATTATTGTTTGCAGAGGGCGCCTGGTATGAAAATAACAGCAATGCCAATTATATAAAAGACATGCCTTTGGCGGTTGGAGCCGGAATAAATTTTGAAACAAAGGCAGGGATCTTAACGTTGAATTATGCACTTGGCAACCAATTCAATAATGGCTTTGACCTCAGAAGCGGAAAGATACATTTTGGATTGACCGCTTTGTTTTAATTACTTAAATTCGTTAGTACCAATTTACTGCATGAAAAAATTACCATTATATTTTTCAATTTTATTTTCTTTTGTTCTTAAAGCGCAAACGTATCCCAGTCAAAATATTTCTCTCCTGGGATTGATCGATCCAAATACGAATACAACAACCATTGGACCGGATGGAAGAAAATACAATGGCTGCTGGGGTTGGTATCAGTCAAGTTTAAATAAAGAATACGCCATTGTTGGCGCCAGCCACGGCACCTATTTTATTGATGTGAGCAATCCAACAACACCCAGCGTTTCGGCTTTTGTACCCGGAATAACAAATGTTACTGTTAGAGAAGTAAAGACCTATCAAAATTATTGTTACATAAGCTGCGATCAGGTCGGAACCAATCTGTTTCAAATAATTGATATGAGTACACTGCCTGGTACCGTTACTGTAGTGCACAATAACAATAATATTTTTGAAAGCGGCCATACCATGTGGATAAACGGAGACAAATTATACGTTGGTGGTGTTAGGTATTTTAATAACACAACATCACCCATGAATATCTATAGCATTGCCACGCCAAGTGCGCCGGTACTTTTAAGAGAATTGAGTCAGGATTTTCCGGCAATAAGTTATGTGCATGATATGTACGTTAGAAACGACACCGTGTTTGCATCCTGCGGTTATCAAGGCTTATATGTATTTAAATTTAACAACACTACAAATACATTTTCGCAATTAGGTTCTTATACGGGTTATGCTCCTGCAACCTATAATCACTCAAGCGGATTAACACAAGATGGAAAACACCTGTTATTTTGCGATGAGTCGCCAGCGGGCTCTCCCATTCGATACGTAGATGTGCAGAATTTAAACAACATTCAACCTGTACAAACCTTTCAACCTTTTAGTGGCACAACACCACACAACCCTTTTTTAATTGGCAATAAATGGGCTGTGGTTTCATGTTACCAGGATGGCTTGTACATATACGACATCTCTCAACCCGGCAACGCCGCGGTCTCCGGTTACTTTGATACTTACCCGCAAAGCGGTGGAAATATTGGTAACTATTTTGGCGCAGACTACAGAGGCAACTGGGGCGCCTATCCTTACTTACCCAGCGGTATTATTCTTGCAGCAGATATGCAGAACGGCCTGTTTATTTTAGATCCTACAAATGCCTATAATAATCCAGTGGGAATAAAAAACAATTCGACAAAAAATACAGAATTTATTATTTATCCTAACCCGGCTTGGGGAAACCTGCAGGTTAGCTATAATACTGCTAATGCATCAAAACTGGAACTAAAAAACATTTTAGGTGAAGTAGTTTTACAAAAAAATTACAGCGGCTCGATTAGCGAAAGGTTGGATATAAGCACCTTCGAAGCGGGAACCTACCTTATCTCTATTACAGAACAGGGTTATACCAATTACAAAAAACTGGTCATTTATCATTAATTTTTAATGTCATTTACTGCTAAAAAGTATTACAACAGGCGGTAAAATTAATTAGACAAACGGCGTTGTTTTAATGTCTTAAATAGATTATATTTGTTAATATAACTCTATCATATGAAAAAAATTCTACTTTGCTTATCGATTTTATCATCACTGTTTTCTTCGGCGCAGGTAACCTATCCTAGCCAGAATATAAATTTAATTAGTTTAATTAGTCCGAACACTACTGATCAGGGCACAGACGGCCGAAAATATTCTGGTTGCTGGGGCTGGAAGCAAACAAGCACCGGTAAAGAATATGCTATTGTTGGCGGCAGCAATGGTACTTATTTTATTGATGTTACCGTTCCTGCAACACCAAGCCTGTCGGCCTTTGTACCCGGAAAAACCGGTTGCACCTGGAGAGAAATTAAAACCTACCAGAACTATTGTTATGTTGTGAGTGATGATGGTGCGCCAAACACATTCCAGATAATTGATATGAGCACTTTGCCTTCTACTGTTACTTTAGTTCATAACGGAAAAAGTTATTTCGAACGTGGGCATACGGTATTTATTGACGGTAACAAAATGTATGTTGGTGGAGTAACCTACTCTACTACTGCAACTGCTGCTATGAACGTTTATAGTTTGGCAACGCCAACAGCTCCGTTATTGCTAAGAACTGTTCAACAGGATATTCCAGCGATCAATTATGTGCATGATATGTACGTGCGAAATGATACCGTTTTTGCATCGTGCGGTTACCAAGGTATGTACCTATTAAGATTAAGTGCAACCAACACGTTTACTCAATTAGGATCTTACTCAGGCTACGCGGCCTCTGCTTATAACCATGCCAGCATGCTTACACAGGATGCCAAATATTTATTATTTTGCGATGAAGTACCTGCAGCTTTACCTATTCGTTTTGTGGATGTGCAAAACTTTAGTAACGTTCAGCCTATTCAAACGTTTAAACCCCACACAGGAACCACGCCACACAACCCTTACCTCATTGGTAATAAATGGGCAATAGTGTCGTGTTACCAGGATGGATTAAATATTTATGATATTTCAGTTCCGGGCAATGCAGTTCTATCGGGTTATTTTGATACTCACCCCCAAGGTGGTTTTAATACTGGCAATTATAATGGAAATGATTACCGTGGTAACTGGGGCGCTTACCCTTATTTGCCTAGCGGTATTATCATTGCTGTAGACATGCAGAACGGAGTTTTTCTTTTAGATGCAACGCAAACATTTAGTACTTCTGTTGGTGTAAAGGACAAAACAATGTCTGCTAATAGTTTTATCGTTTATCCAAACCCTGCATCAAAGCAGGTCTCGATAAATTACGCTACAACAAACGATACAAAAGTTCAGTTAACGAATACCTTGGGCCAGGTAGTTTATGAAAAACTATTTAGCGGCAATGTTTCTGAAATTGTAGATGTAAATACGTTTGCAAACGGAAGCTATGTAATTTCTATAACAGAAAAAGATCAGACAGTAAATAAAAAAATGATCATTAACCACTAGTTCAAATCAAATGAAGTTTAAATATTTCTTTATTTTAGGTTTTATATTTACCGCTTTTGTTTCGAAAGCACAAGTATACTCTGCCAGCAATTTTACTATGATCAGCATAATAAGCCCAGAGACTTACACTAACTCTTATGGCGATAAGTATTCAGGTTGTTGGGGTTGGTATCAGGCAAACAAGAATAAAGAATATGCCATTGCTGGTTCTGCAAGCGGTACGTTTTGGGTAGATGTTACAAATCCTTTAACGCCTACAGTTAGCGCATACAAAGCCGGAAAAAAAACAAATACTGTTTGGCGTGAATTAAAAACTTACCAAAATTATTGTTACGTTATTACTGATGACGGGGGGCCTGCAAGTTTCCAGATCTTTGATATGCAATATTTACCGGATAGTGTTCATACTGTTTACGACAGTCAATCGTTATTTAAAAGAGGGCATACACTTTGGGTTGACGGAAATAAACTATATGTTGCGGGAGTAACCTACAGTAACAACACCACAAGCAGTATGAACGTTTATAGTTTGGCAACACCTTCTGTTCCTGTATTATTACGCGAATTAAAACAGGACATTCCTTTTATAAGTTATGTGCACGATATGATGCCTGTGAACGACACCGTTTACGCATCTTGTGGCAATCAGGGACTATATGTTTTAAAATACAATAGCAATAATACATTTACACAATTAGGATCATTAACCACATATTCAGGTTCAGGTTATAATCACAGTAGTGCTTTAACGCCCGATCATCATACGCTTGTGTTTACTGATGAAGTGCCAACAGGTAAACCAATTAAGGTGGCAAACGTTACCAATCTTTCTAACATACAAGTGCTTGCTATTACAAACCAGTTTCCACAAACTACGCCGCATAATCCTTTTATGGTAAGTAACTCGCTTTGTTTTATGAGTAGCTATCAAGACGGGTTGCAGCTTTACAATATTTCCTCGCCGTCTACTCCAACGCTCGTTGGATATTTTGATACCTTTTATCAGGGTGGTGGTAATAATAATAATTGGTCAGGTGATAATTATGATGGTCAATGGGGGTCATACCCATACTTACCAAGTAAGAATATTTTTGCCTGCGATCAAAGGAATGGCCTATTCATGCTCAAATCACATTTATATCAAAACCCTGCACCAAGTTTTAATTTTCCGGCCTCTATGTGTCCGGGAGGAAGTTACAGCGCTGTAAATACAAGTACCTCTTCAACATCTTATACATGGACCTTCTCGGGCGGAACACCCGCAACCTCAAATGCTATTAACCCAGTATTTTCATTCGCTTCTCCCGGAGTGCATACCATTACATTGTTAGCCGCAAACAATACAACAACTACTGTTATGTCTACCCAAACAGTAAATATTGTAAATAATATTAATGCTGTTACAAGCACTACTAACGCGTCTTGTGGCACCTGCAGCACAGGAATTGCTTCTGTAAATGCTACCGGTGGCCCTGCTCCTTTTACATATACCTGGGCACCAAGTGGCGGTAATGCCGCCACAGCCAGCAATTTACCTCCTGCCTGTTATACGGTTACTGTAAAAGCAAATAATGGTTGTACCACCTCTACATCTACCTGCGTAGGTTTTGCAACAGGTATTCAAAATTTAAATAGCAATATCTCTGCGTTATCGGTTTATCCAAATCCCGCAAAAGACAATATTACGGTTGAGATCCAGGGTTCTATCTTTAATTGTAATTTATACAATTCGTTAGGTATGTTAACTGTTTCAACAAAAAATATAGACAACAGATCGGTAATGGATGTAAGTAAATTATCAAAAGGTATTTATATTGTTGAAGTAGAAATTGGAAAAGACAAACTAAGAAAGAAACTAATTATTGATTAATTTCTTTCGATCTTTAAACCTCAAAATCACGTTACATTAATTTATGTTCACTAAAAATTCTATTATTGGTGTTATTGGCAGCGGCGCTATGGGTAGCGGTATTGCACAGGTTGCAGCTACCACTTCACACAAAGTTGTTATTTACGATAACAACCAAAACGCTTTAGCAAAAGCTGAAGGTAATTTAAAAACTTCGCTTCAAAAATTAGTTGAGAAACAAAAAATAAGCAGCGATCTGCAAACAAGTATTTTAGCTAACATCAGTTTTGTTTCTTCTTTAAACGAATTAAAAGATTGCGCTTTAATTATTGAGGCCATCGTAGAAAAACTGGATGTAAAAAGATCTGTTTTTGCAGAAGTTGAAAAAATAGTGAATGAAACTTGTATACTCGCTTCTAACACATCTTCGCTTTCTATTACATCCATTGCTTCTGCCTGCGTAAAACCTGCAAGAGTAATTGGCATACACTTTTTTAATCCTGCCACATTAATGCCTTTAGTAGAAATTATTCCGGGCATTGCAACAGATCAAACAGTAACAACAGCTTGTAAAAGTTTAATTGATGGCTGGGGAAAAGTTACTGTTATTGCAAAAGATACGCCCGGCTTTATTGTGAACCGTGTGGCTCGCCCTTTTTACAGCGAGGCCTTGCGAATATACGAAGAAGGTATTGCAGATATGCCAACCATTGATTGGGCTATGAAAGACATAGCCGGCTTTAAAATGGGTCCGTTTGAATTAATGGACATGATAGGTCATGACGTGAATTATGTGGTGACCGAAACTGTTTGGACACAGCTTTATTTTGATCCAAGATTTAAACCGGCGCTTTCACAAAAACGTTTGTTAGAAGCAGGCTTTTTGGGTAAAAAAACAGGAAAAGGATTTTACGATTATAGCCCCGACGCTAAAATAAAAGAACCAACAAAAGATGTTGAAATAGGCAAGACCATTGTGAAGCGTATTTTATTTATGCTTATTAATGAAGCGGCCGATACACTGTATTTAAAGATCGCTTCGCGCGACGATATAGATATGGCAATGACCAAGGGCGTTAACTATCCTAAAGGCCTTTTAAAATGGGCAGATGAATTAGGGATCAACCTTATTGTTCAGGAATTAACGGCTTTAAAAGGCTTTTATGAGGAAGACAGGTATAGAATTAGTCCGCTTTTAAAGCAGAATTTTATCATGAAAAAAACGTTTTATTAACCCAAAAGCCACGTTCACTCATTTTAGGCCTCAAAAATTTGCCGAATTAGTGTATTTTTCTTATTTTTGGGTATAATACGTGTTCAAATGAAAAAACAATTTTTAATTATCTCCGGTTTTGCAATTATTTCTGCAAGTTTAATTTTTTCTTGTGCAAAGAAAAAAGCTGACGACAGAATTCAACCAACGTATAAAGAAGATGCTACCGGCACCGGTGGAAACCCAAATGTGGGTAACCAAACAGTTACAGGTACTGCAACTTTAACTAATCCTGCTACTCAAAACTCAAGTTTATTGGTTGGTGGTGCCGGATGGAGCAATCCAACCTGCAGTTCTACAAACAGTATTACTTTAAAAGGTTTAAATGGCAGTATTGATGTTACTTTAAATTTCTTATTTCCTCCAACAACGGGTACTTATGCAATAGCAGCTAGTCCTAATGCTAATTCTTGTTCAATGATCATTAACAACGCTCCAAATCAACCTTCAGGTATTGTTTGGTATGGCAAAACAGGCTCTGTTGCTGTAAATACAACATCTAATTCTATTCAGGCTTCGTTTACCGGGGTTTTATGTACACAACAAAACTTTAACTTTCCTACAGTTGGCGTTAGCGGTAACTTAGGTTGTAACTAATAAAACAGAATTTTTTATGATGAAAAGCAGGTGTAAAAGCCTGCTTTTTTTATTTTTACATAATTGTATCAACTAAAAAAAATACTTCTTTATCTTTCTAAAAGCTACACGCTCGATCTGAGAGCATTGGCGCTAATGCGTATTGGTTTAGCACTAATAATAATGGCCGACCTGTTTATTCGGGGTGCTGATCTTACTGCGCACTATACAGATGCGGGTTTATGGCCAACCAATCTCATACATACTTTTGGCTGGAAGACCGGTAACTGGAGCCTGCACGAACTAAGTGGTTCTTATGCCTGGGTGTTATCTTTATTTTGCCTGCACTTTATTTTAGCATTATGTTTATTAGTTGGCTACAAAACAAAATGGGCTACGCTTTTGGTTTGGCTATTTACTATTTCACTTCACAACCGTAATTTATTTGTACAGCAATCTGGTGATGATCTTTTACGTTTGGTTTTATTTTGGGGATTATTTCTACCATGGAATGCAGTTTACTCTTTAGATTCAAAAAAAGAAGCAATTCCTTTAAAACAAAATGTTATTGCTAATGTGGGTTATTTACTTCTAATTTGGTCGGTGTACTTTTTTACGGTGTGCCTAAAAACCAGTACGGAGTGGCGCTCCGAAGGTTCTGCCATTTATTACGCACTAAGCTTAGAACAAATACGTTTACCGGCAGGCGACATGCTTTACCAGTTTCCTATACTTATGAAATTACTTACCTGGTTTGTTTTTTATATTGAGTTAGCAATTCCAATATTAATTTTATGGCCTTCAAAAAAGGGAAATTTACGTTTTATTGCTTTTATTTTAATTTTAGTATTACATATTGGTATTGGGCTAACGCTGTATGTTGGCCTGTTCTTCGTTATTAATATAGTTACAGGTATTGGCTTATTACCAAAAACTATGTTAGACAAACTGGAAGCCAAACTTAAAATAAAAAAGGAAGCGCTTATTCTAAGTATCAAAAAACCTTCGCCTTCAAAGTACTTTACCAATAGTATTTGTGTAAGTGTTATCATCATTTGCATCATTATAAATTTAAGTGCGGTAAATTGGTTTAGTTACGAATTAAGAAAAGAAGTATGGTATCCTGTAAATATATTCCGTTTAGACCAATACTGGGGCATGTTTTCGCCCAGCATTTTAAAAAAAGATGGTTGGTTTGTATATCATGGTATGGATTCTATTGGCAGGCAACATGATCTTTACAGAGATAACGACTATGTGGATTATAAAAAACCTGAACACATTGTAAAAATGTATAAGAGCGATCGCTGGCGCAAACTCGCAGAGAATATGCAGAATGATAATTATACTTTTTTACGCCCGCTTTACTGCCGCTACATTATAAGAGAATGGAACAAAGCACATCCGAATAAAAAAATGAACATGCTGAATTTGTATTACATGCAAAAATATAATTTAGCAAATTACAAGACCAGCGAATTAAAAAAGAATTTATTTTGTGTGTGTAATGACAATTAATTTTCACCAAATAAAACACTACATTAACCATTACATTGTAGCAAAGCGTGGGGGCCACGGTGTGCATTCGCCATTTGCTTTTCAGTTGTGTGAAGAGGTCTTTTATAACCGAAATAGTTTTTACGACCTGGATGCATTGAAAAAAGTAAGGGCACAACTTTTAGAAGATAGGACTGAACTCATAGTGGAAGATTTTGGCGCCGGCTCAAAAACTTTTACCTCTAACAAAAGAAAAATAAAAGACCTCGCGGCTAAAGGAATTAGTAGTGAAAAACAGTCGGAAACACTTTATAAACTCATTAATTTTTTAAACTGCAACACTATTATAGAACTGGGTACTTCTATTGGTTTAAATACTTTATACCTTGCTAAGGCTACTAAAAACGGAAAGGTAATAACCATTGAAGGAAGTAAAAGTCTGGTTGAATTTGCTTCAGCGTTAGCCAAAAAAAATAATATCTCCAACGTTCAGTTTATTGAAGCGAAATTTGACGACACGCTTCCTACTCTTTTACAAAATAATCCGGCATCGCTTATTTATATAGATGGTAACCATACTTACGAAGCTACCATGCGCTATTTTAATTTAGCGCTTTCAAAAAAAGATAATCATACACTACTAATATTTGATGATATTTATTGGAGTGAGGGAATGACAAGAGCATGGAACGATATAAAAACCAATACGTCTGTTACAATGAGCATCGATCTGTTTCATTTCGGAATAATATTTTTTAAAGAAGAGGTAAAAGAAAAAGTGGATCTTAAATTGTTTTTATGATCTGAATCTAATTTTTTATTCTATTGTGAATTTCTATCATGATCTCTCTTAGATCAGTAAAATTATTTGGTTTCGTATAATACCCATCTGCGCCAAGCGCCAGAGCTTTTACTTTGTCTTCTTCACGCTTACTTGTTGTAAGTATATAAATAAGAATGTCTTTTAACTGAGGGGTTTCTTTTACTGACTTTATCACATCAAAACCATTTAGTATTGGCATATTGATATCTGCGATGATAATGTGTGGCATTGGATTGCTTTGCCCTTCGTAAATTCCTTTATTGAAAAGAAATTCGAATAACTGAAAACCAGTGAATACTGAATATATTTGGGCAAATTTGTTAACCTCCTGAATAGCATTTTGAACAAGATAATGCTCATCCGGATCATCGTCCGCCAATAAAAATATTAACTCTTCAGGCTTCATGATCGCTTAGTTGTATAAAACACAGATTGGTTAATAAATATACGAAATTTAAAAAACTTTAGATTAAAGCAACTGTTAAATATTTGTTTTCGGTGAAACATGATCGACAAAGAGCCTGTGCATGCACACACCGACCTGAATCATTTCGTAAGCATGGCCTCAAAATCATCTTCGCTGATAATTTTTACACCCAGCTTTTCGGCCTTTTTTAACTTCTCCGGACCCATATTATCTCCTGCTAATAAAAAAGATGTTTTACCACTAATGGAACCCGAATTCTTCCCTCCATTAAATTCTATCATTTCTTTTAGCTGATCGCGACTATGTTTATTGAATACGCCGCTTATTACAAATGTTAGGCCATTCAATTTATCGCTTCCAGCTTGCTGTTGTTCTTCGCTTAATTCAAATCTTAAACCTGCTTTTTTTAGCCGCGTAATAATATTTTTGTTTTGCTCGTCGGCGAAAAAATCAGCGATACTTTCTGCTATCACTCCCCCTACTTCATCTGTTTCTAATAATTGTTCTTTAGTATAACTTACTAAAACATCTAATGATTTTACTTTTTTCGCTATCTTTTTTGCTGTTGTCTCGCCCACATGTCTAATTCCAATAGCATACAGTACACGTTCAAAAGGCACATTTTTACTGGCTTCCAAACCTTCTATCAAATTGTTGGCCGATTTTTCTGCCATCCGCTCTAATGGCAATAACTGTTCTTTTTTAAGATCATACAGGTCTGCAATATTTTTTACCAAACCTGCATCGTATAACTGTCCAATGGTTTCTCCACCCAAACTATCAATGTTCATAGCCTTGCGCGAAACAAAATGTTCCATCCGGCCTTTAACTTGCGGCGGACAACCCATATCATTCGGACAAAAATGATTTGCTTCGTCCTCGTCACGCCTTAACAACGTTCCGCATTCAGGGCAATGTGTAATATATTTTGTTGGCTCTGTATTTGGTTTTCGTTTTGTAAGATCAACACCAATTATTTTTGGAATGATCTCTCCGCCCTTCTCTACAAAAACAAAATCACCAATACGCACATCCAATTTCTCAATAATGTCTGCATTATGTAACGAGGCGCGTTTTACCATGGTGCCGCCCAAAGCAACAGGTTTTAAATTAGCTACCGGCGTAATAGCGCCAGTGCGTCCTACCTGATAAGTAATATCCACTAATTCGGTGGAAACCTGTTCTGCTTTAAATTTATAAGCAATGGCCCAGCGAGGCGATTTTGCCGTAAATCCTAATTGCAACTGTTGTTTGTAATCGTTTACTTTTATTACAATGCCATCAATATCAAAAGGTAATTTAAAACGTTCTTTATCCCAGTATTCAATATATTCCAATACTTCATTAATATTGTTTAGCAATTTAGAATGTTCGCTTGTTTTAAATCCCCAACTTTTTGCCGCATTTAAATTTTCGAAATGAGATTTATAGGGAACTTCTTCGCCCAACATATAATACACAAAACAATCTAATTTTCTACCGGCAACTACTGCACTGTCCTGCATTTTCATTGTTCCCGAAGCTGCATTGCGTGGGTTGGCCAAAGGTGGCTCTCCGATCTCTTCACGCTCTTTATTTATTTGATCGAAAACATTGCGCGGCAAAAATATCTCACCACGAATTTCGAATGACTTAGCATAATCACCTTTTAATTTTAAAGGAATAGAACGAATTGTTTTTGCATTGGTAGTTACATCATCACCCTGCACGCCGTCGCCGCGTGTTATAGCCTGCGTTAGTTCTCCATTCTCATAATTTAAGCCGATGCTAAGCCCATCAAATTTTAGTTCGCAAACGTATTTAACCGCAGTCGAAGCAAAAAGATCGTTCTGTTGTAAACCCAAACCTTCCTGTACCTTCCTGTCAAAATCAATAAGGTCTTCGGTGCTATAGCTATTAGAAAGCGACAGCATGGGATATTTATGTTTAACTGTTTTAAAGGTTTTGGTAACTGCACCGCCAACTCTTTGGCTGGGAGAAGTAGCTGATAAAAATTCGGGAAATTGCTTTTCAAGAGCAATAAGTTCTTCCAATAGTTTATCAAAATCAAAATCACTTATTGTTGGCGCATCATTCACATAATAATTGTGATTATGCTTCTCGATCTCTGCTGATAATTCTTTGATCTTTTTTTCGGCTTGCGACCTCTCCATATTAAAATTAAAATTTTAGCAAATTAATTATTTTGTTTAAATATAATTCATCTGTTTTATCAAAAGAACTTAGTTTATCACTGTCTACATCAAAAACACCAACTACATTCTTTTGGCTATCAAATAAAGGCAAAACAATTTCGCTTTTGCTTAAAGAACTGCAGGCAATATGTCCGGGAAAAGCATCCACATCATCTACAATAATGCTTTCTTTTTTTTGCCAACTGGTACCGCAAACCCCTTTTCCTAAATTTATTCGCGTGCAAGCAACCGGCCCCTGGAAAGGGCCAAGCACTAATTGATCGTTTTTAACGAGATAGAATCCTACCCAAAAAAAATCCATGCCGTATTTAAGAGCAGCGCAAATATTGGCCATGTTGGCAACAAGGTCTTTTTCACCTTCTACCAACGCTTTTATTTGAGGAATGAGTTCCTGGTACTTTCCCTCTTTGGTTATGGCTGTTAATTTAAGATCATCTGACATATTACAAATTTATGTATCTTTCAGTCTAAATTAATAAAAATGAAAAAAATATTAGTAATTGCGTTATTTGGTTTGGCTTTTGGAGCAAAAGCACAAACTATTGAGTCGGGAAGCCACTCAACAACAGGTTATGTAAAATCTGACGGAACGATTGAGAACAGCAGCCATTCTACAAAAGGCTACATCAAAAACGATGGAACGATTGAGAATTCGTCTCACTCTACCATTGGTTATATTAAAAGTGATGGAACTATCGAAAATTCTTCGCACTCAACCATTGGCTATGTAAAAAGCGATGGAACCGTTGAAAATTCTTCACACTCCACAGTTGGTTATATTAAAGGTGACGGAACCGTTGAGAACTCTTCTCATTCAACTATTGGCCATGCAAGTGGCGTAAAAAAAGAATGGGCTGCAGTAGTTTTCTTTTTCTTTAAATTCTAATTAAGATGATAAGGGTTTTGGCCTTTATAAGTCTTTTTGTTTTCTTAGAAAAGCTTAATGGTCAAAACCCTGTTCTATATTTATTTCCCGGGCAGGGCTCCGACGAGCGCATTTTTTCAGAAATCGGGTTTGATTCAACCTACAAGATCGTAAACATTTCTTATCCAATTCCAGAAAAGGGGATCTCTATGAAAGATTATGCTTTGATCTTAAAAAAACAAATAGATACTGCCAGCAATTATAGTTTTATTGGCGTTTCTATTGGCGGAATGTTATGTTCTGAACTAGCGGATGTGCTACAGCCTAAAAAAACAATAATTATTTCAAGTGCTAAATGCAGGAAAGAGCTTCCGTTTCGTTATAGGTTTCAAAAAAGCATTCCTATCTATAAACTTTTTCCGAAAGGCGCAATAAAATTTGGAGCTAGAATGCTACAGCCCATTGTTGAACCGGACAGAAATAAAAACAAAACTACCTTTAAAAGCATGCTTAAAAATAAAAATTCAAAATTCCTAAAAAGAACTGTGAATATGATAATTAGGTGGGATAAAAAAACATATAATAAAAATATCATTCACATTCATGGTACTAAAGATCATACTTTACCTATTCAAAAAACAAAACCAACAGTTGTTATAGAAAAAGGCTCACATATGATGACACTTACGAGGGGGAAAGAAATTGAGAAAATACTTAATTCACTTCTTAAATGATCAACTGTAAACCATCCACAGCCAATTCAATATTTTCGGGCAATTCTTTAGCAATATTCTCGTGCAGACCCAATTGATGTGAGATGTGCGTAAAATAAGCTTTCTTCGGTTTTAACTCCTTTACCAGTTCAATAGCTTCCTCAAAAGTAAAATGCGAAATATGTGGCTCTCTTCTAAGCGCATTTAATACCAAAACATTCAACCCTTTTAATCTTTCTTTTTCCTCAGCGGCGATAAAATTCGCATCGGTTATATAAGCAAAATCGTTTATTCTAAACCCTTTTACAGGCAATTTAAAATGCATCACGTTAACCGGATTCACTAAAATATCACCAATAAAAAAAGGTTCGTTATCAAAATCAATTACTTTAATTTCGGGAATGCCGGGATATTTTTCATCCGAGAAAATATAGGCAAACTCGCGGTGTAGTGCTTCCTGCACTCTTTTTGTGGCATACACAGGCATTACCATTTTATTAATAAAATTAAATGCTTTTACTTCGTCCAGCCCGGCAATGTGATCTTTGTGTTCGTGTGTAAAAACAACAGCATCAAGTCTTTTAATTTTTTCGCGTAATAGTTGTTGTCTGAAATCAGGACCTGAATCAATTACAAAACGACTTGTTTCGCTTTCTACTAATATAGAAGAACGCAAGCGTTTGTCACGTGAATCTGCACTGGTACATACCTCACAAGTACAGGCAATAATTGGTACACCTTGCGATGTACCGGTTCCTAAAAATGTAATTTTAACCGACACGTTAGTAAATTTTAAAGTAGTAAGATACCTGAAATATTAAAAATAAAATAAATTAGTTTTTGTTTTTTATTAAATATTTTTCCTGTTTAAAATTATAAGTAAGGCCAACAACAAACCTTCCCGCGTTAGAGAGGTTTTGGCTCGACACCCTTTCGTATACGTTAAACTGAAAAGAAGTATTTAAAACAAAACTCTTATAACTGATATCAAGTGCAGGGCCAAGTAATAATACATTTACATTGGTGCCTTCCATTAGCTTGTCATTTACAAATAAACCTTTACAGTACTCATAATTTGCGAAAATAGAAGGAAACACATTTAGCGCTTTTATTTCGAACCGACTAAATAAGCTAAATACCTGATTGTAAGAACAGGCATATCTTTCGTGATATTTATTACTGCCGTTTATTTTAAAAATACTGTTTGAATTTACTCCCCAGCGTTTTTGGCTTAGCATGTAATTCAAATAATAAAAATGATCTATACTTCCTGTGCCGTTTTGGTTGATCAGCATCATTCTTTCACCATCATCGTTTTGTTGGTCGGAAACGCCAAGTGGTAATTTAATACCGGCGCCAATTATTAAACGTTGCTTTATTTTGTAATCATTTAAACGCTTAATTAAATGATAACCTGCAAATAAAGAAGGATCGGCCATTCCGGTGACCTTATTTTTTTCCTCATCGTACTTTGTTTTAATTTGCTGGAAAGGCAAAATAAAATTCAACTCCCAGCGCGGATGAAAAAAACACTTGCCTCTTAATTCTATTATTTTGTAGGATTCATAGTCCTTACTAGAATGGTTTTTAGTTATACCAGATGAATCGTGGTTCAACATTCCCGGGTCGTGCATGGTTTTGTAAGCCCCTGGCTCTGTAAACCTTGATGTTTGCTGGTAATTGCGGTAACCGTTAAAAACACGGTAGCGATGCAAAATACACAGCTGACTTTGATTGTCGTAGGGCGTTATGCCCATAAAACTACCACAAAGATCGCAGGCAAAAATTGGTAAACTAAAAAAAAGTAAAATTGTTACTCTTAAAAATTTCATAATGATCGATATTTATATCAACCATTTTACATTTGAAATACTAATTTATTCCGTAACCGGGATCTCTATCTCCACCACTTCTCTGTTCCTGATATTTACCGGCACGCCGCCTTTTACCTGGTATGGAGGTGGTACATCAAGATCTTGTCCAACAGCGTATAAATAATAATCGCCTTTATAACATTTAATGCTATAGTTTCCATTTACGTCTGCGTTTACTGTTGCATCGTAAACCGAAACATCGCTACCGGGATATTCTTTTGCATTGAATTTTATGTACACCGTGGCGCCACCAATTATTTTGGCGTGATGTTTTATAACACCTTTTATTTCGGCATTGCCACCTACATTGTTCTTTTTACAGGAATAAAAAATAATTGATGTTAAAAGTAAAATATATACAAGATATCTTTTCATGGCTTAAAAATTTGGGTTCGCAAAACGTTTATCACCTAAAAATTTATAATCGGTCAACGTATTTAAGAACGCGATTATATCTTGTTTATTTTGTGCGCTAAACTGAAAACCGTTAGTTGGTATAGAGGGATCGAGATTTGTTAAATTAGGTATTGCATTTGTATAATGATCTAAACATTCATTTAAAGTTGTGTAACGCCCATCATGCATGTAGGGCGCTGTTTTTGCAATATTTCTTAAGCTTGGTGTTTTAAATTTGTACCTGTCAGTAGGTAAGCCTGTAATATGTGCGCGGCCACTATCCTGGTAAAAAGGATCAACCGTTAAACCATTACTTCTAAAAGCAAAGTCAGAAAATAGTGGTTCGGTATGACAACCGGAGCATTTGGCTGTAAACAAACTGTAACCTCTTAGCTCTGCATCCGAAAGTTCTACATTATTCTCGTTACGTTTGTAATAGTCAAATTTACTGTTGTACGAATACATTAGTCCCATAAAAACAGTCATAGCGCGCAATAATTTTTGGCTATTTACAGTATCACTGCCATAAGCTTTTTTAAACAGGTTTTGATATTTACTTGAGGCCTGCAACTTTGCAATTACGGGATTAATATCAGCGCCCATTTCAAGCGTATTAGTAATTGGTCCTAACGGTTGTACTTCAATATGATTGATACCACCATCATGCATAAAAAGCGGATGCCAGGTTAAATTAAAAATACCCGGTGCATTTCTTGTTCCTTGCCTGTCGTAAATACCATGGCTAACTTTATGCTCTGAATGCGAGAAAGCTGCAAAATCCTGATGACAGCTGCCGCAGGAAATAGTATTATCTACACTCAACATTTCTTCATAGAACAAAGCGCGGCCTAAAACAAATTTATCTTCACTAATAGTATTTACACTAAAAGTATATTTGGGTTGCGGCCATCCATCAGGAATAACCTCAACCAAATTATCTGCAGGCAATGGTTCTATGATCTTTGGATCTACTTTACAGGATGCAAAAATTAAAACACCAAGCAAAAAAAATATATTTGCAATTCTATTCATTAATTATGTACATGCTCAAACGATATCATGTCAGCGTAATTATCTGCAAACATTTTTGCAGTTGCTCCTGTTGACATTTGTGTATGCTGAGTTGCAACATTAATTGTTGTGGGGTTCTTGAAGAACTCATTTACATCAACCGACATATGTATAACTGGAGAAACAGATGCTGAAACATTTGCAGGTGTGCTTGCAAAATTAAAAATAAAATTGCGTTGCACTTTATTTACGCCACCAAAACCACCAATATGATACGTTAGACTTTTGTTTGACGCGCCAGACTGCGGCGAGGTACCTTCGAGCTTAAACATGATATAGCCAGTAGACCAGTTCCAGAACATACCTTTATTTTGAGCCAGATCTCCTGTTTGCGCGCCTGAACAATTCCTGGTACTATCAACTCCTAAAGTAAATGAAAGAGATTTATAGCTGGCAAAAGGAAGATTTGGAATGCTAATTGTTGTTGAACTTAAATTAGAAACATCAATTAAATGGTAACTCTCCGGCTCTACAAACGTAGTATTGTCATTTTTGGTGATAACGATATTACTTATGTAGTATTTTAATGTACTTACTTTAAAAGTGTCCAAGTTTGGATTAACATAGTTTTGATTTAAAACAAGTTCATTTGTATCAACAGTATGCTCAAACAATATTTTAATGGTATTGGTTGTTGCAGCCGGTGTTGGCTCCGGTTCTGGCTCGGGGTCTTTTTTATCTTTTTTGCAAGACACAGTGGTTAGCAATAAAAAAAGAGGAATATATTTTATAATATTTTTCATTTGTAATACGATTAATAAAGTTAATTAAAATAGTTCAAATAATATAACGCCACGTCAGCATAACAACAAACATTAACTAATAAAAAAGTAGTTTGTGGTATGAGACAGGTCATGATAAGAAATTGTAATTAAAAATTAAGCGGTTGGCGGCTTAAATAACGACGTTAACTCTCCCTTATTTAATTCAGCTTCAAAAGAGCTACCTATTAAATAGAGAAAAAAGCTCGGGGAATAAAATTTGAAGGTCTTAACAACAGCTTCTTCTGCTTTGGTAATTTTAAAGGTAGAATTTGGGGTTTTTGTGGGTTGTTCTTCTTCTTTTTCAGCTAAATTATTTAGTTCTTTGGTCATTGCACATTTTCCCATACAACACGAATCTTCTTTCTCTTTATTCTCACATAACACCTCAGCGTAATACTTTTGATTTACTAAATAGCTGATACACACCTCTAATTTGGCAAAAAGCGAAAATAAAATAGAGAAAATGAATATGTAAGCGATCAATTTAATGCCTCAAAAGTAAGTTAAAATCCACAAAACTGGCGTATTTTTTAACGATTTGGTAATAAAAATGGTAGTTTTTTATAAAAACCGTATCTTTGCAACCTAACTAACGCAAACAAAAATATGATCTATTTGGATTTTGAAAAACCAATTCAGGATTTAGAGGAAGAGATAACTAAACTTAGAGAAGTTGCTTCTAAAAGTAAAGTAGACCTCACCGAAAAAATCAAAGAACTGGAAAGTCATATTACCGCTAAAACCCAAGAACTTTATTCCAACTTAACACCCTGGCAACGCGTACAGGTTAGTCGCCACCCGGAAAGACCCTATACACTGGCCTATATAGATTCTGTTTCGAACAAAACGTTTATGGAGTTGCATGGCGACCGCACTGTTGGTGACGATAAAGCCATGGTTGGAGGTTTTGGTGAAATTGACGGGCAAACCGTTATGTTCATTGGGCAACAAAAAGGTATTAATACCAAAATGCGCCAGATCCGCAGGTTTGGAATGGCTAACCCCGAGGGTTACCGCAAAGCCTTGCGTTTAATGAAAATGGCCGAAAAATTTAACAAGCCTATTGTTACATTTATTGATACGCCCGGTGCATATCCCGGACTGGAAGCAGAAGAACGCGGACAAGGTGAAGCTATTGCCCGTAATTTACTTGAGATGGTGCAATTAAAAGTGCCGGTAATTTGTATCATCATTGGCGAAGGCGCCAGCGGTGGTGCTCTAGGAATTGGTATTGGCGATAAAGTATTAATGTTGGAAAACACCTGGTACTCTGTAATTTCGCCTGAATCATGTTCATCTATTTTATGGCGTAGCTGGAGTTTTAAAGAACAGGCGGCAGACGCGTTAAAATTAACGGCTGATAATATGAGCAAGAATGGTTTAATTGATGGTATCATTAAAGAACCATTAGGTGGAGCACACCGTAACCAGGAAGAAATTTTTGCGACGGTTAAAACAGAAATTTTAAAACACTTAGCAACCTTAAGTAAATTTAATGCGGAAGAAAGAATTGAGCAACGCATTAATAAATTTTCGGCAATGGGTGTAGTGCACGATATAGAAGTAGAAACGGAAGCTTAACTAATTAAAAATTTATAATTAATAATTTAAAATTTATCATTTCAAATGGCAGACACAGGAGATATTAACGTTGGATCAGTAATCAGATTTAACGGCGACATTGTACAAATAACAGATTGGCAACACCGTACACCGGGCAACTTACGTGCTTTTTACCAGGCTAAAATGCGCAACTTAAAAAATGGTAAACAAACCGAGAACCGTTTTAGAAGTGGCGAAAGTGTTGAACTAGTTCGTGTAGAATATAAAATGATGCAATTCATTTATACCGAAGGTGAATTTGCTGTTGTAATGGATAACGAAAATTTTGAACAGGTGCATATACCACTACTTATGTTTGGTGAAGGCGGACGTTTCTTAAAAGAAGGTATGGAAGTAAAAGTGAGTTTTGAAGGTGACGAACCTATTATTGCAGAACCACCAACATTTATTGAAGCAGAAATTACTTATACAGAGCCGGGCTTAAAAGGTGATACTGCAACCAACACCTTAAAATTTGCAACCTTAGATACTGGAACAGAAATTAAAGTGCCTTTATTTTTTAACCAGGGAGATTGGGTAAAAATAGATACACGTACAGGTGATTACGTGGAGAGAATTAAGAAATAGTTTTATTTAGACAAAAGATAAAGGACTCAGGATACAGGATTAAAGCGGGAGATTTTCTTCCGCTTTTTTTGTTATCTTTATTTAGATAATGAAGTTGACCAAACTACATATTTCGCTTATTTTACTGTTTGCTCTTATATTTAATACTTGCAAAAAATATCCCGAGGGAGGTTTTGTATATAATAGAATTAAACATTTATTTGGGAAAAATAAAGATCACTCAGAAAAATTATGGAAATTAAAACTTTACGAAGTTAATGGGATTGATTCAACCACCTTATTTCAAGGTGCCGATAAATACTTGAATTCCTCACATGATTTCGTTAGGTTTCATATTTCTGAAGCGCATGCCCGTAATTATTCAACCCAAATTTTTTTGTACAATTATTCTGTCGACATTGATAAAGATGCAAAACTTATGAGTATGGGAACAGATTTAGGCTATTATAACAACGACAGCTCTCAGTGCTTTTTAAAAGGTAATATTACTGTTTGCCAACGCAACATTTTTAATCCTGAAAAAAACAAATTCTGCGAGTGGGATATTCGAAAAATCACTAAAGACGAAGTAATCATTACAAAACAATTAACTAATAATTACAAAATAATTTTGCGCCAATAAAATTATTTCTTCATTTTATCTTTAAAGATCTTTTCAAATTTTTCTACTTTGGGTTGGATCACAAATTGACAATAACCTTCGCTGCCATTTTGGTTGTAATAATTTTGATGATAAGCTTCAGCTTCGTAATAATTATTGAAGGGAACAATCTCAGTAACGATAGGGTTTGGATAAGCCTTCTCGTCATTAATTTGTTTTTTATATTTTTCTGCCAATTCTTTTTGCTCCACATTATGATAAAAAACTACCGAGCGGTACTGTGTACCATGATCATTTCCCTGATAATTCAACGTTGTAGGATCGTGTGTTTTCCAGAATACTTCCAAAAGTTCATCAAATTTAATTTTACTCTTGTCAAAAATTATCTGGCAAACTTCTGCATGCCCTGTAGTACCCGTACAAACTTCTTTGTATGAAGGGTTTTTTACCGTACCTCCGGCATAACCGCTTTTAATACTTATAACGCCATTTAGGCGTTGAAAAACTGCTTCAACACACCAAAAGCAACCTGCCCCGAAAGTAGCAGTGTCTATTGTGTTATTAGTTGAATGAATATTTACCGGGTTTGTGTTTGTTTCTACGTTCATAGTTACTTTATTTGGATTTGATGCCTGCGTGCAAGCCGTCATAAAAAAAATGCTTGCAAAAAAAGTTGTTGTTGATCTGAAATATGCCTTTAGTTTTTTCATTTTTCTACTATTTATATGCGAAATGGTTGCCAAACTAGTTTTATCTTTTACTAAGCGTGCCATTTACACTGTGTTACATCATATATACGATCAACAAACAATAACCTTACAAGCGGCTTTCGTAAATAATGTTAAATTAAATTATAAGATCTTATGAAACTTATTAGAACTAAAGCAAAAATTAAAATGCTTTACTTTTGCTCGCCTTCGGTTTTTTGTTCACCTTCCATTTTTGGCGCGTCAATAATGTTACCGTTTTTGTCTTTCTTAGGTTTCTTTGGCTTGCCACCTTTTTCGCGACCGGCAAAATCGTAATACTTTTTAGGCTTATCGCTTTTAGTCATCTTAATAGTACCTTCTATATCCCACTCTACATTTGTAAAATTGATGGTAATAGTTTGGTCCTTATCATCTGTAACAGTAGCCTCTACTTCTAATAAGCGCACCTCTGTATCAGTAGAATCTGTATAAATAGAATCTTTATTAATGCGGTACTTTAACCATTTGTATTGGTATTTATCAAATAAAAAGTCGCTCCACAATTTACCGTCTTTAAACTCCATTTTATCCATGGTAGATTTTTTAGCGGCAACACCATCTTTAACCTCGGTAATATTAATGTTAAATACGCGCTTGTGTAAGGGATCTTTTTCGCCTTTAAAAGCAAAAGACATTAATAAGATAACGCCTAAAGTTAAAGCTGAGAGCGAGAATATTTTTTTGTTGTTCATAGTCTGTTTTAAAAATACAAGTTTAACTTTAAATGGCATCAACCGTGAAGTTGCATAACAATTTAAATCTTGGTAATTTTCCTTTATGTAAAAATAGGAAATAATTACTTACTTAACCGTTAAAAATAATTAACAAAAATGCAGCCCTTAGCCGAAAGAATGCGCCCTAAAACCCTCGATCAATATATTGGGCAACAACATATTATAGGCACAGGCAGCGCTTTGCGCAATGCTATCCTCCAAAACCTGCTCCCATCTATACTTTTTTGGGGCCCGCCGGGTGTTGGTAAAACCTCGCTTGCTTTAATAATTGCTACCGAATTAAAACGCCCTTTTTACCATTTAAGTGCCATAAACAGTGGGGTAAAAGAAGTGCGTGAGGTAATTGAAAAAGCGTCAGACAATAATATCTTTAATCAAAATAAGCCTGTTCTTTTTATTGATGAGATCCATCGTTTTAGTAAATCGCAACAAGACTCTTTATTAGGAGCTGTTGAAAAAGGTGTGGTCACATTAATTGGTGCTACTACCGAAAATCCTTCTTTTGAAGTTATTCCGGCTTTACTCTCACGTTGCCAGATCTACGTTCTTAAAAATTTAGAAGAACAGGAATTGGTTGATCTTTTTACAAATGCCATAAAGAACGATGAGTTCTTAAAAACAAAAAATATTATCGTAAAAGAACACGAGGCCCTCTTACGTATTAGCGGCGGCGACGCCCGTAAATTATTGAATGCTTTAGAAATTGTGGTTAACAGTTCAGCAAATAATACTATTGAGATCACGAACGAACTGGTGCTAACGGTTATACAACAAAATTTAGCTTTGTATGATAAAAGCGGCGAGCAACATTACGATATTATTTCAGCTTTTATTAAATCAATAAGAGGCAGCGATCCCAATGCGGCTGTGTATTACCTGGCGCGCATGATTAAAGGTGGCGAAGACCCTTTATTTATTGCGCGCCGACTTTTAATTTTAGCAAGCGAAGATATTGGCAATGCAAATCCTAACGCTTTACTGCTTGCCAACAATTGTTTTAACGCTGTAAATGTTATTGGTATGCCTGAGTCGCGAATTATTTTAAGTCAGTGTGTTACTTATTTAGCCTGCAGCGCAAAAAGCAACGCCAGCTATATGGCAATTGATGAAGCCTTGGCGCTAGTTGATAAAACCGGCGATCTGCCGGTGCCTTTACATTTAAGAAATGCACCTACTAAGTTAATGAAGAATTTAAATTATGGTAAAGAGTATAAATATGCCCACTCTTTTGAGAACAATTTTATAGATCAGGAATTTTTACCCGATCAAATCGCCGCAACAAAATTTTATGAACCCGGAAATAATGCACGGGAACAAGAACAAAGAAATTACCTGAAAAAATTGTGGAAGGAGAAGTATGGATACTGAAAAATATGTAAAACGTGAAAGGCAAGATGGAAAAGGGCAAAAATTAGGATGACACATTTTCCATTTTACCTCTTACATTTTCCATAAATTACGCCTTTATCAAAAACTCAGTTCTCAAAACACTATCATTTCCGCCTGCTCCGCACACTATCTTATTGTGTGTTAATTTACCGTTCTTAAACATTTTCCTGGTTAAAAACCAAACAAGAGCCTTTTATTTTGAGGTCTTTTATTAAGTGAACCAAATCGCCAGTGTTAAGCATGTTGCCCTTGCTGTCGCTTACATTCTTAATATTAAATTTTATTTTTCACAAGATTGTTTTTTTTTGTTGAACCATATAATTAAGTATAGAACTTAACAGATACTTAATGTTTACGGGAATTCACAAAGCATTTTCACACGCTAACTATGTATTATGTTCCTCAGTTTGAGGTAAGCTAGGAACGAAAACAAGCGCATTTCAATTTTATTTTAATCGATAATACGATCGGGAAACTCTGGTATCATTGGATCCTATGAAAGCATACCCACGTTAGCTTCTTCATGGGCATAATTATGGGAACGCATTTATTAAAAAATAAACTAAAAAAAGATCCAATGAAAAAATTATTACTATTATTTGTGTGTTGTTTAACTGCAATTACCACATATTCGCAAACAGAAGAAAAAAAGTGGAACGTGGGCGTACATGGTGGAATTATCCAATATAACGGCGACAGAGGCATGAATTTCTATAGCGTAGATCAGCCATCTACTTACGCGTTTGCTGGAATTTCCGTTTCAGCTTATTTAAGCAAACATTTTGATCTTTCGGCTGCATTTACAAGAGGCGAACTGGGAAATTTTGAACCTCGTGCAGCTTGGGCAACAGAACCAGAAGGGCTTAACCATTTTAGAGTTCGTTTAAATACGGCTGAAATGTTATTACGTTATAACATCTTAGCACCAAGATATGCTGTTCGTCCATATTTATTTTTGGGCGCCGGTGTTATTTTTCATGAAGGTATTTATTCTCTTAAAGATAAAGGAGAACGTTTTGACTTCTCGCTTCCTTCAGGAGGTTTTGGTTTTAACTTTCGTTTAAATAGTGTAGTTAATTTCCAGATCGAAGAAGCGTTTATGTACACAAGTGCTGATGATATTGATAATGAGCAACACGGTTACGATCCAACAACCGGACTTAACGCAAATGACGGTTACTTATATCATAAAGCGGGTTTAACTTTTAACTTAGGTAAAAAGAAAGATGCTGATAATGATGGCGTTTCTGATAAAAAAGATAAGTGTGGAAACACACCTGCAGGTGTAGCAGTAGATGCTGTTGGCTGTCCTCTTGACCGTGATGGTGATGGTGTAGCTGACTATTTAGACAAATGTGCTGATATCGCAGGTATTGCTTCTTTAAATGGCTGTCCCGATAAAGATCTTGATGGTATCACAGATGCAGAGGATCGTTGTCCTGATGTTTTTGGTGATCTAAAATCAAAAGGTTGCCCTGATACTGATAAAGACGGTGTAGTTGATATTGATGACAAATGTGCCGGAACAAAATCTGGATATAAAGTTGATGCAACAGGTTGTACATTAGATAACGATAAAGATGGTATAGTAAATGAAGAAGATGCTTGTCCGGATAAAGCTGGTATCTTAGCTTTCAAAGGTTGTCCTGATTCTGACGGAGATGGTGTATCTGATAATGAAGATCGTTGCCCTGCAGTAAAAGGAACAATTGCAAATAAAGGTTGTCCGGAAATGGCAAGAGAAGATGTTGTAAAAATTAATGTTATTGCCAGCAAAATTTATTTTGAAACAGGTAGTGATAAATTAAAACTGATCTCAAACTCACAGTTAGATGATCTTGCTGCTATCTTAAATCGTTACGAAGCTGTTTCTTTAACTGTTGAAGGTCATACTGATAATGTTGGCGATGATGCTTATAACATGACCCTTTCTCAAAAAAGAACTGAATCTGTTAAAGCGTATTTAGAATCAAAAGGTATTGCTGCATCCCGCTTAAATGCAATTGGATATGGTGAAACCAAACCCGTTTCGGATAACAAAACCGCTGCTGGTAAAGCAAAAAACAGAAGAGTTGAACTTAAAACGTCATACTAAATAGTAAACAACAATTAATTAAATTATATAAGAACCCTGTAAACAAATTGTTTACAGGGCTTTTTATTTGCGTTTGATTCTTTTACTAAATTAGAGTTCCAAAAAACATTATGAGAATATTAGGATTAATAGGCGGCATAAGTTGGGTATCTACAATAGATTATTACAAAGCCATTAACGAAGGTGTAAACGAAAAGCTGGGCGGTTTAAATTTTTCTACCTGCATTATTTATTCTTTTAATTACGCCGAAATAAAAAAGAACAACGATAATAACGATTGGGATTCTACTTTTAAAATGATAGCTGAAGCAAGCGAAAATTTAAAAAGAAGCGGCGCTCAGGCAATTGTGTTGTGTGCTAACACCATGCATTTAATTGCCGACAGGGTTGAAGAAAAAGTTGGCCTGCCATTAATACACATTGCAACCGCAACAGCGGCAGAAATAAAAAAACAAAATTTAAAAAAAGTGGCGTTGCTTGGAACAAAATTCACCATGGAACTTGATTTTTTTACTTCCAAACTTAAAGCTCAAAATATTGAAGCAATTATTCCTGATGAAGCCGATAGGGAGTTTATTCATTACACCATCTTTGAAGAACTAGGCAGAGGCTTAATTATTGAAGAAAGCAAACAACGTTATATTTCTATTATTAATAAATTAAAAGACCAAGGAGCAGAAGGAGTTATACTTGGTTGTACTGAAATTCCATTATTAATAAAAAAGAACGATGTTACTATTCCAATATTTGATACGGCATTGATCCATTCAAAAGCTGCAGTAGAATTCTCATTAGCTTAAGTTCAACGAACTGTTGGTTCTTATTCAATAAATTTTTTCAACCAAAATTCAGCTGAAGGAATATCCTTAAATACTTTGTAAGGTGTTTTAGGTTTATGTACCTTTAAATAAAAATTCGCAATTAATTTGTAAGCAAGGTTATCGGCAATTACAGCGGTTGCTAAGGTGGGAAAAACATCCTCAAGGTTTTTAGAATGCTCTCGTCCTTCTTTAGTGATAGTAACATCACCGATGCCCGTGTATAAAAATGGCCGCTTCCTCCCCCCACAAATTTCAAGATAAACCTCTATCATTCTGTCTTGCAAAGCAGCGTCAATTTCAGTTCCTTCTTTAAATGTAACATGTACAATTCCATCTTTTCTGGAACGAACAATTGCTACGTCATTTTCAATAACTTTTTCTTCAAAAATACCGAGGGCCATAATTTGCGTTAAATCTAATTATTTATAATAGAAATACAATTTTAATTTTCTTGCATTGCCCGATCTATTCTAATAATCGAAATTCAGTTTAGCTTATCCAAAAAAAATATCAGGTATAATCGATACCCTTACTTATTTGCCTTACCTTACCCTATCTTACTCCAGTTAGGCCTGTTCTGTTGTTGAAAGGCTAATTGTTTTTCGTAAACCTTATTTTTTTCGAGATCGAAATTTACATCCTCATCTAAAACAGATTGCGCTGCCTGCCTTGCTAATTGTAAAATATGTCCATCCAAAGCAAGATTTGCTAATTTTAAGTCCATGACACCGCTTTGCTGCGTACCTTCAATATCACCCGGACCGCGTAATTTAAGATCTACTTCGCTTATCTCAAAACCATCCGTGGTGCGCACCATTGTCTCCATTCTTAACCTGCTGTCTGCACCCAGTTTAAAACCTGTCAATAGCAAGCAGTAACTTTGTTCGGCACCGCGCCCTACCCTACCGCGCAACTGGTGCAATTGCGACAAACCAAAACGTTCTGCACTTTCAATTACCATTACGCTTGCATTGGGTACGTTAACGCCAACTTCTATTACAGTGGTGGCAACCATTATTTGCGTTTCGCCTTTTACAAAACGCTGCATTTCAAATTCTTTTTGGTCGGGCGTTAATTTACCATGCACAATACTTACCTGGTAATGTGGTGGTGGAAATTCGTGTACTATATTATCGCAACCTTGCTGCAGGTTTTGATAATCCATTTTTTCGCTTTCTTTAATTAACGGAAAAACAACATACACTTGTCGTCCTAATTCAATTTGTTCGCGCATAAAACCATATACCCGTAAGCGATGGTTCTCCATAAAATGTAAGGTTTTAATGGGTTTTCTTCCTGCCGGCAGTTCGTCAATTAAACTCGTGTCCAGATCTCCATAAAGTGTCATGGCCAGCGTACGCGGTATTGGCGTAGCAGTCATAATTAACATATGTGGCGGTAGAGAATTTTTTGCGCGAAGTTTTGCCCGTTGCGCTACACCAAAACGGTGTTGTTCATCTATAACCACAAAACCCAAATTTTTAAATTGAACAATGTCTTCGATCAACGCATGTGTGCCAATTAAAATTTTTATTTCTCCGCTTAATAATTTTGCGTGAATGAGTTTTCGTTCTTTTGCTTTTGTAGAACCTGTTAAAAGTGCTACTTCAATATTCATCGACTTCAACAATTCCTTAAAAGTAACAAAGTGTTGTTGCGCTAAAATTTCGGTAGGCGCCATGATGGCGGTTTGAAAACCATTATCAATAGCCAGCAACATGCTCATTAACGCTACCATTGTTTTACCGCTTCCAACATCACCTTGCAGCAAACGGTTCATTTGCCTGCCACTTCCAACATCCAGGCGGATCTCTTTTAAGACTCTTTTTTGTGCATTGGTCAATTCAAAAGGCAAATAGTTGGTAAAAAAATCATTAAAGTGTTCGCCAACTTTCGAGAACACAAATCCGCGAACCGTTACAGCCCTTACTTTGTTTAATTTTAATAAGCGTAATTGTATGTAAAATAATTCGTCAAATTTTAAGCGCAGCTCTGCATCTTTTAACTGTTGTGCATTATCTGGGCAATGAATAAATTTAAAGGCACTGTATCTGTCAATTAATTTGTGATCGGTTTTAACTTCATCGCTTAAAGTTTCTTCAATATGTTGTGGTTGTAGTTGATTGATGAGCACGCGAATGGTCCTTCTAATACCTTCACTATCTAATCCCCTGATCTTTAATTTTTCTGTGGAGTTATATACAGCCTGAAAAGCAGATTGCTGGCTCAAAAGATCATCAGTCACCAATTCAATATCAGGGTGCGCTAAATTAAATTTACGGTTAAAGGCAGTTGGTTTTCCAAATACAACGTACTCTTTACCCACCACTAATTTTTGAGCCATCCAGTTATAACCTTTAAAAAATACCAGTTCAATAATTCCAGTATTATCCCTGAACTGCACCACCAAACGTTTTGCTTGTTTTAAACCAATAACTTCAAGGCGATCAACTATTCCTTTTATCTGAACGTACTGTGTTTCGTCGTGAATGTCTTTTATGGTTGAGAACTTTGTCCTGTCAACATACCTGAAAGGATAATAAGTTAAAAGATCCCAATAGGTATGAATGTTAAGTTCTTTTTTTAACACCTCGGCGCGCTGGGGGCCAATGCCTTTTAAATATACAATAGGTGTCTCTAACATCAAGGTTTAAATTTACTATAAGTAGATTGTTGAAACAATTGAATAACCAACAGGATTAAAAAGAGTTATAAACGTAATTTTGTTAGAGGGATGAAAAACAGACTTCTTTTATTTTTTTTGTTTGTTTGCTGTGTTACAATTAAAGCACAGTTCTTAGATACATTGCACGATGTATTTAACCATAAATCGAGTATTGACGCGCGATTAGAATCCAGAAACAGTTTTATTGATAACCAGATAATTAGTGTAACAGGTGTAAGACTTGGTGTTGCCTTTCAAAGAAAACTACGAATTGGCGGTGGTGTTAGCTGGCTCAAATCGGATTTTAAAAAAGATTTTTATTTGCAGAATGAACTCGGGGAACCTGATACAATTTCAAGGTTTTTAAAAATGGCTTACCTTGCCTATTATGTAGATTTTGTTTTTTATAAAACAAAACGCTGGCAATTAAGTGTGCCAATTCAAGCGGGCACAGGTTTTACATGGTGGAAGAATGAAAAGAACTACCTGATAAGAGAAGATAACAAAAAACACTTTTTAATGCTCTACGAACCCGGCATTACAGCGCAGTTTAAAGTGTTCAGGTGGTTTGGTCTTGGCGCCGATGTGGCTTACCGTTTTACTTTGGTTAACAGCAAAAAAATAGGCGAAAAATTAAATTCGCCTACTTATAGTTTTAAAGTTTTGATTTGGTTTGATCAGTTGTATTATGAATTATTTCCTAATTCAAAATTAACCAAGAAAAAAGGGCCTGCTGTTTGGTAGTTAAGAAACCTTTACGGCTTCATAACATTTAAACTCGCCTGCTGCGCCTAAGTATTCAGCGTCAACATCAACAAGTCCAACTTTTTTTACCTGCTCTTTTGTAAGGGGTTTGCTTAAGGTCCAACGGTCGTCTACCAATTTAAGATCTACATCTTTATTAGTAAGTACCTGGTTAAGTTGTTTTTGAGTTAAAAACAGAACACCATCTTCTTCGTCTTCGCTTTCAGCGTTCAATAAAGTGCCAACCAGCTTTAATTTTGGAACTTCTGGTTTGTATTTAAATTCTAACCCTTCCTGAGAGTTAATTTCTATATAATTGATTCCGGTGATATGAATTTCAGCCATTGTATGATAGTTTTTGCAATTTTACTAATAATAGGCAAGTTTAGCAATAAATCAGCTTAAATTTTCAACAATTTGTTAGTTTTTTTTAGCTATAAACGAGCTCTTTTTATCCTTTTATTGGCCTGCGGATAGCGAAAAAGTAAATAACGTGCCTTTTCCTAATTCACTTTCAACTTTTATTGACTTTTGGTGGGCTTCAATAATGTGTTTAACAATGGCTAGCCCCAAGCCTGTGCCGCCTTGCTCGCGGCTTCGGCCTTTGTCTATCCTGTAAAAACGCTCAAATAATCTTGGTAAATGAACGGTTTCAATGCCCATGCCGTTATCCTTTATCTCTATAACGACGTCGTCATTCAGATAATTTAAAGCAATTTCGGTGGTACCGTTATCCTTACCGTATTTGATACTGTTAGTAATGAGATTTACTAAAACCTGACGGATACGGAATTTATCGGCGCGAACATAAATAGGTTTTTCGTATTTTTTTGCCAACTCTAATTTTATATTCTTTCGTGCCGCGTTTAATTCAAGCGAAGCGTAAACATCTTTTATTAGATTGGCAATATCAAAATTATCTGTGTCCAATTGCAGCTCGCCACTTTCTAATTGTGTTATGGTTTCAAGATCATCAATGATATTTATCAAACGGTCGATACTTTTTTCGGCGCGTTTTAAATAATCCATATTTATACTTGCATCTTCCAAACCACCGTTTATAAGTGTATCGACGTAACCCTGTATGTTGAACACCGGCGTTTTTAATTCGTGCGACACATTTCCTAAATATTCTTTACGGTAACTATCCAGGTTCTCGAAGTGGTTCAATTCTTTTTCGCGTGTTTCAATCAGGTCATCCACTTTTTCTTCCAATAAGGTGAGACCATCCTCTTCCTCAAGCTGGTCTTGCTTTTGGGGGATCTCTTTATTCAGAAATTTTTTGCGGATCTTTTCTGAAAGCAGGTTTATTTTTTTGGTAACAGAAACATAATAAAAATAATAAAGGATCAAAAAACCGGTAATAAAACAAATAAACGTTGAGAGTAAAAGATAGGCAACATCTATTTTAAAATTTCCGAAATAGAACAAACACAAAAATCCGATTAAACAGATGAGCGCATTTATTAAGCCCAGTTTAAAGATACTGCCCGATATTTTTTTTTGTGGTTCCACTATTTGGTATTGTAAATTTAGCAAACGGTTTTGAGTATTTGATGTTAAGAATTTGGGCACAAAAAAAGCGAAGAGATGTTCTCTTCGCTTTTTTAATATTTAATGCGGTAATAATTAACCTGCTAAAACAATCACTTTGTTCTTTAACACTTCAACAACACCTCCGGTGATCTCAAATTCTATCTTTGTATTAGCTTCATCAGTCAGTTCAATTTTACCGGCTTTTAAAGTACCAATTAAAGGTGCGTGGTTGTTTAAAACCCCAAAACTACCTTCAGAACCCGGAAAAGACGCGTACTTTACAGTACCTTCGTACAATTTTTTTTCGGGTGTTATTATTTCTATTTTCATTCCTCTTTTTAGATTAAAGATTTAAGATAAATGATCAAAGACAAGAACTAAATCTTTAATCCTTCGTCATTTATCTTTTGTCAATTACTTAGATTCAGCTAAGATCTTTTTGCCTTTTTCTATAGCTTCTTCAATTGTACCAACTAAGTTAAAAGCTGCTTCCGGATACTCATCAACTTTACCATCTAAGATCATATTAAAGCCTTTGATAGTATCTTCGATGCTTACGAATACACCTTTTAAACCTGTAAATTGCTCAGCTACGTGAAATGGTTGAGATAAGAAACGTTGAACACGACGTGCACGGTGTACAACTAATTTATCTTCTTCACTTAACTCATCCATACCTAAGATGGCGATAATATCTTGTAATTCTTTATAACGTTGTAAGATCAGTTTCACGTTTTGAGCGCAAGAATAATGCTCGTCTCCTAAAACAGCAGCAGATAAGATACGTGATGTAGAATCCAATGGATCCACAGCAGGGTAAATACCTAACTCAGCAATTTTACGACTTAATACAGTAGTAGCATCTAAGTGAGAGAAAGTTGTTGCCGGAGCCGGATCGGTTAAGTCATCGGCAGGTACGTATACCGCTTGCACAGAGGTGATTGAACCGTTTTTAGTTGAAGTGATACGCTCTTGCATCACACCCATTTCTGAAGCTAAAGTTGGTTGGTAACCCACCGCTGAAGGCATACGGCCTAATAACGCTGACACCTCAGAACCTGCTTGCGTAAAACGGAAGATATTATCAATAAAGAATAAGATATCACGTCCACCCTGACCTGAACCATCTCCATCACGGAAATATTCTGCCATTGTTAAACCTGATAAGGCAACACGGGCACGGGCTCCAGGAGGCTCGTTCATTTGACCGAACACAAAGGTAGCTTGTGATTTTTCTAATTCGGCTAGATCAACTTTACTAAGATCCCATCCGCCTTCTTCCATTGAATGTTTAAAAGCATCGCCATATTTAACAATGCCTGATTCGATCATTTCACGTAAAAGGTCATTTCCTTCACGTGAACGCTCGCCAACACCAGCAAATACTGAGTAACCAGAGTGTCCTTTAGCAATATTGTTAATTAATTCCTGGATCAATACGGTTTTACCTACACCGGCACCACCAAATAAACCAATTTTACCACCTTTTGAGTAAGGCTCAATAAGGTCAATTACTTTAATACCTGTATATAATACTTCTGTAGCAGTAGAAAGATCTTCAAAACGTGGTGGTAAACGGTGAATTGATTTTCCACCAGCGTTATCAATTACGTTAATACCGTCAATTGCTTCTCCTACAACGTTAAATAAACGTCCTTTTACTTTGTTACCAACTGGCATAGAAATACCGCTACCTGTAGCTGTAACTTCCATTCCACGGTAAATACCGTCTGTACTGTCCATCGCAATGGTACGTACAGTGTTCTCACCTGTGTGTTGTTGAACTTCTAAAATGATCTTTTTTCCGCCACTCACAATTTCGAGTGCATCTAAAATATTAGGTAGTTTTCCGCCTTCAAGGTCAAAGCGTACGTCAATTACGGGACCAATAACCTGGGCAATTTTGCCAATTTGTTTCGACATGAGAGTATTTCTTAAAATTTGAGCGCAAAGATACTACTTAAGTCATAATATTTAAACAAAAAAAGGGTATTTATTAGAGTTTTTTTAACAACAAACCCAGATTATCTTCATAAATAAATTGGTCGTTTTTAAACTGCCTTTTGTCGGATAAAAAGCTTTAGAACTATTTAAAATAAATTAAACTATTTTTGCCCCGTGTTAATTGTACAAAATACCGAGCATTTTAGAATTGAAACCCCCACCATTCTTACTATTGGAACCTTTGATGGGGTTCACCTGGGGCATCAAAAGATACTGGCCCGCCTTAAGGAACTAAAAGAAAAACTGGGCCTTAAGACGGTAGTGCTTACATTTGACCCCCATCCCCGCAAAGTTTTATTTCCTGAGCAAAAAGACCTTAAAATAATTACCCTTATTGAAGAAAAATTAGATCTTTTTGAAAAATACGGTGTAGATGTTGTTGTTGTGTATCCTTTTAATAAAGCCTTTTCGCAATTGGATGTAAAACATTATTTAGAAGAGATCTTGTTACGACAATTAAATGTAAAACACCTGGTAATTGGCTATGACCACAAATTTGGTAAAGACCGTAAAGGCGATATTAATACCTTAAAAGAAAATGCAGCTAAATACAACTTTACCATTGAAGAAATAAGTAAAAAAGATATTGAAAGCATTGCCGTTAGCAGCACCAATATTAGAAAAGCCATTGAAGAGGGTAATATTGAACTGGCTACCAATTTTTTAGGTCATCCTTTTTTCATAAAAGCAAAAGTGGTTAAAGGCAAACAGCTTGGCCGAACACTGGGCTTCCCTACTGCTAATTTACAAATAGAAGATAGCGATAAACTGATCCCGAAAATTGGGGTTTACTTTGTAGAAGTAGTTGTTGACGACGAAAAATACTTTGGTATGCTTAATGTAGGACTTAATCCAACAACAGATACAGACACTAAATTAAAACTAGAAGTGAACATTTTTAATTTTGACCAGGATATTTATAATAAGACCATAACGTTAAATTTTATAAAATGGCTCAGAGATGAGAAAAAATTTAATACTTTAAACGAACTAATTGAGGCTATTAAAGCAGATAAAGAAAATTGTTTAGCTTTAATAAAAACCAAAGCATGAAAAAAATAGTTTTAGCACTCGTCATTTTTTTTATTGGATCTTCTGTTTCTGCACAAGAAAATCTGTTAGATTCTGCTGCCTTGGCTGTGTACGATGAGTTTACCGATCTTGACAGCGCCCGCCGAGATCCGGATAAGGTAGTAAAACTTGTTTTGCGTAAAAAAAAGTACAAATCCTTTCCGGCCCAAATTTTAAAATTTAAAAACCTTCAATATCTCGACCTGAGTAAGAACTCTATTAAAGAACTGCCCGACTCTATTATACTTTTAAAAAAATTGCAGGTTTTAATTGTAAGTAAAACAGGATTAGAAAGCTTACCTAATAGTATAGGCGGTTTAAAGAATTTAAAATACTTAAACGTAAACCAAAACGAGATAGGTCGCCTGCCTTATTCGTTTGGCGAATTACAAAAATTAGAAATTGCCGACCTCTGGAGTAACAACCTCGAATATTTTCCGGAGACCTTAAAACAATTAACCAGTCTTAAAAGTATGGACCTGAGGAATATACTCATCCCCCAAATACACCAGGATAACATCCAATCCATGCTCCCAAACACCACTATTTTCTTCAGTCCTGCCTGCAAATGCAGCTGGTAGCGAGGGTTTTGGCCATTCAGACTTATTAAAAGACCCTTCTTAATAAGTTTTTAACATACTACTAACAATTAAGCGCATTTATTCCAAATTTTATAGGAATTATTAATCCATTTTAACGAATGTTGAGAACCAGATATTTACAACTAGTTATTTTGTTTCTTTTTTTAGGCACTTTGTCGGCGGTAGCGCAAACAAAAACCAAAAAAGAACTGGAGGAAGATGCCTATAACGCCTTAAATGACGAAGATTATATTAAGGCCTACGAATTGTTTGATGGCTTAAATGCCAAATACCCAAAAGAATTCGATTATAAATTAAAATTGGGTATTACTTGTTTAAGAAATCCTGAAAGAAAAGAAAGAGCTACCGAGATCTTTACGGAAATAAAAAAGAATAACTCAAAATTTTACGAAGCCGATTATTTTTTAGGAAAGGCTTACCACGTTAATTATAAGTTTGACGAATCAATAGCTATTCTTGAAGCCTTTATTAAAGAACGCTCTTCATCTATCAAGAAAGAAGATAAAATAATGATAGAGGATGCAAAGCTCATCATTACCAATTGCAAGAATGGTAAAACCTTAATTCAAAATAAAGTTATTGCCGATATTAAAAACATGGGGCATCCTATAAATTCAGAAGAAGAACAATATGTTCCGGTAATTACTACAGATGAATCTATATTATTTTTTACTTACAGCGGCAAGTTTTCTGTGGGTGGAAAATTAAACTCAAATCTTGAACCTGATAAATTAGAAGGACGTTATAACGAAGACGTTTATATTTCTTATAAAAGACCCGATGGCGTATTTACCGAGCCACAGGGTATTGACGCTATTAATACAAAAGGTAACGATGCTGCAATTGCAATTTCGCCAGACGGGCAAACTTTATTTACCTTTTACAGCGATGCCAAAAACTCTGGTGATATTGCCATGAGTAAATTAGTTGGTGATGAATTTAATAAGCCCGCTTTATTGAATGGTAATATTAATTCATTAGAGTGGGAAGGTTCTTGTTCTATATCTGCAGACGGAAGATTTTTATACTTTGCCAGCGAACGCAGCGGCGGTTTAGGCGGAAGGGATATTTGGATCAGCGAAAAAATAAATGGCGATTGGGGACCAGCAAAAAACATGGGGCCAACTATTAATACACCTTATGATGATGATGCGCCTTTTATTCACCCCGATGGTATAACCTTGTTCTTTAGTTCAAAAGGTCATCAAAGTATTGGTGGATATGATATTATGTTTACCATTAAAAACCTTGGAGAATGGCAAACACCGCAAAGTATGGGTTTACCATTAAACTCAACAGAAGATGATCGCTATTATGTAATTAATTCAAAAGGAGACAGAGGTTATTTTAGTTCAAACCGCTCTTCATCCGGTGGAAAAGGTAAGAATGATATTTATACAGTAGAGCCCGGTATACTTGGTAAAAAGCCGGTTATTGCTTTATTAAAAGGAACCGTGTATGGTAACGATCAACCGCTGGAAGCAAAAATTGAAATCATACGCAGCATTAAAAAAGAGCAATTCACGAAAGAAGAATTAGAGATGATGTCGAATAACGAAATTAGCCCTGATGGTAAATTAGTGATTGGTACTTATTATTCTAACTCCGCTACCGGAAAATATTTAACAACATTAAATCCCGGCGCAATATATAGAATAAAAGTTTCGGCAGATAAATACGAATCGGTGGAAGAAGATGTAGATATAGTGAATTTGCAGGAGTATATGGAAACCACAAAAGATTTTTATTTAGTAAGTACACAAACCGCAGTAGCAACCAACCCAACCGTAGCAGTTACACCAACAGTTGCGGTGGTTACACCAACTGTAGCAGAAACACCAACGGTTGCGGTTGTTACACCTACGGTTGCAGAAACACCAACGGTTGCAACCACAACATCACCTTGCTCTGATAAAACATTGCCAGACTTTGGTCCACTAAAAGGTAAATCGTTAAATGATATTACGTACTACAAACAATTATTAGCAATGGCAGGCGATTATTGCGCAGGCAACATGGTATTTAAAGTACAAATTGGTGCTTACAGAAAACCGGAGAACTTTAAATATCCAAATCTACAAACGTTTGGTAAGGCAGAGGTGGTAAATTATCCTGACGGTATTACACGCTTTACACAAAAAGAATTTAAGACATTAAAAGAAGCAGAAGTACAAAGACAAAAAGCAATTGCCAAAGGCCAAACAGATGCCTGGATTGTTGTTTTTGTTGATGGAAAACGTTACACACTTGAGGATCTGATAATGCTTGATTTTTTAGGGAAAACAATTAATTGATCAGATCTTTAGGTTTGCCCCGTAAGGCATAACCAAAAAAGAAAAAGCCTTCTGTTTGAACCCGGAAGGCTTTTTTGTTCATCAAAATTGCAAATCTTAATATAACACTACCGTGCTTTTTTCTCTATTTGGATTAAAATTAAACTAATTATTATCGATTTTTGTGATTATGCAAGACGTAAATTTTTCGAAAGAACTTTTTAAAACCAAAACTAAAGAAATTAAGAAAGGAGAAATTATTTTACGTAACGGCGATCCGTCTGACTACTTTTTTTATGTTGAAAAAGGCTGTTTGAGAAGTTATACTATTGAAAGGGTAAAGAACACATTTTTCAATTTGCACCCGAAGATTGGATCATAAGTGACCAGGAATCGTTAATAAATAATCTACCAGCCATTTTAAACATTGATGCGCTTGAAGATTCGCGCATCAAATTAATTAAACGCCCAAAAGAAATTAATTTCAAAAATATTGATCACGAATCTTTAGTTGAAATGAACGAAAAATTTCAGCGGCGTATTTTCGCGCTCCAAAAGCGAGTTATGCAGTTACTAAGTTCTTCTGCCGAAGAACGGTATTTAGAATTTAACAAAACCTACCCGAATCTGGCACAACGCGTATCTCAAAAAATGATAGCCTCGTATTTAGGCATTACACCAGAAGGTTTGAGCCGGGTACGCAAAAAAATTGCACGTAAAAAATAATTTTATTTCTTAACCTACATCAATTTACTGCTCTGCTTTTCTTTTCACATTTGTATAAATTATTAAAATATAAAACATGAAAACAAAAAACATAAAATTGGCGGTAGCCGCGTTCACCATTCTTTTTGCCTCGGCATTTACAGTTATACAATCTGTTAACTGGAAATTAAAAGAAGATGCTTATACAGTGAGCTTTAAAGGCCCAAAGGTAGACGGTGTCATTAAAGGCTTAAAAACAAGCATTGTATTTGACGAAGCAAACCCTGAAAAATCAAAAATAACTGCTACCATGGATGCTAATACCGTTAATACAGGCAACGGCATGAAGAATAAACATGCGAAAGCTGAAGATGCTTTAAATGCAGCGCAGTTTCCTGAAATAAAATTTGAATCCACTTCAGTGTCAGGTAAAGTTGGAAACTATACTGCAGTTGGTAAACTAACCATAAAAGGTGTTACCAAAGAAATAAATTTACCTTTTACATTTGAGAATAAGGGCGCAGAAGCTGTATTTAAAGGTAAATTTAGCATTGTAACAAAAGATTATAACATCACTAAAAAAGGTACTCCTGATGTACTTGAAATTGACTTAAATGTACCTGTTACAAAATAATTAATATGACGCTCAAAAAAACAATACTCCATGCACTGTTTAGTTCAGTTTTAGCTGCTTTGGCCGGCATTATGTATAATAGCATTTATTGCAGTGCTTTTGAAATAAACTTTAAATCTGTTTTAAATGTAACCGGTATTATTGGTGCAAGTATATTTGGCTGCGTTTTAATGAGTATTGGGTATTTTGTTGTTTATAAATGGAAGGGAGAAAAATTAATTGCTGCCTTAAATATTTTAATTGCCATTTTAAGTTTTGCAAGTATTGTAGGCGTATTTGGATTTCAATTACCCATGGAGGTAGAAAGTCCCGAATTATTTCCGGGCTTGGCAGTGCCCATGCACTTTTTTCCGGCGCTATCATTTTTTTCTTTAGCCCCCATTTTTAAGGCCAAAACTATTTAATAGCATTAATTGTATTATTAAAGCCTTCTGTTTGAACCCGGAAGGCTTTTTTGTTGGTCTTAATTTTATATATTTGATATGCGACAATAAGCACTTACAAATAATTACAAACGCTTACAAACAGAAAAGGTGCACTTAGCGAATAGTTAGCGGGCATGCTTTAGGACAACAGACAATGAAATTATCGACATTTAAAGTCTTAGACAAAAAATATTCTAAGTTTCCTACTTCAAAGGACATTCAAGACACAGACGACTTTAAAAAGTACCAAGACGCATTACTCAATGACAAAAAATGTATTGACTGGACTTTAAAGCGTCAAATTAAATCCGCAGGTTTAAATCCGGACAAATATTGTTGTCTGGACATGGCTTATCATTTAATCGAGGACAAAAAAACTAAACGTAAGACAAAAATAAATTACGACTCAATTATGCTGACAACGAAACGCAAAGAGTTTGGTATTCCAATTCACGACGGTGGGACTTCGTTCATTAAAATTAATTACTGTCCTTGGTGCGGACACAAACTATATAAAAGCACGACCCGCTAACAGCACCTACAAGTTATGCCGCACATTTCGGTATTGTAACTTTCGGCGGACTTCCTTACATTTAACTTCACGGACAGCGGCACAACTCGTAGCCGCAAAACGTTAGCGGTAATATTAAGACAGACCCAAAAAATGGCAAAGACAAAAACAAACCCTATAAAAACCCAATACAACGAAGTATTAGACTTGATTGTTAAGGTTGCCAATGGTAAAGGTTGGAGTACGTCCATTCAAAATAAGGATACAAAATCTTTTAAATATGCCAACGTACACATTAGTAAATTCTTTCCGCAAAATTACTCAGGAGAAACAGTGACTGGTAATATCGATATTGACGTTGTATCAAACAAGTCTGTTAAACTCCAGTTTGACAAGACATCTTTTTATGGTTACGGACTTGAATCACTTGCATCAGCGCTTAGAGAAGAAATAAAAGAACTTCCTTGGTTAAAAACAAAAGCCAAGGAAACGCCAAGTAAGGAAACAACTTCTTTTCAAATAATCGAACAAATACTAAATAAAATAGACCGTTCGGTAAGACAATTAAAAAGGAGGCATGACCAGCGTTCAACAATTGAAGTTAAAGACGAATATGACATTCAAGACCTTTTACATGCAGTTTTAAAATGTTACTTCGACGACGTAAGACCTGAAGAATACTGCCCGAGTTATGCAGGTTCATCATCGAGAATCGATTTCCTTTTGAAAAAAGAGAAAATCATTATTGAGGCAAAATACGCCTCCAGCAGACTAAAAGACAAAAAAATAGGTGAGCAACTAATCATTGACATCAAACGTTACGAAACCCATCCCGATTGTGAAACGTTATTTTGTTTTGTATATGATCCAGATGGAAATATACAAAATCCAACGGCTCTAGAAAATGACCTTACAGGACAGCATGGAAAAAATAACTTTAACGTTAAAGTAATTATATCACCAAAGTGATTCTGCTCTCAACATTTGTAGACATGAGTATTTTTAAAGAAATAAAAGGCAACGAACTCTATTTGTATATCGATGGAGTGCTTATTTATAAACGCTGGCTTGACACGGGACAATCAAAAATATTTGACGTCATGGCTTACGACAAATATACCTTGACAAGTATTCGCGACCAGAAGTTTGAAAAAATGAGCGAATTGTTTGTTAAGGCTCGACTTAAACTAAATAACAACAGGAAAACGGGGTTCAGATCAAGCTTTAGACCCAATCATGTATTTGAATATTATCCAGACGGTATTATCAGGACATTTATTGGAGAAATACGGTTTGAAGGCGACAAACTTTTCATGCCCGGAGAAGAAGCGATCGTTACAGTTTGCTTTATGTTGAGTATGCCATTAGAAAAATACATCAATGTGGGTCGACAATGGTTTATTCATGAAGGAGGTAATAAAATTGGCGACGCTGAAATTTTAGAAATATTAGACGAAACATCCTGGACGTAAAAATACTACCGCTAACAGCGCCTAAGCCCAATTTTTTGCGTGTTAACGCTCAAATGTATAACTTGGACAAGCAAAAAACTGCAAGTAGCTGCAAAACGTTATGTTCAACCAGCCGGACGTAGACCAGTAAAGACATCCTACTAAATTATGACGACATTCATCCAATAACTTCTATGACAATTCAGTTAAAAACAATCCGACTCTTCTTCGTTTTTCAAATCATATTCGTATTAAGTTTAAGTTCACAGACAAATACCTCACTAATTCTTAATCAAAAAATTGTAAAAGAAATTATTGACACTCTTACATTTAAACTTGAACACAATTATGTGCTTCCAGACAAAGGGACTGAAATGAGCGCATTTATTAATAAAAAATACAAAGACGGACTTTACAATAAAATCACAAACCCAAGCATTCTTGCGGACATTTTAACCAAAGACGTTTTAAGCGTTCATAATGACGAACACTTTTTTATTGAATATAATCCTAACTTATCTCTGGAATTAAGTTTGCCTCGCGACTCTGTTTATTGGGCCAAGCAATTAAAACTTGACAGATCTAAAAATCATGGATTTAAAAAAATAGAAGTTTTAAATGGCAATATTGGCTATGTTGACATTAGCTATTTTGCTTATTTAAATCCAGAGTCTGAAAAAGTTGCCGACGCTTCATTTCAAACTCTTTCAAATTGCAAAGCAATAATCATCGACCTACGTTATGGTATGGGCGGACAGCCCGAAATGGTTGCTTGTATTGCAAAGCACTTTATAAAAGAAAGAAAACACATGTTTGAATTAACACTTCGTAATCGCGAAAAAAATTACAATTTATATTGCGAGCCTGATTCAAATTATACTGGTCTTTATGAAACGCCTCTGTATATCTTGACTAGTTACAAGACTTTTTCCGCTGCTGAAATGTTAACCTATTTTCTTAAAACTGAAAAAAGAGTCACCATTGTAGGTGAACAGACAAGGGGCGGCGCTCATAATGCACCAAAATCTTTTCTGTATAAAGATTTTATTATTGCTTTGCCACACGGTAAAGCATATTCTAGAACAACGAAAACAAATTGGGAAGGTGTTGGTATTTCTTCTGACATAAAAACTACTGCAGATAAAGCGTTAGAGGTTGCTGAAATAAAAATATTTGAAAGTTACTTTAAAATAGCAAAAGACTCCGTCGAAATAAATAATTTAAAATGGCAACTTGAACTATTGAAAGCAAAAAACAATCAGCCGCAAATAGACTCTCTCAAACTCAAAAAAAGAATAGGAACGTATAGTTATACTGACATTTCTTTCTCAGGTAATCACTTGTATTACGAAAGAGTTGGACGAACAAAATTCCCATTAGTTTCAATGACAGAAAATAAAATGCGACTTCTCGGTAATGATTCATTTATAGTAGAGTTTGTCTCAAATTCAAAAGGCGACGTCAAAGAAATAATAACCTATTACGAAGACGGCAGAATTGAGCAATTAAGCAGAAACGAATAAAACTGTGTGCGGCTGGCAAAACATAACAGCGGCTAAGCGCAATGCGGGCGGACCGGCAGATCGCAAAGCCAATTTAAAGCCTGCTTCGCAGACAGCTATTTTCGTTTGGCTTTGCTAATAAACATTTGTACATTTAATAATCGTTTCGGCGGGCAGACCCGCCCGACAAAAAAGTCGTTCGGGCAGGCAAAGGAAGTTTCATAAACCGCAAGCGCAAGCTTGCCAAACGTTACCAGCCATTGTAAAACAACAATAAATAAACAAAAAAATGGAAGTTAAATTAAATTCAGTTGCAACAGTAAAAAACTCCAGGACAACACCAACCGACGACTTTTGGGAAGCAGTTATTGCCGACATTGAGCTTGCTGACCATATTCCGACCGAAGCATTTGAAAATATTTCGGATTTTTCACACCTCGAAATTATTTATTACTTCGACAAAGTTAAACCCGAAGACATAGTTTTTTCTGGCAGACCAAGGGGAAATCCCAATTATCCCCTAGTTGGCATTTTCGGACAACGTAAAAAAGACCGACCAAATACGATCGGACTTTGCACCGTTGAACTTTTAGAACACAAAGGACGCACAATAAAAGTAAAATATCTTGACGCAATTGACGGAACACCTGTGCTGGACATTAAACCTGTGTTTAAAGAGTTTCAACCAAAAGAACAAATTAGACAACCTGTTTGGGTTGCAGACCTTATGAAAAATTATTGGAAGTAACCTTCTTTAAACAACAAACCACTGACGCGGGTTTGTTAATACTGGACGGACAGAGCTAATATAAAAATTTGAACAATTAATAAACGTTGGTACCGGCAGACAGTTATCGGTTTCAAAAGCCACAGGCGCAAGGTCGCAAACCGTTAGCATCGATGGCAGTTATAATGAGTTTACGGAATATTTTGTTTATAATGCAAAAAAAATCTTATGGGACACGGAGAAAAAGTTTTAATAATAGGACGACATGCAGATATGCTTACTAAAATTACTGATATGCTAAAGCAGCATGGATACAATTCAATTGGCAAAATAACAAATGAAGAAGCAATTTTAGCTTTCAAGTCAGACACCATAGATGCTGTTATTATTGGCGGAGGTGTTGACACAGAAAGTAGGAATTTGTTTCATCTGGAATTTCCAAAGATAAACCCCAATGTTAAAATCATTGATGCTCATCCACAAACAGTTTTAAACGATTTAAAAGCAGCATTTCCAGACAGGTTATAGAAACCAACGCAATAAACAAATGCGTAACAGAGCAGATAGAAAAAAATACTCACCAGCTTCTTTACTGCTTACTTTTTAAATTCGATCGAACTTTTGTAAATTTAGCGACAGCACACAAAACGTTTGGTGCAAGTAATAGCAACTTCTAAACTTTAAATAATGAGCTCACATTCAGATCGGGAAATTTTCAGTTCCCGCCTTTTAAATTTTCCTGTAGAAAAAGTGTATAAGGCATTTGCAGACCAAACACATTTAAAAAATTGGTGGGGCCCCGAAGGTTTTACCAATACAATTCATGAATTTGACCTCCAACCCGGGGGCAAGTGGATCTTAACCATGCACGGCCCCGAGAAAGGCAACTACGAGAACTCGTCCATATTCAAAACAGTTACGCCACATAAATTAATTTCCTGGACCAGAGTTTCTCAACCATTGTTTGATATGGAAATTACGTTTAAAAAACTTGACGAAACAAGAACAGAAATATCTTTTCGAATGATCTTTGAAACTGAAGAGGAATGCGAAAAGATCAGAAAATTTGCAGAACCAAAAAATGAAGAGAACTTTGACAGGTTAGAAAAGGAAATTATTAACATGTAACAAATGTTAGCCACTATTCAACTGTTTCCTGCGTACAACTATTATTCTTAAATTGATGACACTATTTTGTAGATGAAACTAACAACAACTAAAATATTATCTATACTTCTTTTTGTTGCGGCAGAATTTTTTGGGCAAAATGCAGAGATCGAAAAACTTTTAGAAGGCGAACTTAAAATGACCTTCCCAAGTATTTATTTTAAACACAACTCGGCAGAATATGCAACAATGCCTTACTCAGTTGATTCATGCTTTAAATACATCGCAACAAATATAAAAAATCTTAACAGCTATTCTATTTGGAAAGACAGTCTTGAAAAAGAGCGATTAACTTATATTCGTATGAAGAAGTTGAAAAAAGATTTACATAAATATGTTCCCTCAAACAAAATTAATTTCCAAAGCATGGGCACGGCACAAAAAATTTCAAGGCAAACGATTGAAAAGAGTATTGATGATAAACAAATTCAATATTTATTATCGTTAAACGCTGTGCTAGATGTGAGTGGAGCGCTCAAAAATAAAAACGCTTCCGGTAAAGAAAAAAAGCAAAGAAAAGGCATACCGCGCTTGGTTTGGTGCGGTTGGAAATATGGATTTCACTGGAGTGATACTGGAAGTAGAAACAAAAAGAAAAAAAGCACTACTTAACTGTTTTATGTAAAGAAATATTATTCTTAAATTAAGCCTTTAAAAACAATCCATATGAGTATATTACTTTTAATTTTTATCGCTCTATTCAGCGTTATTGCCCTACTCTTCATCATCGCGCTTTTCATGCGCAAGGATTACAATATCCATCGCGAAATTATTATTAATGCGCCACAACAAAAAGTGTATGATTATTTAAAACATTTAAAAAACCAGGATAACTTTAATAAATGGGTAATGACCGACCCCTCAATGAAAAGAGATTTTAGAGGTACCGACGGAACCGTTGGTTTTATTTATGGTTGGAACGGAAATAAAAAAGCCGGCGAAGGCGAGTTAGAAATTACTGCCTTAGAGGAAGGAAAAAGAATTGATACAGAGATCCGTTTTATTAGGCCCTTTGCAGGTCTGTCCCACGCAAGCACAGTAATAACGGCCATGTCAGCAGTTCAAACAAAAGTAGTATGGGGCAACAAAAGCGTCATGAAATATCCATTAAACCTTATGCTTTCCATGATAGAAAAAATGCTGGCAAAAGATATGGATATTAGTTTACAGAACCTGAAGAACATTCTTGAGAAATGAGCACAACACAACAAATAGCAAAACATTTTAGAGAAGTACATTTTGGCGGTAACTGGACCTGGGCGAACTTAAATGATAACCTCGCAGATGTTACATGGCAACAGGCAACTACAAAGATCGATTCTTTTAATACTATTGCTGCACTTACATTTCATATTAATTATTTTGTAGAAGCAGCTTTAAAAGTATTAGAAGGAAAAGAACTTGATTCGAAAGATAAATACAGTTTTGATCATCCGCCAATTACCTGTGAAGAAGACTGGAAAAAATTGTGCGACAAGTGTTTTACGGATGCGGAAAAATTTGCAGCACTCGTAGCACAGCTGCCCGATAGCAAACTTTGGGAAGATTTTGCAGATAAAAAATACGGCAATTATTATAGAAACCTGCATGGCATTATCGAGCACAGCCATTATCACCTGGGGCAGATAGCCATTATTAAGAAATTGGTGTTGCAGATGGAAAACAAAAAATAGTACCTGCTGAACTGTCTTAAAACAACCTCATGCGTAAGGCCCTTTTAATAGTACTCCTGCTAATTTCAGGTCACAGTTTTTCACAGCTGTATTTTGCCAGGTTAACCTACTTTGAATTTTATGTTGAAATAAATAGAGATAGTGCTCATGTTGAAATATTTCGTTACAACAGATATTATTTTACCGGCAAAAAAAGTGATGAATTTTTAACACGCCAAAACAATAAAGGGGATACACTTTTTGCAGGAGAAAAGAACAAAATAATAAAAACAAAGGGTTTATATTATCTATTATACTATGCTAATAACCAAAAAAAACAAAGTAAGGTCGAATTGATGTTATGTCGCTCTGATAACCGGGAAAATCTAAGAAAACAAGATTACGCGTTCATTATGGAACAACAACTAATGAGATTAGAAGACAGCTTATCTGGTCCTGTTATATCAATAAAAACTAATGCGCTCGAGGCTATAAATGATCTTAATACAAGTCAGTACTCCTATCATGAATTTAAAAGAGTAACTGCCAGAGTTTCCGATTCACTTATCTTAAAAATTACTGAATTAAAAGATCCAGTTGCCGGTTATTTTTATGCGGCTTTAGATTCACTAAAGCTGCTTGACACAAATAGAGTTTACAATTTACTATCAACAGCAAAATACAACTTTTTTTATGGGAAATATTTATTGGAAAAAGTAGCAAAAGAAAAACCTGAATTATTAGTTCTTTACGTCGATAAAGAACCAGCCAATAAAAAAGCTGTTTTACAGGCGGTCAAATACCACAAGCATATTTATGAGATAATTAAAAATGTAAAAGCTACACCTGCAAAAACTAAGGGAAAAAAGGAAATAATAAAGCAAAAAAGAATAAATGCCATGGATAACGCCCTCGCCGGAGGTTTATATATTAGTATTATTTTGGCCGAACTGGCGCTTTTAACATTACTTATAGTTGCTATCTCAAGGTAGATCGGCGCTTTTTTTCGTTTACAATTATTTCTTATCTTTGAACGTGCAAAAATTCAAAAGACACATAGCATTTTTTTTATTGCTTGTTTTTAGCTGGGTATTAATGCCGGCTGCACTCTCGCACGAGATCTTTGCCGATCACCAGGATACGGATTGCCATTTTGACCACAACAGCAAGACCGCCAGTGTTGAGTCTACCCACACCCATTGCGATATCTTTAAAACGAATGCACCGGTTTACGATGTTCCTGCGTTTGTAGCCTTTAACACAACACAACCTGTTTTAATTTGTGATCTTCTTACAAAATTTGAAAGTTCTTATTTTCATTTAGCCCAACAATTACTTCCTACAAGGGCGCCGCCGCAAGCTTAATCTTTTTCGTTACTAGTTTATTAGACTCATGATGCAAGACTCATGACTAAAGACTTATAATTAATTTATTTATTAAGCTCACGCGAATCTTTTCGCTATCAACATATTTAATGATATGAAAAAAAATATATGCATGTTGCTGCTGTTTATTTCGCAACTCTTACATGCGCAAACAAAATTAACCGGCTTTGTTAAAAGCAAAGTAAACATGGAGGTTCTGCCGGGCGCTATCGTTTATTTTCCGGATCTTAAGAACGGAACTTCTGTAAAAGCAGATGGTTCTTTTGAAATAAATAATTTACCTAAAACAAAAACGCTGGTGCAGGTAAAATTAGTTGGCTACAAAACAATAATTAAAACAATCGATCTTACAGAAACTGCAACTATAAATTTTGAAATGGAAGAATCGGCCGTTGAAGCAAGCGAGGTTGTAGTTACAGGTCTGTCAAAAGCCACAGAAACCAAACGTAATCCGCTACCCATGGTATTTATAGATTCTAAGTATCTTGAAGAGAATACAGCTACCAATGCTATAGATGCTTTAAGTAAGGTGCCGGGTGTAAATGCATTATCAACCGGTCCAAACGTATCTAAACCCTTTATACGAGGCCTGGGTTACAACCGGATCTTGACCTTATTTGACGGCGTAAGGCAAGAAAGTCAGCAATGGGGAGATGAACACGGTATTGAAGTAGATCAGTTCTTAATAGATCGTATTGAAGTTGTAAAAGGTCCTGCGAGTTTGATCTACGGCTCTGATGCACTGGCCGGCGTTGTAAATCTATTACCGGCAAATCCTTTATACGAAGGTGTAATTCGGGGAGGTTTGCAAACAAACTACCAAAGCAATAACGGTTTGCGGGCTGCATCTTTTAATATGGCGGGCAATACAGAAGGCTTTGTGTGGGGTTTTCGTGGCTCGCATAAAGAAGCTACCAATTACCAAAACCGGTATGATGGAAGAGTTTTTAATACAGGCTTTAAAGAGAACGACCTCAACGCTTATTTAGGATTACACAGAAGCTGGGGTTATTCGCATCTTAATTTTTCTGTTTATGACAACATGCAGGAAATACCCGATGGCAGCCGTGATTCGAGTAGCAGAAAGTTCACAAAACAAATTTCGGAAGAAGATACGCTAAGACCAATTGTAAGTAATGATGAATTGAGGTCCTATGATATTGGCGCCATTCATCAGCGCGTGCAGCATTACCGTGTTTTTTCTTCCAGCAATTTTATTATAGGTAATAGTAAACTTGCAGTGCGCTTAGGTTACCAACAAAGTTTAAGAAGAGAGTATGCACACCCTCAAGAGCCAGCCATTGCAGGCTTATTCTTAAATATGCAAACTGCCAGTTATGATCTTAAATATTATTTTCCAGAGAAATTAGGTTTTGAAATTGCAATGGGTATAAATGGAATGTATCAATTAAATAATGTGAGAGCGGGAACAGATTTTGTTATTCCCGACTATTCTTTATTTGATATTGCACCCTTTGTATTTGTAAAAAAGAACTTCGGAAAAATAGATCTTGCCTTTGGCGCGCGTTACGACACACGCTCTTTTAAAAATGAAGAATTATACGTAACAACCAATCCAACAACAGGTTTTGAAATGGCCACAAACGATACCACCGGGGCCGTTAAACGTTTTGACAATTACGCGCATACGTTCTCCGGATTTTCTTCAAGCGGCGGTATCACTTATAACATCAACAACAAATTTCATATCAAAGCAAATGTGGCACGAGGTTATCGTGCACCCAACATCTCAGAACTCTCTGCAAAGGGCGTGCATCCTGGCACAGGCTATGAGCAATTAGGCGATGCTAATTTTAAACCTGAATTTAGTTTGCAACAGGATGTAGGACTGTTTTTTGATAGCGAACATATTTCGGCAAGCGCAGAAGTGTTCAATACTATTTTAGATAATTATATCTTTAACCAAAAACTTGAAAGTTTGTTCGGCGGCGATTCTATTTATACAGAATCGGGAAATAACTATCCTGTATTTAAATTCAGACAAACCAAAGCACAATTATATGGTGGCGAAGCTCGCATTGATATTCACCCTCACCCACTCGATTGGTTACATTTTGAGAACTCGGTTTCCTTTGTTTATGCTTTAAATAAAGGCGGCAACGGTGCAATAATAAACGACAGTAATAAATATATTCCTTTCATTCCTCCTTTGCACACCAATTCAGAATTGATAGCAGAATTTAAAAAGAACGTAGGGTGTTTCACAAATATTTATTTTAAAGTTGGCCTGCAATATTACGCCGAGCAAGACCGGGCTTTCTTATTTAATAATACAGAAACAAAAACGCCGGGCTATACTTTAATTGATGCGGGTTTTGGAACAGATGTTATATCAAAAAAGGGAAAGACCTTATTTACGATAGGGATCTTTGGAACTAATTTAGCAGATGTTGCCTATCAATCTAACATGAGCAGATTAAAATACTTTGACAATTATCCGGTAAATGGAACTGGTCGTTCGGGCATTTACAGTATGGGAAGAAATTTTAGTTTTAAATTAACCATACCACTTTCTGTAAAAGCACCAAAAGCAAAAATTGTGGAAGCAGATGTTATTGAAGCCAAATAATTGAACTCGTAAAAAAACAAAAAAGGAACCGCTCTGGTTCCTTTTTTAATTTATAATGAAAATTTATTTTACCGTTTTGAAGGGATAAAATTATTTACGAATTTAAAGATGTTAAAGTAAACCGGTTTATTGTACTCTTCAATATCTGAAGGCTCCGGTGATTGTAATTTTGTTTGGTTCTCTAAAGAAAGAGAGTTGCCGCTAAAAGGAAATAAAAAATTAATATAAGTTCTTGGTGTTGCAAACCATAAAGCGATGAGCAAAACAGAAACGGATAAAGATATTTTTATGACTTTGGTCTTAAGCATTTTACATTACAAAATAACAACATTCTTTCTGATTCGGCAAAAAATTAACAAATCGCTCAAATAACCCATAAATAGGCTTATTTTTTGTTCAATTGTTGCCTTTGTTTAGCCATATCCTCTAAACGTTTCTGGAAATTAGAAACTTTAGCTGGCTTTTTCATATTCGCTTCCAACTCTGCCCTGATCTTAGTGTCGCTGATAACTTTTTTCATGATCCAGTTTTGCAGGAAGGTGAACATATTCGCTAAAAAATAATACCAGCTCAAACCCGCTGCGTAATCATTCATTACCGCTAAAAAGATAACCGGCATAAAGTACATCATAAATTTCATGCCCGGCATTTGGTTATTTTGCTGCGGCATCATACTGCTGTTCATGTAAGTGTAAACAAGTGTACTTACAAACATGAGCGCAGCAAATAAACTTACGTGATCGCCATAAGCCCAGCTAATAAAAGGTACCTGGCCAAAATTCCAAATAGTATCGTAAGTACTTAAGTCGGTAGCCCATAAAAAACTTTGCTGACGTAATTCAATGGCTGCAGGAATAAAAGCAAATAAGGCAATTAAAATAGGGAACTGCAATAACAAAGGGAAACAACCTGAAAGCGGATTAACACCAGCCTTTCGATAGAGGGCCATTTGCTCCTGTTGTTTTTTCATTGGATCAGGCGTTTTTTCGTATTTGGCCGCTAAAGCGTCTGTCTCTGGCTTTAACACACGCATGCGAGCGCCGCTCATGTATGTTTTGTAGGCAATTGGCAATAACAATACTTTAACAATAAGCGTTAGAATAAGGATAACAATACCCATATTCATAAAATTCAATGAATCAAATAATGGAATAACCATCCATTTATTAATATAACTAAAAATGCTCCAACCCGTAGGAACAATGTTCTCAAGATCAAGTTCGTATTTACTTAATGTTTTGTAATCGTTTGGACCAAAGTAAAATTTGTAGGCAAATTTTTCGTTTGGTAAATGTTGGTAAGGGATCCCAACCTCGGCTGAAACAGCTTTAACAACCGTTTCAGAATTTGGGCGTGATGATGTTTTAATAAAACTTCCACCTTTCGCAAAAGCATTATCAGCAATAATAGCAGAGTTAAAATACTGTTGTTTAAAAGCTATCCATTTAATATCTGCATCGTTCAGTTCTTTTTCTTCATCTTTTAATGCATTAATGTAATCAGGACTGTTAACTGTTTGTTTAAAGTAAATAGTTGCGGCCTTTTTTTCTAATCTGATATATTTTTCCTGACTTGGATACAACATGCCCCAGGCTAACTGTAACTGATCTTCAGTTTGAGAAATAATGTTTTGCATTCCTACAAAACGGATCTCAGAACTAACCATATAATCGTTTGGCTTAAGAGAATAAGAGAATTCAATATAGCTTCCCGGTTTAGAAGTTTCTAATTTAAGATCAATACCTGTTGCTGTTTGTTTTGCAGATCTAAAATAAAAACTATCGGTTGAAAAAATACGTGAACGATCGTAAGCATTTAATTTTAGCGCAAAGTTTAAAGAGTCACGGTCAAATAAAATTAAAGGTTCTGTTTTATCAGAGCGGTGGTATTTTTTTAATTCAACTTTTATTATTTGCGCACCTTTATTTAAAATGGTGGCTTTAATATTTTCATTCTCAATAACGAAGGTTTCTTCTTTACCAATTGTAGCAGGGGTAAAATCTTTGTACTGATCGTTTGCTAAAGCTATTTTTGCAGAATCACTTAATACAACGGTTTGTTTTAATGTATCGGCTACTTTTTTAACAGCAGCGTCTTTTGCCATTAATTCGGCTTGTTCTTTTTGCTGAACCAAAGCAATAGAATCTTTTATTGCCTTGTTGCGTGCTATTGTTTCTTTTGAAGGACCACTTATATATAACCAAATACCTAAAATTCCGGCAATTAATCCTAATCCAATTAACGATTTCTTATCCACTTTTAACTAATTTAAAACGGGGCAAATTTAACGTTTTTTGAATGATAACGACCAAGAAAAATTCACAAAAGAAAAGAAAACGCAGGTTAAAATTTCTCACCTTCCAGTTTAGCTACAACCGCACTGGCAACGGCATTACCGACCACATTGGTAGCACTACGCCCCATATCCAGCAGTTGGTCTACTGCCAGAAGCAATAAAAGGCCCTCGCCCGGAATTTTGAACATACTTAGCATGCCGGCAATTACCACAAGGGATGCACGGGGCACACCCGCCATACCTTTGCTGGTGATCAATAAAATAAGCATCATCTTAATTTGGTCGGCCATTGAAATATCAATACCGTAGCTTTGCGCAATAAAAACGGTGGCAAAGGTCATGTACATAATACTTCCATCAAGATTAAAAGAATAACCTAAAGGCAACACAAAACTTACTATGCGGTTACTAATGCCATGCTTTTCTAATGCTTCAATGGTTTTAGGCATGGCGCTTTCACTACTGGCAGTGCTAAAGGCGAGAAGTATGGGTTCTTTTACATCTTTTAAAAGACGGAAATAATTTATTTTGAACGCCAGACTGATTGCATACAATACGCCAAATACAAAGAACAATAAACCACCAAAGAAACATAGTATCAGGTACAGATAACCGCCCAAAACATCCAGTCCCTGCTGTATAACAACGGCCGTAATAGCGCCAAAAACGCCCAGCGGGGCAAAATTCATTACAAAGTTGGTAACCTTGAACATTACATGACTTAAACTGTCAAAAGCCTTGATAATTGGCTTGCCGGGCTCACCAATACTTGCAGCCGCTACGCCAAAAAATAAGGCAAATACCACAATTGGCAAAATATCATTAGCAGCCATCGAGCGCATGATACTTTCGGGAATAACGTGATCGATAAAATTAGAAGAAGTTTGTTTGCTGATCTTCACACCCGTTTCTACATTAGCCTCTGGCAGATCGAGATGCATGACTTTTCCCGGTTCAAAAAGATTAACAATAACCAAACCCAATGCTAAGGCAATTAATGTGGCAGACGTAAAATAAATAAGCGTTTTTAACCCTATCCTGCCAACACTTTTAAAATCGCCCACCTTTGCAACGCCTATTACTAATACAGCCAGCACCAGCGGTGCAATGATCATTTTGATAAGATGTAAAAAAATATCGCTTAAAATAGAGAAGTTAGAAGCAGTAGCTTTTTTCGCTTCTTTGAATTGTTTTTCTTCATATTTAATAATTGCTTTCTCAACTTGCTTTTTTATTTCAGGGTTAGAGATAGCATTTAATTTACTTTTATCGTATTCGAATTTATTTTGGGTAATAGAATAGTTTACCGCGTAGCCCACTATCAGGCCAATAAGCATGGCCACAATTATAAAACTTATTAATTTATTTTTTTTGAAATAATTCATATTATAAAACCTCCTGCAACACTTCCATTTTCATTCCGCGCGAACCTTTAATTAAAATAGTATTATCAGATATATGCAGATCTTTTAAATAGTTTAAACATTCCTGCGTGGTTTTAAATTTTTTAAATGGATTTTCAAGTTTAAAAAATTCGTCGCCCACCAAAACCACGTTGCTTAATTTTTTTTCCTGCAGCAAGTTAACTATTTTTTGATGTTCGTCACGACTATATTCTCCTAATTCGAACATGTCGCCAAGAAGTAGTAATTTTTTGTCAGATCGGTAATTTGCAAAATTCTCTATTGCAGCAGACATGCTGTTTGGATTAGCATTGTAGGCATCTAACAAAATGGTGTTTCTCCCTGTTTTTACAAGCTGAGAACGATTCATGTTAGGTAAATAGTTCTCTAAAGCTTCTTTTATATGCTCATCCTCTACTTTAAAATAATTTGCCACACAGGCCGCAGCAAGACAGTTAATAAAATTATACGAACCAACAATTTGCGTATTAATAACAAGCAACTTATCAAAGTCTTTTTCGCCGTACCGGGTAGTGAATTTTAAACTAACTGTTTCTGCAGTGGTGCAATCTTTGCCAATTACATCGTACAATTTTTTGCAACCGTAAGTGATTTTATCATTATTAAAAGCAAGCTCATACAACACATCATCGTCTCCATTCACAAATACTTTTCCATTCTTTGTTTTAATGTACTTATATAATTCGCTTTTTCCTTTTTTAATTCCTTCTATGCCGCCAAAGCCCTCCATGTGGGCTTTCCCAATGTTTGTGATCAATCCGAAATCAGGCTCCGCTATCTCACACAGCTCATGTATTTCTCCCTGGTGATTGGCACCCATTTCTATAATTGCAAATTCGTGCTCTGCTTTTATATTTAATAAAGTCATTGGTACACCAATGTGATTATTTAAATTACCTATTGTAGCAAGTGTTTTAAATTTTTTAGAAAGTACGGCATTAATTAATTCTTTGTTGGTTGTTTTGCCGTTACTGCCCGTAATGGCTAAGAACGGAATGGTAAATTGCCTGCGGTGATGGGTTGCTAAGGCTTGCAGTGCTTTTAAAACATCGGCAACCAAAACAATTTTAGCATGAGTAACGTGTTTTTCTTCATCAACTACAGCCAAACTACAACCTGCATCAATTGCTTTTTGCGCAAATTCATTCGCGTTAAAATTGCCGCCTTTTAATGCAAAGAAAACAGATCCTGCTTCCAGTTTACGCGTATCAGTACAGATCTTTTGACCGGCTTTTAAATAAAACGTATATAGTTCTTCAACTGAAATAAATTTAGACATGGTACAAAATAAAAAAAACCCTTAAGCTATTTGCTTAAGGGTTTTGTTATATTATTAACAATATTATTTACCTAATCCAACAGGGCTACCCACACGTGTCATAGCACAACGGAAGCCTAACCATGCGTTAGCCTGACGTTGATCTAAGAATCTACGTACACCTGGGTTTAAGAAGTATGCACGGTCTCTCCAGCTACCACCTTTATAAACACGCGATTTATCGTTCACTAAAGATGTTTTTGCGTATTCGTACATTAATTTATCAGCTTTGTCAGTGTAAGCATCTTCGCCAGATTCGTAGAAGATACTTGAGTTAACATCACCATCCATATAATTAATATAATCAGCTGTTTTATAATTTCTACGCTCATCTAAGTTATCTGTAGATACTGCACTGGAAACTTCTCTCCATTGTACACGACCCGGGATATCTGATTTACCTTCTTGCGTAGCATTATTGTTACCGTTAATATCATTTGTCATGATCGTTAAAACGCTATCAATAACCTCAGCTGTTTCACCACTCACACCGTGAGTTGTAGGGTTATTAACTTTATGTTTGAATTTTTGATAAACCGGTCCGTCAACGTTAGTAAGGATCTCTCCACCTAAACCACCAATTAAAGTAGTACTATCACGTTTTTGAGTAGTAAATACATTACCACGGAAAGGACGGAACTCATCAGCATCTTGTAAAGTGTTAGGGCGATAAACGTCCATTACCCACTCACAAACGTTACCTGACATATTATATAAGCCATAATCATTTGGCCAGTATGAATAAACAGGAGCAGTAACGTCAGCATTATCATTTAAGAAACCTGCAGTACCCATGTAATCACCGGCACCACGAACGAAGTTAGCGTTGATCTGACCCATGTATTTATCTGTTGCATTACGAACTCCATGTCCGTTCCAAGGGTAGATACGACGATCTGTGATACGCTCACCAATAGTATTACCAATTAAGCCATAAGCAGCATATTCCCACTCAGCTTCTGTCGGTAGACGATATTTTGGTAAAAAGATACCATCTTCCATACGTACATCACGCTCAGGGTTTTGTTCGTCAAAAGAAGGTAATTTTTGTTTTAATTGTCCTTGCCATTTACCTGATAAATAAGCTTCAGTAGAGAAATAATCCTGATCTGAAGGACTTGGAACGTGTTCCAATAAACCTTCACGAATTAAAATGAATTCATTAACACGGTCAGTTCTCCAGGCACAAAAATCGTTTGCTTGTAACCAGTTAACACCAACTACCGGATAATCACGGTAAGCCGGGTGACGTAAGTAGTACTCAACGTAAGGCTCATTATATGCTAATTTTTCACGCCATACTAACGTATCAGGCAATGCCTTATAATAAATATCCGGGAAAGTTGGTCCAAATACACGGCTTGTCCAGAATAAATATTCTAAATAAGAGAAATTACTTACCTCAGTCTCATCCATATAAAATGAAGAGATCGTAACCCTGCGGGCTACGTTATTCCATTCATAGGTAACATCCGTTTCTGTACGTCCCATAGAAAAGGTACCACCTTCAATAAGCACAAGGCCTGGTCCTGTTTCTTGCTCCTCGTAAGGCGGTTTTTCAAAACCCCCGTTAGTAGGATCATTATAAGCCCAACCTGTAACCGGTGAGCGTTCCTGAGAACATGAAACCACAATAGCTGCCATAATTAAGGCTAACGATCCTGGTTTTTTTATCCATTTTATATTCATAGTATTAACTATTGGTACAACGCTATAACGTTATTTTATTTAAAAGGTTACAAAAATAATTAAAATGATGGACAACTGATGGTACGATATTTCTTACGCTTTGGCTTACATTCGAACTGGATCTGCAACGAAATCTCGTGTGAACCAGCCGTGTTACCACTTAATTTTGAGACAGTTACGTCATAACTGTAACCAAATTTAAAGTTAGCGTTTTGAATACCAACCAGGGCAATAACCGCATCTGCATTTCTATACCATAAACCTGCCACAAAAGCTCCTTTAACATAATAAAGGCCTAAATTAAGCTGGCTGAATTTTTGTTGTTGTTGAAATAAGATGTTTGGCGACAGATAACTTGCATTTCCTTTTTCCAATGGAATGATCGCTCCTGCGTGACCTGTAAATTTAGCGGGTAGCTTTGAAGTTCCTAATAAACCTTCATCCGGTTGATTAATATGGTGAGCGGCAAAACCAAAGAAATAATATTTGCTGTATCCTAATAAACCTGCAGAAAAATCGGCGTTACGCTTGCTTTGAGAAGGAACAGCTTCCTGTGTATTCCACACGAAACCTCTTCTGGCATCGATCATATCACCAAAGTTTAATTTTGTTTTATCTAAAGATTTTTGAAGGTATGTTGCCTGAATACCGAATTTTAAAGAAAATTCTCTTGTTACGGCAGCGTGGTAAGAATATAAAATACTAAAATTTGTTGTTTTTAAAGTTCCGTGAGCCTGATCATCTGTAGTAACTAAAGCACCTATTCCGCCAGCCAACGCATCTAAATGCATATCGTAAGAAGCTGAGTAAGTTACGTAAGTACCCGAAAGGTTGGGCCATTGGTTACGATAGTTCATGCATATCCTTGGACATCTTGCAGTACCCGCGAAAGCAGGATTCAAGTACAAAGGGTTCGCGTAGAATTGCGTGAATTGTGGATCTTGCGCTTTTAAATCTAATAAAAACACTGAGAACACTAATAATGGTAACAGTATGCGTCGATTCATAAAAATTGTTAACCTAACCTATTTTACAAATATATAAAAACCTTTTCAAAAACAAAAATAAATCTTAACAATAATTTGGCGGCTAAATCGTTTATATCTGGTAAATCCGTTAATTTTACCAAATATATGATTTTTCTTAGAAATACAATTTTTGTTGCGTTTTTTATTTTTAGTGCTTCACTTTTTAGCCAAAAAAATTTAGGTCAAAATTTAACCATTGATCCGGCGACAAAAAACACTACTTCAAACATCATTTCTTCCAATCAAATTGATTCTCTTTTACTAAAAGTTGAAGTAAAAAATGCGTTATACGATCACACAAAAAATAATCTCCCATACTACGTCATTTCTAAGGTTACGCCGTATATTCAAAATGCAAAACCTACTTTAATAATTCAAAAAACAGAAATAGTTACAGAGCCTCACGCTTCAAATATTAAAAAACAATTATCAAAGTTTTTGACACAGAATTTTGAGCTGATTTCTACCCCAAGTTTATGCAAAAATGAGAACCTCAATCAACATCGTTTAATTCCATTTAGATTAAATAATTTAAACCAGGTTGAAGAATTGATTGATTACTCAATAAACTGGCAAGTCTCTAACGACAATGCCCGCCGGCTCACTAACACTTCCGCATTCAAAAATAATTCTATTTTGGCTAGCGGGGAGTGGTTTAAGATCGGGATCACTAAAACAGGTTTTCATGTTATTGATAAACAATTATTAGCTGCAATTGGTATAAATGTAAATGGCCTTAACCCAAAGAACATTAGGGTTTACGGCAATGGTGGCCGCATGTTACCCGAATTAAATTCTGCTTTCAGGTACGATGATCTTGAAGAGAATGCGATACAGGTTGTTGGCGAAGGCGATAATGTTTTTGATGATACAGATTACATTCTATTTTATGGTCGCGATGCTACAGGCTGGACCAAAACCGGTGCACAAACAGGTTTAAAATTCAGACACGATAAAAATCTTTACAGCGATACAAGTTTTTATTTCATCAATGTTGATCTTGGTGCCGGAAAACGTGTTGCCTCTCCCCCAGCAATAACTGTGCCTTCTAACATTACAACCACATCATATGATTATTATAATTACACTGAAAGTAACCAGGTAAATTTTGTAAAAAGCGGGCGCCAATTCTATGGCGAATATTTTGATATTACTACCAATTACGGATTTAACTGGAGCGATGGTAATTTTGTTGCAGGTGATACCATTGTATCTGAAGTAACGATTGCCGGAAGAGGCATAGCCGGAGGTGTTTACCAGGTTAGTGGTGCCGGATTAAACTACACATTAAGCACAGGCGCGGTTAACGTAAATAATTACCTGGCCGATTATGTTGCCGATAACACTAAACAAGGTAAAGGTCTATTGAACGATCCCAACGTTATTGGAATTGATATCACAAAACAAACTTCTAATTGTGTTGCATGGTTAGATAAGATAACGATTAATGCACGAAGAAATCTTGTTGTTACCAATAAACAATATGAGTTCAGAGACACCAGAATAACCGCGCCCGGCAACATTTGTAGCTATAATCTTTCCAATCCGCAGGCTATCTCACCTATTATCTGGAATATTACAGATCCTATTAATCCTTATGCACAAGCGTTTTCGGGCAGTAGCACAATTAATTTTATTGCAAGCGCCGATTCTTTAAATACTTATGCCATTACTTCTGTTGCAGATCTTTACAAACCTACGTTTGTTGGAAAAGTTGCGAATCAAAATCTGCACAATGTGCAACAGGCCGATTATGTTGTTGTTACTCACCCATTATTTACCGCACAGGCACAACGCCTTGCAACTTTACACCAACAACAAGAAGGTTTAACGTATGTAGTTGCAACGATTGACCAGATCTACAATGAGTTTAGCAGTGGAAGACCCGATATTTCAGGGATCCGGGATTTTATTAGAATGCTTTACAGCAGAAATATTGCTTCCGGGAAACAAGTAAAATATGTTGTATTAGTGGGTGACGGTTCGTACGATAATATTAACAGAAATGTATTAACCAACAGTAATTTAATTCCAACTTACGAAACATTAGATTCAAAATCTTTTCTGAACAGCACGGCCTCCGATGATTTTTATGGATTGATGGACCCTAATGAAGGGTACAATGCCGAAGGTGTTGGAACCATAGATATTGGTGTAGGAAGGTTAACCTGCAAAAATTTAGGTGAGGTTTTAAATGTTGTAAATAAAATTGAGAATTATTATAGAAAAGATCCGGATTTTAAAATTGAAGAATCAGCTCCTGAAAATTGCAATTCAAGCACAACTTCACCATTAGGTGATTGGAGGAATTGGCTAGTGTACTTAGGTGATGATGAAGATCAGTCAACACATATGTACCAGGCTGATCAGTTGTCGAACATTGTGCATAACACATATGCAAGTTATAATATTGATAAAATTTATCTTGATTCGTACCAACAATTTTCTACGCCGGGTGGGCAAAGATTTCCTGATGCCGCTGAAGATCTTTTGCGTCGCTTTAAAAAAGGCGCACTTGTATTTAATTACACCGGCCATGGCGGCGAAGTTGGTATTACAGGCGAAAGAATCTTAGATGTACCAACAATTAATGCATTGGATAATTTAAACAGGTTGCCACTTTTTGTAACCGCAACTTGCGAATTCAGTCGTTATGATGACCCGGGAAGAACCTCTGCCGGTGAGCTTTGTCTATTAAATCCAAAAGGTGGTGCTGTCGCATTATTAACTACTTGTCGTCTTGCATTTTCATCTACCAATTTTGTCTTAAATACAACTTTATTCGGTTATTTATTTAAGAAATTGCCTAACGGCAAAATGCCTGCATTAGGTGATGTTATCCAAAAAACAAAAGCTCAGTTAGGGCAATCTATTTATTACGCAAACTTCCATTTATTGGGCGATCCAGCAATGCCACTAGCCTACCCGCAACAAAAAGTAATTACCTCTAAAATAAATAATAAACCCGTTACGCCAACAAGTATTGATACGATAGCAGCGCTTGCTAAAATAACGGTTACTGGCTTTGTTGCAGATACAATGGGGAATAAATTGTCAAATTTTAATGGCATTGTTTATCCAACCGTTTTTGATAAAGAAGAAAATCTTACCTGCTTATTGAACGATGCCGACTCTTATTATAATACACCGGGAGTTCCATTTAATTTTACACTTCAAAAAAATATTTTATACCATGGTAAGGCACAGGTTACCAATGGCGATTTTTCATTCACATTTATTGTTCCAAAAGACATAAGTTTTGCCATAGGGCCCGGAAAAATAAGTTATTATGCAACCAACGGGCAAATAGACGCCGCCGGATATACAGACAAAGTTAAAGTGGGCGGAAGCGCAAAAAATCCGGTTATTGATAATGATCCACCGCAATTGGGTATTTATTTAAACGATAAAGGTTTTGTAAACGGCGGTACTACCAACGAAAAGCCAATTTTGTATGCCAACCTAACAGATTCAAGTGGTATTAATACCGTTGGGTCAAGTATTGGTCACGACATTACGGTTATTTTAGACGAGAACAGCAGCAAGCCAACCGTTTTAAATGATTACTACGAGGCTAATTTAAACAGTTATCAAAGTGGTAAACTGCGTTATCCCTTTGAAGAGCTGCCCGAGGGTAACCACCGCCTTACTTTTAAGGCATGGGACATTCAAAACAATTCGGGTACCGTAAGTACAGATTTTGTTGTGGCACATAGCGCGGAACTGGCTCTTACCCATGTTTTAAACTATCCTAATCCTTTTACTACAACTACTAAATTCTATTTAGAACATAACCAGGCCTGTAACCCCTTAAAGATTACGATACAGATATTTACCATAAGTGGGAAAGTGGTTAAAACTATTCAAAAAAATGTTACTTGTGAGGGCTTTAGGCCTGAAGGCATTGACTGGGATGGAAAAGATGAATATGGCGATAAATTAGGAAGGGGCGTTTACGTTTATAAATTGGCTATAATTAACACCGACAATCAAAAAGCTGAAAAAACTGAAAAATTAGTTATACTAAATTAGTAAATTTGCCGTTTACTTTTGTTTACGCGGCTTATCTGAAACAATTGAATGAATAAAAATATTTTAATATTAACATGTGTTCTTGCCACCAGATCTATATTTGGGCAGATCAGCAGTTCACAAATTGGTGGCCAAACCATCAATCCTATTACTACTGCGGTTCCTTTTTTATTAATTAGTCCTGATAGCAAGCAAGGAGGCATGGGTGATGTTGGCGCTGCTACCGATCCCGATATTAACTCAATTCACTGGAATGGTAGTAAACTTGCTTTTGCCGATAAAAAATTTGGTGTAGGTTTTACCGTTACACCATGGTTAAGATTATTAGTGCCTGATATTAATTTATATTATTTAGGTGGCTACGCTAAGGTTAATAAAAGAACTGCTATTGGCGGCTCTTTGCGCTATTTTAGTTTAGGAAATATTGAGTTAACGAATGCAACCGGTGTAAAAACCGGGGATTTTAAACCGAATGAATTTGCGGTTGACGTTGCGGTTTCTCAAAAACTATCCGACCATTTTGCCTTAGGTGTAGCCATGCGTTACATTAACTCAAGTATTAGCCGTGTGTATTTTAACGGAAGCCAGGGTAATGCTGCAAGTACCGGCGCGGTTGACGTGAGCATGTATTACAAATCGAATAAATTTAAATTAGGCGAGAAAAAAGCAGTGTACACTGGCGGGTTAGCCTTTACAAATATTGGCGCAAAAATAAAATACTCAAATGATCAAAACTTTATTCCAATGAATCTGCGTTTGGGTAATGGTTTAAAAACTGACATTGATGAATTTAATACTATTGGTGTGTATATAGACTTTAATAAATTATTAGTGCCTACTCCACCAGTTTACAAATACAAAAAAGACGCTAACGGTAATTTAACTACAGAAATTGAAATTGACCCAGCTACCAACGCAAAAGTAATTGAAAAAGGAAAAGACCCAAATGTACCGGTAGCACAAGGTATTCTGCAATCTTTTAGTGATGCTCCGGGTGGATTTAAAGAAGAATTGCAGGAGGTAAATATTTGTACCGGTCTTGAGTACTGGTATAATAATACATTTGCCGTTAGAACAGGTTATTTTTACGAACCAAAAACCAAGGGTTCGCGCCAGTTCTTTACTGTTGGCATGGGATTTAAATTTAAAGTTATTAATGTGGATGGTTCTTATTTGATCCCAACCCTATTAAATAATCCGCTTCAACGCACCTGGAGAATAACCCTGAGCTTTAATTTTGACGCGGCAAGCAAGGAAAAAGATCCGGCCGCTATTGCACCTTAATTTTCTTTCAAAATCTCTTTTCACAACCCCTTGTGCATAATTGCGCAGCTTAAGGGTAATTTCGTGCCCTGCAATTGAGATATTTGTGTTATGCGCATTTTAAAAATCTCTTTTCCGATTGTTGCTTTATTCATTTTATTTGCCTGTTCAGATCCTGAGGAGCAAAAAGATACAAGAACAATTTTTAGCTACAACGAAATGGCCGGAATAACTTCGTTAGATCCTGCTGCAGCTATTAGCTTTGAAAACATTTGGCCCGTTAACCAGATCTTTAACGGCCTGGTTCAAATGGATGATCAGTTAAACGTGATTCCCTGCATAGCAAAAAAATTTACCATCAGCGATGATGGATTAGTTTACACTTTTAATTTACGCAGCGATGTTTATTTCCAGGATAACCAATGTTTTGAAAGCTCAAGAGGCAGACGCGTAGTTGCAAAAGATTTTGTGTATAGTTTTAATCGTTTGTATGATAGCAAAGTAAGCAGCGCCACTACTTTATTAAATAATATCGACAGGAGTGAAAAGACCGAATACAAAGGCTTTCAATCTGTAAACGATTCAACATTGGTGATCAGATTAAAAGAACCTTTTAGCGCCTTTTTAAGTATCTTAACAATGAAATTCTTTTCTGTTGTTCCGTACGAAGCTTTAGAATTTTATAAGCAGGATTTTAGAAGAAATCCTGTAGGAACAGGGCCCTTTGCTTTTAAAATGTGGGAAGAAGGTACCAAACTTATTCTTGTAAAAAATGTAAATTATTTTGAGCGCGATGAAAAAGGCATTCGTCTACCCTATTTAGATGCAGTTTCTGTATCCTTTGTAAAAGATCGTGAGACCGCCTTCATGGAATTATTAAATGGAAAGTTTGATATGCTTAGTGGCGCAGATGCATTTAATATTAATGAAGTATTAGATAAAGAAGGGGACCTTCGAGATATTTACACCAACAAATTCTATTTACAAAAACAAACGTTCTTAAAAACAGATTACATTGGTATTTTAATTGATGAAAAAATTGAATCTGTACGTAATTCTCCATTAAGATTAAAATCTATTCGTAAAGCGATCAATTATGCTTTTGATAGAGATAAAATGATCAAATATTTAAGGAATAATATTGGCATCGCCGCGCATGCCGGTTTTATTCCAAAAGGAATGAAGAGCTATGATCCAACAAAAGTAAAAGGCTATTCGTATAATCCCGATTTTGCACAAGAACTTTTAAAAGACGCCGGCTACCCGGGAGGTAAAGGTTTACCCCAAATTACGTTACATACAACAGATAATATTGCAAGTAAAGAACAAGTAGAATTTATTCAATCAGAATTATCCAAATGCGGTATCAACTTACAAATAAGTATCGAAAAAAAATCTGTACTAACACAAGCTGTAAGCAATTGCGAATACGAAATGTTCAAAAAATCATGGGTAGGCGATTATGCTGATGAAGAAAATTTTATGACATTATTTTATAGTAAGAATTTTTCGCCACAAGGCGTAAATTATTTTCATTATAATAATCCTGCATTTGATGAAGCCTTTGAAAAAGCACAACGCGAAAATAATGAAGCTGCAAAAATTGAGTTGTATCAAAAAATGGATCGTATGATCATTGATGACGCACCTGTTATTCCTTTATATTACGATCAGGTTATTCGTCTCGTAAATCACAAAATAAAAGGTTTGGGTAATAATTCTATGAACCTGTTGAATTTAAAAACTGTTGTAAAACAGAATTGATGCAAAAAATACTTTTTGTTTGTTTGGGTAATATTTGTCGCTCGCCTTTGGCCGAAGGCATTATGTTGCATTTAAAAGCTAAACATAATTTAAATGTAGAAATAGATTCTGCCGGCACAGCAGGTTATCATATTGGCGAAGCACCTGATAAAAGAACGATTGCAAACGCTAAAAAAAACGGTGTGGATCTTTCGGCGCTTCGCGCAAGGCAATTCGATAAAGAAGATTTTGACACTTTTGATAAGATCTATGTAATGGATCATAGCAACTTAAGAAATGTACTGGCCCTTACAAAAGATCAAAAACAAAAAGAAAAAGTCGGTTTATTTTTAAACGCTGTTTATCCCGGCAAAGATCTCGAGGTGCCCGATCCTTATTACGGCACAGAACAAGGCTTTGAAGATGTTTTTCAATTGGTATATAAGGCCTGTGAAAACTTTAGTATTCAATTTAAAGTATCAGTTTAACTTTTTTTGCTAAAGTTCATTTCGTGTTTTTTGTGTAATTTCGTTTATATGCACCACAAAAAGAGCTATTTTAAATTAAACTATCCTCAAAATTCAGTGTCAAATAACTAATGAGGATCTTTTTTGCGTTCATATCTACCTTGCTCTTTTTTCAAATTTCGTTTGCGCAAAGCGATTCATTAAAAAAACAAAAGGTAGACTCATTAACAAAAAAACTGGTGCTCGATTCTTTACACACGTTTCGTTTTAAAAAACTGCGCCCTTATGCGAATATCGATAGCCGTAATTCTTTTGTAACTACCAATCTAACCAATTTAAGCGGTTTTCAATTAGGAGTAATTGTAAATGAGTATCACACATTTGGCTTGGGCATATACACACTCACAAAATTTTCAAAGACCAACACACCTTTTAGCGCCATTTCAAGTTTTAATCGTTTTGGTTATGTAAATGTTTTTTACGAATATTTTTTATTGAACAAGCGTTATCTCGAAATAGATCTGCCTTTTGAGGTGGGTGTTGGCGGTTTTCAGGCAAATTTACGCGACACCACGGCTACTGGCCTGAGTGAAATTGAGAAATGGTTTGTGCCCTTGGGTGCCGGGGTTAAATTCATCGTTAAACCCGCCCGGTGGATCGGCATTTCATCTATGATCGGTTACCGCTATATACCTTATAAACAGGGTTTACTTGATTATGACGGCTTATATTATTCCCTTGGGGTTTGGGTTGATTTCAGGCAAATATACCGGGATATCAAGTATTATGGCTTTCAGAAGAAAAAATACAGAAAGGACGTCCAAAATGTTCTTTTAAATTGACGGCATTTAACCTTTATTTAATAAGGGCTATTCAGTAAAAATTTTATCTTTGCCCTTCTAAAATAAAAAATATGTCAGCAACAAATAAAGGTCCCGTTTCAAAATTTATAGAAACTCATTATAAACATTTTAATTCAGCAGCTTTAGTTGATGCCGCTAAAGGGTATGAAACACATTTAACCGAAGGTGGTAAAATGATGGTTACCCTTGCAGGAGCTATGAGTACTGCTGAATTAGGCAAATCATTGGCAGAAATGATCCGCCAGGGAAAAATTGATATTATTTCTTGTACGGGTGCAAATTTAGAAGAAGATATCATGAATTTAGTGGCGCACAGCCATTACAAGCGTGTACCAAATTATCGTGACCTTTCTCCTCAGGATGAATGGGATCTTTTAGAGAACCACTACAACCGTGTTACAGATACTTGCATTCCTGAAGAAGAAGCATTCCGTCGTTTGCAAAAACATATTTATAAGATCTGGAAAGATGCCGATACAAAAGGCGAGCGTTTTTTTCCGCATGAATTTATGTACAAAATTTTATTGAGTGGCGAATTAAAACAATACTACGAGATAGATCCTAAAGACAGCTGGATGTTAGCAGCTGCAGAACGCAATTTGCCAATGGTGGTGCCAGGTTGGGAAGACAGTACGATGGGAAATATTTTTGCTTCGTATGTTATTAAGAACGAAATAAAAGCAAGCACCATGAAAAGTGGTATCGAGTATATGGCTTGGTTGGCAGACTGGTATCCAAAGAACAGTGGCGGTAAAGGTGTTGGCTTTTTTCAGATCGGTGGTGGTATTGCCGGTGATTTTCCAATTTGCGTTGTACCTATGTTATACCAGGATATGGAAATGACAAATATTCCTTTTTGGAGTTATTTTTGCCAGATCTCTGATTCAACCACCTCTTACGGTTCTTATTCGGGTGCGGTGCCTAACGAAAAAATTACCTGGGGTAAATTAGATATTAATACACCAAAATTTATTGTAGAAAGTGATGCAACTATTGTTGCACCACTAATTTTTGCATGGATATTGGGTTGGTAAGCAATTACTGCTTCACCATCTCTACTCTACGATTCAGTTTTTTTCCTGCTTCAGAATTATTATTTGCAATTGGCGACAGAGGGCCTACACCCTTACCAATCAATTGTGAGGCAGCAACTTTATAATTTGTTGTAAGCATGGTTACTACAGCATTGGCGCGTTCTTCAGATAATTTTAAATTTGCATCAAGGGCCCCAACATTATCAGTATGGCCAACTATAAAAACTTTTAAAGCTTTGTCGGCGTTCAACATCTTTGCCATTTCTTCAATGATCTTAACAGACTCTTGCTTAACGGATGATTTGCCTGTTTCAAACTGAATGTAAAGAACAGTTTTACCTGTGTTCTTTAATTCATCTCCAAGACTCTTTGCTGTTATTACCTGCTCCATAGCAGCAATTTCCAAAATAGTTACAACATATAGCCCTGTTTCTTCAGCTGACCCTTCTCCAATATATCCTGCTACATCCAACCATATTTCCGATCCGTCAGGTCGTTTTAATTGTATAACACCGCGCCCATATTCCTCAAACATTGGTTTTCCTCCCTGTTTTTTAAAGGCTTCTATGTAATTTTTTCTCACAAAGGTTTCACTCACTCCTTTTCCACCATCTTTTAACTTATACTGCAAAACAGTTTTCTTTCCTTCAATATTCTTTTCAGGCTTACCAGCAATGGGAACAGTATGTGCAGAGAAATCATTCTTTTCGCACTCGCTGATATAATATCCCGGCAAACGGTTCGGGATCAATTCATGATCTTTACATCCTTCTTTATCTGCCTGCGCAAAAAAAGTTCCGGATATTAATAAACTAAAAAATAAGGCTATCTTTTTCATACTAAAATTTTAAATGAAATTAATAAGCTTTTTTCTTTATCCATAGTTTTCTTTAAAAGTTTGTTTTGATTTATCAAAAAAAGACTAATTTTTTAAATCGAAAGATGAGTTTTTAAAAAACTCTCATTACTAGTTAATTTTCTCCACCCAATCACCATGTTCTTTGATAAGTCCGATCAATTCATCTACCGCCGTTTCTGAAGTCACGTTTTTCTTTACCACTTCTTTGCCTTTGTATAGACTGATTTTTCCAACGCCCGTGCCAACGTAACCATAGTCGGCATCAGCCATTTCGCCAGGGCCATTAACAATACAGCCCATAATGCCGATCTTAATACCTTTTAAATGATCGGTTCGTTCGCGAATTTTTTGAGTAGTTTCCTGTAGATCAAATAAGGTTCGTCCGCAGCTTGGACAAGAAATATATTCCGTTTTACTAATACGGCTGCGCGTGGCTTGTAAAATTCCGAAAGCTGTTGAATTGCAAACCTGTGTGCTCACACAGTCTTTTTGTTTGATCCAAATACCATCTCCAAATCCATCTAACAGCAATCCGCCATTATCCGTACTGCTATATAACTGGAATTCTGCTTCGCTTAATTTACTATAATTGCTTTTTATAATAAACGGTAATTGACAATCATTTGATTTAAGGTCAATTGCCATACGCCTTAGTTCAGGCATGGTGTGAGCATTAAAAGAATCAATAATTAAACAAACCGTTTTCTCGTTCTTTATTTTTTGAATGAATTCTTTTGTAAGAACAGTTACATCAACGGCAACAAAATTTAATTCGCTTGATGTTTCTTTTGCCTCAAAATATTCTTCGCCGCAAAATAAAGGATACGAACGCGCTTTACTTTTTTGTGTTAACCATGATTGCGAATTATAGATCAATCCCAAAGTTCCCGGAATTTCAAAATCAACTGTATTATCTCCTAAAAATAAATAATCAACTGCAAGATCTGTAAGGTTCCATTTATCTAAGGGTACAGAGTAATTATAACCTACGCCAAACAAACGGGCAGCGGTTACTTCGGCTTTCATACTATAATCTGCAACGATACGCGGTACGTTATGACCACCAATATTTATTCTTTCTTGTGTTTTATTTCTATTGAATTCAAAAGGGTCGTATGGTAATTCAAATTTGATCTCTTTTATCTTTGCGTGATGTTTTCTTTGCGAATATCTTTCTGCCAATAATTTAGCTACCGGAATTTCGTATTCAGGCTCTTCGGTTAAAGAAACCCTAATGGTATCGCCCAAACCGTCTTCCAACAATGTACCAATACCTACTGCCGATTTTATTCTTCCATCTTCACCATCACCTGCTTCTGTAACACCCAAATGCAGAGGGTAATTACGGTTGGTCTCTATCATTTTTGCAACCAGTAAACGGTAAGCTTGCACCATTACCTGCGTGTTGCTCGCTTTCATAGAGATAACAATATTAAAATAATTATTATCCTCGCAAATGCGTAAAAACTCTAAAGCGCTTTCTACCATACCTAGTGGCGTATCGCCATAACGGCTTAGGATTCGATCGCTTAAAGAACCATGGTTTGTGCCAATGCGCATTGCAGTACCGTACTCTTTACAAATTTTCACTAAGGGAGTAAAGCGGTTGCGTATCCTTTCTAATTCTTGTTCGTATGCAGAATCTGTATAATCTATCGTCTCAAACTTTTTCTTATCCGCATAATTGCCAGGGTTTACGCGCACTTTTTCAATTACTTTGGCGGCAAACTCTGCTGCGTTGGGCGTAAAATGTATGTCGGCACAAATAGGTGTATTGTAACCTCTTGCTACCAATTCTTTTTTTATTACTTCTAAATTCTTTGCTTCGTTTATACTCGGTGCTGTTATACGCACTAATTCGCAACCGGCATTTATCATGCGTATACTTTGCTCAACTGTTGCTAAAGTATCCATAGTATCTGTGGTGGTCATGCTTTGAACCCGTATTGGATTTAAGCCACCCATTTTCAGATCACCCATAGTTACTTCGCACGTTAAAAAACGAGAATATTGCGTTAAACTATTGCAGTATTTTTTTGAAAGATCCATGTAACAAAGAGAGAACAAAGATAATAAAAGAAACCGGCTTTTTTGCCCTGAATTGAGGTTAAAGTAATGTAAATTTATTTGATTGCTCTTGCAATTCTACGCGAGATAGGTACCCAAACCCTTCTGCCAACATCCTTGGCCAGTTCATTACAAATATCGTCGGCCAGTAACTTGGTGCGGTAATTTGTATGGTCTTTATTAGAGCCCATTATCAGATCACCAAGGTCACGGTTGTTCTTTAATTTTTCGGACCGACTTTTTGAATTATAACAATTACTTAATTTTTTATTGCCCTTCTTTACGTCTGTAATTTCAACTTCAGCTGTGCAGTCAACCGAGTTTAAAACCATCTCTTGGCCATTGTAAGGTGATTTTTCATCTGAGATCTTTTCTACTTTTGAACTTTCGGTAATAGCAAGTGAAATAATTTTTACAATAAAATCTGCTCCTGCCTCTTCATTTTTAAATGTTACATTTCTTGTGATCTTTGCTTCGCTTTCAAAATTCTTTAAAAAATCGGAAGCTATTTGCTCTTGCGACAAACTATTTACATATTTTGAGTTGAACGCTGTGGAGTTTATTTTAACAGGTACTGATGTATCCGGCATTGCAACAATAACAGGCTTTGAAATACTTTTTTTGAACAATGTGCACGCATATAAACCCAACATGCAAATAAGCGCAAGAACGATCTTCTTAAAAATTTTCATCGTTTAAATTTATTTAATTTCTAATTCATCCACAAAAATAAATGCCTCATCACCCTTTCCAGGATGGCCGTCAGGCAACTTACCATATGTTTTAGCTACAATTTTTAAATATCTTGCGTTAATCTTTTTTTCCAAAACCTTTTCAAACTTATGTACCTGCACCGTGTAATCATCAGATTTTACAGCAAAAGAAACGCTATCGGCTAAAGTAAAATTCTTATTATCATCGGAAGTATAAAAAGAAACTACAGTTGGAAATAAGATCCACGACCTGCTATCTTGTAAACAATTTAAACTCAATTGCCCGATCTCTTTATTTGTTTTAAGATCGATCTCGCACTCAAAATCCTGATATTGAAAACCCAGCCAATTTCCTTTACGCCAGTCGATAGCGCCATTTATACCATCGATCAATGTTTGAGCACTGTCTGCAATGTATTGTTGGTTTGGTTTGGCAATTAATTTTATATCGTAATTGTATTTTAATTTAAAGAAGTTTGCTTCAGTAACCGCACTATTTGCTTTCTTTCCAAACACTTTTGCTTTCACCACACAATTCTTATCAAGAAAAAACGGCTTTGCATATACTTTAGACGTTTGATTAGGTTCGGTTCCGTCTAAAGTATAAACAATTTTTGACGCATCGGTATTTATTGCTTTTATACTTACCTCTGTTCTTTCTTTAAATACCTGTGAGCCTGAAACTATAATTGGTGCAGGCACAATAGCAACAGCATCCATTTTTGAAACAGGAATATTTATTCCCTTGCCATATTTATTTGTAGTGTCGGTGGGTGAAGTAAATTCGAAATTCATTTTACCGCTATTCATTATCATTGAATGTTCAATGGCCGACAAGAAGTACTTTTTGGTGTTTAAAGAATAACCATTTATAACGCCCTCTTTTTTTCGCTCATTTGTAATGGTAAAGACTTTACCATTCTCTAAATTTATTTTTACACTTTTTAATAACGGTGTTCCTAAAACATACTGTGTTGTGCCCGGACAAACAGGATACATGCCCATGGCGCTAAAAACATACCATGCACTCATTTGTCCACAGTCTTCATTGCCGATTAAACCATCGGGTGTATTTTTATAAAAATTTTCGCTTATCTGACCAATAAGTTGAACTGCTTTTTGAGGCTTACCAACAAAATTATAAAGATAAGCCATATGGTGACTAGGCTCGTTACCATGCGCATACTGCCCTATCAAACCTGTAACGTCTGCCTGTTGCCTACCTTGTAATTTTTCGTTGGTTATAAATAATTCATCCAGTTTATTCTCAAATTTTTGTTTTCCGCCATGTAAGGCAATTAATCCATCCAGATCGTGCGGCACATAAAAAGAATACTGCCAACTGTTACCTTCTGTAAAATGGTTATTTATCTCGCCCGCGGAAAATGGCGATAGCCAATTACCATTCTTTCGCGGACGCATAAAACCAGTTGAAGCATCAAATACGTTTTTATAAGCCTGTGCCGACTTTAAATATTTTTTATGATCTTCTTTCCTATTCAATTGTTTTACAATTTGTGCAATGCACCAATTATCATAACCATATTCTAAGGTCTTGCTAACACTCTCGCTTTCGTCATCAATTTGCAGGTAACCATTTTTATTAAAAGTTGGAATACCAAACGAAGAGTAGGTTGCGGCAGCTTGCACGGCTTTATAAATAAGACTTGTATCAAAGCCGCTGATACCTTTTGCCAGAGCATCTGCAATTACGGAAACTGAGTGAAAGCCGATCATACAATCTGTTTCATTTGAAGATAGTTCCCACATAGGCAAACGCCCGCTTTGTTGATACTGTGCCAAAAATGTATTTATAAAATCCGCGGTACGCTTGCGTTCAACAATAGTAAACAAAGGATGAAGCGCCCTATATGTATCCCATAAAGAAAAAACAGAATAATTTGTAAAGCCTTTAGCAACATGAATTTGCCCATCTCTGCCACGGTACTGGTTATCTACATCCATATTTAAGGATGGGTGAATAAACGTGTGGTACAAGGCTGTATAAAAAATAGTGAGTTTATTCGGGTCATCATCATTCACTTCAATTTTTTTAAGTTGTTCATTCCATACATTTCTTGCTTCTGATCTATATTTATCAAAATCCCAGTGTTTTGCCTCTGCTTCTAAATTTTTTAAAGCGCCTTCCATACTAACAGAAGAAATAGCAACTTTAACCATCAAGGATTCCTCTTTAGTAACATCAAATTGAAAATAGGCGCCCTGCGCTTTTTCTTTTTTCTTAAAAACAAGTTGAGGCTTAAATGCTTTGTAATGGATGAATTCCATTTTTTTAAATGGTTTAGAGAAACGCATAACAAAATATACTTCCTGGTTCTTTGCCCAGGCTTCACTCATTCTAAATCCACCAATGGTTACACTATCAATAACAGTAATATTACAATTGAGGGTTTTGTCGCGGTGCAAGAGATCTAAAATTATATTTGCTTCTTTTGTTTTAGGAAATGTGTAACGATGGATACCTGTTCTTACTGTAGCGGTTAATTCTGCTTTAATTTCATCATCTTGTAATCTTACTGCGTAATACCCCGCTTCTGCTGTTTCGCTGCTGTGCTTAAATCTTGAAGAATATATCTTATTATCACAAGATGGCTGTCCAACAGTGGGCATAATTAAAATATCTCCCCAATCGCTTACTCCGGTTCCGCTTAAATGCGTATGCGAAAAACCGTAAATAATACTATCGCTATAATGGTAACCACTGCAGCCATCCCAACTACCATCTATCCTTGTATCCGGACTTAATTGCACCATCCCAAAAGGCAGCACTGCGCCGGGAAAAGTATGCCCATGACCACCTGTTCCAACAAAGGGATTAACATACTGGGAAAGATTAGTCTGACCAAAATTTGCAAAAGAAAACAGTGAAAATAAAATAAGAAATGATTTTTTAAAGTTAGGCTTAAGCATACTCAAAGATACAATTTATCAATTAAAAAAAATCACAGGTGGGTTTGCCAATAGATCTTAAAAGTTAAAGGATCTATAGCGAATAAATGTCCCCCAATACCAAAATAAAGTATGTTATTAACATAACTGCAAATGTTTACTTTTGGGTCTTTGTCGCTATCAACAATTTCCCTGTTTGCTTTTTTCCATTGAGTTTTATAATTAAAATCTTTTGCTTCGATATAATACTGTTCTTTTTTTGTAGTAGTATAATGCGCAAATACAAATACCTTTTTTAGAGTATCAATACATATTAAAAAAGGGAAGATATATCCGGTAGAATCAACTTTTGAAAAAAGATGCATTGCATTTGATCCCGGGACAATTGACTCTAAATTACCCTCACCTGTAGCTGCGGTTGATAGGTATTTAAGCTCCTTATTATAACTAAACTTTCTTATCAATTCCGAAGATCTGTCTGCAAATTCGGGAATATAAATTGTTTCAGGCTCTTTATTAACTATCGTTTTCGAAAAAGGCTCAAACCAATATTTTTTTCCATTCAAACAATCCAGTTTAATAATATGTTCTACGGGATAATCTATAGTTGCGTTTGTCATATCAACATTTTCTATACCTATACTAAGTTCGGCTAGTATTGTTCCCCATTCATCTTTTGCTATCCTGTAAATTTCTTTAAGGTTGGCAGCATCATATAACACAACTTCATCTTCATCCATGTAACATAAGGTATCATTATGTAAAGCGACTAATTGCCCTGGTCGACCTGCATTAAACCGTATCATTCTTATGCCCGATTCTTTATCAAGGATATTTATCCTAGCCGGCCTACCGGCACTTTTACCTACAGCGCGAATTGAAGCTTCAAATACACATATTGTTCTTTTACCAATAAAGACCTTTTCAAGCCTGCGTGCATGACCATAATTTAAAGCTGGAATACTTATAAAAAATCCAACTGAGCAAACATACATAAACATCTTATAAACGTTATTAAATGCTTTATTGCTAAATGGCTTCTTAGTAGAAAGAAAAATAAAGAAAAAAAACAGAGAGAATGCGATGAAACACATTAACACAAAATTGGAATATATATCATCCAGAATATCGGTCATAATCGTGTTGTCCAAAAGGTTTTAGAAGTTACAGGATCCATAGCGATCATAAAACCGCCATTGTTAAAATAAAGTACTCCATCAAGGTATTGCCAGATATTTACGTTTGGAGTGTTATAGCTATCCTTTCCAAACTCGCTGCTGATCTTTTTCCATTTTGTAATAAAATCAAAATCCTTCGATTCAATATAAAGATCCGTGCGATCGGTAGTAGTGTAATGACCGAAGATAAAAACTTTTTTTATGGTGTCGATACAAAGGAAAAAAGGATCAATAAAGGTTGATGAATCTTTTACCGTAAACAAATTTCGGGCATTGTAACCTGGCACAATGCGTTTTAAGTTATTACCGCCGGCATACTCGTCTTTTAAATAATTTACACTTTTATTTACGCCAGAATTAACTGTAAGTTCGTAGGTTTTATTTGTGAAGCCGGGTATACCGTCATCCTTTGGCTCTTTATTTACCATTGTTTTTGAGAAAGGATCGAACCAGTACTTTTTTGCATTCTTACAATTTAACTCTACTAAAGATGCGTTTGAATTGTTTTGCTCATTATTACTGTACACACTTTCCATACCAACGCTTAGCTCGGGAGCAATAGCTCCCCAGCCATCTTTTTTTATAACGTAAATTTCTTTAAGATTGGCCGCGTCAAACAAAACCACGTCATAATTCTTAAAATAACAAAGTGTGTCGTTTCGCATGCCAACTAATTGCCCCGTACTACCAACATAATACCTGTCTTTTCTTTTACCGGAAGCTTTATCAATGATGTGCAAACGGCAAACATCTTCTGAGGGGCCTTCGCCCCCGCGCTCGTACTGTTCTAATAAACAAATGGTGGTTTTACCAATTCGCATACTTTTAAACTCTTCTGTATAGCCATAATAGAAGAACTGAAAACTCATCATAAAACAAAAAGCGAAAAAATACAAGAAGCCTTTATAGGCGTAATTAACTTTTTTATTTTTAAATGGATTAGCGAAAGCAAAACCAACGCACAAGAATAAAATAACGATTATTATAATTGTCATCCATATGGTGCTGGAATATAAAAAATCAATTACATCGGTCATTAAGTAAATTTAAGGATAATAGTTAAGAATTAATGCGAAGAAGCTTTTTGCTTATCAAAATCAATGCCCTGTTCTTTTAATATCGAAGCTGCCCGCCAGCCGTAAAACGCAAGATAAATGAAACACATTACCCCAACAAGGTAACTCCATTGTATGCCTAATAAATTATCATCTGCCAGCCAGCCTTGCAACCAGCTGATAAGACCTCCACCCATGATCATCATAATTAAATAACTCGAGCCCTGATTTGTGTATTTTCCTAACCCCGAAATTGCCAAAGTAAAAATGCATGGCCATAATGTTGAACAGAATAATCCAACACTTATAAACGAATAAACGCTTACCAATCCTGTTGTACACATGCCCAGCAACAGGGCAGCAATGCCACAGCCGGAGAAAATAACCAATTGTCGGGCAGGGCTACCTTTACTAAGAATATCGGCAGCAATCATAATAAGAATAACAAAAGCATAAGGATAAAAAACAGTCAGATCGCTTTTTGCAATTGCATTTACCAGTAAAAAAACGGCAAACGCAAGATAAGGCATTAAAAAACGAAGTAGTTGTTTGGTGTTAGGTTTCACATTAAAAGCGCCGGCAGAGCTGGTCCATCGGCCTATCATTAAACTTGCCCAAAACAAAGAAACGTAAGGCGCCGCACCGCTTGTTTCTATACCAATTTTTTGTCGCATGTACTCCGGCAAATTAGAAGCCGTTGCCACTTCCACGCCAACATACACAAAAATAGCTATCATACCCAAAACCAATTGCGGATAGTGCAATGAACTTTTTTTGTTTACCTGTTTGTTATCGGTTTCGGTTTTTTCGTCGGCATGAATTTGATTCGGCAGAGAAGAGAATTTAAATATTAATGCAACTATTAAAAACGCAGCGCCCAATATCAGATAAGGGAATTTTACAGCGCCAATATCATCCAGTTTATTTCCACTCCCTACAGCACCAAAAATTGCATAACTAACCACCAACGGCCCAATAGTAGTACCGATATTATTTACACCACCAGCCAAACTTAAACGCTGCGCACCCTGGGCTGGATCGCCCATAACAATGGCTAAAGGATTTGCCGCGGTTTGTTGTAATGAAAAGCCAAGAGCCACGATAAATAAACCGCTGATCATTAAATTAAAGGAAACCAATTGAGCGGCAGGATAAAATAATAAAGTACCAAGCGCTGAAATACACAAACCCAAAGCGATCCCGTTCTTGTAGCCTATCTTATTCAGTATATCGCCACCGTAAAGCTTTGAAATGCCAATGTAAATAATGGAGCCAACAGTATAAGCCAAATAAAATGCAACGGAAATAAGCTGACTTTGCCATTGTTCTAAATTTAGTTTTTCTTTAAAAACAGGTATTAAAATATCGTTACTGGCTGCAACAAATCCCCAAAAAAAGAACACGGAGATCAATGTCACTAAAGCCGATCGGTTGGTTTGCATAAATAGAAGATTTAAATTTTATCGAATATATTTTAATTATTGCTGATTTCACTTCCAAAATGGCCTAAGTTGTTAACGTGCTAATTTTAATTTGTGTAAATTTACCCTCGTTAAAGAGCACAAAAATGCAATTACTTAGCCCTACCAACTTTACTGATTACGAATTAATAGACTGCGGTGATTTTGAAAAACTGGAGCGTTTTGGTAAATATATTACCATTAGACCAGAACCACAGGCTGTTTGGCCAAAAATATACTCTAATGCCGACTGGGAAAAACAGGCGCACGTAAAATTTATCCCAAAGTCCTCCAGCAGCGGCGAATGGAAAAAATTCAAGCAAATGCCTGATCAGTGGACCATCAATTATACACCTTTAAATCTTGTTTTCAGACTTGGGTTAACCTCTTTTAAGCATGTAGGTATTTTTCCTGAACAAGCGGTGAATTGGGATAAAATACATTCTTTTTTAAAAAATAAGCCAAAAGCAAAGTTCTTAAACCTTTTTGCATATACCGGTGGCGCCTCTATTGCAGCGAAAGCAGCAGGAGTGGATGTTACGCACGTAGATAGCATAAAACAAGTTGTTACCTGGGCAAATGAGAATATGAAGAACTCTAACCTCGACAACATTCGCTGGTTAGTTGATGACGCTTTAAAATTTGTAAATAAAGAAGTACGACGCGGTAATTTTTATCAGGGAATAATTTTAGACCCTCCGGCCTTTGGGCATGGACCAAATGGTGAAAAATGGAAATTGGAAGATAATATCTCTGAAATGATAAATGGAGTACTGCAAATTTTGGATCCGAAAGAACATTTATTGATCTTAAACGCTTACTCTCTTGGCTTTTCTGCCTTGGTACCCGAAAATTTATTAAAACCATTTGCACAAAAACATAAATCAGAATTAGAGATAGGCGAATTATATTTAAATGCCAAAAGTGGCGTGAAACTGCCTCTTGGAGTTTGGGGAAGTTTAAAAAAATAGAGTAGTTATGTATAAACAACACTTATTACAAAATATCGAAAGAGAATACAAATTATTAAACAGCTTATTCCTCTCATTGAAGAAAAAGATCTTAGTTTTAAACCAACCGATAAGGTTAGAACAACCATGGAATTGATGCAATACCTATCAACCATTGGCGCAACTATGTTACGTTGGTTCCTAGTGAACGATCTTACAAAAGAAGAATTTTTGAAAATAAGAGCTTATAGAGAAACGTTAACACTAAAAGATTTTGGTTCGCGATTAGATAAACAGTTGGAAGAAATAAAAAATTATTTTGACACCTTCTCCGAAGAAGATCTTTTAACAAAGGAAATTGAATTACCCTGGAAGGAAAAAATGATCCTTGGAACCGCAATTATCAATTGCCCAATAAAATGGTTGGCAACTTACAGAATGGAGTTGTTTTTATATTTAAAAATTAATGGCAAGCCCGAAATAAGCACGAAAGAGGCATGGCAGTTATTGGCCTGATAAATGGTTATTCTTTCTCCATCTTCTTTTTAAACAGCTCAGCATAGGTTCGACCAATTGGTAAATTAATTTTCCCCATTTCTACTTCATTTGCATTAAAAGCCGTTAAGTGATCGAGGTTAACAATAAATGATTTATGTATCCTGAAAAAATTCTGGTCCCTTAAAAGTTGTTCCATTTCTCCTATCTGAAATTTTGTAACAACCGTTCTATCCCGTGAATGTATCTTTACGTAATCCTTCAGACTTTCTACGTAAAATATCTCATCAAAAAAGATCTTGTGTCTTTTTTTATCTGCCACAAAAAAATAGTACTTACGTTCAGCGCCTTCTTTATTTATTACATTTTCTTTAGGAGTATGTTGCGCATACACTTTATTTACAGCCTGTACAAAACGACTAAACTCTATAGGCTTTAAAAGATAATCTGTAACATTTAAATTAAAGCCCTCTAAAGCATATTGATGATAAGCGGTTGTAATGATGACACTGTATCTGTTATTGATCGTTTTAAGGAACTCTAAACCGTTTATTTTTGGAAGATTAATATCGAGAAAGATAACATCAATATTTTCACGACGTAGTATTTCGTTGGCGGAAAATATATCGCCACAAACGCCTTTTAATTTTAAACCCGGTATTTGGCCTGCATAATCTTCAATGATCTTTGCAGCCAAAGGCTCATCCTCTACTATCAAACAATTCAGATCCAGCATAACTTGCGAGTTTAATTTTTAAATCTACAATAAAATAATTTTCTTTTTCAAAATAATTTAAAGAATAGTCTCTGTAAAGTAATTCCAGTTGCCGTTTTATATTTACCAAACCTATCCCCTCTTTTTTTTCTAAAACAACAGATTCCTTAGAAAGAATATTTTTCGTTTGTACCGTCAGAACATCCTTATCAAGACTCAATTTAAAATTAATTACTGAGACCTCTTCGGAGCCACTAATACCGTGTTTAAAGCAATTCTCAACAAGCGGAAGAATTATTAAAGGGGTTATTTGTACACTGGCATCTTTCATCGTGATCTCCTTTATTACTTTCACTTTATCACCGTAACGCATTAACTGCAGATCAATGTAATCGTTAATTATTTTTAGCTCGTCTTCAATGCTAGCCATCTTTTTTTCAGATTCATAAAGCATATAACGTAAAATATTAGACAATTTTAAGACCATATCCGGTGTTTTATCGGATTGTAGTCGGGACAAAGAAAAAATACTATTCAGAGAATTAAAAAGAAAATGCGGATTTATTTGTGCCTTTAAGTGCAACAATTCAGAAGTAAATTTCTCTTGTTGCAATAGCTTTTCATTTTTTATTGCCGCTATCCTTAATCTGAAAAGTTTTACCGCCGCAGCAATTCCAACAACCTGCAAAATATCGAGCAACGAATACAAATACCTTGCTACCATTGATAATGCATGGATCTTGCCGGGTTCTTCATAAATATAAGGCCAGATGATAAAATGCATCATGGCCCTATAGGTTAAAACAAAAAAACAAAAAACTAGTGTACCCTCAATAGCAAGATTTATTTTTTTTCCCACTTTTATCCATCTTGGTATCAATGAATAAATAACATAATACACTGCAGCAATTTTAACTACCAATAATAATAGTTGACTAAGTATTGCTTTTGTAATCCAAGTTGATGAAGGATCCGCCAGGAAAGACGAAGAAAGGTAAAGCTCATTGAAAATGATCACGCTAAAATAGATCAGCCAAAAACCAACGTGTAACAGAATTCTTTTTTGCTTAAGCATGCTTAAATTTCATTAATATACGCTGTAATACATAAAAAATATACCAACAGCATTAAAAATAATACAAAATAAGTGTTTATACCCATTAACTGTTTTGAAAGTGTGCAACTTACTGTTGGGCTGTAAATGCTTAAAGTACTTATACTTAATGTTTACTGCATTTTTATTTGCGCTAATATTGAAAATAGTAAAACTAAATTATCATGAAAATAATTACATCTATACTTACCGTTGGGATTTTTTTTACAATTAATTGTAATGCACAGTTCTTTACAAAAATAACAACAGGTCCGTTGGTTACCTCGCCTGGAGATTCGCGCTCAGTAAATTGGGTAGATATTAATAGCGATGGCTTTGTGGATTGTATGATCACCAATGGACCAAGTGGCGGACAAAACAACAAGCTTTATTTAAACAATGGAACGGGAGGTTTTACGGCAATTATAAATGATACGATCGTAAAAGACAATAAACCTTCTGATGGTGCAACCTGGGCCGATATAAACAACGATGGTGATATGGATTGTTTTGTGGTTAATTGGTATAACGCAAATAATATGCTCTATTCAAATAATGGCAGCGGGGCTTTTACTCAAATAGCTTCGGGCCCAACCGTAAATGATTTTGGTTATTCTGAAACCGCTGCCTGGGGCGACTATGATAACGATGGTTTAATTGATCTGTATGTAACAAACAGTTCCGGCGTCAAAAAGAATTTTCTATATCATAACAGCGGTAACTCAGCGTTTACAAAAATATTACTTGGTACACATGTTAATGATGCATACGAATCGCGTTCTGTTAACTGGACAGATATTGATAACGACAGCGACCTTGACCTATTTGTTACAAATGAAACTAACCAAAACGAAAATATCTATCGCAATGACGGTGGTGGAACTTTTACAAAACTAACTACCGGGCCTTTACTGAATAATCTCGGAAATACGATGAGTGGCAGCTGGGGCGATTATGATAATGATGGTGACCTTGACGTTTTTTTAGCCAATGAAGGAACTACAAATGCGCTTTTTAGGAATGATGGCAATTTTAATTTTACTAAAATACTTAATGATACGGTCGTAAAAAGTATTGGTCATTCGTTTAGTTCGTCATGGTCTGATGTAGATAACGATGGTGATATTGACCTGTTTGTTACCAATGCATTTTATTCGGCTCAAAAACAACTAAACTTTTTTTATTTGAATAACGGCAACGGTTCATTTACCAGAAACAGTACGGATATTGTTGCAATGGATTCTACATGGGCCTATGGCTGTGCTTTTGGTGACTACGATAACGATGGTTTCGAAGACCTTGCTGTTGCAACAACACGTTTTGCCAATGTTGATAGACCCGAACTTTTGTATCATAATAATGGCAATTCAAATAACTGGATAACTATTCACCTGATCGGAATGCAGGCAAATAAAGCCGCCATCGGCACAAAAATAAAAGTAAAAGCAATTATTAATGGTAATCCGGTTTGGCAAATGCGTGAGATCTCAGCACAAAATGCATATTGCAGTCAGAATGATATTCGTGCACATTTTGGCTTGGGAAATGCAACCCAAATAGATTCAGTTAAGGTTGAATGGATGCCCGGAACAGTTGAAACGTTAATAAATGTTGCTACCAACCAATTCTTAACCATTACACAAAGTGTTAGTACAGTTGGAACAAAAGAAATAAAAAACAGCAACGATCTTTTAATTTACCCAAATCCAACTGATGAAAATCTAAAGATTAACCTTAAAGAAACCAGTTTTGAGGCAGGCAGCACGATAAGTATAAGCGACATTACCGGAACAATATTACTAGAAAATTTGGTATCGGAAAAAACAAGAGAGGTAATTCTAAATTTAAAAGCACTAAGTTCGGGCACTTATTTTGTTACTGTAAAAAGCAATTCGAGAATAATAAACGAAAAAATCGTAATAAATTAGTTACAACTGCTACTTGATTTAATTAAAGCTTGAAGCCTTGAGTCCCAAATTAAAGAATCATTCACGTCAAATGAAGAATAGAACTTAACCATTTCATCCTTCTTTAACCACACAATTTCAATAAAACGCATGTCGTATATTAAATTAGACCAATAGCCTTTTGCGTAAAAACAACTATTATCCTTTATTATCGCTTTTTTTGTTATAACCTTCCCCTCTTCTTCTGCGTTTTGATAAGTGTTTTTAAAATAATCTTCTATCGAAACAGTAACATCGTCTCTAAAAAAACCTTGTACCTCCATTTCATTGTCTTTTTTTGTCTTATGTTTAAAAACGTGCTTTGCTTTTACATCACTTTTATCAAAATCTTCGATATACTCATTTAACGGGAGCGGAAGACAGTATTCTATTTGTTCTATATTTGTAAAGACGATTACGCTATCAGTATCAGTATCAATTTTAGCTTTGGTGGTAGTAAATTTTTCTTCTTTTGCTGTATCGTTTAATACAACAAATTCCGTTTTCGAATCAGCGCTACATCCGGCTAAGAATATAATACAATAAAAGAAAGAAAAACAGATAACTATAGTTTTCATGATATTCTAAATAAAAACAATATAAATATATTCAAAATTATTGATTTTCGTTAGCATATAACAATACCATTTTCCTATCATAACTATCAAAAGCGCCATTTAGTTCTTGTCCGACTATAAAAATTTTTCCACTTTTAGTTTGATACATATAAGAGGGATATTGAAGTGAATCTAACCGAACCTTCTTATCCGATTGAATTATACCTTTTGCAGACATTTTAGAAATAGAGATTTGATCATTTCTAGCCGGAGATAATAAAATATAGCTATTATCATTTGTTTGCGTTATATATTTTGCGACAAAATTATTTTGCTCGTTTTCCCACAAACTATTACCATCCTTATCAAACTCCTGTGTTTTTGTCACAAAATCATTTCCATTTTCAATGTCTTTGTATGTTACAATTACCCCACCCGTTTTTGTTTCCTTTAATAACGGCTCAAAACCAATCGCGATGGTTTTCTCCCAAATTGTTTTAAAATCCGTTGTCATTTTAATAAGTTTCATGTCTTTAAAATCACAGGAGGCGCCTGCAAAAAACAAATTACCATCGCTTGAAGTTAGCATATAACATTCGCTTGCCAATTGTTTTGGAATGCTAACATTAATTGTTTTAAGAATTTTACCTTGAGTGTTTAATTTATGGAGTACGAAATAATAATCAACTTTAGGTTCAAAGGATGTAACCTGACCATAAAGAATAATACTACTATCACTTGCTAAAATAGCGCCATTGTTAAAGTAGCTTTCCTTTTTTGTTACTAAAATTGTTTCTTCACCAACAATTTTACCTTTTAAATTAAAAAATAAAACAGAAACAGTATTTAAGGCCTTTACCTTTTTGTTATAAATGCTTGAAAAACATGCAAAAATACTATCATTAATTTGGAGTGCAGATGAAATTTCGTTGTTATAGCGTTGTTCATTTACAAAAAGCCACCTTTTCTCAAGATTGCTATCCACTCGTAAAATAAAACCGCTTCGCTTATCAAAAACAAGGCTATCAAAGTTATCCTTTTTCATCTTATCGAGTACATAGCCGGTAATTATGTAACCTCCATCATTTAAAGGAATGGCAGACTCACCACGCGTGCAGTCGCCAAAGCTATATTTCTTTTTTTGAGGAGTAGTTTTACTGCGCGTTTCGTTTGCTGAAGAATTGATATTTGAAGAATTTGTACAAGACAAAAAAAGAGTTAGTATTAAAAATGGCAAAAAACACTTTCTCTGACCACACCGGTAATACAAATTTACGGTTGGTACACGGTCGATTCTAGACCCGTTAGATGGTGCTTCGCAAATATTAAATTCTTTGTTAATTTTCTTCGAGGTATTCACAAAATTAAAACCGTTGTTTATTAATCCATGAATATTTCATTTACTAATTTAACATTATTTTTTAAAAATTGAAACAGCCTATAAAACTATCTATAAATGTCTTAAACTCCTTTGCTGTTTCCATAGTCTCTTTATGATTATCATCGTGTGAAAAAAGCATAATTACTTTTTTACTATTTTTAGGATGCTTCATAAAGTAAACAGAAACAGTTCCATAGGGCACTCTTTCTACTTTTTTTGAATCAGCTTCAGACTTTGCCGCGGCTTGTAATATCTTAGCAATTTCTGGTGAAAGGGTTTCGTGTCCCGCGGTATTAATAGCACTATTATCGCAACTTCGTGTTGTAACCATTTGAGAAAATTTATATCCTTTAAACAAGCCTATTTCCATAGGCTCCATAATTTTTTCTCTATCAAATTCTTTGTTATACTTTTTATCTAAAGAGGTTACTATAAATTTAGGTTCGTTATAATCCATTATTTTATTCCAATGATCTATTTTTTCTTTAGCTAATTTCGCCACATCACTATTGCAGAAATTACTCACGTTTACCAATACAGTCTCAAATTGAGTTTTCAATTCGTTAATAACAGCGTCCTGCGTTTTTGAATCCAAATCCATTACATTAACAAATACGGCGGTATGATGAGCGTGTTTCTGTGATTTAAAACTACATCGCACAACTTTACTATTTGTTAATAAAGGGTTACGTTCTTTTGTTAAAAAATAATTTTCATCAACTTCTTGTTTTACATAATTTAATGGCTTCAATTTTTCTGCGGAAAGTTTTATATCAGTTCCGAGTAATTGAATTGTGCCATCTACACTTTGATTGTTTATTTTAAAAGTGAATACTGGTAAAAGATCGAAATAATCGCCATAAGTTACATTCTGATACTTATCTACCATCTTGTCCCTAAACGTTAAATACACTTTTACTTTGATTACTTTATTTGTTTCTTTTGTACCTACTTGCTCTAACATCGCTTTTAAAGTGGGTGGCGCTAAATAAGTAAAACCAAAAGTTTTATTCTCTCCACCTTCTTCGTACAGGATGTAAGATTTACTCATAGTCAGAAAAGAGTTAATGGCGTTTACACCCTCTTTTTCAACTGTATATCCTTCTACAACTTTATTATCTAACCCTAATAACTCCACGTACAATCTGGCTTTACCATCTGTATTTGGTTGTAGTTTTTGAGGATTAGAAAAACTAATATCCATTTTTTTTATATCCTTAGCCTCAATCGTTTGATTTTCAACAACCGGTTTGTCATTAATTTTTACTTGAATTTGTGCGTTTAAATTAATTATTACAGATACAAAAAAGATTACCACAATTTTTTTCATCTTAATAGTTTTAAATTGTCTACTACTATTTTGCGTTTTCGCAAAGCATTTCCTGGCCGTATTGAGCATAAACGGCTTTTGAATTTTGAAAACTACCCCCAATATATTCTTGATATAAATGCATTATTGAAACCAAATAACACTTACCATCAGTGCCTTTGTAAACAATAGCACCCTGTCTTATTCGGCCAGTAACAACCCCTGATATTTCGTTTCTTTCGGTTTGCCAATCGGTTTGCAACATGATTGCTTTATTTGCTGCCCCTTTGTACTCTGATGAGTATTTTTTATTAAACGCATCTACAAACAATTTTTCAAGCGCAGCATCTTTTATTGCCGCGTTAGGTAATTTTTGGTTTTTTATTTTTTCAGCGCTATTTTCTTTATTCTTTCCAGCAATTTTTTCCAGGCTACCGTATTGGTTTACCCTAGCGGTAATTTTTTTGTACGCTTCAGCAAATTTGGGTTCATCAGGAAAAACCTTTTGAGCCGCGTCCCAACGTATTTGTTCGGCTTGCATTTCATAATACACATTTTTCCAGTTCCCGTCATCACCGCCGGTAGATTGTGCCATAATTTTATCTACCTTTTCAATGAATGTGTCAAAATTACGATCATAGCCAATTTTAATTTTACCTACAAACCTATCATATTCGTTTCCTTTTTTCATTTCGGCAATATATGCGTCACGTTCTCCCTTCATTGCTAATAAATCATCCGCCTCCTTTTTATATGCATCATTCTCCGCTTGCGCTTTATCTAAATCCTTAAATGAAAATGATGAAATATCAAATACATCATCAAACATTTTTTTAATTTTCAACGCGTTTTGAGTTTCACTTCTACCGGCGTCCATATTTGCCAAATGTTTTTCTTTTTTTGAATCTTCTGCCTTTTTATCACTATTAACTTTTTCTTTACAGGTTATTATGATCTCCTCCATTGAAGAAGTGTTATAAGAAGGGTCTTTTTTTTTGATATTATCAAAAGACTTTTCCAAATTGGAGAGTGTACTACTTGTTGCCTTACCGCTTTTTACTATTTCAGCTTGTCGCCAAAATGTTGAAACATCCATTTTGGCCGATCCTTTATAGTTGGGGTCTTGCGCTGACAGATTAATTGTAGTTGTCATAATTATCCAAATTATTATCAATTTACTTCTTTTCATAGTCCTTCTATTTTGCTACAATAATTTTTGATATTATATCTCTGCCAATCAAATAATAAACTCCATTTGAAAAATTTTCCAAATAAATCTGCTCGTCGGAATTATTCACTTCAATAATTTTTATAGCCTGCCCTAAAGCATTTACTATCTTATAAGTTCCAGCCTGTTTAACTAACAAATTAAAGGTGCCGTTACTCGGATTAGGATAAATTAAAGCATTGGTTTGGGAAATATTATTTTCACTAACATTTGTACAAAGATTTACCTGCACCTGGGCAGTTTTTGTATCAACACATCCCGTTGTAAAGCTTGCAGTGACAATGTAATTAGTGGTATTGGTTGGAGTTACAACAATTACAGAGCTGGTTGCCCCGGTACTCCATGAAAAATTTGTTGAACCGCTTGCTGTTAAACTAGTACTCGAACCAGAACAAATTGTGGTAGTTAATGGCGTTAGACTCAACGTCTCTACACATGGTTTAAGTTTTAGTAAAAAAGCATCCATCCCACCGGTTGATGTTAGCGTATTAATTACCAAAGGATTTGGGTTAAAATCAACGGTGCCATAAAATGTTCCGGACAGGTAAATTAAATTTACAGATGGTGTGGTTATTCCATAAATTTTTTCGTCCCCACCAAGATTTCCGCTTCCGTAAGAAAATGAATGGTTACCATTTTGATCTAACTTTGAAACAAAAAAATCTTTGTAGCCGGCTGATGTAAGTGTGTGCGTGTTTACAGTGCTTGGATCAAAATCAACAGTACCAGTAAAATAACCGCCGTAATAAAGCCCAGTTGCGTCTGTAGAAATTGTGTTTGGAGCATCATCGCCAGCACCGCCAACTTTATCTGCCCAAACGAAATTGCCCAAACCGTCACTTCTTAAAATAAAAATATCGTTTAGAGCACTAATTGAATTAATAACATAAGTAGCTGGTCCCGCATCGGCATCGATTGCTCCTGTAAATGATCCAACGCTATAGACGTCTCCGCCAGCGTTTATACTTAAATCATTTATGCTGCTAATACCTGTGCCATCATATTGTTTTGCCCAGATAAAATTTCCCAGCGCACTATATTTCGCCATAAAACCATTTTGTATACCCGTTGTTGCCAAAGTATAGTTTGCTACAGAAGGATCGAAATCACAAATACCTTGAAAATATCCTCCCAAATAAACATTACCGCTGGCATCAGAGCGAATGGCGTTTCCGCAGTCTACAGAATTTGTTCCATTTCCAATATTGAAAGCCCATGCGTAAACCCCTGCCGATGTTAGCTTTAAAACGAAAGCATCACCGCCACTCGTTGAAAGCAAATTGTTAGTACCTGCACCCGGATTAAAATCGGTGTTCCCAAGAAAACTACCGGTTACTAAAATATCATTATTAAAATCTGCATCAATACTATATCCATAATCCGATACGCCGGAGGCACCAATTTTAACGGCCCATGCAAACGTACCATTTGAGTTTAATTTTAAAACAAAAAAATCATATGCACTAGGACTGCTTAGCCCATAAAATCCAGCGGTGGGATCAAAATCAACTGTACCCTGAAAATTTCCTGTGGCTACAATGTTTCCGGCATTGTCAATGTCGATCGAATACACTTTACAATCTAAATTGTTTGTAAATGTATATACAGCTAAAAAATTACCGCTGGCATCATACTTTGCAATATAGCCATCTCCTGAACCTGCAGATGTTACCGTTTGCGTTCCAGGCCCCGGATCAAAATCGGCAGTGCCAAAAAAAGAACCGGCAATATACACATTGCCGCTGTTATCGGTTTTAACTGTGCGTCCTTCATCAGCACTAGTGCCCATAGGAGTACCTCCAAATTTTAAGGCCCAATCATATATAGCTTGACCATTGCTATTGAGTTTTAAAAGAATTAAAACGGCGCTAAAAAGTATATTTATTTTTTTCATAAGACATAGATTTATATCAACTAAATTATTTATTATTAGTAGTAGTGTTTGCCTGCAATTTGCTAGAGCAATTAATTTCCTTGTAAGTGTGTCTGAAAAGACAATAAGTGTAAAAAAGGGATACTATTTCTAATATCCCTTCTTAAAAGCGCCATACAATCTATATCTTATTTTACGGCACAGTTTGTAGATCAATTTTTAACGATCTTTTTAGTGGTTTTTATTTCGCCTTGTTTAAAAGTAAAATAATATACACCACTTGCTACTTCGTTCAAAGTAATGGTATTTGTTCCTTTTTCTAATTTACTTTCACTAATGGTCTGACCGAGTACATTCGTGATCTTTAAATAAGAAATATCTTCGGTTTCGATTATTATAATACCATTGGTAGGATTTGGAAAAACAGTAATGATACTGTTTAGACCTTCTATTTCTTTTATTCCAACACAGGCATTTACAACTAAGGCAACTGTGCTACTACCGGCACAAGAACCACTTTCACCATTAACAGTATAAATAGTAGATGCCGCCAGCGTTGGCGAAACAACTATTGCGATTGAATTTGCTCCGCTGTTCCATGTATAGGTTGAAGCGCCGCTTGCAGTAATAGTTGCATTTTCGCCGGTGCAAATAGAAGTAGGATTTGCGACTGCATTTACTGTGATACTTGTTGAAATACCAATATTTAATGTTGTTGTATCAGAACACGAAGCGTTATAACCAATGGCAGTATATGTTGTTGCAACGGTTGGTGAAACGGTGATGTTTGAACCCGTGGAAATTGAGATCCACGAATAAGTGCTTGCGCCGTTAGCAGTTAAGGTTGCAGAGCCTCCGGTACAAATTGCGCTAGCGGAAGAACTAACATTTAGCGTTGGTGTTGGTGTAACACCAACTACAATTGTTTCTGTAGAAGAACATAATGAAGCTGTGCCAACAACTGAATAAGTAGTACTTACAGAAGGTGTTACCAAAATAGTAGTTGTGGTAGCAGCATTGTCCCAGGTATAAGTAGTTGCGCCAGCTACTGTTAAAGTTGTTGTTTCGCCGGAACATAAACTAGCTGAACCAGCAGTTACAGTTAATGTTGGTAACGGTGTTACCGCAATGGCTATAGTTTTTGTACCGATGCAACCTACACTGGTTCCGTTTACGGTGTAGGTTGTTTGAGTAGTTGGGCTTACAACCGTTGACGCCGTTGTTGATGCATTACTCCACGTAAACGTTGTTGCACCAAAAGCCGTTAGCGTTTTTGAGCTGCCGGAGCAAACGGTAGCAGAGCTAGGGCTGATACTTATTACCGGTGTTAAATTAACTATCACACTAAATGCTGTTGAATAATTTTTACAAGCAGCAGTTGCTGTGCTAGCACTAACTGTATAATTAGAAGAAGCAAATGGTGTGAGACTGATAGTCGAAGTGTTTATATTTCCCGGCATCCAGGTATATGTGGTAAACCCCGTACCGTTATAAGTTAATGTAGTTGTTTGCCCGGTGCAAATAGTAGTAGTTCCAACAACAGAACCGGTAATATTAGGGCAGTCGAATAAATGTACTAAAAAACCATCATTGGCACCCGATGCGACACTTTGTTGACTCGCAGCGGTGGCTATAGTTGTGCCCGTGCTACTTCCATCGGTGTAACCAGCTATGTAAATAAAAGAACTATTAAAACTACTGCAAGACATACCATAATCATTTCCTGCACCGCCATAATAAGTTCCCCAGTCTAAAGCGCCCGTAGTACTATTATAATTTGCGATAAATGCATCATAGGCTCCTCCTCCTGAAATAGATTGATGAGGCATATTTATTGCAATTCCATTTGTACTACCGGTTGTTCCAACAACTAAAATATTTCCATTCGTATTCAAAACACATTCGTTACCATACTCATCACCTGTACCTCCATAAAAAGTGCCCCATTGACGAACGCCGGCTGGATTAAATTTTACTAAAAAAGCATCTGAGACTCCTGCAAGCGTAGCTTGCTGTGATGAAGCAGTAGCAATTACTGTTCCGCCCGCAGAACTTGATTCTCCAAACATATATACATCGCCTGCTGCGTCTGTAATACATGAATGTGCAACATCTTCCTGACCTCCACCATAGTATGTACCCCATTGGCGTACACCAGCGCTATTAAATTGCACCAAATAAGCGTCATAGAATGCCGCGCTGCCTCCCCAGTTTACCTGATGACTTCCGGGTGTAGAAATTGCTCCTGCAGCAGCACCGCCACCAACTCGGCCGGCTAAATAAACTCTACCGGTTGCGTCAACGGCGCAGGTATAACCAAAATCAATACTTCCACCGCCATAAAACGTACCCCATTGTCTTACCCCGGCACTATTAAATTTTGCAAGAAAGGCATCGTTACCGCCGCCACCGTTTGCAACTTGATGCGCTCCCGCCGATGAAAGACCGCTTGCGGATGATGTATATCCAGCAATATAAACATTACCGCTTGCATCTTTTGTACAAGCAAAACCAACATCGGTTGACCCGCCACCATAAAATGTAGACCAAAGTCTAACACCATTTTGATCAAATTTTGCTAAAAACGCGTCGTGGCCACCCGCATTAACTGTTTGATGTGCCGCTGCAGTTGCTAGAACTGTTGCAGTGCTGTTAGAGTAACCTGTTATATAACTATTAGTTCCATCAACTGTTAATCCCAGACCAAAATCATCTGATGCTCCACCAAAATAAGTTCCCCATTGCCTAACACCCGTAGAATTAAATTTTGCAAGATATGAATCAAAGGCACCACCAGCATAAGTTGATTGAAAGCTTCCAACAGTTGCTATTAAAGTAGTTGTAGCGCTTGCGCTATAACCTGAAAGATAAACATTACCGCTTGCGTCATTTTTACAACCACGTCCAAACTCATTTAAAGACCCCCCATAATAGGTTCCCCAAACCCTAACTGCAGGATCTATAGTGACAGGCATACTTTTATTGTAGTCGCCTAAAACAAAACACAATTTATTACCATTGAGTTTCCATTGTGAGGGTATAATTTTATTTCCCTGGTATGTTTTAGGAGCTTTTTCAACAATTTCACCAAAAGGTGTTTCAATGATCAATTCCCCTCTATTGTTTATTGATAATCTTTGTGCACCTTTTATTTCAAACTGAATTTGAGAATAATCTGCAAATGGCTTTACTATAAAATCATATTCCAGTTCGCTGTTTTTCGAATACCATTTCAGGTCAATACCATTATAAATATCTTTGTACTTGATTTCGCCAAAAGATCTTACGTTAAGTGCGCCGTTAGGACATTGCTGCAAGTAATAATTATCCTTTCCATCCAGTTGATCGCTTTTTTCGATAACTGTATTTGGATTTGAATTTAGCCAACTAATATCAACTCTATAAATTGAAGTTATTTCAGGGCTTTTAATTTTTTCCTTCGAGCCTTCTACCTGCATATCTCTCCACTTAATTACATTCTGTACCTGGTAACTTAAACCGTGATTCGTTAAATGAAAATTCAATCCGTTAGCGATTCCGCTAAATAAGACGTCTGGCCTCGGGTTGTAATTTTGATCACAGACCTGCCCCTTGTTTTCTTTGAAGGAAATAGATTGTTTTGGCGTGATCTCTTCTGCATTTGCAGAAAAAAATCGAAATACAATAGCTGTAGCTAAAATTTTGCTGTAATTAATTTTCATAAGATATAGATTTATATCTTCGAAATTATTTATAAACTGCCTGCAAATTTGCTCAAGTTTACCCGAGTAATCGCATTACCGATAAGTGTGCCTTAAAAAGCAATAAGTGTATTTTGCGAGCTATATCCGTTAATTTTCTTTCTCCGTTTTTTTGACTTCAACGATCTTGTAGAGCGTCTCCTCTAATTTTTTTAACCGTAACACATCTTTATCTTCTTCAAATACAGATGAACTATTGGTTTTAATACTGAATGTGGCGTTTTGACCGTTTAAGCTGATCTGCCCACTAATATTTGCTGTCCACTCGTATTTATCAAGATAACCTTTACTTAGATCTTTTATTATTGATGTAGTTAGTTCATTATCTTTAATACATTTTATTATCGAATCAATATCTCTACTTTTCAGTTTTATTGTATCTGAATATCTCGTATCATGCGCATCGATAAAATAGATCAACGTTTCTCTTTTAACGATCCACTTTCTTTCTGCTGCGTAAAATTTACGATTGTAGTGGTCATTAGTGTAAGTGCCATAAAGGATCTCGAACTGTATTTTTTTTTGACCTACCGAAGAGAAATGCAAAGAAAATGTAAATAAAAAAATTTTACACAACCTGAAATTTTTTTTATTAAAAACACAGTTATTCACAACAGAAAAAGTTATACTCTCGAAAGTATCTCTAGTACTTGTTCTTTTTTTCGTGCAGAAACAGGCACTGAATGACCTTCTTCGAGAATTAATTGCCCACCATCAGCTTTGTCGAATTTGGTTATTTTTTTAATGTTAATAAGATAAGAATGATGGGTTCGTAAGAAACCAAAATCGTTAAGCAGATCTTCGTATTCTTTTAAAAGCTTACTTACCATTATTTTTCTTGCGCCAAAAAGGTAAAATAAGGTATAAGATCCATCAGCCTTACAATAAATTATATCACTTACTTTAATGTAATGAATAACGTTGCCGTCATTTAAAGCAATTTTTTTATCTTGTCCTTTGGCTGTGTTGTGATCTTGCAAACTCTCTTCCAATAATTTAATTCTACTCGCCAGATCCTTATTTTTTAATTGCGCACTTGCCTTATTTACACTTACCACCAATTCCAGAGGATCGACCGGCTTCAAAAGAAAATCAATAGCGCTTAATTTAAACGCATTTACAGCATATTTGTTATGAGCTGTTATAAAAACCAATTGAAAGTTGTAGTTACCTAATTGCTGAACAAGATCAAATCCAGTTCCATCATCCATTTCAACATCCAGAAAGACCAATTCAGGAAGTAACGTATTTATTGCCTCAATGCCTGAAGCAACGCCTTTTGCCTCATTGATCTCTTTTACATTTGGACATAGTTTTCGTAATAATGCAACTAATCCTTCACGGATCGATGAATCGTTATCTATTATTAAGACCTTCACTATTTGTAAATAATTGGTAAACTAATTTCAACAACAATTCCTTTATCGCTATCTGAATTAGTTAATACAAATGTAGCATTTGTTTTATAAGTTTTGTTCAACAAAAATAAACGGTCTTTAATTATTTGCGTTGCCCTTGAGGGATAGTTTTTATTTTTTTCAACCTTCTTAATTCCGCCGCCATTGTCAGTTATAGTAATTTTTAGTGAATCTCCCGAAAGAACAAAACTCAATTCAATAAGCCCCTCGTAAGAAATAGTTTTAAATCCATGTTCAATAGAATTTTCAATAAACGGTTGCAGGATCATACCGGGTATCAATAGTTCGCTTGATTCGATCGCATCATCTACCTTAAAATTATAATTAAATCGGTTCTCAGATAATAGTTTTTGCAATTCCAAATAGTCAGTTAAAAAAGCAATTTCATTTTCAATTGTGTCCAGTTCATTAAAAGTACTTTCTAGAGACTGGCGCATGATCCTCGAGAATTTAGAAATGAAGATTGGAACGAATTCCTTTTTGTTTTCGGATAAAGATAGATTTTGAAGTGACGCCAGTGCATTAAAGAAAAAATGCGGATTCATTCTTGCGCGATTAAGACGTTGTTCTGTTTCGATCGTTTTTAATTTATTTTTTACGATTGATTGTCTGTAAAAAAAAATTATTACAACAATGATCAATAATGTAATTGTTCCAAAGGCAAATAAAGAACGTATTCTTAGTTTATCAATTTCCGTTTGCTGATTTAATTCATTAATGGTCTTCTCGTTCTTTACCTGATCGTATTTTTTCTCCAACTCAGTTATTGCTTTGGTTTTTTCGATAAGGTTAAGGCTATCAGAATAACTCATCATTTGCTCATGCGCTCGCAGCGCATTTTTAAAATCCCCGCTTTTACTGTAATTTTCATAAGCAAATTTATATATCCCAATTATCGAAGATGTTGCGCCTAAGATTCGGGCATATTTTAACGATGAATCATTGAACTGAATGGCTTTATCATAATTTCTTAATTGCGAGAACAAAAAAGCTTTATGAGAATAGGCTCCGCACAAATTTTTTACGTGTGCTTTCGGTATGGAAAGAGAGATGCTGCTATCGAGATATTTTTCTGCATTTTTAAAATCTTTTGTCCTCGTAAGTAGCGTTGCGCGTTTATAATAAAGAGAAAGTAAAGCGTCCACGTTTGAACTTTGCCTTGCATATTTAAATCCTAATTCTTGCGCATAGAACGAACTATCACTAAAATCAGCTTTTATTTTACTGCGAACAGACATCACTACAAAAACGGAAGAAAGCGTTGAATAATTATTAGCCAATAAGTAAAAATTGTCGCTGCGTTTGTTGATCGCGATTGCTTTTTGTATTAGATCTAATGATCGGTCTAATTCTCCCAGCTTTGCAAAAACACCCGCTAAGCTATGATATATTTTAGGGATGATCTCGTTATAACCACTCTCTTCGGCTAGTTTTAAAGTCTTTAAAAGATAGGTTGCAGCGCTATCATGCTGATCTTGATCAGAATTTAATAATCCGGTTAAATAATAATTATCAATATATTTTGTTTCCGGGCATTTTTGTGATCTTAATATTTTATTTTCCTTAGCCAAGAAACTCTTTGCTGCTTTATAATTAGATAATTTATAGGCCAAATTTGCAGATAGATTATTGTAAAGAGCTTTACATGCCAATGCCCCATTTAAATCAACATTTTTTAGCGTATTATTTATTGAATCGAAGCTAAAAATTTTGGATTGGCGGTTAAATGCCTGTTTATACTTATCAAGATCTTTGCAATCACAATCCTGAGCAGTTACGTTGCAGACTGCATTAAAACAAAAAATAAATAAAAAAAGATGTCTTATTGTAAAGATCATAACCAAACTGAACTACAAAAGTAGACATTTAAAAAATCAAGTCTAAATTCATCCATTTACCAATAATATTAAACCATTTATAAAGGCGGCGATCCGATTTTTGTTATATTATTTAGCTTTAAAAAAAGTTCTTTGTAGAGATAAAAAATGTGTCTTTTTAATGGTTTACACTAACTGGCCGTGTTCATTGATCCCAAATGATGTTTGCAGCAGATCGAAGCAACCTTTAGGGTATTTTTTTGTTTTTTTGTTTACTCAAAAAAAACAAAAAACCCCGCATGTGCGGGGTTACTTTTGCATTATTGGCGGGCTCAAATTTACCCTGTTCGAACCAAATTACCAACAGAAACCCCGAAGAACTTAAAGAAGTCCAAATTCAGCGATTTTTATCCGATTTACGGGAGATAAGCCACTTCTACAAGGTGTTTAGGGTTGGTCAGAAATAAGGGCTGTTATCGTATTTTACGGTAAAAAGTGTGTGAATAGAACCAGTTTAATCTTTATGTTGATATCAAATATTTATATTTAAGAAATAAACTTTTAAACCAAGGGCGTTTAAGTAGGTACTTTTGAAAAATAAATAATCAAATTATTGCACAAAATGCCCTGCCATGACATCTTGGACATACTGATGACCAGCATATATCGCTGAGAACCATATCTCAATCATAAATAGGAAGAAAAATGAATTTATTAAACCTACCTTTTTCTTTAGTCCATAGTAAAGCACAATTACCGGTTTGTTATCAAAATAGTGCTTTAATTTATCAAGCTCTTTTTGGAGGTATTTTTTTATAACCTTATATTCGCCACTAGGGTTTCTCGTTTCAATGTTATAAATCGAGATATGGTAAAATAATTTACTGCAAAATGTTGGCTTTAACTCTTTAAAAAAAAATATTTCTTCCGCTATGCTTTTGAATTTATATTTTACGATAAATTGTTTTAAGTTTTTTAAATTATTCTGGACAACTTGAAATGACAACTCAGCACTTGAAAGCGGATTATCAGTTTCAAGTGCAATATATTTTAATTGTTCTTCTAATTCTAAAAGAAGCGCTTTACAGTGGTCGTTCACAAATCACAATATGTTTAAAAAAATCTTAGCAGGGAAAATGCGGATTAGTTTATCTAAATTCATTTTATAAATCCTTCCAGTTTGCGAATCTTCCAAATTCGCCCAAATTTCATACCATGCCCTTTCAATATTTGTTTCAAAATAGACTTTAGCGGCTCCAAAACTTTTAACAACAAAAGGAATTTCCTGCATTGGATTTTTTGAATGTGGATTCTTTAATAAAATTGTCTTATTTAAAAGGTAATTACCCTTTACTATCAATTTATTTGCTTCATGTTTTTTCATTTTTATTTATTTTATAATTAATTCTGCAAAAGTTTCTTTAGCTTATTACACTTTCGTAGCTAAACAAAAATTTTCTCATATAAGAATTTTTTATTATGGCATAATTGAAAATAATTAAACCCGTAATGGCACATGTAATTCCCATTAATACATCCAACGTATAATGATGTCCGGAATAAATCGCAGAAAACCATATTCCGATCATAAAAAAAGCAAAGAAATAATTGATAATACCCATTTTATTTTTTAAACCAAAAAAGAGAACTACAACTGGATAAGCTGAATGAAGCGAGGGCATTGCGGCAAAAACATTTGAGCTTTTAGAATATAAAGCCCCGAACATATTTATTCCAAAGTAATTATCAAATCTCGATAGTCCGGCAGTGTTTCCTGGAGTATTAAAATGAACATCAAATCCGTATTTTTGCACATACCAAGGTGGCGCAGCAGGAAAAATATAATATACTACAAAGCCGATTATATTAACAAATAAAAAGGCTAATGAAAATTTAAGAAATTGTGTCTTATTTTTGCGAAATAAGTAAAAAGCAAAAATAAGTGGTATTGGCATCCAATTAATATAAAATAAGCCGGACGCTATATCTAAAAAAGTTTTTGAATGTTTTTGCGCGAATTCATTTGGGGTTAGTATGGTATTATTATCGGAAATTCCAAAAATGGACTTTTCTTTTAAATATAAATCCTTAATATGAATTGTATTAAATTGATAATTAGGGAACGCCTTCATACTATCGAAAATTATCCAAAACACAATAAATATGGAAAAGCCTAATATGAATTTTCGGGTACTTACTGAAAAGTAATACATGAAATTAAATAATCCAGCCAGAAATAACTGATCCGTTTTAAATCCAATTAAAATGAATGAAAGAAGCAAATAACTTAATGTTATTGATGTTACAATTAGTATGTTTCTCAGCGGAACTTTGTTAATTTTTATCATATTTTTATCATGGTTTAAATCTTTCCGAAACTATCTTTCCCGTTGTAATATCATTTCCTGTTAACTCAACATATACCACATTAGGGCTCCAAAAAGAACCACCATCGGTTTTAAAAAAAATCTTCTTTAAAAGAGATATTTTGTCGTTTATTTTTACGAATGCGTGATACCTACTTCCTTTTGTATTCATTAAATAAATGTCTGTTTTTTTATATGAAACGATATTTAATTTAAACCATTTTTTTTCTTTATCGAAAGCACTCACGTTAACACCGTACGCAAAACTCTTTTGTATACCTGATAATGGTAATATTTCGCCATTGTCAGCGTAACGAATCCAATAAATCTTAACAGGATCTTTTTCGTTAATGGTACTATCTTTATTATAGTTTACTTCATAAACAATTGTATTGATATTATGAGTTCGCTGTATATAGAAAAGCATATTTTTATTGAACGGTGGGGTAGGAAATGTGTCTTGTGGATTCACTTGCTTAATGCTCTTCAAAACAACGGGCATAGAGGAATTAACTAAAGATGCATTCAGTAAAAAAAGCAATGGCAATAGAAATACTACTATATATTTTGCATTAAAAAATCGCATAGTTGATGTTATTATTTTAAATGACAATTTGTTAAGCTATCAGAGTTATAAGATTGGCACGTTTTATCGTATCCTTTACTTCCTAATTTGGTAGTTTTTACACTATCCACATTTGTATTGTTACCACTTTTTAATACTGAACATACGCATACATACTGTTTATTACAGGAAAAATTCAGACAGGAAGATATTAGTATTGTAAACACCAAAATTTTATCTGTTTTTTTTAACGCAATCATTTTTTATATGTTTATAATTTTTCTAATGCCTTTTTACAGTCCAATAATCTTTTTGTAGCCGTTATATTCGATAAAACAGCCACAATAGTTATGGGAATTGTAAATATTGAGATACTTTCAAAAACATGTATAGATATTCCTGAAATAAATAATTTATAGTCCCCGCCAATAAAAGAAGAAATTATTCCGCATAACAATGCGGATAATCCAATTGTTACTATGCGCTCAGGTCTTTGCATTAAACCTCCTTTACACTCAATTCCAAGCCCTTCTGCTCTTGCTCTTGTATAGCTTACCATCATAGATCCTATTAATGCAATGAAAGCAAATAATGAACTTAGGAAATAATGATGTGCCACTAAATAATAGCAAATACCTAAAAACATAACCAATTCACTATATCTATCCAGTACCGAATCGAAAAATGCCCCAAACTTTGTCGACATATTACCTAACCTTGCTACCTGCCCATCGAGCATATCAAACAATCCTGCGAATAAAATTAATCCACCGCCCCATCCAATGTAAGACAAATCGCCTCTATTTCCTTCTTCAGCCCCTACAATAAAAATAATTGCTACACCAATATTTAATAAAAAACCAATTATTGTAACTGTATTTGGGGTAAATCCAATTTTAATTAAAAATTTTACAAACGGATTAATAACTAAATAAATTGAGTTTTGTAATTTATCTCTAATAGTTTTGTTGCTTGTTTTGCTTTTTGAATTCATTGCTACTAATATTTTTTAAAAATCAAATTTGAATCTTACTCTAATTCCCAACTGTGAAATATTAGGATGATCGAGATATGTAAAACGTTTTACTAAATCCACTCTAAAAAACTTAAAAATATTTGCAATTGCCACACTACCCTCTATATATGGCTTTTCAGATAAACTATAGGTTATAGGAACTCCTTCTGAAGTGACCGGAAATCTTAAAAGTTGTGAATTATTAGCTGGATTGTTATTCGAATTTATGCTACCATACAAAACTTTTAAGGTCACAGCTTCACGCCATTTTAGTTTTTTAAACAATGGGATTTTATTAAAGAAGAATCCATTAAAAGAATGGTCTATATTTATACTTGCATACTGGTCACTTACGAACTCAAGAAAATTCATTAAGTTATATGACTGAAGTTGATATGCATAAGTTTGATTTGCTCTATGAATACTTAATAGAGGGAAAGGAACTGTCCCATAAATTTTTCCTCCTTCCAAAACAACATCGGTATAACCTAATTGAGATAGATAAAATCGTTTATATATATTTAAAGTAATATTTTGATAGTCATACTGCCCTCCAAGAAGACCTTTAACTCCTTGCGCATAACGTAATGTGAAAATTGGGTTTTTAAATGAAATAGGTATTCTATAAGTTTTACCTTGATAAAATTTTTCATTTGGAGCCCATCTTAGAGTCAATAGTACCTCAGAGGTTTGGATGTTTTTAATATCAAAGGAGTCCTTTAAGTAATCTGTATAATTATAGTGCAATCCTCCAGCCGCTTTCTGAGTCCAATTTTTATAGCCTAATGTAAATGAAAAATGATTTTTAAACTCATTTAAATATTCTAGTTGGTAAATGTCATTATAAAGCCATTTGTCATTTGTACCTCGCTTAAAAGATAGTAAGATGTTATCTTCTTGAATAAACTGTAACTCTTGTCCGGGAATTTTGGTTTCTCTTTGATAACTAGCTTTCAATGATTTTACCGGAAATTCATATATACTTCGTTTTGTTAACGAATAGGTTGTACCAAGATAATATTTCCATTTCTCATCTTTAAATCCATATGCTCCGTATCCCTCTAACACAATTTTCTTACTGAAAGAATTTGTCGTTCTCCCTCCAAACCTTAATCTAAAGCCTTCTACAGGGTTAAAACTATAAAATGTACTCAAGGGGCCCATATCAAAATAGGGTGTGATAGTTTTATAGCCCGCAAAAAGTAAAACTAAAACATCCATTGATCTTTTAAACGCAGGGATTTTCTTTACACTATCAATAGTTGCATAAACACCTTTTTCTGATTTAGATAATTGTGTGTGACGATTTTTTATCCAATATTCATCAGTCAAAAGACTTGCGCTATCACTTATTACGATTAGATCACCTCTATAGTCTTGCTCAGGTCTTGGCTTATTAATAATGAAATCTCTATACGACACGATTCGTTGGCCAAAGATTCCCATTTTCCCTTTGGTTAATCCAAAATCTGCCGACAATTCCTCGTTTACAACCGTATATCCTTGTTCTCCATTTTTTTCAAAATTTTGTACAATTTTTAACTCCTTTACCCAATTAAGGTTTATGTCCTTATTTACACTCATATCAATATTGGCAACAGCATAACTACTATCGAGAGTTATTAGCATGTGTCCTTGAAATAAAAAATCTGAATGATTTCTTGGCACAAAGGCGAGTCGGATAAATTTGTTATTATTTTCAGTAATTGTATCAACAATAAAAAATTTATAAAAAGTAGGTGAAAGATTGGCAATAGGGCTTATAAATTGATTGGTTAAAAGGGTAATGTTATTATCGTAAATATTAATATCCTGATACAAATACTTCATATAAGCATCTATACCTTGATTATCTACATACCCCTCAAAAGCGACTGTTTTATTAGCCTTCACAATTTCTTTAGTTGTTTTTGGCGATTTTCTATACCATACGTTCGAAAGCGATTCCTTTAAATAAACAGGCAGCACAGGCTTCCCTTCCAGTTTTGTTGTATCTAAATTTTCAAAAACAAATTGAAATTTTTTAAATGCTTTTCTGTTTTTAAATTTATCGGTAACATTACTTAAGGCAAATTGGACTTTTTCATATTTTTCATATTCATAATAATCAAAGCCCTCCTTTCTATTTTCAGATTTGTGATCAATAACTTTCCTGATTAATTCCACTGCCGGATTATCTTTATTTCGATATTTTGATTTTTGCCCCTTAACTGTGACTTCATCTAATTGTTTTGCTTCTGGTTGAAGTTTAAAATTGATTGATTGTTCTTTTCCCAAAACGACCTCTTTACTCATTGGCTTATAGCCTAAAGACAATACTTTTAATTTAGTGTAATTTTTATCTGATTGTATTTTATAATAGCCTCTAGCATCAGTTGTTGTTCCAATACTTGATTCATCAAAAAAGACAGTGGCAAAAGAGAGGGGTTCTGATGTTTTCGCATCAGTTACAGTACCTGAAATGATTGTGTTTTGAGAAAACAAAGTTTTCCCACACAACATTAAAAACAGAAGACTAACGAGTATGTGGTTTTTCTGAAGTAACAAAAACATATTTTTTTTGTAGTGTATAATTAAACCCAATTCCAACAATTAGCGAAGCGATAATTTTGGAAACTAAATACGGTAAATTGAGAATCTTTAGTATTGAAGCACTTCCGAAAACATTTAAGAAGATGCTTCCAATCCATACTAATAAATATTTTACTCCCTGCTTTTTCAAATCTTTATTGTCTTTCATTTTAAATGACCAATATTTATTTATCATAAAATTTGTTGTCGCTCCGGCAATGGCACCAATACTTGTTGCCATTAAATAATTACATTTTGCTAACTCAACTAAAGTGACTGTAAACCCGAAGTCAACCATAGTTGCGCCCAAGGAAGATAGTTGAGTTCGCAAAAATATTTTCATTTAATAATATTTGTAATAATCAAAATTTGAATGATAATATTGCTATAAATTCCGGCAACTAAGTCATCAACCATAACACCCCAACCATTTATAAGCTTTTCTGTTTTTCTAATCCCTAACGGCTTTAGAATGTCAAAAAATCTGAACAATACAAATGCAATTACAATTGTTATAAAATTGATTGGGAGAAAGAGCAAAGAAACAGTCATTCCTAGTACTTCATCAATGACTATTTTATTGCTATCCTTCCCCCAACTTCTTTCAGCTTTATTTGAAACGATTACCCCAATTACAAAGAGTATAAGATTTAAAAATAGGAACCGGATATTTGAATGTAAATGGAAGGTTACATACAAATAAATAAAACCACACGTTATTAACGAGGCAACTGTTCCGGCTCCCTTTTTTATAAAACCAATTCCAAAAAATGATGCTATTATTTTATACAAAGTCATTTACATTGATTCAACTAACTCCTGATAGTAATCTAAACCCAAATGCGTAATTAAGTCTTCTCCCATCATGTGTCTTAAAGTATTTTGCAACTTGATTAATTGTTTAAAAACATCATGTTCAGGCTTTAAACCTTCAGCAGTTTGAGGTGATTTTAAATAAAATGAAAGCCATTCTTGAATACCATCCATTCCGGCACGTTTAGCCAAATCCATAAACAAAGCAAGATCTAAAACAATTGGTGCGGCTAAAATTGAATCTCTGCATAAGAAATTAATTTTAATTTGCATAGGATATCCCATCCATCCGAAAATATCAATGTTGTCCCAACTTTCTTTATTGTCACCTCTAGGCGGGTAGTAATTTATTCTTACTTTATGATACATTTCTCCATACAAAATCGGATTTGATTCAGGTTGAAAGATTTCATCTAATACGCTTAGTTTTGAAACCTCTTTCGTTTTGAAATTTTCAGGATCATCCAAAACTTTCCCATCTCTATTACCTAAAATATTTGTAGAAAACCATCCACTCACACCTAAAGCTCTTGCATGCAAACCCGGTGCAACTATCGTTTTCATTAATGTTTGCCCTGTTTTAAAATCTTTTCCAGCTATTGGTGTTTTAGTTTGCTTAGATAATTCTATTAAAGCAGGAATATCGACAGTTAAATTTGGTGCGCCATTAACAAAAGGAATTCCTAATTTAAGGGCAGCGTATGCATAAATCATACTTGGAGCAATTAGTTCATCATTATTTTTTAGTGCTTTTTCAAATTCATCAATGCTAGTATGAATATTTGTTGGCTCAATATATTTTTCAGTAGAAGCACACCAAACAACAACAAGTCTGTCGCAATTATTTATGGCCTTGAATTTTTCCATGTCTTTCATTAAAGCCAATGCCAAATCATACTTTGTAGTTTCTTTTTTGATGTTTGTTCCAATTATGTTTTTTACATAGTTTGGATCAAACACTGCAGACATTGGTTTTATTTGTTCTAGTTCTGTTTTTAATTCTGCCAATTGATGTAATTCCAAAACACTTGCATTAACTGCGGCTTCATATACATTATCTTCATAGATATCCCAACCTCCAAAAACAATGTCGCTTAATTTAGCCAAAGGCACAAAGTCCTTAATTAAAGGATTACGATTTTCGGTACGTTTACCTAATCTTATACTACTCATTTGTGTTAAGGAACCTATTGGTTGAGATTTACCTTTTTTTATAGCTTCTACGCCTGCAATAAGAGTTGTAGCAACCGCTCCTAAACCTGGCATTAAAATTCCTAATTTCCCCTTTGCCTCTGTGGGCTTTTTAATTACATCCATTTTATTTATTTTTAATTATTAGATCCACTTATTTTGTTTGTACCATTCAGCTGTTTTTTTAACTCCAGTTTCTAAATCATGCTTTGCTTGAAACTGAAAGTGATGTGTTGTTTTTGTCATTTCACAATTCCAACTTTCTGCCACTAATTCATTATATTTTTCCAAATTCAAAGGGCTTGTTTTACCTGTAATTGCACTGATATACTGGGAAAAAAATGCAACAATTCTTACTATTGCTAATGGAAACTTAATATTTACTGGTTTTTTATTTAAAGCATTGCTAATTGCTATTGAAAAAGCATGCTTATCATATATTTTTCCATCGGAAGCAAAATAGATTTCATTTTTTACTTCACTAATTGTTGCGCGTAAAATTAATCGTACCAAATCTCTAACATAAATAAAAGTCAATTCTTGCTTGTGATTCCCTAAAACAGGGTTAATGTTTTTATTGATAAATTTGAATACTGTGTACAAATCTTTTTCTCCAGGGCCATAAACTGCTGTAGGGCGAATAATAATATAAGCCAATCCCGAATTTTTTATTAGTTGTTCCGCTTGTAATTTACTTTGTCCGTATAAGGTGATCGGATTTTGATGTGAGACCTTTATTTGATCCTTTGCTTTTACGGGGCCACTGGCTGCAAGACTGCTAATGAAAATGATTTTCTTAGGAATTATATTAAATTTTTTAAGAGCATTAATTAAGTTTTCGGTTCCATGATAATTTGTTGCGAAAAAATCTTTTTTTGAGTTTGATTTTGTTAATGCTGCCGTGTGAATTACGTAATCAATTGTCACATTGTTTTCGTTAAAATCAGAAAAAATTGAGAATAAGCTTTGTGCGTTATTTATATCGCCATAAACAATATTTGCATTTTCCAAATATTTTGTATTGCTACTTTTTCTTACCATTGCATAAATTTCAAATTGCTGTTGCAAAGCAATTTCAACCAAGTGAGTTCCAATAAATCCACTTGAGCCGGTAATTAATATTTTAATTTTTTTACCCATTATAAATGCTTCATGTAAGATCTGCGTCTCATGTGTTGTCTGGCATCATAACCATTAGTAAACATCAGAAGTGAGTTTTTATTTTCCTCTAATACATGACTAGATATAGCGGTTTTTACGCCATTATCAATAAAAGCTTGCATCATGTGTGCGTAAAAAACAGCCGGAACACCTTTGCTTTTATATTCATCTTTCACTGCTTGCAATAGTAAATCGGCAGTATCATTCTTTTTCATGTCTTTTAAAATATGAATGAATCCAAACGGAAAAAGTTTACCTTTTGCCTTTATTAAAGCCTTTGATAAGGATAAAAAACCCAAGCCAAAACCAACAACTTCATTATTTTTATCGACAACAAAACTTACATACTTTGGATTGACCATTGAAAAATATAGATTTACATAGTGTTTAATTTGTTTTTCTGTAAGGGGAACAAAGCCGTATAAATTTTTAAATGCCTCATTAAGAACATTGAACATTTGGTCAGCATAAGGCAATATCTCTTTTGCTTTTTTGAAATTTAAAATTTTTAAGTCGTATTTTTTTTGAACCAGTTCTGATATCCGCTTAACTTTATCAGGGATTTCATTTGGAACTTTTATTTCATACTGAACCCAATCCACATCTTTTGAGTAACCATGTTTTTCTAAATGAACCGGATAATAAGGGTAGTTATAAATAACCGCTTGTGTTCCTATTTCATTAAAACCCTCAACTAACATACCTTCTAAATCCATATCACTAAAACCAAGAGGGCCTTGTGTTTTTGACATGCCTTTTGATTTCCCCCATTCTTCCACGATTTTTAATAAAGCTTCTGAGACATCTGTGTCTTCAGTAAAATCAATCCAACCAAAACGCACTACTTTTTCGTTCCATTTTTCGTTTGCTCTGTGATTTATTATGCCTGCAATCCTTCCGACAATTTGCTTATTTTTATAAGCCAACCAATATTTTGCTTCGCAAAAATCAAATGCAGGGTTTACGCTAGAAGACAGTGCCGACTTTTCATAAGTATGAAGTTGCGGAACTCTATATTTATTTCCTTTATATAGTTTATCAGGAAAAGAAATAAAGTTTTTCAAATCTTTACTGTTTTTTATTTCAACTATATGTACCATAGATTAACGACTAAGTTGTTTTACATTTAATTTTTTGTACGTTTTTGCAATTTTATCAATGGCAGTGTCTATTTGTTCGATGGTGTGCGTTGCCATTAATGAAAAACGGATGAGTGTTGATTGAGTTGGCACAGCGGGAGAAACAACCGGGTTTACAAATACCCCATCTTCTAATAACATTTTGGTTAGCAAAAATGTTTTTTCATTATCACGGATGTAAATAGGAATAATTGGTGATTCTGTTTTACCTATGTCAAAACCCAGCGTTCTGAATTTTTGAATAGCATAATTGGTATTATCCCATAACGTTTGGATACGATTAGGTTCTTCCTTAATAATTTCTAATGCAGCAATAACGCTTGCTGCCGATGCAGGCGGCATACTGGCGCTAAACATAAGCGAGCGGGCATTGTGCCTTATGTAATCAATTGTTTTTTCGTCACCTGCAATAAATCCACCCACCGAAGCAAGTGATTTACTGAACGTTCCCATAATTAAATCAACATCCTCTTCCAAGTTAAAATGAGATGCAGTTCCACTGCCATTGTTACCCAATACACCAAGTGAATGCGCATCATCTAACATTACTACAGCTTCAAATTCCTTCGCAACAGCTATCAATGATTTTAAATCGACTATATCTCCTTCCATGCTAAATATGCCGTCCGTTACAATAAACTTTATACTATTTTCCGGCAGAGAGCTTAATTTATTCCTTAAATCCTCCATATTGTTGTGGGCATATTTAATCGTTTTAGAATACGAAAGCCTTGCCCCATCAATAATGGAAGCATGATTGTATTCATCTAAAAGAATATAATCATTTCTACCCGTTAAACATGAGATAACTCCAAGATTCACTTGGAAACCTGTACTGAATACAATAGCCGCCTCTTTGCCAACAAATGCAGCGAGTTTTTCTTCCAATTGAACATGCAAGTCAATTGTGCCATTTAAAAAACGTGAGCCTGCACATCCAGAACCATATTTTTCCAAAGCAGCTTTTGCAGCCTCTTTTATTTTGGGATGAGTAGTTAATCCCAAATAAGAATTGGAGCCAAACATTAACAACTCTTTACCTTGATAGGTAATTGATGTGTTTTGACCTGAAGTAATTGCCTTGAAGTAGGGGTACATCCCTGCTTTTTTGATTTCATCCGCTGCCGTGAAAGCAGATAATTTTTGGTGTAATTGTTTTATCATCTTTACTAAATTTTAAATCCTTTTATTCCTTACTTTTCTTAATTACTTAGAAGTATAATTACATTTATCTGCTAGTATTCTTAGGAACCATGCTCATTGTTATTAAGTATTTTAAGAGGGTTTCCTGCGCTTTGCTATCTATGACTTCTTTACCCTTTCTTTTGTTTAGTTTTTTGACCATGCGTGGAACTATTTCTTTCCATTGCTCCTCGTTTCGTGATGCAGGATCCTTGAGGATTCTCCAATTCCGTTCGTAAATAGATTTACCTGCCATGAGCTCATTCCAAGTATAACCAGGGTACTTGGCTGAAACTCTGTTTACATCCGTTTGTGTTGGCAATAACAGTTTAGCACTGCAAGCCGTTAAAGCAATAAAAAGAAATAATGGAAGTATTTTTTTCATATTATCTAACTTTTAAGGCCTTTTATCGGGACGTTTTTTTTTGATAGGATAAATTTTTAATATTTCGTTCATTCTGTTGTTAGCATTTCGTGGTCTCTTATTAAATCACCTAAGTAAATCCAATAAAAAGGTCCCGTACGGATTTGAACCGTATCTGCCTCCTATAAAGAGGCGCACTGCCTTTCAGACCGGGACCAATATTTTGAAAATTATTTTTCATTTATTTTTTTAATAAAAATTATTGATTCTTACTTTTTTTGTCAATGAGATAACTGTTTTAGTATATATTGTAAACTATATAATTAGTTACTATGATATAGTGTCATAGGAAACTATTTAGATAAATTTTTTTAGTTTTTACATTTTGTTTTAATATGATCTAATACCCGCATACAAATTTCCAAGTCATTCTTACTTATTCCTTTAGTGATGTACTCTTCTTCTTCCATATATAATTTATGAACACCTTCTATAATTTTATTGCCCGCAGGGGTTAATTCAATTACATTTTTACGCCTGTCTTCCGGAGCCGGAACTCTTTTTAAATATTTTTTCTGTTCAAGAATATCAATTGTTTTAAGAATGGCTGATTTTGTTTTATCCAAAGCAATTGCAATATCTTGTTGAATGATTTCTTGCCTTTCATTTCGAGATAAAAAATGTAGAATTGCCAATTGGTCAAAAGAAAGATCGCTTGTGAATGCCGTAAATCTGCTATTAATTTTTTTAATTAATAATTTACCGGAATAAACAATTTTATAACCTAAAGCATCGTGCATTTCTTTACATTCCATTTGAAATAGTTTACTGGTTAACTGTTCAAAGGTAGAAATAAAATCAATATTTTGAGAAAAATCCAAAAAAAACCTAAATTAATGTTCACTTGTCTTAAAAGGAACTACCACTACCGGAATTGTTGAGTGCCGCACTATGTGTTCAGCAGTTCCGCCTATAAATAATTGTGCAAGTCCTGATCTACCATGTGTACCAATAATAATGTAAGTAGCCTTTGATTCGAAGATGTGATTAAGTAGAAATTCTTTGGGATAAGCAATAGATGTAATTACCTCGATTTTTAAGTCTGAGTTTTCATTTTTAATCTTAGTCAGTTCTTGAGTTGCACTTGCCAATCTTTCTTCCCATTGATTATCATACATTAATCCTGTACTGGCAATGAATGTATCTAACTCTTGGTCAATTATTGATACTAAATCGATAGATGCTTCTAATTTTCTTGCAAGTAAAAATCCTTCATTTATAACAGGTGATGCAAACTCTGCCGGATCGATAGCGATAATAATTTTTTCCATTTTTTTAATTATTTAGTTTTCCTGTTGCTTTATCAAAATCCACTTTTGCTATGAATGCCTGATACAGGGTGTTGTAATAATTATTTTGTGCCAGTCTTAAATCGGACTCCGCATTCGTTACTTCAATATTATTTACAATTCCTTTTTCATTTTCAATTTTTATACTTTTAAGGTTTTCCTGAGCAAGATTTAAGTTTCGTTTTTGTATTTTAATTGATTCAAGGCTCTTAGAATAATTAATTTGTGCCTGCTGTACTTCAAGATTGATTAACTTTTCAGTTCTATCTATTTTGTTTTTTAGTTTCTCTTCTGCTAATAATTCATTCCTTAATTTGTAATTTTTTTCGAAGCCGCTGAAAATTGGTATTTGTAATCTTGCTCCAACATAGGTATAGTTAAAATAGCGGGTGCTTTGAAAAAGATCCGATGCATTTGTTGCAGCCGGATTATAACCGCTTGTTGCGAATGCTGACAGGCGTGGGTAGAATGCCCCTTTAGCAACATTAGTGTTTTTTATGCTTATTTGTTGTTGAGTTTGTAAAATGGAATACTCAAGCCTGTCTGTATATTTTATTTTAGCATCTGTAATATTACCGGCATCATAAAGCGAAGATTCGTTTAAGGTGTCAGATAAAATAATATCTTCAGGTTTATCAATGTTCATTTGAAAAGCCAATACAGCTTTACTTAAAAGCAAATTTTGAAGTGCCTTTTCTTTTTCTTCTTTTATGTTGTTCATGGCAACTTCAATTCGGTACAAATCAATCTGCCTTACTAAACCGCTTTTAAAACGAGCCTCCGTTTCCTTATAGACAGAATCTATCCTTTGCAAATTACTTTCTAAGAATGCAACCTGTTGTTGGGTCACCAATACTCCGTAATAAGCTTTCGTCACCATTTCAATAACATCAACTTTTGTTTTCTTTAAATTTTGGTCAGCTAATTCTTTATATAATTTGGCGGAATTTAAAGTTGAAAATAAAGATTTATCGAAAATAACCTGTGAAGCGTTAACGGAACCGGTTATAGAATTTTTAAGTTGCAATTGGAAAGCAATCACTTGCCCGTAAGGAATCATTGGATTTGAAAAAGCGGGGATAACACCATTTTCTAAAATGATTTTCTGAATATTAAAATTGTGAAGATAATCCGCTTCGGCATCTACATGAGGAAGTATTTTTGACCTTACTTCTTTAGTCTTATTATCATTAATAACAACATCAATTGTTGAGTTTTTGACTTCGGGGCTTGAGCCTATTGCATAGTCAATACATTGCTTAAGACTATAACTATTATTCTGAGCCATTAAAAAAGTTATGTTCAGCAAACCAAAAATTAGTATGATACTCTTTTTCATATTTATAAATTTTTATTCCATTACCATTTCCATGTGTTGTTCTTCTCCTTCTTTCACCTGACCTTCCACGGTTTTTTTCTTTGCTTTAAAAAGTAAAAGCAAGGGTATACAGATTGCGAAAAATACACCCACAATAAGAAAAACGTCATTATAGGTAAGCAACATGGATTGTTTAAAAACAGTTCCTTTCATGGCAGCAGCGGCTTTTAGTTGAGCGGTATTAATATCACTGCCCTTTGAAACAAACAGGGCCGTAAGAGAATTTAATCGATCATAAGTAGGTTGGTTATATACAGATACGTGTTCTGTTAAATTGTTGTAATGAAAAATATTTCTAACGCTTATAAATGTGGTTGCTGCTGCAATTCCAAAAGAACCACCCAATTGCCTAAGTGTATTCGTTAATGCAGTTCCCTGAGAAATGTCTTTACCTTCTAAAGGAGCAATGGTTATTGTCAGCAGAGGGATAAAGAGCAATCCAAGACCAACGCCTCGTAAAATGAGCGGCCAAAAGAAATCATTAGCTCCGGTACTTAAACTCATACCAGATAATTGCCATACAAAAACAATAAATAATGAAAAGCCAATTCCCGCAAGAAGTACAGGTGAAATTTTAGTCTTCTTCATTAGCACAGCCACTACTGGCATCATCATTCCTGCTGCCAAACTTCCGGGCATTAATAAATTTCCTGTATCTTGAGAATTATATCCGAGCATGGTTTGGCAAAAAACAGGTACAACAAAAACAGAAGCATACAATCCAACTCCCTGAATAAACGAAAAGAAAGAGCCAACGGCAAACTGCCTGTTTTTTAGTAATCGTAAATTGAGAATAGGATGGTCGACAGTTAACTGTCGCCAAACAAAAATTATTCCCGCCAAAACAAACGAAATAGTTAGTATAGTAATATATCGTGTTTCAAACCAATCTTCGCTTTCTCCTTTTTCCAATACAACTTGAAGTGCTCCAATGGTGACGATGAGCATCATTAGCGCAAGCCAATCCATTTTCCCTGTTTTTTGATTATGTTCGGATTCTTTAACATAAAGGACAGCAAGAATAGAGGCTATAATTCCAACAGGAATATTAATGTAAAAAACCCAGTTCCATGAAAGATGATCTGTTATGTATCCACCAAGTGTAGGGCCTATGGATGGCCCGATAATAACGCCCATGCCAAATACCGCATTCGCCTTACCCAATTCTTCTTTTGGAAAAGTATCTATTAAAATAGCTTGTCCTGTAGAAAGTAAACCTCCTCCTCCAATACCCTGAATGATTCTGAAAATAATAAGTTCAGAAACGCTGGTGGATGTTCCGCAAAAGATAGAGGCAATAGTGAATAAGACAATGGATGCTGTGAAATAATTCTTACGTCCAAATTTTGAACTCAACCATCCCGATAAAGTAATCATTACTACGTTTGCTGCACCATACCCCGTTACAACCCAACTAATATCTCCTAAAGATGCGCCTAAATTACCCATCATTTGAGTCAGGGTAACGTTAACTATAGAAGTATCAATTAGCTGAAGTAAAGCAGCAGAAACTACCGTTATAACAACAATCCATTTATTTGGTTCGCTCTTTGCCATCATTTATTTTACTTCTTAACTTCTACACTTACGCTTAACCCAGGATTAAGAAGTTTTTTGGACTGATCGGTATGAATTATTTTTATTCTCACCGGAATTCGTTGAACCACCTTTACAAAATTTCCGGATGCGTTATCAGGTGGTAATAAAGCAAATTTTGCACCTGTAGCTCCACTCGTGGACTCCACTTCACCTTTTACTTCTAATTCAGGATACGCATCTACTTTAATTATAACTTCATTACCTACTTTGATGGTTTCCATTTGTGTTTCTTTAAAATTGGCAATAATCCAAACTTCTTTATCCTGAACTACCGACATTAAGGGTTGGCCTGCTTGAATAAGTTGTCCGGGCTGAATATTATTTTTGGAGATCAACCCCGAAACAGGAGCATAAATTTTTGTATAGGATAATTGTAATTGGGCATATTCCAAATCTTTTTGTTTTTGAAAAACATTAGCTTCAGCAACTTTTACTTGAGCCATTGCTGTTTGATATTGCAATTCGGAAGTTTCTGTTTTTTGCTTGGCAATATCAAACTGTGATTGTGCAGTTTCTAAATTGGCTTTGTAAGTATCAATTTGTTGAGGGGTTGCCAATTTTTGCTTATAAAGATCATCGTATCGCTTATATTCATTCTGTGCCTTCCACAGATTTGTTTTAGGGATTTCCAATGAAAGTGTCGCCAAATTTTTGGCTTGTAAAACATCGTTAGCAGAAGATTTTGCTACTGCTAATTGTGCTTCTGCACTTTCCAAACCCGCCTTTGTCTGATTAAGTTTTGAAGAAAGTTCTGAGCTATCTAACAAAACAATTAATTCTCCTGACTGAACGTTTTGATTTTCCTTAACTTTTACTTGGTTTATATAACTTCCGACACGAGCTATTACAGGAATTACATTGCCATCGATCTGTGCATCATCCGTGCTTTCATACGCTTTCATGTGCTGATACCATAAAACTCCTTTGTATCCGCCCAAAATTAAACCGATGACTAAAGCAGTATAAATAATTATTTTTTTCTTGTTTTTCATACACTTATTTTTTTATTCCCTTACTAAATATTTTTGCTACGTTAATAAATTGTTTTTCCAAAATCTGATAATCCTTTTTATCTAAATTTTCCAATTCTTTTCTAATAATAAGGTTGCTTCTTAACCCTTGAATGAGAGAAATAAACAATTCTGAAATTTCAGTTACATTTACTTTCTCAAATTCCCCATTCTCTATTCCATTTTTAATAATTTTTTTAAGCAGGGTAACTTCTTCATGCTTGAAATTTTCAAAAAGTTGTGAGAAGATTGGTTTTATACCTTTAATAGAGTCTGAACTTAATTTACTAAGATTTAAAAAAGTCTGGAAATAGGATAATCTTTTCTTAACATAAGTAATTAATAATTCTTCTCCACTAACTTTGTCAGAAAGAAATTTTTCGATTTGATTTACAAACTCTCTTTGTTCTTTTCTAATTACGTCTTGGAAAATAGTTTCCTTATCAGCAAAGTAGTAATACAAAGATGCTTTAGACATACCGATATCTTCAGCTATATCATTCATCGTGGTTTTAAGAAGGCCGTAATGAGCAAACCTTTTTTGGGCAGCGGCTAATATTATAACCGTTTTATCTGAATTACCCGAATTACTATTTTCGACCATTTGACTATTTATATAGAACGGTCAAATGTAGTATTTTTTTTTATTTGAAATACCTTTTCAGTAAAAAATTAAGAGAAGTATACCGTAAGGTCTTTATAGCATTTGCGGCAAATAGCATAACTAATTGTTTATCAATAAAATACAATTAAAATATAAAATTCGTTTAACCAATATATGTTTAAACATATAAATTAATACCTTTGTGATATACTAACTAAAAATTATATCTAATGAACTTAAAAGAAAAAATTGAAGAGTTGAATCAAATGATTCTTACCGGAAAACAAATGGATGCTTTTGAAAAGTATTACCATGAAGATGTTGTAATGCAGGAAAACTCTAATCCACCTACAGTTGGAAAGTCTGCAAATCGAGAAAGAGAGTTACAAGCTATGCAAATGATTGAAGCCTTTCATGGGGCGGAAGTGAAATCAATTGCTGTTGGTGATAATGTAACAACATCTGAATGGGAAATGGATGTTACTTATAAAGGAGCTCCTCGTATGAAAATGTCCCAGGTTGCAGTGCAGAAATGGAAAGATGGAAAAATTATTAACGAACGTTTTTATTATTCAAACTAATAAAATATAAAAATGAAAACAAAAGCAATTTCAATAAATTCCGAAACTCTTTTCATGTCGTTGTTTCAGGAAAATAAGAATAGCAATGATTCAGATAATCACTACATTCCAGGAGCATGTAACATTGGTCACGAAGAAATTAAAAGGAGAAAAAAAGCAGCCATCTTTTCTATTGTATTGACTATTACAGTAATTGTTTTAATATTTATGCTTGATGCAAACAAAATATGGAGATTGACTCTTTTTATCCCTGCAACTTCGCTTGGCGTGAGTTTTCAGCAATGGTACTTTAAGTTTTGTGTTGCTTTCGGAATAAAAGGTGTATTTAATTTTGGAGATATCGGCAAAACATTTTCCATTGATCAAAAGGAAAATTACAGAAAAGATCGTATTAAGGCATGGCAAATGATTATATCGGGTATAGTATTTGGTTTGATATTAGCCTTGATTTTTTATTTTATGCCTTGAATGGAGAAGGTAACGATTATTTAAGAACTTTAAAAAATATGGGGCAAAAAAAACACATAGATGAAAAGATGAAAGAGTTTGCTATGAATATTGAAGAATTTACTATCGGACAAACTATTATTGATTCAGACAACACCCGTTGCGAAATATCCAATAAGACAATTAATAGTATTGAAGTTTCAATTATACGAAAAAGTGAAAAAGGAAGCAACTGTAAGCAATGGTTTGATATGAAACAATTTAATAAGAGATTTAAAACTTTGAATTAGAAAAATTTTAATGCGTTTTTGGGTAAATTATTAATGGTGTACCCAAGACAAAACAGGAACCATCTCAGAATCGAATTTTTGAAAATAATAAATCCAAAACTTAAATAATAACAACTATGGAACCAATAAAATTATCTACAGCGAGAAAAGTAACAACATGGATATTCGTAGGGCTTATGTCAGCCTTATTTATTATGAGCGCTTCAATGAAATTGATGGCTGGTGCAAACGCGGAAATAGCGCAAAACTTTATTAAATGGGGATTGGATGGTAAACTTATGTTAATAGGAATGGGCGAACTCATCGCTGCCATTTTGTTTCTAATTCCAAGAACATCATCACTCGGAGTTTTATTATTAAGCGCACACTTAGGTGGTGCAATTGTAACGCACATGAGTAATGCAGAAATGTTTATTCCACAAATAGTAATGCTCTTGTTAGTTTGGGTTGCTAATTATTTGCGTAATCCGGAAATGCTCGCTTCGTTTACAAAAAAATAATTTGATGCATCGCAAAGATTTTTTAAGACTTTTAGCGTTAACCCCATTTGTCACGCATAATATGAAGCTACAGGCATTTTCAAAAATAACTTCTTCATTTTCTTCAACTAAAAAAATGCCTGTACTTTTTACATCACATGGAAATCCAATGGACATTCCTTTAGGACTAAACGCAAATCCCTTTTTAACAAGTTTGGCGCAAATAGGAGAAAAAATCAGAAAAGAACATGAGATAAAAGCCATTTTGGTAGTATCAGCACATTGGTGCACGAAAGGGACTCTTGTAAATGTAAGCTCTGCACCTGACACTATTTATGATTATTACGGGTTTCCTCCCGAATATTATACTCAGAAATATCTTGCTCCCGGTTCACCAGAAACGGCTAAGGAAGTAACCAAGCTTATTCCAAAAGTTAAAGAAACAACAGAGTGGGGTTTAGATCATGGTGCATGGCCTATGCTTAAACACATGTTTCCAAAGGCTGATGTTCCGGTTTTTGAGATGAGTATTGATTATTACCAATCCGCACAATATCATTTTGATTTAGCAAAACAACTCAAACCCCTGCGAGATAAGGGTGTTTTAATTATTGGCAGTGGTGCGGTTGTGCATAATATAAAGGAAGCAGGTAAACGATTTTTTAATGGAAATATGAAGCCTTATGGTTGGGATATAGAGTTTGATCAATGGATAAAACAACAATTGGATAAACGAGATATACAAAGCATAGTCAATTACGAAAAAAATAAATTAGGCTTGATGGCTGCTCCTACTCCCGACCATTATGTTCCTTTAATATACAGTTTAGCATTAATGGAAAAGGATGAAAGTCTTGAGCATACTTTTGAAGAAATGCTACCCGCTTTTAGTAACAGAGGATTTAAAATTGGATAAATATTTTCTTACCACTTATGAGAGTCTTTTGTGTGCTTTTAATAACACTAATTATAACATTGAGTCAAGCTCTAAACAATCTGATAAAATGCCTTTAAACTTAGAATTTGAACTTCCTATAAGAACCGGAATCAAACCAATTACGACACCGAGCAACCCACATATGCAATTAGACCAACAACCGACTGATAGAAAACTTGTGAACGAGCTTATGAATTGGGCATTTTCTCTACCGGACATAGCACAAGCAAATAGTAAGATATCAGTCCCTGGCGCACAGGCGATGTGTCTATCAGAAGATAAAATGTGTAACCATTGTAATGCTTTTATGATTGAAAATGAATTTGCTCATTTTCATCCAGTGCCTGATGGCAGTATACATCTTGGTTTGCCATTAAAGGATGCAAAATATGTGATTGAAAAAGGTTGGGGAGAGTTGCATCCAATTGCTAAAATGGGTTATTTGCCATCAAATTTTATCATGGTTTATGCATCAAGAAACGAAGAAGAGGTATTAGTAATAAAAAAAATAATTTTCCGCTCATATCAATTTGCTAGTGGTTATTTTAAGGATTAAGAATCTTTCGCTAGTTTAGAACTCATAAAACTTAAAAGCCAATCTAAAATGACATTAGAAACCGAAATTAAACAGGAAAAATTCAGAAGTGAATCTCAAAAGGCCGTCTTAAATATTTATTACACCAATTGTTTTATATTTTCAAAATTTCAGGACTCGCTTTCCAAATACAAAATGACAGTTCAACAGTATAATATCCTTCGTATTCTTCGTGGACAATCTCCAAATGCTATTTCTATTGGAAGTATAAAAGAAAGAATGATAGACAAAGGTTCAGATACTACACGGATTATAGATCGGCTAATAATTAAACGATTAGTTGAAAGAAAAAACAGTAAGGTTGACAGGAGAATTACAGAAATTAAAATAACTAAAATAGGGCTAAAGCTTTTAAAGGAACTGGATGCAGTGGATTTAAAATCCGATAATATCCTCGCGCATTTAAATGAAACTGAACTAAAGAAACTAAATGAACTTTTAGATAAGGTCAGAATTTAGGTCTAAAACCTTTTTTATTCATGATAGTATGTTATCTATTCATTTAAACGATTGTTGTTTAAACAAATTGAAGTAGTTAGTTAACCCCAAACTAAATTGTCCATTAGTATATTTAATAGATATAAGAAAGTACAAACCTCAAATTAATTCCCCGCATCCTCTATAAATAATCGAATAAAAGTAGTTTAGAGAAAAATTTGCACAATAAATAAAGACGTAGTACATTAGCAGACCTAAAAACGTTTATAGTCTAATATTCAACAAGTGTATTTAGTGTTTTATTTATGAAAAAAAACATAGCATTTAGTTAAAAAACTCTTATTGGCCTTATTCTGATAATTATCATAAGGCTTATTGATTTTAATCATTACTATAGAATGGCAATCTACCATTGTCAAATCATTATCAGACTATAATACGTAAAAAGTCTAATTAGAATTTTGCGCACAATGAAAAATAATAATAAATTTGTAAACTTAAATACGAAATTAGTCTAATAGTCAATAAAAATATTCAAACAATTACATTAGAAAACATAGAAAATGAAATAACAACAAATCAGAAACCAAGCTTAGTGAACAGCAGGCGGAATAACAACCAAAATAAATAAAATGGAATCAACTGAAATCTATAAAATTACTTACGAACATGATATTAATGCTGTATTATGTAAATGGTATGGTTATGCAACCAGTAACCAATTTCGGGAAAGCACCGAATTGTTATTAGAAATGTTAGAAAAACATAAAGCTTACAAAATTTTGGTAGATTTGAAAGATATGATACTCATTGGTAAGGAGGATCAGGACTGGATGGATCGAACCTATATACCAAAAGCAACTACGATGGGGTTGAAGTTTGTTGCATGCATACAACCTCTTTATTTCTTTAATAAAATTGCAGTAGAAAGTATAGTTTATAGCTTTAACAAAACGCCCGTAACAGTTAATTATTTTGAAAATTACGAAGATGCCATAAACTGGCTTAAAAACATGCAGGATTAATCCGTTGCCTTGTATCGGTAATTACTGATTATTTATTACTACCTGGTAAAATTGCTCAATATGAAAAGCAGAAAACCTAAAACATATATGAAGTAAAAAAAAGAAAACAGATAGTTGAGTTTAAACTAAATATGAATCAGTCGAAAATAAAACAAATGACTAAGGACGAAATCATAATACAAGCCATAATAGATGCGGCCAAAAAGCTCATTCAACAATACGGTCTGAATAAAACTACAATGGAGGATATCGCAAAGGCAGCAGGCAAAGGTAAAAGCACGCTTTATTACTATTTCAAAAGCAAAGAAGATATTTTTGATGAAGTAATTAAACAAGAAATGGACGATTTTTTTGGGCAAGTTAAAAAAGCTGTCGACAAAGAAATTGATGCGCATGATAAATTAAAAACATACATAGTTGTCAAGATTAAAACATTAAAAAATAAAATCAGTCTTTACCGTTTTGCGATTGAACACGATCCTCATATAGTAAACATTAATGAGCAATTTTCAAAACTTAGAGACAGATATGATAATGCCGAAATCGAATTAATTTCATCAATTTTAAAATTAGGAGTTAAAGATAAATTATTTAAAATACCGGATAATAACTCCATTAAAGTCCTTTCAGAGCTTATGGTTACTTGCATAAGAGGTATTGAAATGGAGGTTATAACAAAAAATAAATATAGTTCCTTAGCTAACCAAGCCGATTTATTGGCAAATATAATTACAAAAGGATTGAACTAAGATTTTAACGCAGTAACGAAATGATTAGAAATAATCATTTTTTTTAAAGTAAATTTAGACTACAATACGAATATAGTCCAATAGAATATAAAACAATATGAAACTCAAAACTACAACAATCAGTTATTTTATCCCTTTCCTATTATTAACTGCCGGATGCGGAGAACACAAAGAGTCAGTTCAAGCAGAAACGGCCATTAAAGTAACAACAGAAATTGTTACAGCTTATAATGGGTTAATAACAACTTCTTATTCCGGGGTTGTCGAAGAAAAAAACAATACGCATCTCAGTTTTTTCTCTGCCGGAACTATAACTGAAATACTTATAAAAGAAGGTCAGCAAGTCAGGAAGGGCGACTTAATTGCACGTTTAGATGCAGCCAGTACGAGTAATGCTTACAAAATAGCTTTATTGCAAGAACAAAAAGCTCAGGATGCTTATAATAGATTAAAACCTATGAATGAAAACGGCTCCTTACCACCAATTAAAATGGTAGAAGCAGAAACAGGATTAAATCAGGCAAAAGCGAATACGGAAATTGCAAAAAAAAATGTAGAAGAAAATAATCTTTATGCTACATCAAATGGAACGATTGGCAAAATATATTTCACACAGGGTATGAATACCGGGCCAGGAATAACAGTATTAGATTTATTGGAGATTAGCACCGTGTATGTTAAAATACCTGTGCCCGAAGATGAAATCAGCAGTCTTAAACAAAATACAAAAGCTTCAGTTACCATTCCTGCAATATCAAAAAAAATTATTGGAGAGGTTAAAGAAATTAGTGTAACGGCAGATTTGCTTTCCCATTCTTATCCTGTAAAAATTGAAATAAATAATATAGATCTATTGATCAAGCCGGGAATGGTTTGTTCTGTAACTATTGATTCAGAATCCAACAAAAAAGGTTTCTTGATTTCGGGCAAAGCCTTGCAAAAGGACATAAACGGAAATCAGTTTGTATATGTAGTTGATGATAAAAATAAAGCAAATAAAAAATTAGTGAAAACAATTTCGCTAATGGAAAATAAAGTACTTGTGGAAGGCGAAATTAAGGAAGATGATTTGATTATTGTTTCCGGACAAGAGAAACTAAAACCACAAGTGTCGGTAAACATCATCCAATAATCAAAATTGAAAGTGGAAAAAAGGAATTTAAATATTATTGAAAAGGTAATGAAGCACAAACAAATTGTGTTATTACTTGTGATTATAACAGCTCTATTTGGTGTTTTTGCTTTATGGGTAATGCCCCGCAATGAGTTTCCTGAGTTTGTCATTAGGCAGGGATTAATTATTGGTGTTTATCCCGGAGCAACCTCTAATCAAATAGAAGATCAGTTAACAGAAAAAGTTGAAAATTATCTTTTTGGCTTTCAAGAGGTGAATCGTGATAAAACATATTCCATTTCCAAAGAAGGCTTGATGATAATAATGGTAGAGGTTAATACAAACGTAAAAGACCCCGATGCTTTTTGGGATAAGCTGAAATTTGGGCTGGCTAATTTAAAAAAGCAATTACCACCGCAGGTACTTGTATTAGATGCAGATAATAATTTTGGTAATACTTCGGCTATCTTGCTTAATGTTCAATCAGAACAAAGAAGCTTGAGAGAGTTAGAGCATTATGTTACCACAATAGAAAAGGAACTTAGAAAAATTAAAAGTGTTTCAAAAATAAAACATTACGGTTTACAGCAGGAACAAATAAGTATTTACATGAATCCGGATAAACTCGCCACATACGGTGTACGTCCGGCAACTATATTGGCAGCACTTCAAATGGAAGGAACAGTTAATTATGGAGGTGATGTAGATAATGCTCAATTAATTATGCCTATACATGTTCCAACTAATTATCGTTCTGAAAAGGAAATTTCTCAACAAATAATATATACTAATCCATTAGGTAATATAATTAGACTGAAAGATGTTGCAACAATAAAGCGAGAATTTGTTTCCCCTGAATCTTATATCAAAAACAATGGCAAAAACAGTCTTTTAATTTCGTTAGAAATGCAACCGGGAACAAATATTGTTCAGTTTGGAAAAGAAATAGATGAATTATTACTTCAAATAAACAATAAACTACCGGAAGATGTTATTGTGGCTAAAACAGCTGACATGGCCGCTGTTGTAGATAGTGCGATACAACATTTTCTTAAAGAATTTTTGATTGCCATTGGCGGAGTAATTCTTGTTGTTATGCTAATGCTGCCATTTAGAGTTGCCAGTGTTGCAGGCGCTACTATTCCTATAATTGTCTTTATATCTGTTGGTATTTTATACGTATTAGGGGTTGATTTGAATACTGTTTCTCTTGCAGGACTTGTCGTTGTTTTGGGTATGGTAGTGGATGATGCGATAGTTGTAATTGATAACCATCTTGAAAAATTGGATCAAGGAGAAACTCCTTGGAATGCTGCTTGGAAAAGTGCAACAGAATTGTTTGTCCCTGTTTTAACGGCAACATTAGCCATCATCGTTACATTTGTTCCTACATTGTTTTTTCTTTCAGGAATGATAGGAGATTTTGTTTACTCTTTGCCCATAACCATTGGTGTGGCACTTACAATTTCCTTAGCGGTAGCTTATTTTGTAGTTCCATTTATTAGTTTCAAGTTCATTAAAAAAGGAATAAAAAGGGATGATGAAGTAAAGAAAAAAAATAATTCAATTTTTAATGTATTGCAAAAGGCTTTTGACAACACACTTGAGAGTGCCTTTCGTATCCCCAAAATTACAGTCACTATTGGTTTTGCGTCTTTTTTTATTGGGATATTGCTTATAGCATTGATGCCACGCCAGTTATTCCCGAAAGTAGAAAGAAATCAGTTTGCGGTAGAAATTTATTTACCCGAAGGTGTTGCACTGGAGCAAACATCTATAATAACAGATAGCCTTACAAATATGTTGTTGAAAGACAAACGCGTTATGAATGTAACATCATTCATAGGAACAAGCTCTCCTCGTTTCCATACCACTTATGCTCCAAATTTTCCATCAAAAAATTACGCTCAATTGGTTGTAAACACTACCACTGAAGAAAGTGCTGTAAAGTTGATGGAGGAGTATGAAAATGAGAAACGTGATTATTTTCCGAATGCCTATGTTCGAATTAAGCAGTTAGATATGATGCCTACTGCTGCTCCAATAGAGGTAAGGGTTTCAGGAAACAATATGGACTCATTAAAAATTATTGCTGAAAAAGTAAAAGCAATAATGAAAGAAAAGAAAGATGTGATTTGGGCAAGATCAGATTATTTAACGCCTCGTCAAGGAGTGAAAGTAACAGTGAACGATGAAGTAGCAAATCGTCTTGGTTTTACCAAAGGAATGGTAGCTTCATCCTTAGCAACAGGGTTCGCAGGATTGCCAATAGGCACAGTTTGGGAAGGTGATTATCCGGTAAGTGTTAAGCTGATAAACGAAAAAGAAAGACGTAATTCTTTTGATGATATAGAGAACCAAACCATTACTTCTCCTCTACTAGGAACCACTGTTCCTTTAAGACAAATAGCTACACTTACTAACGATTGGAGCGAGGGACAGATCATCAGAAGAAATGGAAAAAGAACCATTACAATAAAAGCTGACATAAATAGAAATGCTTTAGCGTATAAGGTGTTGGATGATATAAGACCAAAAATCGAAGGTCTTACAAATAGCCCTGAAATTAACATTTCCTACGGAGGGGAATTGGAAAATGAATATGAGAATTATGTTCCCTTGTCAAAAGCATTGGCAACAAGTTTGGTGTTAATCTTTTTTATTGTATTGTTTCAATTTAAGAGTTTCAGGTTGGTATTTCTTATCATGCTTACCATTCCGCTTAGTATTTTCGGTGCAGCGATTGGTTTGGTAATAACAGGCTATCCTTTTGGTCTTACCGTTTTTTTAGGTTTTATGACCTTGATGGGAATAGTAGTGCGTAATGGAATTATTCTTATTGAATATGCCGAAGAATTGCGTAGAACTCACCAAATGAATGTGAGGGAGGCTGCAATAGCCTCAGCTAAAAGAAGAATGCGGCCAATATTCCTTACTTCTGCTGCCGGAGCAGTTGGTGTAGTTCCAATGATGCTGAGTGGATCATCTTTGTGGGGGCCTTTAGCAACTGTAATCTTTTTTGGATTACTGTTTTCTATGTTGCTTTCATTATATGTTTTACCTACAATGTACCACCTCTCTGCAAGACAAAAGAATAAATCTCTTAATTAAAAAATAGAAAATGAAAAAATTAATTATAATAATTATAAGTGTTTCTTGTTCAGTAATAGTTTACGGTCAGACTGTACTTACTTTAAAAGAATATAAAGAACTTGCAATAAAAAACAACATCAGCATTAAAAACAGTCTTCTTGAAACCGAAGCCTCAAAGCAAGTTAAGAAAGGAGCATTTACTAATTATTTTCCAAAAATAAGTGTTATGGCTTTTGCTATGAAAGCTAAAGATCCCTTGCTTAAATTTAATACGCAAGGCGGGAACTTGCCTGTTTATGATGGTAATCCTGCAAATATTCCAATAGCTACACAATTTGCTTACTTGCCAGGATCAAGTATTCAGATGTTAGACAAAACTGCTCTTGGATTGGTTAATGTAACTCAACCGATTTTTTCGGGTGGCCGAATAATTACCGGAAATAAATTAGCCAAGGTTGGAATAGCTGTGAAAGAACAACAGCAAAAACTTACTCAAAATGATGTTTTGTTAAAAACAGAACAGCAGTATTGGCAAATTCTATCATTACAGGAAAAAGAAAAAACTATTGAAAAATACGAAACCTTCTTAGAAGGCATAAATAAACAAGTGAATGATGCATTCAAATCGGGGCTGATAATTAAGAATGATTTGCTGAAAGTTCAAATCAAAAAAAATGAATTGAATTCAAATAAGAGCAAATTACACAGCGGAAAAAAATTGGCAATTATGCAGTTTTGTCAAACTATTGGTATTCCATACGATTCAACATTAGTATTGCAAGAGGATTTACAAAAAATAGAATTACCTCAATCATATTATATTGAAAATGAAACAGCCTTGCAAAACAGAACAGAATATCAATTATTAGAGCAATCGGTAAAAGCACAAGAATTACAAACTAAAATGAAAACAGGTGATTATTTACCACAGGTAGCAGTTGGAGCGATGGGGTACTATAACAATAATTTAATTAAAGATGTAGATGGGACTACGAATGGGTTAGTTTACGCCACTGTTTCGATACCTATAACTGATTGGTGGGGCGGTTCGCATGCAATAAAAGAGCAAAAAATAAAAGAGCAAATAGCAGAAAACACGCTAACTGATACCAAAGGATTATTAAAACTACAAATTGAAAAAGCGTGGGTGGATTTAAACGAAAATTACAAACAGATTATATTATTAGAAGAAACTGTAAAGCAGGCTGAAGAAAACCTGAAAGTTATGCAAACAAGCTATAATAGCGGGGTTATAACTCTTTCCGATTTACTAGAAGCACAGGCATTACTTACCGAAACCAATGACAAGCTGATTGACACTAAAACCCAATATCGCACCTCAATATCAACGTATCTACAATATACTGGTAGGTAATTACCAATCATAAATTAAAGCTAAAAAACATGATCAAAAAAAACTTAGCATTTATACTCATAATTAATGTCTTTATAATTTGTATGGCGTTCAAACCTGACATTAATGAAAGCCATTTACTCAACCCAACAGAATGGAAATTAGAAAAAACCGGGAATGATATTAAAGTGTACACTCGTCAGTCTGAAGGTTCAAGCATAAAAGAGTTCAAGGCAGTTACAATCGTTACTGCTAATATGAAGTCGTTGGAAAGTCTCATTGAAAATGTAAGTGATTATCCGAATTGGCAAACAAATATTGCTACAGCCAAAATTCTAAAACAGGTAAATAAAACGGAGCAGTACATATACTACACTACCGATTTGCCTTGGCCAATGACCGACAGGGATATTGTAATATTTTCCGGAAAAACCGTAGATGTTGATGGTACAGTTAGATACAACCTTTTAAGCAAACCAGATTATATTACAGGCACCGATGATTTTCTACGGATTAAAAATGCGAAAGGTATGTGGCAATTAACGCCACAAGGGAATAAAATAGAAATCATTTACCAGTTTTATGGAGATCCGGCAGGAAGTATTCCCAGCTCGATAATAAACATGTTTATTGTTGATGGCCCATACAGTACTTTGCTTAATATGAAAAAGAAAGTAGGAAAATGAGCTGTCATATTTTACAATATGCAAATAGAGAAATGAATTATAATAATAGCACACTTTTTAATAATGAAAAATAAATTATTTATATCTGAATTTTTACATGATAGAAAGATTGGTGCTGTTGCTCCTACGTCAAAATATTTAGCAAATGAAATAATAAAAAAAATAAATTTTAAAAATGCTCATACAATAACAGAATATGGTCCTGGAGATGGTATTATAACAAAATTGATTCTTGAAAATATGAGTCAGGATGCGAAACTGTTTGTGTTTGAGACGAATTTAAATTTTATAGAAAAATTGATTTATATTAATGATAGTCGATTGATTGTGATTAAGGAAGACGCTGAAAATACAATGGAAATATTAAAATACAAATACAATATTGAAGAGGTTGATTGTATTATTTCCACAATACCTTTCTCTCTAATTAAAAAAGATAAAAGAATAAAAATAATTAACGATTCTTTTAAATTATTAAAGAAAGATGGACAATTTATCACGTATCAATATTCATGGTTAATTCTCAATCTTATCAAGCAAAATTTTAAATATGTAAAGTGGGGATTTGTTGTTTTAAATTTTCTTCCTGTTGTTCTAATCAATTGTATAAAGTCTGAAAAAAGCAGTATTTAAAATTAAAAACATGAAAACAAGTATTATTATCTGCACTTATAATGAGGAAAGTACAATTTCATCAGTGGTAAAATCCTGCTGTGACTACTCCTCTGAAAATGAAGTAATAGTAGTGGACGATGGTTCCACTGATAGTACCGAAATCATTTTAAGTAAAATGCAAAAGACACACTATTTCAAGTATGAAAAATTAGTTGAGAACAAGGGTAAAAGTTATGCCATGTCTCATCATGGTGTAGAAAAATTTCAGAATAACTTGATTTTATTCATGGATGCAGATTTGTCAAATATAACAAAAGAACATTTTGGCAAATTATTATCACCCTTAAAAAACGATGAAGCGGATATGGTTTTGGGGTAGCCATCCGAAACATTAATCGATTACAGAATTAATCCATTTGTTTCGCTAACAAACAGCGTGCTTGCTCTGTGCAGGCATTTGAGCAACATTGGTGTGCGGATTTCCAAATAAACATTTGTCTTGCCGACAAATACTTCTCCGAAAATCCACACAGCGCAAGTCCGCAAACCGATAGGCGAGTTGCTGAGATTAAAATAACAAAAAAAGGGTTGAGCCTTCTTGAGAAAATGGATTTAGTTGATTTAAAATCGGATAATATTCTCTCGCATTTAAATGAAACAGACCTAAAGAAACTAAACGAGCTTTTAGATAAGATTAGAATTTAGACCTAAAACCTTTTATTTTTCATGCAATAAAAGTTTATTTGTTTAAACATATATTGTTTAACGATTATTTACTAAATTCGTATATATTAATTTAGATTTGGATTCAATGTCAAAAGAAATTGCAAGGGAAATTGTTAAAGAAAATAATATTCAAAAAATAAATTACCTCATAACGAATTTGCATCAGCCGGAAATCGAACTTGATGTAATTAGTTTGATTTATGAAATCAGTTTAATCAAGCCTGATCTTCTCATAGATCATTTTAGTGATATAGCGATATGTCTAAATTCAAATAATAGCAACGTACATAAATTTACCTTGTTAACGTTTTCAAATTTAGCCTATAAAAAATTAGAGAATATATGGGATTGTCGCGACAGAATATGTGATATAATAACGGCCGGAGACGTTCTTGTTTTAGAATCTGGTCTTTCACTTTTTTTAGAAATGGCAAAGTTCGGGGATGGGGAAATAAGAAATGAAGCCTCTCAATGTATTTCGGTAGTCCTCGAAATTCTTCCCGTTGAAAACCTTCAAAAATTTACTAAAGCCATTGCTGAATCGGATATTTTATTTAAGGAAAAAAATCTTACAATAATTGACAAAAGAACAAGTTTGCTTAACTAATTTTTACTTATACGTTCATAATTTTATATATTTTGAAGAACAAGCAAGCATTCTCCTAATTAAATTCCCTAGCATAACATTTAAACTTTGCTTAAATACTTTAACTTCTTTTTTGGGAATGTCTTTGAAAGAAAATTCATCGGCTTTCTTATATGCATTAGTTATTAAGGAAATATCCTTGTTAGCTTTTTCTGTTAAATAAATAAAGTTTTGCCTTCTATCCTTTGGATTTGAAATTCTCTTAACATATCCGGATTTCACTAAATAATCTATCATTTGCACCAGTGACGACTTCTCAACATAGATTATTTCACTTATCTCTTTTTGAGTCAGCTTCTTTTTCGACTCATTAATAACAAAAAGTATTATATAATACCTATCAATACTTAAACCGTTTAAATAACTTGCAACAGCTTTGTGATAAAGCTTTGAAATATTATTTAAACGGTCTATGAGAGATACATTATTCATCAATTGAAATTTAATTTGAAGCAATCGTAACCTTCTTTTTTCTAACACCGGAAATTACTTTTTTTGTTTTTTCTTTGGTTTTAAATGCAATTAAATACATTACAGGAACTAATATTAACGTGATAAAAGTTGCGAAACTTAATCCGAAAATAATTGTCCATGACAAAGGACCCCAAAAGGCAACAGAATCACCCCCAAAATAAATTTTGGGGTTTAATTCTGTAAACATTGTAACAAAATCAATATTAAACCCTACAGCAAGTGGAATCATGCCCAATATTGTAGCCGTAGCAGTTAAAATTACGGGAGTCATTCTTATGCGTCCACCTTCAACAACAGCCTCTCGAACCGACATGCCATTCTCAACAAGAGTATCGGTAAATTCTACGAGTAATATACCATTCCTGACGACTATTCCGGCTAAAGCAACAATTCCAATTCCAGTCATTACAACTGAAATATCCATATTGAAAATAGCCAAGCCAAGGAGAACACCAATTACACTTAAAATAATTTCAGACAGAATTATTAATGTTTTACTAAATGAATTAAACTGAATAATTAATATTAATAAAATTATAAAAACGGAAATCATCAAAGCTCGTCCCATAAATGCAGCCGCTTCTTTTTGTTCCTCCTTTTCGCCTGTTAATTCAACTATTACACCTTGCGGAGTTTTAAAGTTTTTTGTAACCGAAAGCAATGCCGCATTTACTTTATTAGCATTAAATCCGGAAAGTACATTAGAAGAAAGAGTAATCACTCTTTTTTGATTTTTTCTTTTTATTCCTCCGTAAGTGCTAGTGTAATCTACTTTTGCAAAAGCGGATAATGGAATTTGACGGATAGCACCACCCATATTCATGTCACGGTAGGTAATTTTAAGATTTTGCAACTCTTCAATATTATTTCTCTGTGACTTATTATAACGAAGCATGATTGGATAATCATCGTTTGCATCTTTAAATCGTGAAACCTCCTTGCCATAAACTGCATTACGAAGTTCCATTCCAATTTGAGCAGTTGATATTCCTTCTCTATTTGCTCGTTCCCTGTCAATATTAATTTTTATTTCAGGCTTATTTAGTTGCAAGTCAGATTTAAGTTCTTCTACGCCCGCTATCTGAAGCGAATCAAGCATTTTCTTCAGGGAAAGTGAGGTTGCCACCAGATCTTCAAATTTATCACCACTTATTTCAATATTAATAGGTTTGGCAGTAGGTGGCCCACTTTGTTCTTGATCAACAGACATCTCAACTCCCGGAATACCTTTAACGGCAGTTCTAATTTCATCTAAATATTTTTTAGTTGAAACCCCATCTCGCAATCCAAATTCAACAAATGCTACTCCAACCTTTGCTTTGTTTGAATACTTTCCTCTGTCATCTCTATTTTCAGAAGCACCAACAGCTACGTTTGTAATTACTGATTCAACTATTGGATTTTTCTCTCCAATTACCTTATATATTCTGCCTTCTATTATTTTCGCAATGGAGTCGGTCGCGGAAGCTTTTGTACCAACGGGTAAGGTTGCATATACATAAATAAAATTGGGATCTCCTTTAGGAAAAAAAACTACTTTAGGATTTCTTAATGCTGTAAGCATTACAGAACCAATAAGCAAGGCTATTGTTAATCCAACAACTTTATATGGCCGATCAAGTGTCCAATTCAAAAATCGTGCGTATAAATTCTGAACGGCAGGCCATGTTTTTTCCTGAAACCTGGCAATCATTTTCTCAATTAATAAACTATACAAAGTATAAATCAGTAACATTAAAATAATAAAATTTCCTTTTCCTGGAGATCCTGTTATATAAAACAACAAAGCAATCATTACCATTACAACAGCAGTAATAACTAGTCCTTTGCGACTTTTTTTACCATGGTGCTTTTCATGTGGCTTCATAAAATTAACTGCAAATACCGGATTAATAATATAAGCAACGATAAGCGATGCACTCAATGTAATAATCATTGTTACGGGCATAAAATGCATAAATTTACCAATAGTACCTCCCCAAAATGCAAGTGGTATAAAGGGCGCAAGTGTTGTTATGGTTCCGGATAATACAGGCAGAAACACTTCACCTGCCGCTTGCTTAGCCGCAGTAACAATATTCTTTTTTCCGTTATCGAAAATCCGGTGCGTATTTTCTATAACAACAACTGCATCATCAACCACAATACCTAAACCAAGCAGAAAAGCAAACAATACAATCATATTCATGGTAAAACCAATACCAGGTAAAATCATAAAAGCAATAAACATGGATAGAGGTACAGATAATCCAACGAAAATTGCATTGGTAGCACCCATAAAGAACATCAGAATAATTGTTACGAGAATAAAGCCAATGATAATGGTATTAATTAAATCGTGTAATGTAGTTCGGGTTTGAGACGATTGATCTCCTGTTGTTTTAATAACCAAATCTTCAGGAAATGATGATTTTTTCATTTCAATTATAATGTCATTAATCTTATCAGAAGCATCAATCAGGTTTTCACCACCTCTTTTAATGATATTTAAAGTAATTACCTTTTTGTTATCAAGGTGACCATAACTTTCTTGTTCCAGAAAACCATCTTTAACATCAGCAACATCTTTTAAATAAACAGGTGCGCCAACCATCGAATTAATAACAATGTTTTTTATGTTATCAATATCCGAAAACTCTCCTGAAACACTAATTGTTCTTGCCATTTCATCCATATCAACACTTCCTCCGGATATAATCAAATTTTCTGAAGCAATGGCCCTTTCTATATCTGTCATTGAAAGTTTGGCAGCATGCATTCTGTACATGTCCACATTAATTTGAATTTCCCTTTCTAAAGCTCCAACCATATCCGCTCTTGTAATCTCCTTAAGAGATTCTATTCTGTCTTGTAAATCATCTGCATATTTTTTTAACTGGCTTAATTCATAATCTCCTGATATGTTCACAAACATTATCGGCATTTCTGAAAATTCTACCTCCATCACGCTTGGATCGGAAGGGAGGTCTTTCGGCAAATCTTTTTTTGCCTTATCTACTGCATCTTTTACCTTTTGTTTTGCTACTGCAACCTCTACATCTGTGTTAAATTCAACAATGATATTAGAGAAATCCTGTACAGAATTGCTTGTAAGTTTCTTTACTCCGGATATAGATTTAATCTGTTTTTCAAGTGGTTTACAAACTAGATTTTCCATGTCTTTTGGCGAACTACCAGGGTAAACAGTACTTACATAAATTGTAGGGATAACGATATCCGGGAATTTTTCCTTAGGAATACTGTTGTATGAAAACATTCCTGCTAACGTAATAAAAATGGTTAGCACATAGATGGCCGATTTATTATCAATAGACCAACTTGTTAATTTGAACTCTTTAAATTTCTTTTCCACAATTAAAATATTTAGTATTTAATTAGAACACCTTCAGTTAAATCCAAATAACCTGACGTTATTAGTTTGTCATTTAGGTTTAATCCTGTAATTATTTCTGCTTTGCCGTTATAAACCTGCCCAAGAGTAACATCCTTTCTTATGGCAATTTCTTTTCCGTTTTTGACACCAACAATATAAACATATTCAGAAGTGCCTGAATGTTGGACAAGGTTGAGTGGAACTACAATCGCTGAATCCTTATGGTAATCAACAACCTTTAGAACAGCAATCATGTTCGGCCTATAATCTTGATTTTGCGAATCTAAATCTGCCTCCGCACTAAAAGTTCTGGTTGTATTATTTATAACTTTAGACGTATAAAATATTTTTGATGGAATTTCTTTATTTAAATCAGGTAAGAAAATTACAACCTCGTTTCCTTTTTTCACCTTTGAAGCATAGGATTCAGAAATTTCAGCTTTCGCTTTTAATTTATTAAGGTTGACCACCCTTATTGCCGGCATACCAGGCATTACTGATTGACCTATTTTTATATCAATCCCATCAACTACCCCGTTAATGGGTGATTTTATTTTTGAAAGCTCCATTTGTTCTTTTAGAGTTGAAATTTTTTTCTCTAAACTTTCCTTATTGTTTTTAGCAGATAAAAATTGTATTTCCGTGCCAATTTTCTGATCCCACAAATTTTTCTGTTTTTCATAAACGTCAGATGCAAAAGCAAGTGCGTTTTTTAGCTCCTCTAAACTTTGCTTAAAAACTGAATTATCAAGTTCAGCAAGCACCTGTCCTTCCGAAACCTCATCCCCTTCATTCACTAATATGCGATCAACAGCTCCAGCCATTTTACCGCTAACAGTTACATTTTCGTCACCATCTATACGGCCTTGAACATCTATAAAATGTTTGAAGGTCTCAAAAGTGATGGGCTTTATGGAGATGTCTTTTGTTTTTAGATTACTAATTGTTGTATCACCACTTAAAGCAATCTCATCTTCAAGTTTTTTTATTTGCTCTAATAAATCAGAACTTTGCTGCTTGAGTTTTTCTAGTTTGGCCTTTTTATCTCCCGATCCGCAAGAGGCTATTAATCCTGTTATGAAGATTATCAATACTAATTTTTTCATATGTAGTTGAGTTGTTTTATTTTTTTAGTTTATTCTTTAATTTATTTTATTACACCTGTGGCCTTTTCGTAGTCAACTTTTGCTGTAAAATATTCGTACAAAGCATTATAATAATTGGTCTGAGCCTCTTTTAATGCCGTTTCCGCATTCATAACTTCAATGCTTGAACCGCTGCCTTGCTCGTATTTTTTCTTTGCAACATCATAAACCTCTTTCGCAAGTTCGATATTGGTTTTTTGAATATTTAATGTGTTTAAGGCGTTTAATAAGCTTGATTTAGAAGTTTCAATTTCCAAATCAATAGCATTCTTTAAGTTATTCATAGTGTTAACCGTCTTCATCAAATTAACTTTGGATTGCTGCAATCTATAATGATTTTGAAAACCATCGAACAACGGAAGATTTATAGTTCCTCCAATTATTCCGATTGGATACCATTTTTTGCTGGCGTCAAAAAAGTCAAACTCGTTTCGTTGTGCTTGTGCACTGTAATTACCATATAGAAATATGGAAGGTAAATATCTTAATTTACCCCTCTTCACATCAAGTTCGTTTAATCTTTGTTGAGATTCCAATAAAGAATATTCAATCCGATTTTTATAATTCAATTCACTAGAAGTAGAAATATCAAATACCGGAATATTATCAAGATGCAAGGAGTCTGTAAGGTTAATTTGCGATTTAATTTCCATTCCCATTTGAAATTTCAAAACACTTTCCGTCAACCCAACTAAACGTTCTATTTTTTCCTTTTCCGACAGCAAATTATTATAAGCAACAGTTACACGAGTAACATCAATTTTCTCAACAAAACCATTTGTGTTTAATGATTTGCTGTCTTCAACTAATTTTTTCAAACGATCTACATTAGCTTGAAGCAATTTCAACCTTTCTTTGCTCACCAAAGCGGTATAATAGGCTTTAGTAACTGTAGCTTTGGTTTCAATTTGTGAACGCTGATAATTTTTTTCTGACAATTCCAAAAATGACTTTGAGGATTGTAAGGCAACGATGTAGTCACTATTAAAAACAATCTGACTAGCCTGAATCGAGCCTGTAGCGTTGTATTTTACGCCAAATTGCACCGGAATGTAGGTTCCGGGAGGTCCGCCAAAAAATTGTCCAGGAAGCAATTGCGTTGGTAGCTTCTCATAATCTTTAACATCAAAAGAAGAAGATATTTGAGGAAGCCCCATACCTGTTATTTCTTTTTTCTTATACCTTGAGGCATCAATATCCAACTCGGCATTTTTTATACTAGAGTTATTTACTAATGCAAATTCAATTGCTTCTTTCAATGAAAGGTTTTTTGCAGGCTCGTTCTTATTTTGAGCAACTGTTTGAAAAGAGATGACAGCGCCTATTATTATTATTGAAATATTTTTCATAAATTATTCGTCTTCATTTATTTGTCTGTATTTATTTATTAGTTTATGCCCTTTCAAAGTAGTTATGCCATGTAAATAATGATCTAATAATTCAATTTGAATATCCGAAATTTTGTATTTTTCTTTATGAAATAACAAAGGATTTAAAGCCATTTCAGTTTCTTCAATGCGCAGCCTGGCTAAAATTTCTTTATTTATTGTAAGCCTGTATAAACCTTCTTGAATACCTTTTTCCAAATTTTCCACAATCATTTGAAACAAAAAATTTTCTTTAAATTCTTTAAACTGTTTCCAAACAACAGGATGGTATTTTTGCAGATCATAAAATACGTGTGGGTTTATTTCTGAAAACATTTCTGCTAAATGTTCCATTAAAAGAATAATCTCCTGTATTGAATTATGTGATTTTTTAAATATGTGTTCAAATTCTTTTTTGTTTTCATTAATATTTTTTTCAAGTAGACATTCAATTAGTTCTTCTTTATTCTTAAAAAATAAGTAAAGAGTTTTTTTCGACATCCCTATATGCCGACAAATATCATCTACAGTTACTCTCTTTAATCCATACATAAAGAAAAGTTCCTTGGCGCCTTCAAGAATTTTATTTTGATGTCCTTTTTCCATTAAGAGCGACAAAACTATGAAAACTATTTTATATTACATAGTTTCCTGTGTTATTAATTATTATACAATTCTTTTAACTATATGTATATCATATATTTAAAATTTATTTTCAGATAGATGTTTAAACGATAATTGTTTAAAGTATTTTATCGAATTTCCTCTTTTAAATTACACTAGGAGGTTATAAGTAAGGGTTGAATGCTACAACCTATCGATCTTGCAATAGAAAATATAAATTTAATTGTCCCAGAATTTTGAATTTTTGGTAGTTTTGTATTCAGAACAAAATCAAATTCAGAACAAAATCAAATATGGCTAAAGAGGGATTAGAGTTTTATAGTTTTATTAATGATAGACAAAAAGCTTTAGTAAATATCTATTTTACAAATAATTGGTTGCATAATGAGTACCATGTTGTCTTAAAAGCATACAACGTCACCGCTCAGCAATTTAACATACTTAAAATTTTAAACGAAGTTTATCCTAAGTCCATGATGGTTTCTACCATTAAGCTACAAATGCTTGATAAAAGTTCGGATATAACACGACTGGTTGAAAGGCTTCTGGAGAAAAATTTAGTAGTTCGTAGGCAAGATCAAAAGAATAGGCGAAAAATTAACGTAAAGTTGAATATTATTGGACACAGCCTTGTTAGTAAAATGGATAAGGATATCAGAAATTTTGAGGGATTTGTAGAACACTTGTCAGATAAAGAGATAAAACAACTTAATTCACTATTGAATAAAATTAGAAGTCTTTAAAAGTCCATTTAGGAGATTACCCAATGGTGTAAAAAAATGTTCTAATTGCTTATGGTGGAAAATCCTACAATGCAAAAGCACCGTTTTTTGTTTATTCAAATGTGCAACACTTTAGGGATTTGATCCTGAGCAATTGTTAATCGCTCGGTTACTTGTTGCCTTGCCCAATATACATCCACATCGTCTTCAAACACAATGGTAATTACGGATAAACCAAACCGAGAAAAACTTCGGATTTATTTTAGTCCTGGAATATTACTGTTACCACCAATGCTGAAAACACTTCTCCGTAGACACTTTAACCTGTTTTGACACCAATTCCAATTTCAAACTTACCGACAGACAGCCAAAAAGCGGTGGACTGTTCCGCACTTCGTGAACAACATTAAATTGTAAAAAGGTACTGGGCGAGTTGTTTAATCTAAACTCACTTTGATGAACCTAAACATCTTTATGTAGCATTTGAAAGCACTTCTCGGCACTTTTCGCCCAAATCGGTAAAGTGAGTTAAAACCCTGCCGTTACTTTACGCTAAAATCAGAAAACATCTTAAATAATTACAAATAAAACGAAAAAGATTGCAATGAACGTCAAAAATGCGGAAAGCGTAAAATACACTTGTTGCACCTTTGTTTTTGTAAACGATAAACGCCAATACCGTTCAATCAGAACCAATAAGGTTCAATGCGTTCGGGAATAGGCAAACAGTAAAATACAGTAAACGACCTTTGAATTTTTAAACGTAAAATAAAACAGCCATGAAAGAAACGAAAGAAGAAAAAACAGAACAAAAACAAAACGGAAATAAAACCGAAAAAACTTTATCAGGAACAGATGCCGAAAAAGGTGTTTGGGAAAAAGCAGCAGATACCATTGCCGGAGACAATAAATTAATGGGGTCTGTTTTAAAACTTGTATTAAGTCCTATTACACTATTGGTTGGTGTTGGATTGTTGATCTATGCCTTTTTAAAATTAAAAGGTCAAAAAGAGGAAATAGAAAAATTGAAAGCAGAAAACCTCAAGCTAAAAGAAGACTGCACGGAGCTTGAAGAGGATTTTGAAAAAGTAAAGAAAAAGTATAAGAAGATAAAAACGTTGGCGGAAACAGAATCGGAGAGTCCGCTCTTGGGCATTGGTATTACTAATCATAAATCTATACTGCCAATAAATCAATCGGAGAAAAAGAAAACGTATGAAACCGCTTATTTATAAAACTAAAGAAATGGAAAATAAACTTATTGTAAAACGCTACAAAATACCGGAAGATCTGCTGATGGATATTTTACGCATTTTGTTTGGTAATAATATCAAGCATAAAATTATCGGAATTCAGCAGCGACAAAATATGGTATTATTAAATGTGAATTTTGATTTAAACACTATTATGAATAGAGAAGCCAAAGAAAACATGGAAGGAATATTATCTGATTATTGCGAATACATGAAAGGTTTGCTTGGCGATACAGTTTTGATGTTGGATGAAGAAGATGAAGAGAAGGAATATTAAACCGATTAGAATTTAAAAGAATGGAAAGCACCTGTTTATATTGTGAAGGGCATTTTACCGCAATACGGTCGAGCAAAAAATATTGCAGCGATAACTGTAAGCAAATGGCATATTTTAAAAGAAATGGCTTGGTGCTTTCGGGAACAACGGAAGTTGAACCAAGTTTGCAAGTGCCTGTAGTAAGCGAAAAGCCCAGTATCACTTATGAAGTTAGCGTAAAATACGATAAGGAAAAAGATACCGTAAAATACGGTAATGATGAGCTTACCGTAAAATACGATAAGGATGATCGAAGTGAATTTGAATTTGTACCACTGGCGGATACAAAAGAAGAAGAAGAAACCGAAATTCCAGAATCGAATAATGTAAGAGAGATCGAAAAGGAAACTCAGAAAGTTGAACCAGTCAAAAGATCTTTAATTATTGAGAAAAATCAGGAAGATGAAAACGAGCCACGTTATAAATGGATCAACAGTAAACTCATTGGTTTAATTGAAAAAAAATACGAGCAAAATTCCGGGGGCATAAAAATAAAAGAACCTTACGAATATTGGGAATACGAAGAAGCAAAATATATTGTGTGGGTAAACACTCGCTTTAGATGTTTAGCCGAGAGTTTAATTAAACTAAGTAATTATAGCCGAATTGACTACCACACTTTGGTTTGCATAACGGATGCGTTTAAACGATTAGTTGCAAGCGTAACATTTAACAAGCTGCCAAATGATTATCCTTTTAAAGAATTTATAATTGAACTTTTTCTTGGATTAAATAAAATGCTTGCTGATAAAGGGCATTTAAATATGCTTGCTTTCAAATTAACAAAGGAAAGAAAAGCACAACTGATTTGTATTCGACATCAATTGATGTATCACACACCGGAAATAAAATTTTCTGAAATTGATTTTATGGAAGTAAAAACGCATGAAGAAAAAGTACAGCAATTCATCTCCGGTAAAAACGAAACAGAAAAAAAGAGTGATTGGCGATACAGATACGAATCATTAAAACGACAAGGATTATTAAAAAATCAACAACAAAATAAAGCAGCATAATATGAACCAGAAAATTAAAATCAGATCTCCTTGCTAATTATGGCAGGATAAAGTGTTCCGAAAAATGGTCATAAAACGATGCCGAAATACAGGCGGATTTAGGGCGCATTAGTGGGATTTCTTTATTCCAAAAGATGTACGTAAATTAGCTATCATATTGATAGTCAATATAATAATAAGATAAAATAAGGATTGAACGAACGTGCGAGAAAGCAAAAAAGAGAAATGAAAAGTGAGAGCGAAAATAACAAAGGATTAACGGTTGAAAAACTACGGATGATAAAAGGTTATGAAAGTGTAAGCGATGAACAGGCAAACAAGATTGTATTATCAATCAAAAAACTGGCTGTTCTTATATGCGAGCATCTTTCAAAACTAAAAAAGAGAAATGAGATCGATGAATTAAATAATTCAGGAAGTGCGAAAATAATTTCGTTGAATACTGAAAATAATAATTCAGAAATTGAATACAGAAAACAAGCATAATAAATAATAAAAAGAAAGGAGGCAAAATGACAGAAGAACAAATAATCGACAACCGTTTTGGGCGGTTTGGAAAAAAGGAAGTAAAACAATCCACATCTAATTTGGCGGTGATGTACACAAGGGTTTCCGGCAAAGGGCAGTTTGATAAAAACGAGTCTTTGGAAACCCAGCGTAAATCAATTGAAGAATATGCCAAGAGAAACAATCTCACAATTGTTTCAGCGTTTGGTGATACTTATGAAAGTGCTAAAACCGATGCGAGGAAAGAGTTTCAGCGAATGCTGAGTTTTGTGAATACAAGCAAAGGAAAAATAAGCACCATCTTGGTTTACAAAATGACTCGCTTTAGCAGAACAGGAGGTAAAGCTATTTCCATTGCTGATGAATTAAGAGAAAAACATGGAGTGCATATTAAGGCAGTAACTGAACCAATTGATACTTCTAATGCAAGTGGTGTTTTATTTCACGATATGCAATTGTTGTTTGGGCGATGGGATAATGATCAACGAAAGCAAGTTGCAATGGCAGGAATGAAAGCCAAATTTGAAAAAGGAATTTGGGTTGTGAAACCACCGCAGGGTTATGATATTGTAAGAACAAGTGGTGAACGTAAAATTGTTGTGAATGCGGATGGAAAGAAAATAAAAAAAGCATGGGAATGGAAACTAATGGGCATGAAGAATGAAGAAATTATTTTGAAGCTTCAAGCTATCGGTGTAAAAATGTACAAACAGCAATTGCATAAAATATTCATTAACCCTTTTTATTGCGGATTAGTTTCGCACGGAATGCTGAATGGAAAAGTGGTTGAAGGAGTGCATGAAAAAATGATTTCTAAAGAAACCTTTATGAAAGTGAATGAGGTAATTTCATCTTCAACTAAGTTCGGAGTACCGCACAAAGCAGAAGATGTAAATATTCCCCTTAAGGTTTTCATTAAATGCTCGGATTGTAATCAGCCCTTTACAGGCTATATCGTAAAGAAGAAGAACTTGTACTACTACAAATGCAGAACAAACGGCTGTAAGTGCAATAAAAGCGCAAAAGAAATGCACCGTTTGTTTTCAGAGGAACTTGAGAAATATGAAGTAAAGCCTGAATTAACAGAGGCGATTAAAATTGAATTAGAAAGTACCTACCACGAACTGAATAAAGACTCCGTTGAAAAGGAAGTGATCCTTAAGGCGAGAATTGTCGAACTAACCAAGGATATTGAAACCCTAGAAGAGAAGCACTTCATAAAAGAGGAAATGTCAAAGGAAACCTACGAACGATTTAGAGTAAAATACACTAAGGAATTTGATAATATCCGAAAGGAAATAGCGACTTGTGGGATTTCCATTTCGAACCTAAAAGAAATGATAAATGAAGCCGTAATTCTTTGCCGAAACCTGCGCCAACTGTGGCAAGATGGCGGTATAGCAATGAAAGAAGGATTGCAAAATTTACTCTTTCCTAACGGTTTGGTATATGACAAGAAAAACGGAGCATTTCGAACCTCTGAAATCAACTTTATAATTGCACAAATCGCCCGACACACGGGCGATTTGGCTTTAATAAAAAAGGGACTTAGTTCTCTTTTTGAGCCTAAGTCCCTTTCAGCGGAGAAATAGGGATTCGAACCCCAGGTACCTCGCGGTACAACAGTTTTCAAGACTGCCGCAATCGACCACTCTGCCATTTCTCCGGGGGTAAAATTACTATTTTTTTTAATTTCTCAAGCTACTTTTGCAAAAAAAAATCGATAACTTTATATTTTATACCATGATTCAACAACAAAATATCCCAAAACAGCTTATTATTCTGGTATTTACAGTTGTTTTGTCTTTTTCGGCAAACAGCCAGGTTATCTCTTATTTTAATGTTGGGGCCTTTAATACGCCTTCAAATCAGCCTTATATAGAGACTTATTTGACAATTGTTGGGAATTCACTTTCATCAAAAAAAACAGACGGTCACTATCAAAACGAGGTTAATATTGAGGTTAAGATACTTAAGGATTCAAATATCGTAAAAGCAAACAAATACAATCTGATTGGCCCCTCTTACACAGACACATTAAACAGACCTTCGTTTATTGATAATCAGCGCTATGCCTTGCCCAACGGAATCTATACGCTTGAGATGTCTTTAAGTGATAAAAATCAACCTAAAAAAAAACCTACACTTATAAAACAAACTATTTTAATTGCTTTTGATCAAAAAAACATTCAATCATCAAGCATACAGATATTAGAGAGCTATAAAAAAACCACAAGCCCTACCTCCATTTCAAAAAGCGGTTTCGATCTCATTCCTTACAACGTTAACTATTTTCCGGAAACAACAAAAGAACTTAATTTTTATTTTGAAACGTATAATACGGATACTGTTTTTGGAAAAAATAAGCCTTTTGTTTATGTGTATTACATTGAAAACAGCGACAATCTGACCAAATTAAATACTTATGGCGATTTTAAAAAACAAACTACAGGTAAAGTAAATCCTATTCTTGCAAAAATGAATATCAGTACGCTTGGAAGCGGAAACTACAATTTAGTTTTAGAAGTTAAGGATGAAAAAAATATTGTGCACTTACAAAAGAAATTTTTTTTCCAGCGTTTGAACAAATCGGTAGACATTGTTGCTTTATATGAATACAGCGAGAAAAAAACAATTGCCGAATATTTTGGCTCCTGCAACAATGTTGATACTTTAAAAATGTTTGTAGAATGTTTATGGCCAATTGCGGATGGTGTTGATAAAGAACGAATAATTAACCAGGCAATAAAAAAAGATCCGGAGCTAATGAAAAATTTTGCAGTTGATTTTTGGCAGCGCCGTGCCGGAGATACAGGCAACGCGCTAAAAATGTGGGGCAGATATTATAAAAGTGTACAAGAAGCCATGGTGCTGTTTAAATGTGGTAAACAAAAAGGTTATTACACAGAACGGGGACGTGTTTACCTTCAATATGGCAAGCCTGATCAACGTAGTATTCAGAATACCGAAGCAAACACTTTTCCTTACGAGATATGGCAATATTATAGACTTACTGATGGTGTAAACGGGCAGTTCTTTAACAATCGTAAGTTTGTATTCGTAAATAAGAACCTTGGTGATGATTGTCATGTACTCGTTCACAGCGATATGAGGGGAGAACTTTATAATGACAGGTGGCGATTTGAGGTAACGCGTAGAAATAATAACGGTATTGCTAACCCTGATAATGTAAACCCATCGGATACCGAATTCAATCAGTTTAATGAAATTTATAACAACCCGCGCTAGTTTATGAACGTAACAAGCGTAGCCATTGTAATTTTAAATTTTAACGGTAAAAATTTTCTCGAAAAATTTTTACCGGGCATTCTTAAACATTCTTCCGGCCATAAGATACATGTTGCTGATAACGGAAGCACTGACGACTCTATCAGATATTTAAATACAAATTTTCCGCAGGTTAATGTTATTGCAATAAAAGACAATTGCGGTTATGCAAAAGGTTATAATACGGCTTTAAAACAAATAGCAGCTGATTATTATGTGTTGTTGAATAGCGATGTAGAAGTTACCGCTAATTGGGTAGAACCAATTATTGAACTGATGCAAAAGAATAAAAAAATTGCCGCCTGCCAACCCAAATTACTTGATTTTAAACACAGAGAACTTTTTGAATATGCTGGCGCATCTGGTGGTTTTATTGACACTTATGGCTACCCGTTTTGCCGGGGGCGGATCTTTAATTCACTGGAAAAAGACAACGGTCAATATAATAACAGCACCGAAGTTTTTTGGGCAACGGGCGCATGTCTTTTTGTGAATGCAAATGCATTTTGGGAAGTTGGCGGTTTGGATGAAGATTATTTCGCACACATGGAAGAAATAGATCTGTGCTGGCGTTTAAAGAATGTAGGTTACTCTATTTATGTAGAACCTACATCAATTGTTTATCATGTTGGCGGCGGCACGTTAAATAAAGTATCATCGCGCAAAACTTTCTTAAATTTCAGAAATAACCTCATCACACTCACAAAAAATCATCCATCAAATATTTTATTCTTAAAAATATTTTATCGCCTTTCCTTAGATGGCATTGCTGCCTTAAAGTTCTTATTTGCTGCACAACCAAAACACTTTTGGGCAGTTATAAGATCGCATTTTGCTTACTATTATTTATTACCGCAAACACTTTCTAAAAGAAAAAAACAAAAGAATTCGCCTAATTTTAAGTACAACAGAAGTTTTACCTATAAAGGAAACATTGTATTTGATCATTTTTTAAAAGGCAAGAAAAAATTTACCGATCTGGAAAAAGATCGTTTTTTTAATAGCTAAAAAGCGTTTTGTTCCGCTTCAGTTTGTGGCGTTTTTGTTGAGATAAAGAACAATCCTAAAAAAGTTAAGATGCCGTTTATTAGGATCAATTCATTCCCGATTTTATAACCACCGAAAATGTTTTCTGATAAAGACTTTAAACCTAATGAAATATGCAATTTTTTCTCGTACCACTCCGGACTGCACAATACATCAAGACTCAAAGCCAATACAGGTGCAATAATACAAACCAGCCAGATAAGTTTATCATTTAAATTTTTATTGGTAAGAATACCAAAAGAAAACAAACCCAGTAAAGGACCATAAGTTATGCTTGCGAACTTTAAGATAAAATCAATGATGAGTTTATCATTAATCGCTTTAAAGATCAATACCATAATAAAAAATATTACTGCAAAAGAAAAATGCACTTTTAACCGCGTTCTCTTATTCTCTTTTTCAGTTGCCGAACGTTTGTTTATACTTAAAATATCTATACAAAAACAAGAGGTTATAGACGTAATTGCACCGTCAACACTTGGGAATAGCGCTGAGATCAATGCGATGATAAAAATAATTCCGATAACCCCGCTAAAGGTATCGCTTAAAGCAATTGTTGGAAAAAGGTCATCGGGAGGAACCGAAATTGAATTTTGACTTGCGTACAAATAAAGGATGCCTCCTAAAAACAGGAATAACAAATTAACTACAACTAATACTATTGAAAATGAAATTATATTTTTTTGAGAATCTTTAATGGTTTTTACACTAATGTTCTTTTGCATCATTTCCTGATCCAGCCCTGTCATAGCAATAGCAATGAACATACCTCCAATAATATGCTTTAAAAAATAAGAACCCGCCTTTACATCTGTATTAAATATCTTTGTAAAACCCTTTTCATTCATAAGGGTTATTGCACCCGAAAAATCCAAACCCATTGCTTTTACAATAACAATTATGCAAACAACAAGTCCGCACAACATTCCGGTAGTTTGTAAAGTATCTGTATAAATGATCGTTTTTACGCCACCTTCAAAGGTATAAAGCAAAATAAGCACCAGAATTACCAGCGCAGTCAATTCAAAAGGAATATTTAATTTATCAAAAATAAAAACCTGCAGTACACTTATCACCAAATACAAGCGAGCTGTTGCGCCAACCAAACGCGACAAGATAAAAAAGAAAGCGCCCGCTTTGTGTGCGTTAACTCCAAAGCGTTTTTCGAGGTAAGTATAAATGGAAGTAAGATTTAATTTGTAGTAAAGTGGTATTAACACAAACGCGATTACCAAATAGCCCAACAAATAACCAAGCACGATCTGGAAATAATAAAAATTGCCGCTACCCACTCCACCCGGTACGCTCACAAATGTAACCCCACTTAAACTGGTTCCTATCATCCCAAACGCCACCAGCATCCAGTTACTGTTCTTATTACCAATAAAGAAAGATTCGTTGGTAGAATTTCTACCCGTAACCCACGCAACAGCAAGTAAGATCAGAAAATAAGAAATGACGAATATAAAAAGTAAGGTGGGCGACATCTTCCTTACAAAGATTTGATTTTTTAGAGTTTGAATGCCTGTATGTTAAAATAGTTCTAAACAATTATAAAGTGAATAAATAAAGCCATTATTACTGATAGATTAATTAATTTTACGCTAGTGGAGTTCAGCTCAAAAATAATAGAACAGGCAGTTGAGGCTTTTGCCCAATTACCAGGCGTTGGCAAGAAGACGGCTTTACGTTATGTTTTGCATGTTATTAAGCAAGACAAACAACAAGCTGAGGCCTTAGGAAAATTAATTTCGCAACTAAAGACCGATCTTAAATTTTGCCAAAAATGCCACAATATTTCTGAGCAAAATATCTGCGAGATCTGCTTAAATCCTTTACGCGATGAAAGTACAATTTGTATTGTGCAGGATTACAGAGATGTAATGGCCATTGAAAATACCGGACTTTATAAAGGCCACTATCATATTTTAGGGGGTATTATTTCACCACTTGATGGTGTAACGCCCTCCAGTTTAAATATTGAGACCCTTGTTGCTAAAGTAAGTTCGGGTAATGTAGCTGAGATCATCCTTGCATTAAACGGCACTATGGAAGGCGAAACAACCTCTTTTTATATTTTCAGAAAGCTGGCACCCTACAAAATTAAGTTGAGCGCTATTGCCCGGGGAATTGCTGTTGGTGACGAGTTAGAATATGCCGACGAAGTTACCCTTGGCCGTTCGATCACAAACAGGATCCCTTTTGACTCTCTAATGAAAAAATAATTTCTCATTTTTTTCTTAAATTTCTGTACTTTAGTCTTTGCATGTTAAAGAAAACCTTATTTGTTTTTATACTATGTATCATTGCTCTAAAAGATCAAGCACAGTTTTTAGATAAAGAATTTTATTTGGTTGATTCCATAGAGAAAACGGCCACAAATAAAAATGATTTTATTTTACTCGACGCTAACTTAAAACTATACAAAACCGCAAAATCAGATACTTTTAAACTCAATCTTTTATACGAGATTATTGAGAGTTCGAATGATGAAAATATCTGGACAAAATACAATCGCTTGATGTACCGAATGGCAAACAGTCTTGCCGCAAAGGAAACTGATCCTTTTTTAAAAAATAAATATCTTTCTAAAAAAGCAACAGCCATAAATAATTATGGTTATTACATTCAAAATTATACAGATAATTTAAGTGGTAGTTTAAATTATTATAAAGAGGCGGCCAAGATCCAGGAAGAAATAGGTGATAAATTAAATCTGGCTGTAACAAGCAATAATATTGCCAACGTATTATATGACAAAGGAAAAATACTGGAAGCAATTGATATCTATCATAAAACAATAAAAATTCACGAAGAACTTAAAAACAATATTGGGTTAACACCACTCCTAAATAACCTTGGCGAGGTGTATTTATTCTTAGGCGATACAACTAAAGCATATGTGTATATAAAAAGAGCTTTATCCACCGCCATAGAAAGTGGCGATAAACGTATCATTGCACAAGAATTTCAAAACATGGGAATATTAACCAATAACCGTGGTCAAAAAAACTATGCCTTTGTTTGTTTGAAAAAAGCATTAGCTCTTCGTGAAGAGATAGGTGATATTCCGGGTGTTTGTAAATCAAAGATAAATATTGCGGTACTTTATATGATCGAAAAAAATTACACACTTGCCCAGCAATACATGGATGAAGTAGGTTTATTGGCATCAAAAACAGATAATACCCAGGTGCAAGCATTGTATCATTCTGCCAAAGGGCAATTGTATTCATCCTTAAACGATGAAAAAGCAGCGATCTTAGAGTTTGAAAAAGCCTTGAAACTCACACGCGGAGTAGGCTCATTACAAGATGAAATGAAAATAATTACAAACCTTATTGTTTTGTATTTTAATGTAGGCGATAAATCAAAAGAATTGGAAATGCATAGAAGACAGCATCAAATAAACAGATTTGTTAACGGATCTGAACTAAAACGAGATGCGATGAGAAAAGATTATGAATTCGAATACGCAAAAAAAGAACAGGAATTTAAAATTGAACAAGCGTTAAAAGATGAAAAAGTCAGAGAAGAAAAACAAAAACAAAAAATAATCACATTTGCTATCTCTTTTATTTTACTACTCACACTTATTTTTTCTTTCTTCATTTTTAAATCATTTAAGACCACCAAACAAAAGAATGTTATTATCTCTAATCAAAAACAAGAAGTTGAAGATCAAAAACATTTAGTTGAGGAAAAACAAAAAGAAATAGTTGACAGTATCAATTATGCCAAACGCATTCAAAATGCTTTACTTGCGGATAAAGAAGTAATGGCGAAAAATTTAAAGAATCACTTTATTTTGTTTAAACCAAAAGATATTATCAGCGGTGATTTTTATTGGACAAGTTCTGTAAAAACAGAAAAAACAGATCTCTTTTTTATTGCGGTTTGCGACTCCACGGGCCATGGTGTTCCCGGCGCTTTTATGAGTTTATTAAACACCAATTTTTTAAATGAAGCTATTAATGAGAAAAATATCTACGAGCCACATAAAGTTTTTAATTACGTACGTAAACGATTGATAACGTCTATTAGTAAAGAAGATCAGAAGGATGGCTTTGATGGCATTCTATTGTGCATGGATAAGTTAACAAACACTATTTCTTATGCTGCAGCTAACAACGCACCAATACTAATAAATTTAAAACAAGAAATAATTAAATTAGATTTTGATAAAATGCCCGTTGGAAAAGGTGAAAAAGAAAGCGAATTTAACCTCTACAAAATTGATTGTAAAAAGACAGAGCGATTGTATTTATACACCGACGGTTTTGCAGATCAGTTTGGCGGGCCAAAAGGTAAAAAATTTAAGTATAAACCTTTGAACGATTTACTTGTTTCTATTAATAACGTTCCTTTAGATAAACAAGCTGAAATTTTAGGCCAAAAATTTCAGGAATGGAAAGGCGATCTTGAGCAGGTAGATGATATTTGTATTATAGGGATCGAGCTCTGATCAAACAGTAATTTCGTCATAATTTTAGTCAATTAGAAGACAATCCGTCAGATTATTTTCAAAAAACATGCCTTATTTTCCCGAATTTAAATTGGAACGTTTTATGCTTGGCTATTCGTAAATATTACCACTATGAACTTAAATAATTATACAATAAAATCTCAGGAAGCCATTCAACAAGCTTTGCAATTAGCAACTATTAATGGCAACCAGGCAATTGAAACAGGCCACATTTTAAAGGCTATTCTTGAAACGGATGAGAATGTTACACCATTTATATTAAAAAAATTAAATGTTAATCAGGTAACGTTTACACGGTTAATTGATAGTGTTATTAATTCTTACCCAAAAGTTAGCGGTGGCCAACCATATCTTTCAAACGCAGCCAATCAGGCACTTGCAAAAGCTGCATCTTTTTTAAAAGAATACAAAGATGAGTATGTGTCTATAGAACATTTATTATTGGGTCTGTTAGGGGCCGGCGATAGCACGTCTAACCTGATGAAGGATGCAGGATTAAAAGAAAAAGACCTAAAAGCTGCCATTACTGAATTAAGAAAAGGCGAAAGGGTTACAAGTCAATCGGCAGAAGAGACCTATAACAGTTTAAATAAATTTGCCATTAATTTAAATCAGCAGGCCAGAAACGGCAAGCTGGATCCCGTTATTGGTCGCGACGATGAAATTCGCCGGGTTCTTCAAATACTTTCACGTCGCTCAAAAAACAATCCAATTTTAGTTGGCGAACCTGGTGTTGGTAAAACTGCTATAGCTGAGGGGTTGGCACACCGCATCATTAATGGTGATGTGCCTGAGAATTTAAAATCCAAACAGGTTTATGCTTTAGATATGGGAGCGTTGATCGCTGGCGCAAAATTTAAAGGTGAGTTCGAAGAGCGCTTAAAATCTGTGATAAAAGAAGTTATTAGCAGCAACGGTGATGTGATCTTATTTATTGATGAGATACATACTTTAGTAGGTGCTGGTGGTGGTGGCGAGGGTGCCATGGACGCAGCAAATATTTTAAAACCTGCATTGGCCCGTGGTGAGCTAAGAGCTATTGGAGCAACAACCCTAAACGAATATCAAAAATATTTTGAAAAAGATAAAGCACTAGAGCGTCGTTTTCAAAAAGTAATGGTAGATGAACCAAGCACAGAAGATGCCATTTCTATATTACGTGGTATAAAAGAAAAATACGAAGCGCACCACAAAGTAAGGATAAAGGATGAAGCTATTATTGCAGCTGTTGAACAAAGTCAGCGTTACATAAGCGACCGCTTTTTGCCGGATAAAGCAATTGACTTAATGGATGAAGCTGCCTCGAAATTAAGAATGCAGATCAACTCCATGCCAATTGAATTGGATGAAGCTGAACGCAAAATAATGCAATTAGAAATTGAACGCGAAGCGATTAAACGTGATAATGATGAGGCGAGAATAAACGCATTAAACAAGGAGATCGCCAACTGGCAAGAGAAAAGAACGATCTTAAGAGCCAGATGGCAATCTGAAAAAGAAGTTATTGAAGGTGTTCAAAAAATAAAATTAGAAATTGAAGAATTAAAACAGCAAGCAAATAATTTCGAAAAGCAGGGCGACTACGGTAAGGTGGCTGAAATTCGCTATGGTAAGGTAAAAGAAGCCGAAGCAAAATTAACCGATTTTGAAACAAAATTAGCAGAAGCAAAAGAAAACGGTTCGCAATTATTAAAAGAAGAAGTTGATAGCGAAGATATTGCAGCTGTAATTAGTGCCTGGACAGGCATACCCGTAAGCCGAATGTTGCAAAGCGAAAAAGAGAAATTACTTTTATTAGAAGATGAGCTACACAAACGTGTGGTTGGTCAGCACGAGGCAATTGAAAGTATTGCCGATGCAGTTCGCCGCAGCAAAGCGGGTTTACAGGATAGTAAACGACCAATAGGCTCTTTTATTTTTTTAGGAACAACCGGTGTTGGTAAAACAGAATTAGCAAAAGCACTCGCTGAATTTTTATTCAATAATGAAAATTCTATGACACGTATAGACATGAGTGAGTACCAGGAGCGCCATGCCGTTAGCAGATTAATTGGTGCACCTCCGGGTTATGTAGGATACGATGAAGGCGGGCAATTGACCGAGGCAGTAAGAAGACGCCCCTACTCTGTTATTTTATTAGACGAGATAGAAAAGGCGCATCCTGATGTTTTTAATATTTTATTGCAAGTATTGGATGATGGAAGGTTGACAGACAATAAAGGCAGGGTGGTTAATTTTAAAAATACAATTATCATCATGACCAGTAATATTGGTTCGCATATTATTCAGGAAAGTTTTGATAAAATAACTGAAAAGAACAAAGAAGAGGTGTTAGCGAAAACAAAAATTGAAGTGTTTGAGTTATTAAAAAAATCTATTCGTCCTGAATTTTTAAACAGGATAGATGAAGTGATCATGTTTGAACCTTTAACAAGAGAAAATGTTACTGAAATTGTGAAAATTCAGTTCGATCACATTCAGGAATTATTGGCTCAGCAAAACGTTAGAATAACAATAACGAATGAAGCAATTGATTGGTTAGCACAATTAGGGTATGATCCGCAATTTGGAGCAAGACCGGTAAAACGTGTTATCCAAAAACAGATCTTAAATGAGCTGTCTAAACAAATACTTGCAGGTAAAATAAATAAGGAAAAAGAGATTATTTTAGATATGTTCGATAATAAGTTCGTATTCAGGAACTAAGCCTTTTAACAAATAAGCTACACGAAGAGGATTTATGCCCTAAAATTTGGCATCTATCCTCTTTTTTTATATCTTTAGCTATATATTTTTAATTTCATGCTAAGGCTTTTAACTGTTTTATTTCTCTTTGCAATTTTTCAAATAGGTGCGCAAACTTCAGCGCCAAAATTCATCAACTACCAGGGCGTTGCCCGTGATGCTAATAACGTTCCGATAACAACTCCATTTGATATTCAATTTATCATTAAAGATCTTACACAGATTGTTCATTTCGAAACCCAAAATAATATCCAGCCAAATAGTTTAGGCCTTTTTTCTACCAAAATAGGCATGTCACCTACCTTTACTTACACCGGCTGGGGCAGTAGCTCTTTACAGTTAGATGTATCCATAAAAACAGGTGCAACTTTTACGCCAATCGGAAGTCAACAAATAGTTAGTGTTCCTTATGCGTTATTTGCTAATGATGTTCCTTCTTCTTATACAAACAGTGTGTTAACAATTGGTGCCAACTCTTACAACATTACCGGCGGATCTGCTGCTACACCTACTATCAATGGCACAGGACTGGTTACCGTAAATCCAAACACTGGTCCACTATACACCGTTAACGTGCCAACTCCAGCATTAAATTTTTCCGGCAATACATTAATTTATTCACAAGGCACATTCGTTACCTCGTCAAGCCCTTTCAATCCAACTATTAGTGGCGATGTTTTTGGCCCAAGTTCTACAACCACCGTTACTGCTTTACAAAATATTCCTGTTGCCAATGTAACACCAATTTCCAGTCAGGTTTTAATGTATAATGGTACAGCGTGGACACCGAGCCTTTTAGCATTACCTCCTGCCGGATGGAGTTTGCAAGGTAATAGCGGTACCAGCGCAGCTGCCAACTATATTGGTACAAGTGATGCTGTAGACCTATCAATTAGAACAAGTGGTACAACAAAAATGACAATAAAAACCGGAGGAAACGTTGGTATTGGAACACTATCGCCAAATACTAAATTGGATGTACTTGAAGCCTCAGCGTCAACGCCGGCAATAACAGCTAAAAACACAAGTGCTGCCGGAAGTAGCGCGGCTATGGGTATTTTAGGAGAAACAAGTAATTCGGATGTTAATGCATCAGGTGTATTTGGTAATAATACCGGTAACGGTTCTGGTATTTATGGTAAAACAAATTCTACGAATTCAAATGCTGCAGGGGTTTTAGGAGAAAACACAAGCGCGGGCCCATCCATACGTGGCGTAAAAAACGCTTCTGTAACAATTGGTGTTGCAGGTAAATTTGAGATACAATCTGCTAGCAACGCTGGCGACGCCGTACTAGCCATAACGCAGGGTACCGGTGCAGCAGTGCATGCTGCTGCAGGAATAGCAACTACATCAGCCTTATCGTTATTAGTTGATAACGGGCACATAAAAGCAGTACAAACAGTTTCGGCAACAGTTAGTAAAGGCGCCGCTGTGGGTAATGCTACAATTGGGGGCTCCGGTATTACAACTGACGTGGCAGGTGAATTAAGTTTTAATACACAAACACCTATATCAGGAACATCACCTTTTGAAGTTGTAAAAGTTATTTTTGCACGACAATATGATAATGTTCCATCGGTAGTTGTTACACCTCGAAATGCTACGGCGGCAAGCTATGGTTTTTTTGTAGTTCCATCGGTCGGCGGTTTTTCAATATTCTTTCCAGGTTCTCCTCCAACATCCAGTAATTTTCAATACACTTATATGGTAATAGGACATTAATGAAAAGATACTTTCACATATTATTTTTCGCGCTAATTGCACTTCCGGTTTTTTCGCAGGTGCCTAATAAAATTAACTATCAAGGCGTTGCAAGAAATGCTAGTGGTAATCCTATCGCAAACCAAAGTATTGGTTTGCAATTTAAAATTTCCACCTCTACCAATTCTAATTTATATAACGAAACGCAGCCTTCGGTTCCAACAAATTCATTTGGGTTATTTGCAACTAAAATTGGTGAAATAAATCCGTTACCTCTAAACGGTTGGGAGGATCTGCCTGTTATCTTAACCGTGTCAATAAATGATGGTAGCGGCTTCACTCCTTTAGCAACACAAACGCTAGCAAGTGTTCCTTATGCCTTATATGCGCTAAAAGCTGGTAATGCTTTACCTACGGGTACGGTAAACGGGCAAACGCTTTATTGGGATAACTTTGCTTTACCTCCATCATGGAAAATAGATAACAATCTAACTAATGATGGTACCCACGTTGGTATTGGAATAATTCCCGCGGGTTTAAAAAACAGACTACATGTTACGACTTTAGATCCGAATGACAGTTCTGTTGTTTTTAGTGTACACCTTAACGCAACATCAAAAACCGCCGCTGCCAGAGGTATTGCAAGTGGCAGTAGTCCATCTAACAGCGGTAATCCATTTTCAACAGCAATTTTCGGTTCTCAATATTTTGGAATTAATAGCGGCCCGGGCGTTGCAGTTGGGTCTTATGGTCAAGGCCTTGGGGATAGTCTCGCTATTGGTTTAGCAGGAATAGCAACAGTTACAAATTCTACCGGAAGGGCAATTGGTTTGTATGCATCTTCTCCACTTCCTAGTGGTGATAATTTTGCAGCAGTTTTTGACAAAGGAAAAGTTTTTATAAGTGATTCTTTGTTTTTAGGATCTACTGCAAACCCCGGAAACTTTGGTGATGTGTTAACCAGAAGTTCTACCGGAAAAGTAAGATGGCAAGCACCTGGAGCTGCCGGAAGCGGTCCATTTACAAGTTCTGCAAATTATATACATGCAGCTCCCTCGTTCACTACAAACAAGATCGTTTTTGGTGTTCCTTACCCAGCCGGAGGATTCCCCTTTCAAAGCAGGTTCACTGTTGTGAATAGTGCTACAAATAGTTCTGATACTACAGTTATAATCTCACAATTAAACGGCACAAAACCGGCGTTATATACTGAAGTAAAAGGTTCTGGTTATGCCATCAGCGCATATCAGGGAAACTCGTCGCCCAGTGCTTATGCCGGTTTTTTTGATGGTGGATTAATTTCGAAAGGAAAAAATAGTTTACCAACGGCCTATAGTTTTTTGGCGAAAGATGGCGTTAATACAGATCTATTTTCTGTAAGGAATGATGGTTTTGTGGGTATTGGAACATCTAGCCAAACCAGCAAACTTACTTTGGTTGGAACCAATGGCAATACAGGTTACCCATACTCGAACTCTGCGGATACAAGGCTTACAATTCTTAACAACAATGGCACCAATAATAATTATTCTTCAATAGATTTTACATCTTTGAGTTCTAGTTTTGGGATTTATTCCGCATCACAAATAGTGAGCGAAAATGTGGACCATCTTGCAAGCAATTTAAAAGGCAACTTAATATTTTTAACGCGAGACCCGGGCAACATAAATGAAAAAATGAGAATCACCTGGGATGGTAGAGTTGGAATAAATACGCCCACCCCAACCGCTTTACTTGACGTAAATGGAAATACGAAATTAGGCGCTAACGGAACTCCGGTAACAAATTTAATTCATGGAATCGCAAGTGTTACATTACCTTCCGCAATTTCTGTACCCGGTATTTCGAGCCCTTTAAATATTTCTATATCAGGAATTAACCCAGGAGACAGGGTATATGTTACTCTTACTCCAAACGCAAATACAGTTTCTCACGGTGTTTTTATAACTACGGCCATCGTTTCTGTGGCAAACAATTTGGAGATAACGCTTGGCGCTTTAATTAATGGATCAGTGCCAGCGGCCAGTAATTTTACTATTAATTATATGATAATTAAACCTTAGTAATTAAATGAAAAAAATATTTTTGATACTTTTATTTTTCACCACCATAAGGCTAATTGGACAAACGATTACACCTCAGGTAATAAATTCGGCTGGCGGTAATTGGGTGCTGCCTAACGGTACAACCATCTCAGATAATGTTGGCGAGCCATTTATTACAACTATATCCAATGGCAACAATACTATTACACAGGGGTTCTTACAGAATTTTGTAATACCTAACCTATTCAGTGTTCCTGTTGCATATGCAGGACTTACCTGTAAGGATAAGAACGATGGATTTATTTCAACTTCTGTTTCAACAAACTTAACTTCATATGTTGTGTCTTACTCCTGGCAACCGCAATCCATATGTCCTGCCAACAATTGCAGTCGTGTGGATAGTTTAAAACCCGGAACTTATACTGTAGCCGTAACAATTTCTTATACCGTTGGTGCGGTACAGCGTGATACGATCTTTGTAAGCCAAGTAGTAATAGATGATGTTAACGGACCTTGCAAAGTAAAAATTTATAACGGTGTTACCGCTAACGGAGATGGTGCAAACGATGTTTTTACAATTGATAATATTAGCGAATTTCCTAACAACCGTCTTTCTATTTATAACCGCTGGGGGCAACAAATTTATGATGAAAGTGGCTACGATAATGTTACAAAATTTTGGCCTAGAAAAGATGAAACCACAAAACTTAACTCTACAACCTATTTTTATATTTTAAATTTAGGTGATGGTAGCGGGCCAATAAAAGGTTGGATAGAACTTTTAAAAGATTAACCGGTGAAAATAAAAAGAAAAATAGCGTTATATATTTTATTTTGTGGCCTAACATCTGTTCTAAGATCTCAGGGTTTGCTTCCATTGGTGCAGGATAATATCTGTTTAGACGAACTCATAAATGTTAATGCAAATCCTTTAGGTAATCCAAAAAATTTAGTTGTTGCCGATCTTGGTGGCTCTGCAGTTAAAGAAGTGCTTGTGGCCGATGCTGCCGCAGATATTGTTAAAATTTACAGTTTCATTCCGGCTACCGCCACTTTTTCTTTTCAAACTTTAATAAATGCACCCGGCTCTTTTGGTGTTGGCAAACACAGAGCAATAGGCGCCGGAGAATTTACCGGCGATACGCGCACCGATATCGTTTTTACAACTGATAGTTCTATCTACGTATTTAAAAACAACGGCACTTTTTCTTTTACGCAATTATATAAAATTCCGCTTCCGGCTAATTTTGTGTCTCAGGAACATTATTTGCGGGTAGATAATATTAATAATCTTGGAGATGACGAATTTTATTTGATCAGTTCAAACACATCTGTAGGACCCGGCGTAACCATTATTCCATATATTAATAGCGCAAGTACGATCACACCCGAACCTTCACATACCATTTTTAAAAGCTCCGGAAATTTGTTAGGTGCTTCGCTTGACATAAGTATAGGCAACGTTAAAGCCGATCCGGATGGTTTAAAAGATCTTATGATCACGTATGATAACGTTCCTGATTCTGTTTTTTTTCTTGAGAATACTTCTACTGCATCATTTTTGTCCTTTAACAAAATCCCGGTCTTCTTAGCTCCTCCTTCTGCATTCACTTCACCAGATTTTACCATTACTTGTTCAGAACTCGCCGATGTTAATAGCGATAACAAGCTGGATTTTATTTTTTCCGGCAAATGTGCTACAGGAAATAAGATCGTGGTTTATCCCGGAATTAATGTGTTTAGTTTATTCCTTCCGATCAATATTCCTATCAGCGGTGTTAACGTTAATGATTTTAAAATAGAAGATATTAATAGTGATGCCATAAAAGATTTTATTGGTGTTGGTAACTACATTTCCACTTCGTTTTCGGGCATAGCTATATATCCGGGCAATGCCACATCCAGTTATTTTGATCCACCAATTACAGTTACTTTTACTAACAATACTATGAGGCCTGATGAGTTAGTAGTTACCGACGTTGATCAAAATGGAATAAATGATCTTGTTACCAAACCCTGGAAAGCTAACTTTGACAAAACTTATTTGATACCAAATTTTTCTTTCAGTGTTTCTGCTAAAGCAACGCCGTCTGTAATTTGCGGTACTTTGCCTGCAACGTTATCTGTAAATTTAAATCCTACAAACACCTTGTCATTAAATTATAATTGGGAAAGTACTTCAACGGGAACTTTAGTGAGTAGCTCGGCAAGTTTTACAACCAATATACCAGATGAGTATAAAATTTTAGTTGATTTTAATATGTATTCAGGTAATACATGTACCTTAAAATCCGACACCATAAAAGTTATTTCTAATACACCCGTAATTACCGTTTCGCCGCAAAACACAACCGTATGCTACGGCGATTATGCAACCACCGGTGCTTCTGGCGCAGCAACGTATACATGGGTATCTCCATCAGCTTCACCAATTTTCTTTGGCCCAACATTTTCTATACAGGTATTATCTTCTGCCGTATTTACCGTTACTGGTTCACTTACAAATGGCTGTAAAGGAACAAATACGGTTAGTTTAAATTTATATCCACTTAACACCGATGTGATCAGTGCTTCTAAAAACCCCGCCTGCATTGGCGATGCGGTTTCATTATCTATGCCAACTGCATCCACTTATATTTGGAGTAACGGGAGTACAAGTGCTGTTACAACTGTTACACCTACTGCAATTAGCGTTTACACGTTAGTATTTACCGATCTAAATGGTTGCAATTCGGCAAAAACCATAACAGTGGATATTGATCCAAGATGCAGTCCAAAAATTTATACCGGTATTACCGTGAACGGCGATGGTAATAACGATTTTTTTGAAATAGAGAATATTGAAAAATTTAAAGGCAACACCGTAAAAATCTATAATCGTTGGGGTAAAGAAATATTTAATACAATTAACTATGATAACAAAACAAATTACTGGCCAACACCCAATGATTTGAGTAACCTTGCACCATCTACTTATTTTTATGTAATAAATTTTGGAGACGGTACTGAACTACAAAAAGGTTGGCTTGAATTAATGAAAAATTGATGATAATGAAAAAACATATATTATTGCTATTTAGTTTTGTATTTGCTTTCGCTGCAAATGCACAGCAAGATCCACAGTACAATTTATACCAGTTCAATCAAATGGTAATTAATCCTGCGTACGCTGGCGCAAGAGACGGTTTATCTGTAGTGTTATCGCGGCGCGACCAATGGGCCGGCTTTAAAGGGGCACCAAAAACAAACTGCTTAAGTTTACACGGGCCGGTCCTAAATAAGAACCTTGGAGTTGGCCTAACTGTAATAAGCGATGCTATGGGTCCACGCAACATGGTGGGTGTTTATGGAAACGTAGCTTACATTTTAAAACTAAATTCAAACTGGAAGTTATCCTTTGGTGTTAACGCGGGTTATAACCGTTTTCAGTTTGATTTTAGAGACGTAACTTTTAAAACAACCGAAAACAATTCTTTTGTTCTGCAAAATCAAACTTATAATGCTTTAGATATTAATGCAGGCTTCTACCTGAGATCAAATACATTCTTTGTCGGTCTTAGTTCTACGCACCTTCAGAATAAGACTCTTTATAATTATGAAATTGTGGCTGATACAGGGCAAACCGGATCTTTCAATGTAAGTTACAGATTAAGAACCCACACGATGTTTACTATTGGCAAATCTTTTAAGCTTAGCGATGATGTGATTTTTGCTCCAACTATTATGACACGTCGTGTTGGCACTAATGGTAGTGGTGATCTAAACCTTAATTTTTTCCTATACAGCAAATTATGGCTGGGCTTTTTTATGAGAGGTGGATACGGCCCCGGCTTTTTATTTCAATATTATATCTCCAATAAATTTAGAGTGGGTTATTCATACGATACAGGATTAAAGGATGCAAGAAGATTAGGCCCTAGTCACGAAATAATGATAGGCTTTGATTTTTCAGGCACAAAAGCAAAAATGTTAAACCCAAGATTTTTATAGTACTATATGTTAAAGAAAATACTTTATCTGTTCCTTTTTGTTCTATTTATAACACCTTTATTTTCTCAAATAAGTAAGGGTGATAAATATTATGATAAATACCAGTTCATTAAAGCGATCTCGTATTATAAAAAAGCAACATCAGCCCCTTCGCCAATAAAACAACAGGCCTATATAAAATTAGGAGACAGTTATAAAAAAATAAACGATTACACTAACGCCGAACTGGCTTACCGCAATGCTTTGGCCGTTGAAACTAAGGTGCCTGCTGAAGTTCATTACAACTACGCACAGGTATTAAAGGCCAATAACAAGTATACTGAAGCGGTTGAACAATACACCAATTACATTAAGCTTAGCCCAAATGATGCAAATGCAAAAAATGCAATTAAGTTCTGTAAAGAGATAAAATATTACACTTCAAAGCCCATTGAGTATGAAGTAAAGAATATTGAAAAAATAAATTCATCAAAATCAGAATTCTCTCCCTTCATTATCAACAACAAATTAATGTTTGTTGCAGAAAGAGAATCCTTCAACTTTGTAGATTATACTGTTAACGATTATAATGGCGAACCTTATCTTAATATGTATGTTACCGAGATAAAAGGAGTACAAGCTGATAAGTCGAAGTCTTTATCAAAAAAAATAAATACCGACTACCACGATGGCCCGGCATGTTTAAGTTCAGATGGTAAAACATTATATTTTACACGTGTTGAATATAAAAAGAAAAAAGATTTTGTGAATACTGCCAAGATCTATGTAGCCGTTGGCGAAGATAGAACCTGGGGAAATATAAAACCATTTGAATTTAATAGTGATAATTATTCAATAGCGCACCCAAGCATCAGTCACGATAACTCAAAATTATTTTTTACCAGCGATATGCCCGGAGGCCTTGGTGGTAAAGATATTTGGATGTGTGTGAAGACCGGTGAAACATGGGGCAAACCTGTTAATCTTGGTCCGGATATTAATACAAGTGGCGACGAAATGTTCCCAAGCATTCGCAAAGATGGCATACTTTATTTTTCTTCGAATGGATTACCGGGCTTTGGTGGTTTGGATATTTATACTGCAAGACCGGTTGATAATAAATGGCTGTTGAACCGTAATGAAGGTATGAACCTTAACAGCAACCTTGACGATTTTGGAATTACTTTCCTGAACGATTCTATTGGTTACTTCTCGTCTAACCGCGAAGGCGGAAAAGGTAAGGACGATATTTACTGGTATCAATTCACCAATAAAGCAATGACGCTTTCCGGTACCGTTCTCTTGACAGAAAATCCGCTAGACCCTGCGTCGAAAGTAAAGGTTGTTTTAATGGATGAGAATGGCGTTGCAATTGATAGCACTAAAACAGACAGCGAAGGTAATTTTGAATTTAAAAATTTGGATGCCGAAAAAACATACATGGCTTCTATTGATGAGACCAACCCTCAATTTACAGGCAAAGCGCGTTATTACCTGGCCGATAAAAAAGGAACGATCCATCGTGTTACAAATACAGTTAACGGCGATAAATTTGTGTTTAAAAATTTACCTTTTGATCCAAATGGCTTACCCGACATGTATACCGACGACAATTTAACCTTAGCAGGAAATTTATTGTATGGCGAAAATCCGAGTAAAGCTATTAAGAATACACGCCTGAAACTTGTGAATGATTTTGGTGATGTGATAGAAGAAACAACTACCAATGAATTTGGCGCTTTTGCTTTTAGGAATATCCCGGCCGATCAAAATTATATGATCTCTATTGTAGAGTCGGATATTTCTTTACCACCAAATACAAAAGTAACATTAACTAACAAAAGCGGTAAGGAATTAAAAACGTTTTATACCGGTAAAGATAAATTCAACTTTAAGATCTTAAGCTCTGAGAAAAATCTATTGGAGGAAATGAATGCCGAAGATGCAAACCTTGTGATGGACGTGTATGGTTATATGTACGACCAAAATAAAAAGCCAATTGCTAATGCCAAGCTAAAAATTAAAGAAGATATTACCGGCGGTGAAGTAAAAGAAGTTTCGTCTTCCGAAAAAGGAAAATTTAATTTTAGGAATTTAAAAGGCGATAAGAATTATTTATTTGAAGTAGATGAGAATGACCCCAATTTTAAAGGTGTAACACGCATTTACATTGCCGATAGCAAAGGAAGGATCTATAAAGTGTTGGATAAAAATGGCGCGGGTAAATTTATCTTTAAATTATTAGACGCTGATAAAGCCGCAATGGGAGAGTTTGTGGTAGACGATCCGTGGTTAGCGGTTTTAGAAATGAAGAACAAAGAAAAAGCAGAATTAACTATTGTAGAGAATATCTATTACGCTTTTGGGGATTTTAAATTTGATGATGCAGGGCAAAAAGTAATGGATAAAATTATTACTGTGTTAAACACCAATCCAAAACTTGTGATCGAAGTTAGTTCACACACAGATTCGCGCTCGAGCGATGCTTTTAATTTAACGCTGTCAAAAAAACGCGCCGATTTTGTAGTGAGTTACATGGTTGCAAAGGGCATTAACAAAACACGTTTAAAAGCCATTGGTTATGGCGAAACAAAATTATTGAACAAGTGCGCTAATAATATTGAGTGTACTGATGATGAACATAAGATCAATCGTCGTACTGAATTTAAAATTAACGAACAGCCTAACTTATAATTATGAACGTTATTTTATTCGACGTAGAACAGTCCTGGAAAAATTTATTGCCATTAACTTATACGCGTCCGGTTTCCGAAATTAGAATTGGTATTTTAACCATTAAACAAAAATGGGATAAGGAGTTAAATACTAACTGCAGCCATTCTACAAAAAGTTACTTATCAAAAAAATTTCCAATAAAAGAGCAGCCCGATTCTCTTTTTATAAATGCAAGCTTATGCCCTACTTCGGCTTTAGCTGCTGAAATAAAAAAATTAAAACCTATGCAGGCCCTTGTAAAAAACAATGAGGTACTGGCGCTTGTTGGCGAAGCAAAGCATGTGAAAGCTCTGCTTGATCATGAAAAAATTGAATTTAAGCAGGATATTTTAAATGTTGCAAATGTTTGGGATGTGTTTCAAAAAAATGGCGAGGCTTTAAAACTGGATTTTGAATTACTAACAAAAAACAAAAAATCACAAGCTCTTAGTAGTTCTGTTACAGTTATCGGAAATAAAGAACTTATTTTTTTAGAAGAAGGTGCAAAGGCCGAAGCCTGCATTTTAAACACAACAAGCGGACCAATTTATTTAGCCAAAGATGCCGAAATAATGGAAGGTTCTGCGGTGCGTGGCCCTTTTGCCTTAGGCGAGCACAGTGCATTAAAATTATGTACCAAGATCTATGGCCCAACAACCATTGGTCCACATTGCAAAGTGGGTGGCGAAGTAAACAACTCAGTTATTTTTGGATTTAGTAACAAAGCACACGATGGCTTTTTAGGAAACTCTGTTGTAAGTGAATGGTGTAATTTAGGTGCAGATACCAATAACAGTAATTTGAAGAACAATTACGGTAACGTAAAATTATTTAATTACGCACAAAATAAAATGGTTGACAGCGGCTTGCAATTTTGCGGTTTAATAATGGGCGACCATTCTAAAACAGGAATTAATACGATGCTTAATACGGGAACTGTTGTAGGTGTTGGTGCAAATATTTACGGTGGTAGTTTTCCCGCAACCCATATACCAAGCTTTAGCTGGGGTGGTAGTGATGGTTTTGAAACTTACAAATTGGATAAATTATTTGAAACAGCAGAAAAAGTATTTGGGCGCAGAAGTATGAAACTCGATAATACCGAAAAAGAAATTCTTTCTTCAGTTTTTGAAATGACCAAAGAGTTTAGAAGCTAAATTCCAAAAAACTCTTATCATGAAAAAGATATTTACTGCCTTTATTTTTATTTCCGCTTTTGCATTTGCACAGATCCCAACAGGTTATTATAATTCTGCACAAGGATTAACCGGTACAAATTTAAAAGTTGCTTTGCACAACATTATTAAAAATCACACGCAAATAACCTACGCCGGTTTATGGTCTGCTTTTCCGCAAACCGATGCAAAGACCAATAATAAAGTTTGGGATATTTACAGCCATAACCCTAGTGGCGCACAACCCTACGAGTATACGTTTATAACCGACCAGTGTGGTAATTATAATTCTGAAGCCGATTGTTATAACCGCGAACACAGTTGGCCGCAAAGCTGGTTTAATTCGGTTAGCGGACCAGTATCAGATCTTTTTCATATTTATCCAACCGACGGCGAAGTAAATGGAAAGCGCAGCGATTACCCTTATGGCAATGTAAGTAATCCAAGTTGGACGAGTATGAATGGCGGTAAACTTGGGCCTTGCGCAAATGCAGGTTACACGCAAACAGTTTTTGAACCTATTAACGAATACAAAGGCGATGTTGCAAGAGGTTACTTTTATATGAGCACCCGCTATTATTCCGAAGATGCAAGCTGGAGTTCGTCAGACGCTACCAATAAAGCAGATATTTTACCCTGGCAATTAACTGTGTTGTTACAATGGCATCACCAGGATCCGGTAAGCGCGAAAGAGATCGCAAGAAATAATATTATTTATTCGAGTTACCAAAATAATCGTAACCCATATATTGACAATCCACAATGGGCAGACAGTGTTTGGGCAAGTACTACGGGGTTATTTGAAGCATTGCTGTTTTCAAATTCATTTTCAATTTATCCAAATCCATCATCCGATCAAATTAAAGTGATCAATTATTTGAACAATTCAGAAATCTCATTCTTAAAAGTAACCGATATAAGCGGAAAGATAATTGAAGAAAAAATAATTTTAAGTGAGGATATAAAACCAATTGATTGCACTCAGTGGCAAAATGGTATTTATTTTATTTCGATAAGCAATCCAAAAGCAGTATCAAATTTTAAGTTTGTTAAACAGTAGACATTTAACCACAAAGTATACAAAGTTTTTTTTTCAAAGATCAAAAACAGCTGTAAGAAAACTCGGAGTTCGCTTAATTGTTTTGGTGGTTAGACCTACGGAATAGCATTCTCTGAATTATTCGTGTGTATTTTTTATTGGAAGGGTATTTCCTATTTTCGGTTAGATTATTAAACACCAAGGCTACTAATAGCAAAATCAAACTGCCGCTTAATACCGGAGATAGAACATATAAATAACCCAACGCTTTTATCTTCTCAGAACCAATTACTGCTATCAATGCTGTAGCACCTCCTGGCGGGTGAAGTGTTTTAGTTACCTGCATTAAAACAATAGAAAGTGAGACTGCAAGTGGCGCTGTGAGCCAGATAATATCGGGCAAAAAAGTATTTATAGTCACACCAATTAATGCGCTCACCAAATGTCCGCCAATTAAATTACGTGGTTGCGCCAACGGACTTTGAATGGCGCCATAAATTAATACGCTGGATGCGCCAAAAGAGCCAATTAAAAAAAGATTATCATTCGTACCTAAAACACGGCTTTGCATAAATGCAATTAAACCAATACCAATGAATGATCCTAAAAATGCCCAAAAATGTTCTTTAAGATCAACCAAGGTTTCTTTGTAAATAACATAGCGCGAAAGTCTGACGCTTCTTCTAAATTTCTTTCGGTTCATACACGTTTATTAAATACCAAAGTTAGTCAATTTCGTTTACCTGTTATTTTCTTCTCTCACCCCCTCCCAATTTCCATTCACCGATTCTTGATTTTACAGATCGTATCCCGTATCTATATTTGACCAGGGAAAGGTTAAATAAATATTAAGAATTTAAAATAAATTTGTAAGTGAATGAACATTCATTTATATTTGCTCCCGTAAATGAGAACAAGAGACGAAAATAAAGAGTCTGCTATACGTGAAAAAGCCATGCAAATGATCGTAGACGAGGGTTTTGACGGTTTAAGTATGCAAAAACTGGCCAAAGCAGCCGGGGTGTCTCCTGCTACGATATATATTTATTATAAGAACCGCGAGGACCTATTGAACCAGCTTTTTAATTATGTTCAACAAACCTTTCATGAAGTAGCGCTTGAAGGCTTTAACCCGAACTTGTCTTTTGAAGAAGGTTTGTGGATACAGTGGAAGAACCGTTTAAAATTTATTTTAAAATACCCCATTCATTTTCAATTCTACGAACAATTCAGAAATTCGCCCTGCATCAATCACTCCGACATCAATCTTGCTCATTTTAAAGAGAACATGAAATTGTTTGTAATGAATGCAATTAAAAAGGGTGAAATGAAAAAAATGGAGCCTGAAATATTCTGGTCTGTTGCTTATGGAACACTTTATTCTATGGTAAAATTTCATTTACAGCAAATTTCTATGATGGGCAACACTTTTAAATTAACTGAGCCAAAAATGAGAACTGCATTTGATATGGTAATTAAAGCACTTAAACCTTAATTTTTAAAATCAGAAAAAATGAGCATTTATTTAAGTAAAGAACCGGTAATGGCCACTTCAAAATACAATGAAGACGCTTACATTTTAATATTTAAAACCAATATTGAACACAAAAAAGATCTAAAGCTAGTTGAGCTTTGTATGGAAGAACATGGTGAAGTAATTGACTGGCATGTTGACCGCGAAGACATTGACAAAGTATTACGCATTGAATCTACGAATGACATTACAAAAAAAATAATTAAAACAATTACACAAGCAGGATTTTTCTGCGAAGAACTAAATTAAATGGAAGAAACAGCACAAATAATAAAACCTGCAAAAGCGGAAAAAATAAAATTCACGCCTTATCAAATTTCTGTTATTGTATTACTTGCTTTAACGCAATTCACAGTTGTGTTAGATTTTATGGTCATGTCCCCGCTTGGCGATATGCTAATGAAATCGATGAGCCTCACAACAGGTCAATTTGGAATGGTAGTTTCTGCATATGCTTTCAGTGCGGGTATCTCCGGTTTACTCACTGCTGGTTTTGCAGACATGTTCGATCGTAAAAAATTATTAATGGTGTTTTACGTTGGTTTTATTTTAGGGACTTTGTTTTGCGGCCTTTCAACTAATTATCCAATGCTTATTGCAGCCCGCATCATTACAGGCATATTTGGCGGTGTTATAGGTTCTATCTCTATGGCAATTGTAGCAGATATTTTTGTGTTACAGCAACGCGGTCGCGTAATGGGCTTTATGCAAATGGGTTTTGGTATCAGTCAGGTGTTAGGTATTCCCATTAGCTTATATCTTGCTAATGTTTGGGATTGGAAAGCGCCATTTTTAATGATCGTTGGTTTGGCAACTATTATCTGGATCTTGATTATGATAAAGTTGGAGCCAATTAATAAACATCTTGATGTAAAAAATGATCGCAATGCACTTAGCCATCTTTGGCATACCATTAAGCAGCGTCATTATCGCATTGGTTTTTTTGCAACTGCCTTACTCTCTCTAGGTGGTTTTATGATGATGCCCTGGGGAAGCGCTTTTGCAGTAAATAATTTGCATGTCACTCCAGAGCAACTTCCATTATTATTTATGGTGGCCGGTGTAAGCACTTTATTTATTATGCCAATTGTGGGTAAACTCAGCGATAAAATGGATAAGAATATTTTATTCGCTATTGCATCTATCTGGATGATACTGGTAGTTTTAATTTATACTAACCTAACGCCTGTACCGTTATGGGTAATTATGATATTTAATATTGCTATGATGATAGGTATTATGAGTCGTATGGTGCCAAGCATGGCACTTGTTACGGCTCTTCCTGAAATGCACGATCGCGGTGCCTTTATGAGCATCAACTCTTCTTTGCAACAAATTGCCGGTGGCGTTGCCGCAGGTGTTGGTGGATTGATCGTTGTGCAAAAGGATAAGTTCAGTCCGCTTGAGCATTATAATACGTTGGGTATTGTAATTTCTATTCTTTCTTTAATTGGCATTTATGCGGTGTATCGTGTAAGCACAACAGTTAAATCAAGAGAAGCTGCAAAAGCAAATTAGTTTTTACTTCTTCATCGAAGCAGCTTTTTCGTTATCGAGTTTTGCATTTTTAAGATCGCCGATCTTTTCGTAACTCAGTGCGCGATAAGAATATATTTTATCTAAAAAAGGATCTAATGCAAGCGCCTTTGTGTAATCTTCAATAGCACCTGCGTAATCTTTTAACTCATGTTTTGCTAAAGCGCGGTTATTATAGGTTACGGCAACATTAGGATCTATTTCAATAGCTTTATTATAGTCTTTAATAGCTTCTTTTGTTTCGCCTTTATTGTATTTACACAATCCACGGTTACTTAACGTTTCAACATCTTTTGGATCTAACGCAACGCTCTTATTAAAATCTTCCATTGCATCATCGTACTTTTTTAATTCGTTTTTTATACTGGCACGATTGGCATAAGCTTTAGCATAATCTTTTTTTAGTTCGATACACTTGTTCAGGTCAGAGAGCGCGCCGTCGATATCGTTCAAACGTTTCCGTATAACACCACGGTTGTTGTAGGCAACGGCATTCTTGCGATCCAACTCAATTGTTTTGGTAAAATCTTTTAACGCTCCCTTATTATCAAAAGACCCCATTTTAGCAACGCCCCTAAATAAATAAGCCATCGTGTCGTTTGGATTTTCGATAATGTATTTATCAAGATCTTCTATTGCTCCTTTAAAATCTTTGAGCTCGTTCTTTATAGCACCTGTATAATAACGCAATGAAGTATATCTTGGTTCTAACTCCATCGCCTTATCAAGATCTTTTAAGGCCCCTGCATAATCTTTGGTATCGATCTTTATTTTTCCTCTTCCGGCAAATACCGTAACGTTAGATGGGTCCATCTCAGATACAGCATCAAGATCTTTTATTGCACCATCATAATCTTTCATCTCGGCCTTTACAGAAGCCCTGTCTATGATAGCCGGATAGAACCCGGGATTAATAACTACTGCGGTATTAAAATCTTTTACAGCGTCTTCAAACTTTCCCAGTTTTGCCAGCACGTTGGCGCGGTTATAGTAGGCTTCAAAATAATCAGGTTTTACTTCCAGTGTTTTGTTATAATCTTCTAACGCCCCTTTTGTATCGCCCATTAAATTTTTATTAAAACCACGGTTGTGGTATGCCTTTGCATAATCGGGTTTTAATTCAATAGCTTTTGTAAGATCTTTAATGGCACCTTTATAATCTCTAAAAGTTGCTTTTCCATAGGCGATATTAAGATAACCCATAGCTGCCTTGGGTTCCAGTTCAATGGCCTTCTCAAAATTCTTTAACGCATTAATCGAATCGCGCTGACCAACCTGCGCCATGGCAATATTATTATAAGCATCGGCTTTATCACCCGCTATTTTTATTACCTCCAAATTATCTTCAATGGCACCGGTATAATCTCTTAATTGTAATTTGTAAACACCTCTTCTTAAATAGGCATCTACATTATTAGGATCCATTTTTATAAAAAAATTCTGGCTTTTAATTCTTCCTCTAAGATCAGCGTAATTGGAAGTATCCACATAGTCGGTTTGAGAAAAAAAATTGCAACTTATTGCCATGAATAAAAAAAATAAACTATGTTTCTTTAATTTCATCTCTTTATCTTTTTAATGACAGCGTAACAAGGTTCTTCAACCATCACTTTAATTAAGCTAAAACATCTTTAAATGCCTCGGGATCTTTATCAAATACACGCTTTGTATATGAACATAACGGTACTATTTTGATTTTATTTTCTCTTGCAAATTTTACTACGGCCATTACCAGTTGTTTGCCAACGCCTTTACCTTCAAATTGAGGTTCTACAACAGTATGCTCAACAATTATTTTATTAGCACCCTCCCATACATAAGTAATTATACCTGCCTGAACGCCATTTTCAATGGCAAGAAAGTTACCTTTCTGCTCTTTGTTATTTTGTATGATATCCATTTCTACAATTTAGCAATCTATTTTGTTATAGGATTTAAAAATCCTCTTTTTATTTCTTCTTGACTTTTGTAACTCCAATAATAACACCGAAGTTACCATCTTTTTGAGTAAAATTTTTATCCGGTAAATAGGTTCTCGATACAAATCCATCCAAATATAGAGCATTTTTACAACCTTGTTTCAAAAAGAAATCGGCAAAGTCGTAAAAATTAACCATGCCCTTTGACATGGCAAATAGAATTTTATTGTTTGGTAAAATACCTACGCCATTTCTGATATTTAAATTCTCAGAGCCTTTTGTGAAAGCAGAGTGGATCTTGCCATCTATCAAAAGCATAGGACCGGATTGTGTAGCGTATTTTATTTTTGCGTCTGCTTTGAAATTCTCAGTAGTACAAACCTCTGGCACTTTGTCGTTTGTGATATAAAAAACGCCGTTTGGCTTTAAATGAAAATTGCCGCTACCCTTGCCAGTATTTAATTTTCGTATTGTTTTCCCATTTTCAATATACAATCCTAATGGTGTGTTATCTTCCATGTACATGCCGCCGTTCATAGCAAACACAAGACTTTTGTTCTTAGTCTCCACAAAGTTAGCTAACCCTTGCAGACTTTTTATTATTTCGCCTTTATCGTCTTTCCAATACAATTTTAATTCTTCCGTTGCAGGATCAACTATTCTGGTAATAAAACGTTCATCTTCCGCATTTGTTTTTAATGTAAAAGCGATACAGGCGAAAATTGCCGCAAACACAAAAACGAAAAATAAACTATGTCTATTGTTTTTCATTTATAAACTTCAGCTTCTTGTTTTACCGTGTACAAAAGAGAATCCCATTTTGTCACAACTGTGTTAAACTTATCTTCGCTTTCAAAACCATATTCAAAAACGGTAAAAATTGTCTCGTTATCTTTAGGCTCCAGTTCAAAACGCATGGTAGTATAATTTTCCGGGACATCCTCTTTTTTCCACTCAGGATTGAAATAATTAAATAAGATAAATTTTTCTTTTTCAATATCTAAAATAGTTCCTTTGTCTTCAAATTTTTGATGATCGTAATCACCGCTAAAAATTATCGAACTCCCCTTTTGCCAATTTGTTTTCCATTCCATTCCAAAATAATATTTCGGAATACAAACAGGATCCGTCAATACCGCCCAGACCTTATTAACAGAGGCTTTGATGAGGGTATTTTTTGTGTATGTAAAACCATTTGACAAGACCAAAGTATCAGATAAAAATATAAAAAATTAACCACATAGGCACATAGAGATTTTACAAAAAAAAAGGCGGAGCGCAAAAACATAGGTTTTTCTTCGCGACGCCAAGAAAACTCTGTGACCCTATGTTTTAACTTAATCTATGTGTCTATGTGGTTAAAAACATATAGCACTTTTGTGATTATTTTGCCTTAATCGGTATCCAGATCTCTTCTTCAGAATTTGGATCGTTATTTTTATACTTCTCGCCCAGGATTTCAAAATGCGGTCGGTTATCTAAACTATAATTTGAAGCCGGTAACCAGGTACCATAAATGTATTGAAAAATTGTTGGGTCCGTATTTAAACCCTTATAAAAGAAAACAGCATACAGGCCGCCAAGTAAAACAAATGTTTCCATTTCAGAAGGAACAGCATCAAGGTCACTTACCTCAACTGCCGCCCATTTTTCAAATTCAGCGGTAACATCAAAGTGTTTAAAATCAAATGCGGGACCATAAACACTCATAGAGATAAGATCTGAATTTATTTTATTTTTAATTTCATGCCGGCGCGGCATAAAGCCCTGCCAAAGGCTTGCAACACGATTGTTGGCAATAGACATCTTAACCTGTTTACCAATAAGTTTTTTTTCGGTGAGTATTTCTATTCGTGGTTCCATATTAAATAAAAAAAAATTAACACATAGGCACATAGAGATTTAAGAAAAAAGGCGGAGCTCAAAAACATAGGTTTTTCTTCGCGACGCGAAGAAACTATGTGAACTTTTATTTTACTTTCTTCTATATGTCTATGTGTTAAAAATTATACATCATTTATTTTAGAAGTTTATTCAGTTCTATCTTTTGCCAGATCTTGCTTGAGAGATTAGTTGTAAGGATCTCAATATCATTAATGGTATTTAAAACTACTTCATCTTTATTATTATTGGCATAATTGGCCGCTACTTTTGAGGTTAACGACAACATCTCGCAGCAGTAATCCAAATAACGACTCAGATCATTTTTTGTAAGATCTCTTGTGGGCGAGTGTTTTGTTTTGTCTGTTAAAATATAAGTGGGGTCTTTTGTCAACTGGTGCATATCTATTACGTGTGCAATTGTGCGTAATTCGTGAAGCGCATTTAAAACATGTTTTTGTTTGATAATATCTTCGAGCTTATATAAAAAATAAAAGCAGGCGCCTATGGTGGCGGTTTCACTGATAAAAGCTTCGCTAACCGTTATGAGGTTTGCAAAACTACTTAAGGAAGGATCGGGTTTGATATGAAAAAACGTATAATATACCGCTGCAGCTGCTACCAACACCAAAAGGTAAAAAGCAATTCTAAAAAAAATATAGGGTTTATTAATGCGTTCAATGTTTGCTTTGCTGGCAATAGATAAAGCTTTTAATTCGTTGCATACTTTCAACAGACCGGCTTCCGGAAAGCGATCGTTGATCCTTAACGAAAGAATATGAATTGCTTCGGTGATCTTATCAATATTTAAATTTTTGTAGGACGTCATTCTTTTGTAAAGCCTTTAATAATTTCATCTGCACTTGGCAAGGTTTCTAACTGTTGGTCTATCCTGCTGTACAAACTTTCGAAGGTTGATTCTTTATTTAATACTTTTAAAGCGTACTCAAATGGATATAATGACAGAACGGTTCCGTTCCTATTATATTTTAAGGTTATTGCACGGAATGGAAATTCGGGTGTGCTGTCTTTATAATATTTAAAGCCATAAGTATTTATTAAAAAATCACTGAAGGCATACGATAAGAACATGATCACCTGACTGTCTTCGAGTTGAAATTGTTTGCAATAGAGATGAAAGCCTATGCCCTCATTCACTACCTGATCCAGGTTAGCGGGGTGGTTCAGGGGCTTCTCTATTTTTTTATCGAATTTATATTCTAAATAGTAACTCTCTACCATTTTTAAACAGCCATCTAAAATTATTGGGTTTTCTTTTATATTCTCTTCGGTGTAACGTTTATTAAAATGCTCGTCGGTATAAACACCTGCAAAAGCAGTTTCCTGCTCTTTAACTTTTTCGTTCTCTTTTTTCTCGCCCGAAAATAATTTCTTGAAAAAACTCATGTTATTCTTTTTAAAATAATTACATTAATTTACAAATATTTCGCCAATTAAATACAATTTTGCCAGACCGCTGATCTCTACCCTATCGCCTAAATATTTACAATTTAAATAACCTTTACGCTCCGAAAGCTGAATGGCGCTTAGCTCTGTTATATTTAATTGTTTTGACCAATAAGGCGTCAACGTTGTATGCGCGGAACCCGTTACAGGATCTTCGTTAATGCCTGACTGCGGCGCGAAGAAGCGGGAAACGAAATCAACGTTATTACCTTTTGCAGTTACAATGACACCACGCACATCTATCTTGTTTATCTTTTCAAAATTGGGAACAAGCTCTTTTATTTCTTTTTCATTCTCAAAAACAAACATATAATCTGTTTTGCCTTTGTAAGCTTCTTTTGGTTTTATATTAAAGCCGGCAGTTAATATATCCGATAATTCTGCTTTTTCAAAAACATCGGTTGGAAAATTTAAAGTTAAGTACTCGCCTTTTTTACACACATTTAATTTACCACTGCGGTGCGAGAAAAAATTAATTTCATTTCCTACATGGCCTTCGTTATTAAATAATACAAAGGCCGCAGCCAGCGTGGCATGCCCGCAAAGGTCTACCTCAACGGTTGGTGTAAACCAACGGATCTCGTACACATTATCCTTCTTTACATAAAAGGCTGTTTCAGCCAAATTATTTTCCATGGCAATTTTTTGCAAGAGCTCATCGCCTAACCATTTATCAAGCGGACAAACAGCCGCGGGGTTACCGCCAAAAACCTCAGCAGTAAATGCATCTACCTGGTATATTTTTTGTTTCATGAAAAATAAAATTAAAAAAAGTTTTAACTATTTAATTATTTTGCCGTTTTTATATTTAGTAGAACGTCTGATAGAGCCGTCAGCATTAAAGACCTTTAAAATACTATCTTGAAATTTAAATTCGGATTTGACAAGGTCTCTATTTTCTTTTATGAAGTCATATTTGCTATAGTATGCTTCGTAAATTAATATACCCTCTCTATAAACTAACATGCTTTTTAAAAAATTGTCTTTAAAATTCATTATATACTTTTCTCCAGCCTTGGATAGTTCGCCTTTAGTTTGTAAGGGCCTTTGTTTAGCAAGGTAAAAAGAATGGAAAAAGGATTTTCCGTTTAATTTTCCGTCATCGATATAAATTGTGTCGTCATTATTAACCAAATATCCCTTTCCATCAACAATTGTTGACACAAAATTGATCTTGCCATTCTTTAAATATTTTATACCGCTGAGTTTTTTGTCTTTAAAAGTCAAGTATTCTTTGTCTCCGTAATAACCTCTTTTAATACTATCGATAAGAATATTTGTTTTAGATTTTAGCAGTCTTAAGTTACGATCATTGTTCCAGAAATAATCGGTGTTGATGCTTCGAGTTCCGATATGATCAGGAGTGTCTGACACTTGAAATAAAGTCAAAATATATAATAATACTGTTATTTTCATCTTATTTGTTTTACAATAACGTTCTACACTTTGTAGTTGGTTCTTAGTTAACCTTCGCAGATCCCTTTATAAATAATGTAATGTCTCCAGTTGTTTTCCTCGTCTATCAAATATAAAACAAAAACCCACATTAATAAATGTGGGTTTTAAAATATTATGCGGTCATTGAGCTTGTCGAAATGACCGATTCGGCCCTCCTCCCCACTCTCCGAACTCCATTTTGCTTGGCAAGACCTCCAAAGGAGGATACTGTTTGCCTAAATTCCGACTTGGCTCGGGCACCAAAACTATATCACTCTAATACTGTAATTCCGGTTAAATTTGCCTGGTTATTCTTTAAAAAGGCGTAGGTGATCTTATCCACTTTGCAATCGATAAACTGAACCCGTTTAAATTTTTCGTTGTACTTAAAAAAAGTATTTAAAATTGTTGCACCTTCAAATTTAACGTTATAGAATGAACAATGTTCAAAATGACAATCTTCCAGGAGTCCTTCAAAAACAACGTTACTTAAATTTGTTCTTTTAAAGGATGTAAATTTCCATGTAACTTCTTTTATGATATTATTCTCGAAATTTACTCCTGAAAACTCTGCGCCTGAAAGGTTGGCGTTAGAGAAATCACATTTTTCAATATTATTTTTCAAAAATTCAGCGTCAATAAAAGAACACTTATTAAATTGATTATTTAATAAATTCGAGGATTGAATTTTACTGTCTCGCAGATCGGAAGATGAAAAATCACAGACCTCAATATTATTATTTCCAAGTACAAGTCCCGATAGGTCTGAGTTCATAAACTTGCAGTTCTTCATATTTGAAGAACTGAACTTTTCTTTCAAATTCTTAAGACCGGAGAAGTCAGCATCTGCCCAGTTGCCTTTTGACATATCCCAGTTCCAATCAAATTTCTTTTTTGATAAAGTGTCTGGATTTTCTATACTTTGTTTGTCAAAATTACTGTTGGTGTTCATTTCGTTGACCTTAAAACTCTCAGAGAAATAGTTAAGGTCAACTCCAAAAATTTCTGCAAGCCGGTTTAATGTCATGATGTCGGGCACGGACTCGCCACGCTCCCATTTACCGACCGCTTGAGAACTTATAGATACTTGCTGGGCAAGCTCTGCTTGTGAAAGATTAGTTTTCTTTCTGGCTGTGGCAATTTTATTGCCGATTGATTTTGAATTTAGCATCTTACTATTTTAAAAATTTTATGCTACAAAGTTATTTCTACCTGCTGCTTTAATGCAAATAAAACCAGCTACTTACTGTTGTAATTATGCTACTTATAGTTGCTTTTTGACAACCTTTGGTTGTATTTATGGTAAAAACGGTCAAATCAAATATAAAAGAAAACCCACATTAATAAATGTGGGTTTTGAATATGTTTTTAAGATTGCAGGTCATTCTGAACTTGATTCAGAATCTCAGCACTTAACAACGCTTGAGTACTGAGATTCCGGGTCAAGCCCGGAATGACGGGATTTATTTCGCGTAACCTGTTGCGCGGGTTTCGCGGATAACCGTAACTTTTACTTGTCCCGGATAGGTCATTTCTGTTTGAATGCGTTGCGAAATTTCAAATGCTAATTCTTCTGCTCTGCCATCTGTTACTTTATCGCTGGATACAATTACACGCACTTCACGTCCTGCTTGTATTGCATACGTTTTTTCTACACCATCATAACTTAAAGCTAATGCTTCAAGATCTTTTAAACGCTTCATGTATTGTTCTGCGATCTCACGACGAGCACCCGGACGGGCACCGCTGATAGCATCACACACCTGAATGATGGGTGCATATAACGTATTCATTTCAATTTCATCGTGATGGGCACCAATAGCATTACATACTTCCGGTTTTTCTTTGTACTGTTCGGCCAGCTTCATACCTAATAAAGCATGTGGTAATTCCGGTTCGCTATCAGGTACTTTTCCAATATCGTGTAATAAACCTGCACGCTTGGCAACCTTAGGGTTTAAGCCCATTTCAGAAGCCATGGTAGCGCAAAGGTTAGCAACCTCGCGGCTATGTTGTAATAAATTTTGTCCGTAAGATGAACGGTATTTCATACGGCCAACCATACGAATTAACTCCGGATGTAAACCGTGAATACCAAGATCGATGCAAGTACGTTTACCAGTTTCGATAATTTCTTCTTCCAGCATTTTCTTCGTTTTCTCAACTACTTCTTCAATACGCGCCGGGTGAATACGTCCATCCGTTACTAATTGGTGAAGTGCTAAACGGCAAATTTCTCTTCTTATAGAATCAAAACACGATAAAGTAATTGCATCCGGTGTATCATCTACTATGATCTCAACGCCTGTAGCAGCCTCCAATGCACGGATGTTACGGCCTTCACGACCAATGATGCGTCCTTTTGTTTCGTCACCTTCAATATGAAAAACAGAGATGGAATTTTCTATAGCTGTTTCCGTAGCCACACGCTGTATGGTTTGCAGTACAATTTTCTTCGCTTCTTTATTGGCAGTTAATTTTGCCTCATCCATAATATCTTTTACATAAGACATGGATTGTGTTTTTGCTTCGGCCTTAATAGATTCTACCAATTGTAACTTGGCGTCATCGGCTTTTAGCCCGCTTATCTTCTCCAACATCTCTACCTGTTTGCGGTGACCTTTTTCAACCTCATCCAAACGGTGTTTGTAAAGATCTATTTGTTGTTGCGCCTGGTTCTTTAACGTTTCGGCTTCTTTATCTTTGCGGTTAAGCTCTTCTATCTTTTTATTTATCTCGCCTTCTTTTTGTTTTACCTTATTTTCGGTTTGCAAAATATGGGCGTTCTTTTCCTGAATAGATTTATCGTGCTCTGACTTTAATTGTAAGAATTTTTCTTTGGCCTGTAAGATCTTTTCCTGTTTTATAGATTCTGCCTTTACTTCGGCTTCCTTAATTAAGTTCTCTTTTTCTTTTTTGGCACTGGCATTTATTTTGCTGCCCGCCAGTATAAATCCTGCCACAATTCCAAGAATCAGGGCCCCTGCTATAAATCCAATTGTTAATATATCCATCTTTCCTTCGTTTTAATTACACATTCATAAAAATAAAAAACGCACAAAAATTTAAGACGTATCTCAAATTTTGTGCGTGTAAGTTTGTAAACCGTAGTTTACCTATTCGTTAATATTTTTAATGTCTTGCATATGTTGTTTTAACATATCCTCCACACTTGAAAATAGTTGTTTTAAATGACTTAATTCTCCCTCTGCAGTGTTGGCCTTTTTGTAGAGTTCTGCTACTAATTGTAACATCACCATGGTCAACACATCTTTTCTATCTTTAACTGCGTAGTTTTTTTCAAACTCTGCAATTTTTGTATTTATTAGTTTAACGGCCTCTTTAATGTTTACTTCGTCATCAGCGTTTACCTTTAAGGGAAAAACACTTCCGGCAATTTCAACTTTTATGTTTACTTCACTCATTTAAAGAGGGACGTTAAAAATTAAGCACTTAATAACGTAATGCACTTATCAATTTCACGCACCAAATCGTTTATTTGTTTTTTCATTTGAGACTTTTCACTCTTCCCACCTGAATTATTGGCTAAGATAATATTCTTTCTGTGATTATTCAAGTCTGTTACATCAATACTCTGACTATCAATGTTTTGAGATAGTTCGCCTATAACATCATTCATTTTTAACAACTGAGTTGCCATTTGCTCTTTTTCGTCTAAAAGCACTAAGCGCTCGTCATTCAGGGCATCGATCTGCTTAAACAGCCTGTCTACATAGGCGTCCTGCTCTTCAGTCACTGTAGTGCTTGTGGCTGCTGATAAAGTAGCGATCTCGGTTTCGTAACCTGCGATCTTTTCGTTTAAGGTAGAAACTGTGGAATTGAGATCAGAGATACAAGATTGCAATCCGGTTAATTGTGTTAAAAGATCCAATTTTTCAGAATTCAATTGGTCAAACCCGGCTTGTAATTGAGCAACTTCAGATTTTAAATGTGAGATCTCTTCAGATAAAGCAGCATTTTGGCCTTCTAAGTTAGTAGCATTAAAATTCTTAACCGATAAAATTTCGTTAAATTCTTCCGTTTTTGCAGCACTAATAGTTCTTATTTCCTCTAATTCTGCTTTTATTAAAGTAAGCTCAGCTTCCTGTGCTTCAACTTTATCTTGTGCAGCATCTATTTCAACTATAAGGCTTGTATTCTCAACCAATAATTTTTGGAATTCAATTTCTTTATCTAAGAATTGTTGTTTAACGGCTTCTTCAATTTCAGCTCTAACATTTTCTAATTCTTTTTCTTTATTAGCAATGGCATTCACTAAAGTAGCAATTTGCTCATTTAAACTTTCAATTTGTTGCGAAGCGTTTTCTAATTCAGATGTTTTTAATTCTAAAGAAACCTCTGTTTCACCTAATGTATTATTAGTAGTCTCCACTACAGCGGTTAAGTTACTTAACTCTGTATTTAAATTCTCAATTTGCGTAGTAAGCTCTGTAACCTGCTCGCTGTTTGATAAAGATGAGGTTTGTTTAAAAGCATCAAACTCGTTGGTTAACGCTAAAAATTTCTCAGCTTCGGTTTTTAACTGGTACTGGTAGTTGTTTAATTGCCCTGTTAAATTTTCGAATTCTGAATTTTGAGAATCTATATGTATTACCAGCTCTTTTATTTTTTCTTTAGCCTGATCGTTCTCTAACTGTACTTTTGTTAATTCCTCGCTAAGTCTTGTGTTTTGGCCGTTTGAGTGAATTAATGCGTTAGATAATTTATCTTCGTAACCACTGGTGATCTCTTGAATTTGCGATGTATGTGAACGTGTTAATTCACTTACAAAGGTTTCGTGCTCAGATTTTAATGTATTAATTTGATTTTGGAAAGAAGCAGATAACTCTTCAGAAGAAGAATTGGTAGTTAACTTCAGTTCTTCAATTTGTTTTTCGTAAGATGCAATAAGATCGGCTTCTTTAGTAGCAAATTCGGAAGTTGCAGTTTCTAATTTAGAAGTAAAATCGTGAGTTAAAGTATTGCGTTGTTCTTCTAACTCTAATTTTAATCCTGAAATTTCTGTTTTATAAGAGAATTCTAAACTCTCAATTTTTTGCGTATAACTAGTTTCTAAAGTTTCGATAGCATGTTGGCTCGAGATCTTCAACGCATTGATATCGCTTTGACTGGTTGAAGTTAAGTTAGATATCTGCGAGTTATAATCATTCTTTAAAAAAGTAATTTGCTGTTCGTAAGATAACTTAATATTAGAAATTTCTTCCTGGTGATTAAGTGCTAACGATTGTTCTTTGTCAGCTAAGTTTGCGGTTAATTCATTTACACGGTTCTCAAATTCTTCTTTAATACCAGCTTCTTTGTAATATGAGTTAGAGCGAAGTTCTTCAATTTGAGTTCTGTATTCCTGTTTAACTGATTCTAAATTTGTTGCTGCTTCAGCTTTAATACCTTCAATTTTTAATTCGTAGTCGGCAGAAATGGTGTTAAGATCAGATTTTAAACTTTCTATTTCGGCTAAACGTTGCTCTATCTCTTCTTGCTTTGCGTGTAATTGTTCTTTTATTGAGCCGCGCAATTCTTTGAACGAGGCTAATTCACCTTTGTAATTGGTGTTGTCGCGTTCCATCACAACCAGTTTGGTGTTTAAAACATCAATGGTTACCTGCAGGCGCTTGCAGTCTTCATCGCGCATTATTAGCTGGTTGCGGTAGTCGCTTAACGAGCGTTTTAGCTCATTAAATTCCTTGCGCAATACTAAATCGTTTTCTAAAACTTGCTGTAATTCGGTTTTTAAACTTTCTGCGTTCATTAATTCGTGTTTTGATTTTTATAAAAATAGATAACTAATAGAGGCATAAAACCCTACGGCGCCATTATGATTAAACACAATAATGTTAATTACCCTCCGCGTTATTAAGAGTCGATTGTTAATTACGTGATCTTTGAAATGCCCGATTTTATTGGCTTACAAGACTTTTCAATTCTATTTAGCCCGAATATTGCTAAAAATATGGCGTTAAAATGTTTGCGTTTTAAACAAAAAGTTTAAAAATAATTTTGTGAGTGGACGTCTAACCTGCTCACAATTAATTTACAAGCAAGGCTGATTAGATTTACTTCTTAAAGCAGAATTAAGAAAATTTGTCAGTTTTTTAACAAAAAAGAGAAACTTTTTGCTTTTTAATGCGTTATACAGGTATAAATACTTTAAATATTGCTGTTTTTTATATAACTTTATCCTCTTAATTCCAACACAAACCCATGAGACAACTTAAAATTACCAAGTCCATCACAAATCGTGAAAGTGCATCCTTAGATAAATACTTACAAGAAATTGGTCGTGAAGAATTGATCACAGCTGAAGAAGAAGTAATTTTAGCTAAGAAAATTAAGGACGGTGATCAAAGTGCTCTTGAGAAGTTAACCCGTGCTAACTTACGTTTCGTGGTTTCGGTGGCAAAACAATACCAAAATCAAGGTTTAAGTTTACCCGATCTTATTAACGAAGGAAACTTAGGTTTGATAAAAGCGGCTCGTCGTTTTGATGAGACCCGTGGTTTTAAATTTATCTCTTACGCCGTTTGGTGGATCCGTCAAAGTATATTACAGGCTTTAGCAGAACAAAGTCGTATCGTACGTTTGCCGTTAAATCAAGTAGGTTCATTAAATAAAATTAATAAGGCATATAGCAAATTAGAACAGGAATTTGAGCGTGAGCCAAGTGCTGAAGAATTAGCTGATGTTTTAGATCTGCCAATTGATAAGGTTTCTGATACCATGAAAGTTTCGGGCCGTCATGTGAGCATGGATGCGCCGTTTGCCAATGGTGAAGAAAGTAGCTTATTGGATGTATTGGTAAACTTAGATTCGCCAAAAGCCGATACAGGTTTAATGAACGAATCGTTAAGCAAAGAAATTGACCGTGCTTTGAGCACTTTAACTGAAAGAGAGCGCGATGTAGTAAAATTATTTTTCGGAATTGGTTTAAACCACGGTTTAACCTTAGAAGAAATTGGCGATAAATTTGATCTTACCCGCGAACGTGTTCGCCAGATCAAAGAAAAAGCTATCCGTCGTTTACGTCATAGCAGCCGTAGCAAATTATTACAACAATATTTAGGACAATAAATCTCCTTTCTTTTTTTGAGAAGCCCTTTACAGCAGTGTAAGGGGCTTTTTGTTTTGTATTCATTAACAAAACTATTTTTTGATTAAACATAGCAGTTGTTTAGCTTTACATCCTCTAAATGCAGATCGTAAAAAAAATAATTGCCATACTTCTTTCCATTGGACTGGGACTTGTTTTCATCTATTCTGGTTACACCAAATTATTACCGGTTATAGAGACCTTTGAGTTTACCTTTGTAGAAATTGGTATTGCTAACTGGTACGCTGCCCCTATTATTGCACGCTTATTAATTGGCCTGGAGTTTTTTCTTGGGTTGCTTTTGATAATGAATTACAATCTTAAAAAATTCACACTACCATTTACAATTGGTTTATTATTATTCTTTATTATTTATTTAGTTATTCAGATCGCATCAAGTGGCAACAACGGCAATTGTGGTTGTTTTGGCGAACATCTTAAAATGACACCTTTAGAGGCCATTATTAAAAATGTTATAATGATAGCCGCTTGCGTGATAGTGTATTTTTTATTCGATGGCTGGAAAATAAAATATAACAAACTGTTGTTAAGTTTTGTGTTCATAACAGCAGCACTTGTTCCTTTTATATTTAATACCGTTGATTATACTTACACGTCAAATAACTTAGATGAGAAGGTAAATTACCCTTTAGAGTTAAATACACTTTACGAGCCGGAAGACACGTCTAAAGTCGAAATTCCGACAGTTGACCTTCGTAAAGGTAAACACGTTGTTGCGTTTTTAAGTTTATCTTGTCCGCATTGCCGTATTGCCGCAAAAAAATTCAGACTTATAAAAAAGAATAATCCCGATCTGCCAATTTATTTTGTTTTGAATGGCGACAAGCCAAAATTGAAAGAATTTATTGAAGACACGCATGCCGATAATATTCCTGGAACTTTTTGCCTTGGCAAAACATTCATAAACTTTACCGGACCTAACCTACCCAGGATCTATTATTTAGATAATGGCATTTTGGTTAAAAAAGTAGATTATTACGAGTTGAACCAATACAACATAGAAGAATGGCTTAAGACCGGCAAGGTACAATAACCTTGTAAAGCTTGAATTCACTGGCCCTTAACCTTAATTCCTTACCTTTAAATCTTTTTTAACAAATAATTGCTTCCTCAAGCAATATTTTTTATTTTACACTCTCAAAATCCGTTTATGAAACGTTTTCTTTTATTTTTATTTGTTGCGTTCTTGTCGCTCAATTTTTCTGCGCAGGTGTCAACCACCCAAATGGCAATGGGTACCGACGACAACTTTAACATTGAAGAATTACCCCGTGTAATTTTAAAAGAATTGAACCGCTTTAGAAAAAGCAAAGGTCTGGATTCTCTGGAAATGAGCGAAATGCTTCAATTCTCGGCGCAGTTAAGTGCTGATAAAATGGGCAGCTCAGGAAAAGATAAAATTGAAGTTAAAACCACTCAAAAAAATTTAAAAAAAGCGGGAGCTACAAAACGTGGTGAGGAATTGACCATGAAAGCAGCCATTAGTAAAGGCCGCGAAAACTATAAGACAGAAGATATTGCCAAAACAATTTATAACCGATGGGAAAGTTACCAAAAAACCTTACCCATTTTATTGAATCCAAAATATACATTGGTTGGTATCTCTTGCGAACTAGGTGAAAGTGGAAAAAAAGTTTTTGTTAGTGCTGTATTTGGAGGTTACGATATTACAAATGGTGGCGTGATCTATAAAAAACAATTAGCTATTCCCTTCAATACAAAATCAAAAAAATTAAAAGGACCTGAAACAAAATTCTGCAAGAATTGTGATCGCTGGCGTAATTACGACGTACTTGAAAAAGGTGTGTATGTTGAAAATGGTAAAGTGTGGTTAAAATATCCAAATGCTAAAGACCTTCGTCGCCTGCTTAAAAAAACAAAAGATGGCTTGGCCTTTGATATTGTGCAACGCGAGCAATACATTAACGCCGATTACAACATTGTAGATAATAACCTTTACAACAAAGGTATTATGAGCAAAGTAGTTTATAAAGAGAAATTATTTAAAAAGAATATTTTAATAAGTAAAGATCCTAAAGTAAATCGTAAGAACCGTGCAAAAGGTATTGAGGTTGAGCTTGGTAAATTTGAAACAAAAATTACAGGGCCTTACGAAGTGAATTTAGTTGTGATACAAGACGGAAGGGTTTGCAGAACAATTACGAGAGGTTATTACGAGAATGGAAGAATAGACAGTAAAACGCCAATTGGTTTATTGCCGTACAATAATACAACAGGTTTAAAACCGCCATTTGAACCAAAATCAGAAAGCTCTATCATTAATTTTACTATTCCTTTTGAGAAAAATAAATTTGAATATAAAACAGAAGACATTCAACCATTTATTAAAGCGTTGAACGAGCCCGATTTTATTATTGACGGATTATACATCTACGCCTACTCTTCTATTGAAGGAGATTCTGTTGCCAATGCCAAACTACAACGCAAACGTGGTGAAAGTGTTTTGGGTGTATTACAAAGTTTCCAAAAAAATAAGATCAATCCAACCATTGAAACAAAAGACAGCTGGGGATTATTTTTATTAGAGAACGAAGATGGTAAATACGCCAACCTTGTTGCACAAGGAAAGCGCAAAGCCATTGCTCAAATTAATTCAGATAAAAAATTACAAGAAGAGCTGGAACCGATACTGGCAAAAGAACGTTTTGCACAAATGATCATGGATATTACTTATGATGTAAGTGGCGCAAAAGAAGAAAAATTCTCTAAAGTAAGTTTTGAGCGTGCTTTAAAAGCCGGTAATTACAACCAGGCTTACAAAATAATGGAGTTCATGAATAAGCGTGTTGCCGAAAATAAATACTCTGTAAATATTTACGATAGTATAAAAATTGAAGAAAACGCAAAAACAGTTCCTCTCATAAACAACCGTGTGTATTATAAATACCAGGCAAACAACACAGTTGACGAAGATGACGAAGCCACCTTTGATCGTTTGTTAAAACTTGAACCAGTAAATCCTATTTTACAATACAACAAAGTGTATTGCCAGCTTAAACTAGATAGTAACGCCGGTAACCAGGAACACCAGTCAAAAGTGCAACAAACCATTGATGGCTTGTATGGCAAACTGGATAGTAACCTGGTGAACGGTTTAAATATTGAGTGGCAATTTAAGATCATGGAAAGTTTAGATACCATGGAAAATGCGGATGCTTTAATTGACGCCTGTATTGCCCGTATAAAATCGTTCTATAATATTAAAGATGCCAGCTGGCAAAATGCGTTAAAGCTATCATATGTATTTTCGAGAGCAAAAGATTTTAGATACTCGTCTACAGTATTAGAACCGTATTTAAGCGCGCCCGATGTAAATGAGAATTTAGTATTTATGTATATAGCTGCGGCCAGCAGATTGCAGGAAAAATATTATTCAAGAACATTTGCCAGAGCATTAGAAATTGCCAAAAGCAAGAATCAGGATAGATACTGTAAGTTATTTGGAGAACCATTTATGACCTTTCAGGTATTGGAAAACCCTGAGGTTAAAAAAGTTTACAGGGGAACTTGTCCAGAAGCCAAATGAATGGATATTGTGCCTATTAAGGCTTTGCTAAAAGAAGAGAAGAAACGCTAAAGTTTTATTCCGATGATGCAAACGTCGTCAACCTGTTCTAATTCACCTTTCCACTTATTAAATACATTTTTTAGTTCACTTTCTTGCTGTGAAAGCGGTTTATTATTAATGTTCAGTAATAACGTCTCTAATTGTTTATACTTAAATTTTTTTCCCCTATCGCCACCAAACTGATCGGCATATCCATCAGTAAATAAATAAAAAACGGTGTTTGTTTGATATTTAATAGTTTGGGTTGTAAACGGCTTGACATCATCACTTTTACCAATGGGTTGTTTATCGCCTTTAAGCTCAGTTACTTCATTATTAAAAATATACCACAAAGGGCTATTAGCGCCGCTCCAGCATACTTCTTTCCTGCTTTTATCAATACTCATAAAAGAAATATCCATTCCATCTTTTACATCACTAACACTTTTTGCAAAAGTTTCAATAACAAGTTCGCGGGTTTTATCTAATATCTTCCCTGTTTCTTTAACACCAAATTCGTTTACTGTTCTATTAAGAGCGTTTGCGCAAACTACAGATACCAATGCACCCGGAACACCATGACCGGTTGAATCCGCCGCGGCAATAAAAATCTTTTCACCAAAAACATGCATCCAGTAAAAATCACCTGCAACAATATCTTTTGGTTGGTAAAAAATAAAACTTTCGGGTAAATATTCTTTTACATAATTAACAGGTGGTAAAATAGCTGATTGAATTCTTAATGCATAAGTTATACTATCTGTAATTTCTTTATTCTTCTCTTCCACTACTTCTTTTTGATGCATTACCTCAATCTTTTGCCTCTCCACCTCTTCTTTTTGCGCTTCGATAATACGGCTATAACGTTTGTTCTTTTGCAGGTTACGATAAATGATAACAGATAAACCAAGTGCAATTAAAAAACCTAAAGCAAATACCAACAATTGAAAATTCCGACGTTTGGCTTCTTCATTCTTTCGGGTCAACTCTGCATCCTGAAGCGATTTTTCGGTATTCAACGTTTTTATTTCTAATTTTCTTTTTTCTGTTTGATACTTCGTATCCATTTCTGCAATTTGTTTTGCCGATTCGGCATTTAATGAACTGTCTTTTAAGATCGAATATTGTTCAAGATAAATAAATGCATTCTTGTAATCATTCTTTGCTTGGTAAACCCTATACATTTCGTCGTAACCATGCATTAAAGCATCTGCATTATTTATTTTATCAGCAACAACCATGGCCATATTAAGCTCTTTTAAGGCCAGATCGTTCTTTTTAAGGTGCCTGTAAGCTTTAGCCAAACCCAAATGCAATGAAATGTAATTGGCGGGTTTTAAAGCGGAAACAAAAGGCGCTAATTTTGTTCCAATATCAATTACTTTTTCGCTTTCATTTAACTTATCGTATAATGGCAGTTGTTGCACTTTAATAGAGATGTATCCTGCAGAATCTTTCAGATTTATGAAGATATTTTCAGCTCTGTCGTAAGCTTCAAAAGCCTGGGCTAATCTTTGCGTACGTGCATATAGTTTTGCAAGATTACCAAGTGCTTTTCCTATTTCAGCTTGTTGATTAAGTTCTGTTCGTAAGGTTATTACTTTTAAAATATACTCTTCGGCTTTTTTATAATTTTTTTGATTATAATAAACACCGCCCAAACTGTTAAGACAATTTGCTTCGAAGATCTTATCTTTTATTTTAACCGAGATATCAAGTGATCTTAAATAAAATAAAGTTGCAGTGGCAAAATCAAACATTTTACTGTACGCAGCCCCTTTATCGTGATAGATAGCAGCAAGACGAACACTATCTTTTGATTTTACCGAAATTATTTCCGCAACATCATAAAAATAAAAAGCGGAGTCAAGATTTCCTTGATCTCTATAATAATTGGCCAAACTTGTATTTATTTCGGAAAGACCTTTTTCGTCTTTGGCTTCTGTATAATTTTTAAGTGAGTTTCTATATAATCCAAGTATAATTTCAGGATTTTCTTTTTCTTTTAGGATAATGCCTTTTATTCTGTAAGCTTTACCCAGGCCTGACTTGTAATTTATCTTTTCTGATAATTTGATGGCCTCCGAAAGACGCTCCAAAGCTTCGTCCAATTGCTTACGCCTTAATTCATTAGCTAAAACACAGAGTGAATTTATTTTTGTTGTATCATATTTTGCTGTTGCAATTACTTTCTTTAAAGAATCGATGTTTAATTTTTTGCCATTTTGGCCATAAAAAATAAAAGATAACAACCATAACACAAAAACCAGTATTTTAGTAAAATCACTTTTTTTCATGAGGTCAGCTAAATTGTTTTACGTCCGAAACGGTAATTTCTTTTCCACCCAAAATAATTAAGCGCTCAATAACGTTTCTAAATTCGCGAATATTACCCGGCCAGTTCCTGTCTTGCATTGCCTTTAACGCATCTTTAGAAAATGTTTTTTTAGCGATGCCCATTTCTTCGCAGATCATATCTAAAAAATAATCGGCCAGTAAAGGAATATCGTCTTTACGCTCGTCTAACGAAGGCACGTGAATAGGAATAACACTTAAACGGTGAAACAAATCCTGGCGAAACGTTTCTTTCTCAATTTCTTTCTCTAAATTTTTATTCGTTGCAGCAACAACTCTTACGTTCACTTTTATTTCTTTATCGCCCCCTACTCTTGTTATTTTGTTTTCCTGCAAAGCGCGTAATACTTTTGCCTGCGCGCTTAAGCTCATATCGCCAATCTCGTCTAAAAATAAAGTACCGCCCTCTGCCAATTCAAATTTTCCTTTGCGCTGTGCTACTGCGCTGGTGAACGAACCTTTTTCGTGCCCGAATAATTCACTCTCAATTAACTCTGATGGAATGGCGGCACAGTTTACTTCAATAAGCGGACCGTTAGCGCGGTTACTTTTTTCGTGCAGCCATTTTGCAACTAATTCTTTACCGCTACCATTGCTGCCGGTAATTAAAACCTTTGCATCGGTGGGTGCAACTTTCTCAATAATATCTTTTATGTTTTGAATGGCTTTTGAATTGCCGATCATGTCTACACTTTTGGTGATCTTCTTTTTAAGAACTTTTGTTTCGGTTACCAGATCTCCTTTTTCTAAGGCATTTCTAACAGAAACCAATAAACGGTTAAGGTCTATCGGTTTTGCAAGATAATCGTAAGCGCCATTTTTTACTGCGTCAACAGCAGTCTCTATGGTACCATGGCCGCTCATCATAATGATGGAACTGTTCACTTTATTATCTACCAGCTTTTGTAATAATTCTATTCCGTCCAACTTAGGCATTTTTATATCACTTAAAATAATATCGTAATTATTTTTTAAAGCCATCTCTAATGCCATTTGTCCATCTTCTGCTTCGTCAATAATATGCTTTTCAAATTCGAGAATTTCTTTTATTGAGCGGCGGATCGCTTTCTCATCATCTATCACTAATATTTTTGCCATTTTCTTTTAAATTATTTTACCGGATTTTATAATATGGTCAATTAACGCACCTTCTTTTAACGAATAGGTTGATACGCGCATTTGAGGAATGTTGAAAGCTTTTATTACAACATCTATCATTAAACAGGATATAACGATCATATCAAAACGCATAGCTACTAATCCTTTAATATTCTTTCTTTCTTCGAGTGTAGAGTGTTTTATCAATTTTGAAACATGAAGATAATCATTCATATTAATATCATAACAGGTCTTTGTTTCGCTTATTGGCTCACCGTTTAATTCCCCATGAATTATTTCAACAACAGAATCAAATGCGCCGGAAGAACCGATGAGCTCCATCGGCATAAATTCTTTTGCAGCTTCTATCAACGGAGCCAACTGCACTTTCATGTATTCTTTTATATCTGCAATTTCTTTAAGAGTGATCGGATCGGAAGGTGAAAATTTTTCGAGCATACGTGCAGCGCCAATCGGAAAACTTTGTTTCCATAACAACCCTTTATTATTAGCCAGAATAAATTCGTTGCTACCACCACCTATGTCCATAATTAACGACACGTTATCATTAAGATCGACGGCAGCTTTATTTCCTAAATAAATTAATTCCGCTTCGCGATCGCCGTTAATTATTTCAACATCTATATTGGTCTGTCTTTTTACTTCCTCAACAAATTGTTTGCCATTATCGGCATCCCTTACCGCCGAAGTGGCAAAAGCTAAAATTTTAGATACATTATATTTGGAGATCTCGTGATTCAATATTTTCATGGCGTCTACCCCTCTTTTAAAAGGTTCGTCACCAATAAAACCCTTGTTAATAGAGCCCTGGCCAAGCTTTACCGGGATACGTGAGTTAAATACTTTTGAATATTTTTTTTGACTGTTGAACTCTACAATTAGTAAATTAAAGGTGTTTGTTCCGCAATCTATTACAGCCAATCTCATTTGTTAAAAATAACGCTTTTTTAATACAAATCTTTGGTTTTTTGGTTCATTTCACTATATTTATAATATCTAACTAACCTTATTACACAATATGAAAAAACTTTTATCAGCAATAATTCTTTGCTTGTGCTTAAACCCTTTGTTTGCGCAAACAGTTTATAAACACCAGGTTGATGGCGAAATTTATGTAAAATTCACAAAAGGCGCCTTAAAAGAAGTTTCGAAAGAAAACCCCAATAATATTCCACTCTCAAAATTAACGTCGGTTAGTAAACTATTAGCCAAATATGGCGTTACAAGAGCTTACAAACCTTTTTATCAGGCAGATGATGATGCTAAGCTCCCTTACATCCTTAAATTTGAGTTCTCTCAAATCAATAAAGTAGAAGCTTTTATTAATGAAATAAGAAATGTAACAGGTGTTGAATATGCTGAAAAAGTTAGTTTAAATACGGTTGACGTTACACCTAACGATCCAACTTTTGGCGTACACTTAACACAAATAAACGCGCAAAACGCCTGGAATGTGTTTAACAGCACAGCCAACGGCAATTCAAACATTACAGTTGCTATTTGTGATAATGCAGTAGCCTGGACACATAGCGATCTTGTTGCCAATACTTTTACAAATACACTCGAGATTCCTGCGAATTCAATTGACGATGATGGTAACGGTTACGTGGATGACGTTAATGGTTATGATGTTGCTGATGGCGACAACAACACTATCCCTTCCAATCTTGGCATGAACCACGGATCGCATTGTGCAGGTATAGCCGGCGCAAGAACAGATAATAATAACGGAGTTGCATCTATTGGTTGGAATATAAAAATAATTCCCGTTAAATGTCAAAATAATACCGGCAGTACAACCGGTATTTCTGCAGGTTACCAGGGTATTATTTATGCTGCAAAAATGAAAGCACGTGTGATCTCTTGTTCATGGGGTGGCGCAAGCACTGCATCATCAGCCGAGCAATCGGTTATTGATTATGCCTGGAACAGAGGTTGCATTGTTATTTGCGCTGCGGGTAACGATGGTAATAGTGTACTTCACTATCCTGGAGCTTATAACAATGTTTATTGCGTTGCGTCGGTTGCAACAAGTAATGTTAAATCAGGTTTTTCATGCTTTGGTACTTGGGTTGATATATCTGCTCCGGGAGAAAATATTACAAGTACAGGTACGAGCAACAACTATTTTGGTTCATCAGGAACGTCGATGGCCACCCCTTTGGTTGCTGGTCTTGCAGGGTTAATGTTATCTAAATGCCCTTTCATGTCGCAAACAGATGTTTTAAATTGTATCTCTTCAAGCGCTGCGAATATTTATACTATTGCAGCTAATTCAGCTTATTCTGCCGGGAATCAATTAGGAGCCGGAAGGATCGAAGCTTTCCAAGCAATGAATTGCGCTGCTTCATTTTTAACGTATGCGCCCATTGCTAATTTTTATACGCTTACAAGAAATACCTGTCCGAACGTAAATATTTCTTTTATTGACAGTTCATTATATGCCCCAACCAATTTTACCTGGACCTTTCAAGGTGGAACACCTGCTACATCAACATCTTCTAACCCCAGCGTTTTCTGGGCAACACCGGGTACGTACTCGGTTTCGTTGATCGCCGGAAATGCAAACGGAACTAATACGAAAGTTAAACTGTCGTATATTACCATTGCTGGCCCAATTGCTTTACCACTGCAAGAGGGATTTCAGGCTACAACATTTTTACCAGCCAACTGGACACCATATAATGTATACAATGATGCAAACTATTACACACGCGTAACCGGAGCAACACTTGGTGGCTTTGGAACAAGTACAGCTTGTGCAACCTATGATAATTATAATATTGATGCCGCACCCGATAGGGATGAAATGCGAACGCCAAAATATGTGTTTAGTAATGTGGCAAGTGCACGTTTAAGATTTGATGTTGCTTATAAACAATATGACAATCAATTCTCAGATACACTCGAAGTAAGACTTTCAACCAATTGTGGGGTAAGCTGGACAAGCATTTATTCTAAAGGAGGTTCTGTACTTTCTACTTCTGCCGGGACTTTACAAGCAAATACATTCACTCCTACTGCCGCACAATGGCGTAAAGATACCGTTGACGTTTCTGCTTTAACTGCTGGACAAGGAAATGTGATGTTTAGTTTTGTAAACCGCGGTCACTATGGCCAGGCGCTTTATTTAGATAATATTAATTTAGCTTTTCCAACGCCAACAGTAAACTTTAACCTTACGCCAACAATTTGTGTTGGCGCCCCGATGAATTTATTGAATACCAGTGTTGGTGCATCAAGCTATACGTGGACAATGACGGGCGGAACACCAGCCACGTCAACCGCTACTAACCCTACTGTATCTTATGCCGCAACGGGAATTTACAGTATTACTCTAGTAGGTATAAATGGTAACGTTACTTCGTCTATCACAAAAACCGTAAGTGTAATAAATGGTCCAACAATTACGGTAAACACCCCAAGTATTTGTGTTGGACAAACTGCTACTTTAACTGCAAGTGGCGCCAGTAGTTATACATGGACAGCAGGACCAACTGCACCAAGCATGACTGCAAACCCTGTTACAACAACGGTTTACACTGTTACGGGCAGTAACGGAACCTGTTCAAGTATTCAAACTGCTACAATAGTAATTACAACAGGACCGGTAATAAATGTAAACACACCAACAATATGCGCTTCATCGCCAGCAACTTTAACAGCCACTGGCGCCACCAATTATACGTGGACAGCAGGCCCATTTACAGCCAGCATTACTGCATCGCCATCTGTAACTACTGTTTACACTGTAACAGGTAATAATGGAGGTTGTTCAACAATTAAAACAGCAACTATTGTTGCTAATCCCAACCCAACAGTAACTGTAAACAATCAAACCATTTGCCCAGGTGGTACTGCAACAATTACCGCCAGTGGTGCAGCTTCATATTCCTGGAGCACCAGCTTTACAGGTAATCCTTTGATTGTTTCGCCTGCCGTAACCACTACTTATAATGTAATAGGTACAACTTTAGGTTGCACCAATACTAAAACCGTTAGTGTAACTGTTGGAAGTTCTTTATCGGTTCTTATTACAGCTAACCCTGCTTCAAAATGTGCGGCCGGATCATCTACATTATCGGCGAGTGGCGCAACAAATTATACCTGGACTCCCGGTGCATCAACTGCAACATCAATAGTGGTTAACCAACCAATTACAACTACATATACTTTGGTAGGTTCAAGTGGAGCGTGTACAGGGTCTACAACAGCAACAGTTAGTATAATACCTACTCCATCTTTTGCAATTGTAACTTCGCCTTCACCTACAATTTGTGCCGGTAAATCGGTTACAATGACTGCTAGCGGATTTTACTCCGTTTACACCTGGTCGTCACCAAGTGCAACAACGTCAGCATATTCTGCAACACCTGCAACTTCTACTAACTATACCGTTACAGCCAGTGGCACCGGTGGTTGTACAACCACTAGCGTTGTTGCTGTAACAGTAAAAAATAATCCATTAACTTCATTAACTTCTACAAATGCAAATTGCACCAATCCTTGTTCGGGAATTGCAAACGGAATAACATCATCCGGAACTGCCCCATACACTTATAGTTTAACTGGCGGTTCTTGTACCTCATTACCGTGTAACAGTTTATGCGCAGGTAATTATACATTGGTAACAAATGATGCATTTGGTTGTACTACTTCTAACAGCTTCTCAATCACTGCGCCAACAAATAATCTTTTAACCAACTTAACTGTAACAAATTCGGCTTGCGGTACATGCTCTACAGGTGCTGTAAATGTGAATGTTGCAGGTGGTGTTGGGCCATATACTTATACCTGGTCGCCAAGTGGCGGTAACGCTGCAACAGCAAGCAGTTTAGCACCCATTTGTTATACAGTAGTGGTAATGGATGCAAACGGTTGTTCGGTTTCTACATCAACTTGTGTTGGATTTAGCACTGGATCACAAAATGCGTTTAAAGGCAGTGCAGCTTTATTAGTATATCCTAATCCTGCACAAACCAATGTAACTATAGAGTATCAAGGCGTATTATTTAATTATACCTTATATAATAATTTAGGTCAGTTAATTGCTACAGACAAGAACAATCTCGATAAAGCAGTTATTAACTTAAACGAATATGCAAAAGGCATTTATTTAATTGAAGTTGAAATTGGAACTGATAAAATAAGAAAGAAATTAATTATTGAATAATAAGCAATGAATTTCATTTAAAAAGCCGGAAAAAAATTTCCGGCTTTTTTATTTTATGGCTTTAATGACAGAGAAATCGATCTCATTCATACATTTAAAGTGCTTTTTAGGGCAATGCTTGTAGCCCAGTTTGGAGCAAGGGCGACAATCCAATCCTTTAACTTCCAGTATTTTATTTTCGGCATTTGGCAAATAAGGCGCCATACCAAATTCCGGAATGGTATTGCCCCAAACAGAGATTATTTTTTTGTTGTAAGCCGACGCTATGTGCATCAAGCCGGTGTCTGAAGTTATGACCCATTCAGCCTGCCCGATAATAGAAGCACTTTGGTTAATGGAATATTGACCACACGCATTTGCGATATGCGGAAATTTCTTTTGCAATTCATCAGCAATTACTTTATCCTCTTTACCACCCAAGAGTATGATAGGCAGTTTAATGTTAGAACAAATTTCCGCCAGTTTATTTAATGGGATCTTTTTTGTGTAATAAGACCCGCCAACAACCAAAGCAACGAATTTATTTTCTGATGTACTAAGTAAGGATGATACACCAACCTTTTCATTTTCATGAATAAAATAATCAAGCCCTTTGCTATCGTTTGTAACGCCAAGTGGTGCAATGGTTTCAAAATAACGCTCTACAATATGCATTGCAGGTAATTTGTTTATCTGTTTTAATTTTACTGCTAAAAATTTTTGAATGTTTAGTTTATTGAACGAAAAACTCTTTACTTTTAATTTTTGTTTTAAGCGCAGGCTGCGAAGGTTCTTATGAAGATCGATGAGCACGTCGTACTTTTCGGCTTTAAGTTGGTCGTACAGTTCAGAAACATCTTCTTTAAAGGTATATAGTTTATCAATATTGGGGTTATGAATTACTACACTTTTAAAAGCCTCTTTTGTAACAAAATGTATTTCTGTATCCTTTAACTGCTTTTTAGCACAGCGAATTATTGGCGTTGTTAAAACAATATCGCCAATAGAACTAAAACGGATTATAAGGATCTTCTTAGGATTCACAATTAAAGATAATTATTTATTCTGAAACGGCTTTTTTATCATTTACACGCTTCAAATACGAGTTTAAAAAGATGGCAAATAAGATGATCAAAACACCCACATAGAACGTAGGTTTAACCTCTTTATTCTCGTTATAAAATAATATCGCCCAAATAATACCATAAACGGTCTCTAGATTTACAGTAAGCACAATAGTGTATGGGCTAATATATTTGGAAAGATCTACAGAGGCAATAAAAGGAAAAACCGTGCAAACAAGGCTTAACAGCAAAAGTCCAACAACTGAATAATTATCCAGCACAAAAAAATCAGCACTAAAATTTCCATTTAAAGTTAAAAATATGGTAAGACCAACAAGCGCTGCACTTAATTCATAAAAACTAATAATGCCTGGCCTTAATTTATGTGCCATAATACCATTGAAAACGCCAAATAAAGAAGAAGTAAATGCTGCGCCAATTCCCAATAATATACCCACCCAATAGTGCGTTTCGATAGAAAAAATAAGAGCAATAGCACCCATAATAATAAGACCAATAACTACTTCATAAAAACGAATACGGCGTTTATAAAGAATAGGTTCAATAATTGAGCTAAACAACGTACCTGTGCTAAAAGCCACCATAGTAACACTGATGTTTGATTCTTTTATAGCGCCATAGAACATAAGCCAATGAACCATAATAATGATGCCTATTCCACTTAACTGCCAAAGATGTTTAGAGGATATTCTTAGTTCATGTTTTGTGACCTTAAGGTAAAGGAACATAACGCCAACTGTTATTAGGATGCGAAACCAAACTAACTGATAGGCATCAGCACTTATAAATCTTCCTAAAACAGGAGAAAAACCCCAAATAAATACAATTATATGAAGCAGAAAATAATGTTTATTTATACCTTTAAACACTGGGAGAATGAATGCAAAGATAATTTATTGAAGATGATAAACAATTTAATTTATTTTGATAATAACGCTACGACAAAAGTAGATAAAGAAGTTATTGAAACAATGCTTCCCTTTTTTGACCAAAACTACGGCAATGCTGCCAGTAAACTTCATGCCCATGGCTGGGTAGCACAGGCTGCAGTAGAAAAAGCTACCGAACAAATTGCACGATTAATAAACTGCGAACCTTCAGAAATAATATTTACCTCCGGCGCTACCGAATCGGTTAACTTGGCTTTAAAAGGAATTTACGAAGCCTATGCCACAAAAGGCAATCATATTATTACCAGTAAAACAGAACATAAAGCAGTTTTAGATACCTGCCTTTATTTAGAAACTAAAGGCGCAAATATCACCTACCTTAATGTTGATAAAGAAGGTTTAATAGATCTTGATGATTTAAAAGCTAGTATACAACCCTCAACTATTCTGGTAAGTATTATGGCTGCCAATAACGAAACAGGTGTAATACAGCCATTAGAAAAAATTGCCGAGATCTGTGTTGAAAAAAATATTTTATTTTTTAGTGATGCTACACAGTTTGTAGGCAAAGAACGTTGTGATGTTATAGAACTTGGTGTACACTGCATAGCTTTTAGCGCGCATAAAATGTATGGACCAAAAGGCATTGGCGCGTTGTATGTAAGAAGAAAAGACCCACGGGTAAATTTAATTGAACAGATAAACGGTGGCGGACACCAGAATGCAAAACGTTCGGGAACTTTGAATGTGCCCTTAATTGCAGGCTTCGGAAAAGCAGCAGAAATTTTTTCAAACGATTTCTGGGAAATGGGTACACACGTTTCTAAATTAAAAAATTATTTTGAGCATCAGCTATTAGATATCGACGGTTTAAGAATAAATGGTAGTACAAGACATCGTGTTTACAACACCAGTAACTTAACATTTCCAAAAGATAAACAGGTAACGAGCTTATTAAATAGATTTGCGTTTTCAAGCGGCTCGGCCTGTGCTTCTGCAAACCCTGAACCTTCGCATGTTTTAAAAGCTATGGGCCTGAATGATGATGAAGTAAAAAATTCTTTCCGATTTTCTTTTGGTAAAAACAACACACTTGAAGAAGTGAAGTTGATAGTAGAAGAAATTATGAAATTGTGATCTGATCAAAAACCCAAAGAACGTTTTTTTAGCTATTTTTAATCCATGAAAATTACTTTTTTTTCCTGTCTGTTATTTTTAAGTATTTTTTCTTTCGGACAATCTTTAAAGATCAATGTTTCGGGCATCAGAAATGGTTCCGGCACAATTCGCCTTGCTTTTTACACTACATCGGAAAGTTTTGAAAAAGAAAAACCCTTTTTAATTAAGATTGAACCAAAAACAGGAATGGATAATGGCGTTTTGAAGATAAATTATACAGATATAAAAGTGGGCATTTATGGAATTGCCATTTTAGATGATGAAAATAGTAATCAAAAAATGGATTACGGTTGGGTATTACCAAAAGAAGGCTTTGGCTTTTCGGATTACTATCATACTGGTATGACACGGCCAAAGTTCGAAAGCTTTGATTTTGTCCTAAAAAATGAAATTAAAACAGTGAGTATTAAACTAAGGTATTTATAGGACAGGCTTTCTGTTTTAACATCTATGTTATCCTGTAGCGCGGATTTTTGATCCGTGCGTCTAACAACTAGAACCTGTTACATTCGTAAACGTTAAACTTGGTAACTGTGCTTTTGTAATTAAAAACGTAAAAACAAATAAAAATAGTAGGTTTTTTCTCATAACGCTTCTTTAACAATTATTGTGCCAATGTTCACCTTGCAACAACAAATCGTTTACTAACGCTTAACGAGTTGCTACTTTTTAGATTAAGCAAATAAACACCATTCGGTAATTCGTTAGTTTTTATAAGAGCTCTCTTATTTTTAAAAACAATTTCTTCTTCTCTTAATAATTGACCGAGACTATTTAAAATTTCAACTTTTGCAAATTCATTGTTAAGGTCTAAACTAAAACTGATGTTTAACTCATCTTTTGCAGGAATTGGAAATATGTTAAAATTATTCTTAATAATCTCTTGTTGCGATAAACCGACCCCGCTTGCATAAACAATAACAGTATCATATTTTATAACACCGCAAATATCTTGTTTAACCATATATGTGCTAGTTGGAATAGTAACCGTTAGCGTCAAGCCTGCCGCAGTAGCAATTACGCTAGTTGTGTTAGGTAAATGAAACCATTGACAGGCTTCATCGATGCCAACGTCCTGTTGTCTACCAATGTATACTGTATTGCCTGGAATACCCCATATATCAGGCCCAGCGTAAGCAGGTAGATCGATATCTATAACGCTTACGTCATCAATACACACATCGTTGGCAAGCGTTGCAGAAAAAGTTGGGTTGATCAATAAGGTATTTGTATTTACATCGCTTCTAAAATTTCCTAACACCATATATTTTTCGTTTCCGGTTGCAACAAAAGTCCCCGTTATAGGCACCCAGTTTAATGTATCCGTAATAATACCGGTTTGATTTTCTATTTGAGGAGTAATATATGTTAGCGGCATATTACAATAATTGATTGTATCTAGATTGGAATTTGTAAAATAAATACCATATTTATCAATGGCTAATGGGCTATTATTAGTATTAACAATATGATATTTGGCGCAATATGTTTTTCCTGCTTGTAATGGTTGTTTTAAACGATTTCTCAAATATTCTCGATAAGAAGGACAGTTAGAGCAAAAAAAAGTACATATAACATAATTTTGCCCACTTCTCGGATATTGAAATCCAAACGCATAAGGCGCATTATTAATTGATGGATGTGTTGAACCTAAGTAATTGCTATTTTTTCCCGTGTCAATTGGCTGCCAAAATTTAACAACGTTATACATAGTTGTCAATGAATTTGAATGTAAACTTTCAAAACTACCATTACTAACATAACTGGCAATTTGACTGTTCAAAGTTGAAAAAGAAAACAGAAAAAGAAGCATGTGAAAGGTCACACACTTCTTTTTTAAAAAAAAGAAATATCTATTTTGCAATAATAAGTTTTTTATTTGTGCTGTTGTTTTTATCATTGGTTATAGTAACAAAATAAGCGCCGGGTAATAAATCCAATTCTAAGTTACAAATAAAATTGCTTGTTATAACCTGTTTAACAAATAGTATCTTTCCGTTTACGTCTGCCACCACCACCTTAAGCTGATCTTTTTCTTTATTGCTTACGATATTTACAAATGTATTGGCTGGATTAGGATAAAGCTCAATAGTCCAGTCATTTTCGACATTGATCTTATTTATGTAAGCACTTCTTAAATTTTCCTGTGCTAACGGATCACAATTTTCATTAAATGCTACAACTGTTTTATAGATGGCGTTATATAAAGCCCTTGCCTGGTATATAACTTCACCATCAAGGCCGGGACACAAATTAACAAGTTTAACCAGTAGTATACTATCAGCACTTGTAAAAATGCCTGTTTGCCACTTAGCATAAATCGCATAGAAGTTTCTATAATTTGTTTCTACATTATTACTAATTACCACTGAATTAACTATACCAATTGCTTGCGCAGGTTGTTGATCATATAAGGTTTTTTCTACCCGCATAAACTGGTCAATACTCGTGTTTAGTTTACTGTTATAAAAGTTAGTATAAGCAATATTATTATCTTTTGCTGAAGGGTATTCATTAATATACCTGTATAGCGTTGTTTCATTTACATATTGTGTTGCATCAAAAGTAGCATTATTACCACGGTAAGCTGTAGAAGGGTTATTATTTCCCTCGTTATAATTATTTTGTGACGCCATACGCTGCCCGCCGCCACCAGAGCAGTCATAAGATCCCGTTGTTAGACTCAATGTCCCGGAAGCGCCATATTGCATGCCTGGTACAACATTTCCAGAAGGTGTAGGTAAGGCCATGGATGATTTATACCAAATAGGAGAATCAGTGGCGTTACAAGTAGCACCAACCCATGTCCCAAAATTAGTTCCCGCTGTCCAATAAACCGCCGTATCACTCTACTGAGAAACTGGTTGAAAATGAGTGATGCCACGGACGGAATTGCCGACGTTTTAGATTATGCTTTGCAGCAAATAATACAAAGTTCAAGTGAATCAGTTCCGAATGTGGGTAGGAATAAAGAATCTCAAATAGTAGTATTAGATTCTGAAGGACTTCAATCGGTTGGATCAATATTAAATGATTATGTAATTAATAGAAAGTTTATGAAAAATGGGCAGCCAATTCTTTACGGGAATATACACCTTTATTAGAACTCTGATTTGTCAAGTAATAATTTGCAAAATCAATTCCTCAATTGTGGTGCATTTATTTTTTTTAATTTTCTTTACTTAAAACAATAAACCTAAACTAATGAATGCTTTACCTACATATCCAAATAAGAGCCCTTTATCATGGGTAAAATATTTAATCATTACTCTGCTAACGTTTTTAAAAGCAATAACCAGTAAAATGAGTGTTCAACGATAAGATCACGAATACGATAGAATAATATACCAAAACCAACAGAACCGAAAGGGCCCACAGAGGAAGGCGTTATACTGCCCATACTTTGTGGACTTTTTTTATTCAATACATTCTCAGGTAAAATCGGAGATTTGGATAAAAAACCTATGAAAGTTATTGTTACCACCACTGAAGAACTTACTGCAATTATAAACAATGCCGTAACCGTTGCAGTTGAAAAGCCTTTTAAATGCCACTAAAAAGGAAGAAGAAGCCATTCTAAGAAGAAAAGATGTCGCTGCCATGTTTCAGGTTAGTCTTGTTACAATTAATCAATGGGCTCGAGAGGGACGAATTCCTTATTACCGAATTAATTCGCGGATATTTTTCAAAAAGAGTGAGATTATGCAACTACTAACTGACAGTACACGCGAGTACCGCATGGGAAATAGATAACCTAAACGTTGTTCTATTTGCAAACATAAGTGCATGGCAAATAAAAATGTTATTAACAGTTGGATTAAATATGGACTAAACACAAAATAAAAAACCGCAAACCCTTATTCATGCGGGTTTACGGTTTTACTTGGCGGGCTCAAATTTACCCTCTTCGAACCAAATAACCAACAAAAACCCTGAAGAATTGAAAGAAGCCCAAATTCAGCGATTTTTAGCCGATTTACGGGCTATAAGTCATTTCTGTAAGGTGTTTAGGGTTGGTCAGAAATGAAGGCTGTTATCGTATTTTACGCTAAATTTAGCGTAAATCAATAGGGAAAAGCGTGTCCTCAAAAATTGCAATGGTATTTATGAAATTAAAGGAAACAGGCCTAGCGTCTTCCAAAAACTCTACTTTACACATCTACCCAATGAGAAGTTTTTATGCACTAATGAAGATCTTGAAATAATAACTTGCAAGCAGTTACGGAATATGAAGGAATTAGGTCATCAAATTCAACTAATTGAGAAACGGAATGAACTACTAGTTAAATATTGCCAAAAACTTATTGAAGGACTTAGTGTTCAACTTTCATTAATGGGTTCTAAATTATCTAAATTAAAATTCTAAACCGCATTATTTCCAAAATTCATCTCCCCAATCTTCATAAGTACTGTCTTCAGAATGAATTTCCATAATGAGCTGTAGTTCTTTTTCATTTGCGATTGTTTCTATTGCAGGAAACAATACTCTTTCTTCGAAACGAATATGTTTCTCAAGTTCCTCTTCAAGCAGGCTTAGAGATTTTTCAATATCCGATGTGTCTTCAAAGAGCCGTTTTAATCTTCGGTGATCCGTTAGTGCCTTTTTGACCAACTCATGTTCATTGCCCAATAGTGGAAAAACGAACTCTTCTTCTATATTAAAATGGGTTGACAAACTGTTCTTGAAAAACCAATCTGAATATTTTTTTATCCTATCGATATCAATACCTTTCTTTAGCCCTGTTCTTATTTTCCAACATAGCAGTAAGCCATGATGATGTTCACGACTTAGGGGTTGCAAAGCAATGCTTCTTTTAATTGGTACTGTTTTCATTATCACTAGTTTTAATTATTAATAGAGCCTATTAAAACAAGGCATTCAACGACTTTATTGCTTTTTATTGAATGTTTAACATTGCACGGAAAAATAAAAAAATCACCTGACTTGCCAATAAAATATTCATTATCAATAGAAAATTCAGGGTTTCCTGAAACTACATAGGCATATTCTGTTTTATCTGGATGTAAATGTTCAGGATAAACTGACATAGGAACAATTTTAATTAACTTAACTCCGCCATTTGATAACTGAATGAATTCCTTTCCTAAAAATCCCTTTACTTGACCTGTTTTCCAATCTAAATCAGTTACATCAACTTTGTAATTTTTAAGTTTATTTTTCATGATTATAATTCTATTTCTATTAATTTTAAATTTTGGTCAATTATTATCTGGCAAGAAAGCCTATCATTTAAATTATTAAAATTGTGTTTTTTAAGAGTAGCTAATTCATTTCCTTCAAAATCGCTTACTTTATGGGATTTAGAATTTATTTTAATCAGACAAGTACAACAACGTCCCATGCCTTTACATTCGCCAAAATTCTCTAGATACAATTTATCCGATAAAAGCTCCATCAGGCTTCTATACTCATTAGTGTAAGTGAATAATTGGATTTTTTCGCCCCCTTTAAATACAATTATTTTTATATCTTTTTTTTGACTCACGTGGGTAATTAAAAACAATGAATTATTTAATTTTAGACATTAGTATTAGAATATAAAATAGGGAAACATCTATTTTAAGACATTTCCCTATTGAAATTTTGCTTAAATATATTTGACTAATCTTTTTCAACTTCCTTTTCCATCTCAATTGATTTTGGAAATAGGATGTTGTTTTCTAAATGAATGTGAAGATGCAAATCTTCTTCAAATTCTTTAAGTAAAGCAAAGGTTACTTTATATGTATTACAAGCATCAAGCGGTGGTGTATAATTATTAGTTAATTCTTTAATTCTTCTAAATATTTCGCCTTCAGTGTCATGCTCGTGCATCATTGTTTTTATGGGACTTTGAACTGTTCCAAATGGAGGTTGAGGAGAGGGTTGGTTTTCTTGTTTTGCAATTGCCATTTTTCTTACAAATGGAAATAAAATCAACTCTTCTTTTTTCATGTGGGCAGCTAGTTCGCCCGCAGATTGGTTAAATAAATCATTAATTTGAAATAACTCTGGATGGTTTTTGCCATGTACAGTGCAAATTTTATCTAGGTATTGCTTTAAAATAGGCGTTTTATTTTCAACATACCTATGATGCTTTTTCTCTATATAATCAGCTAATAAATCTAATGGCCAAGACTTGTAATCACTTACTTGATTATCTTCACTTACCTTTATTTTTTCGAGATCATTGTGCAATAAGCTTTTGCTAATATTTTTGCTTTCACAAACTTCATCTATGGTTTGATTGCCTTTGCAGCAAAAATCTATACCGAATGATTGGAACACTCCTGCGGTGCGGTAATCGTCTGCTACCATTTCACCAATTGTTTTTTCTTTAGTGGTATTCATGTTATTAATTTTTAGTTTATAAATTCTATTTCTGATTCAACTGGCATCATTACAATTGCTTTAAGACTAGTCATTACTAATAATGAATGTGGAACGGCAGCTGGAATTATCATTGAATCACCCTTTTTTAATAAACGCTCTTTGGAGGCTATTTCAATGATTGCATTACCTTCTTCGATAACAATAACTGCTTCTTTGGTACTGATATGTTTAGGCATCTGCATATCTTTTTCACCTGTTACTTGTAATATTTTAAATACGACCCCTTTTTTGAGTAATGTTACTTCTGGTTTATTCATTTCATTTAAATATTAGTTGATTTTCCCCATTCTGATATCTCGTGTTCTGTCCACAACTCAGGGAAAAATTTTCGTTGTTGAAACTGTGGGTGCAAATATTTTTTCCATTCAGAACCACCTGTTGCTGCCTGATTTTCGCCTTTTTTGTCTAAATACTGTTTAGCTGTGTTTAGATGAACTTGTGGCCAT
>JAEUTO010000001.1 GCA_016787785.1 Bacteroidia bacterium | reverse complement strand
GGCGAGAATTGTCGAACTAACCAAGGATATTGAAACGCTTGAGGAGAAGCACTTCATAAAAGAGGAGATGCCCAAGGAAACCTACGAACGTTTTAGAGTAAAATACACTAAGGAATTTGATAATATTCGAAAGGAAATGGCGACTTGTGGGATTTCCATTTCGAACTTAAAAGAAATGATAAATGAAGCAGTAATTCTTTGCCGAAACCTTCGCCAACTGTGGCAAGATGGCGGTATAGCGATGAAAGAAGGATTGCAAAATTTACTCTTTCCTAATGGTTTGGTATTTGACAAGAAAAACGGGGCATTTCGAACCTCTGAAATCAACTTTATAATTGCACAAATCGCCCGACACACGGGCGATTTGTTTAAAATGAAAAAGGGACTTAGTTCTCTTTTTGAGCCTAAGTCCCTTTCAGCGGAGACCGAGGGATTCGAACCCTCGATACACTTGCGCGTATACAAACTTTCCAGGCTTGCTCGTTCGACCACTCTGACAGGTCTCCTTTAAAGCGCAAATGTACTAATCTTTTTACTTTGATATGGAACTGATTACTTTATTTTTGGATTTTTAAACAACCCAAAAATAAAATCTTTTACAACTGTATCAGTATAATTGTAAGCATAAAACTTTGTATAATATGTATCTGGTTCCAGATCATTAGTAGTTCTTAAATTATTCATAAAAGTATTTATTTCTTCAATATCGGAGCTCTTAGATTCATATTGAAGAAGCTCCTTGCCCTCTCTATTAGAAATATTTACTTTATATTTTATGAATTTGCATTTAGATATGATCCTAAAACAATCTGAAACGCCACAATTAACCGAAATAAATTTTGTGTGCGATATATCTATACAATCCGGATCAACCGTGAAAGAACAGAAAAAAAGTAAAACTAAAAAAGCACAAATTTTCATAGCCAAATGTATTGTTTTAGGAGTAATAAACCAATGTTTAAGATGGTACACCAAATTTACATCTTGGCCAGATCGAGGTTAAAAGTATAACCGAATTTTTTAAGTTGGCGCATATGAGACCCAAAGGCTTCTTTCATAGTTGGTGCGCAAAGGTAAGGCACATTAAATTCTTTTGCTGTTTGCTCTACAATAGAAGAGATCTCAGGATAATGAACATGGCAAATGTTTGGGAACAAATGATGTTCTACTTGAAAATTTAAACCACCAACATACCAGGAAATGAATTTATTTTTACGCGCAAAATTAACCGTGGTTATCATTTGATGAATAGCCCATTCGTTCTCAATAATATTTTGTTCGTTAGGTAAAGGAAATTCTGCTTCTTCAACTGAATGCGCTAGTTGAAAAACAATACCTAATACCAACCCGCCAATAGCCTGCATTAAAACAAAAGCCCAGATAATTAAACTAACAGAATAACCTTGCACAACTATAGGCAGAACGATCATGTAAGTAAAAAACAACAATTTTAAAAAAACCATGCTCACAAAATATTTTGTGTTCTCTGCTTTTGTAAAACGGTTGGTACCTTCTTTTCTATATTTAAAATACTGAATAAAATCTTTTGCTATAGCCCAGTAAAGCGTTAGTATGGCATAAAAGAAAAACACATAAATAAACTGAAAGCGGTGTACTTTTTTTGGTTCAGAGTGTGGCGAAAAACGTAAAATTAATTTATTGGCAATATCATCATCCACATTATGCACATTGGTATACGTGTGATGCAATACATTGTGCTGTAGTTTCCAGTTAAAAACCATACCACCAATCAAATTTAGTGAATAACCTAACCAGTTATTTACTTTTTGTTTTTTTGAATAAGCACCGTGGTTGGCATCATGCATAATAGACATGCCTATGCCTGCTAAGGCAAAACCCATAATTGAGAACAGAACCAAAACAGCCCAGGTTTGTAAGTGCATTAAATTGATCATTAGCACAGGAATAACAAATGCTGATAAAAGAACAATGGTCTTAACAACCATGGCGCCGTTTGCATTTTTAGACATATTCTTTTCCTTAAAATAGTCGTTCACCCTTTTTTGCAGGGTTGAAAAGAACAACGATTTATCTTTTGGAACAAATCTTGGTAATTTTTTTTGACCGGTAGCTAGCATGTTATATAGTTACAAAAGTACAAAAATAAATGAAAAAGGCCCCCGTTTGAGCGGGAGCCTTTTAAACAAATTATCGTAGTTGATTAGTTTGGAGTAAATGCGTTGTAGTTCATGTTAACTGCATTTCTGATCTCAGTATTATAAACACCATTTTGTGTTGTAGTTACTTTATTGTACACACCTGGTAAACCCGGAGTGATGTTAATGAAGTTAACACCGTTGTAATTAGCTGTGTCGCGACTTGTAGCGTAGTCAGCAACCCAGATAGTAGCATCTTGATTAAAACCAGCACTACCTAAAGCAACAGTACTTAAATTGAAAGTATAAACACCTGCTGCGTTAGTAGTTGTTTGGTATACTTTTGTAGTTAATAAAGTAGGATCTTTATCGAAGCTTAAGTAAACAGTTGTGTTAGCAGGAACAGCAATGTTAGTTGAGCTCATTGTAACAACTGTACCAGTAGTTTGCTTTCTAACTAAGTTCATGCTGATAGAACCAGTAACGATAGCGCTTCCGATAGAGATATTGTTAGGATTAGATGAAACGTTAGTAGCTGTGTAGTTATGGTCAAAAGTAGTATTTGCACCCATAAACAAGTTTCTTGTAACACTTGTACCAGCATAAGTTGCATATAAACCAGTTTTAGTTACATTATTGATGATAGTATCTTGTGTACCTGTAAATCCATCGATTGTAATTAAAGCAGAAACACCTGTTGCGTTAGATTTTACGCTGATAGCGTAGTTACCGTTTGCATCAGTAGTACCTGAATATACGTCAGCACCGTTAGCAGTTGAGTTAGGATATAAACCCAAAGTACCACCTTTGTTTACTTTAATAGTTACAACAACACCAGCCATGTTAACACGGTTAGTATTGATCCATCCACCTGAACCATTTGGTGTAATTACGTTTTTATTTACGTTACCTTTTACTACAGAAGTTCCTGTTACGTCAGTTGCAGAAAAGTCGCTGGTTGTTTCTTTTTTCTTACAAGAGAATAATGCTAATGTAATTGAAAGTGCTAATAATGATTTTTTCATGATTTTATATTTTAATTATTTATATTTTTTTTAGTTGTTTATTATTTAGAAATGGAAGATCAAAGTTAATGCACCGGCACCACCGCTTAAAGCAGTATTACCACCTAAAGTGTTGTTCATTGAGAAAATAGAACCGTTGTTATTATCAACTGAAAAACCTTTTAATTTTTCTGATGTATCAACATCAACTTCTTCAATTAAAACTTCAGGACCGTTTTGTCCGTTGTTATAAACTTCTTGAGTTGATTTTGCACCTCTTCTGGTTGTAATTGAGTAACCCCAACCATATTCAGCACCGATCGAAATTTTTGAGAATATAAAATACTCAATTCCGATGAAGCCTCTTACACCAAAACGAATACCACCTCTATTTTTTACTTCGGTAGTTCTTGCAGTTCTACCCGGAGCAGTTGGATTTACGGTTGTAATACCAAAAGAGTTAAAGTTGTTTGTGAATTGAACTGGGTATTGATCAGAGTATTTATTTCCATAAACAACTGATTGGCTAGAACCATTAGTTCCAAAACCTATCTCACCACCGTAAACACCTTGTAATCTGCGGTAACCTCTTCTTTTTTCGTAACCTACAGTAATTAATGTGTTATTTTTTTTGAATTTTAATTTATCATCAACGCGTATTAAAGACGCTGCTGCGATATCATCTGCAGTACCTAAAGTTGCTTTGTACATAACTTCAGCATCTTGAACCTGATTGGTCATAGAACCTGATAATGTATTGATACCAACACGTACACGAATAGCAGTTTTAGCATCTAAAAAATATTTAGCAACAATTTGGTTATTTGATGCCTGCGTGTATTGTACAATATTACTCGAACCAGCGAATGGCGTAGCACGGTTTAATGTACCTAAAAACATGTCAAGGATTGGAATAGTGTTAAAGCCTAAACCGATATCACCTGCTTTAGGTAATATCTCAAAGCCTTTTTTATTCTTCAATACCTGATCATCTCCCGAGCTTGGCTCTTGGGCATAAGTTAACATTGAGGATAACAATGTTGTAACAATGAGTACTTTTTTCTTCATTTTATTTGATTTTGGGTTAATTTTTTAAACTTATTTTTAGCCATTTTTCGACTAAACACATATATACGAGGCCAAAAGTAAAGCTTTTTTCCCTGAAAATAAAATAAAAAAATAAGAATTGCTTGTTAATAAGTTCTATTGTACTACCTTAAAACCGTAACGTGGCCCTTTAATTCATGGATGTGGTCGATATTATCCGTAATGTTAATGCGCCAGTAGTAAATATCCATTTTATCGGGCTCATCTTCATTCATTTTACCATCCCAACCCTCTAAATAATCGGTTGTTTTGAAAATTCTACTGCCCCAACGGTTATACACTTCAAAAACGTAATCTTTTGACGTCCAGCCAGTTCCAAGTGGAATTAAAACATCGTTCAATTTATCATGGTTAACGGTTATACAATTTGGCATATAAAAATTAAAACCTTCTATGACACATATCGTTTTATCCATCGTATCAACACAATTGTTTTGGTTTTGTGCAATTAACCTCACGTAATAGCAGCCTGTATCTTTAAAAGTGTAGGTGATATCTTTTGCATCTCCCAAATAAGCGCCGTTTATTTGCCAGTTATAACTACCACCATTTGCAGTTAAATTCTCTATAAAAACATTTTCGGAATTATTTAGTGTTATAACATCGGGATTGGTAATAAAATCGGGTTTTGGGCTTGCCAGAACTCTTACAACATTTGAATAAGTGAAGGATGTTTTACAATTATTAGAATCGTTTACAGTTAATTTTATGTTGTAAATACCGGCTTTGTTATAGCAATAATTGGTTATGTTTCCCTGAAGTTCAAAAGGTTTATCGCCATAATTCCAAATAGCATTTGTTGATTTTATTGTTGTGTTTGTAAATGAAGTACAAAACGTTTCACAGCCTACGGTATCCTTTATGCTAAAGTGCGGCATTATTACAGGAAATAAATTAATTGGTATAACCTTTATGGCTGTTGGCGATCCGCAACCATCGTTCACACTTAAAGTATACTCGGGCACCGCAGCATTTTGTACAAAAATTGATCCTGAAGTTAAATTTCCGGGTTGCCAGGTATAACTGTAATTACCGTCACCACCCGTTACGGTAGGCGTAATTTGAGCAGTGGTGCCCGGACAAATACCCGCATTAGAAGCGTTTATGTTTATTGCCAATTGTGCATTTACATTTACGGTGAGCTGATACGGCGCCAGAGTGCAACCATTGGCATCGTAAACATTTAAACTATAAACGGTTGTACCACTCGGCACAAGACTTACTGCCTGGCCAGTTATGTTACCGGGATTCCAGACATAGTTAAAGCCTCCGGCGCCCCCAAAAGCCGAACCCTGCAACAAAACAGATTTATTAAAACAGACAGATGCCGGCGCATTTGCCGAATATGAAAACACTGGTGGGGCAGGAAAATTGATCGTAGTTGTAGCGGGACATCCAATAGCATCAATAGCTTTTATCGTATAAAAACCCGCACAAAGGTTTGGTATTGTGCCGCTGCTTGTTGTTGGCGTGTTAGTAACGCTGTAGGTTATTGGCAATATGCCGTTAACCACATTCAGCTGAATACCGCCGGTACATTGGTTATAGCAAAGTACGGGTGTTGAACTGACAACTGAAACTATAACGGTACTGAGGTTGCCTACATTAAAAACAAGGGTATCTAAACAATTATTTGCATCAGTTATAACGGTTGTATAGCTGCCGCTTGTTAAAGAGTTAATAATATTGGTGGGATGAGGGCCAATGCCGGGCTGTGTATTAAAACTATAGGGGAAATTACCTCCTGTTACATTTAAAGTAGCAGCGCCATCAACAGCGCTGCAATTCTCAGGATTAGTGGTAGCATTAACCGTCATGCTGGCGGCAGGTAAAACTACTGCAACACTTTTTGTAACACAGGCACTACCGTCCGTTACACTTAAAGTATAACTACCAATTGGAATTGGCGATAATGTTGGAAGATTTGAAATTACCGGTTGCCAGGTATATGTAAAAGGTGCCGGAGCCGACGATATGACGGCAGAAGCAGAACCATCTGACTTACCAGGGCAACTTGGTTTTACGATGGTAAAAGCAATTACCGGCTGCACAACCTGCGTAATTAAAACTGTGTTGGTAAACAAGCAACCCTTACTATCTTTAGTTAAAACAGTTTGTGTGCCGGCAAATAAATTATTGGCAATATTACTCGCGCTTGGCACGCCATTTACAGAATACGTAAAAGCGGGAGTGCCACCGGATGTTATAAAACCAGAACTTAAACTTGTTCCAAAACAAGTTACAAAGGTATTTGAAAGTGTTGTGTTAATTTGCGCAGGTTCAGTTACAGAAACCGAATTGGTGACCATACATCCTTGCGCATCTTTTACCGTTACAGAATACACAATATTAGCTGAAAGCCCTGTGGCTGTTGACACAAAAGACCCCGTGGTCCATGTATAGGAATAGGGAGGTATAAAGAACGAACTGTTTACGCTTGCAAAGGCCGCACCATTATTACCTCCAAAACAACTTACATTTGTTGGCGTAAAAACAATATTTGAAGGAGAGAAAGGTACTGCCACCTGAAACGAGGTATTAGCTGTGCAACCGTTAGCGGCAGTCATAAAAATATTATAATTACCAACGGGAATACTTGTAACTGTGCCAGTATTGCCAATAGTTGAACCGGTGGCAATTGTTGCGCTATTTGCAGTATTTACAAAGGTACAGGTATAAGGTGCAGTTGCGCCGCTAATTGTGAAACTTGTGTTTGAAAGGTTAGTAACGCAATCGTAGTTATTTGTAAAAAAATAAAATAACGAGCATTGCGATCGGCCACTTTGAAAAAAACAAATGGTCAATAAAAAAATGAACCAACTATGTTTTAGGGTTTTCAGAATTTAATTTAACAGCATAAAGATAAGAAATTGAGGGCTAAAAACCGCTAAAACTTAATAAGTGGTGACCACAGCTCAATAACTGGAAAACTATATTGTGGCGGATATTCCAAAAATACTGGAATTGCCGGGGAAAGCCATTTTAGCAAAGGAGTATGAAAAACCAAAACGTTTAACTTTTAAGCTAAAGCCAAAACTTAAACCATTGGCGCCGCGCCTTTCAGGTAAGGTCATTTCGCGCTGGCGACGGTAATTATAAGCAATGCGTAAATTAAAATTTTTAGTAAGAACGATCTCAGTACCAACTGTGATATGTCTCATAAAATTATCGGCCCTGTTACCAAAACGGTTAGAGAATTTTTGATATTTAGTTGAATCGATGGGCGTTTCGGACGCATTAAAGGGATTGCTTTTACCGGTGGTATCAATCGGTGAGATATATTTTAAATTCCAACGTAATAAATTATCGCAAACCATAAATACTTTAAACGGTGCTTTAGACGCTTTGTAGCTGGCACCTAATTGTACATTTCGCGGTAATACCTGCGTTTGCCCTTGGGTATTGGTGTATTCTTTCCAAACAACACCAACGTTCTTTGCAAGTAAACTAATAACCAGGCTTTTTTTGCTGTGATAGGTTATACCAAAATCTAATGCATTAGCGTAAGATTTATATACATCATATTGCGAGATAATTGTTTTTAAAGCAACACCAATGTTGAACGAAGAGTCTTCAAATGGTTTAGCATAATTTAAATTTATACTGTAATCGTTGGCCTTAAAATCTTTGGTCTTTTGGCCAAACTCATCGTAACCCACAAATTTTCCATAATCATAAAACTCAATACCTCCGCCCACATTACCGTATTTTTTTAGGTTATGTGCATAAGCAACATAACCAAAATTAAGATCGCCCACGTAATTACTATAATTAAGGGCTACTTGTTTGCTCATAGTTGAGTTTAGTAAAGCCGGATTGCTATAGATCAAATTAATATCATCACCCCAAATACTCATGTTGCTACCCCCTGCCCCTGCAGCGCGCGCGGTCATAGGAATATCGAGAAAGCGATAAGACGTTGTTCCCCCGATCTGAGAAAACCCATTTATTGTAAGGGAAATGAATATAAAAACTATTACTTTTTTCAAGTTGAATTATAAACGCTAAAATAATAGAATTATTGTGAAGGTTAAAAGCAATTTATAAACTCATCATATCTTTTAATTTAACAGCTTGCCTGCGCGAGATCTCAACTTCTTTGCCATCTTTTAATTTAACGTTCAATCCGCCGTTAAACCACGATTCTACGCTTGCAATGTAATTTAAGTTGATGATATGTTTTCTGCTGGCCCTAAAAAATTCTTTTTCGTTCAAACGCGATTCTAAACTATTTAAGCTGCGCAATATCAATGGCCTGAAAGTTTCAAAATAAACGCGTACATAGTTTCCTTCTGATTCAAATAAACGGATCTCGCTTAATTTTACAAACCAACATTTTTCGCCGTCTTTAATAAAAACCATGTCGTTTTTAGTTAGCGGCGAATTATTATCTGCCTTTGTTGAAGTATCTTTTATTGATAGTTTTTTTATGGTCTCGGCTAAACGTAAAGGTTGAATTGGTTTTAGCAAATAATCAAAAGCATTTAGCTCAAAGGCTTTAATGGCGTGCTCGTCATGCGCTGTTATAAAAACAACATCTACAGCTCCCGAGATCTCTTCAACCAATTCAAGTCCCGTTTTGCCGGGCATTTGGATGTCACAAAAAATAACATCCGGTTTTAACTCGTTGATCTTTTCTTTTGCCTGTATGGCATCAGAGCACTCTGCAATAATTTCAATTTCTTTATGTGCAAGTAATAAATTTTTTAGTTCCTGGCGGGCTAAGCGTTCATCATCAATAATTATTGCTTTCATAATATTAAATTTTATTTTTATTTGTAACTACGATCATTAAACTTTCAACATTTACTTTATGGGTATATTGATCTCTACAACCACAAAATTATGTAATTCATTTATAAATATTTTGCCGTCTATCCCATAAAGTAGCTCTAAACGTTGAATGGAATTTTTGAAGCCTACCCCGGTTAACGGTGTTTCGTTATTTAATTTACCAGTGTTAGATACTTTTACCTTTAACACATTTAATAATTTAAAGGCTTCAATAATAATATTGCCATTACCCGGTAACTTTGAAATACCATGTTTGATCGCATTTTCAACCTGCGTTTGAATAATAAAAGGCGGGATCTTGCAATTTAAAACGTCATCGGCAATTTTAAATTCGTAACTCAAACGTTCCTCATAACGGATGTGCTCAAGGTTCAAATAATCTTTTACCAAATTAATCTCATCTTTTAATAAGATCTCTTTGCCTTTATCCATTAACAGCGTATTTCTCAAAATATTAGAAAGCTGTGTAATAGCGATCTTGGCCTTTGCAGGATCTTCATCTACCAAGGCGCGAATGCTATTCATACTATTAAACATGAAATGCGGATTTAATTGCGCTTTTAAATTATTTAATTCAGACTCGCGACTTGCAGCTAAATAGCGGAGTGAACTGATCTCTGTACGTTTATAATTTTGAAAATACTGAAACCCAAAATAAATAACATTCCACAAACAAAAAACAACGGTAAAATTAATTACTGACGAAGAAATATAAACGTAACTAAGATCTGTTTCAATTAAACCAAACATTTTTGATAAGCCCACGGTCATAAAAAAGAAAACAATGGCTTTAATAATACTAAAAACAATGATAAGGAATAACTGCAACGGAATTTTAAAGTTGAGGACTTTTTGTTTGATGATAATTAAACGGTAAACATGCGAAATGCCAATACCAATGGGCATTGTAAGAAAATAAAAAAGATAATCCTTAACTGTGGTTTGATAACTTAAACCTAAAAAAATGGAATTAACAATAACAAAAAAGGCCCAACCAAAGATCTGACAATACCAATAAATATTCCTTTTATTTGTCAAAACCTCAGGCTGTAAATTTTTATATTTTCAAAAAGTTAATTACTGATGGTCCATTTATTTTCGAAAGTGCAAGTGTATTCGGGATCAAGCTTGATGTAGGTGATCTTTGATCTTTTCCTGATCCATTCTTCTATTTGATTTTTGTTATGTTCTGATGTTGCCATTAAAGCAAGCTTTTGATAATCGTCCTTTAAATTTGTTCTATGCGGATCGATCCTGTTCTTTAATTTTAACAACCTAAAGCCCGGTTTGCCATCTGTTTGACTCATGAACTGCATGGGTTTACTAATGTCGCCAATTTGCATAGAGTTTAGTGTAGCCACTAAGTTTTGATCAATTTGACTTAGATCTTCGTTATCAAATTTAGTACTGGCTGTATTACGGTTGATCATTAGACCTCCGTTTTGTTTAGTATCTGCATCGTCGCTATATTTTTTAGCAGCATCTTCAAAGGTTATTTTCCCTTCTTTAATTTCGTTATAAATTGTATCCAGCATTTGTTTGCTCAAATAAAAATCGGCATTAGACATTTTTGGAACTAACAAAATATGCCTTAGATCCAACAATTCTCCTTTGCGCTGAACTAACTGAATGAAATGGTAACCATAAGCTGTTTCAAAAACGGGCGATAATTCTCCTTGTTTTAAACGAAACGCATTTGATTCAAATACCGGATCCATCACCCCTCTTCCAACATTTTCGTAACGTCCGCCCTTGCTTGCTGAACCCGGATCTTCGCTATACAAAACAGCCAGGGTCTTCATTTTTGAATCTTGCTTTTCTTTTGCCTCCGCTAATATTTGTTGGCGGTAGATCTCTAATTGTGATTTTGCAATTTGTTTTGCTTCTGCACTAAAAGTTGGTTTTTTTACTATTTGTTGCAATTCAACTTCAGAGTTAATTAAAGGCAAACTATCTTGTGGTATTGAGTTGTAGAATAAACGTACTTCGGCAGGCGTTAATTTTACATCGCCTGTAATTTTGCCCTGCATTTTTTGAGCAATTAATTGTTCCTGTATATCGCCTCTTAATTCGTCTTTAATAACATTGGTACGTTTGCCGTAAAACTCTTCTAATTTTTCTTCGCTGCCAAATTGTTGAATGTAGTAGGCCATTCTTTGGTCCAGTTCATGATCAACTTCGGCATCAGTAACGGTAACACTATCTCTATCCGCTTGCGCAACTAAAAGTTTTTGGAATACCAGGGTTTCGAAAGCTTTGCATTTATCAAAATTCGCTTCCTGTTTCTCTCTTTCAAGCATAGAATTTTGTAGGTCGGATAATAAAATAGGGTATTTACCAACTATACCAATTACCTTATCCAAAACCTGTTGTTGTGCGAAGGATGCACTAAAACAAACTAAGAAAAGGAGAATGAACTTTAACTTTTGCATGCCTTAAATTTACACATTTAATGTTTTAGGAGTTGTTATAAACTCTTAAAAAATTACAAAATATCGCGGTCAAATCTTTTTCTGAAACCGCCAAAGTTAAGCGTTATACCGCCCTGGTAAAACGATCTTCCAATGCCGGCTTCGCCATAAATACCAACTGTTGAAGCGACCAAAACTCTGAGTCCAAAAGTTGCCTCAAAACCAAAGGGTTTTCTTGTTTCAAACACTGTTACTGTTCCTGCTGGTACATTAATATCGATCTTTTTAAGACCTGCACCAATACCTATATATGGATCAAGCATCTTTGATGTCAAAAAATGATAATTACATCTCAAATTAACGGTGAGTACTTTAAGTGTTATGCGATCGCTGTTCACTATTTTATTTCCGTTTACAGAAGTATAGTAAGTCTCTGTATACTCATTCACACTTCTATTAACAGCCACGGCAACACCAATATGACTGGCCAAGCCTATCTCTGCTTTTACGTGAATAACCAGGTAATCTTTATTAGCTGAAAAAGTTGATGTGTTGGTGGCATTTATTTTTTCGCGATCAAGATAAAACGCATCTAATACAGGTGCTCCAATACCTAACGATACCATTTTATTATTGCCATTCCAACTATAGTGTTTGCTTTTTTTATTTTTAGATAAAGTGTCTTTTTGCGCAGCTGACGAAAAACAACCCAGAACAAACAGAACAAGAAAAAGGTTTTTAATAGAATATAACTTTATCACCGGATTTTATTTTGAAGGAATAGAAACACTCCGTTATTTCTTGATCTCAAAGGTTTGAAAACCCATTAGCTCTGTTTCTTCTGCAGCTACTTCTGTAACCTTTGCTAAACGCGAACCTAAGTAGCACCAGTCAATAAATTTATTAATATCTTCTTCTTTGCCTTCTACATGCGCAAATACAGAACCATCATGTTGATTTTTAACGTAACCCGTTAAGTTTAATTTATGTCCAACCGCTTGTGCATTAAATCGGTAAGCAACGCCTTGGACTTTGCCTTTAACAGTGATTTTGTAACTACGAAATATAATTTTTTCTGACATTATTTTCTACTTACGGCTCTAAAAAGAAAGAGGAAAACTATAAATAATTTTCCTCTTTCATCCTTCAATAAAGGAATTGAGTTTATTTTGTTTTATTAATGATATTGATATTAGATTCGCCAATAACCCTGAAGGCAGTACGACGGTTCTTTTGATGTGCGGTTTCGAATTCTTCGCTTTTTGGCACCATTTTATTGATCTCCGACTCAGGAATAATTGGTTTTGTTTCGCCATAACCTGTTGCCTGAATACGTTTTTTAGCAATGCCTTTAGCAATAATATAATCCACACAACTTTGCGCACGGCCCTGAGACAACTTCATGTTATACTCATCGTTACCCCTTGCATCTGTATGGGAGCTTAATTCAATCGTTAAGTTATCGTTCAATTTTAAGATGTCTACAATTTTATCCAGGATCTCCATCGATTTTGGACGCAGTGTATACTTATTAAAGTCATACTCCACCCCTTCAATTTCAATATCACCTTCAGGTATCTTTCCTAAAAAGAAATCCTGTTCAAAATCTTTTGAATCTGTTAGGCCTTTTGTAGCAACACTTGCCGCCTGGCCAAAGTATTTATTTTTTTGCGCTTTTAAGAAGTACTCTAAATTTGGTTTTAAAGGGGTACTGTAAAAACCTTTTTCGTCAGTTACAATAAAGAAAGGTTCTTCACCATCATGCACATCTTTAATAGTTACTAACGCGCTTGGAATTGGGTCATTTGTTTCTGCATCAAAAACATATCCACTTAAGTTAAAAAAGATAGGCGCATTAACGAATGAGTATATATCATAACAGTGTCCGCTTGGGCAATCTTCTCTATCGCTTGAGAAAAAACCTTTCTCACCTAAACGATCCATTACATAATAAGCATCGTCTTTACTTGAGTTAATTGGTGCATTTAAATTTACCGGAAAGGTATAAACACTGTCATCTGCATTCAAGCTCGCTTTAAAAATATCTAAACCGCCTAAGCCAGGATTACCATTAGAACTATAAAATAAAGTACTTGCAAGATCGTGAAAGAAAGGTGTTACTTCATCACCTGGTGTATTAATTGGCTCTTTTAAATTTTGTGCTTCACCAATAAAACCATTACCATCAATTGGAGCCATCCAAATATCAAAGCCGCCTTTGCCACCGGGACGATTAGATGAGAAAAACAATTTTGTTCCATCATTACTTACAAAAGGTTGTTGCGAACGGTAACCCGGTAAGTTTACGTTGGTACCTAATTTCATTGCATCATAAAATTTACCTTCAATACTGCGGGCCATGTAAATAAATGCTTCGTTCTTGTTATTATCGCTCCAGCGAGTAAATAACATTACACCGTCTTTCGTAAAATAACTTGCGCCTTCATGTAAAGATGTATTTACCGGACGGCCAAAGTTAACAGGTCGTTGCCAGATAGTATCATCAATTGTAGAAGTATAAACGTCGCAGTAATAACGCGAGTCTTGCTTTTCAGGATCTGTTACAACACCGCCTTTACGTGCGCTTGTGAATAATACACGCGTATCGTTCTCAAAATACATAGCACCAAAACTGCTGGTTCCCCTGTTAAACACAAGCGAATCCATCATACGTACCTTAATAGGTTTGCGTGGCGATAAAGTATCCAGAGCAAAGTAACAAGATTTTTGTTTTTTAGCAGCCTGTTTCATTAAAGAATCAGTTGCAGGTTTAGGCATTGTGCCTGTTGAATCTGGTTTTGGATGTTGATAGTCATCAAACACTTTTAATGCTTCTGAATAACGTTTTAAGCTCATTAAAGAGGTTGCATAATAATAAGGCGCATCAGGATAAACTTTCCTATCTACACATTTTTTATATTGATCAACTGCATGTTTATAATCAAAATTTAAACGGTAGCTGGTTGCCAAACGGTACATGATAAAATCATATTTACTTGAGTTTACCAAATTCTCTTTTACAAGATTGGTACTGTCTTTTCTTTTAGTAACGCGCAACTCAGGCACTTTAAATAAAGCTTTGGTATTTAAGTTAACTAACTGCGTTTCGTATGGCAATACGTAACTTCTTAGAACTGTGGTATCATCTAATACTTTAGCATAGTTTGCGGCCGCTGTTGCATAGTCTTTTTTTGCAAAAGCATCGTCAGCAATTTCCGTCCACAATTTTTTTGATTGTGAAAAGGTTATGGAACTTATTAGAACTAATATTAGTTGGAGAGATTTTCTTTTTAGCATAAAATACTATAGTCTTGGACAGTTTTTAACATCTTGATTTTTTCCTTTCTTACCTAACCAGGTTAAAGAAAGTTCGTAGGCGCCTCTTGTTTTAGAAGTACTTCTTAAAGAAGAGGTATTAAAATCATAAGCAATTTTAAAAATATAGTTATCTTTTTTAAATCCTACATAAGCAATACTTGCATCTTTAGCTCTGTAAATATATCCTGCCAATGCATAAAATTTTTCACCTTTAAAGAAATAGCCACCATCCAAAGCATAAGTTTGCTGCACAACATTTACCTGATTGTAAACTAACACTTTTGGAATGAAATATAATAACTCGCTAACGTTTACCCTCACCCCAACATGGGTGTACATTCTGATAGGTAAACGGTTATTACTTCCAAAGAAAGTTTCTTTTGGACGAGTTAAGTTAAACGCGCTAAAACCAGCAAATGGATTGATACGGGATTGTTGTTTACCATAAAAATATAATGCACCAAAATTAACTGCTTCTTGAAACTGAACACCGCGATTAAAATTCTCGTTATTTGAAATTGATTTATCAAAAGAACCACCATCTAATCCACTCCACTGATTATCGAAAGTATAGATCTGGTATTCGATACGTTTTTGCGTGAAACCCAATTGCATACCTAATGATAAATTATGGTACTTATTTTTGTCAATTGGCACGGCATACGCTACCGATCCTAAAGCCTGAAAAACATTGTAGTTACCAAAACCAGCACGCATATTGCTTACCTGTCCACCAAAACCCCATTTGCCTTTTGGCATATCAAAGCTAACCAAAGCAGTTGTAAATGGTTTGTATGCAATAGCATTCCATTGGTTTCTATAATGCGCGTGTAATCTCATTTTTCCGTCAACCAAACCTGTCATGGCAGGGTTTAAGAACAATGGCGCCGCATCGTACAAACTTAAATGAAAATCTTGTGCTTTTGTGGCCGTAACCAAAAACAAGCAACAGATAATTGAGTATTTCTTTATAGTTCTCATCATTTTTATCTAATAATAGTTACATCGCCATTTTTCTTCACCTGGCGATTGTTATACATATCCACAACTAATGTCCAAACATAAACACCAACGGGTTGGTCTTTGCCGTTCTTGGTTCCATCCCATCCTATATTCTGATCATTGG
>JAEUTO010000004.1 GCA_016787785.1 Bacteroidia bacterium | reverse complement strand
TGACATGGGCATTTATATCCCAAATGCATTTACTCCGGATAAGAACGGACGCAACGATGTATTTATGCCTTACGGGTATGGTATCAAAGAAGACAACTACAAAATGGAGATCTTTGATCGTTGGGGTGAGTTGATCTTTACTTCAACTGATTTTAGAAAAGGTTGGGATGGTAGCGTAAAAGGTTCTGATATTAACGCTGACAGAGGGGCTGCACAAGATGGTGTTTACATTTATAAAATACAAATAACCGATCTTGAAAATAACAAGAAACTTTATGTTGGGCATGTGACCTTACTGAAACAATAATTAAAAAAGGTTCAAATAAAAAAGCCTCTCGGAGATGAGAGGCTTTTTTATTTTTACGATACACCATAAATTTATTTCTTTCCAGTATTTTCTTTTGCAATGACAACAAATACAGGAAAGTGATCGCTGTAACCACCGGTATATGTACCACCGCTGTAGGTTCTAAACGGATAATCTTTATAATTTCCAAAATCGGCTTTTAAGTACGCTTTATTAAAAACCCTTACAGTATAATATTGCCAGGTTTCATATTTTTTTGGGAACCAGGTTTTATTTAAAATTACCTGGTCAAACAAATTCCAACTATCCTGCCAGGCCAATGTGCCAGTCCCATCATTATATAAAGGCTCCATTGGATTAAAATACTGATCGTCTTTACATTTAGAGAAGTCGCCATTAGTATTTATCACTTCCTTAATACAAACATTAACCGGATCATCATTAAAATCGCCAACTAAAGTAACTTTTGCAGTAGGATCTGCTTTTGTGACACTATCCATAATGTGACGTGCAACTTTTGCAGCAGCGTTCCTGTTTGGTCTGCTTTTTAACTCTCCACCTCTTCTCGAAGGCCAGTGATTTACCAAAACAGTTAATGGTTCGCCCAAAAACGAACCGCTTACCACTAAAATGTCGCGGGTTTTGTGAGCCGTATCTGTTACATAAGGTATGTGGTATGAAACTGCTTTAATAACTTTAAAATAAGATGGATTGTAAATAAAAGAAGGGTCAACGCCGCGCGTATCGGGCCCTTCAATATGCACAATTTGATAATTACGTTTTTTCAACCTTGGAGAATTTACCAAATCCTGCACAACACTTTTATTTTCAATTTCACACAAACCTAAAATAGCCAAACCATCAGGTGTTGCATCGGTTGCCATTTGCGAAATAACTTCTGCCAAGCGATCTATTTTAGTACGGTAACGTGGTCCGTTCCAAACGTTTGTTCCTGATGGCGTAAAGTCCTCATCATTTTTCCACTGATCATTTAATGTATCATATAAATTCTCTACATTCCAAAATCCAATTGCCGACACAAAATATTTTTTATCCTTATCCAATTTTTGGCAATACGAATAAGAGGTAAGTGCAACAAACGCAACAAACAATATTATTTTTAATTTCATAATTCTATTTAAGAGAGCCAAAAGTAATAAATAAAACCAGCCCAAATGTTAAATGAATATTTCTTGTTACGGTTTTTTATCTGGCATGTCCTACCCCTGTTATTGCTGTATCCTTGGCTCAATTAGAGCTAGCGTTTAAACCGTTTTAACATTTAATCATTACAATTTCGGTAATATTTTGTTGACAATTTGCTAATAATGCAATACTTAAATAATTATATATTTGCCCCGATTTAGTCAGAAGTGATCATCCTTGAGGTAATATAGAGATTCTACTTTATACTCCCGAAACCGCTTCATAATAGTTAGAAATAATTAGGATGAAGGCGGAAAAAACTCCATCCTATTTTATATTTAAACTGTTTTCTAAATATTACTTTTTTAAATTTAAAAATAAAACAATATTTAATAAATTAGCTAAATGATAAATTTTATAAAGCTCAAAAATTTTATTTGTCTTGCCTTTTTTCTTTTTACAGGAACTGTTTTTGCACAGATTTCTCAGGCAGATTCTACAATTACTTCAGACCCAAAAGATAGTTTAGATAACTCTTTTAATATTCCAGTTTTTAATGCCACTGGTGGCGATATTGATTCTGATATTGGTCAACAGGAAACATCATCTTTATTGCAATCAAGCCGCGACCTTTTTGCGCAGTTCGCCATTTTTCATTTTAATTCTGCACGTTATCGTATAAGAGGTTATTCAAACGAAAATCTGTTAATGATGATCAATGGTATTGATATTAATAATCCTGAACTTGGCTTTGCCGCATTTGGCGAATGGGGAGGCTTATATGGCGCAGCGCCTTTTAGCGAATACAGACTCGGAAACGGCGCCTCGCGTTATGGTTTTGCCGGACCTGCAGGATATAATAATTTTGATTCGAAGGCATCTTCTTTCAGAAAAGGCACACGTATTTCTTATGGAACCACAAACAGAAATTTCAGACATCGTACGTCCATATCGCACTCAACAGGTATGATGCAAAATGGTTGGGCATTTAGATTAATGGCAAGTACTACTTCGGGCGATCAGGTTTATGTTCCCGGCACATACATTCAGGCAAATACTTTTTTTATGAGTTTGGATAAAAAAATAAATAATAAAAATCTTTTGTCTTTTACAGGTTATTATTCTCCATCGGAAATTGGTGGCCGCTCAAGCGCGCAGTTAGAAGCTTACGAACTTACGGGTGATCACTACTACAACCGATCATGGGGGTATCAAAATGGCAAGGTAAGAAACTCAGTTGTTCGCAAATCAAACAGACCAACATTTATGTTAACACATGTTCTTACACCAAAAAATACATCTAAATTAACTACGACTTTATTCTTCAACACCGGAAAATCCAGCGTGTCAGGAATAAACTGGAACAACTCTCCAAATCCATGGCCTGATTATTACAGATATTTTCCAAGTTATTTTTACAACCAGGGTCTAACTGAACAAGGGGACGCACAAAAAGCATTATGGGAGAATGATGTAAATACACAACAAATGAACTGGGATAGAATGATTGCCATGAATCAGGACAATCTATATACTGTTCCGTCGCAAGCCGGACAATTAAATACCGGCGAAACAAGATCGAGATATATTCTTGAAGACAGAGTTGAAGATCTTAAAAACATTGTTTTAAGTTCTGTATTTAATAAACGCATTGAGAATTTATTTATTAGTGCCGGTGCAAGTGGTAATATTTACCGTAACCATAAGTACAAAACCATGAATGATCTTTTGGGAGGTACTTTTTGGTTAGACTACGATCAATTTGCGCAAAATCTTGGTGTTAGCTCTTCATTTCAGCAAAATAATCTTGCTAACCCAGATCAAAAAATTTATAAAGGCGATAAATTTGGTTACGATTTTAATATCAACATTAATAAGGCACAGGCATGGTCACAAGCGGAATACAGCGTTGGTCATTTTGATCTGTATGGCGGCCTACAATTTTCAAATATGCAGGTTTGGAGAGAGGGATTTGTTGCAAACGGAAAATTTCCAACCACCAGTCAAGGAAAAAGTCAGATAATCTCTTTCACAAATTACGGTGTTAAAGGTGGAATCACCTACAAGATAAACGGTAGAAATTTTATTACTGCGCACGGTAGTTTCTTAACTCGTCCGCCAGAAGTAAATACTATGTTCATTTCTCCTGAAACAAGAAACGAAATTACCCAGGGTGTTACATCGGAACAAGTGGCAAGTTATGAATTTAATTATCTACTTAAATCTCCAGGCTTTAAAGCAAGGGCAACTTATTACAACACGTCTATTAATAACCAAAGCAATATGCGTATTTTTTGGTATGATATTTACAATTGTAACGTTAATTACTTTTTAACCGGCTTAAACGAAAAACACCAGGGTGTTGAACTCACACTTGAAAAAGTACTATTTACCTCTCACATTTTACAAGGTGTTTTTGGTTATGGAAATTATTATTATACTAATCGCCCTAAGGCACAAGCATGGCAATCAAATAACAATACTGAACTATATACCAATAGAACTATTTACTGGAAAGATTATTATGTAGGCGGCACGCCGCAGCTGGTTAGTGGTTTTACTTATAAATACATGGGTAAAAAATCCTGGAATGTGAGTGCAACGTTTAATTATTTTGGCGAATCATACATTATGACAAATCCTGACCGAAGAACAGAAGAAGGGCTGGTTCCATATCAACAGGGCGATGAACAAATAAACGATGTTATTGATCAGGAAAAATTACCTGATTTTTACACTGTTAATTTAAATGCATCAAAATCTTTCAGAATAAAAGGTAAGTATTACTTAAATTTTAATGGCGGCATAAATAATTTATTGAATAATACAAACGCTTTAAATTTTGGGTATGAGCAAATGCGTTGGGATGTTGGCCAGTTAAACAGGTTTCAAAATAAATACCAATACATGATGGGCTTAACCTACAGGGTAAATGTTAGCTTTAGTTTTTAATTGATAAATAATTCATATTATGAAAAAAAATATTGTAAATCTCTTTTTATTGCTATCTCTTTTTTTGGGAATTGTTTCCTGTAAAAGAAAAGGCGAAATGCCCCCGGTAAAACCGAAGGCCCCTTCACTAACAATTGCTGAGCTTAAAGCAATTGCGAGCTGCACAAACAGTTGCCAAAAAGTATTTACAACAGATACATACTTATCGGGTGTAGTTCTTGCAGATAACGCAGCTGGTAATTTTTACAAAGAAACATTCATTAGAGATGCAACTGGCGCAATACATCTAACATTAAAAACAGCTCCTCCTATTTTTGTTGGTGATAGTATTCGCGTTAACATGAAAGGACTGAGCATTGGTTATAATACTACAACCTTAATGTTAGAACTGGATTCTATCGATCCCGACAGATCGATGATAATACTTGGCAAAGGTGTTTATCCTCAGCCAAAAGTAATGGATGTAAATTTAATAAGTTCGCCAGGCTACTATTCAAGTTTGCTAAATGACCTTGTAGTAATTAATGGAATTGGTTTTGCTCCAGCAGATACAAATCAGTTATATGTGCCTATTAATTCAACTACTTCTAATCGGCAAATGTTTACCTGTGGTGGAGACGCCATAACATTAAGAACAAATAGCTACGCCACTTTCTCTGGACAAAAAATACCAGGCAAATTTGGTAACATTATTGGTATTGCAACAGGCTATGGAAGCACCAAACAATTGGTAATAAGAAACACAACAGAATGGAGCATGAAATCGCCAAACTGTATTATACCAGGACTGTATCTTAAAAAGAATTTTAATGATAATTCAATAACCAGTGGTGGGTGGAGCATGCAAAAGGTGTCGGGAAATATTAACTGGACGACGTCAACACTTGGGTCTTGGGCTAACAAACCTTACGGGCAAATAACCAATTTTGTTTCCGGCAACCAGGCTTGCGAAACCTGGTTAATTTCTCCGCCAATGGATCTTTCCGGCGCAACAAATCCTGTGCTGAGCTTTCAAAACGCATGTAATTATTCCGGTCCGGTTCTAGAATTGATGATATCCACAAATTATACTTCTGGTTCACCGTCGACGGCAACCTGGGCGCCATTGACATTTACTCTTTCAAGCGGAGGTTTTGCTTTTGTAAGTTCAGGCAATATATCTCTTAACGCATATAAAACAACCGGTGTAACCATTGCATATAAATATACGGGGACCTCAACTTCCGGAAAAACCTGGGAAGTAGATGATATTTCCGTAATAGAAAATTAATTTAGTAAAAACGAAAATGAAAAAATTAAATACACTGTTTTGCTTGCTGCTTCTTACATCTGTTTTAATTACCGGCTGTAAAAAAAAGTTTGATAACCCTGCACCAAAAACTCCACCACCAGTAAGTGGGTATATTACTATTGACTCAATTATCAACAGATATAATGCTTATTACGCAGTGCCACCGGGCAGTGTTTATAAATTTAAAACAGATGTAAATGTTGTTGGAGTTGTTACTGCTGATGAAATAAGTGGTAATCTTTATAAATCAGTTTACATTAAAGATGCAACTGGTGGTATGAAAATTAATTTAACTTACTCTGGCGGCTTATATGTTGGTGATAGTATCCGTATTAATTTAAATGGTGTTAAGTTAAATAGCTATGGTATGCAGATACAACTCGATTCAATTGATCTTGAAAGAAGTGTACATAAAATTGCAACCGGTTTAATTGTAAAGCCAAGAAAAGTTAACTATACGCAATTGATCACGATGAACCCTGCTGTAAATCAGTTATATTATCAATCAGAATTAGTAGAGTTAGATTCTCTTGAGTTTGACAACGGGTCAAAAGGTCAAACCTTTGCAGATGCCGTTGGAAAAGCTTCGGCAAACCTTGTATTAATAACTCCAAGTTCTATTCCAACTATTTTAAGAAGCTCTGGCTATTCTAATTTTGCAGCTGCTTTGGCACCTTGTGGAAAATTAAACATGGTGGCTATTGTAGGGCAGTATAATGGTACAATTCAACTTACCTTGCGTCAGTTTAGTGATATTACGGCAACCTCTACGGGTACCTGTCCTTTACTTACTAAAAATTTTAACGATAATAATGTATTAAGCGGTGGCTGGAGTAATTTAAATGTAACAGGAACAGTTAACTGGTCATCTTCTTCGGCAGGTGGTGCGTCAACGCCGTATGCATCTATTTCAAATTTCCCATCTAACCAAACATGCGAAACCTGGTTAGTTTCACCGCGTATGGATCTATCAAGTATCAATAACCCTGTGCTTAATTTTATGAACGCCACTAATTATGGGCCTTCACCATTAACTTTAATGGTATCTACAGATTATACAGGCGGCCCTGTAAATTCAGCAACATGGGCACCGTTAACGTTCAACCAATCAACGGGTGGCTTTAACTTTGTAAATTCGGGAAACATCTCTTTAAGCGCATATAAAACAAATAATGTTACTATTGCTTTTAAATACAGCGCATCGGGTTCGGGTGCTACATGGGAGTTAGACAATATTGTTCTTTTTGATCTTTAATAAAAATGCTTAAGCATAAAATAAAAAAGCCTTTCATAAATTTGAAAGGCTTTTTTGTTGCTTAATTTTTTTATTTATGCGAGTAAAACTTTTTTTGCGTCTGCTAAAATATCCATGGCTTTTTCTTGTGTAGCCGCTTCGGCATAAGTTCTTAAAACTGGCTCTGTGCCACTTGCGCGAATCATAAGCCATGTATTCTCGTCAAAGAAAAATTTGTACCCATCAAGGTCGTCGACACGTGATACTTTATATTTTCCGAATTCTTTGAAAGAATTATTTTTACAATTTTGCAATACTTTATTTTTTATGGCTTCATCAATATAAAGATCGTTACGCTCAAAAGAAAAAGTACCAGTTATAGCATACACTTCTTCAATTAATGCGTTCAACGATTTTCCCGTCTTAGCCATGAATTCCCAAATGGTCAATCCCATCCAGATGCCATCACGCTCAGGAATGTGGCCTTTTATAGCAATACCGCCACTCTCTTCTCCCCCAACCAAAACATCTTCGGCAACCATAATACTACAAATATATTTAAAACCAATTTTAACTACATCCAGTGGCAAGCCGTAATGCTCGCACATATTTTTAATTTTAACCGTTGTACTAAAAGCTGTTGCAACTTTACCGGTTTGGTTCTTGTATTTTACAAGGTAATGTATCAACAACAAAATAATATGATGGGAGTCGACAAAATTTCCTTGGCCATCATACAATCCAATTCTATCGGCGTCTCCATCAGTTGCAAGTCCACAAGAAATATTTCCTTTTTGTTTAATAAAATTACTAAACTCTAAAAGATTTTTATGAATTGGTTCCGGTGCCTGACCATGAAAGCCCGGGTTATGATCATTATGCAAATGATAGATCTCGGGAAATAAACGTGTCATTACACGCTGACCTGCACCAAACATTGAGTCATAGGCCAAATTTAAATTTGCGTTTTTTATGGCCTTAAGGTCAAAGTTGGCTTCTACATGTTGAATGTAAAGATCTTCCAAAGGAACGATCTGTAGATCTCCTTTTTTTTCTGCAGCAGCGAGATCAACAGAGTTATAATCAATTGAACATTTTTCAGGAATATCATTTTCTATTTCCTGAACTAATTCAGGACCAAGAGGGCCGCCATAGTGCGCTTTAATTTTGTAACCGTTATAGGTTGGTGGATTGTGGCTTGCGGTAATAATAATCCCTAAATGCGTTTTATACTTTACGCAGCCTAAAGAGATCATAGGTGTGCTTATAAAATCTTTTGCGAGCAAAACTTTTACACCATGCGCAATAAATACTTTACTAGTTACCTCTGCAAACATAGGCCCTGCAAAACGGCAATCATGACCCACAACTACAATTGGATTTTTGTTGCTTTTAACTAACCATTTTGCAGTAGCTTCGGTAACTCTCGCAACATTCTCTTCTGTAAAATCGCGTGCGATAATTGCTCTCCAACCATCTGTTCCAAATTTTATCTTTGTCATAAATAATTTATTTAAAATTTAACGCTATAGAATTAGCTATCTCTTCAAATTCGTCTTTACTCAACTGTAGTTTTGAATTCGCAAAATTACAATCGTTCATTGTTCTTATTGGAATTAAATGAACGTGAGCGTGCGGCACTTCAAGCCCTATAACCTGCATGGATATTCTGTTACAGTTAACGGTTTTTTTTATTGCTAAAGAAACTCGTTTACTAAAGTCCATTAGGCCTAAATATGTTTTATCATCAAGATCAAATATATAATCCACTTCTTTTTTTGGAACAACTAAAGTATGACCTTTTGTTAGGGGGGCAATATCTAAAAAAGAAAAGTAATTTTCATCTTCGGCAATTTTGTAGCAAGGTATTTGCCCTGCAATAATTTTTGAAAATATACCTGGCATTTTATTTAAATAGTAATTTCTGAGATCTGAAAAGTAACTTTTCCGGCAGGTATCTGCACATCCACTTTCTCTCCCACTTTTTTACCCAGTAATGCTTTACCAATTGGTGAGTCGACAGAGATCTTTCCTATCTTAAGATCAGCTTCGTTCTCTGCAACCAAAGTGTATTTCATAACGGCTCCGTTATTTGTATTTTTAATTTTAACGGTAGTTAAAATACTTACCTTCGAAAGGTCTATCTGCGTTTCGTCAACTATCCTGGCGTTTGCAATTACGTCTTCTAATTTTGCAATTCTAAGTTCTAATAAAGCCTGGGCTTCGCGTGCTGCATCGTATTCTGCATTCTCGCTTAGATCGCCTTTATCACGAGCATCAACAATAGCTTGAGTAGCAGCTTTCCTTTCAACAGTTCTTAGCTGTTGCAACTCATCTTTCATTTTCTGCAAGCCTTCTTCGGTGTAATATCCTATTTGTGCCATAATTACCTATTCTTAAAAAAACAAAGAATCCCGATTAATACCGGGACTCTTTTATTATAACAAATGTATTAAAAAAAATCTATAGATTCAATCTTAATCCAAACGTATGGGTTCCGCCAAACGGGTTAGTTAAACGATAAGAATAATCAAAACCAACTGTAGATTTTTTCTCGTTAACCGGTACTTCAAAAGTAACACCCGCTGCAGGTCCTGTAAATACAGTTTGACGTGTGTCTTCTTTTAAAATTCCTTTTTCAGCATAATAACCAGCTCTAAACATCAACATATCTTTCCAAGCATATTCTAAACCAAACAAAAAGTTATCGTTAGTAAATGAGTTAGATGTATAAGTGCCATTAAAGCTTAAACGGTGTTTTTTAGATAATCCGGTGCTGTCTTTTGTAAGGTAAAGATCGTAGGCCATACCAATGTTTACCAATGCAGGTAATTCAAAAGCGCCAGAACGGTTATTAACTGTTAACTCGTATTTGCTACCATAACTAACTGTAGTTTGACGAGATAAACCATCACCTCTATAAGACATTTTTGGTCCCCAGTTCTTCAATGCAATTCCAATATGAATCTGATCGTATTTACCTGTGTGGTATTGAATACCGGCGTCAAGTGCTATACCTTTAGCAGAAACGTTAGGGATCTGTTCGTTGATGATCTTAAAGTTGATACCACCAAAGATATTATCAGAGAACATTTTTGCGTAGGATAAACTGATATTATAAAAACTTGGTGTGTAAGTACCTAAACCGCCTTCGGGTTGCTCTTCGGTAGTGATCTCGATCTTACCAGCATTAATAGCAACAACACCTAAGCCAATAGTTCCTGTCTCACCAACACCCTGAGTTACACCAAAACTATTGATATAAATATCAGTACCTTGTAACCAGTTTGAACGGTTAAAGATAACTTCGGTCTTACGTGTAAAAGCAGTACCTGCAATGTTCAGGAACTGTGCTTCCAAACCTCTTACCTTAGCAGAGTTAGATCCAACCATACCTGCATTTCTTGCGTATGGATTTATCAATAATTGTCCGGCTCCAGCCTGACCCCTTCTTTCGGGGTTACCGGCATTACCAACGGTTGCAGCAACCATTAAAGCGGATAAACTAATATATTTTAAATTTTTCATCATAAGCTTTATTAGCAAAGGTTAGTAACTCTGAACATCTAAAGGACGCATTGCCCCAAACCATTTAATTATTTTTTCTCCAATTCCAGGTGCATCTACATAGAATATATATAAACCGCTTGCAACCGAAATACCGCTTTGATTCTTAAGATCCCAATCGGCATAAGGTATACGTTTAGCTTGTTTAATATCATTACCGGTTCCTGACGTTCCTAGGTAAATATCTTCTTGCCCTGTAACATCACGTGTAATTGTTCTCACCAAAGTACCATTCATTGTAAATATTTTTATGGTACACTTGCTTGGTAAGTTTGTAATTCTTACACGGTTATCGATCCTGTTTACTTCGTAAGCAGAAGAACCATAGTAAGGATTTGGAACAACTTTGATCAGATCCAAAGCACTCTTAGCTAAATCACCTTGTCCGTAAAGAGTAGCAATGTCACTTGTATTAAATTGATACATCGGGAAATTGTTATTTACTGGATTCGAGGCAGTATGAGTAGTTAAAGCACTAGGCGTACTTACAGTCTGGAATTTATTGATAGATATCGCTGATTGAGGTGTAGCAAATGTAGCTACTCCAGAAAAACCATAACGATACGGTTTTGCAACATTTATTTGCACTCTAACATCAGCTGGCATATTTGCAGGGTCTTTGAAATCATAACCTGGACCTGGCATTGGCATTGATACCCACATGATATCACGCTCTAAACCATTTAATGGTCCTAAACCTGCACCGCTATTATCTTGATTAAATGATGCGCCAAAATATTTTTGCAACACATTAATTGATCTTGCACCAGCATCATATTTAAGTTGTCCGTAAGGCTCACCGCCTAATGTAGACTCCCAACCAAACGGAACGCCTGGTGTTGGGTAAGAAGATTGAACAGAGTTTCCGCCAAATACGTAAACAAAATGTTTACCACCAAAAGCAAATGGATATGGTGAATTATAATTAGAAGTTGGATTCCACTTCATATCATTTCCATTATTTTCTTTTTGATAACTATCTTCTCCAAACATCATATTTAAACGTTCACCGGTTTCAATATTGATTGCATAACCAGGGAACCAGCCCATACCAGTTGCAGAGATATATGCCGGATCGTCAACTACAGAACTTGAAGCCGTGCCTGTTGCATAAACACCGTCTTTATTTACCGAAGGATGTCTTCTTGGACCAAAGAATACACCACCGCCTTCGCTAAGTGTATATTTTTCCTGCATTTCAATAACCGGACATCTTGTCCATTTGCTCTTATCTTTAGTAAACACTATAAGTGCGCTTCCCAATTTTCTTAAATCAGTATTTCCGTCTAAGCTAGGAGAGCCATCACCAGGTGTTCCATAAATAGCAGGATAATTAATAGCATCCAGTTTCCAAATCTTACCATTTAAACCAGGGCCGCCAAAAACACGTGCCGGTACATTTGGTGCGCTGCTAGAAGTAACTGAATAATAAGATGCAGCTAATGGATATGGCGCCCATGTTCCACCTAAAATATTTCCGAATACTTTTTTAGGATCGTAAAACGCAGCAACAACACCAGCATTATCTTTTTTATAATAAGCATCTTCGCTACCAGCAGTTTTATTGTTTCCAGAAAGTATCCAGTTAAACGGTGTGTTACCATCTACATCCGGAACGGAATTTAACCACGCCGGGCCATTAACATAAGAGATACTTGCACCAATAAATGAACCTGCTGCAGGACCAGGATAATCAGAATCTAGAGTTTTGAAGTCTGTGAACTGACCAACAAATTCACCCGGATCGGCAACTTGTTTAATTGTTATTGAAAAACCAAGATCAGGGAAATAGAATTCATTTCCAACTTTTATTGTTTCATAACGAATATCTGTTGTGTTTGTTGGAACGATAGACGTTGGGTAATATAATTTACCAGACTGAATATCTTTTAATTCCCAACTTGTATTGTCAACATTTAGGGCTGCGATACCAAGACTTGCTGTTCCAGAAGCGGTAGGCGTTGGCATTGCATTTAAACTTGCCTGAGGTGTAGTTGAAGTAACAAGATTATTAATGAATCTGAAAGTAAAATCAGAATTTTTTACGTTCAATGGATCCACAACTTTAATGTTAATTGGACCTTGTGCATTTTCGTAAGTAACATCTGCTTTAAATCCATTAGCTACGATCTCATCTTCCGATGCTTGAGTCATGGTTAAAATATTTCCACCATTACCTTGTCCTTCGATCCTTGTAATTTTTGGACCAAAACCGTAAGCAGCCTGAGCTACTGTACCATCTTTTTCAACGTCTGGAATATGAGGAATACCCGCAGCGCGTTTAAATTTACGACCTTCAAGATAAGGGCGTTTTTGACCTAAAATGTTTGCAGCTGGATTTACCGAAACAGCAACATCTGGTGCATAGGTCAAATAATTATTATAAGCATAAGCTACAGCAAAGAAATAATATGTTTTATTATTAATTAATTTTCTGTTTGATGAAGTTGAAAACGCATCATCTGTAACTTTAAATGTAGATACTACACCTTTGTTCAAACCTTCTACTTTTATTTTTGGTACAAGGAATCCAACGTTGTTATCTAATTCAAAATTAACAATACGCGAAACATTATTTTCAAGATCGCATTGGAAAACAGGAATAGCTTTTGTTCTGTCACTTAAGTCGGTTGAAGTTACTTTATCATTCACAACTTGGTATACAATATAACCTTCAAAACGATACACTTTATCAGGATTACTTAACGCAGTAATAGTTGATGTTGGATCAGATAAAATAGAAATATCTGTTTCAGCATAATCATTATTGAATGTCTTGTAGTTATTTGTTCCTTTTTTGTTCGTAAGGTAAATGATCAATTCGTTGTTAGTTTCCTGAATAGTAAGATCCGGAGCTTCAGGACCATCTAATAATTTAAAACAATTGTCAAATAAGGCTTGTGCTTTATCATCAGCTGTTTTTAATAGATCAATAGAAGTTAAGTTACCACCTTTTACCGGGCTTTGTGCCCAAGGCATACCAAAAGTAATATCATTTACAGCACCAGGCAATAATCTGAAGGGACCTGCTGATTGTAAGAAACGTCTGTCACCAGGTAAGTTACCTGCAGATTTTTCTGTCCAACCTGTTCCTGTAACAGGATTACCATCATAAACATAAGTTGCAGGAGCGGTTCCACCATAGGCATTTCCACCAAAAGTAAATGGAGAACCATCTTTCCAGAAACCTGTCATGAAATTATAATAGTGAATAGCAATATCCGGGTTAGTAGTTTGTGGAGGGAAAGCACCGATATTATTATTGTAATACGTAAAACGACTCATTTGAATTGTTTCACCCGGCTCATCAATTCCACTGTTTGGAAGTCCTGTTCCGTTGTCGTTATCATTATCGATCCCATCATTAGCATCGGCTAACGGGCCTTTAAAAAAGTCGCAACCCAAAGCCGGAGGAAAATCTCCATAACCATTAGTACCAGAAGCTGTTTCGTCAAATGGATCGGCGTTGTAGATATAACCTAAACCTCTAGCCACGTCGCAACCAACATAATCATCCAAATAATATCCAAGATCCGGATCGTTCCAAACTGTAAAATAAGTTTGATTTAACTGGAAAGAAGAACGATTATGAATTTCATAACTATAAAAAGTCATATTGTTAACCTCATCGTTTGTTTTGAAAGCAAAAGCTTGTGCTCTAACTTCAACACCAATAGGCACACCTTGTGTTTCTGTGTGAGCGCCCCCTTTATCATTAAATACCCAAAATAAAGTTTGATCACCATATAATTTTGCTTTACAAAATCCTAAATTATCTTTTAAAGCTAAATTTTGAACATCATACGCAGGATAATCACCAGAAGTAGGATCGTAGAAACCATCAGGAGTAACATCCACAAACGGAGCTAAACGCTTACCTTGATTTTTACTTACATCGCCGTTACCCGGCCATGCTAATATACCAGGACTAACCGACCCACCAGCAACAAAATTGTCAACCTCAACGCGTGTAATTTTATAGATCTGATCGTATTTAGCACACTCCGCAGGATCAGCAGATGCATTCACGGTATCTAACGGTCCAGGCCAAAAGTCAATACCGTTTTGACGATAAGTCATAGCGGCAACTTTTAACTGACCACCGGCATCTAAACCACCTAACCAGATCGATCCACCAAAACAAGATGATGCACCGGCATTTCTGTTAGAAGTTGCAGGAACGATGTAATAGGCATTACCATTACCTTGTAAATCCCACCACATATCGCCACCACTATAAATAATGGTCCTAACGTTGTTTACCCAAAGTTCGGCTGCTGCTTTTGGAGCAGTACACTCTGCCATTACTTTTTGGCCAAGATTAGTTACAGAAGTCTGTCTTTGACTTGCTGCTTTTTCTCTACCATAAATGCTTATGCTACATAAGACACTTAATAATATTATTATTTTCTTCATAGTAATTCCTCCTAAAAATTAAACATTACACCAAGACGTATTTGACGCGGACTGCTGTAATTACCTGCTTTATTGATACTGATATTATATAGATCTGTGAAAGATGTTGCACTGTTAGCTAATGCTAATGCTGCCTGAGCTTGTGTTGATGTTAAGTAACCATCGTCAGTTGGATTACCGGTGTAGTTATATACATCTAACACATTACGGTTATTAAATAAATTTAATACTTGTAAATACACATTTAAGTTAGCTGTCTTTTTATCTTCATCACCTTTTTTACCGAAGCTTAAAGGAATGTTCTTATCAATTCTTAAGTTAGATCTAAAGCTCCATGGTTTAGATGATCCATTGATCTGACCTACGATACTTGAACGGGCACCAGCAACGAAAACAGAATAAGGCACAGCAGTATTCCAACGTGTGTATGGTGTACCAGAACCTAAGATGAATGATAAGTTAAATCCAACATCTTCAAGTATTTGAATAACTTTTCCTTTTTTGTTTTTGAATGATGGTCCTTTGTAATCTTTTTCTGCACCAAAACGGTAGTCATAGTTAAATACAAAACTGTGACGTTGATCAAAATCAAGTGGTTGAAGAATACGTAAGTTAGGTTGCCCTGATCCTGCTAAGTTAGCACCTGATGTAGCACTTGATCCAGAACCTTCAGCAAATTGTAAAGTGTAGTTTGCTGAATATCTTGAACCGCCTGTTCTACGGAAGTCAAAAACAAACGACAGACCTTTTGTAGTACCAAAGTCAATATTATCATATTGGATATATGATTTTGGATAAGCTCCGGTAATATATTTTTGATTGATCATATTACGCATCTCACGATAGAATGAAGTGATCGTTAACGATGCATTTTTACGCTCATTTAAAATTTGAGAGAAACCTAATTCATAATCAATTGTTTGTTGCGGTTTCAAATTTGGATTAGTAACTAACGGACTGCTACTTTCAGCATCCATATAATAATAATCTAAAGGTTGTAATTGGTTATTTGTAGGACGTTGTGTTAAGATATCATAGTGAGCAAAGAAATTAGCAACATCTGAAATAGGGAAAGAGAAAGCTATACGCGGCATAACATTAATAGCTGCAACATAATTGGTAAATGCACCAGCTGACATTTTTTTATCGTAGTTTGAACGATCTTTAAATAATGGAACCGGGTTACCTGATGATGCTGCGATCAAAGATGGATCGGATAATTCATTTCCTTCGGAATCATACCATTGATCGCCATCTCTGTAACCTTTGATGAATAAAGGAGATTTTCCACCAGATGGAGCTTGAGCAACATAAATAGCAGCGTCTTTAGAAAGATTTCCCGGTACGTTATCAGCAAAACCTGCAGGAAGATTTTCTAACGATCCAAGGTCACTTATTTTTGCTAGTTCATGTAAAGCAAATTTATCTTTTAGCACCTGTTGATTCGCATCGTAACGGTCAACACGTAAACCTACGTTAAACTTAATGTCTTTAAAGTCAAATTTGTCCATCACATAAACCGAAGCATAGATCGGTCTGAAAGAACCAATTGGGAATTGATGTCTGCCTTTATCATCAGTAGCGTCAAGGAAATTACTAATAGTTGTTTTGCCACCAACTTTTTTACCATCGTGTGTAAAACCAGCATAACCTACGTAACGAGTGGCACCATTAAAGAAAAGATCTTCAGGACCAAACATGTCAAGACTAAGATCATTAGGGTCTAAAGCATCAGTGTTTACAAATCCTGTGTAGTCAACCGGTAAACCTAATTTCTCTAATAATTTTTCAGAGAACTTAGTTTGTTTATCTGCTTCATATTTGTTCTCGTAATAGTAGTATGGTACTAAACCAGAGAATTCAGGAACTAAAATTGGATTACTCTCATCTAATTGAGTAGTGTGACTGTTTGCATTTAAGCGCATTAACGTCCAAAGACCTGAAGCATTTAATGCATGGAAACTTTGTGTGCGTTGATCGAATTCAAGACCAAATGTTACAGCATGGTTTTTAATATCCGTGTTAAAGCTGGTAGCGATCCTGAATTGATCTTTTAGGTCTGTTCTGTAGTTGGTAGGATAAACACCAAAATTATTGAATAAGTTATAAATAGTTGCAGGAGCAGATCCGTTAACAATACCGTTATTACCTTGAATATAACCTAAAGTAATGTTTTGGTCTGAAGGAGTATTATTTATTAGGTAGGTGGTATATATAGCTGCATCCGGGTTTTGTGTACCAGCTTCAAAAGTTACAGGCAGTGGCCTTCTTCCTAAATATTTGTACGCATTAATTGTTTGTCCATTTAAATTAAATGCGTCATCATACAAGTAATTGAAAGCAAAGTCTTTTCCTAAGAAATCCTGATTAAATTTACCCACGTAACCATAATCAAAGATCTTATCTTTATGAACAGCGCTTTGATTTACAGTTTTTCCGTTTTCATAACTCACTAAGAATTTAAAGAAAGAGTTAGATAAAATAGATTGGGTCTTTTCTTTATTACCTGAGCCACCAAATTTTTGCGTGATAGATAAGTTTGTTCTGAAAGTTCTATCGCCCGTTTTTGAGTTGTTTTGTGAATTTATGAGCTGATTTTGAATAGCGGCGTTGTATTTATCGTTATACTCATAAAAAACACCTAATGATATATTAGTATTTCCTGATGGGGCATAATCAATTTTACCATTCAATGATAATAAGCGTGAGGAAGCGTTTGGTCTGAATTTTTGTGTTTTAAGATCGTCTTTAGTAATGTATTCTGATGAACGCACAAAACCTGTTCCGGAAGGAGAAGGTAATAATGGCGTTTCTTTTATTTCTGCTAATTTTTCATCGCTTAGAACATATACCGGAACAAAAGAGGGAGCATTATCTTTTACATAATTACCTTGTCCTGAAACGAAGAAACCAAGCACAGTACGTTTTGTTGAATCTTTCTTTTTGTAGATCGGTCCGCCTACACTAAAACCTAATGAGTTGTAGCCGTATGGATCGGTTAATTGAGATGAGATCAACTCAATACCTCCAAAATATTTTGACTGTGGACCACGAGTTGAAATAGAGATAGCTCCTGATGTTAAGTCACCATACATGGCGGGAACCCCACCGGTAATTACGTTCAGTTGTTCAATGGATTGTTGAGGCAAGTTAGGTGTACCAAACACCTTTACACCATCCACAAAATAAGTAGTGTTACCACTACGTCCACCACGCACGTTGATCGCTTTTCCTTCATCGGCCTGGTATACACCGGCTGTAGTAGCTGCAACGGAGTTAATATCTTTGGTTGCTAAGTTCTGATAGTCCTCGCGGGTAACGGTTTGTCCGGACTTAGTATCCGGATCGATCAAAGGAACCTGATAGATAACAACTTCAACTTCATCTAACTTTACACCCTCGCCGTTTGACAAGCCAATGGTAATATAAGCAGTTTTGCCATCACCCACTTGAATGTCTTTAACCTCCGAAGCCTGGTAGCCAACATAAACACCTTTAACCGTGTACTTTCCGGGAGATAAAGGCTTTATAAATGCCTCACCATCCATGTTTGTAGTAGATACACCTACCTGAACCCCGTCTTTGTAAGCCACAACGTTGGCAAAAGGAATAGCTTCCTTAGTCGCTTTATCCTGTAATACCACTTTAATTGCACCATTCCCATCCTGCGCTAACGCCGCCAGGCCTGTAAATACAACTAATACAACTGCTAAGTAAATCTTCTTTATCATATATTGTTAAATTACCTTAATTTTTCCACTTATAAAAGCCTTAAAAGTATAAACACTAAGCATTAATAACAAGCAAAAAACCCTACATTTTATTAAGCTACTGATTTCCAATTTATTAAACTTTTAATACGCTGTTAACATTATTTTCATATTATAAAGCTAAGCACAATGATTTTAATAGAAATTAACAAGTTAAAATGTGGTAACACGAAATTTATAAGTGGTTAAAAAACCGGGATAAATGGGGATATTATTTTTTCCGTTTTTTCTTTTTAAACAAACGCTTAAAAAACGGTTCGCGTTTATTGTTGTTGTTGAGGTTGGATGTTTGCTTGCTTTTTTTCATACGCTTACGCACTTTTTTTGTTTGCAAACGTTTGTGATATTTTTTGATCGCTTTTTTCTCAGCCCTCTCTTTACGCCTGTTCTCACGGGCCTCCAGCCTTGCTTTCTTTTGTTGTTTAAGATCTACTTTTATAGATTTTTCTTTTGGCCCGGTGCCTTTTTCTTGCGAAAAAGCAGGCAAAAAACTCGCTAAGAATAATAATAGAATTATTATAATTTTAAACCTCATTCTCTTTTTTGTATTCTACCACTTCAACACCAAAACGTTTTAAAAAATCAACGCCTTCGTCGTTTGCTAAGCCTTTGTATTTGGCATAACTGTGCATAAAATATACTTTTTGAATGCCTGTAGTGTAAATAACCCTGGCACATGAAATACATGGCGAAAGTGTTACATACAATGTTGCACCCTGCATGCTAACCCCATTTTTTGCTGCATACAAAATAGCATTTTGTTCTGCATGTAAAGCCAAAGAACAGCTTCCCTTGCTATCGCGCGGGCAGCCAACAACAGGAAATTCGATATCGCAGTTATGTGTGCCGGCTGGCGGACCATTATAACCCAAAGAAATGATACGGGTATCTTTTGTAAGAACCGCACCTACCTGGGCTTTTACACAATGCGAGCGAAGAGCAAGCTTTTCAGCCAGTTCCATATAGATATCGTTGAAGGAAGGTTTTTGCACGTGATTTAAGATTTTAGATTTAAGAAATTATAATTTACAATGCCTCGCTAACCACTTCTTTAACATCATCTGGCAACAAACGTTTTAAAAGCGCTTCAATACCCGCCTTTAAGGTCATGGTGCTGCTTGGGCAGCCACTGCAACTGCCGCGCATTTGCACGGTAACAATACCATCCTTTAGTTCCTTAAAAGTGATCATGCCGCCATCAGATTCAACAGCAGGGCGAATATATTGCTCCAACACTTCAATGATCTTATTTTCCACATCGTTTGTTGGGGGAACATGTTGTGTATTTATAGAAACAGTTTCTTTAAAGGAAGAGTCTTTTGGTACTTCTTTCTGTGGCAATTTATTGACGATGGCGTTGCCTTTATTTAAGTAATCCGTTATAAAAACGCGTAATTCATCTCTAACATCTTCCCAAACAATACCATCCTGTTTTGTGATCGTAATAAAGTTAGAGGCAATAAAGATGCTTTTCACAAACGGAAATTGAAATAATTTTTGGGCAATTGGCGCATCTTTTGTTTCACCTGCAGTTTTATATTCGGCTGTTGCGCCACTTACTAAAAGCAATTTATTGGCAACAAACTTCACACTCGAAGGGTTTGGCGTTTCTTCTACGTAAATAATAAAAGGTATTTCGTTGGGATTCATATAGACTGCAAATTTACGAACTAAAAGCTTATGATTTGCCTTTAAATAATAGTACTTTTACGCCAATCGATCATGCAGATAAAAACTGATTTTTTAGTTATTGGGTCCGGCATAGCAGGCCTAAGTTTTGCTCTTAAAGTGGCAGAAAAAGGCAAAGTAATTTTAATTACCAAAAGTAACGAAGATGAAAGCAACACCAAATATGCCCAGGGTGGTATTGCTGCCGTGTGGCATGATAAAGACAGCATAGAAAAACATGTGGCAGATACTTTAAATGCGGGTGGCGGCTTATGCGATGAACGAATTGTGAGAATGGTTGTTGCAGAAGGCACCGAGCGCGTGAAAGAATTAATTGAACTGGGAACAAAGTTTGATAAAACCGAAAAAGGCGAATACGATCTTGCAAAAGAAGGCGGACATAGTGAGAACAGAATTTTGCATTATAAAGATATTACGGGCTTTGAAATTGAACGCGCATTATTGCAACAGATCCACAGCCATAAGAACATTACAGTTTACGATCATTATTTCGCCATTGATATTATTACCCAACATCATTTAGGAAAAACAGTTACTTCTAAAACACCCGACATTACCTGTTATGGCGCATATATTGTAAATACTAAAACCGGCGTTATTGATACTGTGCTATCAAAATTCACCATTATGGCAACCGGCGGTGCAGGTCATGTGTATGCAACAACTACCAACCCTAAAATTGCAACGGGCGATGGTATTGCTATGGTGTATCGTGCAAAAGGTTTTGTAAAAGACATGGAGTTCGTGCAATTTCACCCCACTTCACTTTATAACCCGGGCGAGAATCCAAGCTTTTTAATTACCGAAGCCATGCGTGGTTTTGGTGGTGTTTTAAAAACGCAAGACGGACGTGAGTTCATGCAAAAATACGATAGTCGCGGTTCTTTAGCCCCGCGCGATATTGTTGCGCGTGCTATTGATAATGAATTAAAAATGAAAGGTGAAGATTTTGTTTTTTTAGATTGCCGCCATTTTGATAGAAAAGGATTTATTGAGCACTTTCCAAATATTTATAACAAGTGCATGAGTTTGGGAATTGATCCCTTTGTAAAAATGATACCTGTTGTGCCAGCACAACATTATTTATGCGGTGGCATTGGCGTTAATGATAATGGCCAATCTTCTATCAAAAATTTATATGCAATTGGCGAATGTGCCTGCACAGGTTTACATGGCGCTAATCGTTTGGCAAGTAATTCGTTATTAGAAGCGGTTGTGTTTGCGCACCGTGCGGCTGAAGAAGTTAAAACTTTAGTTGACAAAGTTGAAATTGAAAATAATATTCCTGAATGGGATGCAGAAGGCACAGAACATGCTGAAGAGATGATCTTAATTACACAATCGCAAAAAGAAGTGCAGCAAATTATGAGTAATTACGTTGGCATTGTGCGCAGCGAGTTACGCCTTAAGCGCGCATTCGACCGTTTAGAGATCTTGTATAATGAGAACGAAGCGCTTTACGATAAAACTGTGATCACTCAAAAATTATGCGAGCTGCGGAATTTAATTTGTATTGGTTATTTAATTATTAAACAAGCCATGAAACGAAAAGAAAGCGTTGGCTTGCATTACATGGTTAATTATAAGAAGTAGAAATTAATTTTATTTAGAATTGTGTTTAATTATACCACGCATTTCTATTTCATGCATGGCATTCTCTGCAAATAATTTTAAGATCTCTGTTTCATCTGCGCTAAATTCACGGGGTTCTTTACCAACAATACACACCGTGCCAATTGAAAATCCTTCTTTGGTAATTATAGGCGCCCCTGCATAAAAACGTAATCCAAATTCACCAATAACCAATGGGTTTGTTAATAAGCAAGGCTCTTTTATTGCATCGGCAAAAATTGTTGGCTCAAGATCAAGAACAGCCAACGAACAAAGGCTTTTTCCCCTATCTACTCTATTAATACCTTTCATTCCAAAATTACCTTTAAAAATAACATCTTCACTGCCAACCAACGACACCAATGCAATAGGCACATCAAATGTTACTGCAATTATTCTTGCAAGGTTACTAAAATAACGATCGGGCAAAGCATTTAATATATCAAAATACTCTAATGCTTTAAGCCTGTCAACTTCATTTTCGGGAAGAATAGTTTTATTAAAAGTGTTTACCACAAAATGATTTTATTTTTTTCTTACTACCAAAGATACTGAATAAAAAATGGGTCATCGCATTTCCGTGAATTATATAAGAGCACATTTAAATTATGTAAAAGTAAGAAGTGTAGCAAGGTTTAATACTAACCCTCCTCTTTCATTTTCAATGCCAAAACATATTTTATTTCAGAGAAAGAAATATCGGCGGGCAATTTACTTTTAATAGGATTTAATCCTGCCGCCTTATCAAATTTTTCTAAGGCACGCATTATTGTTTTTTGTTTTTCAGGAGAAACTAAAAAATCAATATTTATTTCACCGCTTGCAACATAAGGTGTTAAATGACTTTCTAACGTTGCCCTTGTAAAACCACGCATAATAGAAATTTCGTCAAGACTTAATCCTTCTTTAAATAACTTAAAGGTTTGTTCGCTGCTGCTTACTTTTTTTTCGCCGGCCTTTGAGGTCGAACTCGCCGAAGCTTCCTTTTTTGTCTTCTTTGCTTTTGTGGGAGCTTTTGCCTGCATGTTTGACTCCAGCGCGTGCTCGTCCATAAAATCTCTTATAATGGTCAAAAAATCATCTCCAAAAGCCTCTACTTTTGCTTCTCCAAAACCACTTATCTTCATAAGTTCATCAGAGGTTGTGGGTAAAAATTCGGTCAATTCTTTTAAGGTCTTGTTACTGGCAACCATGTAAATTGGCTTTTGCTCATCGTTACAAATATCATCGCGCAGCAATAATAGTTTTTTGTACAAAGCGGGATGACTAATATCTCCCGAAATTTTTGCATTCCTGGCATTCTCATAAATATTAATACGAATGACTGGATAAACAATTTTTAATTTTGCTTTTAAGAACTCATGCAAATTAAATCCATAAGCACTCGACTTAAATAAAGCCAGTTTGGTAAACACTTGCTCAAATATACTTTGCAACTCAGTATTTATTTCTTCAGCGGCTTCTTTACTCTCGGTGGTAAAAGGAATATTCTTGAGTAAACTATTTATTTGCTCCAGTTCGTTTTGAAAATATGCAGAAGCCTGTTCCAAACGTTTTCGAACAACCTCATCATGCTCTACGTTTGTTGAAGCTGCAATTAAATTACTTAATTGATTTTTAAATTTTAAACTCACTTCATTCAGCGCATCCAGTTTTGAAAAGAACTTTTCGCTCCAATCGGTTAAAGATGCATGAACCTTTGTTTTATACAATTGAAAAAGTCCCGCAAGATCTTTGCGCACATAAATAATATCTGTAAGATCAAAAAGACCGATCAAGACAGTTTTGATGTATTCATTTTTTGATGACTTAAAAATAGAATCAATTGCATTTTGATCCTGTTTATTTTCGGAAGAAAAATTCAGGATCTTTTTATCGTTAAACAATGTCTCCGCATTTATTTTTGAGCTCAACGTTAAACCCGCCAAGCTACGGCAACGGCTTAACGCCACGTACACCTGGCCAGCACTAAAGGAGTGTGCCGCATCTATAATCACTTTTTCAAACGTTAAACCCTGACTTTTATGAATGGTAATTGCCCACGCCAAACGCAATGGGTATTGCGAAAACGTTCCTAATATTTCCTCCTCAACAACCTTTGTTTCCTTATTTAATTTATAGGATACGTTGCTCCAGGCCTCTTTATTAACTTCAATTTCTTCATGATCCTCTTCGCATTTTACTTTTATAACACTATCACTTAAATACGTTACGATGCCAATTTTACCGTTATAATAATTTTTTTCAGGATTATTTTTTAGGAACATCACGCGTGTTCCTTTTTTTAAGGTTAACTGTTCGTCGGCCGGATAATTTTTTTCATTAAAAATACCTTCTACTTTACATTTAAAGGTGTAAGCTTTGTCTGGCAGAGAGCCTATTAATTTTTGGTTTATCTCATCTGCTTTTTGGTTGTGGGTTGTTAATGTAATATTCGACTGGATAAATTCCTGAGAAAGATCTGCGCGATAATGCCCGTTAAGTGTTTCAAGATCATCAAGGCTTAAATTATTATTGCGCACCTTATTTAAAATATCAATAAATGCCGTTTCGCTTTGCCGATATATCTTTTCCAACTCAATATAAACAGCCGGATTATTTCTAAAAACAAGGCTATCAAAAAAATATGGGCTTTGATAAATATGATTCAACAAACGCCATTCCTCCGGATTGACAACTGGCGGCAATTGGTGCATATCGCCAATGAACATTACCTGCACGCCGCCAAAAGGCAAATGTGTTTTTTTGCGGGTGCTGCGCAAAACAAAATCTATCTGATCTAAAAGATCGGCGCGAACCATACTTATTTCATCTATAACCAATAATTCCAGTTTCCTGAAAATAGAAAGACGCAAACTATTGTATTTAAACTGGGCAGCCGCTGCTGCAGTTTGAGAAAAATCTACCTGATGCTCTAAATTTAATACCGGTAAAAAAGGTGCAAATGCAAATTGGAAAAAAGAATGAATGGTACTACCACCTGCATTAATTGCGGCCACACCTGTTGGGGCAACCACTGCCATTTGTTTAATGGTATTTTCTTTAATGTACTTTAATAATGTTGTTTTGCCTGTACCTGCCTTACCCGTTAAAAAAACGGGTTGGTTAGTTTGGTTCACAAAATTTAAAACGTGCTCAAATTGGGAATTAATTTCTATGGTACTCATTTTGCCAACAAAATAAAGCAAATTTTATAAATAACTGAGAACGAATTATTATGAAATATAAACCTGTATTCTGCATAAAAATAATAACAGGCATAATTTTTGCCATTAAATAATAGAAATAATATAAATCCGGTGAAGCAGATCAAAGCTCACTTCACTACTAACAAAAAAAAAATCAAAAAATGGCAACAAGAACTAAAGCTTCGGCTAAGAAAAATTCCGGCTCAGAAGAATACGGAATGGAAGAATCAAAATTAATGAAGTTGTTTGAAGACAGTTTAAAAGACATTTATTGGGCAGAAAAAGCTTTAACCAAAGCATTGCCGAAAATGGTAAAAAAAGCTTCGTCACCAGAATTAATTGACGCATTGGAAAGTCACCTGGCGGAGACTGAAGAGCAGATAAAAAAAGTAGAAGAGGTGTTTGAAATAATTGGCAAAAAAGCTGTAGCAAAAAAATGTGAGGCTATGAATGGGCTTATTAAAGAAGCCGAAGAAATAATGAAAGACACGGATGATGGCGCTATGCGCGACGCTGGTATTATCGCAGCGGGCCAAAAAGTAGAGCATTATGAAATTGCCACCTATGGTACGTTACGCACTTTTGCAGAAATTTTAGGGTTAAATGATGCCGCTGCTATTTTGGAAGAGATTTTAGAAGAGGAAAAAGCAGCCGACGAAAAATTAACTGAAATTGCCGTAAATACGATAAATATTCAAGCGGCAGAGGAAGTTGAAAGTGAAGAAGAATAAAAAAAAACTTAATTTATACTTAAAGGCAGTTAAAAATTAACTGCCTTTTTATTTTACTAAAAAATGGTAAATTGCATTGTAAATAAAGAACTAAATGATAGAATGTAAATTATTTTTAGCGGGCGAATTTGTTTCGACAAATAAAAAACTGGAGGTTACAAATAAGTATACCGGTAAATTACTTACAACAACGTGTTTAGCTCATAGAGAAATATTAAATAAAGCCATTATTGCTGCTGAAGAAGCAAAACAGGCCTGCAAAGAACTGTCTTCTTATGAAAAATTTACCGCGCTAACATTTATCGCCGAAGAACTTGAAAATAAAAAAAAACACCTGGCAAAAGTTTTAAGTATTGAAAGTGGTAAACCTATTATTTATGCAATTGCCGAAATTGAACGTGCGGCGCAAACATTTTTAATTGCCGCCGAAGAATGTAAACGCTTACCAAAAGAGTACATGAGCCTTGACTGGACGCTCAACGGAAAAAACAAAGAAGGCCTGGTAAATTATTTTCCTATTGGTATCGTGGCAGGAATTTCGCCATTTAACTTTCCTATGAATTTAGCCGTGCACAAAATTGCGCCGGCAATCGCAGCGGGCTGCCCTATCATTTTAAAACCTGCCTCTTCTACTCCACTTTCAACATTAGAATTAGCCCACATCATCGCAAAAACAAATTTGCCAAAGGGCATGGTGTCTATTTTACCGATGGACAGAACCACGGGAAATTTATTGGCAACAGATGATCGCATTAACCTTTTAAGTTTCACAGGCTCACCGGCAATTGGCTGGGAGTTAAAAAAGCAAAGTGGTAAAAAGAAAGTTGTTTTAGAACTCGGCGGTAACGCCGGTGTAATAATTTCTGAGGGTGTTGATCTAAAAAAAATAATTGCAAAATGTTTAGCAGGTGCGTTTTCGTATAGCGGGCAAATTTGCATTCACGCGCAACGCTTTGTTGTACACCCAACCAGGTTTGACGAATTTTTAAGTTTAATGAAAAAAGAAACAGAAAAATTAATTGCCGGCGATCCCTTAAAAAAAGAAACCAGGATCTCATGCATGATAGATGAAGAAAATGCAAAACGTGTTGATGAATGGGTAAAAGAAGCCGTAAAACAAGGTGCTGAACTGGTTTGTGGCGGTAAAAGAAAAAAATCTTTTTATGAAGCAACTATTTTAACAAACACTACTTCTAAAATGAAGGTAAGTGCCGAAGAAGTTTTTGGTCCTGTAATTTGTGTAGAAAAATATAATGGTAAAATAGAAGATGCTATTAAAAAAATAAACGATTCGAAATTTGGTTTGCAATGTGGCGTGTTTACCGATTCAGTTACCGAATTAGATCTTTGCTTTAAGCAGATTGAAGTGGGTGGTATTATTCATAACGATGTGCCAACTTTACGTTTTGACCAAATGCCATATGGCGGCGTAAAAGAAAGTGGGTTGGGACGCGAAGGCGTTAAATATGCCATCATGGATATGATGGAACCAAAGATCTTGGTGAAATAGAAATTACTTTTTTAAAGAATTCATTTTTTTAAAACCGATCAGCTGATCGTAGTACTGACCTATTTTGCGGTGATACACAAAAATATTGTAATCATTTTCTGTATCCCAATGGTTTCCTTCTGTAATAGTTTCATCCCCTCCTTTTTTAGCATCGTTGCTTAAAACGTAGATATAGTTGTAGTAACCTTGTTTTAAATACAATTGGGCTTCGTAACCAAAACGTTTATAGTTGTAGGTCATTTTACTGGCTTTATTCATGCGCCAGTCGGTTAATTTGCCAAGTATATAAAAATTACCGTTGGCTTCGGGTGTCAAGTATGGAAGGAAAAAATCAACAAAAACATAATCTGCTTCGGTATCCATATTCCCCTTAAAATCGTTATTCTTAATTAAGAATTTTCCGTTAAAATCCGGATAGTATAAATAAGGTTTTACCGAGCGTATCTCTTCTTTATATAACACAATGTGGTTTTTTAAATTTTCATCTTTATAGATCTCTTTTACTTTTTCTGAATAAAATCTCACGCTTCTTGCATCAAAATACCTGAATTCATTTCCACCGTTAAAGGTCGTAGCGTCATCCAACGAATAGGTAAGCGTATTGCCGCCCATAAATGTTGGTTTCACATCTGTAACTGCATTATCCCAACGGTTGTTTTGTGTTATAGTAACTTTAAGATCTTTATATGGATTTGTGATATCATAACCTGAGTTATTAATAACAAGATCCATATGTTGTTTGTTATATTGTTCTCCATCACCTATAGGCTGCCTGAAATTAGCGGCAATAGTAATTTTTGGATCGTAAATTAAAAAACGTCTGCTTAATACAAGATCTTTTTTATCACCATCGGCATACACATAAACAATATAATTTCCGCTTTTTGTAAATTTTAAACTTTGTTGCGGAAACACAATATCATAGTGAATGTACTTTTGCATGGTGTTGGTAGAGAAAGAATAGTTAATGATGTTAAGATCAAAAAAACCGGTCATGTATTCGCTTATCATCAGGTCGCTTGGTGTCCAATCGGCATTGCAGTGAATGAACGAAATGCTGTATTGTCTTTTATCAGCTTCCAGATCGTCAAAGGTTAATTGTATTTGTTCGGCACCATTAAGGTCAATAATAGGTAAACCAAATTCCCAGCTCGATTCGTGGATCTGCACTGTTTTTATGGTAGGCTTATAATTGTAGTCATCATATTTAAGAACATTATCATTTACATAATCTTCGTCCTCTCCGGTTTTAGTTTGGGAAAAAATGGCGATTGGTAAAGCCAGCAAAAAATAAATGAAGTTCTTTTTAAACATGATCAAATATAAACAAAGCGTGCTGCTTTAACGAAAATGGAAATACAATTATTGTAAAAAAGTAAAAAAAGATCCCGTCATGGTTAAACCATGACGGGATCTGTATAAAAAGAGTTAAAAATTAGTGGATGATCTTTTTAGTGATCTTGCTGCTCTCAGTTTCAACCGTTACAAATAACAATTGATTTTTTGCTTCTAAACCAAAGTGTACTGTTTCGTTTTGAGTAGTAACTGATTTTCCATCAACAATTTTTTGTCCTAACACATTTGTTACAGAGATGTTAGCTTTAGTAGTTTTATCAAAGTTAAGATCTACATAAACACCACTTACATCATGCTTAACCATTACTGAGTTATCATTGATAACTGGTGTATTGTTGTTAACACCTGTTGTAAGATCAGCGCAAACTGTTAATTCAAAACGCGCTGTTGACGTTGTATCGTTAATTGTACAAACGTATGGGCTTGCCTTAATGTTATGTGTAACATTTAATAATTTATCTTTTAAAGTTACACAAGCATTAGGCGGTAATAAGTGCATATCAAAACCATTGATTGTATACTGACCGCTGGCCATAACCTTCACTAAAACCGGGATAACTGCGTTTTGAGTTAAAGCATATGGTAAACTGTTAATTGAATAGTCTATATTTCCACCTTTTGTAGAAATGGTTGTGTACTTGCTGTATCCACCCGGATATCCTACATAACCTGGAGTTTGGAAGATCTTGCGGGCATCCCACTCAATATCATAGGCATTTGTAGCTGAACCGTGGAAACGAATTCCTGTTTCATCATAATCTCCACTAAAACCTTGAATTTGCAATTTAATTGGTAAACCGTAATTAGCAATGTTGCTGGCATTGTTTGTTTTCATTACTTGCGTTGCACTCGAAACCTTGTTTGATTCTTGTGCATTTAAACTTGTATTTGAAAGTGCTTCAACATAAAAACCTTGTCCGGCAGGAATAAAATCCGTACCGCCATTTGTTCCAAAACCGTTTACAAATGTTGCGTATGGCCCATCGGCATTATAAATATAAATAGCGTTTGTAACCTGTAAATTTCCGTTCCTTAATAATGTCCAACGAATTGGCGATGCGTAAGGGTTTGCAATTAAACAAGTACCGCTTTGAGCAGAATTAGTTAAGTTAATTGGTAAACCACCTGTTACGGGCGATCCAACAAGATCAATTGTAATGTCAGAAGTAGTTGAAGGACCAGTACCTAAATAGGTCCAGAAACCTTTTCCAGGAGTTAAAGCCGTTCCAATAGTAATTGTTGTATCGTATCCATATGCGTCACCTTCGTTCCAACCTTGTACCGATTCAAAATAACCACCGGCAGAAGTTACATCTGTGGCAGAACCTTCAATAGCCATTGGAAAATCGTCGTACCAATCGTTCATGGTCATACCGCTAACACCCGCAGATCCTAACAAAGCCCAACCGGTGTTGCCACCCAATATAAAATTTTCAACCGTTACATTTCCTGTAATAGAGCCACCCGCAGCGATCTGCGCTATTCTGCCTTTTACAGCGCTGGTAGCTTTTAGAGTTATGTTACCACCGCTTGCCACAGCTGCTGCGGCAGAGATCTTTAGAGAATCATTAATATTAATTGCAGTACCTATTGTTTTATTTCCTGCACCGTTTGCTTCAAGTGCGTTAAGCGTTAAACTTGTTCCGGTGATAGATTGAGTAGCACCGTTCATTCTTAATAAAGCGTTGTTTGCCGTTATAGATCCGTTATTAGTTAAGTTACCATTAAAACCTATAAAAGAATTATTAGACAATACCGTTGTACTGCCTGTGGTGGTTGTTAAATTATCAAACAGGGCTTGAGTTGTTGCAGTGTTTCCAGCTGTAACGGTACCACCCATCATATTTACCACAGAGGTACCAGCCGTTAAACCACCCAAAGCGGTTACGCTCCAAGTACCGGTAATATTCACGTTACCTGTCATAGTAAGGTTACCCGATGTATTAAAACGAATGCTGCCTATTGGATTATTAACGGCACTAGCGTTACCTGTAATGGTTTTTGATCCTGCGCCAACAAAAATAACGCTTCCAGTATTACTTGGTGCCGCTACGTTAGTTGTGCCTGAAATGGTCAACATACTGCTAACATTAATTGCACCTTTATAAGCCATAGGGTTGGTAGCGCCAGTAAAAAATAAATTTGTAGTCGTAGCGGTACTCGCTCCAAAGTTTAAGCTCCTGTTGCCGGTTCCTGTAGTAGTAACCTCCAGATTTGCGAAACTAAAATTACCAACAATACTTCTTTGGGTTGTAGACGTCAGATTATAATCTAACCAGCTACTTGGCGTTGTTAAATAAGCTGCACCCGCAGATTTAACCAAGTTTCCGGAAACGTGCAGGGTTGACGATGGGGAAACCAAAGTACCTCCTTGCAAACTAATACTTACTAATGTTAGTATAACACCTGAAGCATCTACGGAGCCTGTATAACTGGAAAGCATGCTTAATGTGGTAAAATCTTCATCATTCGGCATAATACAATTACCGTTTGAAGAAGCACCGTCAAAAACTGCCGTTTCACCAAATGATGGATAGCCAAAAAGAGGCGTTGGATTCCAGTTATTAGGATTTTCGAAATCGTTATCCGCATCCGCATTGGTCCATGTATAAGATTGAGCTTTAGATGTTACAAATGCAAACACACTAAATAGTAAAATAAATATTCTTTTCATACTCTGTAATTTTAATTAAATGTAAATCAATTTTTTTGTTTAATCAAGTTTTTACGCTCAAAAGTTAATAAAATTTAAAATGATTTAGACAAAGTGCTATTTTTGGCTTTTTAAACCAAAGAGGCTCCTGTTTCAAAACCATTTACCAAATGTAATTAACCGTTTTATCCCTAATGTTAATTTCAGTGAAAAAAACATACGGATGTAAGATTTGCAGGTCAAATGGCTAATTCTACCACTTATCAAAAAACTCATTGATGGTCATTACCTTAACTTAATATTAATTACATTTACGATCTAATTTTGCTTTAAAACGGAACTTATTTATGGCGCATATCAAACATCTTAAAAAAATAAACCTTTTAGTTATTTTCTTTCTATCGGCTTTTGGTGTTTTTTCTCAAACAACAGGTCTTGTGAAAGGTTTTGTTTACGATAAAGCAAATGGCGAGCCAGTACCCTTTAGTAATGTTTATTTTAAAGGCACTACCATTGGCGCAAATACCGATCTTAATGGATTCTTTACCATTACGCGTGTGCCACCGGGAGAATATAAGATCATTGTAACCAATCTTGATTTTGATACTATTAGCGAAACCATCACCGTTAAAGCTGGCGATGTAATTACAAAAAAATTCTTTTCAGTAAAAGGCGGTATTAAATTAGAAGAGGTCGAGATCTCTACCACAGCCGTAGATAAAGTTGAGAACACCACTGTGGCTGTGCAAAAAATTGATCCTATTATTATTAGCAAATTACCATCTGTGGGCGAGCCTGATATTGCTCAATACTTACAGGTATTACCGGGTGTGATTTTTACAGGTGACCAGGGCGGGCAATTATACATACGTGGTGGATTACCTGTTCAAAATAAAGTATTGCTTGACGGACTTATTGTTTATAATCCTTTTCACTCTATCGGATTGTTCTCTGTTTTTGATAACGATATTATGAAGAATGCATCTGTATACAGCGCTGGTTTTGGTGCCGAGTACGGTGGCAGAACCTCTTCTATTATGGATGTTACAACACGCGATGGAAATAAAAAACGCATAAGCGGCAAAATAGCTGCTTCTACTTTTGGTGCTAAAGCAACCTTAGAGGGTCCTATTGTAAAACTTAAAGATGAAGGAAATACAAGCGCTTCTTTTTTACTTTCTGCAAAACATTCTTATTTACCACAAACTTCAAAATTACTTTATTCATATGCCAACCCAAATGGCTTGCCATTTTATTACACCGATCTTTATGGCAAAGCCTCTATTAATTCAACGGGTGGAAGTAAATTCAGTATGTTTGGCTTTAACTTTAGCGATAAGGTAAATTATAGCGAAACGGCTTCTTTTGATTGGAAAAACACCGGCGTTGGAACAAATTTTGTACTTGTACCGCAATCAAGTAATTTATTAATTGAAGGTGTTTTTGCCTACTCAAAATACAATGTAAATTTTAAGAACCCTACACTTGAAACCGATTCTAAAAAAAGCGACGTGAGCGGTGTTAACACGGGTTTTAATTTTGTAAAATTCATTGGTCGTCAGGAATTAAGGTTTGGCTTTGAAGGCGTTATTACAAATACCAATTACGAAATTCAAAACCCTTATTACGCGGTAATAAAAATGAGTCGTTCTACAATTGATGTTGCCGGCTTTTTAAAACATAAATTCATTGATAAGAAGAAACGCATTGTTTTTGAACCGAGCATTCGTTTACAGTATTATGCAACACTTGCCGTATTCTCTCCTGAACCTCGTGCGTCTATTAAGGTAAATGTCACACCAAAAATACGTTTTAAAGGTGCGGGTGGATTATATAGCCAAACACTTTTAAGTGCAAATAGCGATAGGGATATTGTAAATCTGTTTTACGGTTTTATTAACTCGCCTGAGAACGATCAGATCTCTAAAACATATATCGATTACAAAGGTGCCACTAAAACCGTTAACTCTTCTGTTCAAAAAGCCACGCACATAGTTGGTGGATTTGAATTTGATCTTTTTAAACATTTTGAATTGAATGTGGAGGTTTACCAAAAGAATTTTAACCAGGTAATTAATGTTAACCGCGAGAAAATTTTTGATGATAATGATGTTAATGCCTACCGCCCAGATGAATACAAAAAGAATTTTGTGATAGAACAAGGCCGTGGACGTGGGTTTGACGTAGTTTTAAAATACGACAAAAAACGTTTTTACTTTTGGGCAGTATACTCACTTACATTTAACGACCGTTGGATCGGAAATAATGCAAGCGGTGTTGTAACGAATTATCCACCAAATTTTGATCGCCGCCATAATGTAAATTTAGTATCATCTTACAATTTTGGTAAAAAGAAGCAATGGGAAGTTAACGCCCGTTGGAATTACGGTACAGGTTTTCCTTTTACGCAAACACAAGGTTTTATTAATCAGTTAAACCCTGCGGGTAATATTAATTACAATTTAAACACTGCTAACGGTACATTAAACTACATTCCCGGCACCTTAAATGGTGGGCGTTTGCCGGATTATCACCGTTTTGATATTGGTATAAAATATAAATATAACTGGAGCGAAAAAACAACTTTTGAAATTAACGCAGGAGCAACAAATATTTATAACCGCGAAAATATTTTTTATGTTGACCGTTTTACTTTCTCTCGCATTAACCAATTGCCGATAATGCCAAATATTAATTTAAGTCTTACTTTTTAAATAGCAACACATGGCTTTTAAGATCTACACAAAAACCGGCGATAAAGGACAAACCTCCTTAATTGGCGGCACAAGACTTCCAAAGCAACATGTAAGGATCGAGGCATACGGAACAGTTGATGAGTTAAACTCGCACATAGGTTTATTGCGCGATGTTATTGAAGACAAAACTACCTTTGATCTCTTAATTTCTATACAAGATAGGCTTTTTACAATTGGCTCGCATCTTGCAGCCGATCCTGAAAAAAGTAAAATGCAATTACCTCCGATCTTCGAAGAAGATGTTATTGCATTAGAAAAAGCCATTGATACAATTAACGAACAAGTACCCGAAATGAGATCTTTTGTTTTACCGGGCGGCCACGTTCATGTTTCTTATTGTCATATTGCCCGCTGTGTTTGTCGCAGAGCCGAGAGAGCAGTGTTGCGCCTGGCGGAGAACGAAAAAGTAGAAGAGATCCATGCAAAATATTTAAATCGTTTGTCTGATTATCTATTCATGTTATCGCGCTGGATAACCTTTGATAAAAAAGCGAACGAAATTCCCTGGAAAGCAAAAATGTAATTCTTATGGATCATTCTGAAATTGTAAATACCATGATGAAAAACGATCTTTTTAGTCAATGGTTAGGAATTAAAATTTTAGAACAAAAAGAAGGCGCCTGCAAACTAAGTTTAATTGTTAGAAAAGATATGCTAAATGGCTTTGGAATTGCACATGGCGGCATTACCTATTCTTTGGCAGATAGCGCGTTAGCATTTGCTTCTAACTCCAAAGGCAGAAAAAGTGTTAGTATAGAAACTTCCATTTCACACATTATTAGCTTAAAAGAAAATGATGAAATAGTTGCAGATGGTTTTTGTGAAACTGAAACCGAAAAATTAGGGCATTACAAAATATCTATATTCTTAAAGAACGATCCAACAAAAATTGTTGCGCTTTTTAAAGGTATCGTTTATAAAACATCTAAAAGCTGGTAATACCGGTTAAACCTTTTCCTGCTTTTGTTGTCTTACAATAAAAACTACGTATGAAAGCAATTAAATTCATCGCCATTATTTTATCTTTATTTATTAGTACAGCATTTTTTGGTCAAAAAGGTAAAGGCCATGGTCATCATCATCATCACGGCAATAAAAAAGTTGTTGTTGTTAAGCGCAGCCATTACCGGCCTGCTAAAGTAGTAGTGTATCATCCGCACTGGCGCCCAAAGTATGCATACAGTCGCCGTTGGGTTTATTTTCCAAGATATAATTTTTACTGGGATAACTGGAGGAATCATTACGTGTTTTATAATGGTGGTGCCTGGATATCGCAACCAACAGCTCCCGCAGTTATTGTAAATGTAAATTTAGAGAAGGAAAAAAATGTAGAGTTAAAAGAGGACGAAGATGATGTGGATGAAGTTTATACGAATAACAGCAAACATAAAGAAGAAATAAAACCCGACTAAAAAATTATTCGATCACTATATATGAAAAAGTAATATTAGCAGGAGGCGAAGCAGGGCCGCCACTGTTATTTACAGCCCTCACAGCAAAGAACGAACTATTTATCTGGGCCAGCTGTAGTTCCCATCCCTGTAAATTAGCATTCATACAACTTATTACAACAACCGGTGGCGAGCTATAGATCTTACTAAATGTTGTATTGATATTTACGTAAGTGCCAGCCGGCGCCGGGGCTGTTTGATTAGTGGTATAGGTTACAACACCTCTTACATCATTGTTTCCTGCATTGGGTACAATGTTATGTGTTGCTGAGAGGCTGAATGAAACACTAAACGAACTTATTGCATTTGCTGTACTGGTTGCTTTTATGTGGCCATTCTCTAACAACATCGCAACATTTGAAGAACCTGCAACAGAAGCTGAAGGCAGACTTCCTTTTAACGCAACACCCGTTCCGGTATTTAATCCACTAACCCCAGCCACTGTAACGTTTGGCGAACTCGTTTCGCCGTGCACACCATCACCGCTGCCAACACTTTTTCCGTAAACGCCATATGCATTTGTAGCCGCCGAGCCAGTTTGCCCAAACACGCCATTTCCTATGCCGCTATTAATGCCGTAAACGCCTGCAGCTGCTACATCAGAATTACTTGTTTTACCATATACACCATGGGCGTTTGAATTAGCTGATAGAGTATAATTATTTATACCGTAAACACCGGCACCAATATTTTTATTTTCGCCAAACACTCCTGCCGCTTGTGCACCGGTGCTATTAGTTACGCCTTTTACACCGTGAGCGGCAATAGAACTTGTTCCCTGCAAATTCTCTCCAGAAACTCCAGCACCAACATTATTATTTCTTCCATATACACCATTTGATGAAGGGTTTGAGGAATTAGTTATGCCAATTATTCCATTACCACCGCCTGTTCCATTATTAACCCCAAGTACTGCGGCAACGTTGGTATTTGTGCTAATTGTTTCACCACGCAAACCAAAACCCGCTCCGTTATTAGTACCATAAACACCTGCATCGGCAGTGCCACTTGAAACACTTTGAGCTAATATGCCATTTGCTCCGGCAGATTGAGCTAAAATAGCATCTATTGCTATGTTTGTTGTTACCGTTAATTTAGCGGTAGAATTAGTTGTACCAATACCAACATTATTTGAACCTGTAACTAAATGAACTATTGGTCCGGTATTTGTCCATTGACCATTGCCACCAACTGCAACTGTGGAAGTATTTCCGTTTTGCGTAAAAATTAAACCACCCGTAGTTGGCGTTACTACAACTGTTGGAATATTAATGGAATAATTTGGCAACACATTTCCGGTTACAGTAGCGCCACCGCCCGTTACTGAAATGTTTGGTGCAACAATTGTTAAACTTGCCGATGGCCCGGCCGTTACGTTATGCGGTGAGTTTACAGTTAAGCTATAGGGTAAGACAGTAGATGTTGCTGCTCCCGCGGCATTGATAATATAATTACTCCCCGATGGGGTAAGCGTTACATTGGAACCTGCTAAATAGCTTGGCAAAGTAACCGGAGAACCAGATCCACTGATACTCAAAACATTTCCTGATAAACTTAAATTCGGGTTGGAATTAATTGTTGGATTATTTGCCGGACCGGTAAACGTTACATTTGAACCCGCATTATATGAAGCAGAGTTACCGGCGTTCTTAGCATATAAAGCATAAGGCACGCTTACTAATTGTTGGTTACCAATTGACGAATATGATGTTGCCCCTGTAGGATCCATCTGAACTTCTAAAAAATAATCATCTGTCCCCCAGGTTATTGAAGTAAATTGTGATGGATTGTTTGATCCTATCTTAACATTAAATATACCGTAAGCATTAGTTGTTGGCGAATGCACCTCCGTAAAAACTATACTTCCGGTTGGTGTTGATTGGTGTATGTGAAATCTTACTCCTATTGGCCCAATAATTGGGTTACCCGACGCATCTCTTGCCACACCCTGATAGTTAATTAACTGCGGCGCTGCAGTTTGTGCAAAAAAAGTAGTGTTTATTAAAACTAAAAGAATAATGCTAAATTTTCTCATTTCGTTGTTTCTTTTAAGTAAATATAACCCAATTTTTTCATAATTAAAACAATAATATAATTACATTTACTATCTTAAAACGTAGTTTATTTTATGCAACAGGCTTATATAATTAACGGGGTTAGAACAGCTATCGGAAATTTTGGTGGTACTTTATCAACAGTAAGAACTGATGACCTCGCCGCTTTTGTTTTAAAAGAGTTAATGAAAAAAAACCCGGCAGTTAATTTTAATTCTGTTGGCGATGTTATTTTAGGGTGCGCTAATCAGGCAGGCGAAGATAACCGCAACGTTGCACGCATGGCAGCGTTATTAGCCGGTTTACCAATCACAGTGCCGGGCCAAACCGTTAACCGTTTATGTGCAAGCGGACTAAGCGCAAGCATTGATGCAGCAAGAGCAATACAAGTTGGCGATGAAGAATTAATGATATCGGGTGGTGTTGAGAATATGACACGCGGCCCTTTGGTAATGAGTAAAGCCTCATCTGCTTTTGGGCGCGATCAACAATTATTTGACAGTAGTTTTGGATGGCGTTTTATCAATCCAAAAATGAAACAATTGTTTGGCGTTGATGCTATGGGCGAAACTGCAGAGAATGTAGCCGAAAAATATAACATCAATCGTGCAGATCAGGATAAATTTGCTTTTTGGAGCCAGCAAAAATTTGCAAAGGCATCAGAAAATAAACGTTTCGAGAAAGAAATAGTTGCTTTAGAGATCCCGCAAAAAAAAGGTGATCCAATTATTTTCTCAAAAGATGAATTCGCTAAAACAAAAACCACACTTGAAGGTTTATCTAATTTAAAGCCCTCATTTAAAAAAGATGGTACGGTTACAGCGGGAAATGCCAGCGGATTAAATGATGGAGCCGCTGCACTATTACTAGCAAGTGAAGAAGGAATGAAGAAAAATAATTTAAAGCCTTTGGCAAGAATTGTTTCAAGTGCTGTTGTTGGTGTAGAGCCGCGCATTATGGGTATTGGTCCGGTTGAAGCGGCCAACAAAGCATTAAAGCGTGCGGGTTTAACGTTTAAAGATATTGATCTTATTGAATTGAATGAAGCATTTGCTGCGCAGGGTTTAGCTTGTACTCGCACATGGGGATTAGCAGATAACGACGAGCGAATTAATATTAATGGCGGTGCAATTGCAATTGGTCATCCGTTAGGAATGAGTGGCGCGCGTATTTTAAATTCGGCAGCTATAGATCTTCAATTACACAATAAAAAATTTGCTTTGGTAACTATGTGTATTGGTGTTGGCCAGGGATATGCTGTAATAATTGAACGTTGTTAAAGATCAAAAATAAATAAAATGCATTTTAAAAAATTTGTCATATTATTTTTAATTTTCACCTGCACGAAAAATTTCGCGCAAAAAGATAAAGATGTTAAAGCTTTGGTTACCGAAGGTGAAGCCAGATTAAAAGTAGAAGATTATGAAGAGGCGCTTGAAGATTTTTTACAATTAGTAGCTATCGACCCAAAGAACGAGAATTATAATTACAATACTGCCGTTTGTTATTTAAATACAAACATCAACAAAGCAAAAGCAGTTCCTTATTTAGAAAATGTTGTTCGTAGCGAAAAACACAACCCTAACGCAGATTATTTGTTGGGCAGATCTTATCAATATGCAAACAGGTTTGACGAGGCCATAGCCGCATTTGAAAAATTTCAGAAGAATGGTAAAGGCAGCGAGTCAAATTTGAAAGAGGCCGATCAACAAATCCAACATTGCATCAATGCTAAAGAGTTAATTAAATTTCCTATTGATGTAGTTTTTCAAAATCTTGGCAAAACAGTTAACTCGCCTTTTGCGGATTACTATCCTTTTGTAAATGAGAACGAAGCTTATATGGTGTTTAACTCTAAACGCCCATTAGATAAAGAGGTGACAAAAACATTGAACGGTACTTTTTTAAATTCAATTTACATTACAAAAGTTATTAATGGTGAATATGCCACAGCCGAAGTTATTGGCAAACCAATTTGCACCGGTAATTCTGTAGAAGAAGTTATTGGTATGAATGCAAAAGGAAACATTTTACTGATAAACAAACCAAGTTTAACCGGCAAAGGAAAATTATATCTCTCAACATTATTGCCCGGTGGATTGTTCTCTAAATTAGAAGAGCTACCCCCAACTATAAATGGAAGTGGCGACGTAATTGCAGCAACCATGGACAACGAGGGTAAACTTATTTATTTTGCAAGCAACCGCAAAGGTGGTTTTGGTGGAACAGATCTTTACAGTTGTTTAAAATTACCAAACGGTAAATGGAGCGAAGCAAAAAATTTAGGACCAAAGATCAATACACCATTTGATGAAGATTTTCCAAACCTTTCTCCTGCGGCAAATATTTTATATTTCAGTAGCAAGGGCCATAGTAGTATGGGTGGTTACGATATTTTTAAAGTTTCGGTTAACGAAGAAGGAACTTCTTTTGACGGTGACGTAAAAAACATGGGCTACCCACTAAACACGTCGTACGACGATCTTAATTTTAGAATTTCAAAGAACGGACGTTACGGTTACGTAAGTTCTTTACGCGGCGGTGGTAATGGTGATTTTGATATTTACCGCGTTTCGTTCAACGATGTTGAAATGGATTACACTGTTTTAATTGGTGAATTAGCGGCTAAAGATTCGTTAGATAAAATTGAATTCAGAGATTCGTTTATTTCTGTTAACAATACAATTACAAATGAGATCGTGGGGAATTATCTTCCTAATCCGTCAACTGGCCGTTTTATCATTATTCTCCCTCCGGGTAAATACACCATTCTTGTCGAGTCTCCGGGCTTTAAAGATTATAAATATCCTATCGAAATTTTCGATAAGGTTTCATACCAGGCAGAAAAAAATCTTACAATCACTCTCTCAAAATAAAGCACCATGATACATAACCTAGCAGACAAAAATTCTATTTTTAATCAATATATTTTAGAATTAAGGGATATTGAAATACAAAAAGACAGTATGCGTTTTAGAAGGAATCTTGAACGCATGGGCGAGATCTTTGCTTACGAAATAAGTAAAACGCTGGCTTATAATTCTGTTCAAACAACTACGTCGTTAGGTGTTGCAGAAACACAGGCTTTAGCAGAACAACCTGTTATTGGCACAATTTTAAGGGCCGGTTTGCCTTTACATTTAGGTTTACTAAATTATTTTGATAAAGCACAGAACGCTTTTATAAGTGCGTATCGCCGTCATCACAAGAACAACACATTTGAAATTATTTTAGAATACGTTGCCTGCCCCGACCTTACCGACAAAACACTTATTTTATGCGATCCCATGTTGGCCACAGGTGCATCAATGGTATTAACGTATAAATCGCTTTTATCAAAAGGCATTCCTAAACACACACATATTGTAACTGCAGTTGCAAGCCAAGTGGGGATAGATCATTTAAAAGCAAACATGCCATCGCCAAATTACACGTTATGGTGTGGTGCTGTTGATGAAGAATTGACCGCGCATTCATACATTGTTCCCGGCCTGGGCGATGCCGGCGATCTTGCATTTGGAAGCAAAATATAAAAATGTTTAAAACCGAAACTATTGACCTCAAAACATCCGGTGCTATTAACGCGCTAGTGATGGATTATTTAGAAAAAAAAGAAACACTTAGTCCTTTTTATAATAATTATCCGGATAAGAATGGCTTTTCTGATCTATTAAAAACAAATCCATATCCATCTCTCGATAGAAATTTATTAGCAGAGATCTTACTTAAACAAAGTAAACTCGTAAATAATTCATCCGCCTTATCATTAAAAAAAATTGAAAGCTTAAAACAAAAAAATGTTTTTACACTAACAACCGGTCACCAACTTTGTCTTTTTACAGGACCACTTTATTTTATTTACAAGATCTTTTCTACTATTAATCTGGCTGAAGAATTAAAAAAAGAATTTCCCGATTTTGATTTTGTGCCGGTGTACTGGATGGCCAGTGAAGATCATGATTTTGAAGAGGTGAACCATTTTAATGTATTTGGCAAAAATTTTAAATGGGAAAGCAAACAAGCCGGGGCTGTTGGCGATTTTAAAACAGACGAATTAAAAGATCTTTTTGTTTTAATAAAAGAAAGTTTAGGAACAACAGAAAACGCAGTTCATTTATCTTCTTTATTTGAAAAAGCCTATTTGAACCACAGCACGTTAAAAGATGCCACGCGCTTTTTAGCCAATGAATTATTTGGCGCTTATGGCTTAGTTGTTGCTGATGGGCACGACGAGCAATTTAAACAGCAATTTAAAACTGCTCTCGAGAAAGAGATCTTTGAAAATATTTCTTTTGGCAAAGTAAAAGAAAGCACAGATGCTTTAAATAAATTAGGTTACACTACACAGGTTAACCCCCGCCCCATTAATTGCTTTTATATTGAAGATAATTTAAGAGGAAGAATTGAAAAAGTAGGTTCTAAATTTTCTGTTGTTGGCACAGAACTTTCTTTTACAGAAGAAGAATTAAAGAACATTATAAAAAACAATCCCGAAAAAATAAGTCCGAATGTTGTATTGCGGCCAGTTTACCAACAATGCATCTTACCTAACATCGCTTACATTGGCGGCCCAGGTGAGCTCGCTTATTGGTTGCAATACAAAAAAATGTTTGATGCTTTAAATGTATTTTTTCCTCTATTAATGCCGCGCAATTTTGTTACTGTAATTGATGCAGGTACAAAAAATAAAATTGATAAATTAAGTTTTACTCCTACAGATTTTTTTAAAGAAGCGCAGGAATTAATAAATGCTTACCAGTTAAAAACAAATAATGTTTTTGCATTGGATAAAGAAAAAGAAGAGCTGACTAAATTATATAACGGACTCATTGAAAAAATAAGCGGTGTTGATAAAACGTTGAATGCAGCTGCAATGGCCGAGCTTCAAAAAACAATTAATGGTGTAGATCTTTTAATTGGTAAAGCCAACAAAGCATTAAAACAACGATCGGAAACGGAGATAAACCAAATAACCGGCGTTAAACAAAAGTTATTTCCAAACGCAATGCCACAAGAACGTTTTGAGAACTTCTCGGGTTTTTATTTAAAATACGGCGCGGCTTTTTTAAGCCAAGTAAAAGAAAATATCAGGCCTTTTGCATTAGACCATAAGCTTTTTATTGAGATCGGTAAATAATTTAACCACATAGAAAACATAGGGAATTGTTAAAAAGAACCTTTGTTTTTTCTATTTGGTTCTTAAACTCTTAAATGGTAAGCTAAATCCTTTTATTTCTATCTTTCCTATGTGGTTTAAAAATCAGGCCGTCTATCATAATTTTGTTGGATAGGAAGGTTTTTTTCTTATTTTTATCTCTTAAATATAAACTATCTTATGAAAAAAATCTACTTTGCTATTTTGTCAGGACTATTCTTCACGCAAATTTCAAACGCACAATTAACCTTAACAAAAGCTTTTAACGAGCCGGTTATAGGTGACCTTAATCTTTCTACGCGCTATGACACTACCGCGGCGATCAACAATAATTTTGGGCCAAATACGCTTTGGGATTTTTCTACCTTAACTACCAACACCAGTGTTGCTACCAGCAGTTATGTTCCCGTTGCAGGTACACCAAGTGCTTCTACTTTTCCATCTGCTACTTTTGTAGATTTTGACGGAAACTCCGGCTACACCTATTGGAAAGCCACAACAACGGCAACTCCTCAATTAGAATTATTAGGTATTGTGCAACCAAGTTTGTCAATTAACTTAAATGCTAACTCTGCAATTGCTGCTGTTTGGCCAATTGTAATGGGGTATAATAAAACCGACGCCTTAAGTGGAACTGTGCAAACTGCCACTGCAGGTCTTAGCGGAACTGCTAACGGTAACATCAATACTTTAGGTAGTGGAACCGGAACAATTGTATTACCAGGTTCAGTAACTTTTACGAATGTATTACAGGTAACAGCAACTCAAACTATAAATGTGGCTTTATTTGCAGGACCAATTCCGGTTGCTACTGCAACACTTATTAATAAAACATTTCAATATTACCACAGCAGTCAAAAATTTCCAATTGTAACTGTTAGCTATCAAGATATATCTGGCGCTTTTACAAGCAACTCGGGAACAGTTAGAATTAATAACAATATATTTACCGGTATTCATGAAAATGCTTTAGGTTCTGATTTCTCTTTATATCCAAACCCGGCAACAGATAAATTAAATGTGGTGTTGTCAAATAAAAAGGCAGAGAATGTTTCTGTAAAAATATTCAACAACCTTGGTCAGTTAGTTAAAACGGTGGCTTTAGGAAATGCTAACGACATCAATAACCAAATAGACCTTTCAGATCTTAACAGTGGCCTTTATGTTGTAAAAACAACTGTTGGTAATGCTTCTTCTTCAAAAAAATTAATTAAAGAATAATATAAACCAATAAAAAAATAGAACATGAAAAAAATCTACTTAACATTATTGTCTGGCTTGTTCATCAGCCAGTTTGCGAATGCGCAGTTAACATTAACAAAAGCTTTTAATGAGCCTGTTCTTGGAAATACAGAATCACGTAAAGGTTACGATTCTGTTGGCGTAATACCAAAAAATACAGGCACTAACCAAACCTGGAATTTTCAAGCCTTTACAGCAAACACAAACACCTCGCTTAGCACATATACAACGCCTGCGTCGGTAGCAGCAAGTTCTGCTTTTGCCGGTGTCACAATTGTAGAAGATCAGGGTGCTGGAAATTACAATTTCTGGAAAGCAACTGCAACCAATTACGAATTGTTGGGAAGTGCAAGTTCAACTTTAACCTTTAACTATAGTGGTAGTTCTGCTATCGCAGCTATCTGGCCGGTTAATATGGGTTACACAAATACAGATACTTACTCAGGTACGGTTTCAGGTATTGCAAGTGGTAACTTAACAGGTACAATTAATACAGTTGGTTCCGGTACCGGAACTTTAACTATACCGGGTGGAACAAACTTTACGAATATCTTACAAGTTAAAACAACCAACACTGTTATAGTAGTTGTTACCATACCGCCAACAACATTAACTGTAAAAGGTATTGATTATGCTTATTACCATGGTTCGCAAAAATTCCCTTTAATGACCGTTTCTTATAACGATCAGGGAACAGGATATACCGGAAAAACATGGGTTAACCAGGCGTTAATAACCGGTTTAAATGATAAGAACTTTGATGCTACTTTCCAGGTATTCCCTAATCCTGCAAAAGATGCTTTTAACGTGTCTCTTTCAAACAGTAATAACGACAATGGCAGTATTTTAATTTATAACGCTGTTGGGCAAGTTGTAAAAACCATCGAATTAGGAAATGCTTCCCTTTTAGAAAAAAATATCAATATCACCGATCTTTCTAGCGGTATCTATATTGTAAAAACTACTTTAGGCAACAAAACTTCTTCAAGAAGATTATTAGTTGACTAATTATAACTAAACTAAAAATAAACCCTGCTTCTTAACGGAGTGGGGTTTTTTATTTGCTTTAACTGGCGTATCTTTGTGCAAATTATTTGCATGAAAAACAAAAAGTGGTTATTACTTTTAATACTTGCCCTACCTTCTACCATGTGGTTGATATTAGAGACCAGCACCATTAATTCTAAAAAATTACCAATTTATGGGCCAAGAAAAGTTGTTGCTGCTAATGACACAATTTATCAGAAAGTAACGGATCAGTTTTATTCGCTTAACGCACAGGATAGTTCAAAACAGGAACTAATAACTCTGTCGCCGGATAAGTATCCTCTTTATGTAGTTATGTTCATTAAAGAAGAATACAAAAAAACAGATCTTCGTTTGGCGGGGCTTTGGGAATATATCAATTACAAAAAGCAAAAAATAGAACACATTCCTATTGTTCTGATAACCGAGTCTGAAAATGGAAGATCAAAACTACATGAAGAGTTAAAAAAATTGACCGACGGAAATAAAAATGTTTTTCTTTACACCTGGAACAAACACAGTTTTGATAGTTTGAACAATTCTTATTTTTTACAAAAACCTTATTACATTGACTATAGTTTTTTTACACTGATTGATGTTAACCGTAACATTCGCGGCTATTACGACGGCCGTTATGTTTCTGAGATAAAACGTTTGATAGATGAGTACCAGCATTTACGTTTAAAAGAAGAAAAAAATAAATTGATACAAAGCAATGAAATTAAAACAAACTCTTAGTTTATTAGCAATAAGTGCTGCTATCTTTTTTTCAGCCTGTAAACCTGCTGCAGAAGAAAAAAAATTTCTATTACCCGTTTTTGGTGAAAAGAAAAAGAGTAACAACGATACAATTTACCATACTATTGGCGAATTTAGTTTTACCAACCAGTTTGGCGAAACAGTAAATAACAAAACAGTAGCCAATAAAATTTATGTAGCCGATTTCTTTTTTGCCACCTGCCAGAGCATTTGCCCGGAGATGAGCACAAATTTAAAGGATGTACAAAAAGCTTTTGAAAATGATGATACTTTGCTAATACTTTGTCACACCGTTAATCCATTACATGATACAGTTGAAGTATTAAATATTTACGGCAATGTATACGGTGCCAAAAAAGACAAGTGGCATTTTTTAACCGGTAACAAAAAAGAAATTTACGATCTTGCAAAAACAAGTTACCTTGTAAATGCTTTAGAAGAAGACGGGAGTCCGGAAGGTTTTTTACACAGCGAATTACTTTTACTCATAGATAAAAAAGGAAGGATTCGCGGTATGTACGACGGAACCGATAAAGTACAGGTTATTAAACTCATTAAAGATATCAAACTACTGAAGACCGAAAACTCTTAACGTTTACCAGTACTGCCGTCGCTTCTGGCACAGCAAAATAAAAATTTGTTATTTCTTTCCGGCGGCAGCTTTATCCATTGCCTCCAACATCTTCAGCATATCCGGCACCTGATCGGCACTTAAACGCTTAGCTTTGATCTTTTTATCCTTATCCAAAATATAAATTACCGGGGTAGAATAAATATCAAAACGCTCTTTTAAATTATTTAAGTGTACCGGATCAAATACATTTATAAAATCCAGTTTCTTTTCAATTATAAATTTACGCCATGCCTCAAAATCATCTTTTGTTTGTACTGCAAAAACCTTAAAGTCAACTTTTCCTTTAAGGTCTTTTAAATTCTCGCTTAATTTCGGCATCTCTGTTTGGCAGTGGCCGCAATCTGAAGCCCAGAAAGCTAAGACAGTATACTTTGATTTAATAGTATACAGTGTAGTGAACATTGGCGTTAACTTCTCTAAATTCTTATAATAAAGATCGGTAACACTTTTGCTTGTTTTAGCTGTATCAAAACCCATCTTCATTACTTGTTTACCGTAAAGTGTATCTATCATATACAATTCAGCCACTTTTGATTCTAGTAATAAATTACGTAAAATATCGGTACGGTCTTTAATTTTTGAAACGGTCTCTGCGCTGTAAACACCGCACTTAACAGCTTTTCCACCTATTATGTACTTATCAGCAAGATGCACAAATACTTTGTCAAAGCCCATAATTTTGCTTTGCTCGTATTTGTATGTAAAATGGCCTAATAATAAATTATAGATCAAATTACATTCGTTGCATTTTTCAAGGATCCTGTCTATCTCTTGTATAACAGTGTCAGGATGCTGCACGATCACCTGATCGAAATATTTTTTAATACGGTCGTCAAAGAAAGGAGTGCGAATGATACGCTCATCTTTAAAATCAACACCATCAAAATAATGGCTCTTGTAATAGTAGTATTGATACAAACTATCGGGGCGTCCATTTTTTGCTTTTGGAATATCTTTCGGTTCTTTTTCTGTTTTAAGATTTAATACATCGTAAACAAAAGTTCCCTTAACACTTTCCATAAAATCAGTTTCAAACTTTTTTACATCCGCATTAAGTTCCTTTAATTTATCATTCACATATTTTGCACTATCGGCTTTGCTTTTTCCTTTTGTTGCTTCTCGTATCTTTCCGAACTCTAAATTTTTATTGGTTATATATTTAATGTAAGAGAAAAACTGTTCGTTCTCTTTGTTGCCAACAGACTTCAACGTGTTCACAATATCAGCTTGATCTGTATTAACCGTAAATTTTTGATTTTCATTGATGAAAAAATCGAAATAAATAGATTTTTCCTGGCTAACTAAAGTATAAACACCTTTATCAAGATCTTTTTTTCCTTTGAACTGCACTAAACCGTTCTTCACTTTTTTGCAGGTATCGGCAATGTATTGTTGATCGAATGTGTACTTTACCAAATACATCAGGGTATCTTTACACCCTTTAAAATTAAATTTAATGTCGTAACCACCCTGCGATTTTGCGGAAAAAGAAAACGTTAAAATTGCTGCGAGTAAAAGAATTGTTTTTTTCATAAAGAATTTATTTTTGTCCACTTAATATTTTTGTTATTAGCTTTTCTTTTTATCAACCTCTTCCATGATCTTGATGATCTCAACAACCTGCTCTGCTCCTAATTTTTTTGCTTTAATACGTTTGTCCTTATCTAAAATATAAATTACCGGTGTGGCATAAATATCAAACTTCTCTCTTAAATTATTAAAAGGAATGCCTTCATACACATTCACAAAATCCAATTTCTTATCTACAATAAATTTACACCACTTCTCAAACAGATCGCCTTTGGTTTGCACGGCAAATACTTTAAAATCCACTTTACCTTTTATAGCTTCTAAATTTTCTTTTAACTTAGGCATTTCTGTTTGACAGTGACCACAATCTTCGGCCCAAAAAACTAAAATGGTATATTTTGCATTAACCGAGTACAAACTTTTATACAATGGCGCTATCCTGTCAATATTCTTATTATAAAGATCACTAATACTAACTGTTGTTTTAGCGGTATCAAAACCCATTTTGCGAATTGCTTTTCCGCCAATGCTGTCAAACATTTGTATATCCGGAACTTTTGCGCCCGTTAATAAATTACGTGTAATGTCCACACGCTCTTTTATTTTTTTTACTGTTTCTTCGGTGTAAACGCCGGGCGCTTTTCCGCTAATAATATATTTATCGCAAATATGTACAAAGGCTTTTTCAAAAGTTACCGTGTTACCTTTATTATCAAAGGTCATTGTTTTGTTATTCTCAAATTTGTAAGTTAAATAACCTATCATAGAATTATAAATGTCTGTGCCCTGATTACATTTTGCAAAGAATTTATCCATTTCTACAATAAATGTATCCGGATGCTGAACAATTACGTTCTCGAAATATTTTTTTGCACGATCGGCAAAAAATGGTGTGCGAATAATGCGGTTGTCATTCAGATCCACGCCGTCAAAATAATGTGCTTTATAATAAAAGTATTGGTAAGTGCTATCCGGACGTCCGTTTGATGCCTTAGGTATTTCGGTTGGATATTTTTCTTTATTTAGATTTAAGAAGTCTAAGATAAAACTGCCTTTGTTCTTTAAAGCAAAATCGTCTTCAAATTTTTTGGTCTCTTCACCAAAACTCTTTTGTTTTTCTGTCAAAAAAGCAACGCTGTCTTTTCTTCCTTTAGACTCTTCCATGACCTTACCAAATTCTCTGCTTTTGTTGGTCATAAATTTCATATAGGTAAACGCCAGTTCGTTCTCTTTACTTCCTTCGGCCTTTAGGGTGTTTACCATATCGGCAAAATCAGAAGAGATCGTAAATTTTTTATCCTCATTTACAAATATTTGAAAATAGAAAGAAGATTTATTCTCACCTACAATAGCGTAAACACCTTTTTCAAGATCTTCTTTACCTTTAAATTGAATTTTACCATTCTTTACTTTTTTACAGCTATCCACGATAAAATTGGAGGTGAAAAAATATTTAACAAGGTACATGGAGGTATCCTTGCAGCCTTTTAAGTTTAATTTAATATCGTAACCGGTTTGTGCGTTTGTTGAAAATGAAAAAATAATAAGCGCAAGGCACACAAGGGTAGATTTTTTCATAACGAAAGTTTTTGTTTAGTTACCAAATTTAATGATTGTTTTATCTTGCTTCAAATCTTGTACCAATTTTTTAAGGCTACCTTTATAAAATTTGTTAAAAACCGCGTCTAAACTGTCCTGCATGCTATCATACTGTTCAAAATCAACAAAATAAGCGTTCTTGTACTTAAAAATGTCTTCTTTTTTTGACATGAATTTTGTTCGGTCGTTTAAAGGCAAAAGATGTATACTATCTGCAATAGTATAGAGGGCCTTTAACTTTAAAACATCTTTATTTTTTTTATCGGCAATGGTTGGATAAAAGCTCCTTAAATAATTTGCCTGTCTTATCATGTATCTTGTATAGATAGCATTATCTGAAAAATTATTTAGATACGTTTGTAGTGCGGCGGTATCATTTTGCAAAAATTGCAGTGTTGCTTTATGCGCAATAAAGCTTGCAACGTTTTCATTAAACTCAACATTGTTGGCCGCGTAATAAGTAGCGTGAAATAATTCGTGGAATAACAAATTGCAAAGCGATCCTTTGCTGCGATGTAGCATCGAACTTAACAGCGGATCGTTGAACCAACCTAAAGTGCTCCATGCCGAAACGCTTCGCAGGTCGGCATCGTAGCCCATTGCCGCCAAATGGTTGTATTCTTTTTGGGCCAGTTCTTTTTTAAAAAAACCTTTATAACTAACTCTTCCAACTAAAGGAAATTTCCATTCATAAGCATCTAAGGCGTAAGGCGCGCTTGCCGTTATTACCCATAAAATTGCTTTACCTTTTTGATCGTAAATTTCTGTAAAATTTTTTGTAGGCAAATAACCCAGGCTATCTATAGAGTAGGCTTTTATTTTTTCTATCAACTGAAGATTATTTTTTTCCTGCTCAGTTAGCTCATTATTTTTTTGGTAAGAAGTAATGCTTTCTTTATTCGTTAAAACCTGCAATTGTCCCCTGCCCTGTTCAATTAAATAAATACTTGTTTTATAATTTATAACACAAATAATTGCCAGGCAAAAAAATAAATACCCAAAAATCAATCTTATCCACCTAAAAACAACCATCATTGTTTCATATTTGTATCTTTGCATCATATATACAGTTATAAAATTAATGTTTAAAAAGACCATATTCTGTTTTTTTCTTTTAATTAACGTATTTGCACAGTCGCAAAAGAACGATACAACGTATACCAAACTAAGGCTTGCCGAAAAAGAAATAATTAAAATTGAAAAAGGTTTTAACAGCCGTAAAGAGGCCGACAGAATAGACGCCAATAAAAAACTAATTGCTGCCTGGGATGCCATTATCGATGACCCTAAAATTTTAACGTACCCTTTCGATAGCATAAAAGGCATTTCGATCTTAAGTCCAAAGGATAAAAAATTTAAGCTCATTACCTGGAACTTAAATAAGGACGATGGAACCCATACTTTTTTTGGTTATTTGGTGGTAAATAACAGTAAGCGCGTAAAAAAAGGCTTGTTTAAACATGAGACCGTTGAAGCCTTTGAGTATTTTAAATTATCTGACAGATCTGTAACAATAAAAAATCCTGAAACTTATATTGGCACCACCGACAAATGGTTTGGTATGCTTTATACTTCTTTGATCGAGTGCGATGGTTTTTATACATTAATTGCGTGGGATGGAAATGATAAACTCATACAACGAAAATTTATTGATGTGTTATATTTTAAAGCCGATGGAACCCCCGTTTTTGGAAAAGATGTTTTTAAATTTCCGCGTAAAAATCCGAGGCGTTTGATGTTTGAATGGAGTAGCGAAGTTACCATGAGTGTTAAATATGATAACAAAAGGAATCAAATTGTTTACAGCCATTTAGCGCCAAAACAGCAAGGCAGCTTGCTTGAGGGGCAATTCCAGTATTACGGCCCGGATGGAACCTTTGATGCTCTTGAATTGCGGAAAGATAAGTGGGTAACGATCGAAGACATTGATGCCCGTAATGAAAAGAACAAAAATGATAAAGCGGAAAAGCCGGATCCCAGCAAACAAACCCCCATTTTTACGCCTAAATAAATATGATTTTCGTTTATTTTTTGTACATTGGGTGCTTAAGAAGAAATGAAACTTGATCTAAAAATAATAAGTACTCTTTTATTTGCTTTTTTACTGCAAATTAATGTCATTTTTGCCTCTCTAACGCCCAAAGATCACAGAACTCAACAACCCGTTATTCTTTTTAAAGAGAATAAAGGTCAGATTAACGGGCAACAGCTTAAAACCATCTCTTTTAACGGAACCAACCAACACCAGATCTCATTCTCTAATTTAGTTACAGGTATCTATTTTATTGTTGAACGACAGAAAGGAAACATCGTAAAAACAAAAAATTATTGCTACTAACTACATTAAAAAGAATTGAATGAAAAACCTGGTAATACCTGCAACAAAAAAAACACCTGAGATCATTTTCCTTGCATCTGGAGAACTACTAATGATATCCGGCAGTTCTTTCCCCGAGAATGTGAACAAATTTTATCAACCAATTCTTGACTGGTTAGAGGAATTAAAGAAAACCAAACCTGCTAAACTTAATATCACATTTGATCTTGAAAATGTGAATACATCCAGTACAAGAATATTTTTACAGATCATAAGAGCGATCGCAGAGATCGTTAAGGATAAAAAAAGTTTACGCATCGTGTGGAAATATGAAAGGGAAGATGTTGACATGTTAGAGCAAGGCGAAACTTTAGAGAAGATCCTTAATCGCACTTTTGAATTTATTGAAAAAGCCGGTTGAGTTAACGCCATTTTATTTTCCCGATCTCTTTTTACACTGTTTATATTTCTGGATAGGATTTTGATATTTATTTAAGTATATTTATTTAAATATTAAATCCATAAGCAAATGAAAAAAATATCTACATTAATCTTCTTTGCCTTAATTGGTAATTCGTTTTCTCAAACAAGTCCTCAAACATATACCACACCGGGGAGTTTTACATTCACAGTTCCTGTTAGTGTAACTTCCATCACTGTTGAAATAGTTGGTGGTGGTGGTTCAGGCGGTGGTAACGGCACCGGCGGCGGCGGTGGCGGCGGTTATGCTAAAGGCGTTTACTCTGTTGCTCCCGGCGCTACACTTGCTGTAAAAGTAGGTTCGGGCGGTGCAGGTTCTGCAGCCGGCACAACAAGCGTTGGTGGATTTATTTCGGCAACGGGTGGTGCTAATGGTGTCTCTGTTTCGAACCCATCGGTTGGTGGCGGCGGCCTTGGGGGCGTTGGTTCGGGTGGAACAATTGCTAACCGAAATGGCGGCGCAGGTGGCGGTGGCTACTATACTTATTTTGGCGGTGGCGGTGGCGGTGCAGGCGGACCAATTTCAAATGGATTCGCTGGCGGCAACACACCTGTATATAATGGAACAAATTGTTTAACACCTGGCGGCTCAGGTTCACCAAGTGGTGGTCCTCCCGGAGGTAGTGGTGGTAAAGGTGCTGGTTTTACAAATTCAACCTGCAGTACAACCGATCCTGCTGCTAACGGCGGAACATTCGGCGGCGGTGGCGGCGGCGGCAATGGCATTGGCTCACCATTTGGTATTGGTGCCGGTGGTTATTGCCAGATCTCATGGGCCGGTTGTTCTACTCCTGCAGCTCCAACAAATTCAACTCCTGCATCACAAACTATCTGCGCAAACAATTCAGCAACGTTAGTTGCGTTTGGCACAGGTACACTTAATTGGTATAATTCACCTACATCAACGGTTGTTTTAGCAACAGGTTTTATGTTTACAACAACACCAACGTTAACCCCGGGAACGTATCTCTATTATACAGCAGCAACCAACACTTGCGGCGAAGGTCCGCGAACTTCTAATACGGTTGTTGTAAATGCAAACCCAACGGTTTCGGCTGTGTCAAATACAAGTTTAATTTGTGTGGGACAAACTGCAAGTTTAACTGCAAGTGGCGCCAATACTTATTCGTGGAATACCACGGCAACAACATCTGTTATAGCAGTGTCTCCAACAGTAACTACTTCTTATTCTGTTACCGGCACCTCTAATGGTTGTGTTGGCAATACTTCTATTACACAATCGGTTTCAGCATGTACTGGTGTAAATAGTTTTGCAGCCGTCGAAACCTCTGCACTTAAAATCTATCCTAATCCAAGCAAAGGCGACCTTATGATCGCAGGAGACCAGGAAATGAACTTATCGCTGGTAAATAATTTAGGACAGCTTGTAAAAATTATTTCTTTAAATGCACAGAACAATTATAAAGCACCGCTAACTAACTTGGCCAACGGTATTTATTTTATTGTAGGCGATAACGATCACAAAACAATTTCACAAAAAATAATAGTAGTAAAATAAAAAAAAATAAAAAATAGCCCATGAAAAACATCTACAAATTAGTCGCAGCCGGTTTAATTACCGCGGTCTGTCAATCCGTCAATGCACAGTGTATTGTGCCCACACTTGTAACCGCCACGCCAAGTGTGATGTGCGCGGGTGCCACAACAAGTTTAAACGCTACTTCGGTTGGAAGCTCTATTAACTGGTACACAGTTGCCATTGGTGGCACACCAACGGGCACGAGTACAAGTGGTGGTAATTATACGATCGCACCGGTAATTACAAATACTTATTATGCAGAAGCATTTGTTCCTGCATCAACAAGTGGTAGTACAATTTTAAATTATACTGGTGCTATGCAACAGCTTGTTATACCTGCTGGTGTAACTTCTGTAACAATACAAGCCAGCGGAGCACAAGGTGTTAGCGGCACTAACGGACTTATTGGAACAGGTGGTTTAGGCGGAATGGTTACAGGCGTATTAGCAGTAACTGCCGGACAAACATTAAATGTTTATGTTGGCGGGCAAAACGGATATAACGGCGGCGGGCTTGCCGGAGTAAGCGGAACAAATACTTCCGGTAACGGCGGTGGCGCATCAGACGTTCGCCTGAACGGCATAACACTTGCTGACAGAGTTATTGTTGCCGGCGGCGGCGGCGGCGGCACAGGCGGTCCTCAGGGCAGCTGTGTTGGCGGACCAGGTGGTAACGGCGGTGTTGGCGGAAATGCAATTGCGGGTGCGGGAACAGCGGGCACAGGTTGTGGCACTGGCGGTAGTGGCGGCACAGGTGGAGATCAATCAACCGGTGGTGTTGGTGGTACAGGGAATTCTAACTGTTCTGCAACTGGTGGTACAGGAACTGTTGGTATTTTAGGGACTGGTGGTAATGGCGGCGCCGGCATGCTTGGTTGCGCTGGTTATACAGGTTCGGGCGGCGGCGGCGGCGGTGGCGGATTTTACGGTGGTGCTGGCGGCGGCGGCGGTGCTGGCGGCGGCGGCGGTGCATGGTCTGGCGGCGGTGGCGGCGGTGGATCGTCTTATACGGGATCCCTTACAAGCACAAGTTTTTCGGCAGGTGTACAAACAGGTAACGGACAGGTAATTATTTATGGCTTCAGCGGCGGTTGCGTTTCAGCTTCACGCACAGCTGTATCTTTTACAGTTAATCCAACACCAACAGTTACCGCGAGTTCAAGTGCAAGTTTAATTTGCTCGGGCCAAACTGCAACTTTAACTGCAAGTGGCGCTACAACCTATTCGTGGAATACAACTGCTACTACAACTGCGATTGCGGTTTCTCCAACAACCACTACTTCTTATACCGTAACTGGAACTACAAATAGTTGTGTTGCAACAGCAACCATTACACAATCTGTTTCGGCCTGTACAGGTATTGCAGGAATAAATTCAAGCGAAGCATTATTGATAAAAATTTATCCTAATCCAAGCAAAGGAGATTTTAATATTTCTTCTGAAACAGATCTGAACTTATCATTGGTAAATAATTTAGGACAGGTTGTAAAAACTATTTCATTAAATGCACAAAATAATTATAAAGCGCAGGTAACTAATTTAGCCAGCGGTATTTATTTTATTGTAGGCGATAGCGGTCATCAATTAATTTCACAAAAAATAATTGTTACTAAATAAACGAACATGTATATTTTAAAAAGGGAGGCCAATGGTCTCCCTTTTTTTATTTTAGAGGGTCTTAGTTGCTTCTTTTTGACTAAATTGTGCATTAATTAAAGATCTGAAAAACCTAATCCTATATCTGCTCGCCTCTGTTTTTATCGTTTCCTGCACGGTAAAAAAACGTAGTTACCGCAATGGCTATTATATTGACTGGGCACATACCAAACACAAAGCACATGCAACACCAGGCCATGTTGCTAAAAATTCAGATACAACGCTATTCATCTCCAAAAAAATAATAACAACAAAAAATGATGAAGCTACTTTGTCAGCCGATCATGAAAAAAGTTTTAACAGCTTACCCGCCAGGCGATCGTTCTTAATTAGTGCCGATAGTTGCGGCGATGTTATTACACTTAGATCCGGCGCACAAATTGTTGCAAAAGTTAAAGAGGTAAACGCAACTGTTGTAAAATATAAAAAGTGCGATCATTTAAACGGACCCTTATACTCAACAGCAAAATCTGATATTTTAAAAATTAAATACACGAACGGCACTGAAGATGTTTTTGAAGACGACAATGCGGTGAGCCATAACGAAACCGTAACGCCCGAAAAACCGATCCCAGATACGACGCTTCACCCCAACTCTATTTTGTCCCTCATCCTTTCTATCCTGTCTCTGTTTTTGTTCTTCGCGTATATTTTATTTGTTACTTTAGCTTTTAGCTGGGGCGGCTCCACACTGCTTTTTTTATTATCGATCGCTATACTTTTACTTTTAATAAGTATCCTCGTTATGGCAATAAATTCAGCTAAAAAAGCACTTAAACAGATCAAAGCGCAACCCGACAAGTATGTTGGAGAAGATATGGCGATCATTGCAAAGATAATGGCCTGGACCATATTGATCGCCTACCTTGTTGGTGTGGGCCTTCTGCTTTATGTGTTCACTTTATATTTCTAGCTTCATTTTTATTTTGCGGAATTTACAATACCTTTAGCTTTTAAAATTGTTTATGGAATACAGGAGATTAGGAAGATCAGGATTACAGGTTAGCACACTTTCGTTCGGGAGCTGGGTTACTTTTGGAAAACAAATTGGTGATACCACTGCTGATGAGTTAATGAGCATTGCCTACGATAACGGTGTTAACTTTTTTGATAACGCCGAAATTTATGCGCGCGGAAAATCGGAAGAAGTAATGGGTGCAATTTTAAAGAAAAAGAATTGGGCACGTAGTTCCTTTTGCCTTTCAAGCAAAGTATATTTTGGTTACGAAGATGGTAAACCTAATCAAACAGGTCTGTCACGCAAACATATTATGGAAGGTTGCCACGCAGCGCTAAAACGTTTGCAGGTAGATTATGTTGATCTTTTCTTTTGTCATCGCCCGGATAAAAACACACCGATCGAAGAAACTGTTCTTGCTATGAATACATTGATACAGCAAGGCAAAATTTTATACTGGGGCACCAGCGAATGGGCTAACGATGAATTAATGGCAGCCTTTTTATTTGCAGAGAAGAACCGTTTGATAGGCCCAACGATGGAGCAACCGCAGTACAACATGTTCGAGCGTACAAAAATTGAGAAAGACCACTTATTATTGTTTCGCGATTTTGGTTTGGGCACAACAATATGGAGTCCATTAGCAAGTGGTTTGCTTACCGGAAAATATAATAACGGCGTACCAACTGATAACCGTTTGCACATTGACGGAATGGATTGGTTAAAAGAAAGAACACTGGGCGACCCAACACGTATTGAGAAAACAAAAAAATTAGATGTTTTGGCAAAAGAGCTTGGCACTACCCTGCCAAAATTGGGCGTTGCCTGGTGTGCTAAGAACCCAAATGTAAGTACCGTTATTTTAGGTGCATCTAAAGCAGAACAATTAAAAGAAACAATAACGTCATTGGAAATACTTCCTTTACTTACCATCGAAGTAATGGAAAAAATTGAAGGGATATTGCAGAATAAACCGGTTCAGGCCTTGTTTTAAAAACCCAGGTTCTTTATGCCATAAGCGCAACAGCCAAAACCAATAATTGGCATTAGCAACATGCTTATGATGCAAATTATATATGAAAACGTTTTGCGTTGAACGATAAAGATTATCATTAGGATAAAATTTAAAATTCCGGCCAAACATCCAAGAATAAAGGCGAAAACGGCAAGGTCTTCACTAAGACAGCATAATCCCATCAAAACCACCAACAAACCGTTAACAATGCCCATTAGTTTGGCAGTTTTTTTATCGGGGTCTATAATTTCATTATTTTCCATACTCTAATTTACTAATTATTTAAATAACCTGAAGTTTTCTTAATTCTTCCAATTGTTTATCCTTTCCATTCCTGTAAAACAGATTCATGGTCTCAAAAGGAATAATTTTATCCTTATGTACAATGTGTACGCATGATTTTTTTATCGCTCTTACATCAAAATTATAGGCGTCAATAAAATTCATAATAATGATCCTGAATAAATTATCATAACCCAGATCCGGTGCTTTTACAAAAGGTAAACAACACATCAATTCTTTCAAATCCTCTGTAACTGTTTCTACCGAATTAGCGGTGCTAAACATTTTTAAAACATGTTGGTGCAATCGCTCATCCTGTTCGTAAACAATAGTGTTCTTTGAATTATCCAACAGATCTGCAGGGTTAATGTATCTTGTAAGTGGAATTATCTCACCTTCTAACTTCAATGCATAACCCATTACCAAAGCGTCGGGATTACATGGTACCGGAATAAGATCGTCTTCGGTAAAAAAGGAGGTTTGATCTAAGATGTCTCGTCTTACTTCGGTTAATGTATAACGTTCTGTTGAAGGATCGAACTTATCATTTCTTCCGGCCACCTGCACAGGTTGAAAAGTTACGCCTCTTACACAAGGTTGTTTTAAAGCATATTCAATTATCTTTCCTATCTCATGATTGTTTACACCGCGCTGTAATGTAACTACCAGTGTTGTAGAAAGATTATACTTGTTCAAATGCTCCATGGCTTTGTAATGAAGATCCAACAGATCGGCCCCGCGTAATTTATTTAAAGCTTTGTTTTCAAAACTATCCCACTGCAAATAAATTTCGAAATCAGGCATGTACGTAGCCAAACGTTTTACAAAATCTTCTTCTTTTGCAATGCGAATTCCATTTGTGTTTAACATCAAATGTTTGATCGGTCTTTTTTTAGCTTCATCCAAAATTTCAAAAAATTGCGGATGAATGGTTGGCTCTCCGCCACTGATCTGCACCACATCGGGGTTTCCTTCGTTAGCAACAATAAGATCGAGCATATTTTTTACCTCATCCAAAGTTCTGTGATTACCAAAGTGTGGCGACGATTCGGCATAACAGGTTGGGCAGGTTAAATTACATCTGTCGGTAATTTCAATCAGGGTTAAACAAGAGTGTTGTTCATGATCCGGGCACAAGCCGCAATCGTAAGGACAACCATACAACGTTGGCGTATTAAATTTTAATGGTATCTCGCTGCGTTTATTATAATTACGAATGCGTTTGTAATATTCAATGTCCGTTGCTATCAATACTTTTTCCATGCCATGTTCCGGGCAATTCTTTATCATGTAAACATTATCATTCTCAAAAACTATTTTAGCGCTAATGCGACGTAAACATTTTGAACAGAGACTAATGGTATAGTCATAATAGATCCAACTTCTTTCAGGCATAACGTAAAAATAATGTTTTTGGTTGAACAAGTGTTTTTATATAGTAAATTAATCCTATTAAACAGGCAATTTGTATGGTGCTTAAATAAAAAATGGTGAATTCATTATCTTTCAAAAATTCAATACAAAAACGGTAAAAAAAGTAATTGATCAAAAACAATTTAAATTTGGAACCGTTGGCTAATACCTTCTTTTTATCAAGATTATAAATAACTAACCAAAGACAACTTAAAAATGTTATTTCGTATAAAGGAAGCGGGTGCCGTAAAATACCATCGCCAAAATTTATTCCTGTAAACAAAGTAGTTGCTCTTCCAATAGTACCATCATCAAGACCTTCACAAAAACAACCAATACGCCCTAAGATCAAGGCAAGCAGCAAGGGATAGGTCATTACATCGCCGCTGGAAGTTTTAATTTTTAATTTAAGTTTAAAAAGCTCTACAAAAAACAAAGCAAATAATAAGCCGCCAACAATTGTTTTATTGCTAAATATGTAACGGAATTTATCGGGGGCTGCAAAAAATTGTTCGGGATCTTCAAAAACACCTACCAGACGTGAACCTAAAAGGGCACCTAAACAAACGGCGACAAAGATCTTGAGGCGATTAACATCACTAATAGTATCGTGACTTCGCTTTCGCAAAAAAACGTAATAGCGCACACCAATAAAAATGCTTATGATCTCTAAAGCATAATGTGTAGAAATTTCCTTACCAAAAAGATGAAGATTTATCGGAAAATGCATTCATCTAATATAGCTAAAAAATTATTTCTTCGCAGCCGGTTTAAAACCCAGACTTAAACTATTTACGCAATAACGTTGGCCGGTAGAAGTTGGACCATCATCAAAAATATGTCCTAAGTGGCCGCCGCATTTTGCGCACACAATTTCTGTACGGATCATACCGTGCGAAAAATCGTTTACTTTTAATACGCGGTCGCCACCACCTAACTCACCATCAAAACTTGGCCAACCACAATGGCTGTCAAATTTTTGTTCGTTAGAGAATAATTCGGTGCCGCAACCCGCGCAGGTATAAAAACCTATTTCTTTATGATCGTTATATACACCCGTTCCGGCGCGCTCTGTTCCTTTTTGGCGCAACACATAATATTGTTCGGGGGTTAATATTTTTTTCCACTCTTCGTCTGTTTTTTTGTAGCTCGTGTCCATAACTTTTTTATTTGAAATTTTTTGTTCTTCTTTTGTGTTAACTGCAGTTTGACATGATACCAGGCCAAACGTGCTTATTAAGATCGCTGATAAAATTAACTTTTTCATTTGGTTTTTGTTTTATTGCCGCGCTGTTTTTCGGCGTTCTATTATATATACGAACTCACTGTCTTTTCCTTTCAAAATTTACAAATTTTAACATCAAGGTACAAATTTAAACACATTGGCATATAGGAAAAAGAAAAAATCTATTCGCCTAAAGCGAACATAATTTTTCGTCTTTGACGAAAAATCCTATGTTTAACTCTTAACCTAAACAAACACCTTTAAATCTATGTGTCTATGTGGTTTAAAATTCTTAGGTTTAATACACAGAACAAGAAACCCGAAACCCGGACTAATCAACGTTTACTCCTCGCTTTCACCTCATCCAGTAGTTTTTCCTCGCTGCCATGACGTTTTTTAATGTGTATAAAAGAACCTTCGCCTTTATCTGCAATTTCTTTTAAGTTCTTCATCGCTTCTCTATCATTACCAAAAGCCACCGTAGTTAAAACAATCTTTTTATCCATTTGTTTTTGGGTCCAGGTGTTTTGGTCTTCGCTGTAAAATCGGAACTTACCATCGGTTGCCATAATGATCTGGTTATTTCCTTCTGCAATAAAATGTTTTTGCGCCAATTGCTGCGAGAATAAAATTGCTTTGTTACCTTTTGTCAAACCTTTTGCTTTTAAACCATCTACTGCCGCGTGCAATTGTTTTTTGTCGGAACCTTTTATGCCTTCTTTAATTATTTTTACACTATCGGCATAAGTAACAAAAGTTATAACGTCTACTTCGCGCACGGCATCAATTAACGTATGCAAAGCCGTTTTCATTAAAGGTAATTTCAAAGAATCTTTCATAGAACTGCTTACATCCACCAAAAATAAAATGTTGTTGGGCTTGTACCCTAAAACAGAAAGCTCAGTTGTGCTTTCTTCTTTTAAAATAACCGGTGGCTTTTCCCAAACGGTATCTATTTTTGGTGTACTGGAGTTATCGGGAATTTTATTGGTATTGTCTTTTTTTGTTGTATTCTCTTTTACAACAATGGGTTCTGTTGTTGTTTTTATAGAACTGCTTCTGCGGTTACCGAAATAAAAACAAGCCAGTTTATCGTCGGTTCTTAATTTTCCCAGGTTGCCTGAAACGATTAATTCATAAGGTTTTGTGTTGTCGCTGCAAATAAGGTTGATCTTCTTTTTAAATTTTCCGGCACTCTCGGGTAAAAAAGAAATAATAATCAAGCAGGTATCGCCGGGCAGCAAAGTTTTTTTGGTGGTAAAAACTTTTACGCCTTTATCGGCATCGGCGCGCATTAAAAAAACCTTTTTATCGGTACTGTTTTTTACGAGTACATCGCCTTTTATTTCGTAGGTCTCGGCAATGGTGCCCAGATCGGTATCCTGCTCTTTGAACTGCAATTGCGCATGCACTAAACCTGTAGAGAGAATAAAAAAGATAAAAAGTTTCTTGAGCATATTTGGTATAATACAAAGATCAGGCAATTGTTTTTTTCTTAACAAAAATTATCAGGAACCTAAACTGTTTTTCCGCCTATGTTCTTCTTCATGGTGAGCAAAATAATAAAGCCCAAAATAAAATAACCTATCAGCGATAAAATAGAGGGACGCATGCCACCAACTATTTCGCTTATAACGCCAAAAGTGATGGTGCCTAAGATCATGCCCATTTTTTCCATCACATCGTAAAAACTAAAAAAGCTGGTATTGTCCTCTGTCTCGGGTAATAATTTACTGTAGGTACTTCTTGATAAAGCCTGGATACCACCCATTACGAAACCAACTAAAAACGCCACGATGTAAAAATGAATTGGCAAACGCGCCACCATGTAGGTGAACACACAAATAAAGATCCAGATAAAAATAGCGCTCATCAATGCTTTTATGTTTCCAATGCGTGACGATAATTTTGAGAAAAAGAAAGAGCCTGCAATACCAACAAACTGTATAATTAAAATACTTACAATTAACGAGGTTGTTTTTGCCTGTTCATTTTCCCATACAATTTCGTTACGTGCAAATAACACCGCTACCACCATAATGGTTTGCACACCCATGTTGTAAAAAAAGTAACCGCTTAAAAAACGTTTTAACTGCGGCAGATCTTTTATTTGTTTTGCAACCGAACGTAATTCTTTAAATCCTTTTGAGAATAATCCTTGTTTATCGCTGCCGTTACCATGTGCTTTGTGGTTTAATCTTGGCAAACGTTTAAACGTGTATTGCGCAAAGCCCATCCACCAAAGGCCAACCAATAAAAAAGAGATCCTTACATCAATAGCTTGTTTTGGATCGGTGTTCAACAAGTGATGAAATGTTTTTGTCATCACCAATGCTAAACAAACAATCAGTAACAACGAGCTTCCAAAATAGCCTAACGCAAAACCTCTTGCGCTTACTTTATCCTGATTGGCTTCTGATGCGATCTCCGGTAAGTACGAATTATAATACACCAAACTTCCCCAAAAACCAACGGTAGCGGTGATGAATGGAATAAAACTCATTTCTAAATTATTTTTCGAAAAGAAAAACAAACACATGCAGGAGATAGATCCCAAATAACAAAAGAATTGCAGGAAACGTTTTTTATTTCCTAAATAATCGGCAATACCGCTTAAGATGGGCGAGATCAACACTACTATAGCAAGTGCAAAGGCATAAACGAAAGAATAAATATTCTGGTTCTCGAATTCTCTTCCAAAAAAAGTAACGGCATGGCTCACCACATCGCCCGCTTCATTTTTTGTGGAGGTTACCGCGTCGTAAAAATTGGGAAAGATAGCAGACGTAATTACCAATGGAAAAACAGAATTGGCCCAATCATAAAAGGTCCAGGCTTTTATTGTTTTGGGATCGTCGATCAATAATTTTCCGTCCTCCATAGTTATTTTTTTATGATTTGAAATTCAACACGGCGGTTCTTGGCTTTACCTTCATCTGTATCGTTACTGGCAACGGGTTGCGTACTGCCGTAACCTTTAAAGTACATTTTATTTTGCACGCCTTTTTTAATTAAATATTCAAACACCTCGCGGGCGCGCAACTCCGACATTTTTTGGTTCTTGTAATTTAAACCGCCACTATCGCTGTGTCCGTTAATTTGGATCTCAACACTCGGGTTCTTTAAAAGATATTGCACCAGCTTGTTTAATTCCTGGTACGACTCCGGCAACAAATAATAACGACCGTTGTCAAAGAAAATATTATTTAAGTTTACTTTATCCCCTACTTTAATATCCTTGCTCACATTTAAACTCGAATCCTGTTCAGCATGATAATTTGGGCCAACAATTTCTACATCTACTTTTTCTTCAAAGGCAGGACTCTTAATTAATTTAATATCATCTACAAAATAATAAGCCTCTTTATAACCCAGTTTAAATAAATTCATGCGCACAAATTCTTTTTTTATTTTGGGTGCAAAGTTGCCAATGGTAATGTATTTTTCGCCGCCATCTGCTTTATAATAACCTCTAATGGTAAACCATTCATGCGCTTTGAATAAGCCACCTTTTTTGCCGATAGAATCTACCATATTGGCTTTTACCGCATCACCTTGTTTGCTGTAACCGGCTTTACTTATTAATACACCAAACGAGCGCAATACCGCATTGCTCCAAAAAGCAAGGCGCACCTGCATTGAGAACTCGTAAACAGTGCCGCGGTGCAGGGGTTCGGCCAGTTTTACCTGCAAAAATTCTTTATAACGCTTCTGAAAACGGAAACCAACATAGGAATCGCCCGAATAAGCGCCTTTTTGCACGGTAGTATCGTTATCTAAGGGGTTGTGATAGTAGTCGATAGAGGCTATGGGCCGCCATGGCACGGCCTGTTTAATATTGTTGGTTTTACGGCGGTAATTCTCAAAACTACCATTGGGCACCAGGTTCTTAACGGGTTTTTGGGTTATAACCGTTTGGGCAAAGCCTGCAAAACCCACCAAAAGCCCAATAACCACAAGAATCAGCTGCCTCATATTACAAAAATAACCTTTAATAGATTTTATAGCAAAATTGTTTTTAACATTTGCATATTCAAAAAAAATCGTATATTTGCCTTCCCAAAATTGGGGTACACAACAAGAAATTAAAGAAATGGCAAATCATAAATCATCCATCAAACGCATTCGTTCTAACGATGCTAAACGTACTGAAAATCGTTATTACGCTAAAACAACCCGTAATGCGGTAAATAAATTACGTAACGCTACTTCTAAGAAAGAAGCGCAAGACCTTTTACCAAAAGTATCGAGCATGATCGATAAATTGGCTAAAAAATCAGTAATTCATAAAAATAAAGCTGGTAATCTTAAGTCAAAATTGGCTAAAAAGGTTGCTACTATTAAATAATTAAAGGTTTTCACCTTTTACTAAACCCGCACGGTAACGTTGCGGGTTTTTTTGTTACCCTCCCCCGCCCTCCGGGCACCCCCTCCAAAGGGGGATACTGTGTGCCTAGAGAAATTGTTACTTTCCTAACAACCCACCGTTAACTAATGGCCGCTTACTTAATTGATTTAGTCGCTTTATTCTGCTAAATTTACAATTCTATACTTTTTTAGACTAAAAACATGAAAAAAGCATACATATTTCCCGGCCAAGGCTCACAATTTCCAGGAATGGGCAAAGATCTTTACGATAATAACCCTCTTGCCAAAGAATTATTTGAAAAAGCCAACAGCATTTTAGGCTTTAAGATAACCGATACCATGTTCGCAGGTACCGAAGAAGAACTTAAACAAACCAAAATTACACAACCGGCCATTTTTTTACACTCGGTAATTTTAGCCGCTGTTAACGAAGCCACTTTTAAACCGGATATGGTTGCGGGCCACTCTTTAGGCGAGTTCTCGGCCCTGGTTGCCAACAAATGTTTGAGTTTTGACGATGCCTTAAAGCTGGTTTACAAACGCGCCCTTGCCATGCAAAAGGCCTGCGAAATTAACCCAAGCACCATGGCCGCCATCTTAAATTTAGACGATAAAATAGTTGAAACGATTTGCGCAGAAATTACAGCAAGCGGACACGTTGTTGTTGCAGCCAATTATAACTGCCCCGGACAATTAGTTATCTCCGGCTCTACCGAAGGTATTAACATTGCCTGCGAAAAATTAAAAGCAGCCGGCGCCAAACGCGCATTAGTACTACCTGTTGGCGGTGCTTTTCACTCGCCTTTAATGGAACCTGCGCGTGTTGAATTAGAAGCTGCTATTAAAGCCACCAACTTTAACACGCCTATTTGCCCTGTTTACCAAAATGTAACAGCAAATGCGGTGTCAGATCCTAAACAAATACAACAAAATTTGGTTGCGCAGTTAACAGCACCGGTTAAATGGACACAGTCCGTTCAACAAATGGTAGCAGATGGCGCCACACAGTTTATTGAGGTTGGTCCGGGTAAAGTGTTACAAGGACTGGTTAAAAAAATAAGCGGCACATCGGAAGCAGTTAGTGTTTAAAAGGGACTATAGACAAAGGATAAATGACCAAAGACATATAATGAAAAGGGTACTTATATTATTTTTACTGATCTGCTTACAAAAAGCAAATGCACAATTTTTCAGGGGTTTTGGCATCTTTGGTGCGGTTAACCACTCGTGCCATTATTACAAGAACACCAATCAAGACCGCAGAGATTACGATCCTATAAATTATCAAAACAATATTACCGATTACTATCCGCGCAGCCATATCTCACGCGAATACTTTAGCTGGGGCGCCGGCATCTTTGCCGAATTTTTACGTTACGATAACGTGCGCTGGCAAACCGAATTAGAATACACACACAAAGGCGCAAAAGAAAAAGAATTGCTCGACCCTTTATCGGGTTTGCGTGCCGATGGTTTCTCTACCAACAAGTACACGTATATACAGTGGAACAATTATTTAAAATTCTATTCGCCCCTTGGTCTTTCATCGCGCTGGTATTTAATGCCCGGTGTTAAGCTCGATTATTTATTTAACTCCAGCGTTAGCGCTTATACACCATTTGCAGGCTCTTTTCCAAAAATATTTTTTAGCGGTGTGGTTGGTTTGGGTTACGAATTTCCTATCCTAAAAAAGATCTCGGCCTTTGTAGAGTACCACTGGAACCCCGATGTACTCTCGCACCGCAAAGATGGTACAAAATTCCGTAACCGCACATTTGAATTACGCGTTGGCTTGATGTACCGCCCACGCAAAAGAAATATTGACGATTGCAACGCGCCACGATATAACGGGCCGGCTTATTAATTTAACTGAGTAATAATTTTTTAGAAATTATGGTAATGACAAAAGACGTTTTATTTTCTTTAACCAAAGGAGCCTTTGCACCTCAGGAAGAAATGTTGGAAGTAGCGCGTAAAAAAGGAAAGCTCTACATCGGCATCCCTAAAGAAATTGCCTTCCAGGAAAACCGCGTGGCCCTGGTGCCCGATGCTGTTGCCCTGTTAATTAATAACGGTCACCGCATTGTTATAGAAACCGGTGCCGGTAAAGCCGCCAACTTTGAAGACAGCGATTACAGCGAAGCCGGTGCAGAAATTGTACTCTCGCCCAGCGATGTTTATAAAGCAGATGTGATCTTTAAAATTGCACCGCCTACGCTTGAAGAAATTGAAATGATGCAACCTAAACAAACCCTGTTTAGTGCTTTGCAATTAACTGTGCAGCCACAGGATTTTTTAAAGAAACTCATCTCCAAAAAATTAAACTGTGTGGCCTTTGATCTTATCATTGATGAGGCCGGCATCTTTCCCGTTATACGCGCCATGGGCGAAATTGCAGGCGGTGCCAGTATTTTAATTGCAGCAGAATTATTAAGCAACGTTAACAACGGCGTTGGCTCTATCTTAGGTGGCATTAGCGGCATCTCGCCTACCGAAGTGGTTATTATTGGTGCAGGTACTGTGGGCGAATTTGCAGCCCGCGCTGCTATTGGTTTAGGTGCTACCGTAAAAGTATTTGATAACAGCACCTCGCGTTTAAGAAGATTACAAAACCAATTGGGCAGCCGCGTATTTACCTCGGTTATTGTACCAAAAGTATTAGAAAAACATTTACGCTCTGCCGATGTGGCCATTGGCGCGTTGCGCGCTACACGTGGCCGCACGCCTTGTGTGGTAACCGAAAACATGGTGGGCGAAATGAAGACCGGCTCTGTAATTATTGATGTGAGTATTGACCAGGGCGGTGTGTTTGAAACCTCGCAGGTTACCAACCATACCAAACCGGTGTTTAGAAAACACGGCGTTATCCATTACTGCGTACCCAACATTAACAGCCGCGTGGCACGTACTGCCTCTTATGCCTTAAGCAACATCTTCTCTCAAATTATTTTAAACATGGGCGACGAAGGTGGCTTTGACAGCATTGTGCGTAAAGACCCGGGCCTGCGCAACGGCGTATATATTTACAATGGCATTTTAACCAACCAGTTCTTAGGCGAAGCCTTTAACCTGCCATTTAAAGATATTAATTTGTTGATGGCGGCTATCTAGATCTTTTTTTACTCTCAATATATTTTTTACAAATGAACATAGAAGAGCTTTATGATAAATATATTGATGAACCTAAACGAAAAAGAAAACTAGTACCTATAAGTGAAAGGATCAGGTATTCTGACATTCCTGATAAATTTAAAAAAGTATTTATTATAGCAGTTATTTTTCTTAGTATAGTTTTAGCCCTTTATTTACTTAACGTCATCACTATCTACAGCTTTGGATTTCACCTGGCACAGACTGGTGCGATACTTTTTCTTTTTTATATCTTGAAATTTCGTTACTGCACAACATGTTCTCAAAAAATGTTTAGGCAGTATGACGGTAGTACCGTGTATTTTTTTTGCGATGAATGCAAAACAAAAATAAAACTTGTTGTTGCTGTTGGCGATTAAATTTTTCTTCTTTAATTTTTCTTAGTAGAAATTCTAGCTAGCACGGATTATAAATCCACGCGAACGGGATACTACGAATTATAGCAACAAAATGCTATAATTCGTATTATCTTTGTCATGCTTTAGTATACCATCAACAGGTCGATAAGGTACAATTTTAATTTTAATTCATTGATAATCAATGAATTAATAATTTGTTCATAAACCACGTACATAAATTGTACTAAAGTTTGTACTTTAGTGCCGTGGCTATATCACGTAAAAATAATCCGTCTTTTATCAGTAGGAATCTTGTATACTTACGGGAGCAAAAACAATTTACACTGGACCAAATGTCCAAAGCTCTTGATTTGCAGGGAAGAACTTCTTATCACGCTTATGAGCAAGGAAAAGTTATACCAGATATTTTTAAGATATTAAAATTAGCATCCTTCTTTGATGTGTCAGTTGAAGATTTAGTTACCAAAGATATTGCATCATTACCAAAGTTAAAATCAGCGCTGACTTTATATGAGATTGAAAAAATTCCTATAAAAGCTCGTGCCGGTTATATTGCTGGATATGGTGATTCAGAATGGATAGCTAAATTGCCTACAGTAAACATACCATATAAACCGTTTGGTATTGCTCGCGCATTTGAAATTGATGGCGACTCTATGGAACCAGATATTGAAGATGGTTCTCTTGTAATTGGAATAAAAGCTAATGCTTTAGATTTTATTGACCGACGGACTTATGTTGTAGTAACAAAAAACGGAATCCAGTGTAAAGAGGTTCGAGTAGATGATAATACAGTCTACTTAATCTCAAAAAATATTAAATATTCTCCAAAACATATAGAAAAGGATGAAGTTCTTGAACTTTGGGAAGTATGGAGAAAAATAAAACCAGGTGAAACGTAGGAATCACCTGGTCTTGAAGATAAAGAGCGTAGCCCCTTAACATAGCTGTTACAAAGTTACGTTTTTTTCTTCATAAACCAAATCAGGTTTTCTACACGGTGTTAGTTACGATAGCTAACAATTTAATACTATACATTATGTCAAAGTATTACGTCAACAAGGCTATAAATGGTCAGTTCTATTTTAACCTAACCGGTAAGAATGGTGAAATCATTCTTACTAGCGAAACCTATGTAACTCGACAAGGCTGTAATGATGGGATAACGTCCGTAAGAACGCACTCGCCGTATGATTCTAATTACAAGAAGCATACTGCCACTAATGGACAGTTTTATTTTACTTTAGTATCCAATAACAATAAAATTATTGGTACAAGTGAGATGTACTCATTCAGTTCAAGTCGCGAAAACGGAATTGCTTCTGTTAAAGAAAACGGACCAAAAGCCGAAGTAGTAGACCGCGCACCGGTTTACTAAGCTAAATAATTGTTGCATATTAAATGTAACAATTATTCGAAAAATTAAAAAGGAGTCACTTGGACTCCTTTTTAATTTTGGTGAGTTAAAGGGATAATTCCCTGATTTTTTGGTTATTTTTTGATCAACCAAAAAGTTACTCCAAAATCCATAATTAATATGGCAAAAAAACGAGTTTTAACCCCTTGTAAAAGGCACTAGCGCTTTTACATCTTTTCCGTTGTTCCCTCAAAAAAGTACCTACCTCCAGCAGTAGGTATACTTCAGTAGTTTATTTGGCTTACTCATTTCAAAAGCACTTCTAATAAATAGGTAAAATTACCTATATTCTTTGTCGTTTATTTTGCTTTATTTTGGATACATAATTCTCAAACTAATTTTTGGTCGGGGTAAGGTATTTAATAACAAAAAAGAAAAAATAAGAAATTAACCATGAAAATATTGCACTTAACGGACTTTCATTATTCAAACGATAAAAAGCATGAACACGATCAAAATAAGATAATCGATGCACTTGTTGTAGATTTGAAATCTGAAACACAAATAGATTATCTTTTTTTTACTGGTGACTTAGTTTTTTCAGGAAAAAAGTATGAGGATTTTATTACAGCAAAAGAGTTACTGATTAATCGATTGGAAAAAGAGTTGAAACTAAAAAAACAAAACATCTTCATCTGTCCAGGTAATCACGACATTTATAGAGATCAAGAATTAGAAGACACTACAGATAAAATTAAACAGATTGATAATTCAGAAAAGCTCGAAGAATTTTTGAAAAGACAGGAAGGAAAATCTTTTAAGGAGAGTTTAAAAAACACTTTAAATTATAATAAATTTCAAGAGGAATTTTACAATGAATTTTCCGGATCAGAAAAGCAACTAATTTCTGACCTATACACTATACGAAAAACTAACTACCATAATCACAAGATAGGTATTTTGACCATCAACTCCGCATGGCGAGCTATTGATTCAAAAACAGACAGAGGAAATTTATTATTTCCAATTTCTTTGCTGAAAGCAGCAATTGAAGAAACCAAAAAAAATACTGATTTTAGAATAATTCTTTTACACCATCCAATTTCTGATTTCAAAGACTGGAATGGTTCGGAAATGGAAGACCTAATACATAAGGAGTTTCATTTATTATTTTCGGGTCATCTCCATAAAAAGAAGCAAACAATTCAAATTTGTACAGACGAGGGGATATTCTGCTGTTCTTCAGCTGCAACTCTGGCTCTTGATGGTACAACAAATGGATACACTATTATTGAAATCGATGTTGAAACATACGATATAGAAATAAATAACCGTTTTTATAATCGCCAAGATGGTGTATTTCTCCACCCAAAAGAATCAATTAAAACCTCTATACCAGTCGGTGACCAAAAAAAAGCAGCTAATGACTTTAAAAAAACATTAAGAAAAAAATATCAAGAAGAGTTAATGAGAGCAAATGAACTTTTTATTTCTTACGATAGTAAAGAAGGTTCCAGAGGGTTTATAGAACTCTTCACTGATCCAATATTAAAAAATAAAACACGGGCTCAAATCGCTGAAAACAAAAGTGACACTGGAAATATAACAATAAGCTCTTTTATTTCAAGCAAAGAAAACATTCTCTTATTTGGTAAAGACAAAAGTGGCAAAACCTCTATACTTTACAAGATTTTTTTAGACCTCCTCGCTGATTTCACGCTTCATAAAACCATACCTATTCTAATTGATGCTAAGGAATATAAGAGTTCTAAAAAAACTCTTGAGCTTTATAAGAACATTTCTCTTTATTATGAAATGAGTGCTGCAAAGGCTAAGTCATTGTCAAGCACTTACTCAATTCGATTGCTTATCGATAATTATGATCCAAACTTCAGTTCTTTTAATGAAGTTATTAATACATTCTTGGAGGAAAACGAGACAGTAACATTTATAGCTGCAACAGAAGAAAAGCTTGCCGCATCCTTCACATCATATGTTTTTGATGGAAGAACTTATTCTAATTTATATATACATGAAATATCTAGGCCAGAAGTTCGTTTACTTGCTAACAAGTGGCCTGGATTAACCACAGATAAAAAAGAAATAATTCTCGAAAAAATATTTGGAATTTTTACCCAACTTAATATACCAACCAATTATTGGACCGTTTCATTATTTCTTTGGATTTTTGAAAAAAATAATGACGCAAATTTTCACAATAGCTTTGAATTAATCCAACTTTACATAGATAATTTACTAGATCGAAAAAGGCTTGCATTAGATAAAAGTTCGAAGATTAATTTTGACGACTTCAAAGCATATTTGGCTCAACTAGCTCATTTTCTTTTATTTGAAAGAATAGATAAAGGTTACACGGCAACCTATGCAGAAATTGTCGAATTTACTTCTTTCTATAGGGATAAGAATAAAAGATTTGTTATTGAGGTAAAGGATGTTATCGATCTCGTAATTGAAAAGAATATTCTAAGAAAAGCTTTTGATGATAGCTATACATTTAGATTAAATGGAGTGTTCGAATACTTTGTAGCACTTTATATGACACATGATAAAGAATTTTGTGATAAAATCATTAATGACGATCATTATTATCTATCATTCAAAAATGAATTAGAATTGTTTGCTGGATTTGAAAAAAATAATAGCGAATATCTCGATAAGATCTATAAAAGAACAAAATCAATTTTTAGAAATGTTGAAGAAAAATACTCCAAAACAAGTATTGATAAGCAATTAATGTTAAAAATTTCAGAGGCATACGATATCTCACTTCCTGTTCAACAGTTAAGCTCTGAAATAAAAAAAACTTTTACTGTTGAAAAACAAGATGAAATGCTTGCGGAGATGAACCCTGTTAATATTCAGAAATCAGAAGTGAAAGTCAAACATTATTACGAAAAAATAGAGGATAATTCAAATAATTTAGAAAAAGCGCTGCATATATTAGCTAGGGTATTTCGAAATAGTAATATTCAGGATGAAAAACAGGTTAGCGAAGTTTTTGATTACATATTGAATAACGCATGTTATATGGGTTTTAAATTGATTGATGAAGCAGAAGAAGATGGGGTTATACCAAACTCAGAAGCTTTAAGCGAGCAACAAGAACAGATGCTTGTACAGTTGATCACAAATTTTATGCCAATTATCGTACAAACATTTTTTTATGATGCAATTGCGCAAAATGATCTTGAAAGAATTTTAAAAGATAAAATTCAAGTTCTTAAAAAGGATGCAAAAAATAATCAATTTCAACTTTTAATTTTATACTTTACACTTATTGACTTAGATCTTAACGCCCATAAAGATTTAATTGATGAAGTGATTGAATTGATAAATTTAAATACCCTCAGACAAACAACCCTTTTAAAGCTATTCTATTATTTAATGTTTAAATGCAATAATAAACCTTTGCTTGAAGAGCTCCTAAAAAACAAAATACGTATTCAAACTTTAAAAATTAATCCTAAAACTGACGTAGGTGAGTTACAGAAGGGAATTTTAAAAACTACTAATCTTGTCAAATTAAAAAACGTCAATAACAAAAGGAAATAAATTCTGTCTCAGGATAGTATCGACAACCAAAGTTCAACCCCACGGTTAGCGCGGATTTGTAATCCGTGCTTTTTTTACAAAACAAGCACAAAAACAATAGACCCCCTCTGGGCTATTTAAGACCCCCTCTTCCTATCTATGTTTCCCACTGGCACAACAATTGCTTCATAGATAATATTAAACCCTATTATCGTGATAAAAACGCTTATTAAATTAACATTTGTAGTAGCCCTGGCCATCCTTAGCTTTATGGCCTGTAGAAAAGATTCCGCAGCTTCGCCCACGGTTGTGGCGGCAAGTAACTCCAGCATTAATCATAACATTACACAAGGTGCCTGGAAGGTAACCGAGTTTACTGAAGAAAATACCAATAAAACAGATCATTACTTTGGTTACGAGTTTCGTTTTAATACCAACAGCACCGTTGATGCCTTTAGTTTAACCAACAGCATTAGCGGCACCTGGAGCACCAGAACCGACAGCGGCTATTTAAAAATGGATCTTAAATTTAGTAACAGCACTTTTTTTAAAGAGTTAAATGAAGATTGGCAGGTTGTTTCACAAAGCGCCACTAAAATAAAATTATTAGATGTGAGCGGTAATGCCGGCAAGGCAAGTTACCTTACGTTTGAGCGGCTTTAGATGGTCAGGCAGCAACGTTCACCAAAATAGTTCGTTTTTCAATTGCGTGTAAATTCTTTTTATTGATCTTGTAGCCTCTTATAAAAGGCACACAATCTATTATCTTGTCATTCTGTTTTGTTACTTCAATAAAAAAACCGTTCAAATAATAAACGTAAATAATGTGTTCACGGTCTATGTAGTCTTCTAAAAAAAGTGCATCGTTATTTACTACTACTTCTTTTTCACCTTTGCTTAATTTCGCGTAATCGTATATGTTCATGGCTTCATGTTTTGTTACAACAAATTTCGGGCATTGGCATCCGCCCTACCAGCTAATTGGCCAATTATTACTACACATGTAAGATTTTAAGGCTAATTGTTGGGGAAATTCTACACCAAAACGGCTTTTAAAATAAAGCGGCATTGTTTAACTTTACATGTAATTATAAGCTATGCAAAATCATGCAGCCCTTTGCGTTTGCGAAGTAAACGCTTAGGGATGTTGATCCCGAGCCTGTAGAGGGAACTGACGAAAAAATACTATCATGAAAAAAGAGGAATTTACCACAGTTGAGCAATACATTGCCGCACAACCCGAAAAAGCAAGAGAGATATTAGAACGCATACGCACCTGTATCTTAAAAACAGTACCCAAAGGCGAAGAAGTAATAAGTTACCAAATGCCGGCGGTAAAATTTCACGGGCTGCTAATTTGGTACGCGGTGTTTAAGAACCACTATTCTATCTTTCCAAAAACAAAGGCCATTGTTGCTTTTAAAGACAGACTGGAAGGTTTGGAAGTTTCTAAAGGCACTATTAAATTTCCGATAGATAAAGCAGTACCCGTTAAACTAATAACAGATATTGTAAAGTACAGGCTAAAAGAAAATTTAGCAGACGAAGCGGCGAAATCAAAAAAGAAGGCAAAAGCAAAAAAGAAATAATGCAGGGCAAAACCGTTGTAAACAAAGTATTAACCTATGCCATTGCCCTGGTGTGGTTGTTGAACGGTTTATTTTGCAAGCTCCTGAATTTTGTACCGCGGCACCAGCAAATTGTTGGCCGCATTTTGGGAAATGACCATTCGTTTGTACTCATAAAAATTATTGGCGCACTGGAAGTGTTAATGGTACTGTGGATCTTAAGCGGCATAAAGTCACGTTTATGCGCTTTAACGCAACTACTCATAATAGGTACAATGAACATTATTGAAATTACATTAGCCCCCGACCTGTTGTTGTATGGCAGGGCAAATATATTTCCGGCACTGCTTTTAATGAGCGTTATTTTTGTGAATGAATTTTTTCTTCGCAGCAAAGTCGCTAACACATAATTGCGTACCTTAGAATGCACTATGTTATCCCTAAAAGATCATCCCTTTGCAGTAGAAACTTTTTTTGAAAGTTCGCTGGTATTAACCTACGCCGTGCCAAAGGAAGAATTAAAACATTTAATTCCCGAATGTTTAGAGCTGGATACCTTTAACGATACCTGGGCTTTTGTGGCCGTGGCCATGGTGCAAACAAAAGATCTGCGCCCAAAAGGTTTCCCTAAATTTATGGGTAACGATTTTTTTTTGACGGGCTACCGCATTTTTGTAAGGTATACCGATTTGCGCGGTAAACGTTTACGCGGGTTATACATTATTAAGTCAGAGACCAACAAAAACAAAATGTCTTTCTTTGGAAATATGTTTACGCACTACAATTATACTACTACCGATATTACACTTACAAAAAAAGAAAATATAACGCGCATTGTTTCAAAAAGATCGGCGTTAGATGTAGAAGTAAATGCCGAAAAAGAAGAAGTAGCCTTGCCACAGCATTCGCCCTTTAACGATTGGAAAGAAGCACGCAGGTTTGCGGGCCCGCTACCCTTTACATTTACGTATAATATCGCCACTAAAGAAGTGTTGATCATTGAAGGTGTGCGCGAGAACTGGACACCCCGCGCGGTAGAAGTTTTAAAACAGGAAGTAGGATTTTTAAAACAAAAGAATTTTAAAGGGCTGGTTTTAGCAAATGCGTTTATAATTGAGAACATACCCTATTACTGGAAAAAAGGAAAAATAGAAAAATGGAAGGGATAAAAAGAACAACATTTCAGGGTGTAATAAATATTGTGCGCTTTAACTGGCAATTTTATGTGATCGCTATTATTACCATTGCCGGTTTACAGTATGGCAAACAATTTTTACCGGTATCAGTTCAATTTTTTGCAGATATTTTTTTATTCTTAAGTGCCTTAGCTATTTTGATCTCATTAGCGGTGTCGTTGTACATTTACGATCTCTCTAATTTGTACACCTTAGATTGGCTTGCAGCTTCTTCGCCAAAACAAATTGTGACTATTAATGCAGGCTTTGACGAGACCAGTGCTTTGCTCGCGCAAAAATATCCCAGTGCTACTATGCAGGTATTTGATTTTTATGATCCGGTAAAACATACCGAAGTGTCGATAGAGCGTGCCCGTAAGGCCTACCCGCCCTACCCCGGCACACAAACAATAAGTACCGCTGCTGTTCCACTGAAAGAAAATTCAACAGACATTATTTTTTTAATTTTAGCAGCGCACGAAATTAGAAATGAACAAGAACGCATTGTGTTCTTTGAACAATTTAAAAAAGCGCTTAACCCAAGCGGAAAAATTTTTGTGGTAGAGCATCAGCGCGACTTCGTTAATTTTATGGCTTACAACTTTGGCTTTTTTCATTTTCATTCAACCGCCACATGGAAAAAGACCTTTAAAGCGGCAGGTTTAACTTTAGAAAAAGAATTTAAAATAACACCTTTTATTTCTACTTTCGTATTGTCTAAACATGGAACTACATCTTAACATCGTTGGTTATTTGTCTATTGCGCTTTCCTTTGTGCACATTATCTTTCCAAAATATTTTAAATGGAAAAAAGAAATGCCCTTAATAAGTTTAGTTAACCGACAGTTAATGTACGTGCACACGTTTTTTATTGCTTTTGTTGTTTTATTAATGGGTTTGCTGTGTGTTTGCTGCACAAACGATCTTTTAACTACCAAATTAGGCAGCCACGTTATTTTTGGTTTATTTTTATTCTGGTTCGCACGTTTACTATTTCAGTTCTTTGTGTACTCACCTAAATTATGGAAAGGCAAGGGATTTGAGACCGTGGTGCATATTGTTTTCTCTTTGATCTGGATCTATTTTACAGCCGTTTTTTCTATGATTTATTTTGGCGATGTGATATAACACTTTGTCTTTTTCAGCAAAAAAATGTATATTTATATATACCATTTTTTTAAAAACCAATTTTCATGAAACGCTGTTTATGTTTTATTTTCGTAGCCCTTGCATTTAATTTTTATGCTGTAACACGGTTTGTTACACAAAGCGGCAGTGGCAGCATGAATGGCAGCAGCTGGCTGAACGCCTTTCCTGCTGCTTCGTTGCAAATAGCTATTACCGGTGCTAACAGTGGCGATGAAGTTTGGGTAGCCACAGGCATTTATTACACAACAAGCAGCAGTACGCGCAGCATTTCTTTTAGCATGAAAAATAATGTGATCATTTATGGAAGTTTTGCGGGCACCGAAACATCAATTACCCAACGCAATTTAACTGCCGGTTTAAGTAGCACCTTAAGTGGCGCTATAGGAACGGTTGGCATTGGCGATAATAGTTATCATGTTATTTCTAATTCCAATTTAAATAACACAGCAATAATAGATGGATTTATTATTCGCGATGGAAATGACGACCGCGCTGCAACCGGTTCTGACTTTGGTTTAGGCGGCGGCATTTATAATGGCGGTAGTGGGGCAAGTAATGTTTGTAGTCCAACAATTCGCAATTGTGTTATCACAAATAACCAATCGGTGTTTGGTGCAGGAATTTTTAATAATGGTTATATGGGAGGTAATGCCAGCCCGATAATTTTAAATTGTGTTATTACTACAAATACGGCAACAACCGGTGGTGGCGGTATTGATAATTTTGGTGTGGCAGGAAATGCAAGTCCTATAATAACCAATTGTGTTATCTATAATAATACCGCAGCCTTTCGCGCAGGTGGTATGTATTGCTGGGGCGGCAATAATGGTAATGCTAGTCCGGTTGTTTTAAATAGTTGTTTTGTAAATAATACTGCAGTAGATGGCGGTGCAATTGTATGCGATCGCTTAAACACCAGTGCAGGAAGTTCGGGTACAGCAACGCCAAATTTTAGAAATTGCATCTTCTGGGGAAACACCGCTTCTGGAACAGGGCCGCAGTTTCTTATTTTAGCAAATGCTGCTTTCCAGGCAACCTATACCGATATTGACATGACAGGGCAAACAACACCGCACATTATTTCGGGCCCAGGTACAGCTACCATAAATTCCAATCCGGGATTCTCTAGTATTGCAAATGGTACCGGGCCAGATAATAAATGGATGACTGCTGATGATGGCTTACAATTAATTTTTCCTTCACCCTGCATGAATTCTGGAGACAATGCTTCAGTTACTTTAAACGATATACTTAATAACCCAAGAATTACATTTAGTGTAGTTGACATGGGACCATATGAAAATATGATCATCACATCACTTTCTAAAAATGTGTCAACCAATGAAGATATTATTTTATATCCCAACCCAACAAAAGATCATATTTATTTTTCAGGAATTAAAAACGGTAACGGAAAAATAAAATTGATCAATAGCTTAGGAGAAATTGTTCTGGAAACTAATTTATCAGAACACATTGAGCTAAAAGAAATGCCAGAAGGTGTATACTTTATTTTAATAGAGAACGACGGACAAAACTTTACTAAAACACTGGTAAAAGCAGAATAACCTGCTTTTAGCCTCTCTTCATTAGCCCGTAAACAGAGGCTTTAACGAATTTTATGGAATTTTCAGCTTTCTATCATCTAAATAGAAACAGAAAACATGAAAGCTCTCTCTCAAACCGGTTCGCTCAATAAATTATCACAACAATCGTTAGCATTGTTATTTACTTTTGGCGGTTTTTTTCCGGTAACCTCTATCATCCTACATTGTTTAGGCATTTTACCTTTGCAACAATGTTTGATCTTTTTAGTTATCCCTGTGCTATTATCCTTTATTACTTTAGGCATAAAATTTCCGGCCATTGGCAAAACAGTTATTGCAGGTTTTGCTGCCGGCATTATTGCAGTTTTTTTATACGATCTTTCGCGTGTACCTTATATACTTGCAGGTTGGTCTGATTTTATTCCTAAAATTGGTGGTTGGATAACTAACAGCGACGAAAAAAATGCGCTGTTAGGTTACACCTGGCGTTACATTGGTAACGGTGGTGGTATGGGTGTTGCTTTTTTTATTTTGATCTCGCAGTTAAAGAACCAACAACACCTAATCTTAAAAGGTCTTTTATACGGTCTCTTTATTTTTACCGGTTTAATGTTGACGCTTTTCTTTTTTGAACAAACACAGGCCATGATGTTTAAAATTACGCCTGTTTCTTTTACAGGTAGTATTACAGGGCATATTATTTATGGACTGGTGCTTGGTGTTTTGGCAAAAAAATATTTTGCAGGTAAAAAATAATACCCTAAATAATTCCTGAACTTTTATTTCTGTCGTCACTTTTTGCTTGATGACGGCAATGCGAAGCATTGAGCGTGCTGGTGCGAGAGCAACCAAAATCCTGATAGCTATCGGTAATGCGCTGGCGCAGTTCTTTTTCTTTACTTTTCCTTAGTCGAAAAGTAAACAAAAGACAAGGCAAAACGATCTTTCCACCCGCTCTTGATTTTTCTTGAAAGGCTAATAAAGTAAAAAAATTCTGTTCCTCGTTTTTATTTGTAAGAACAGAATTTTAAACGACAAGCGCCTTTATTGCCTTTCTACAAAAAAATCAATTCACCCTACCCACGCAAAGCGTTTTGCCTGGCCCGCGCACCGATAACTCAAACACCTGTACGCCAAACTATAAAGCTAAAATCCGTCCGCATACGTACACGCAGTAGAGTGGCCTTATAATATTAAACGTAAACCACATTTTGCTAAAGCACAAAACCCTGCATCAAATTGATAAAAAAAACATCTGAATATTTTAAGAAAGTTCAATTACTATTGGCAATTTTGGCCTATTTAAAAATTTGTAAATTAGAATATAATTGTATCTTTATATGTCTTTATTTCTAAAATCATAAAAAACAGCTCTCAAATAAAAACTTAAACAACCGTGGCGACTACGCAAAACCCCATGAAAAAACATTTATTTTTTATTGTCGCTACTACAATTGTGTTTTTAAACAGCATAATAGCGCAAACTATACCCTCGTATGTGCCGACAAACAATTTAAAAGCGTGGTTTCCATTTAATGGAAATGCTAACGACGAGAGTGGACAGGGAAATAATGGAACATCAGTTGGCGCATCACTTACAACAGATAGATATTCTAACGCTAACGCCGCTTATTTTTTTAACGGAAGTGTTGAAGTAGATTGTGGAACCGCACTAAATATTGATGAAAGTACGATCTCTGCTTGGTTTTATCTATCAGACAATACTTCTCAATATCAAACCATACTAGCAAAATATGATGCCAATAATACCGGTTCATATGCTTTGGCCATGTTTGGCGACAAAGTAGATATATGGTATTCAAAAACTTCAACTACATATATCGACGTGCAAAGCACTGCTTCACTATCTATAAATCAATGGTACAACGTTACTGTTACACATAGCATTCCGTTTGGTATTAAACTTTATATTAATGGCGTTCTTGATAATAGCGATAACACGGTGTTTAATGTATTTCAGGCGCCCACTGATGTTTTTAGAATTGGTAGTCAGGGGCCATTTTTCCCTGTGCAAATACAGGCTGGAAAAATTGATGATGTTGCTATTTGGGATCGCGTGTTAACACCAACCGAAGTAAGCAATTTATACTTAGGTACGGCCACATCGCTGTTAGAAAGAAAAAACTCAAGTAGCCCTAGTTTGTTTCCCAATCCATGTAACGGCAACTTCTCAATTGATCTATCAACTGCCGACGTAAATACATCAAAAATTACTATTGTAAATACCTATGGAGAAAAAGTATATGAACAGAATACAGCTTCGAAAAACCTAGATATTGATCTATCGAAACAACCGAAAGGTCTTTATTTTATAAACTTTTGCGGCGAAAATGGAAAAATTACAAGTCAAAAAGTAATAATACAATAGAATGATTATTTTTACTTTTTTGAACCTCAAAGACAAAAAAAGTGTTTTGTAAAATAGCCTAGTTATTTTTTTATCCATTAATTAGATTTTCAAATGATTTAAAAACAAATGTTCACGGTTTTTTTATCTAAAAATAAACTCGTTATTATTTACGGTGCATCTTTAGCGCTGTTATTGTTGATCCTTAAATGGCTCGAATACCGTTTTATTCTGATCAGTCATTCTTTCGAAATTTTTATTGGCGCCATTGCTGTTATTTTTATGGGTTTGGGAATTTGGCTCGCATTAAAACTGGCCAAACCAAAAATTGAGACCGTAATTGTGGAGGTAGAAAAAGAGGTATTTATAAACTCCGGCGCTGATTTTGTTTTTAATGAGGCCGAACTTGAAAAACTTGGCATTAGCAAACGCGAGTTGGAAGTTTTACAGTTAATGTCGGCAGGATTAAGTAATAACGAGATAGCCGAAAAATTATTTGTATCGTTAAACACGGTTAAGACCCATTCTTCCAAACTTTTCGAAAAACTGGATGTTAAAAGAAGGACCCAGGCCATAGAAAAAGCTAAACGCCTGAATCTCATACACTAAAAAAATTCATACTTTCGTGTGAAACTAAAAAATAGCACTAAAATCACCCTTTAGTATGAAGGAAAAGGCTTTTTTGTACCTTAGTTTTGCCGACATATTAACCAATTTAAATTTTTAAAAAATGAAAAAGAATGTTTTAGTTTTTGGCTGCATTGCGGGGGTAATTGTAAGCACCTTCATGTTTGTGAGCATGCTTTTATTTAGTAAAAATGTTAGCGGCGCCGGCAGTATGCTTGTGGGTTATGCGGCCATGTTGGTTGCATTTTCTTTTGTATTTGTGGGCATTAAAAACTTCAGGGATAAGTACAACAATGGCGTTATTACGTTTGGAAAAGCGTTTAAGGTGGGTATCTTAATTTCTTTAATTGCTTCAACCTTTTATGTTATTACCTGGATCTTTGAACTTAAATTCGTTCTCACCGATTTTATGGAAACCTATAGTGCAAAAATGCTGGAACAATTGAAGCAAAGCGGTTTGCCGCAAGCAGAAATGGATAAACAAATAGCAGAAATTGCGCACAGCAAAGAAATGTATAAAAACCCTATTTTTTTGGTACTTATTACTTACATGGAAGTTTTTCCGGTAGGATTATTAGTTACAATAGTAAGTGCCCTTATTTTAAAGAAAAAAGAAAAAGCTCAAACGCAAACAATATAAAAAATGGAAAAATTAGTAACAGGAATTGGCGGACTATTTTTCCGCTCAAAAGATGATAAAGCTTTAGCACTTTGGTACGAAAAACACTTTGGTATTAATGCCGTGCAAAATTATAAGCCATGGCAAACAGAAGGAGGCCCAACTGTTTTTGCGCCTTTTAAAAGCGAAACCAACTATTTTGGTAATATGAATCAGCAATTTATGATCAATTTACGTGTGAGCGATCTTGACAAATTGTGTGAGCAGTTACAAACTGCCGGTGTAAAATTAGATGAGAACAGGATGAACGAATCGTATGGCAAATTTGCCTGGTGTTATGATCCTGAAGGAAATAAAATTGAGTTGTGGCAACCGATGGGTGAATAATAAGAAATGATTAACCACAAAGGCCACTAAGAAGGCGCAAAGCACACAAAGAAAAAAGCGTTGTGATCTTTGTGCTTAAGCTACGTAGCTCTATTTCTTCAATTGTTTAAAAGTGATTTAATTTCGAACTGACAACATTTTGCGCGGTTTTCTTATCTTTCTTTGGTTGCGGGCGTTCGATGCGTTTACCCATGCATTTATAACTGTTCAGTAAAAAGAAGGCGATAGAGATGGTCCACACGGCAACCTTTCTGAACCTGGTTTTAAAAAGAAAATTCTCGAGTTTATTGATGCTATTAGAAAAGATGGTTGTTTGCGTGTGCCTTAAATTGTAACGTCCACAAATTTTTTGTTCCGGAGTAGTTTTGAAATAATTTTCAATTTCATCCAGACTCATTTTTGTAAAATCAATAACCTTTGTGTGGCAGGTACCACAAAATTTACCGCCGCTAACATTTTTCATGGCGCCGAAATTTTCGGAGCAGGGTTTTTCTATTTGGATGTTGTTATTCATTGTTTAATTAAAGATACAAAATGGTTGTTGGTTTTGCAATAGGCCAAAAACAAAAGATCCCCAGCCAAAGGCTGAGGATCTTTTATTCTGTGATAATTGATATTGTTTTTAAACCGTTACTTCTACTTTTGGAGCAGCCGCTAAAATTTCAGCGTTTGCAGCAGAAGCGTATTGTTCAAAATTCTTAACGAAAGAAGAAGCTAAAGTTTGTGCTGTTTGATTAAATGCTTCTTTATCTTTCCATGCATTTTTAGGTTCTAAGATCTCTGAAGGAACATTAGGGCAGCTCTTAGGGAAATTTAATTTGAAGTAAGGCGTAGTACCATACTCCACTTTATCTAACTCGCCTGTTAACGCAGCTGTAATTAATGAACGTGTGTATGATAATTTAATACGGCTACCTACACCATATTTACCACCAACCCATCCGGTATTTAATAACCAAACGTTTACGTTGTTCTTTTTTAATTTCTCGCCTAACAACTCAGCATATTTTGTTGGATGTAATGGTAAAAACACTTTTCCAAAACAAGCCGAGAACGTTAATGTTGGCTCAGTAATACCCATTTCTGTTCCTGCAACTTTAGCAGTGTAACCACTAATAAAATGGTACATGGCTTGTGCCGGCGTTAATTTAGAGATCGGAGGTAACACACCAAATGCATCGCAGGTTAAAAAGAAAATATTTTTTGGAATATCACCAACTGCAGGTGTTACTGCATTGTCAATATAATTAGCAGGATAACTTACGCGTGTATTTTCTGTTTTTGAAATATTCGCGTAATCAACAGTTGTTGTTCCCGGATAAAAATCAATGTTCTCTAATAACGAACCAAATTTAATTGCGTTAAAAATTTGCGGTTCTTTTTCGGCTGTAAGATCTACACATTTTGCATAGCAGCCACCTTCAAAGTTAAACACACCTGTATCGCTCCAGCCATGTTCATCATCACCAATTAATTTACGGTTAGGATCGGCACTTAACGTTGTTTTACCGGTTCCTGAAAGACCAAAGAAAATAGCAGTATCGCCATCTTTACCAATGTTTGCAGAACAGTGCATTGGTAACACACCTTTTTCGTGTGGTAAAATATAATTTAATACGGCGAAAATTCCTTTTTTAATTTCGCCGGTATAACCGGTGCCACCAATTAATATAACTTTTTTAGTGAAGTTAAGGATCGCAAAATTATGTTGGCGTGTGCCATCGATTTTTGGATCTGCTTTAAAGCCCGGTGCATTGATAATTAACCAGTCGTGTTTAAAGGTTTTTATTTCTTCGTTGGTTGGACGTAAAAATAAATTATTGGCAAATAAATTATGTGCAGGAAATTCGTTTACAATACGAATGTTGATGCGGTATTTAGGATCAGCGCAGGCGTAAGAATCACGGATCCAAACTTCTTTGCCACTTAAGTAAGCCAATAAACGGTTGTGTAACAGGTCAAATTTATCAGAATCAAAACGGTTGTTCACATCGCCCCACCAAACGCTGTCTTTGGTATTTTCGTCTACTACTACAAATTTATCTTTTGGCGATCGGCCGGTAAATTCTCCGGTATCAATTGCAAGTGCACCTACATCTGTTAAAACTCCCTCTCCTCTTAATATTGTTTCTTCAACCAATTCGCTTGGGTGAAGGTTCCAAAAAGCCATTTCTACATTTGAAAGGCCAAGTTGCGCAACTGAGGCACCATCTGCTTTTAAACCAATTTCGTTCATTATAGTTTTGTTTTGTTAGTTGGGCAAAAGTACAAAAAAAAAACGGCCTTAAAAAGACCGTTTTTCCACAATTTATTGGGTTATTAACGTATTTTATCTTATTGATACTGAGACCAATTGAGCTTCTTTTGCTATTTTTTTCAACTGTTCAATAAAGTCCTTTTTTTCGTTTTCTTTTAATTCGGTCAAAGGTAAACAAATACGTCTTTCGCCTTCACGACCAGTAGTTTTTGAAGTAGATTTTAGCTTTTTACTGTCAATTAACGCAGTTACTTTATCTAAAGCCGGACCATCAATTCCTGATCCCGGACTTCCGAATGAAACTTCAACAGCGCAACTTTTATCGGTAACGCCTTTAAATACGGTTGGATCGGAAGTTGGGGTAACTGTTCCATCTGAAGTATTTGTACTTGCTGTAGAAGTAGATGTTGATGTAGAAGTAGTTTTTGATTTGGTTTTGCAAGACGCTAAACCTAAGAACAAAACACTGCTTAAAAGAATGATAGAATTTTTCATATATATTTTTTAGTATTGTAAATATGCTAAATATTATTGAGTAATTAAACTGTTGCTTTATTTTTTTAAGCTTTCTTAAAAGCTGATATTGACAGGCATAGCCACCCCGCCACAAAAAGAATGCCGCCTATTGGCGTAACCGGCCCTAAAAATTTTAACCAGTCGGCCCCGTAAAGATTGCGGGTACATAAAAAATAAAGCGAACCACTGAACAAAATTATACCCCAGAAAAACAAATGGTAGGTCCAGTTCAAAAATTTACTATCGTATTTTAATTTTAACAACACTACCGCTAACATCGCAAATGTGTGATACATATGATATTTAACCCCGGTATCAAAACCATTTAAAAGATCGGGTGTAATTAAACCTGTTTCTAATTTTCCTTTTAAAGCATGCGCGCCAAGCGCACCAAGGGCTACTGCAATAGCACCTAAAAAACCTATTGTTACAAGTTGTTTAGGTATTTCTTGTTTCTTATTTCGTGTTTCTTGTTCCATGATCCCGTCTTTCATCATTTATCTTGAGTCGCTTTATCATACAGACCGATTACAGCCAACTGCATTATTTCTTTTTCTTCAGTTCTTCCATGATCTGCGCATCCGATTTGCCAACAAATGTTAGCGCACCTTGTGAACTTTTTGCCCAATCGCTTTTTGGGTACTCACTAATAATTTGCTGGTACAGTTTTTTTGCTTCAGCTTCGTTATTTAAATAAGTTGCTTCATCGTACAACTGCGCCAACAAAAATAATGCAGCCGGGCGGTGTTTTGAGGCCGGATAATCTGCAATACATTTATCCAAAACAATTTTTGCCTGCGGAATATTATTGATGGATTGTGCAACCTGCGCCGTTTTAATTAAATAAATTGGAACAAGTGAATCGTTAGAACAATAAAAAGCGTAATCTGTAAAAGCCTTAATTCCTTTTGTAGCAACATCTTTTTTTACTTCCAGTTCTTTTAAAAGAATGCTGTCCATTTTTTTTGCCTCAACCAGCAAATTTTTACAATCCGATAAATACATTTTATTTTCGCGTATCAGTGAATCGGAAGCAACAGCTGTTTTAACAGAATCTTTTTTTTCTGCAACAGAAGTTTTTTGTTCGGTACCCAAACAAGCAGTAAAAAAAACGAGTGGGGCAATTAATAGACGAGATAAAAAATTGCTTTTCATTTTTTTGAGATTATTTTTTTGGTTTGTAAACCCGCGTTTTATAATCGGCAGTTATTTTACCTTTAGAAATATCGCTTAATTTACCCGAGATCATTTTGCGTTTAAAGGGGCTTATGATATCGGTAAACAACCTTCCTTCAATATGATCATATTCATGCTGAATAACACGGGCAATTACACCATCGTATTTTTCTTTATGTTTTACGAAATTCTCATCAAAATATTCAATCTCAATATTCGGTAAACGGTTAACATCTTCGCGAATTTTTGGAATACTTAAACAACCTTCATTAAACTTCCATTCTTTACCTTCTTCGCTAAGAATGCGTGCATTTATGAATATTTTTTTAAAGGCCTTTAATTGTTTTTTCTGTTCAGGTGTAAATTCATCATCGTCGTCATCATCACTTTCAGAAAAAGGTTGCGTGTCTATAATAAACAAACGAATAGCCTTACCAACTTGCGGAGCCGCAAGTCCAACGCCATTGGCATTGTACATGGTATCAAACATGTTTTTAATTAAAACGTCAAGGCCTTCATAATCCTTATCAATTTCCTCTCCTACTTTTCTGAGTACCGGATCGCCGTAAACTACAATTGGTAAAATCATTTTTTATTAATTTAAATGCACTTCAGTTACATCATCATTTTGAGTGTATTTAGCCCAAAATTCTTTTTCTTTTAAACGTAAAATTTCCCAGGTTGCGTTTGTACCTATTGCCGCAGTTGTATTTCCGGTTTCTTTAGTAAAGATAACAGATTTTTTATCGCTGCTAAACACCCATTTGCCGCTTTCGCTAATTGGAATTAAAAGAGAACCTATTACTAAATTGTAATCAATGTTATACTTACCGTTCTTTGTAATATCCAACCTGTAATTATTAAAAAGGTATTTTTCGGCAAAAGCAGTACTATCACCGCCATTAAATTTAAGCTGTTGTATCTTCCACAAATTTGAAAGTCTTTCTGACTTTGATCGCAGTGAAAAAGAAGGTCCTTCCGGATATTTTTTACAAGATAAAAAAGTTACTGAAAGAACTATGGATAAAATAAAAAAATAAGAACTTATTCGCTTCATAAAAAATTACCTACTATAATTAGGCGCTTCGCGTGTAACCACCACATCATGCGGGTGACTTTCTTTTACGCCTGCTGCTGTTATACGAATAAATTTAGCTTGCTGTAAAGCACTAATATCTTTTGCGCCACAGTAACCCATGCCGGCTCTTAAGCCACCAATTATCTGATACATTATTTCTGCAAGGCTTCCTTTGTAGGGCACTCGTCCGCTGATACCTTCCGGTACTAATTTTTTAATATCATCTTCTTCGGCCTGAAAGTAACGGTCTTTACTACCTTTTTGCATGGCCTCTAAAGAGCCCATACCACGGTACGATTTAAATTTACGCCCTTCAAAAATAATTGTCTCGCCCGGACTTTCTTCTGTTCCGGCAAACATACCACCCATCATTACAGTGCCTGCGCCTGCAGCTAATGCCTTAACAACATCACCTGTAAAACGTACACCACCATCTGCAATTAAAGGCACACCTGTACCTTTTAAAGCAATGGCAACTTCTAAAATAGCAGTTAATTGCGGCACACCAACACCCGCAATAACACGTGTGGTGCAAATAGATCCCGGACCAATACCAACCTTAACGGCATCGGCACCTGCTTTTACCAGGGCTAACGCTGCTTTACCGGTTGCAATATTTCCAACAACAACCTGTACTGTTTTATGTTTCTTTTTTACTTCTTTTAATTTATCAATAACCCCTTTACTGTGTCCGTGCGCGGTATCAATTATAATTGCATCCACACCGGCTTCAACCAGAGCATCAACTCTTAACATTGTATCTGCAGTAACACCAACCGCAGCGGCAACACGTAAGCGGCCACGCTCATCTTTGCAAGCATTTGGGCGTACTTTAATTTTAATAATATCTTTATAGGTAATTAAACCAACCAACTTATTTGTTTTATCAAGAATTGGCAGTTTTTCGATCTTATGTTCCTGTAAAATTTCTTCAGCCTGCTTTAACGTAATACCTTTTTGCGCAGTGATAACGTTCTTAAAGGTGGTCATAACATTTACCACCGGTTTTTTAAAATCTTTTTCAAAGCGAAGGTCGCGATTGGTAACAATGCCAAGCAGTTTACCGTCTTTATCAACTACCGGGATACCGCCAATTTTATTCTCTGACATAATATTTACCGCATCGCCAATGGTAGCAGTATTAAATAAAGTAACAGGGTCCTGGATCATGCCACTTTCGCTACGCTTTACTTTGCGCACTTGAGCGGCCTGGTCTTCAATGCTCATGTTCTTATGTAAAACACCAATGCCACCTTCCTGGGCAATAGCAATAGCCAGTTTGTATTCTGTAACCGTATCCATTGCGGCAGATACGATAGGGGTGTTTAATTTTATACTTTTTGTAAAAAAAGAGCTTATGTTAGCCTCGCGGGGTAAGATCTCAGAATAATCGGGTACTAACAATACATCGTCGTATGTTAATCCTTCTGCGACAAACTTGTTGGTGATACTATTAATGGAAGCCATTGGGTTGAACTTTAAGGTTTTAAAATTCGGGCAAATATAAGGTTTTTTTCCGAAATATGGCGCTATTATATAAGCCTATGGCAGAATAAGGCCAAACTTCGTGAAAAGAAAAAGCCACCAACAGAAAATCTCCAAAATCTGAAAGTGGCTTAATTTTTTTTGTTATAAACTAAACAAAAACCCTATTGAAAGAACTTACAGTAAAGATACGGTGTTTTTGAGGGGTATTTTGGTCATTCAAACAAGTGGCGATTTTTACTTTATAAGTGGTAAAACTGATCAGAATATACCTTTAGCCACTAATTTCACGAATTGCACAAACATAGCTAAATAGGTTTAGTGCTAATTGAATTCATGATGCTACGCATTATGAATTATTAATTTCACAAAACATCACCCGCAATAAATAAAAACCAGTGAGAATTAGTGTAATTCGTGGCAAAAAAAATTAACCCGCTTAGGATTTATTCAATTTATCCATAAAGGCGTCCTTTTTACGGCGAGAGATCTCGATCTTAGTGCCATCGCTCATTACAGCGTATCCGCCATCCTCTTTTAAGAACCGCACCACATGGTTCATATTAATTAAATGGTGGTGGTGAACCCTAATAAATTCACTTTCGGGCAGCAATTCTTCATAATGTTTTAACCCTGCGCTGATCATTAATTTACGCTTATCGGTTAAATAAAAAGTAGTGTAACTTCCATCTGCCTCACAACGAATAATATCTTTAATATTTACAATTTCGTAGGCATTACCGGTTGGCAAGGTTATTTTTTGAAAACTATCATCCGATTTTTTTAACTGCTGGATCAAAAAATTAAGGTTTTCCATGTTTGGACTGGCATTTTTCTTTTGCGCTACCTTTTCAACCGCAGTTTTTAATTCCTCAATATCAATTGGTTTTAATAAATAATCGCAAGCGCTGTATTTTATGGCGCGAATAGCATGCTGATCGCTTGCAGTTGCAAATATCAATTCAAATTTGTGGCCCTGCACTTTTTCCAGAAGATCAAAACCGGAGCCATCGGGCATACTTATATCTAAAAATACAAGATCGGGGTTCTCTTTTTTGATAACCTCTACCCCATCGTTCACATTTTTTGCAAGACCAACAATTTGCAATTGCGGGCAATTTTTTTGGATGATGCCTGCGAGCATTTCGCGGCTCTTTTGTTCATCTTCAATTATTACTGTTTTTATCATAACCTTGGTTTTAACCGATTAATGGAATAAATAATTGTACCTGTGTTCCTTTTGATTCGTTGCCTTCTTTTAGATCTGTTATTGTTACACTTAATTGTGAGTTATTGATTTCATTCAATATTTTTAGCCTGTCCTCCGTAATTTTCATACCTAAAGATTTATGTTTTACCGCCGGCATGGTGCGTTTTATTTCTGCAGCTTTTTCACGACCAATACCATCATCGGTAATAGTACAAATTAAAAAATTATTTTTTGCACTTAAGTGAATAATTAATTTACCTTTTTTTGGGCTTGGATTAAGGCCATGTAATATCGCATTTTCAACATAAGGCTGCATGAGCATGGGTGGCATAATATCATAATCCGTATCTACCGAAGGATCGATAATAACTTCGTATACAAATTTTTCTTCAAAACGCATTTGTTCCAGCTCAAGATATAATTTGAGTGCCTCAAGATCTTCTTCAACTGTTACTGTTGGCTTATCTGAATTATTTAAAATAATACGCACCAGACGCGCAAATTTGCTCAGGTATTTAATAGCCTCATCTGATTTTGTATGGAAGATATAATGCTGAATTGAATTTAACGAGTTAAAGATAAAATGCGGATTCATTTGAGAACGTAAAGCCTTTAGCTCTATCTTGCTCATTTCTACCTTACGGTTAAACTCTAATTTTTGTTGCTTCGCAATTGAAAGTAAACGGATCCTGAACACTATAAAAATAGTACCGCCAATAAAAACAAATATTATTAAAATAAACCACCAGGTTAAATAAAAGGGCCTGCCAATGGTAAAAGAAAAAGTTGTTTCCTCTGTATCCCAAACACCTTCGTTATTACAAGACTTTACCTTAAATACATATTTGCCGGGAGTTAAATTTGCATACTTGCTATAATCTTCCGGACCAGGCTCGCTCCATTCTTTATCTAAACCTTCTAATTTTTTTTGATATAAGACTTTATCAGGATTTGTTAAACAAATTCCACGGTAGGTAAATGCAATGGTATTATAATTATATGGCAAGGTGACATTATCTGCTAATATTGTATCTTCATTAAAGATCTGGATCTTTTGTATAAGCGTTGAATTTTGAATGCTGTTACTTTTAAGATTGAATGGTTCGTGCTTTACAATACCGCTTACGGTGCCAAACCATAAAGTACCATCTTTATCTTCCCAAATACCATTACCATTGCATTCCACGCCTGCAAAACCTTCTTGTTTTCCGTATGACCGTATCTCAATTTTATTTTCTTTGAAAAATTTTTGCAAATTCAATTTATTTATTCCCTGATTGGTGCCGCTCCATAACGCTTTTTTGTTTTCGGCAAACTCAAGCGAATAAACATACTCTGAATTTAAACCGTCGCTAAGTGTAACACGTTTTACAGTATTTGTTTTTGTATCAATAATTAATAAACCATCTAATGAGCCGGCAAATAAATAGCCGTTCGTATATCTTAGGGTTAAAAAATCTTCATACTCCCAATTTAATTTTTCACTCACGTGTACCATCGAATCGCCTGAGAGCTTGTACAATCCGGCATGCTGTGTTCCAATATAGATATTATGATCTTTATCTTCGCACAAACCATACACCTGGAACTCTGTTTTAAAATTAATTGCATAGAACGTTGTTTCCGGTTTATTGTTTTTCCAAGTCAACGATGCAACTCCGTTGCTTCCACCGATCCATAATTTATTATCAGATGACAGGAACATCACTTCACGCGAACCTTTTAATTCAGGGATCGGAATCGTATAAAACCTTTCGTTCTTAAACTGCGTCAGATCTTCGATCGTTCCAAATAACAAACGGCCGTCTTTATCCTGTAAGCCCGATTTTACAGAGTTGGTAGTTAATCCATCACTTATTCCATAGCGTTTAAAATAACCTTGCGAATACTTATATATACCATTATTTTCAGAGGTCATCCAAAGATCGCCTTTATTATCGCGAAAGATCTGAAAGATAAAGGCATTACCCGGGCCGTTTATCTTGTCAAAAGTAGAAAAGGAATTATCTTTAAAACGAAACAAACCACTGTGGCTGCCTATCCAGACATTATCCTCTCTATCCTTTACCAGGCAACGCACTAAATTGGAGTTGTTATCGGGTCCAATGTTATAATAACTAAACTGCAAGCCATTAAATTTTAATAAACCGTTTTGAGAACCAACCCAAATAGTTTCGTTATTTTGATTTAACACACTTGTAATATTTTCATCAATTAAACCATTTTCGATAAAATAATTAGTTATCTTTTTTGTATCAAGATCATAAATACATAAACCTTTAGTGGTACCTATAACCAATTTATTTTTTTGGAGCGTAACACAATTTACCTGGTTAGACGATAATCCATCCAAATTAGTTATCAACTCAAATTTATTGTGACCATAAAATATCAAACCATCATCGGTACCAATAAATAAAAAACTTGAATCGGATTTGTAAATACAATTTATCTTGTAGTTCTCTAATTGTTTAACAGCTTTTATCTTACCATTGCTAAAAATAAAAAGCCCTTTTTTTGTACCAATGTACATGGAATGATGATAACCGTTACACAAAGCAGTAATATATGGATTGGTGAGACCGCTCTCTTTTTTATAATTATAGATCTTGTTATTGTTTATAATACTTAAGCCTTTATTAGTGCCAACAAAAACAGCACCGGCATCATCTTCGGCAATAGCATTTACATTATGATCTATTAAACCTTTTTTTGGATTGATCACAAAAAAACTTTTGCCATCAAAACGGCACACGCCACCGTAACCCCCGCTCCACAAATAACCGTTCTTTTGCTGAAACATGCAGGAAACCTGCACAAAAGGCAGGCCACTTTCAACACTATAATTTTTAAAAAAATATTGCTGCGCATCCATTCTATAAAAAAATGAAAGTAGAAGCAAAATGACTATGTAGTTTCTCTTTTTAATAATCTTCACTAATTTAAACTTAATTGTTTAAAAAGTAAAGTGTATTAAATAAATGGCCGCTTTGTTTTTTTAATTGGTCTAATTCTTTGTATCCCGGTCAAAATTCCCGTGTTTTTCGTGAATTTAAAATTTTACCCGATCATTCTGAGGCATTAACAGCTTAAAATTGTTTAACTTGCGCTTAAATAAAAATGCAGGAAGAGGTAATATTAGTGAACGAACTCGATCAGCCAACCGGCGTGATGGAGAAACTTGAAGCACACCAAAAAGGCTTGCTGCATCGTGCCTTTTCGGTTTTTATTTTTAATGATAAAGGCGAGCTGTTGTTGCAGCAGAGGGCGTTGAGCAAATATCACAGCGCAGGTTTATGGACAAACACCTGCTGTTCTCATCCCCGCCCAAATGAAGATACTATGGCAGCTGCAAAACGCAGACTAATTGAAGAAATGGGCATTGACACCCAACTTACACACAAAACACATTTTATTTACAAAACGGCTTTTGAAAATGGTCTTACAGAACATGAGTTTGATCATATCTTTTTTGGTAATTATGCCGAAACTCCTGCTATTAATAAAGACGAAGTAGAGGCCTTTAAATGGGCGCACCCACAAATAATTAAGCTTGAAATAAGCGATACTCCCGAAAAATATACTTCCTGGTTTAAAATTGCCATGGAAAAGTTATTCTAATTTCGTCCTTTTACGGAAAAAATTAATTGATATGTAAGAAATATCGTGTTTATGTATGACTAAATCTTACAGAGAAGCTTTGTTTTTAGTAAATTTATGTATTGTTCTAACTCAAAAATCCAAATAATTACAATGGCGGCTTTAAACGAATAATTATAATGGCAAAGACAAACACGTCATTAACAAGCCTGCGACAGAAACTGGAGCTTCTGAAATTAAATACAGAAGAGCCATTTGTATTAATTGACACAAATTTAACGATCATTTCTTTTAATGATAAGTTTAAACAACAGTACATAAAGTATTTTGGAATTGAATTTGTAAAAGGTGAAAACATCCTCAGCTACGCGCTGCCTGATAGAGCTGAAGAACTCAAAAAAACCTACCAGGAAGTATTTGAAGGAAATACGAAAGAGGCTCTTCTTGAAATTCCGCTCGCAAATAATACCAAACGCATATTTTCTATTAAATACAAACCCGCATTAAATGAAAAAAGAAAGATCATTGGTGCTTTTATTTCGGCAATAGATATTTCAGAACAAAAAATTGCGCAAGATAAACTAAAAACAAGTGAAATACGATTCAGGTCCTTGATCGAGAATAGCAGTGATATGTTAACGCTTATGAATGACCTGGGCGATATGATATATGTTAGTCCGGCGGTAGTTAGAACTTATGGCTATAGTATTGAAGAAAACTTAAATTTAAACACAAAAGATATTATTCACCCCGAAGACCTGGAAACTGCGTTAAAACAATTAAACCGCGCATTTGAAAATCCGGGTATACCTATCCCATCTATAATAAGAAACCGGAAAAAAGATGGTACATATATTTGGGTGGAAGGTTTTATAACTAATTTTTTACATCTTGAAGGTGTAAACGCAATTGTTTCAAACTTTAGAGATGTAGATGAAAGGGTAAATGCTGAAAAACAAAAAGAATTTGAAAGGCGGGATAAAGAAGCGCTAATAAATAGCACTGACGATTTAATTTGGAGCGTAAACAGAGAATTTAAGCTGGTTGCCGGTAATAAAGCGTTTATTAAAACTATTTTGGGTACAACCGGAAAAATCATTAGGCCCGGAGACAATGTTTTACAAAAAGATTTTTATTCGGACAATAAAATTAATTTATGGCGCGAATTATATGCCAGAGCGCTGGATGGAAAACCTTATAAAACGGAGCTATTTGAACCGTCTTCAAAAACAAGAAATGCAACCTGGTTTGAAATTAATTTTAATCCAATTTTCGATGAAAATGAAATTGTTTTAATAGCATGTTACTGTAAAGACATTACTCAACGCAAATTAGCAGAAGAAAATATCAAAATTGCTAAAGAGCGTTATGATATTGTTGCAAAAGCAACCAACGATGCTATATACGATTGGAATTTGCAAACAAACGAAGTAATAAGAACCGGTGATGGCTTGCAGGTGCTTTTTGGTTACACAAACGAAGAAGCCGATAAAGAGAAAGATTTTTGGGAAAAAAGAATCCATCCGGATGACCTCCAGGACGTAAAAAATAAATTAAAAATCAAACTCGAAACCCAGAACAATTATTATTGTAATCAAGAATATCGTTTTAAAAAAGCAGACGACACCTATGCGTTTGTTTATGACAAAGGATATATTATAAGAGATGCCAATGGAAAAGCTATTAGAATGATAGGCGCAACGCAGGATATTACCCATAGAATTGAGACAGAGATTTTATTGAAAAAATTAAATGCAAACCTCGAAAAAAGAGCAGAAGAACTATCCATTTCAAACTCAGAACTCGAACAATTTGCCTACATCGCTTCGCATGATTTGCAAGAACCTTTGAGAATGATAACCAGTTTTTTAAACCTGTTAGGCGTTAAATACAAAGATCAATTGGATGATAAAGCCAAACAATATATTCATTTTGCAACGGATGGCGCAGTTAGAATGCGAAAAATAATACTCGATCTTCTTGAATATTCGGTGGCAGGTAAAAAAACATACGAAACAGAGTCGATCAATATAAATGAGTTGCTTTATGAATCAATACAACTTAACAGAAAGGCAATTGAGGAAAAAAATGCCCTCATTGAATGGGGCGACTTACCAATAATTAATGGAAACACAACTTCATTACAACAGGTTTTTCAAAACTTAATTGCAAACGCTTTAAAATATCAAAAACCGGATGTAAAACCTGTTATTACTATTAATGCTTCTGAAACACCAACACATTGGCAATTTTCAATTGCAGATAATGGCATTGGAATTGATCCGCGCTTCTTTGATAAAATATTTATTGTTTTTCAGCGACTCCACAATAAAGACGAATATTCAGGAACCGGATTAGGTTTAGCTATTTGCAAAAAAATTGTCGAAAATCACGGCGGCAAAATATGGGTGGAATCAGAATTAGAAAAAGGTTCAACATTTTATTTTACAATTGCAAAACAACTTAACTATATTTGACCAAACTTAGGTAAAACCCTCATTTTATGAAACCCGTTCAGATACTACTTATTGAAGATAACGAAGGAGACATTCTGTTGACAACTGAAGCACTTAAAGAAGCCAAAATCACTAACGAACTAAGCGTTATTAAAGACGGCTGGGAGGCAATTCAATATATGGAGGGGAACGGCAAATATGGCAACAGAATATTACCTGATATTATACTCTTAGACGTAAATCTACCAAAAATGAACGGACAAGAGGTGCTTTTAAATTTAAAATCAAACAATAAAACAAAAAGTATTCCCATTATTGTTTTAACCACTTCGTCATCAGAACGAGATATTGTTGAGTCGTATACCAACAGGGCTAATTGTTTTATTACAAAACCCGTTGAAGCTACAAATTTCCTAAAAGTAATTTCGTCAATTGAAGATTTCTGGATCTCGATCGTTCAACTACCAACCAGGGCGAAAAATTAAAATGTCTGCGTTTTTAAAAAATATATCCATATTAGTTATCGAGGATAATGCCGGTGATTTTGTTTTAATTGAAGACTATTTAGTTGAGCAAATTAAAAATACAACTATCATCAACGCAAAAACATTAAAAGAAACTATAGCTATATTAGAAAGAAAAAATGATTTTGCGATCATTTTTCTTGACTTAACCTTGCCCGACGCTAACGGAAAAAAATTGGTTGACGAAGTTGTAAAAATGGCCGGAAATTCCCCAATAATAGCACTTACGGGTCATCAAGACAAAGACTTCGGGCTAAAGACACTCTCTTTAGGCGTTTCAGATTATCTGCTAAAAGATGAGTTAAATGCATCACTGTTGCATAAAAGTATTGTTTACAATATCGAAAGAAAACGTATTAACACCGAGCTTAAAGAATCTGAGAAAAAATACCGCGATCTTTTTCATTTAAGTCCGATACCTATGTTGGTTATTGATCCGGAAACATTAAAATTTTTAAACATTAACGACTCAGCCATACAAAATTATGGTTATAGTGGCGCAGAATTTTTATCAATGAATTTAAGGGATATTAAACCCGTTGCGGCGTTAGATCAATTAGATGTATTACTTAAAAAAAACAAAGCAGAAAATGGCTTATCGGGCGAGATCACTTCGCATCTTAAAAAAAACGGCGATGTAATTACCGTAGAAATTCAAAGCAGTGTAATTAATTTTAATCACAAAGAGGCCTGGTTGATTTTAGCAACAGACATTTCGGAAAAAATAAAAACTCAAGAAGCTTTGATTCGAAGCGAGCATTACTTCAAGGCTTTAGTGCAGGATGCAGCAGACTTAATAACCATTTTAGACAGTGAAGGGAATTATAAATATTTAAGCCCGTCGTCAAAAACTATTTTTGGTGTTCAAGCTATCGATCTTGTTGGTAAGAATGCCTTTAATTATATACACGAAGACGACAGACAAAGGGTAATTAATCAATTTAATCTTTTAAAAAGAAAAAAAAGAGTACAGATCTCACCCTTTCGTTTTAGGAATGCAAAAAATGATTGGATCTGGCTTGAGACCATTGCCACCAATATGATGGATGATCCGGCAGTGCAGGGCATTGTCTCTAACTCGCGAGACATAACATTAAATATAAATTACAATCAAAAATTAAGACAAAATTTTGAGCGTTATGAATCGCTAGCAAAAGCTACCAGCGATGCTATTTGGGACCATGATTTTGAAATTGACAGAACCTACATTGCCGGCGAAGGTTACAGGAATTTATTTGGATATAACCTGGCAAATCAGTTTTCGGAAGATCAATTTTGGGAATCGAAATTACATCCCGATGAAAAAGAAACTTTAATTGCACAACTGGATAATACAATAAACGACCCAAACATAAAACAAGCTGACGTGGAATACAGGTTCTTAAAAGCCGATGGAACTTATGCGCATGTGCGCGATCGCTTTTTTATAATTCGCGAAAATGGGAAAGCCGTAAGAATGTTGGGCGCTAAGCAGGATATTACACAACAAAAAAATGAAGAGCAGGAAAAAGAAAAATTAATTACAGAATTGATCCAGAACAATAAAGACCTTAAACAATTCTCCTATATCACATCACACAATTTAAGAGGGCCAATTGCAAGCTTACTCGGCTTATCTTCATTAATTGATAGTTACAAAATTGAAGATCCTACTTTACAACAAATATTAGCAGGTATAAAAAAGGCAACGCATATGTTTGATGATATTATTAAAGATCTTACCAAAGTATTAAATATTAAAGATCATATTTCAATTCCGCAAGAAGATCTTCTTGTGGCCGACGCCTTAAACAAGGGTATTGCGCAAAACGAAACAATGATCCTTGAAATTAACGCAAAAATTGAAAGTGATCTTGATAAGGCGCCGCTTATACATTTTAACAAAGCTTATCTCGAAAGTATTTTCTTTAATCTTATCTCTAACGCTATCAAATACAGATCGCCCTCACGTGAATTAAAAATTAAAATTAGTACACAAATTATAGGCGATGAAGTTGTTTTACGATTTACCGATAATGGCTTAGGGTTGAATGTGGATCTCTACAAAGATCGCTTGTTCAGGTTATATCAACGCTTTCACGATCATGGTGAAGGAAAAGGCTTAGGACTTTTTTTAGTTAAATCACAAATGGAAGCAATGAATGGAAGCATTGACATTGAAAGTACCGTTGGTAAGGGCACTACTTTTATTTTGAAATTTAAAAGATAGTTTCAAAAAAAATTAATTAGTCCCCTCAGCCCCGAAACTTGTTTCCGAATATTTATGACCCTTCGCAACAGACTGTTGTAGTATATCAAATATCTCTTCTTTAATTACCGGCTTAGTTAACACATTATTAAAGCCCGATTCTAAATAATAATCAATATTCTCTGCATAAGCGGTTACCGCGTATATCTTAAGGTCTTTGGTTTTTTTACCTTCGCGTAACAGTTGCATCACCTTTATACCATCCATCAGATGGTCGCCCAGGTTAATATCCAAAAGCACCAAATCAAACTCAAATTCTGCAGCAGCTACAAGTGCTTCTTCCCCACTTGAAACAATATACAGGCTAAAATGTTTTTCTAAAAGCACCTTTATTACCAGCATATCTAATTGATTATCTTCAACCACAAGCACTGAAGCCTTTTTTACATTATCTATCATCATCTCAAACATTTTTAATTCCTGACTTTTTAGAATGATCCGGGGATATGCGCTCTATAATCTGATACCGGGTAGAACCTGTTATTACTTTCGTCAAACTTTACTAAGCCAAAAGGCAGATCAAAACTATCTCTGTCAATACTATTCACGCTTGAGTTGTGATAAAGCTCAGTCTCAAAATTAAATTCATAAAGTGTTGGATTTTCTTTGTTCAACTCTGTATCTACACTTATCAATAAGGGAACAAATCCCGGTTTTGAGATACGCACGGTGTACCACGAATTTTTTGCCAGGGCAAATTCAAATGTTTTGTTTACCCCGATCAATTTTGAATCAACTACCGTGTTATCCTGAAGCAATTCTACTTTATATAAACCTCTTTCTTCTTTTGGCGACTTTAAAATTAAACCATTTAGTTTTAAACAGGTTAAACTTTTTACCACACTTTCCTCTTTAGGCGCTTCAATCGGGTAAAATCTATTATTTACCTCGTCGTACTTTACTATGCCAACAGGCATATTTAAACTTGCTTTATCTAAAGTATGTGCCTTACTACTATCAACCAATTCTGTTTGAAAACGGAATTCGTACACGCCATTATGTTCTGGTGTTAATTTTGTATCAACTTCTAAGAATAAAGGAACAAATCCTTCTTTTGTAATACGTACGGTATATAATGAGTTTCTTACCAGATTAAATTCAAATGGTTTGTTAATAGAAACTAAACTCGAATCTACAACAACATCCGAATGTATTAGCACTACCTTATACAAACCTCTTTCGGCCTTTGGTGATTTTAAGATCAACCCGTTTAATTTTAGGCAAACTCCTGCCGCAGGCTCCTTAGTAGAACCAAACGTTGTATTTACAAATAAGAAGAGACCAATTACCATTAACATTGCTGATGTGTTTAATGTCTTTTTCATGATTTATTTTTTTTATTAATGAATTACTTTATAGTGTAAAGTTGCGGCGATTAAAAAAGAATAACTTACTGATTTTGGGTACAAAACCACATATGTAAGATTCTTTTGAATTTTGTTTACTTTCCAAAATTGGGAAAAAAACTAGTCAGAAGCCCTGTACCCTCTTTAAATAATGAACTCCGGGCTAACTAAAAAGATCTGGTACTCGTTGCATTTAAATTTCACACCCCAAAAAATAAAGACCACAATTATTGGTTAATTTAAATTTGTTTAAATTTACACTAACTTATTTTTAAAAAAATACTCCAATGATCAAGTTAAAACAAGTTATAACGCAGTTAAACGATAACGATTTTACACGGATAGATGAGTCTTTTAAAAAAACAAAAGCTGATAATTACTCGCTTCTTTTTCAGTCGTATCGAAGTGGTAGTTTATCGGACGCTGAAATAATAAAACAGCTGGTTATCAGTTCTAATTCATTTTACGTTTTAAAATCGAGGTTGTATGATAAGATCCAGGAGCATTTGTCGGTAGATGTTTTTAGCACAAGAGAGAACCTTATAAAGCAGCTATTGCAAGTGCCTGAAGTTTGTTTTAATATGCCGCGCGAAACAGCCATAGCATTTTTAAATAAGCTCGAAAAAGAACTGCTAAAATTTGAGCTGCATAACGATCTACTTGTTGTATATAGTGCATTAAAAAAAATGCATTTGTACTCTGAAAAATATTTCTATTATTCGCAACTATTCAATAAACATACTGCCTTTGCCCTATCGCTCGAAAAAGCCGAAGAGATCTTAGGAAACTTTAACCGCATTTTGGGTAGGTATAACTTTTCAAGAAGTCAGCAAGATCTTGATACACTTTATTTTCTTAATAATGAGATCGCCAATCTATACGTCCTTAACCGCTCGCACCAGATAGAGATCATAAAATATTTTATTGAATTACAAATGAATCTTTTCTGCGAAGAGACGAAAGGCATTGGAACTTCAACTGTTGAGATCATTCAAAACATGAGGAAGATCTTTTCTGAATTGCCCCAAACCTCACCGCAAAAAAAATGGGAAATAGTTTTAGATTACCTGGCATTTGAATACTACATCTCAATTTCTGAATACAAAACTGCCTTGGGCTTTTATGAAAAAGTAAATGACAACCTACACACCTTACTCTTGTACAATAATATTTGTATTACCTCTAAGTTTTTGTGCACTAAAATAAAGTTTTGTGACGAAACCGACCGAAACGAAGATCTTTTGGAAGACCCAAAAACCATAGAGATGCTTCACGACTCTGAGGATAGCCATGCGCGTGTTGTAATTGCCATTTACAACGCTATGCTACATTTTAAACAAAAGAACCTTAAAGAGGCTATAAACTGCTTAAATAACATTTTAAATAATTTTAGTTTTAAGGACTTTTTTCATGAAAGTATAAACGTTAAACTAACCCTTGCCTATTTCTATCTCTTTCAAAAAGAGTACGAGCTGGTTGAATTAACTTTAAAAAGTGTTTCGCGAAAGATCAAGTCAGAGCAAATAGAAAAATATTACCATGTGTTGCATGTAATAAAGATATTTGAATCGGAAATGAACAAGACCGGCAACGCGAAAGCACTAGCCAAGAATAAGGATCTTTTTACATTATTCATGGCTAATAATAAAAAGAGTAATGAGGTGTTATCGCACTTGATCCCCGAATTAAAAAGAAAATACCAGATGCTTTAGAGCTTGTCTAACATCTCCTGCGTTAACGGTTTATTTAAGAAGGTAATATCCAAAGCTATTTCAGCTGCCTTTTTCTTATCCTCCGGATTTACGGATGAAGTTAAAATCACAAGTTTTAGATTCTTTAATTTTTCTGGTAGTTTGCTTTTCAGATTCTCAATGAACTGAAAACCGTCCATCATTGGCATATTAAGATCCACGAATATAATTTCCGGAAAAATACTAACTGCATCTGTACTTGAAATGGAAAGATTATGTAAAAATTCAAGCGCGCTTTTGCTTCCTGTATTAATATAAATTTTAGATGCAAAATGATTTGCTTCTATGATCTTTTGATTGATGAAATTATCCAGCTCGTTATCGTCCAATAACATCGCATATTTGTATTTGAACTGAGGGTCTTTTCTTTTCATGATCACAAAATTTATTATTCTTTTTAAAAAACTTAATTTTAATAAAAGTAAATATAATTTTATTAAAGAAACAATTTATACTGCTTTTTATCTAAAATTAAAAATCAACTACTTCTGCATCTCAAGATCTTTAACCTCGGTTATTTTTTAAAATACAGCACAATGCCTAGGCAAAAGAACTCCTTTCCCCGCTATTTTTTGTCAATTTCGTATAGGTAAATTTACCTATCAAAAGGTAGGTAAATTTACCTATTTTTCACTTCGCGTCAAGATTTTAAAGAAAAAAGGTCTTTTCTTTTGTAACTTACTTAAATAATTGTAAACTCTTTTACAAAAACGCTGGTATAATATTGTTGCTTAAACTAATTGTATGTTAAAAATTCCATCAAATGTTACAGTGCAAGAGTGGCCGGCATCCACTTCGTGGATAGACGAAGATGGCATTATGTATTCGATATCAAAAAAAAGAGTAAACCCACCTTCACTTGAAGAAACAAAAAAATCGATGGATGAGTTTAGTAAAATGCTTGGAGGAAAGAAAGTATGTATGCTGGCTGACGTAACACACATTGCGGAGTCAACCCGCGAAATAAAGGACTACATAGCCCAGGAATTTCCAAAATATGTAAAAGCGCTGGCGTTGGTATCTAATTCTGCCCTTGGAAAAATGTTGGCCAATTTATTTTTTACGATTAAGACGCAGTCCTATCCAACAAAAATTTTTAACAATGAGGAAGATGCTAAAGCCTGGCTTAAACAACATTTATAACCTTTCATGAGCTTAAACAATTCTGATATACACGTTGATCATGGCTGCGTATTTCATGCAGCGCCGGTTCTATTTCTTCTTCTTAAACCTAACCCCCCAAAATTTACCATACTCGATGCCACAGATGCCTACTGCCTGGCTACCCAAACAACCTGTTCTGAAATTATAAACAGGGATCTATTTGAAGTATTTCCTGATAACCCGGCCGACCTAAATGCAACCGGCGTTAGCAATTTGAGAATGTCATTGAAAAATGTCATTGAAAAAAAACAACCGCATAAAATGCAAATTCAAAAGTATGATATACAGGTTACAACAGAAAACGGCATTTGTTTTGAAGAGCGATTTTGGAATCCAAAGAATTCACCAGTCCTTAATGAAAACAACGAGTTGCTCTATATCATCCATCAGGTAGAAGATGTTACCGGAAGTGTATACTTACAAAATGAGATCGATAAAAAATCAAAACTCATCAAAGAAAATGATGCGCGAATAAACCAAATACTTAACGCGCTGTTAAAATTCACAACGCTCGATTTCTCGGAGCGACTTAAAACAACGGATAAAGGCGATGAGCTTGATGCTATTGTTGTTGGCCTTAATTCGGTAATTGATGAGTTAGAGAATTATATGTACTTACTCAAAAACTCTAATGCTGAATTAGCTTATGCTAACAAAGAACTTGATTCGTTCTCGTATTCCGTTTCTCATGATCTTCGCGCGCCGTTAAGGGCCATTAAAGGATATTCGCATGTGTTGATGGAGGATCATGGTCATATGCTGAATGAAGAAGGAAAACAAACTGTAAACGTTATTATAAGGAATGCTGCTAAGATGGCTGCGTTAATAGACGACCTGCTTACTTTTTCAAGGATAGGAAAACAGGATCTGAAAAAAATTACTTTGAGAATGAGCAACATGGTAGATTCTGTTATCAGGGAATTTACAAACCAGAAACAAAAAAATAGTGTGGAATTTATTGTTAAACCATTAGAGGATATAGAAGGTGACAACAGCATGATACATCAGGTTTTTACAAATCTTATTTCAAATGCAATTAAATATTCCGGCAAAAAAGAAAAATCTGTTATTGAAATAGGTTCTTATAAGGAAAAAGAAAACATGGTTTATTATGTAAAAGACAATGGCGCTGGCTTTGATATGAAATATTACAAAAAATTATTTGGCGTGTTTCAACGACTTCACAGTGATTCTGAATTTGAGGGCACAGGCGTTGGCATTGCTATGGTACAGCGCATTATTAAAAAACATAGTGGCGAGGTGTGGGCGAAAGCAGAAGTGAATGTAGGCGCTACTTTTTATTTTTCAATTCCAATTAAATATTAAACAGTATATGGAAAACGCAATGCACAACATAGAAATTATTTTAGTAGAAGATAGTATGGAAGATGCTAATCTTGTGATCCGCTCGCTAAAAAAAAATAATTTATGCAACAACATCTTACATTTAAAAGATGGCGCAGAAGCACTTGATTTCTTTTTTGGAAAAGGAGAATATGCCGATAGAAAAATCGATGATAAACCCAAGCTAATTTTGCTCGATCTTAAAATGCCAAAAATAGATGGACTGCAGGTTTTAAGTGAACTTAAAGCTGATGCCCGCACGCAGAGCATACCGGTGGTGATCATGACGTCATCGCGCGAAGATCGCGACCTGGTTGAAAGTTATAAGTTAGGTGTTAACGGTTATGTTGTTAAACCCGTATCCTTCGAAAATTTTGCACGAGCAGTGGCCGATTTAGGTTTATTCTGGCTAATGATAAACCAATCGCCACGCTAATACTATTGATATGCTAAACTTTAAATGACTAAACAATTAAAAATATTACATATTGAAGATAACCCTGCAGACGCAGGATTAATAGCACGCGAGTTAAAACAAAGCGGCATTGATTTTACAGTTAAGGTAGTTGAAACAAAGAATGATTATAGTAGCGCTCTTAAAAATTATAACCCTGATGTTATTTTATCCGATCACTCATTACCACAATTTGATTCGATTGAAGCATTAAGTATTTACAACGAAAATAATTTCGAAATTCCTTTTATATTAATAACCGGAAGTGTATCTGAAGAATTTGCCATTAGGTGCATTAAAGAAGGTGCTGATGATTATATCTTAAAGAACAATCTCGTACGCCTTCCTTCTGCTATTAAACAAGCATTAAAAGCCCGGAGAATGGAGGCAGATAAACGCAGAGTTAACATGGAGCTGGAGGCCACAAACAAAGAATTAAATACTTTTATTTATAAAGCTGCGCACGACCTCAGAGGGCCTTTATGTTCCATAATGGGTTTAACAAAGTTGGCAGAGATGGAGGGAGAAAAAGCGAACTTTAAAGACTTAATACATAAGATATCCGAAAGCACCTTAAAATTAGATGCCGTTCTGCTATCATTGATTGATGTGATGTCTATTAAAGACACAATGCCGGTTCTATCTAAGATTGACCTTAGGTCTTTGATAGATATAGTAATAAAACGTCTTAAATATGTAGAAGGTTATGAAGATCTGAAATTTAAGGTTAGTATCGAAAATAAAAAATCCTTTTTCTCAGATGAGTCGATACTCAATTCGGTGCTCTATCACATTTTAGAAAATGGCATTAAATACCGCAATCTTTCACAACCGGGTCCTTATATTGACATCTGGGTTCTTGACGTTGATGCAGGCGTAAAAATTGAAATTAAAGATAACGGTATTGGGATTGACGCAGGAATAAAAGATCGCATTTTTGAAATGTATTTTAGGGGTACCGAAGATTCGAAGGGTTCGGGTCTTGGTTTATATCTTGTAGCAAATGGTATAAAAAAACTAGGCGGCACTGTTGGTGTTGAAAGTAAATTGAATAATGGCAGTGTTTTTACTATTACGTTACCAACGGATCTAAATATGACCTAAAGCAGCCGTTGTGACCCGGGAACTACAAATAAATTTATATAGTAGTATAATAACGAAGAGTTGGGGTCTTCTCAAATGGAACTAAAACAATCTACGATCTGTTGATTGGCCGCGTGCAATAATGTAAATAAAAAACAGTTGTTTTTAACTGATAAGCTTTGCCTGCATGGCAAACATTACAATACCAATAGTTGTTTTAGTGCCTATCTTGGTAAAGATATTTGTTTTGTGATTATCTACCGTTCTGGCACTTATAAAAAGTATCTCGCCAATTTCGCGGTTTGTTTTTTGCTCGCAAATAAGTTTAATTATCTCTATTTCGCGTTCTGTTAAAGAAGCTGCTTTATTTAATAATTCAGGTGCTTTAAGATAACCGCTGTTGCCTTTTATTATAGCCTGCGTAATTTGATCGTTGTAATAATACCCTTTTTGCATAACAGAGTAAATAGCATCTACAACTGTCTCAACACTTTTATCTTTCGGTAAAAATCCATTGGCGCCTTTGTTCATGAGATCGAAAATAAATTCCTCTTCATTGTGCATCGTTAAAATAATGATCTTTATATCCGGGTATTCTTTTTTTAACGCGAGGGTAGTTTCTATACCATTCATTTCAGGCATTTCAATATCCAATAGTACTAAATGCGGCGTGCTGCGTTTTAACTGATTCAAAAGATCTCTGCCATTGGATGCCTCAAGTACAACTTCCATATCATTATAATCACCCAATAAGGCTACTACACCTACCCGGAAGAGTTGATGATCGTCTACAACTGCGATTTTAATTAAAGGAGGTAGCTTTTTCATATTAAAGGAGTTTTTATAATAACCTGTGCCTGTTTACTGTTTAGAATTGTAAAATCAATTTGTGCATTTATGAGTTGGGCGCGGGTTAAAATACTTTTTAATCCAAGGCCTGTTGATGTTTCGGCAAATTTTTTGATCTGTTCTGTTGTTATTCCCATACCGTTATGCAAGATACTTACAATTAAATTATCCAGGGTATTTTCAATATTAATTTCTATGAGTGTAGGTTTTGCGTGTTTAACGGTATTATTTAATATCTCTTTTACCAAACGGTATAACTGTATCTTTATTTTTTTATCAAACTCTATGCTTTCCTGTTCTGAATGAAAAGTAATTTCCATTCCTCCCGTTTTACTTATCTGGTTGCACACTTCCTTGAGGCCTTTTACAAATCCCATATTAGTAAGCGTTGGCGGAAGTATATCATTATAAATAGAGCGCACGGTCTCCATCGAGTCATCGATATTCTTATTACTGGCCGCAATTATTTCGTCAAACACCTCTTTTTTATCAATGTTCTTTTTAAGGCGACTAAGATTCATTTTAAGAACATTAAAGGTAATACCAATATCATCGTGCAGGTTAACAGCAATTTTTACACGCTCTTGTTCGGCAATTTCGAGTGAAGCATCCAATAATTTTTTTTGGTGTTTGTTCTCGGTATCAATTAACATGGTTTTATTGGCTAGCATACGTTTTTGGTAAAGTGCTATAATAAACACTAAAAATAACACCAACACCAGCACACCCAGCGTTGAAATAATTATTAATGTGTAGATATCTATTTGCCCCTTGTTTTCCAAAATCCAATGCTTAAAAATACATTATATAAAACATTAAAAAAAGTATGAATGACGGACCATAAAATTGCGAGCTTGAGCGGATCGACCATCGCCATATAATTACTAAATACAAACAAGATTAAGTTGCCAGAGAAATAGAACAGGATTGCTGTATTGACCCAGAAAACCGGAGTAGAGAGAAGATTTTCGAAAATTAAATTTTTTAGTACATAATAAAAAAAGAAAAGCGAGTAAAAAATAAGCAATATACATTCAACGGAAGAAGAAAAATTATAGGAGGAAGATAGGCCATATACCTTGTAATCAATAATTGCTGCTAAAAGAAATACCGGAATTAATAGATAAATTAATAGTGGTTTAAAATAATCTTTTAAGAAAAAGCTATAAAACAAACTGATCAATCCAAACTCAGCAACTGTAAAGTAATGGAGCATATATTTATTACTGAAGTTTACTTGAAGAAAGACAAAACTTAATATTTCAACTGTAACATTAATAACAACAAGCCAAAAAATTGGTTTTAAAATTAGATCTATTTTAATAAAATTAATTACAGAGATTACTAAAGGCACTAAACTTAAACTTGAAGAAGCGATATTTATATAAAAAAAAACAAGTTGCTGTTTATCCATACTATAAAATAATTAAGGCGGCTTAGCCGCCTTAAAAATACATAAAGAATTGTTAACCCTCGTTTAATGGACTCGAAGGAGGACATGTTGGAGGACACATTAAACCACGTTCTGCCATTAAACCAGTGTACATATCGCTTTCATCGGCTTTTACGCCAACTAAAACCAATACTTTTTCAGCGCGATCGTTTATTGCATGATAAATTCTAATACCAACACAATTGCTTTGCGCTAAAATTGCATTAATAGCGTCTTTTCCATAAAAATGACTTCTAACTGCACCCGGGTTAGCGTTGCGGTAATTTGCTGTCCATGCTGTGGCTTCTGCCAGTGTTACATGATGGTCTTCTCTTCCTGTAAAGCTCATAAGTTTTGTTTTTAAGTTAGTAATGATTTATGTTTACAATATACTGAAAATGTAAAGTAAGTTGCGTAAAACTGCAAACCGTCAAAAAAGTCAAACAGATGATTATTAATTATTTAGATAATTTTTAACATATATAAATAGGTAAATTTACCTACCTTTTTTAAGTAAAATTACCTACCTATTTACAGTAAAATTACCTATACAAAAAATAGGTAAATATACTCATTGCGCTTACCGTCTTATTATCCGAAATTAGCACCATGCAGCTACCATCAAATATAAAAGAAACAAAGATCAACCTTCACAATAAAGAAGCTATAAAAGATTGGAGCGTTATCTTGAATTGCGAAGAAGCAGATCTTATCCACGCCATTATGGTAATTGGCAACTCTGTTCAAATGGTTGATGATTTTTTAATTTTAAATCGTAAGAAAAAAACAGATCACTACTCCTGATCAAACCAAAACACTTTTCACACTCCAGGCTTCGGGTTTTGCATTAAATAAAATTTTGGTTGCACCCCATACGGTATTAAATAATTCGGAGTTGCGATAGTTATTTAAATGTTCTTCGCTTTGCCATAAACTGTATGTGAAAAAAATTTCTGGATTATTTACATCCTGTAACAAGTCTACCGAACTGCAACCTTCAAAACCTTTTATCTTTTGCCAGTTGTTCTCAAAAATAGTTTTAAAGGCTTCTGTATTTTGCGGTTTAAAACTCATTTTTACAATGCGTTTAATCATAAAATTCTATTAATAAATTAAAATCAAATTTACTGCCAATATCGCGCGGACATAACATGTTCAAAGCGCTTTTGCCATTTACTGCTACTTCTAAATTACCAAAGCTGTTAAACAATACAAGAGGCTGCCCTTGCTTTACCTCATCGTAAGTACTTACAATTTTATTAATGCGCGCGCCGGGTAATGTTATGCTAAAATTACGTTTACCAATAACCTCGTTAAATTGTTGCTCGGTAATATTGGTAATAATATTTCCAAAATCATCTACATAAATTCCCTTGCCTCTTAAAATATTTCCGCTTACAAAACTTTCAAACTGAAAAGCTTTGTAATACTCTGCGGCAGGCATACTAATATCATCTGCATGTTTTGTTTTTGAAATATGAATGGCAGCATCCACAAAAATATCTTTTAAAAAAAAGTGATGCCTCGCGTTTCCATCATAATATAACTGATAGACCGGCTCGTTAAAATTAGAATCAATTAAAGAGAACAAACCATTATCGGGACAAATAATATATTGCCCTTTATATTTTGAAATTAAATAACGTGTATTATCAATGCCCGTTTGTTTATTTGCGTTGCCGCTATCAATAATAAATTTTACCGCCATTAAATGAATAGTACCCTCCGGAAAATAAGGCAATGCGTTTTTTAAAATAAATGCGGCGTCGGAAATATTATTGTCTTTAATATCACAACTCAGATCTATGATCTTTACATCGGGTAATTGCGAAAAAAGTTTAGCCTTAACAATTGCTAAGTATGGATCGCGGTAACCCAGATCGGTTGTTAAAGTAACAATGCTCATTTGTTCAAAAGTAATTAATATTTGAAGGGCTAAATTTTCTAAACTTGAAGAGAGATTAACAGGTTTATAAACAATAGCAGAATTTCTGTGTTTTTAAGAAGAAAATGAACGAAAAAATTATAGCGCTTGATAGCGTTGAGCCGGTAGAGATATATGGGGTGAATGATGTGAAACTGAACATTATTAAAAAGCACTTTCCGAAATTAAAATTAATAGCCCGCGGCTACTCCTTAAAGGTAATGGGCGATAGCAATGAAATTACCCGCTTCGAAAAAAAACTCGATCTGATGGTAGACCATTACCACAAAAGCGGTATACTTACAGACACTGTTATTGAGCGCCTTTTAGGACAGCACGGCGATAATATGCTTGAATCGAAGGAAGATGCCGCCAATAGCGATATTATTTTGTTTGGCAATAATGGCCTGGTTGTAAAAGCCAAGACCGAAAACCAGCGCCGAATGCTGAACGCCATTGTGAAAAACGATATGATCTTCGCAGTTGGGCCTGCCGGTACGGGTAAAACATACACGGCGGTTGCGCTAGCGGTAAAAGCTTTAAAGAATAAGGAAGTAAAACGCATTATTTTAACCCGTCCTGCTGTTGAGGCTGGCGAAAATTTAGGTTTTTTACCCGGCGATCTGCAAGAAAAGCTGGATCCATACATGCAGCCTTTGTATGATGCTTTAAATGATATGATCCCTGGTGATAAACTAAACCAGTATATTGAGAACAGGATCATACAAATTGCACCATTGGCTTTTATGCGCGGACGTACTTTAGATAATGCTTTTGTTATTTTGGATGAGGCTCAAAACACAACCGAGAGTCAAATGAAAATGTTCCTTACACGCATGGGCTCTAACGCCAAGTTTATTGTAACGGGCGACGTAACGCAAATAGATCTGCCAAGTAAACAACCAAGCGGTTTGGTGCAGGCTATACGTTATTTAAAAAAGGTAGAGGGCATTAGCATTATTGAATTAGATAACACCGATGTTATCCGTCATAAATTGGTAAAGGCAATTATTGAGAGTTACGAGAACAATAAATAGATTAACCACGGAGCAACAAAGGACACTGAGTTGACACTAGTGTTTTTATTTATCTCTCATAAAACCCTGTAACTCTCTGGTAAAAAACTAACACAGAATAAAATGGAATCTAAATATTCTAACATTAATTACAATTTATATTTCGATAACAAAGAAGTAAATGGTACAACATTAACTTTTTTAGAATTAGGAAATTTAAATTTACCAACTGGTAAAATTGTTGCATGCGACCCTCTGGTTTGTTTGGGTGATACACCAGCTTTTACAAAAACGGTAAAGCCAGGAATTTATCCGGTAACCGTTTGTATTGCTGGTGACGGTGATTTTGCCGGAAGATATGCCGCTGTTAAACTTGAATTTTCTAAAACTAAAGCTACCAAATGGGAGTTAGCTTTACTTGAGGGGCAGGATATTAAAAATTTATCTACGGAAGATTCTTTCTATGGCTATCCCGTAGATGCAGGACTTGGTTGTTTTTGTGATTTTGAAACACAAGACAATTATTTAAAATTTGACAGAGATTTTTATTCGAAAAATCCAAACGGAAATATTTACGATAATTTTTTTGCCGGAGAGTTTAAAAAGAATGCCGATCCAACTAATCCACATTCAATTGGCGACTGGTTAAATTTTCATCTTCCTAACGCACCTGAGCAAAATGTTATGATGTTTCACTCCGGATTTGGTGATGGCCTTTATCCTTGTTATTGGGGCATTGATGATAATGGAGAGATCTGTAGTTTGATTGTTGATTTTATGGTGCTGTATGAAGATAGTGACTCCAACTAAAACTTAACACAAAGATTTTTCCTTAATTAACCTAGCGCCTTCTTTGTGCCCTTAGCGGTTAACCCTAAAACCTTATCCCTATCAATAACATATCATCGGTTTGCTCGAAGTTATGTTGCCAGTCACTCATTTCTTTTTCAATGCGTTTACCCTGCTCTTTCATAGATAGCGGTTGGACCTCGATTAAAAGATCCCTAAAACGTTTGATCATGAATTTTTTTCCATCGGTTCCGCCAAACTGATCCTGCAAACCATCCGAGAACATATATAAGGTATCTGTTGGGTTTACTTTGATTTTATGTTCTGCAAAAGTTTTGTCCAGATCGTGTCCAAAACTTCCTATAGGTGATTTGTTGCCTTTTATCTCTATTAACTCTCCTTTTTTAAATAAATACAAGGGCCGTTTTGCACCTGCAAATGTAATTTCGTTCTTGCTTATTTTATAACGGCAAATAGCTGCATCCATGCCATCGTTAGTGATTATGTTGCCACTTTGTTTTAAAGTTTCGTGCAATCGTTTATCTAACTGTGTCAATATTTGTGCAGGACTTGTGATATCAGAGAAATTAACGATCTGGTTCATTAACGAGTTTCCTATTACGGTCATAAATGCCCCTGGCACTCCGTGTCCGGTGCAATCCAGCGCTGCAATAATAGCTTCATCGCCCTTTTGCGAGAACCAGTAAAAATCGCCGCAAACTACATCTTTTGGTTTATAAAAAACAAAAGCGTTAGAAAAAACATTTGCAATAGTTTCATCAGCAGGTAAAATAGATTCCTGGATCTTTTTCGCATAACTAATACTGTCGCGAATTTCGCGATAAGCATGTTCCAGTTTAGTGCTTTTTTCCATAACCTCCATCGTACGTAAACGCACTTGCTCTTCCATGTTCTCGGAATAAGAACGCAAACTATCACGCATGTTTATTAATGCGTTCCCTAGAAGATCATTTTCGCTTAATTTGTCGTAATGCGCATTTAAATTCCCTTTCCCTATCTCATTCGCAAAAACCGAGGTTTGTGTAAAACTATCGGATAGCGCATTTACAGAAGAGACCATTTCGCCTATAACATTTTTTTTGGCTTCCAGTTTTTCGTTTGGTAATTCGCCTTTACCCAATTGCTGAATGATGTTCTTCATTCTTAATACCGGCTTACGAATACCACCCGAAATAAAAGAAACAGAGGCCATAATAAAAACAAACAATCCAATAGACGAAAGCAACATAAAAGTGGTCATGCGGTCTGAGTCCTTCTGGATCTCTGCTTTCATTTTAAAAGCAATTTCGCGGTTGCGATGAATAATACCTTTTAATTGCGATTTAATTGATTGGGTTCGTGGTAAGATCTCGCTTTCAACTAATTCTTCACATCTAAATTTCTTTTGCGCATTTTCATAATCATCAAAAGAAACAAGGGTTTTCATGATCTCTTTTTCAACCTGTTCTAATTTAAAGATCTTTAAGAATACATCTACCAAACTGTCCGCGTCTGCTTTTTTATTTAATTTTAATAGCAAGTTATCCAGTCGCTTTTTTATGGCAGGATATTGATTTCTTTGTAAGGAATCCAGATTTTTTTTGTCGTCAATGCTGTTTTGAAGATAGACCCAGTTTGTAGAATACATTTTTGACTCTGTTACTACCAGGTTCAGTTTTTCTAATGCCTCTACATAAGGATTGATCACTTCCGTCATCTGAGCAATAGTAGCTTTATCTTTGCGAATGATGTAATAATTGAAGCAAACGTTGGCAATTACGATCACAATTACCAAAGCAAAAGTAAAAGTTATTTTAGGGAAGCCTGTATTAAAAAAACCAAGTTTCATGTTTGTTTAAACACCGCATTTTCTTACAAAACATGCAGCCATTCCCACAAATATATCAAATAATGTTACATTTTAAGGTCTAACAATCGTTTAGAGCCGATTATTTTTAATTTCTAATTATATTTTTTATCTTTCCGTTTATTCAACTTTTTAAGATATTCTTAATTGCAGCTTTTTTAATGCTGTTATCTTGCCCAAAGTATTATGCACAGGCAGATACAGCGCTCGTAAAAAAAGACACAGTGGATTTTTATGAAATGTCCCTTGAACAGCTTTTGAAGATGAAAGCGCATGGGGTGCCCAGCGAACTTGAAAAATTGATCAATTCGTTAATTTCCGTTGCCTCTAAAAAACCTCTTAATACCCGCGAATCGCCAAGTATTGTAAGCCTAATTACTGAGGATGAAATAAAAAGATCGGGTGCCCGCGACCTTATAGATGTATTGCGTTTAGTACCGGGTTTCGACTTTGGCGTTGATGTGGAAGGTGTTGTTGGTGTTGGCATTCGTGGTAACTGGGCGCACGAGGGCAAAATGCTATTGCTTATTGATGGGCAGGAGATGAACGAGATCTTATATGCAACCACGCAATTTGGTAACCGCTATCCTATGGACCAGATAAAAAGAATAGAGATCATAAGGGGCCCTGGTTCTGCTATTTATGGTGGTTTTGCAGAGTATGGCGTTGTAAATATAATTACGAAACAGGGCTCGGATATTAATGGCGTAGCAGTTTCCGGAACATATGGACAAGGTGAAGATGATTATTTGAGAAGAAATGTTAGTCTCTCGATGGGTCAAAAAATTAAAGATTTTGAATACAGCTTAAGTGGCATTGTGGGTCAGGGGCAACGTAGTAATGGGGTTTACACCGATTTCCAGGATAGCAGCTATAGTATGACTGGAAACTCTCAGAATGATCCGGCTTTTTTTAATGCCGGTATTAAATATAAAGGTTTAAGTTTTAGATGCGTTGGCGATTTTTTTAAAACTTCTATGCGCGACGGATATGGCAATGTTATAGCGGCTGGCCCTGTTCAGGATAATTTCTCTTCTGTTTTTTCAGAACTTAAATATGTTCTTAAAGTAAATGATAAATTAACTATTACACCCCGCTTTAACTATAAAACCCAAACTCCCTGGCAAAGCGAATCCTATTCGGGTAAAGAGGCTTACAAAAGAACCGCCAGCAGAACACTTGGAAATTTAACCGCGTCTTATAATGTTGACCGCCACATTAATTTTGTTTTGGGTAGCGAGTATTTTAGAGATGAAGCTATTGATCATATTGACAGCAGTTATTTTTCTAATAAGCAACAAAAAGTTAGTTATTATAATTATGCTTTTTTTGCGCAGGGCTTAATTAAAACACGTTTCGTAAATTTTATTTTGGGAGCGCGTTACGATAAACATAATGAATATGGCGATGCTTTTGTACCGAGAATAGGGTTAACAAAAAAATACGGTCGCTTCCACTTCAAAGCTTTATACAGCAGCGCTTTTAGGGCACCTTCTATTGAGAACATAAATTACCGTACTGAAGCGGGAATTAAACCGGAGCTCACACAGGTATCGGAAGTTGAAGTTGGTTACCAGCTAACACGTAAATCTTTTTTTACAATAAATGTTTACGATATTAATACCAACAACCCTATTGTATATTATACAGATTCTACCTCAGCCGATTTTTACATTAACTCAGGCAAATCAGGCACACAAGGCATAGAAGCAGAATACACGCTAAAACAAAAGTGGGGCCACATTGCAGTTAACTACGCCTATTATTCGGCAGCTAATAAAGAAAAGATAGCCGATTATAAAGTTGAAGATAATAGTGCAGCACTAATGGCTTTTGCAAATCACAAAATAAATTTAATTTCATCATTTAATGTCACAAAAGATCTTTCTCTAAGTCCTACACTTTCTTTTTACGCTCCTCGCCACGGTTACACATCTGTAGACAGTGCCGGCACTTCGGTTGTTGAACAACTTGCGCCTACTACACTTTTAAATATTTATTTACGATACGAAACACCCTTAAAAGGTTTATCTGTTGGTGTTGGGGCATACGATGTTTTAAACCAGCAATTTAAATTTATTCAGCCGTATAATGGTTATCACGCGCCATTACCGGGACCAGGCAGAGAATTTGTTTTTCGTTTACAATATACTTTACATTACAAAACAAAAACCGATTGAACAACACGAAGTATATAAAACATCTTAAAGTTCTGCTATTTGCAGTAGTGTTTTTACGTGGGGTTTATTGTGGCGATTGCAAGGCACAGGAAACGGATTATAAATCTTACACCCTGTTTATTTATAATTTTATGAAGTACGTAGAGTGGCCTGAAGCACAAAACAAAGGTGATTTTATTTTAGCCATATTGGGTGATTCGCCAATTACAAAAGAATTAGAAACACTTGCTGCTACAAAAAAAATAAAAGGCAGGAACATTGTTATTCGTAAATGTAAAACGCCGGAGGATACTTATGGTTGTCACTTATTATTTGTCCCTGAATCAAAAAGTTCTGCGGTAAAAGTTTTAAAAGATCAAACAAAAGATAAACCAGTGTTAATAGTTGGCGAGCGCGAAGGACTTGCAAAAAAAGGCGCCAGTTTAAGTTTTGTAACACTGGATGATGATGAACTGAAATTTGATATCAATAGAAAAGATATAGAGCAACATCAATTAAAAATTGCAACTTCATTAATTAGTTTAGGAATTTTGATCAATTAAAATTTAACCACAAAGTGCGCTAAGATAAAACGAAGTTCGCAAGGAAATATTTTCTTTTTTTCATTTTTATCTTTTCTGAATTTCATTTCAAAAAAATGTCCGGATAAAACCCGGACATTTATATTATCAGTATATTTTTGGCTGTTATTTACTTAAAGTTACGTGGCCTGTTTTTGAATGTTTTTTACCATCTATTCCTTTGTAACTGATCTTATAGATGTAAACACCTATCTCGCTGTCTTTTCCTTTATAAATGCCATTCCAGCCTTTTGCAATATCATTAGAAGAGAATAATTTTTCGCCCCAACGATCAAATATATCCATTGTTACATCTGATATAGAGTAGCCATAAACAAGGAACACGTCATTTATGCCGTCGGCATTTGGCGTAAATGCATTTGGTATGTATATGCCATTGTCGTAAGTGATAGTAATACAAACCTCATCTAGGGCTTTACATCCAAATTGGTTTACAGTTTCAGCAACATAACAATTTGTGCTTTTAGGCATTACTTGTGTATACGGACAATCTTTGCACATGATATTTTCACCTTGTACCCAGCTTATTGTACCCGTGCCGGTTGCATTAATATAGATCTGATCATCTAGATTGTAAGTAGCATCTTCGCTCGCAACTACATTTGGTACTGGGTTTACGATTACAGATACCGTTGCTGTGTTACCACAAAAACCATTATTAGAAACATTTACTGAATAAACGATACTTGAAACAGCGCTTGATACCACGCCTGATTGCGTAGTTGTATTTAAACCTGTTGGTGGATTCCATAAAAAAGTATTTCCGCCGGATGCACTTAGGGTAGCTTTCTCGCCCCGGCATATTATTTTATTAGCACTTACTACCGGTGTTACCTGAGGCACAACCATTATAGGCATCATTTTTTGCGCAGAACAAGTTGTTGTGCCAAAGGCATTATAACCTATTACAGTATACTCGCCCGAGCTTAGTGGTGTTGCTATAACATTATTTCCATTTACAAAAGTTAATGTATTTAACGGAGCCCAAACATAATACTGAGCGCCCGATGCAGAAATTTGCGTAGAAGATCCTTTACATATTTCCTGTAAAGGACAAGATATTTCGAAATTAGGATTTTGAACTACTGTTACAGTAACATTGCCTGTAGTTGTACAACTTTGATTACTGCCAACAATATTATAAACAGTTGTAACAGCAGGAGATGCAATTACCATACTGCCTGATGTAGTATTTAAACCCGTTGCAGGCGACCAAGCATAACTCGAAGCGCCATTCACAACTAAATTAGCAGACTGTCCTGAACAGATCGCAGCATTAGTAGTAATTAAACCCGGCATTGTAATAAATGAAACGGTTATTGCAGCAGATACATTACATAAATTAGCATCAAAAGCAGTTGCAGTATATGTGTATAATCCTCCTGTATTTTCGGTAACAGTATTAATATTTGTGTTCGCTGCGTTTGACCATGTGTAAGTATAACCCGCGCCAACTCCACCGCTACCGGATGCGGTTAGAGTAATAAAATTACCAACACACGCCTGAGTTGTATTTGATACTACAGTTACAGAAACTGAATTTGGTTGCGTAACAATAGTAGTACCCGTAAATAAACAACCAACATTATCCTGTAAAGTACAAGTATATGTTCCGGCAGTTAAACCCGTAGCCTGAGCTGTATTTTGCACAGGTGGGCCTGACCATGTATAAGTGTAAGGTGCTGTATTTATTACAGGCACATTTGAAACACTTGCAGTACCATTTGCGCCATTAAAGCATGTTACCGAAGTACTTGCTAATGTTAAAAAAGCTTGCGGTGGTTGTGTAATCGTTGTAGTACCTGAAAATGTACAACCGTTATTATCTGTAACAAGGCAGGTATAATTTCCGGCAGCTAAATTTGCGGCCATAGCTGTATTCTGTATAGGTACGGTTGACCACGAATAAGTATATGGCGCTGTTGACGTACCCGTTATGGCAGTTACGCTTGAAGATCCGTTTGAGCCGTTAAAGCAAATAACATTTGTAGAAGTGAGTACAGGTGTAAACGAACTAGGTGCCGTTACAAGCACTGTATTAGAAGCGGTACAACCAGGTGTAGTCGCATTTAAAGTATACACACCCGGAGCGGCATTAATAACTGTTGTTGTTGTATTTGCAGAAGAGAATGCACCCGGGCCCGTCCATGAATAAGTTAACGGGGTTGCTGTTAAACCAACAGTGGCACCTAAACTTAAACTCGTTGTAATACCAACAGTAGTACAACTACTTGTTGCCAATGCTGTTAAGCTACAAACACAATTGATGTTGAATGTTTGAGTGTTTATTGGACCGCAAGGCGCATTGATCTGAACATATAAAGTGTAATTGCCATTTGATAACGCAGTAGCGGTATTTGTAAGTAAGGGAGAATTGTTTGTTTGACTCACAATTACGTTACTCGAATTTGCCCAACTGTAAGAAATTACAGGAGCAGGAATGTTTGTAGTAACTGTTGCAACTGCATTACCATTGTTACTGCCAACACAAATTGTTGTAACAGAAGTTTGAATGATAGTACATGTAGCACTATTAATAGCGGTGTATGTTCCGCCAAAACCAGATCCACTCACATACAATGAATTATTTGCAAGGTTATATTTAATATCGGTTACATATTGGTTGGCTGTAGCAGAGGCAACTGGTATATTACCATTAGCTGTAAAATTAGTACCGTTAAAATTAAAACATCGTATTGAACCATTTCCTCCAATATAAATATTATCGCAGTCATCTACTGCAATACCGCCTTGCTGTAATATGGTTTGACCGGGTATTGTAGTAAAACCAACTTTAACACCGGTAGTTTTATTAAATGCAGCTAAATTAAAGCCATCGTAGTAATAAAGAAAATTGGCATTAGCCGCCAGAGCATTATATCCGTTTGAAACGAGAGCGCCGCCACCCGGATATTGCTTATTAGCGCCTTCAACAAATGACGCATAAGTTGTAGGAGCGATCCAGTTGTTACCATTAAATGTTGCATTAACTCTTAATAACCTGTTATTTAAAGTTGGAGTACCATTACTGGCGTACACAAAAAATATTGTTCCGCTAGGATCAATGGCATGAGAAATAATATCCTGGAGGCCGGTAGCTAAACCTGAAAAATTTTGAGGTGTAATTGCGCCGGTAACAGTATTTAAAATCCCTGCAGAAGTATTATTAGCGGTTGTTCCTCCTAATCCCATTACCGAACCGTTTGAACAATTGTAAGCCATATCCCAAACTTCCTGCCATGTAGCAACTGCAACACTTACAAAATTATCATAAACACCGTTTTGATCGATCCTTACAATACGAGCACCACCTGTAGTATTATATCCTTCGCCTGTGTAGGATTTACCGCTTACTTTATCCACAATAAAATTACTTGCTTTTGCCCACCAGTTAAGAGATGTCCAGCCAATTGCCGGCACTGTACCATTAAAGGTCCAAAGTAACGCGCCTGCAGGGGAATATTTTGAAATTAAAGAAGGACTACTTCCACCATAAACAAAATAATTTCCTGCATAATCAAAATCAACATCAAAACCATAATTATTTGTAGCTAAATTTAAATTTACAACCCATGGGTCAACTATTAATTCTTTTGTATTATCATAGCCTTCTGCGACTTCAAATGAAATAACATCATCTGTTACAGTAAAATTTGATCCGATCATTTTACCTTCCTGATAACTTTGTGGTGCCAGTTCTGAAATATCCTGAACAGGTGTTTTAATTATTACGTTTCCTTTTTTGATAGATACATTTTCTATTTCGCCTGAATATTTAATTTTCACATCCTTAATATTTCCACCCGGATGAACAATTATATTGTATTTTATTCCATCTAAACGTTGGTTTGCAAAAACATATTCAATATCAATATTATTGTAAACGTTTTTGTAAGTGATCTTTTTATAGCAAGTAGATTTAAATTCTGCATTTCCGTAAGAATGATAATACGCTTGTTGTTCGCTTTCAATAATTTGAATATTAGGATTTGCACTTTCCCAGGTAACATTTACAACACTGGTTTTAACAAGTGGGGATTTTATTTTTCTTCCATGCTCCAGCTCCTCCATTTCCCACTCTTTTAGCTTTTTTCTTTGTATCAAAAAATAAGTTAAGCCGCCTTCATTAAAATAAACACGCTCGTCGCCATTAGTATAACCGTAAATTATTTTCTTTTTATTATTTGGAACGTCATTATCGAACTGACCGTTATTTTTTACAAATACTCTTTTACCAAAAACATCACCCGACACAACAAATTTATTTTGGCCCTGGACATATAGTGTAATAAATAGGCCTATCATTAATGCGATAATGTTTTTCATGAGATTTTGGTATTAGTTACTTTAAAGGTAATTTTTATATGAATTTAAACAGGATAACTCACTCAAAATAAGATACTTTTCGCTCAGTATTTGCTTCTATATTAAGCCTCATAGCCCCAATTCATGCTATTTTAACAAAGCGCAGGCAACTTAAGCGCAAAAAAAAAGGGCCTTAAAAGGCCCTTTAACTTGCATCGTAAAAATTATCTTTCGTCACTTATCTGATCGGGTTTTAAGCTTTTGGTATCAAAAACAAATGCATTATCCGCAATTTCCAAATTGGGTTTCATTGTTTTAATTTCATAAATATTTTCTCCGCCGTCTTTCATCAACATGGTTAGTTTTACAACTTGTTTCTTCACCTTATCAACATAAAGTTTAACCGTATGAAATTTTTTCTTTTCAGGTTTAACTGATGGGTAAAGATCAATTACCTGACACGATGCTGCGCCAACTTTTTCTTCTTTATCATATTTAAACTTATAGCCACTTTCGTACATAGTAAAAATTTTACTTGGATTTAGCTGATCCTCGTTGGTTGCCTCAAATGTTTTAATAGTTACTTCTTTGGCATCTTTATTATAATTCCAAAGCGTAGTACCATCGCAAACAATGGTATTACCCGGAATATCTAACTTAAATTTATTGCCTTTTACCTGCACCTTATGTGCCTGTTTCTCTACCTGTTTTTTATCTTTGCTTAAAATAATAAAACTGTAGTCGGCCGTAATTGTTTTATAAGCTTTAGTTGTTTTGCTTAGGTCATCTAAAATAGCTTTTGCTTTAGGATCCTGATCTTGTGCGCTCGAAAAAAGGGCGCCACTAACAAATAATAAACTGAATAATCTCTTCATAATGTTATTAGTACAAATGTAATACCAAAATAGACATCTAAGATGCACAAAAGGTTTAAATTGTACCTAACGATTTCGCAATTTTTGTAAAATTTCTTCTAATTGGGCCATGTCTTTGATCAAAACATCCCGTGCTTTGCTGCCTTCAAAGCCTCCTATGATTCCGGCTGCCTCTAACTGATCGACAATTCTTCCGGCCCTGTTATAGCCTAATTTTAACTTTCTTTGTAAGAATGAGGCGCTTCCCTGTTGAAACTGTACCACTAATTTAGCTGCTTCGTCAAACATTTTGTCCCTTTCGCTCAGGTCAACTTCCCCAACTCCTTCTCCTCCATCTTCCCCAACATACTCGGGTAGTAAAAATGCGCTCGGGTAAGCTCTTTGGTTACCAATAAACTCGGTTATTTTTTCAACCTCCGGTGTATCTACAAAGGCACACTGTATACGTATTAGATCGTTGCCTGTACTTAATAACATATCACCGCGACCAATTAACTGATCTGCACCACCTGAATCTAAAATGGTGCGACTGTCTATTTTACTCGTTACTCTAAAGGCAATACGCGCGGGGAAATTGGCTTTAATAGTACCTGTAATAATGTTTACCGACGGGCGTTGTGTTGCAATAATTAAATGTATTCCAATGGCCCTGGCTAATTGTGCTAAACGTGCAATTGGTGTTTCTACCTCTTTGCCCGCAGTCATAATTAAATCAGCAAACTCATCCACCACTAGTACAATATAAGGTAAGAATTTGTGACCATCGTTAGGATTTAATTTACGATTAACGAATTTGGTATTGTATTCTTTAATATTCCTTACCTGTGCGTCTTGCAACAAGGCATAACGGTTATCCATTTCAATACACAACGAGTTTAATGTATGAATAACCTTTGTGTTATCTGTAATAATAGCATCCTCGGAGTTTGGCAATTTTGCTAAAAAATGGCGTTCAATTTTATTGAATAAGGTTAACTCTACTTTTTTAGGATCAACCAAAACAAATTTTACTTGTGAAGGATGCTTTTTATAAAGTAAAGAAACAAGTACCGCGTTCAATCCAACGGATTTACCTTGCCCTGTAGCACCTGCCATTAAAAGGTGAGGCATCTTTGCAAGATCGGCAATAAAAATTTCGTTACTAATTGTTTTTCCTAAAGCAATTGGTAATTCAAAAGCCGAGTTATTAAATTTTTCGGATGCCAGAATATTTTTCATAGGCACCATTTCAGGATTTAAATTCGGAACCTCAATACCAATTGTGCCCTTGCCCGGAATAGGCGCAATGATACGGATACCAAGAGCAGCTAAACTTAAAGCAATATCATCTTCAAGATTTTTTATTTTACTGATACGTACACCTGCGGCAGGAACAATTTCGTACAAGGTAACGGTTGGACCAACCGTTGCTGTGATCTTGTCGATCTCTATTCCGTAATTTTTTAAAGTACTTAAAATTCTATTTTTGTTTGCAATTAATTCTTCCTGATTTACTTTGCTTCCCGTGTTACCATAATCGTTCAGTAATTCAAAACTTGGGAATTGGTATGAACCAAGATCTAACGTTGGATCATACTCACCAAACTCTTCTACCAATTTAGCGGCACGATTCTCTTCTTCTTTTAAAATAGGCTCTTCAACTGTTTTGCCAATTTCAAATTCGGGTTCATCTTTTTTTCCGGTTATTTCTAAAGGCAAAGCTGTATTTGTAAGATCTACCTTCTCTTCTATGATCGGCTCTTCAGTAATTTCTTCTTTTGTTGCTATCACTTCAAAACTTTCATCGTTTGCTACAACATCTTTTTCTTTGACTTCAAAATTCAAAAGCTCGGCTTCTTCATCTGCCGAAAGTTTTGGTTCTTTGTTATCGGTATAAAAAACCGTATTGCCTTTTACGGTTTCGTTTAATGTGGGTTCTATTTCCGCTTTAATTTGTTCGTCTTCTTCTAACACGGGCTTTGCTGGTAATTTAAACGACAGATTAATTATTAAAACCAAAAAGGTTAGCATAGAAAATGCCAGTAAGGCTATAAGACCAACACCCCCAACAAAATTAGAGATCTGGGCGTTGATGAAATAACCAAAACCGCCACCCATATAAAATAATGTTTCAGAAAAAAAGTATGATAAAACAAGCGAGCTCCATACTAAAAGAAAAAGCCATTTAGCATTAAAAGAACCTATGTTGATGAATTGTTTTTGAACCACTTTTTGAATACCGTAAGTGAAAAGTACAGGTACTAAAATAAATGATGCTGTTCCAAATCCTTTGTACATGAACCAATGCGAAACCAATGCACCGGCTTTACCCAACCAGTTCTTTACTTTTGTTTCGGGAAGAAAAAAATCATCTGCAGTTCCAAGAACTTTATCCTGATCAACCTGCCAGGTAAAAAAATAAGATACAAAAGCAATGGCTAAATAAGCCGCGAATAGAACAAGCAATAGCCCAAAGATCTTTTGTGTACGCTCGTTTTGATAAAACAATTTAAATTTTTCAAAACGTTCGGCAAGGGTAATTTTATTTTTATCTTTTTCTTTGGTTTTAGTTTTGGCCTCTTTTGCAGGTTTTACTGCATCTTCAACAACGGCTTCCTCTTCAACAACTTTTGGTGTTGATTTTGGCTTGTTCTTTTTTCTCTCTATAGGTTGTTTCTCAACAAGTTTTGGAGTTACGTAATCTTCAATTGCGTTTTTCTCCAATAATTCTTCAACATCCTGTTCGATGTTATCTTTGTCCCTGAATTTATTCCTTTTTTCAATAGCCATTATCTTTTAAAAGTAAGAGAAAGCATTGGGCTTTAAATTCTTACCGCACCAATGTTTTTAACTATAAATTGTTAATCAAATATTAAGCCTATTACCGGTATTTATTGTATAATTGAACTACATGAAAAAAACACTTTTAATACTGTTTTTAGGCATTTTTTGTCAAATAAACGGTCAAATTGCAATAGATAGCGTTTGGACAGCTGCAAATTATACCAAAACTGAAACAATGATCCCTATGCGCGATGGTAAAAAATTATTTACCTGTATTTACGCGCCAAAAAATAGTGCCGGAAAACACCCCGTTCTTATGATGCGCACACCCTACTCTTGTGCACCTTATGGTAAGAACAGGTTTTCGCCAAGATTATATGCTACCCATTGGGCCAATTACCTGATGGAAAATTATATTATTGTAATGCAGGATGTACGTGGAAGATACATGAGCGAAGGCGATTTTGTGGATGTTAGGCCATTTATTGCAGACAAAAAAGGTAAAGAATTTGATGAAGCCAGCGATACTTATGACGCTATTGACTGGATGCTAAAGAACATTCCTAACAACAATGGTAACTTTGGTGTTTTTGGAATTTCATACCCTGGTTTTTATAGCACCATGGCTGCACTAAGCAACCACCCTGCTTTAAAAGCAGTTAGTCCGCAAGCACCCGTTACAGATTGGTTCTTAGGCGACGATTTCCACCACAATGGCGCTTTTGCCATGATGGATGGATTTAATTTTTATTATTCGTTTGGTAAACCGCGCCCAAAACCAACGATGGCTGACCAAAAAGGCTTCATATTTCCTGAAAAGGATAATTACAGTTTTTATTTAAAACAAGGCGCCTTAAAGAATTTAAAAAAATATATGGGCGACAGTATTGCTTTTTGGAACGATATGATGGATCATCCGAATATGGATGCCTGGTGGCAAGCCAGAAACGCGCGTGTTGGATGCAAAGATGTAAAACCTGCGGTGCTAACCGTTGGCGGAACATTTGATGCCGAAGACTGTTACGGCGCTTGGAATTTATATAAAGCCATTGAGAAGCAATCGCCAAAAACAAATAATAGATTGGTAATGGGGCCCTGGGTGCATGGTGGCTGGCACCGCGGCGATGGTAATTATTTAGGTAATGTTAGATTTGGAAGCAGAACTTCAGAATATTATCAAAAAAATATTGAATTACCTTTCTTTAATTTTTATTTACAGAATAAAGGATCTGATAAAAACATTGCTGAAGCAACTATCTTTTTTAGCGGCGAAAACAACTGGAAAACATTTGAAAGTTGGCCACCAAAAGAAATTGAAAACAAAACCATCTATTTAAATCCTAACCAAAAACTCTCTTTTGATAAACCTACTGTTGCAAATTCTTCTTCAAAATACACCAGCGATCCAAATAAACCGGTGCCTTATGCGGAAGATGTGCATTTACGTCGCACCAGAGAATACATGGATGACGACCAGCGCTTTGCCTCAAGAAGAACAGATGTGTTGGTTTACGAAACAGATGCGTTAACCTCAGATCTTACTTTAGCAGGAACTGTAACTGCAGATCTTAAAGTAAGTCTGTCAACAACGGATGCTGATTTTGTAGTAAAAGTGATAGATGTTTTTCCGGCAAATTTTAAATACGATTCACTTTACTGTTGTTTGGGTGTGAAACAAGAGGCCGAAATGGGTGGCTACCAAATGTTGGTGCGTGGCGAAATTATGCGCGGAAAATTCAGGAACAGTTTCGAAAAACCTGAGGCATTTACACCTAATAAAGTGGAGACCGTAAAATTTGAATTACCTGATGTTGCGCATACCTTTAAAAAAGGGCATAAATTAATGATCCAGATACAAAGCAGCTGGTTTCCATTATTTGACAGGAACCCGCAGCAGTTTGTGGACATTTATAAGTGCGATGATAAAGACTTTATTTCGAGCGATATAAGGGTTTTTCAACAGGCTGACGCTGCTTCCGGTATTGTTTTGCCGGTTCTAAAAAATTAGCCGTAACTTTAGACTATGGTTCAACAGATCATAGTATATGCATTAGTTGCTACAGCAATTATTTTTTTAGCTTTTAAGTATTTTAAACCTAAGAAAAAAGAAAATTGCGATAAAGATTGCAACTGCAACTAGTGTTCTAAAAAAATATTTATGAAAATTTTTTCGGCAGAACAAATAAAACAAATTGATGAGTTTACCATTGCAAATGAACCAATAAGTTCGATTGATCTGATGGAACGTGCCGCTATGGCTTGTACAAAAAGGGTCATGAAACTGGTTAATACCGAAGACGACATTATTATTTTTTGCGGCAAGGGAAATAACGGCGGCGATGGTTTTGCTATTGCGCGTTTGTTATTGGAGCGCGGATTTAATTGCCATGCCTTTGTAATTAATTATACAGAGAAATTTAGTGTTGATGCTGAAATAAATTACAACAAACTTAAAGAAACATTTGCTACGAAAATTTCAGATATAAATTCATTATCGGATCTGAAAGAAAAAATTACAAGCACAAATTATATTGTAATTGATGCTATGCTTGGCACTGGCATCAACAAAGCGATTGACGGCTTATTAAAAGAAACGGTGACATTTATTAATGCCAACTTTAAGAGAATAATAAGTATTGACGTACCTAGCGGCTTGTTTGTTAACGAAACATCAAAAGACAATGATAGTATTATTTGCTCAACCTTAACCCTTACTCTTCAATTTCCAAAGCTGGCATTTTTATTGCCTGAAAATAAAAAGTATGTAAACGAATTTGAAGTATTGGATATTGGTTTAAACGCCAAAGCAATTCAGGATGAGTTTACCAATTTTTATTATGTCACCAAACAGGATATATCTTCTTTCTTAAAACCGCGCAACAAATTTTCGCATAAAGGAATTTTTGGGCATGCCTTATTGTTGGCGGGCAGCAAAGGAAAAAGCGGCGCGGCCATAATTAGCTCAAAAGCATGTTTACGAAGTGGTGCCGGTTTATTAACCTTGCATTCAAATAAAAGTACTATTGAAAGTTTGCTTCATCATTTACCCGAAGCAATGTCTATAGAAGATACAAACGAAGATCATATCTCTGAAATTGATAAACCCGAAAATTATGACGCTATAGGTTTTGGTCCGGGAGCTGGAACACATGAAGACACGCAAATAGTTCTGAAAAAAATACTGCAATATTACACCGGTAAATTAATTATAGATGCTGATGGTTTAAATATTCTATCAGAAAATAAAACCTGGTTGGATTTTTTACCGGCAGAAACAATTCTTACTCCTCATCCAAAAGAGTTCGAAAGATTATTTGGCAAACACGATAATGACTTTGAAAAAATAAAAGCGCTAAAACACATCTCACTAAAATACAATTGCATTATTGTTTTAAAAGGTGCGCATTCTGCTGTTGCCTTCCCGGACGGAAGTATTTTCTTTAATTCAAGTGGTAACGCAGGTTTGGCAAAAGGTGGCAGTGGCGATGGATTAACCGGAATTATTTTAGGATTGTTGGCAAGAGGTTACACCGCGCCCAAAGCAACTTTAATAGGCTTATTCATTCACGGTTATGCTGCCGATCTGTGCGTGAAGAAAAAAAGCATGGAGAGCCTTTTAATTAGTGATGTTATAGATGAATTACCTAAAGCTTTTAAGAAGCTGGAGAATTAGAAACAAAAAAGCCGCTAAAATTTAGCGGCTTTTTTGTTGAAACATCTTTTATTTTAAAATGTAATAAATATTGGTTAACCATCTTGCTGTATCTTTTTCAAGCGTTGGATCGGTCACATATTCTTCTATTACAAAACTGTAATCCAATTTTTTTTCTTTCATGTAAGCATCAATGGCATAATGCGCTTCAATACTTTTTTCAGGTGCACCATAATGTGGTGCGATTAAAACTTTTGAAGCAGGAATACTATATTTTTCCCATCCTTTTAATTCTTTATCATTTGGAACACAAAATGCAGCCGCACATTCTGTAGCCATTGTTTTTTCATCCCACGAATAAAATAAACCGCATGGCGACATACAGGATTGAATTTTTTCTTTTTCTAATTCGCCCCACATCTTTGGAAAATTCTCTCCAAAAAAAGCGCCTAATTTATTGCCATCCATTTTAACACGTTTAGTGCCATAAAATGTTCTTGCTTCCCATTGTATTTCTTTTACTTCGTGGTTAGAAGCAGCCGCAACTTCTTCCTTCATGCTTTCTAATTTTGTTTTTAATTTGGATAAGCCTTTTTCAAAATCAGCGCCAAGCATTTTATCCATATCCATAAATAACATAAATGGTCTTCCCATAAAACCAATTTGAGAGATCATTCCCCAGGTAATATCTGTTCCTTTGCTGTTATCCTTTGTAATAAAATAAACTTTTGAATCGCCCATTCCATCAAAATAAAGTCGTTCTATCAAACTATCGCCATTATAAGCCATTAGTTCCATTTCGCCTTTACCCACATCTTTATTGCCTTCCCAGCTATACAAGTGACCAACTTCTCCGGGATTTCCCTTATATGTATTTTTCATGTTTGGATCTTTTTCGCTCCACGGACTCCACTCATCGTGAAAGTATTTAAAATCGCCTAATTTTGTTTTTACTACGGCTACAGATTTACTAATAGAGATAGTGCGCTCCACTTTAATTTCGTTTGGTCCAACCATTGCCAACACCAGATAAACGAGCACTAAGGCAATAATAACGTATAAGACTTTTTTCATGAAATTGATTTTTTAGTTTTTAGCTAATTGTTTGCGTATCAAAAATACAAATTTTAATTTATTCTAAAAACTCTTAGCATATCAGGTGTCCTCTTTATCTTTTCCTTTGTAGATATAGTTGATCGTAATTTCGTCTGGTGCTTTAGGCTCCTGCTTTTCTTTTTCAGCTTCCAGTATCTCGTTTTGAATTATAAGATATGAATCATCATTATCATCCTCTTCATCCCACTGATAAACCCTGCGTTGCGGGCCTTCTTTACGATAATTAAAAGCTACTAAAACGCCGGCAAGTGCTCCAAATAAATGTCCTTCCCAGCTCATTTCGGGCTTTATAGGTAAAACGCCCCACATAATGCTGCCGTACAAAAAAACAACCATGGCCGATACAACCATAAGTCTCAAATGACGGCGGAATACCCCGCTAAAAAATAAAAAAGTAGCTAAGCCATAGATCAGCGTACTTGCGCCGATGTGATAAGTTAAATGATCGGGATTATTTCTTCCACCCATCCATAACCAAATGCCACTTACCAACCAGATCCAAACAAAAGTTGACTTGGCTATTTTTTTATAAAAATAGAATAGCATCATTCCTAAAACCAATAAAGGAATTGAATTAGAAGCAATGTGCTCAATATCGCCATGAATAAAAACCGAAGTAAAAATTCCCGGTAAACCTTCTACCATGCGCGGAAGAATTCCAAATCTTACAAAACTAAGATCGTTACTGCGTTCAATAAAAAAAACGATCCAAATACTTAACAAAAAGAGAAAGGGATAAAATATAGAATTAAGAATTTGTCTTGCCAGAAAATTTTTCATGCGCAATTGATCTGTTTAATTACATATTAAAATTGCAAAAAATAAATCGGGAATAAGGTTAAAAATAATTAACAGTAGGCAATTACTATTTTGATTTGGCAACGGGTACCATAATTCTGGTCTGCCATTTAGCCGGATCTTTTTCTATTGTAGGATCAGAAATGTAGAACTCGCGCATGGGTCCGTTTTGTGTAAGTTTATTGTCGGCCAGATACTTTCTTATTGCATTGTATGCGGTAAACAATTGTTTGTAGGGCCCGTAAAAATTATAGATCAACATTGGACAGGCTTCTAACACAACGATCTTAGTTGTTTTTGGTTCCTGCTTTGGTAAAGCTTTAATTGGCAACACGCATTCAAAAATAAAATTAGTGGTATCGTTATTATAAGTAAGCATGCCGGGCATGCCGTCTATTTCTGCTTTAATAGCATTCATTTCTTGTTCTAAAACGGAGTAAGCCTTTGCCACTTTAAAAGAAACATCTTTCATAGGGGCAGAATCCATTTTACAAATGGTAAGCATTTCGGGAACATCAAAAATGCCAACAACACCGGGCTTTGAATCGATCGTTGCCAGTTTTATAAGTTCCTGATTTGTTTTTGATATTGAATCGGTGTTTGGCTGTTTTACTTCTGCTTCAGGATCGGAGCTACCACATGAAAATGTAATAGCTGTAACAGCAGCAAATAAAATAAATTTTATAAATGGATGTTTCATTAAAAATTAATTCGTTTTGCCCGGATAAACTTTTAGCGCTTCTTTTAAACAAGCCATTGCATTTTTAAGATCTTCGATCTTTAATACATAAGCAATACGCACCTCGTCAATTCCCGCGCCAGGTGTAGAGTAAAAACCTGTGGCTGGGGCCAACATCACTGTTTGCTGATTCAAATTAAAATCTTCTAACAACCATTGGCAAAATTTATCTGCATTATCAATTGGTAGTTTAGCAATACAATAAAAAGCACCACTTGGTTTAGGACAAAACACACCGTCGATCATGTTTAGAGATTCAATAACAAAATCTCTGCGCGCAATGTATTCCGTTTTTACTTCTGCAAAATAACTTTTAGGCGTATCAAGTGCTGCTTCTGCGCCTATTTGTCCGTAACTTGGCGGACTTAACCTTGCCTGCGCAAATTTAAGTGCTGACGAAATAACCTCTTTATTTTTACTGATCATGGCGCCAATACGGGCACCACAAGCACTGTAGCGTTTACTGATGGAATCTAAAAGAATAACGTTGTTTTCGATACCATCTAAATGCATCACACTAATGTATTCTTTGTTATCATAACAAAATTCGCGGTACACTTCATCACTTAATAAAAAGAGATCGTGTTTTTTTACAAGATCGCGTAACGCCTCCAGTTCTGCTTTTGTATACAGGTAGCCTGTTGGGTTACCGGGATTGCAGATCATGATACCTTTTGTTTTAGGCGTAATTACTTTTTCAAAATCTGTTATCTTCGGTAAAGCAAATCCGGTATCAATAAAACTTCTAACAGGTTTAACTACCACATCTGCGGCACAGCTAAAACCGTTATAGTTTGCATAAAAAGGTTCGGGAATAATAATTTCATCGCCGGGGTTAAAACAGGTAAGCATGGCAATTTCAATTGCTTCGCTACCACCACAGGTAATAATTACTTCGTTATGATCGATGTTTATATTATACTCTTTATAATAACCGCATAGTTTTTTACGGTAGCTTTCGTTCCCGGCACTGTGGCTATATTCCAACACTTTAACGTCGGCATTTTTTACTGCATTCAAAAAAGAAGCAGGTGTTTCAATATCGGGCTGACCAATATTTAAATGATAAATTTTTACACCTTTCTTTTTTGCAGCTTCTGCAAAAGGCACCAATTTACGAATTGGTGAGGCAGGCATAACCGTTGCTTTCTTAGAAACTTTAGGCATTTCTTAAAGAGTTTTTTATCTATTAATCTCTGAATTTACTTTTTCCAAATGTTTTTCTTTTTTCTCCACCCGACTCGTTACTGCGGCTGTAAGATTTTTTCTCACCACTTCCACTACTCTTATCTCCACCATAACCCGACGAGTTTCTTGGACGTTTAAATCCACCTTCACGTTTCTCTCCGCTTTTGTAGCCACCGCCGCCACTTTTGTAACCGCCACCGCCGCTTTTGTAGCCGCCACCGCCGCCGCCTTTATAACCGCCGCCACCACGTCTTTCGCCACCGCCATCGCCATCTTTCATGCGACGGTTACTAACTTCTAACGAGATCTTACGGTTATTAAATTCGAGGTCTTTAGAGTTCATTGCTAAAAATTCATCAACAAGTTTACTCTCGGTTTCAAAGAAAGAGAAAGAACTCTTTACATCAATATTAAATATCATACGTGTATGAACTTTAACGCTGTCTGCTAAGAAATCTTTTAAACTATTCATATTAAAGCCATCCATAGAACCCATGTTTACAAAGAAACGGGTTGTACGGCCTCCGCCAAAAGCACCATCTACTGCACCTTTAACAATGTTAAGGTCCGGCGCATTTTGATAATATTCGTGGAAGCGGTTAAACTCTTCGCTAATAAAACGTTTAATTAATTCTTCCTTAGAAAGTTCTTTTAACTCTTCATAGATGGCCGGTAAAAAACTTTCTATCTCTTCATCCTTCACTTCTACATTATGTAGTTTGTGAACTAAATTAAATAATTGTTTCTCGCAAACGTCCAAACCGTTAGGAACATCTTTTTTCTCGAACTTCTTTTTAATGATACGTTCAATATCTTTTATTTTGCTACTATCTTTTGGAGTAATAATTGCAATGGCAATACCTGACTTACCTGCACGGGCTGTACGGCCTGTACGGTGCGTGTAATTCTCAACATCTTCGGGTAAATTGTAATTGATAACATGTGTTACATCACTCACATCAATACCACGTGCTGCCACATCAGTAGCAACAAGCATTTGTAACGTGTGGCTACGGAAACGTTTCATTACAAAATCACGTTGACTTTGCGAAAGATCGCCATGTAAAGCATCAGCGCTATAACCGTCTTTTATAAGTGAGTCGGCAACTTCCTGCGTTTCTGCTTTTGTACGGCAAAATACTATCCCAAAGATCTCCGGATAATAATCTACTACGCGCTTTAAAGCCAAATAACGGTCGCGGCCCTGAACCTGATAATAAACGTGCTCTAAATTATCTGCTCCTTCGTTCTTTTTACCAGTGCTGATCTCAACAGGATCGCTCATGTAATTTTTTGCTATACGCTCCACTTCTCTAGGCATGGTAGCGCTAAATAACCAGGTATTTTTTTGACCCGGCGTTTCTTTTAATATAACATCAAGATCATCTTTGAAGCCCATGTTAAGCATTTCATCGGCCTCATCTAACACCACAATTTTTACGGTGCTAAGGTTAATAACTCTGCGCTCGATCATATCAATTAAACGACCAGGAGTAGCAACAATAACCTGCACACCGCGTTTAACATCTTTAATTTGACCATCGATACGTGCGCCACCATAAATAGCGGTAACACCAAAACCACGCATATATTTACCGTAATTTTTAATGTCATTAGTAATTTGCATACATAATTCGCGGGTCGGCGCTAATACCAATGCCTGAACTGTTTTATTATCGCAGTTTATTAAGTTTAATATGGGTAAACCAAAAGCAGCTGTTTTACCGGTACCGGTTTGCGCCAAGGCTACAAGATCGGTTGGTGTTTTTGCTAATAATGGGATTGTTTGTTGTTGAACGGGCGTAGGATTTGTAAAACCCAGATCGGTAACAGCTTTTATAAGGTCGTCGTTAAGACCAATTTCTTGAAAAGTCATTTTAATTGTTTTAATTTATACATTAACTGCTAAAAACACCCCGCAGTTAATGTACACATGCCAAACAAAAATGGCGGGAGGATTTTTAAGACGGGGCAAAGATAGGTTATTTTTATGTAATAAAATAGTTATTACCACTTTTTAACCAAATAACCAGCAGAATTTTCTATTTTTGTGACGCAATTATGGATCATCATTACGCAATTATAATGGCCGGGGGTGTGGGTACAAGATTTTGGCCTATGAGCACAACACAGCACCCTAAACAGTTTTTAGATATTCTTGGTACGGGTAGTACGTTGCTGCAGGATACATATAAACGTATGCTAAACGTTTGTTCAAATGAGAATATATATATAGTAACCAGTACATCGTACGAAGAATTGGTTGCCGAACAATTACCAGGCCTTCCAAAAGAAAATATTTTATGTGAACCATCGCGCAGAAATACCGCGCCATGCATTGCATACGCTTCTTATAAAATTCACAAACGCGATCCAAAGGCTATAACTATTGTTGCACCCAGCGATCATCTTATTAAAAAACAAGATACGTTTATTAAGGCTATTACATCTTGTTTTGAAAAAGCAGAAAAAGAAGATTGTTTAATTACATTGGGTATTAAACCTACACGTCCTGATACCGGTTATGGTTATATACAATATGTTGAAAGCGATGTTGCAGAAAAAGATAAGCGAATTTATAAAGTGAAAACCTTTACAGAAAAGCCTGATCATGAAATGGCAGATTTTTTTCTGAAAAGTGGTGATTTTTTATGGAATTCAGGTATTTTTTGCTGGAGTACAAAAAGCATTATCTCTGCTCTGGAAAAGAACGACCCGGAACTTGCAAACGTTTTTAAAGATGGGGTAGATGTTTACAATACGGATAAAGAAAAAGAATTTATAGTTAATGCTTATAACATTTGCAAGAACATCTCAATTGATTATAGCGTTATGGAAAAAGCGAAAAATGTGTACGTAAGGGCCAGCATTTTTGGTTGGAGCGATCTTGGAACCTGGGGAAGTCTTTATACGCACATTCCTAAAGACAAAAAGCACAATGCTCTGGTTGGCAAAAATATAATTACCTATGATTGCAATAACTGTATCATTCAGGTACCAAAAGATAAATTGGTTGTTTTACAAGGACTTGAAGATTATATTGTGGTGGAAAGCGACGGCGTTTTAATGATCTGCAAAAAACAGGACGAGCAGCAAATAAGGAATTTCGTTAACGATGTAAAGGTAAACAAGGGCGAAAAGTTCGTATAATTTTGTTGCATCTTCATGTTATTCTGTTGCATTAACAGGCCTTAACAAATAAATTTGATTTTTTGGCATCATGCTTGTGTATATGTATTAAATCTTAAAATTATCCTAATTATGAAAACACAATTATCAATTTTTGCTGGCTTATTTTTTTTAAGCCTTATTACTTTTGGTCAAAAAGTAAACCTGGTTATTTTTGCCGAAGACGGCGATAAATTTTATGCCTATATAAATGGCATTAAGCAAAATAATGTAGCCGAAAGTAACGTAAAAGTTACAGATGTAACCCCAAACATTAGTTTACGAATTGAATTTGAAGACAAAGCATTGCCGATCTTAAAACAAAATATGGCTTTAGAAGCCGGTTTTGAACATACCGCTAAAATAAAACGCGATATGAAAAAACAACTGAAGTTGCGCTATTTTGGGTCTGTGCCTTTAAATGAAGCCCCAAGTAATGGTGCTTCAACTGTTGCTTACCATACTGCCGAAACAAGCGGTAATAATTACAACACGGCCACAACTACCGACAATAGCAACACAACAGTTACTACCACAACAAGAACCTCAACCACTAACTCTGCAACAAATCCAAACAGCGCTGGCGTTAGTATTAGCATGAACGGAACGGGAATAAACATGAATGTAACCGGAATGGATATGGAAGGTACTGGCAATGTACATTCAAGCACATCAACTACTGTTACAACCACAACTTCTTCTTCAAACTCTTCTCCTAAGAACACTACAAGTTATACCGAAACACAATCATCAACAGGATCGGGTTGTAGAGCTGCCATGACCCAGGCAAGTTTTGACAGCATGAAAAAATCGGTTGAATCGAAACCTTTTTCGGACACAAAAATGAGTACAGCAAAGATTGCAACAAAAAACAACTGCGTATCTGCCAATCAGGTAAAAGAAATTTGCAAATTATTTAGTATGGATGATGACAAATTAACTTATGCAAAATTTGCTTATGACTATTGTGTTGATAGAGGAAACTACTACCAGGTAAGTGAAGTGTTTTCGTTTAGTTCAACTACCGATGAGTTAAACACATTTTTAGAAAAACATTAAACCCGTGCTAAAAAAAATAACTAAAAAAAGGGTAGCTCTTGCTATCCTTTTTCTTCTCATTATCTTTCAATTCTTTAGAATAGATAAAACTGTAAAGCCGGTTGATTTGAACACGGATTTTATATCTGTTACACATGCAGATGCGGAAGTTGCTTCTATCTTAAAAGTATCGTGTTATGATTGCCATTCCGATCAACCCTCTTATCCATGGTATACGAATATTGCCCCAGTTTCGTGGTGGATAAAGCATCATATAAATGAGGGCAGTCATCATCTTAACTTCTCGGAATGGGGAAATTATTCTCAAAAAAAGAAAGATCATAAATTGGAAGAATGTTTAGAAATGGTTGAAGCAGATGAAATGCCAATGTCCTCGTATACCTTAATGCATAAGGAAGCAAAACTATCTGAACTTCAAAAAAAGAAGTTGATTAACTGGTTTACAAGTATTAAAGGCCTGTAAAATGGTTGTTTTAGGCCAATTTTGTGCCAAAAGGCGTCGAAAAAATCTTTAAGAAATATTTTTTGTTTCAAACAATTTTCTGTAATATTGTATAAGTATTATTACAGTTGCATTTTCTTGCAACCAACAATCAATCAAAAATTAAAATAAAATTTAACCCAAATAACTAATTATTATTAATCCTATTTATGTTTCAGGAACCCGAATTGAACGGTAAGACATTGCCGGAATTAAAAGACATTGCAAAAACCCTCATAATTGATCCAAAAGGTTTAACCAAAGCCGAACTCATCGCCAAAATAATTAGAAAATCGAATACAATTTCAAAACTAAAACCCGGAATTTCAAAAAGCGACAATAAAGACATGAAAGAAAAAAGGCCACGTAAGATCGTAAAACTTGATCCTATTATCGAAGACACCAAACAGGAGATCACAAGCGTTCCTGCTGAAGAAGAAATTATTATTCAGCCAGTTGTAAAAATAGCTGAAGTTGAAGCGGAAGAAAAAGCATCTGATGATATTTCAAGCAGCGATGAAACTACAATTGAAAATAATGATTCAGAAGAAAGTGGTGTTTCGGGAATGCCTCATGTTGAAATTGAACCGGTAAAAAAACACGAAAAAGTATATTACAATTTTGATAATATCGTTTTTGCAACCGGCGTGTTAGAGATCATGCCAGACGGTTATGGCTTTTTACGTAGTTCCGATTACGATTATTTAAATTCCCCCGATGATGTTTATGTTTCACAATCTCAAATTAAATTGTTTGGATTAAAAACAGGCGACGTTGTTAAAGGTGGCGTTCGTCCTCCAAAAGAAGGAGAAAAATATTTTCCATTAATTAAAGTAGAACAAATAAATGGCCGCGATCCCGGTTTTGTGCGTGATCGTGTGATCTTTGACTATTTAACACCATTATTTCCTAACGAAAAATTAAAACTAACCGGCCACCCGCAAGAAAATTTAAGTATGCGTGTTATGGACATGTTCTCGCCAATTGGTAAAGGACAACGTGGTTTAATTGTAGCTCAACCTAAAACAGGTAAAACCGTTCTGTTAAAAGATGTGGCCAATGCCATTGCTTATAATCATCCTGAAGTTTATTTAATTATTTTATTAATTGATGAACGTCCGGAAGAGGTTACCGATATGGCACGCAGCGTAAAAGCCGAAGTTGTATCAAGTACCTTTGATGAGCCTGCAGAGAAACACGTAAAAATTGCCAACATTGTTTTAGAAAAAGCAAAACGTATGGTAGAGTGCGGACATGATGTAGTTATTTTATTAGATAGTATCACACGTTTAGCACGTGCATACAATACAGTATCTCCTGCCAGCGGTAAAGTATTAACCGGTGGTGTTGATGCGAACGCCTTACACAAACCTAAACGCTTTTTTGGTGCTGCACGTAAAATTGAGAACGGTGGATCATTAACTATTTTAGCAACTGCTTTAACAGAGACAGGTTCTAAAATGGACGAGGTTATTTTTGAAGAATTTAAAGGAACCGGTAATATGGAATTGCAGTTGGATAGAAAATTATCTAACCGTCGTATCTATCCTGCTATTGACCTTTTAGCTTCATCTACACGTAGAGATGATCTTTTAATGGATAAAGAAACTTTAACACGTTTGTGGGTATTACGTAAACACCTGGGCGATATGAACCCGCAGGAAGCAATGGAATTTTTATTAGAAAGATTACGCCGCACCCAAAACAACGAAGAATTTTTAGCCAGCATGAACGGATAATAATTCAAAATTTTCAATTTAAAATTTAAAAGATCACAAACAAGACGTGAATAAAAAAGGACTTTATTTCGGCATAGCATATAGCATCACAGCCATAGCATTAAAATTATGTGTTGTTTTAGGCGGTTACTCTTTATCCACTTTCGGTTATTTTTATTCTGGCATTACCTCTGTGCTTTTGCTTATCCCTTTTTATTATTTAGCAGTTAGAGGCGTTAGAAGCGAACGTGGTGGCATTATTGGCGGCAGAGAAGTATTGCGCATTTGCTTAACCATTTTTGCGGTTGGTGCAGTTTTGGTGAGCATTTACAATTATTTTGAATTTGAGTACAGTGGCAAAGCTTTAGCGATTGATTATTACAACAGCGAACAATTTATGACCTTCTTAAAATCGCAGTCAAAAATTAAGGCAGAAGATTACCAAAAAATTATTGCAGAACAAATTAAAAATTCAGAAGTATCGGCATTTAAAGCAACCACCGGAAAATTATTTTCGTTTATTTTAATTGGTGCTATTAGCGCATTTATTACATCAGCGATAATGAAGAGGTCTGCGAAATAAATAACGTTACCTAAACAAAGTGATCTTACCTTTTCTCGGCGTTTTTTTATCAGATCCCTTTTCTATGCTTTCTATCTGGTAAATATAAGTTTCTTCCGGACAAAGATTTCCTTTAAAACGTCCATCCCATTTACCGTTAGTGCTGTTGGTAGAAAACACAATGTTATCCCATTTATCCATAATGGTCATTTTAAAATAACTGTATTCGCATTGCAGTACCGGAAAAAAATAATCATTACGGTTATCTTCATTTGGTGTAAAACTGTTTGGGATGATCATCTCACAATCGCAGGCTTTTAATTTTACCTTAATACTATCGGTTTGTTGCCCGCAGTTTTTACTGTCAGAACGTATCCAATAAGTGCCATCACCTGTAACAGTAATAGATGGCGACGTAGAGCCTGTATTCCATAAAACTTTAGTGCCTGGATTTACTTTTACACTCAACACTTTATTCTCTTCGCTTAAGCAAAAAGAAACATCGTTATTTATACCTGTAACTGCGCCCGGCATAATTTTTATTTTAGCAGTATCGCTCACTGTGCAACCTAAATTGGTGATCTTAACCCAGTAGGTGGCTGAGTTCTCTACTTTAATGCGTTGCGTTGTTTCGCCCGTACTCCAGAAGTAAAGCATACCCGGATTCTTAGCATCAAGCACCAAAGTTTTGCCTTTACAAAAAGTACTGTCGCGTAAAAATAATTTTGGTTTGGCGTACATTTTAACAACGGTGCTATCGAGATAGGTTGTTTTACCGGAAACAACTTTTACATAATATTTTTCGAGTTGGTTCTTTACTTTTATTTTTTTTGTGTTATAAATAATACCAATACTTTTTCCGCGCCATTCGGTGGATGCATTTTTTTCGAAGGTTTGTTTTAATTCGATGATAGCACTATCGCCGTAACAAAAACCGGTTGTATCGGGCAATAAATTTTTTTGCGAAAACAAATTTACCGCAAAAAATAAAAATAAATATGTAATTATAGTTTTAATAATTATTGTTCCAATTCAATTGTTATTATAGTTCCCGAATCTTTTGGGTTAACCGTAGATTTATCTACCATGGTTACCTTTTGGTTTTTGCCTGTTAGTTTAGAGTTGATCTCTAAAATAGTTTTTATTGTACTAGTGCCTAACGATTTGTGTCCCGTTTTAGCATGTTCCTTAGCTTTTATCAAGCCTATTCCATCGTCTTCAATAGTAATTAAAAGTTTTGTTTTACTTTCTCGTTTAAATGTTACATACAAGGTTCCGTGCGTTTGCTTTGGTAAAATACCATGTATGATACAATTCTCAACATGTGGTTGAATGATCATATTTGGAATTTTAATTTCTGCACCATTCAATTGCTCATCTAAATTAATAACGTAATCAAATTTATTTTTAAAACGTTCTTTCTCTAACTCTAAATAATAGGTCAAACGCGCTATCTCATCATTTAACGTAATATCGCTTTGCGATGCTTTTTCGATGATCATGCGAATTAAACGAGAAAATTTGGCAAGGTACTCGCTTGCCTTTAAACTGTTATTAGTGTTTATATAATTTTGAATGGAGGTTAGTGAATTAAAAATAAAATGTGGGCTCAATAACGCATTCATTGCCTGGTGTTTTAATAAATTAACCTGTTGTTCTTCCTGCAAACGCTTGGTTGCTTTGATCTTTACTCGTTTAACCCAAACAAAACTTATGCCACTTATTAATAACAATCCACCAATGGTGAACAACCAGTATATCCATTGGGTTTCGGTCAGTTTTTGCTCTTTTTTGATCAAAACTACCGCATTCTGACTCCAGGAAATATTATCTGATGATGCCGCGATTTCAATTTTGTGTTTCCCACCTTCTATCGATCCTAATTCAAAAGAGGTGTTCTCAATGATCTTCCAATCGCCATTGTCTCTGCGATAACGGTAATACTGTTTGCTCGGTTTATTAAAATACGGACTATAAAAATAAATGGATATATCACTTTGATTCGAACCTAAAGTTATTGTATCACTGGTAGTATTTAAATTTTTACCATCAACATAAATGTAATTTATTACTACAGGTTTTAATACCGGATCAAAACCGGTAATGTCTTTTAAAGTAGCTATGGAAATTCCGCGCGCGGTAGATATGCAAACATTTTGCTCGTTCAAGGTAATGTCGTTTATGGAATTGGAAGGAAGGCCGGTTGATTTATTGAGGATCTTTAGAGGCTGAAGATCTTTATCACAAATAAAAACGCCATCCAACGTGGCCAGCCAAATTTGTCCGTTAAATTCTTTTATTTTTTTTACGCCATTCAATCTTAAATTACCAACCTGCTGAATTAATTTTTTTGCATGCACATCGGTAATACCTGCTTCGTGCGCTGCGTAAAGCTTTCCATTGATCAATGCTATATCGTTGATCTTATAATTTAATTCGGGACTAACTACACTATGATATTTTTTGGCTTTAAAATCATAAACAAAAAAACCGGTGCTTGTTGCCACAAACAACGAATCGTTATCTTTTAATAAAGCATTAACCGAAACGCGGTAATCAGGAAAAGAAATTAATGTATCTAATGTTTTTGAAGCATCGCCGTTACCCAATAAAACATTTGCCTGCCAATCGGCCACAATACTTTTATTATTCTCTAATGGCAAAAACTGCTTTACAATAATGGGTTTAAAACGATAGATCTTTTTTAAATCTGAGAAAATTGATTGACTCATATCAAACTGGCTTCTTTTAAAATAATAGATAATGCCATTTATTTCGCTAATACCATTAATGGGCTCAGTAATAAACTCGTCGGGGTGCGATAGTACTTTTGTTTGGTAGTTATTTACATTTAAACCAAACAACCCATTACTAGTAGCTGCAAACAATAAATTCTGTTTAAAATAAACTTCGTTCACATTTAAAACTTTTCCTTTTAAAGTAAAATTAATAGAATTAAAAAATGGGTTCTGGAGAAAATAAACGCCATCGCTATACGTACCTACCCATATGTTCTGCTGTTTATCTTTGTAAATACAATTTATTAATGTTGGCGGAATGCCAAGAATATCAAACACATCGTAAGTTATTTCGTTTTGGTACAAATATAAATTCTCATCCGGGTACGAGGTAAACCAAATACGTCCGTAATCATCTGAAATAACTTTAGAGATACTTTTTTCGCCTCCCAACTGAAAAGTAACACCTTTGTTCTTGTATTTTGGAGTTATTACAGATTCTATTTTATTATTATTTAAAATGTAAATTTTCCCTGCACTTCCAATTATTAATTTTCCATCTTTTGATTGGGTAATGGAATTGATCTTAGAACCTTTTAAAACATCCATTTTTGTTTGAACACCATCGGTTGCATCGTACAAGCCGTCGGTGCGCCCTACCAAAATTCTGTTGTCGGTGGTTTTAAATAAGCAAAAGGCCTGGTTAATATCGTCTTTTTTATTTTTCTTAAATTCATCCGGCAATTTCTTTCCAGTAGTAAGATCAATAATAACAATGCGTATTTGTGTAGTTAACAAATAAGCATACTTATCAGTAATAATAAAATTATCGGCCGCGTTTGCGTATTTTAAATTGGGTTCAAACTGGTATTTTTTTGTTTTAAGATTAAAGTTAGAGATACCTTCATCGCGAATAGATAAAAGTAATTCTGCCGAATTTTTCAACGAAACATTCAATAACGCATTACTCTTTAAACTATCTATACTTAATTTATCAAATTTGTAACCATCGTAAAAATAAATACCGTTTTGCGTTGTAAAATACATCAAACCATTTTGATGCTGCTCGATATTAAAAATATTGGAGTTATTTAACCCTTCTTCGCTACCCAGTTTTTGAAAGTTAAAGGATGGTGTTTGCGCTTTGCCAAAATTTAAAATTAAGACAAAGAAAAAAACAGGATATATGTAAAGAGATCTTATACTTTTAACTATTAATTAAACACAAATAACCTTTAAAGTATAAAAATACAAAAAGCCCGTAAACGGGCTTAGTATTTGAACGAATTTTTAAACTATTTGGGCGAAACAGATTTTGTTTTAATAAACTCCGAAAACTCTTGTATGCGGGCTTTACTAACCTGAACGTGCGTACCATCGCTCAAGATCACTTCGCCGCCTTCGTTATTGCTGTATTCTTTTACATAATTAACGTTTATCAACGCCGAGCGGTGGATCCTGAAAAAATCAGCGGTTGGCAATATGGCCTCAAACTCTTTTAATGTTTTGCTGGCCACAATTTTTTTCTGGCCGTTTAAAAATAAATTGGTGTAGTTATCACTTGCTTCCAGCCATACAATATCTTTAAAATCAACTAACGTAAAACCTTTACTATGGCTTATTAATACAATATTTTTATCGGCCTCGCTTTTACCCGATGTAACAGCCGGTTTACTTTCATAATGTTGAACCACTTTACGAATAGCGCCTTGCAGCTCACTTAGCATTAACGGTTTTAATAAATAATCGGTAGCACCTGCTTTAACGGCAGTAATACCATGCTCGCTATAAGCAGTTAAAAATACAACGCAAAAATCTCGATTGTAAATGCCTTCGAGCATTTGAAAACCGTTCATGCCCGGCATATTAATATCTAAAAAAACTACGTGTGGTTTTAGCTCCTGTATCTTGGTCTTACCTTCCGGTCCACTGGCAGCTTCGCCAATTACTTCAATTTCGCTACAATAATTCTGAAGCATGCTGCGCGTATTGCTTCTACTGTCTTCCTCATCGTCTATAATAACTGCGGTGTATTTTTGCATAGCCTTAATTTTTTACTAATCTAAACATTAATATTAAATAAAATTTCTGACTTATTGAAACATAGTTTTTATTGAGTAAATGAATGTTTTTAAGCTAAAATTTCGTGGAGCTTATGTTTTTTATAATAGGTCTTTAACAGGCTGTGTGCCTCTTTTAGAAGTGAAGCGTGTGTGTATTTTGCGTTTAATTGCTTAGAAGCTAAAATGGCCGAATTAATACCTTTTTCGGTGTTGGTCTTGCGAATTGATTTTTCAAGAACTTCAAGGGCAAGGCCTTTATCCTTAATTTTGCCAAGATTATCGATAACATAACTTAATGCGTAAAATGCTTTTTTGTTAAGGTCAATATGGTCAACAAGGTTCTTTTTAACCGGCAGTTTATTAAATGGATTTTTAAGTTCGTTTGCGGTAATAAATTCTTTTTCCCAATTGTACTTTTCTTTTACGTCTTTTAAAACGATCAATCCCTGGAAACTTTCACCATAAATACTTATCCATCTTAATTTGCGGCGCAACTCGTGCACCTGCTCTTCCATGTCATCAAACTCTTTTGGGTACTGATCAAAAAAATCGCAACTTTCTTTTAGCTCAGATCTTATTTCTTCATGAAGTTTTAAGATCAGGTTCTTATCATTAAAATTAATTTTAAATCCTGCCCCCATTTTTTTAAGGTCTTCAAGATAAAAATCATGTTTCTGTAATTTACTGTTCAGTTTGTCGATGGTTTTTTCCAGTTTTTTTGAGATATACTCTAATTGTTGAATATGAATGGTTTTTAATTTTGAAAAATTAGCAAGTAAAACAAGATAATGATCTAGTTCGCCTAAATAATCTTCCAGCTTTTTAATAGTAGCGTGCCAGTCTTTTATTTCTTTATCCTCAAATAATTTATTAGACACTCGCAAAATAGATTCTGCCATAAATAAAGACATCCTTGCTTTATTTTTATAAAGGAACATAGCGGGATTAGAATTTGTTTTTGCTTTCTTAAATAATACTTCTATTTGTTTGCAATAGATCTGAAAAGGAAAATGAGGCGTATTTGCCATAAAGGGGAATTTAGTTTTTAAATGATTTGAACTTGTTTAGTAAATATAACTAAAACAAATTAATTCTAAATATGTTTAAATAAAAACAAAAAAGCCCGGAACCATAACGACCCGGGCTTAAACTAACAAATCTCAATTATTAGTTTTCTTTTTGCTTTAAAGTCACTTCGTTGGCTACGATCTCGGTGATATAACGCTTCTGACCATCTTTACCAATGTAATTGCGGGTGGTAAGGCGACCTTCCACACTCACAAAACTTCCTTTTTTAAGGTCTGCCTCTATTTGCTCAACCATTTTACCCCATGCTGTTACATAATGCCATTGTGTATCTTCAGCCTTTTCGCCGGTACGGGTTTTGTACTCTTCTTTTGTAGCCATCGAAAAACGCGCCACTTTATTACCATTATCAAAAATTTTAATTTCAGGGTTGTTACCTAAGTTGCCTGTTAATTGTACTCTGTTTGTTGTGCTCATGATATTTATTTTATATATATTATTAATTTATTTAATTTTTTTCTATTCAAGGAATTCCCTCCCTCACCCCTTCGGGGCACCCCCTCCGTGAGGGGAACAAGAGTGTGTGTTACGCTGCTTTTTGGTACGATACGAATAATTCGTTTGCAACTATTTCTGTACTGGTTCTTTTTGAACCGTCTTTACCGGTGTAAGTGCGGTTAACCAATTTACCATCTATAGTAACCTGAGTGCCTTTATATAAGATACGCTCGGCTATATTAGCAAGGCTGCCCCATGCTGTGATCGTGTGCCACTGTGTGTTGGTTACTTTCTCTCCTTTTTTGTTAGTGAAGGTCTCGTTGATCGCAACTGCGAAACGGGCCAGCTTGCTTCCGTTATCTAAAATTTTTACTTCCGGGTTTGCGCTTAAGCGGCCTACTAATTGTACGTGATTTTTAATGTTCATCATGTCTTTGTTTTTTTACTTGTTATTATTTATTTTTTGTTTTTTACGTTTTATCGTTTAAAGCTTAATTAAAATTGCGCTACTTCAAATCGACAGGACAAAGGTGCGGCGACCAAGAAACTTTATTCGGTTATTAAATAATTGTAGATGGATAAAAACGTCTGTAAGCGTTTGTTGTCGAATAAAATAGCTGATAATCAATTAGTTAAACTAAAATTGATTTTTGTAAGAAAAAAGCGATTTTCGTGAAGTTTTAGGATAATTAGTAAAATTTTTAACCACAAAGGTCACAACGTTTTTTCACAAAACGCACAAAAAGATCGAAAAACCTTGATAAGCATTATGCCTTCTTAGTGCACATTGTTGTTAAGCATCTACAAAAGCATTACACTTTAAACCCAATTACAGTAATATCGTCTACCTGCTCTAACTCCCCCTGCCATTTTTTTAGCGTGTCGGACAAAATATTTTTCATTTCGGCAAGTGGTTGCTGCGCCGCATCAACAATTATCTTTTGCAGATTCTTATATTTGAATTTTTTTCCACCTACTCCACCAAACTGATCAGCATAACCATCCGAAAAAGTTAACACCACATCACCCTCCTGCAAAGTAATTTCATTTAAAGTAAACGGCTGCATATGGCCGTATGAAAATCCAACCGGGAATTTATCCGCTTTATGTTTAATTAATTCGCCATTACGCAAAAGCCACAACGAATTATTGGCACAAGAAAATTGCAACTTAAATGTTTTAAAATTATAACGCATCATTACCATATCCATGCCATCTTTTGATTGCTGTTTTTGGTTGGCTGTAGAAAAGATCTCCAGAATTCCATCCCTTAGCTGATCCATGATCTTATCGGTATCGCGGATATTTCGTTCCTTCACTATCTCGTTTAACTTAGAAACACCTATTAAACTCATAAATGCTCCCGGCACACCGTGCCCGGTACAATCTGCATTGGCAATTAATATCTCTTTGTCATCTTTATAAGCCCAGTAAAAATCGCCGCTTACAATATCCTTTGGTTTAAAGAAAATAAAATAATCTTTAAAACTATTGGCAAACAGATCGTCGGACGACAGTAAGGCTTTTTGAATTTGCTTTGCGTATTGAATGCTGTCTGTTATATCCTTATTTTTTTCCTCAATAATAGAACTTTGCTTAATAACCTCTTTATTAACAAAAGACAACTCTTTGGTTAATTTTTTCATGCGGCGGTAGCCCCACAACATCAGTAAGAAAACGATAAACGAAATAATAAGGCCAACCACTAACATGGCGCGCTGCGTATTGCTTTTATTTAGCTGATCGCCCTGCATTTTAATTTTAAGATCGGCAATTTGCAATTCTTGTTGCTTTTTTTCGCTTTGATATTTCTCTTCTGCGTTGGCAATGTCGTTTGCTTTCGACTCATTAAGCAGGCTATCCCTGTAACTCCTGCTCAGTTTAAAATTCTCGTAGGCTAATTTATATTCGCCACGCTGGTAGTAAATATCGGCCAAGCCGCTGGCGCCGTTGGCAATCCACTCTTTGTATTTTATTTGCTGTGCTATCCATAAACCGCGCTTATAATATTCAATGGCTTTGTCCCAATTTTTTTGTTCTATGTATATACTGCCAATATTAATTAAGGCCCCTGCTATATAAACAGAATCTTTTAGCTCCATTACCACCGCTAAACCTTTGTGGTAGTATGCTAAAGCACTATCATATTTTTTATCATTATTATAGGTAATGCCTAAGTTGTTATAAATACCGGCCAGGCCGCGGGCATTATTGTATTTTTTGGTAATGGTTATTCCTTTATAAAAATAAAAATAGGCAGAATCGTACATCTTTAAATTAGTAAAACAACTTGCCAAACGTAATAACGAGTTAGAGGTTGCTTTTTCAGAGATCTCTGATCGTATCTTTAAAGCGGTTCGGTGGTAATCTACAGCCTTTTTATAAACGTTCATTTGCTCCTGTATAAAACCCATGTAAGAGTTAGCATCGCCCAGGGCTTTTTTATTTGTCTCGCCATTAATATTTCTTAAGGCAATGAGTAAATACGCCTGCGCTTTTTCGTACTCCTCCTGTTCTTTAAAACATACACCCTTTAGTAGGTTGGCAATGCCAATTAAATTTCTACTGCGATTTTTTTCGGCTATAACAAAAGCCTCAGCCGCCAGCTGTTTGCAGTCTTCTAACCTATATTCCCGCTGATAAATATCAAACAAAGCCGAGATCTGCATTATTTTAGTGGAGTCGTTTTTTTCGATTGCAATAGCTGCTTTTAAGCTGTCGGCTTTTGGGGTTTGAGAAAAAGAAAAATTTGTAGCCAATATAGCACAGCAAAAAAACAGGATGGTATTTCCGTTAAAGCCTTTCAATTTGTAATGGGTTTTATTGTATAAACTTAATTATAAATTTAACCTGCGCAAAACAAATTTTACATAGATTATTAAAACCCTGAACTTAAAAACACCTGTGAATTACTAAATTTTTAGCTGAGGAGGGCATTGAGTATATTCGTGAAACCAATTACCAGTATTATGGAGCCTTTAAAGGAAATGTTCAACAAAAATTTTTATAATCGGTTTGCTGCCGAATTTAGTAAAGCTGACAAAAAATTTAATGCGGCACAATTTGTAAAAGATGTTACTAAAGATTTTGAGCCGCTTTCATTGAACGAGCGTATGCGCAAGACCTCGCATACTTTAAAACAGCATTTACCGGCAGATTATAAAAAAGTAATTGAGATCATGTATAAAGTTATTCCACATACGCAACGTGGTTATACTAATCTGGTATTTCCTGATTTTGTATCATTATATGGACATGATGCTATTGACCTTTCTTTAGAAGCTTTAAAACATTTTACAACATTTGGTTCTTCAGAATTTGCTATTCGCGAATTTTTAAAACGCGATTTTAATAAAACAATTAAAGTAATGCATACCTGGGCAAAAGATAAGAACACACATGTGCGCCGTTTAGCTTCTGAGGGCAGTCGCCCACGCCTGCCCTGGAGTTTTAAGTTGGATGAAGTAATTAAGAACCCAAAAAGCACGCAAGGTATTTTAGAAACACTAAGAGCAGATGAGGAGTTGTATGTTAGAAAATCAGTTGCCAATCATTTAAACGATCACTCAAAAGACAATGCCGATTTTATGCTGCAGCTTTTAAAAAGCTGGGATAAAAGTAACCCACATACTGCGTGGATAGTAAAACATGCCAGCCGCAGTTTAATAAAAAAAGGCAATGCCAACTCGTTAGCGCTTTTTGATTTTGAAAAGAACCCTAAGGTCAACATCCAAAATTTTAAAATTCTTAAACCAAAAATAAAACTAGGTAGCAATTTAGAATTTGCGTTTGACATTATCTCGGAAAAAAATACAAAACAAAAATTGGTTGTTGATTACATTATTCATTATCGCAAGAAAGGGAAAGAGCTTTCCGCTAAGGTTTTTAAGTTGAAAGAATTGGAGTTAAAACCAAAAGAAAAAATAAACATCATCAAAAAACAAATGATGAAGGACTTTACCACACGCAAACATTTTGCAGGTGAACATTTGCTGGAGATACAAGTGAATGGAAAGGTGTATGGGAAGCAGAAGTTTTATTTAAATATATAAAACGAAATGTGTCAGTTCGAGTGATTTTTGCCTGCCTCTTGCAAAAATTGTATCGAGAACGGCTTTCCAAAAATTGTAACCATGTTCAGCTTGCATCTTTAATTACAATTATTATCTTTATATATCAATAACCTTCTTGCATGAAAAATTTAATTGTTACCGCCGATGATTACGGCGTATTTCCCTCCGTTAACCAGGGTGTGAAAGATGCTATTCGCAATAACAAAGTAAATTCTGTTGCCTGCATACCCAATTACAAAGACTCGGTAAAAAATGTAAAAGAATTGATAGCTGAGTTTGGCAACAAAGCCGATATTGGTTGCCATTTAACCATCTCCTCCGGCGAAGCGTTGACTGTGCAAAACCACGAAGCCTTTTGTTACGGCAACACTTTTAGACCTTTTAGTAATTTAAATATTGATGACATTGAAGAAGTACCCGAACTTTTAGAAAAAGAATTAAAAGCACAAGTGCAGGTTTTTTTAGATAATGGTATACCTATTAGTAATTTAAGTTGCCACCACACTACCCTAACCACCACGGCGGGTTTGTTTAAAGTATATTTAAAAGTGGCTAACGAATTTAAATTACCCATACGCTCGGTAAATATTTTTCCGGCAGCAAAAGATTGTACTTACCGTAATATTTTAAATTTAATGTTGATACGTTATGTGCCCATGCGCAAATTAAAAGAGATGCGTAAGTTTGGAAAAGAGATAAATGAATTTTTAAATACCTATGAAGCAAAGATCTTAACGCCAAATCTTTTAGAAAGCAGTCATTACGGCCCAATACCACAAGCCGGATTTTTGGATATTGCTGCGCCCATAGAAATAAAACAAAAGCACAAGAACCTGAGAAGTTTTTTTAAAGACTTTGTTGCCGACGAAAATAAAACAAGCGCAGAATTAATGGTACACTTAATTTCTGAAGACCTTAACTTATTAGAACAGGACGATGCCATTGATTACCCCGGCATAGACCAAAATTATTTTGACAGCCGCATGCTCGAATACCGCTCGCTAAATGCGTTTGACTTTAGCGCTTACCCAGAAGTGAAAATGGGATTTTGGAAGGAGTTGGCATAGAAATTTAGGACTAAGATTTACAAACGGCATAGCAGTATTCTAAACGGCAATCTGATATTAAATATCTGTTAACATTTCTTAAAGACCAATAAAGCAGGCAATATCTCTATTACTTTTACGTTTTATTATTACTAACGTAATTTTTATGCTGGACCTGAGTAAAAAAATTTTAGAAAAAGTAAGTTTCGACAGAGCGCTTTTTTGTAAAGAACTAACAAAAGCCATTAACTGGGTTAAACCCGACGAAAAAACAATTTTAAAAGTTTGGTGCTTAACTACTTTTGGTAATGAATACCAAAAAGAGATACTGGAGATATTTAGCAGTATTAGCTAAAAGTAATTTATTTTCGATACTTCATTTTGCTTCGCAAAAGCTCCAGAGGTTTGATTAACGCACTGGATATTTTTCCGAACTGCATTTTTTGCTCGATCGCAAAAAATCTCCTCCCATCGGGCACCCCCCCATAGAGGGTGACGCCGTGAGTGTTTATAGGTATTAGTGATGTACGCCTTCGGCGAATTCTTCTATCATTTTTTCGCAAAAAGCAGGTAGGTCTTTTGGACTGCGGCTTGTAACCAAACCATCGTCAACTACAACTTCTTCATCTACCCATTTTACACCTGCGTTTATAAGATCGGTTTTAATAGAATGATAAGAGGTCATCCGTCTTCCTTCTACATTATGTGTTTCAATTAATGTCCAAGGGCCATGGCAAATAGCGGCAATAGGTTTTCCTTCATCTAAAAAATCTGCAATAAAATCAATTACAAAATCATTTACGCGTAATTTATCAGGGTTCATTACTCCACCTGGCAAAACAAGTGCGTCATAAGTTCCACTTTCAACTTCCTCAATCGTTGCGTCTACGGTAAATTCATCTCCCCAGTTTTGGTCTTTCCAGGCCTTTACTTTTCCCTTTTTTAAAGAGATCACTTCTACTTTAGCGCCTTGTTCTTCAAGAGCTTGCTTTGGTTTTTCAAATTCCGATTGTTCAAAGCCATCAGTAACAATTATCGCAACTAGTTTTCCGCTTAGTTTCTTTTCCATAGTAATAAAATTTAATTTCACCCATTACATGAAAATTTGATACCAGAAAAAAAGCCCCTTTTCGGGGCTTTATATTTTATAGTACGTTAGATGAATGATCATTTTTTTTTACTCAAAGGTCCGCCGGCCTTTTTCGCCCACGCAGCTAAAACATTCCGGATTTCCGGTTGATGTGTTATCTAATGAGCAACTACAAGTTTTAAACTTCCTGCTGGTTTACCATCTACAATTAAGGTTGCAGGGTAAGTACCGTTGGTTAAATTTTGCCCATCAAATGTTGTGCTTGTTTTTCCGCGCTCTAACAAGAAAATGGTTTTCATTATTTTACCAGTCATATCGTAAATAACAACCTGCGCATTTTTTACATCTTCTAGAATATAAGCATCAATAGTTGTGGTTGTTGCAAATGGATTGGGATAGTTGGTTAATAATTTTGATTGCTCTTCTGCTATCACACCTTCTGTTTTCTTTTTGGTATACTCTTCAAAAGAGCCACTAATTTTTAATTGTACACGGCGGTTCAAAAATTGTCCTTCTTCCGTTTCGTTTGTAGCACGTGGCATTGTTTCGCCTTTGCAATTCATAATGATGCGCGAGGGATCAACACCTTTTGATTTTAAATAATCTACTACACCAGTAGCGCGTGTGCACGATAATTCCTGGTTCAATTCTTCCGAACCCTGGTTATCGGTGTGACCCGTAATAATTATTTTTCCTTTGGTATTGTCTTTATATAGTTTCGCTAAGTTGTCCAACAAAGTTTTGTAGCCTTTGTCAATTTCAGAACTATTCTTACCATACAATACATTGTAACTTTTTTCGTAAGAAACAAAACTCTGCCCTTCTATAAAAACACCACTGTCAAAAGAGTCGTCACTTACATCGGCAATACACATTTTTAAATGGTAAGTTTCGTAAGGCGTAACCGGTTGGCGAATCTCCATTAATTTAGTTAAGCCATCATATTCAATTGCAATATTACCGGCAACATTACTAACAAAATAAGTTGGGTTAGAAGGTACGGTGCGCGAATATCTTGAACCGCCTCCATTTATAGAATTTACACTTACAGGAATTTCTGAATTTGGGACTACTGCTAAATTTTTTTCTCCGGTAATACCTTTACCGGTAATAAAAAAAGCAAAAGCATCGTTGTATTGTGAGCCAACATATTCGTCGTACTCTTCAGAACCAAACACATAATTAAAACTCAAGGTATCGGCAGTTGGCACTATATCTAATTCAATAACACAGGCATCAAAAGTTTTTTGACCGTGTAATATTTTTTCAAGATCAACGCTGGTGTTATCAGAAACAGTTTTTTGCCCCCTGTTTTCCATTTTAGCATGTGTGTAATTTGACATACCAACAGAAGTATTTCCGGAGCAGAGTCCGTTTATACCCCCGGTTGTCATTATTAAACCTTTTTTCATACCCAAAACAGCTTTTTTGTCCTCAAAAAATCCAAAAGCTTCGTCAGACGATGTTTTGGTAATGGAAAAACTTTTTAATACTACCCCTTCGCCAACCAGTGTTTGCAGTAAGTTTCGGGCATCGAAGTTACCCGTAGGCTGGGTTTTGTAAGTTTTAAAGTTAGCTGCGGCCTGGCCAAAAACCGAGGTGGTAGCAAGCCCAATAAATACAGTTGAAGCAAGTAATATTTTTTTCATGGGATATGAATTTAATTGATATTTATCTTTAGATGCTTTCTATAATAAATATCCATAAAAAAAGTTACAGTATTTTGAGGCAAATCTTAAAAAAGGCTAAAAAGCAGGGTTTTTGCCTTTAAATAAAGATTGTTTTTCTCCTTACTTTTTGTCTTTACACAAAAAGTAACAAAAATCCCGATAATTATCGGAACAAGGCTGGAAGATTAAGCAACTTTAGGATCTTTAACTTCTACTTTTGGTTTTTTGATCTTTTTTTTGGGACTAAGGCGTGCCTGTATCTCCCGGAAATCGAAAATAGCTTTGCCAATGGGTGGCATGGTATCGCCAATTAAAAAACCTAAAGGTTTAAGGTGTGGGATCTTATCAAAAATTACTTTTAAAATAGCGGTTATTGGAATAGAAAGAAACATACCTGCAACGCCCCATAAGGCGCCACCAATTAGCACAACTACAACAGATACCAGTGCGTTTACTTTTACTTTTGAAGCTACGATCTTTGGCACTAAAAAATTATTGTCTATTAATTGTATCACTAAATAAGCAACTAAAACTAATACTGCATCAAAAGGCGTATCGGTTATCAAAGCCATGGTCATGGGTAAAGAAATAGCAACTACGCCGCCAATGTACGGGATGAGATTTAAGATCGCGCCAATTACGCCTAGCATTATAGCATAATCGATTCCAATAATTAAAAGTGCTACTGAATTCATTGTTGCAACAATAACCATTTCAATTAAAAGGCCAACAAGATAATTTTGTATCAGCGATTTAGTGTTGAATAAAACTTCTGCAACAGCCGAACGTTTATCGGCTGCAAAAACCTGCGCAACGAAACTTAGTAGCAAAGGCTTATAAAATAAGAACAAGAATATATAAACCGGTAATAACAAAATATTAATGAGCATACCGGTAACGGTACTAACAGTATCACCTATCATACCACCGGCATCGTTTAAACTTTCGGATTTACGTTCGCTTATCCATGCGTTTACTTTTGACTTACCAATATTAAAATTTTCAGACACCCATTTTAAAGCATCGTTAAGCAAGTGATTGAATTTTGATTTTAATTGTGGCCACGAATCACTAAACATGCTAACCTGCGATCCAATAAATAACATAACACCGGAAACTACAACTACCAAAAGCACAATGGCAAGAGAAATGGCAATAACGCGGTTAATACCTTTGCCAATAAAAAAGTTGACCATAGGATTCAATAAAATAGAAATAATGCCTGCAAAGGTTAGAGGAACAAGAATACTTTGTCCTAACCACAGTATAAAGAAAAAGCCAAGTATTCCGAGAATGATAACAGATACTTTAAAATAATTTGGGATAGAATTTGCCATAGAAATAGTAGATCAAATTATTATTGCAAAGATCATTCCCGTAGTTTATCCTCTAAATAACATAGCTTTTCATGAGCTAATTCCCCTAAACGGGTAAATGATTCTACATGGGGCGCAAAAGGATATAAGACGAAAGACAAAAGACCCAAGACATAAAACGAGGTGTTTTTGTTAAAATCAGCAGTAAAATGAGCATTTTCTCGTCTTTATTTACAATTTGGTAATATCTCGTCAAAAAAACATGTGCTTAAATTTTTATCTTTAATGCCGCAAGTGAACACCCTTGACGGTTGATCAAACATTCGTTTTTTTCACCAGAAGCCGCTTCAAAAAAAATTTATTTTTTGAAATGCGCTTAACAAAAATATTAGCTTTCTTTTTTGTACTTCTATCTGTGATGAACGGATGGTCGCAATGCATTTCCACTTTTCCGAATACACAGGATTTTGAAACTGCCGCTACATGGACAAGCGGCGGCGTAAATTCAGACTGGGCATGGGGCACGCCCAACAAAGGCGTTATTACCGGTGCCGGTGGGGGTAACAAGTGCTGGATAGTTGGCGGTTTATCTGGCGCTAACTATAATGCAGGAGAAAAATCATTTATTGAAAGCCCCTGTTACAATTTTTCATCGTTAACGGCGCCTTATGTGAGCTTCAAAGTTTTTTGGGAAACCGAACACCAATATGATGGTGCGAGTTTATTGTATTCTATTAACAATGGCGCCTCCTGGGCTTTGGTTGGTGCGTTTAACGATCCTGCCAATTGCATGACGCAAAATTGGTACAATTACGGTAACATAAATTACTTGGCATGGTCTAACACAGGCGGTTGGTCGGGCAATAGCAAATCAACATCCGGTAGTTGCCAGGGTGGCGGCGGAAGTTTAACCTGGGTTACTGCCAAACATTGTTTAAGTGGATTGGCCGGAAAACCAAGTGTAAAATTTCGTTTTAATTTTGGATCAGGAACTAGTTGTAATGCGTTTGACGGCTTTGCGATAGATGACTTCACTATTGGCGATGCGGGAAATAACACAACAAGTTTCACTTACACCTGCAGCAATTTTTCGGTAGCCACACCAACTTGTACGCAGGGGTTGTTATACAATTGGAATTTTGGTGATCAAACTTCTGCCAGTAATACGTCTACCTTGTCTAATCCAACCCATGTATTTACTACACCGGGTATTTACACCGTTTCGTTAACCACAACTAACGGACCTTGTAATGCCGTAGGTACAAGCACGCAACTGGTTTCGGTAATTGGTTCATCTGTTACATCCACATCAAGCGTTACCTGTTACGGCGGTCATAATGGAAGCGCTACCGTTTTGCCTTTGTTTGGAAGTCCGGCATATAGTTATACCTGGTACCCCAGTGGTGGCAATAATGCAACAGCTACTGCTTTAGGCGCCGGAAATTATACAGTCTCCATTAAGGATTCAAAAGGATGCGTCAATTCCAATACCGTTAGTATAAAAGAGCCGGCTATTTCAACGGGCGTATCTACAAAAACATTAATGAATTGTTTGGGAGAAACTGCAGTTTTAGAAGTTAATACAACGGGCATTACAGACCCAATAACGTATTTATGGGCGCCTGGTTCGTTTACAACAAGCTCTATTAATGTTTCGCCATTAGTTAATACAGTTTATTCTGTTAATGTAGTTGTTTCGGGAAATTGCCCTATAAGTGAGCAAAAGTTATATACGGTTGTGGTAGTTCCAAAACCGTTAGTAGCAAGTATTAATTCAGAAACAAAAGGTTGTGCCCCTTTGTGCGTTAATTTTACTGATAAAAGTACTAGTACGGGAACTATTACCTTAACTACCTGGAGTTTTAGTGATGGAAGCATTACGACCTCTGTAAGTCCTACTATGTGCTTTGCTAAAGCAGGTGTTTATTATGGCAACCATAGTGTGACCAACAATTTTGGTTGCACAAGTACCACGAATAGTTTTGTAACCATAGAAGTGTATCCTACGCCGCAAGCAGATTTTGAAATGGATAATAAAGAAGTATCTGAGCTAAATCCTCTGGTTAATTTTACCGACCTATCAAGTGCCAACCCAACAAAATGGGAATGGAATTTTAGCGGGATAAATAAATCAATTTTACAGAACCCTATTTATAATTTTAATACCATTGGTCAATTCCCGGTTATATTAACAGTGAGCAATGTTTACGGCTGCACTAATACAACCATGAAGATCGTAAAAGTTTTACCGGAGTTTACCTTTTATGTACCCAATGCATTTACACCAAACAGTGATGGATTGAATGATATTTTTTTACCCGAAGGAATGGGTTGGGATATTAAAACTTATAGCTTAACGATCTTTGACCGTTGGGGGCAAAAAATATTTCAAACCAACGATCACACAAAGGGTTGGGACGGAACGATAAAAGGAAGTAGCGAGACCGCGCCATTGGGTGAATACATTTACAAAGCCACGTTGAATGACAATTACAAAAAAAATCACGAGTACAGCGGCTTTATTACGATCGTAAAATAATTAAACCATTTACTTTCCGGTTGATTTATTTGAACTTATAGGTAAAATGTAATTTCAAAAAACCACCCGGGTTAAAATAATTACCGTTGTATTTATATGTATCGCCGGTTGACATATTTGTCATTGAATGTTTACGATTACCGTAAAAAACACTATAACCTAATTCCGGTGACAGATAAAGATTATTGCACATTTTAATTTTAGCACCAAAACCGATGGCAGTATTTAAACCATTGGTTGAATTTGTAAAAGCATTTACACCCGACCCGCTCATATAATGGTAGCCGGATGAAAATTGATTTCTATAACTAAGATCTACAAAGGTATAAAGCCAGTCTTTTTTCTTTAGCAAAGTATATTGTCCGCCAATACCAATTTCAAAATTTTTATTTGTGTTGCCGGCGGTAATAACATCGGCTGAAGTTATTTGTCTATATCCGGTAAAATAATTTTTAGAATAATATACCTGTGACCTGAAACCAAATCTGTTTTTTGTGTAGCGAAAGAACAAACCACTCATAATATCTACAGGCGCTCTGTCGGTTGGAAAAAAGAACTGTTTGTTGAGCGAATTAACTGTAAATAACGTAGCACCAAACTCAAAATGTTTAAGACTATCTTGCGCCTTTGATAAAATAAAAGAAAAACTTAATGCGGTTGCTAATGCAAATTTTTTCATGTTGCCCGGGTTTTTTAATTTTTATAAAACTAAAAGTAAAAACTGAGCGAAAGAAAGGACTGTTCTTGTTTTAACCTTTTTTTGGTCGTTAATTTTTGCCAATTAATTATCCTCTGCACCTTTCGTATTTTCTGAACCTCTATCATTTAAAAAATATTGCATGCCAAGAGCCGCGGCAATAAACGGAACAGAGCAATAAAAGAAAGAAGCAATGTTAAAGTACAATGCAAAAATATCTATTATGGTCAATTGAATGATAATTACAAGAAAGATCAGCGGAGCAGTGTTTTTATGATAAGGCTTTACTGATCTCACGTTTAATTTTTAAATGGAAATAAAAAAGGGAAGTTTTTGAGGCTTCCCTTTTTTGGTTTTATTATTCAATAATGATCTTTTTACTTATAACTTCTTTTTTAAACTTGAAGCTTATTAAATAAATACCTTTGGGAACCCCCGTTAAATCTACCTCCAGTTTATTTTCTGACATTGTAAAAGACCTCAGTCTTTTTCCTTGTTCATCATATATCTCTACTGCTGAATCAATTCCATTATATTTTTCAATAGTAAATTGGCCTTTACTTGGATTTGGATACACCTTGATCATTTCCTCAAGTGATTTCTCTTCTAAAGTTTTTTCAAACGGAGAGAAGTCAGAATTAGTACGATACAAATATGGGCTTGTACTTCCGCCGGTACAACCATGTATGTAAGCAATAAATGTATTAAATGGTGTAGAAGAACCTGTTGCACTAAATCCAGGATTTAAAATAACTGAGTTAACCCCTCTTAAAGCAGTAGGTCCGCCAGTCATAGCCATAATTCCATTAGATGTAATATAATTAGCTTCATAAAAACCTTTCGGAACGCTACCCGGCAATGTCAAATTTGTGAGTGATGGACATTTCAAGGGAGATTTCCAGATTCCTCTTCCATATTTGCCAACCCTAACGGTATTTTCTTTATAATTAATTTCCATTTGAGAACAATATCCCGTTGGTAAACCTGTACTGTAAAGTATCCAACTAGTCATTGAAGCATCTCTATAATAAACTGCTTTATCGGTAGTCAAATAGAGAGCGTCATTACTCCAGTGATCCATTACCATTCTTGTTACTACCTCATCAGCGGGAATACCATTACTGTGATCCCTCCAAAGTGTACCATCATACCTTAAACATTTAATGGCGGTGTTTGGTCCGGTATAATCAATATTTCCTGCAACATAGACTACGTTTACGTTTAAGGGACTGGTTTCGATTTTTTTGAAAGAAATTTTTCCTAGATCCGGTGTGCTAATGTTTACCGCACCACCGCCTATAGAAGAAAAATTAGCATAATTCGGTGTAATTTCCTGCCATTGTACGGGCCAACCTGCACTCCATGGCACCCCCCACCACGCTTCATTGTGGCCATACCAACAATCATCTATATCTGGACCTACATATTTTATTACATATGATGGCGTATTATCTGTGCCTCCATTATTTCTGTTTGAAGTAATCAGGTGAAGACTGTTTTTGGTTTGAGGAGAAAAAGATAAGTCAATTACCATTGTGTGCCAATTAATTACACTTGGAAAATAACCAGTATTCATACTAGCTTTTCTAGCGAAGTTTTTTGAATTGACATCATATTGATAAAAACCAGGCCAGGATTTTTTTCCGATCTCAAAAATTCTTGCTTGTCGAAAAGGATCTTGAATAGTTCTTTGAGAACCAAATTCAAAGATAGCATCAGGATCAGGTGAACCGATGTTTGCGCTAAAAGGTGCACTGGGATTTGGATGATAGAAGCTTCCAAAAGTGCCTTTAGTTGTTCCTTTATCTGTAGAGTTCCAGTAACCCGAACTATAACTACTTTGATCGAGGATCATCAAATTGTCATCGTTTTTATCAATAAAAGCGCCATCATTTTCCCATGTATAATGCGTGTACCTGTTTCGCTGTATTGCTGCATCATAGATATCTGTATTTACAATATCCTGGCAACCCAGGGCGTATAGATTAGGGTCTTGCTCAGAACCGGAGAAACCATTTATTAAAGAAACATTTATATTGTTGTTCATTCTATCAAAATAAACAGATGTAGGTTGAAGAGGAACCAAATTGCTCAAAGTAGTTTTTACAATACCTCCATCATTTGCCACAAATAGATCATTATTACTGTTTATTGTAAAACCATGCATATCATTATGAATTTGTCCATTTGTAGTATGGCCCATTGAGGTCATTCTAATATTCGTATAAAACCCTCCACCAACATTCAAATCCATACACGAAAGGTAAACACCTCCGCTCCAAAGCCAGTTATTATAAGCGTCATACATAAGTGGCATTCTTGCCATACCACCCATAAACGAAATATTACCACCCCAACTGTGCAGCGATGTTATTGTAAAAATAGACCCGGTTTTATTTATTTGATTTAAGTACCTATTTTCGTTTCCGGTTAACGGGTCAATTCCTACTGTCAAAGCAAAAATATCATTGCTGGTTGGGCCTTTACAAATTTCAGAATGCGTTATAGGATCTCCAGGGGATATATTTGGTGAAATGGGTGAAAATAGAATGTTACCAGGATCAGTAGAGATCATTATCATTGATTGTCCGGTTGGATCATAATAATTAGGAAGACTTGTTGCCATATTTGATCCTGAAATATAACATGTTACATTATCAGGAAATATAATTCCTTCAACATAACAGCCCGGCACTATCAATGTCCAGTTAGTACCATCAAACCTATACAGGCCTGCTGAAGTACCGGCATAAATAATACTTTGATTCGAAGGATGAACAGCAACGCACTTGATCATACATCTTGGAGAGGCTGGAAGCAAAGGATAGTTAGACCACGTTTGAGTTACAAAATTATAAGCTGAAACGCGTGTGGAATAAGACAACAAATCACCAGTATGATGAAAGTTTCCAACCAAAATTTCTGATGAATTTTTAAATGCAACAGCTCGCGCTTGGTCAAATCCGGTTACAGACATATTTATATTTGTCCAATAGCTACCGTTATTTACACTTTGCCACAATCCCGCATACTCACTTGTTGCAAACAAATATCCAGGAGCGCCTGGGTCAGAAACTATTTGGCTCATTTGTCCAGTCTCAAACTCCGATCCTGTAAGATTATTGTTCGAATATGGTCCGACAAAACTCCAAGAACTCTGAGCTTTAATACTTATTATTGCAAACATAATAGCAATAACAAGAAATGTTATTTTTTTTGTCATGAATTTGGTTTTAAACTTATTAAAGAATTAATTATTTAGCAGCCTCTAATTTTGAAAGCCTTTCTGACAATTCTTTGTTCTTTTTATTTAACTGAATTGAATACAAAGTAAGCTCTTCTATTTTCTCCATTAATTTTGCATCCATTTTTCCTAAGTCAATGCCTCCTTGTTCAACCAATTCTGAAGCTGAAGGAACACCCGGTAAATGTTCATTTGCTGATATATATGAATCCACTTCTTCCAAAGATTTTAATTTGTAGTTTTTCTCAAATACATAATCCGCCCAATCAACAGTGTTGATCAACGCTACTTTCACCTTCTCAGTTAGGATACCTGTTTGCACGTATAGTTTATATCCAACGGGTAAAGTAACCGCGGTGGGATCACCAATCAATACTTGCCCAGTTGCTCCACTAATAAATAATCTCGTTTGGCTTGCTGTTACATCTCTGATAATAAAATTGCCCGCGCCGCCAACATTGCCTGCACCGGTAGACCATAAGCCCCAATTCCGTCCTGGATTCGCAACATTAGTATTCCATAAGTTAATACCGCTTTGTCCGGCACCAATTTGGTTTACTAAAAGGCCATAACCAGCTGCATTATTAGCCTGAATATGGAGAGGATTCGTTGGTGTTGTTGTTGCTATACCAATGTTAACGCCGCTTTGGTATATATTAGAGTTTATGATATTACTCGCGGAGTTGAAACGAGGAATATATCCTACAGGACCGCCACCTGCACCACTACCGGTTATTGGTTGACTAAGGCTAACAATTGAAATGCTTAATAGCAAAAAAGTGAATATTTTTTTCATGGTTTAAATTTTTTATAGAACAAACTTAAAGTCAATAAAAAAAAATAACACGGTTACTTAGCATTGATACCAGTCCAATTTATAACTGGTAGCTTTTATTGAGAATTTAGAAAGTTTTTAAAAAGACTAAAACGCTTTAAGGTTTTAAACATCCAACCATTTTAAAAATTCGTCTTTTTTATTTTTGGAGAGAGGAACGGAATAATTGTCCTTGGTGGTGATGATACCACCATTATCTTTTGTGAATTTTACCACGTGCTTTAAATTAATAATGTGCGATTGGTGCACGCGCATAAACGTGTTGTCTTTATTACAAAGCAGGGTTTCATAGTCGCCCAGAGTTTTTGAGATCATTAATTTCTTGCCTTCGGTGGTATAAATGTTTGTGTAATTGGAGTCGGACTCTAAGCGAATGATGTCGCTCTTATTTACGTACTCCACCTTATCTTTTACGTGCAATGGTATTTTTGTGTTGTTTGGTGAATTGAGGTCCTTTAATAATTCACTCAGATCAGGTAAATTATTTTTTGTGTTCTTTTGTTTTACCCTTTGAATTGCTTGTATAAGATCTTCATGGTTAATGGGTTTTAATAAATAATCCAGCGCGTTGTTCTTTATCGCCTGAACCCCATATTCATCATGTGCCGTTGTAAATATCAGTCCAAAATCCCTGAACTTTAATTCCTGCAGCAATTCAAAGCCATTCATATGTGGCATATTAATATCCAAAAAAACAATTTCAGGTTTATAATCTTCAATTAATTGAACACCATTTTTTGCCTCAGTAGTTTCGGCAACAACCTTCACATCAGTCACAAATTTTTCTATTAACAACTTAATGCTGTTTATTCCTTTTTGTTCATCGTCTATGATTATTGCGCGCAACATAACTAATTTAATATTGGTATGGTTATTTTTACAATAGTGCCAGCAGCTTCATTCTTGTCAATTATTTCAAATCCGCAATTACTATTTTTTGTTTTACTTATCAATTCCAAACGCTGTTTTATGAATTCAATTGCTAATGATCTTTTTCCTTCCAATGTTTCTGCTTTGTTCTTTTTAAAATCGCGTCCTACTCCGTTATCTTCTACTATACAATTTAGGGTTTTTTCATTAATATAATAGAAACTTATTTTTAAATTTTTTGCGCCTGTCTTATGCAACAACCCATGCCATATAGCATTCTCTATAAAAGGCTGCACCAGCATGTGCGGGATCCTAATACCCACCTGATCGAGCTTTTCATCAACGTAAAATTCGTAACTAAATACATCCTCAAATCTTAAGGCCTCTATTTCAACATAGGCTTTTAAAATATCCATTTCTTCGGCAAGACTAATACTTTCTGAAGCAGTACTTTCAAGCAATTTCCTTACCAACTTAGCAAATTTTGAAAGGTATAAATAGGCATTATCATTTTCGTTAGCCAAAATAAATTGTTGAATTGAATTAAGTGAATTAAAAATAAAATGTGGATTCATTTGTACTTTTAAAGCTTTTGTCTCCAACTCCAGCATATTTATTCTTAATTCATTCTTGGCTCTTTCTTTTTTGAATGCAGCAAGATATCTGAAGCGGATAGCAAATGCCAAAATAAAAGCACCAAGCAGCACTTCCAGTAAAATGAACCATGCTTTTTGCCAAAAAGGTTTTTCAATTGTAAAAATAATACTGCTATTTGCTTTTACCCAATCGCCTTTTAAATTTTTTGCCTCCACTGCAAACTCATATTGCCCCGGTGAGAGGTTTGGTAAATTAATATTTGTTTGGTTTGTATAATTCCAAAGTATACTGTTCTTATTTATTTTGTAGCGGTAGTTAATAGTATTATTGCAGTCATAAAAAAGTGCTTCAAAACCTATTTTTATATTAGACTGATCGTAAGTAAGATCTATAGATGGTTTTATAACCCTAGGTTTATCATTTACAAATAAAGATGAAATATAGAATTTAGAATTGTTTGGTTTTATATTAGCGTCGAACCAAAACACAGTAGGCCCCGAATAAAAAAAAGCATTGTTATTTAAAAAGCAGAGCTTGCTTACTGACGATGCCTCCATAAAGCCTATTAATGGATAATTAAGAATAGTATAATTATTTTTTGATGTATAACTGATCTTACTGATGCCATTATTTGTACTCACCCAAATAACATTGTCTTTAATGGTTATAGCTTTACAGATATTACTTATTAAACCCCGGTGCTCGTTTATGGTATCGTATTCACTTCCATTCTTAATGATCAAACCTTCTGTACGTGTAGCTATGTATAATAAACCGTTAGCTGAATTAAGATCTTCTATCCTACAATTTAAGATCTTATCCTTTTCAGTTATTTTACTTTGAAACTTAAAACGATACAAGCCTCTTAAACCACCCACATATATTTGATCTTTTTTAGGCTCCAATGCAATGGAAGTTAAACGATCATCGCTGCCATATAGGTTCACAAAATTTTCGGCATTTTTCTTGTTGCTAACACACAGGTTGCCTATCATTAAACACAAGAGGCTATCTTTATATCCAACTATTCTTCTGCAAGCTAAAGAATGGTTATTTAATAAAAATATTTTTTTTGCTTTTTTTGTTTTAAGGTCAAGACTTATACTACCGTTTGCACCCGAAACAAAAAGCGAGTGTGCATCAACGCAAAAAAAGGTAGTGACCTTTGAGAGAATTTTTTCCTTATCGTTATATATCTCCTCATTCGTTACCGTGCCGTTCTTTAAATAGGTGGTTAAGAAAGCTGAGCCCGAATTATAACCAACCAAAATACTTGAATCGTTTAAATTACTTATACAGGAAATAAAATCAGTCTTGGAACTTGTTGGAGTAAGGTAGTTTGTGCCTTGGCTTGGCATGTAAAAAACACCTGATTCTAAAGTCGCAAACCATTTACCATTTTGGTAATCTTTTATCGCTGATGTAAATGTGAGGCCCTGTAATAAGTTAGCATAAGGTTCTTCAGCTAGTTCTTTTGTATAAAAACTAATCCCTTTTTGTCTTTCGCCAATTAAAACAAGATTACTGTCGACCGAAGCAACAGTTACCAAAATCTCTTCGAATTTTTTTTCATCGATCATTCTTTGAGTCAGATTAATTTTTAGAAGCGAACGATTTAATAATAAATAAATGTCCTCCTTGTTTCTATAAACTCGTGTAAATAATGTACCATCATTGAACGTGCATATTTTTTTCAATAACAGGTCATATTTATTGTTATAGATATTGATCGCATAATTGTCTTTTGTGCCCCGCGTATCCGAAAAAACAAAATCATTTTCACCTACCGCAACCACATCAATACCGATTTTAGAATTTTGCTTTTTCCAAATTACAGAAACACTTTTAGCATTATATGGAGGCGCTATCTTTAAAAAAGCAATCTTATCTGAATTTCTTTTTCCAACTATTAAATTATCCTGCGCATCAAAAGCAAATGAACTTATAATGCCATCTTTTATAAACGCCTCTATTTTACCTTCAAGATCGAGATTAAAAACAGAATCATTTAAAATATAACCGATCTTACCTGTAAAAGACCTGAACCAGATCCTTCCTAGCCTATCTTCCTTTACTTCAAAAATTGTATTATCGGGTAACCCGTTTGCAGAATTAAATTGTTTAAAATAATTTCCGTTGTATTTAACCAATCCCGCGTCGGTACAGATCCAAACAAAACCTTTTTTATCCTGGTGCAAAAAATAAGTTTCATTACTCGGCAGGCCATTCTTTGTATTAAAATTCTTTAACACGGGTTGTTGCGCCCGGATATTAACTAGAATAATCAGTAAAAAAATAATGTAAAATTGCCTAACCATCTGTGTTTAACAAATTTAAATAAAATTTTCAGTTAGAAAACTTTATTAAACACAAGCAATTTTAAGGAATTACTTCTTAGGCGTTTTTTGCTTTAAAGAACTCTCTCAGATTACAGGGAGAGTATTTAGGGTCGTTTTTGCGACGGCTTATTACTGAATCGTCAATAACTTCGTTACTGTATTTTTTTGTTTTAACCGGACGCCAAACCGGACGCCAAAACCAATACATAGCGGTACGCGAATTACGTAATTCTCCATTGGGATCGCCCTTAAATAAATGTGCTGGATCTAACGCTCCAAAACGTTCCGTATCAAAAGATAAACCAACTTCACTTGCTTTGGTAATTATCCAATCCAAAGTAAGGTCGCTCAAACCATGGTCAACATAACCACCACCAACATTACAATGCACGCCGGGAAACCATCTTTGTTCCATTACCTGCGGGTGATTGGGATCATTTTTTACTGTATTACTTAACTCCCATAACGTTGGTGAAAATAATTTACGCCGTTCATCTACAGCTAAGGAATGAAAAGCGTTATCAACAGTGGAACTTATGGTTACATCATGAAACTTATAACGTTCTTTATTATAAAATTTATACCAGGGCAATGGAACACCCAAACTGCCAACAGTATCCCAAACGCCCAGGAATTTTATGCGAGTAACAATTTCAAAACAGTAGTTTTTTTTGAAGCCAACCATTAGATCTGAATCAGGATTGGAATAGGAGTTACGATCGCGGTAAAGTTCATAAGCCTTATCGATCAGGTGCAAATACTCCGGCTTTAATATGCCGCAATTACGAATAAAACCTGCCAGACTGCGTGCAGTATAAGCGCCGCGGCTAAAACCAAATAGGTATATCTCGTCTCCGATCGCATAATTTAAAACCAAAAAAGAATAAACATCTTTTATATTTTTATCTATTCCGGCACCGGTTGTGCCACCGCTTATCTTATCTTTCCAACTGTACGTGCTACTTCCAACACCGGCGTCATACACTTTTAATTGCGCAATACCGTTATCAGCCTTAGTGGCAATGCAGTTATAAATTAATTCCACATTACTTTTTACGGGCTGTCCCCTGTCAGTAATCCCCGGACTATTCCATGTACCATCGCTGCAAGTAATTAATCTTTTCATACAAAAAATATTATTCAATTAGCTAATTTAAATAATTTTAATTTATATGCCAGGTTAATCATTTTAATTTGTAGCCCTTGCCTCTTTCACTTCAATATCAAATGTTCGCATCGCATTAGGCGGATGCACGTTTAATTCGAATTTTGTTCGTGTATTTGGTTCAAAGAATTTGTATACTACAAACTCTGCTGTTTCAATAAGATCGTTTGTAACTGAATAATATTTTACCAGTAATACCACATCTTTAAATTTAGTATTCATAGCGGTATTACTAATGGTGCCGTATAAGAAAATTGAAGGATTATCTGTTTCTTCGCGCGCGTTGCGGATCTTCGCTTCCACATCCATAAATAACAGCGGCGAATCTTTTTCCTGCACCAGCGATTCATAATTCATTTCCTCGGCAATATTTGGCTTTTGGTTGAGGGATTTATCGCAACTGACAAAAAAGAATACAAAGATCGATAATGCAATAGCTACTCTTTTTTTCATGTTTGATCTTAAAGTAAAAATGAATTGTTTATTTTTTTGGTTCTCTCATCTACTTGAGAATTGGCCCACTTGTTCATTTCGTTCTCGGGCTTTATGATAAATATATCGCACAACACATTTACAACCGAAAACATATTATCAATTCTCTCAAGATCTTTTTGCAATTCTCTTTGAATTAAATTAAAGTCATCTGTGCCTTGCGCATTATCGCTCAGCAAATTATTCGATCGAATATCAGATGACTTTTTTAACATAACAAACCACAACGCTGTCTTAAATTTACTATATCTAAAACGGCTGGCATATAGGTAATTTTACCTATTTTTATATAGGTAAAATTACCTACCAGAGGCAAAAAAAATTAATAAAAAAGTGGCTGTATCACTTATACAGTAAAGGTTTTAGCCATTTTAACCTTTTAATACGACAAAAACCGGAAAAAAATTGAAAACTCCGAAAATTGGAAATTATCTGTGATAAAAAACTGGCGTTTTGGCTTTCTTTTTTAAAAACTAGGGTTGCCATGATGCGAGCGAGGTTTGTATACTTTGCTTAAATTAGATTTAAAATTAACATAGCTGATCCTTTTTCCATTGCGATAAATAGAACGATTGATATTTAGATCCTTTCTTTTTTCTTCATACGCTTTTGCCTCAGCCGGATTGTTCATATCAAAGCAAGCGCCGTCTTCAAAATTAATTCCTTCAAGATCGCCACTATACCAAACGCCATCCTTTTCATCATCTTTATAAAAACCTATCTCATCCAGTTTTTGTTCAGGTGTGTAATAACGCCATAAACTGTCGGGCAAACTATTTACTAATTTACCTGCCGCTCTTCGTAAACCATTTTGGTCGTATTTTATAAAATAGCCACTGCCATTTTTAATTGTTTGCTTTCCGTTATTATCAAAAAAATCAACAACAAAAAAATCGGGTTCGGCTTTATCTTGTTTTGTAAAACAATCGTAACTTAAATCGATGTTGGTAATATATCCTTTACAACGCTTATTACCATTCGAATAAAAACCGGTATAAGCTCCTTTAATTCGAGTGGAATCGCCTGCACGAAATACAACACTAGAATCGTAAAAAGCAACGTTATGCAATAGCTGTCCGTTTATAGAATAAAATTTCCAATTACCGGCAAAAGCGCCTTTGCTAATTGGACCTTCTGCCAATTTTTGACCGTTGTCGTAATAACTTTTAAAACTACCCGATGCTTTATTAACCGTTAGATTGTTGTACCGCTTTGAATTAGTAATAAAACTTTCTGAAGAAATTGTTTCTTTTGAAAGTGTATATTGTGATAACGCATCAAAAACAACCTCTTCTTTTAATTTGCCATTTGGAAAATAAATTCTTTTACTTTTACTTTTAATTTTTTCATGATCCACATAAATACATGATAAGGGTTTACCATCACTGTAATAATAAACCAAAGAATCAACCAAAACATTATCCTTAAAATTTGCATAACAGGTAACGCTATTATTTTGAAGCGTTATGTATTTTCCGTTTAGTTGGCCTTTGTCAAATTGTATGAGACAGGTTAATTTTTTTTGTTTACTGTATTTACGATAATCGCCATCAGGCCTTCCGTTTATAAATGTAGCTTCTACCTTTACCGAACCATCAGGATAAAATTCTTTATAACTTCCATTTAGCGTGTCGTTCTTAAACTCCATTTCAAAATTTTTATACAATATATCTTTTTTAGATAGTTCGCCCCCACCAAAAGCACTATACCATATAATATCGTCTGTTTCGTGATAATCGTTATCATCTTTTTCGAACGTGTTGGCGTAAATAACGCAATTACCATCGCGCAAACCGTTCTTGTAATATTGTTCGCGTAACATACGGGCATTTTTTGGATGAGCAAAGAAGTCAGCATGAAAATCGTATGGAATTCTTTTTGGTGTTTTTTTCCAATCTATTTCTGTCCAAAGACCTTCTTTTTTGCCACCTGTAAAATTACCTGAGTTGGCATTTTCCTCATATGACATGTATGATACCAATTGTTTATCGTTTGCCCATTTTTTTGATCTTTTACCATAACTAAAACAATAATTGCCATTGAGCGGTGTACCCTCTTTTGAATAGGTATTTTGTACTATTATCTTTTCAAAATTTACCGAGCTTACACCAAACTTCAGATTGGCCGAATGATCTTTTGAACTATGCCTGAGATCGATCTTATTGAATGCAATAAAATCCTTTAAAATAAAAGGGTTGATCCTTGCTTTCTCATCATAATGATCTTTGCGGCTTATGTATTTAACAAGCCTTTCCCTCTTTATGTTTTGGGGCCAGTTATAATTTTCTTCGGTAAAATAAGCTGCTCTGTTCAGGTCATCCGTATTGGTTAATGTGCCTGCTCCCGAAGTATAGACTAATTTGAACTTTGGGATATAGAAGGTTTCAACCGTATCATCATTATTGATGCTTCTTAAAATTACTATTGGCTTTGTACTGTTTGTATCTATTTTATCAGGGTGCAAATATTCGCTCTGCATTTTACGTACCTCTTCCCCGTTAGGAATTCTTTTTCTGCTTAGGAACCATTTGCGTTTATATTTTGGACGAACATTATAAGATGTTTCAAAATACTTAAAACCTTTATTGAAATACATTTGCGCTTTAGATGTACCATAAGAAGAACGGTTGTAAGTAGTAAATATCTGCTGACCCGATTGCGGGTTCTTTACGGTTACATATCTTAAATAATTATATTTGGTATTGATAGAAGAAGTACCTATACTATCAAAAGGCAATAAGATACCATCCTTAAATTTTAGATCCATTTCGAGATTGCCATCATAATCGTATTTTTTATAATAACTCTTTATTCTGTTCGGTAAATACTCGCCAAAACTTCTTACTGCTTCGCTGTAAATAGATTTATCCGTTTCCAAAACTGCTTTATCCGTAATATCATACTCCTTTGTAACTCTGCCATTGGTATAATAAAATACTGTATCGCATTCTTTTCCTCCACAGTACTTTTCTTTTTGTTTTAAAACTGTTTGGTCATAATACTTATAGGAATAGCCCTCTAAAATGCCATTTGCATAATTTTTAACCTCGCGCGTATTGTAACGCCCCTCGCCCGTTTTCCATTCGCCATGCTTTAAACCGTTCTTTAAACTACCTGTAGATACGGAGTAAGGTTTTTTTTCATACCCGCGTCTTTTTTTACGCGCGTAGCCATAAAACGAAGCTGTCCCTTCGGCGAGGTTATTTTTTACGGATATTATGGCGCTTACCTGGGTAGTATCGGATAATACATACTTTTTCTTCCTTTTAAGACCGAACTTTTTCTGGAAGGTGTAATTCTTAAAGACCACGTATTCGCCATCAGGTAGTTTAATACCCATGGCCGGAATATCATCAGAAGAGATGCGGTACGGATATACGTAATAGGTTTTGTTTTGAAATGTGTATTTACCAATATTTTGGGCCTTTAAAGATAGTATACCCAAAAGGGCAAGCGTTGTAAACAGGTATTTTTTTATCATCGTTCTTTTCATTATAACGTTTTTCTTTAATAAAGTAACAACAACTTGTATTAGCAATTTAAGTAAAATGGCCGATTTAGTATGTTTTTAAAAATGCGGCTTACCATAAATAATTTTATTCACCATTTATATAACGGTATTTACCAATAGAAATTGCCTTGCAATATGCCTGTAACTATTGTAAATAAAGGCAAAGCAAGTTTTCTCAATAGAAAACGCTTATAAAAACAGTTTAAAACTCGCCTGTACTTGTTCATAAAAACATAATTGCTTTTTGTAATGTATTTGCTTTGGAAGAGAAAATAATATAGATTTGTTACTATAATCTAAAAAAACTATAAAACAATGGCAAAAAAAGCAAAAAAAGCAGCTCCAAAAAAAGCAGCTAAAAAAGCGGCTCCAAAAAAAGCAGCTAAAAAAGCGGCAAAAAAAGCAGCTCCAAAAAAAGCAGCTCCAAAAAAAGCAGCTAAGAAAAAAAGAACCGGCACTCCAGGAGTAGGTTTAAACAAACCGTATAACGTTAGTGCAGCTTTAGGAGAAATTGTAGGTAACAAAGCAATGCCTCGTACTGAAGTTGTAAAAAAACTTTGGGTTTATATCAAAGCTAACAAATTACAAGATTCAAAAAACAAACGTATGATCAACGCTGATGCTAAACTAAAACCAATTTTTAGTGGTAAAGGTCAAGTATCTATGTTTGAAATGGGTAAACACTTATCTAAACACTTAAGCTAAGTTTTTACACCTTATATTAAAACCCCCGAAAATAATTTCGGGGGTTTTTTTATTTTGTACACTAGTAAAACAAACTGTTTTAAATGCGTTTACCCGGCTTTTTTCTTATCCCTCATTTCAAATTAAAAAAACAATTACATGTCTGCTGCTCATAAAATAAAAACAAGCTATAATGAGATCTGGGTTGATGACGAAGGCTTTCTAATGCTGAAACTAATAGAATGTGGGCAACTTGAACTTGAAGAAGTAAAAGCTTGTTTTGAAGCTTATCAACGCCTGGGCTTTGGCCCTTCCAATAAGGTACTGCAGATCATCGATATTAGAGAAGATGGCTCAATGACCCACGATGCCAGAGCATATGCTGCAGAAAATGGCAGACACTTTTTTATAGCCTCTGCGGTTATCAGTAATTCACTTGCAGTAAGAATGATCGTTAATTTTTTCAATACTTTTTATAAGCATCCGGTGCCCTTTAAAATGTTTGCGAACGAAGTTGATGCCAAAAATTGGTTACGATCTTTTAAGGTTAAAAAATAATTGCTTTCTTTTTCTTTATTTACTTTTGCGTTGGTATATAAATTGCGATATTCAGATAATGAATTCGATCTCTAAAAAACCCGATGTAGTTCTGATAGGTGCAGGCATCATGAGTGCCACCCTTGGCATTTTTTTAAAAGAACTAGAACCTGCTTTAACTATAGAAGTTGTAGAACGTTTGGATGTAATTGCCGGCGAAAGTTCTGACGCCTGGAATAATGCAGGCACTGGGCATTCCGCATTCTGCGAACTTAATTATACACCACAAAAAGCAGACGGCTCTATTGACATTTCCAAAGCAATAAAGATTGCAGAGTCTTTTGAACTTTCAAGACAATTTTGGTCGTATTTAGCTAAGAAGGGATCGATCAAATCTCCCGAAACATTTATAACTAACATTCCTCACCTAAGTTTTGTGTGGGGCGCAGAAAATGTTTTTTATTTAAGAAAACGTTACAAGGCGTTGATTGAAAATCCACTATTTAAAGGGATGCTTTATTCGGAAAAATGGCCGCAACTGGAAAAGTGGATGCCGCTTGTTATGGCCGGGCGCGATCCCGGAGTTGAAGTGGCAGCAACTTATATGGAGATTGGAACCGATATAAATTTTGGCGCACTTACGAGATCATTATTTGAACATCTAAAAACTTTACCCGGAGTAAATATTCAATTAAGTTGCGAAGTACGTGATCTTGAAAAAGAAGACAACGGGCAATGGAACGTAACAGTAAAGAATCTAAATACAGATGAGAAAACGCATCTTTTGGCAAACTTTGTTTTTATTGGCGCCGGTGGTGGCTCTTTACCCTTACTCGAAAAATCCAACATCAAAGAAGCTGAAGGTTACGGTGGGTTTCCGGTTAGCGGACAATGGTTGCGGTGCACCAATGAAAAAATAATTGAACAACATCACGCAAAAGTTTATGGAAAAGCGTCTGTTGGCTCACCACCAATGTCAGTGCCCCATTTGGATACACGCATTATTAACGGAAAAAAGAATTTACTGTTTGGTCCGTATGCGGGATTTTCAACTAAATTCTTAAAGCATGGATCCTATTGGGATCTCACCTCTTCACTTGAATTAGATAATCTTTTTCCAATGTTGTCGGCGGGCATTCATAACATCCCTCTTACGAAATACTTAATTCACCAGGCAACGCAATCTCATGAAGATCGGGTTGAAGCACTTAAAGAATATTTTCCTTTTGGCCGCATACAAGATTGGGAACTTGAGATTGCCGGGCAACGGGTACAGGTAATAAAAAAAGACGAAGAAGAAGGTGGCGTACTTGAATTTGGAACAGAGATCGTTAATGCCGGAGACGGCTCTCTAGCTGCGTTGTTAGGCGCTTCGCCGGGCGCTTCAACGTCGGTTGGTATTATGCTTGACGTTTTAAAGAAATGCTTTAAAACAAAAATAAATTCTCCTGAATGGCAAACTAAACTAAAACAACTTATTCCATCTTACGGACAAGTGTTATCACAAAATGAAGAACTGTGTTACAAAACCAGGAAACAATCTGCTACGCAGTTAGGTCTCCGTTATTTCGAACATTCCGACACCGTTTTATAATTTAAAACTATCTACCGCTCAAAACAAAGGCGCCCCAGTAATATGGTTGAGGATATTTCTTTTTAACTTCTAACTGCGCGTCTTTAAAAGCTGAATACAGATCTCCGCCGGTTGTCCATTTGCTGTATAGGGCTATCATTAATTCCGTTGTAGCATCGTCGCTAACCGGCCACAATGACATAATTATGGATTTAGAACCCGCTAATTTAAAAGCGCGCTGCAAACCAAAAACACCTTCGCCGTTCTTAACCTTTCCCAAACCGGTTTGACAGGCGCTTAGCACAACCAGTTCTGTTTTATCAAGATCTAGTCCCATTGCCTCATAAGCGGTTAAAATGCCATCCTCAAATTCTTTTAATTGTTTAATATTAGATGTGTTTAAAGAGTAGGTATTATTTGCACCGCTAAAAAATATTCCCGAACGCATCATTGGGTTTTTATAATAAGCCTGTTCTGTTTTTGAAAGTTCGGCCATGCTTTCTTCCGGAAAATCTTCCAGGAAAAAACCGTGAGTTGCAAAATGTAAAACATCAGGACCTTTTATTTTTTTAATATCCGCCTCATTTGCTTTTTCTTCTGTAAGCAGCGTTGCTTTAACCGACATTTTGTCCATTTGCGATTTGATAGTTACTACCTCTGTTTTTGTACCCGGTAACTCGTCCAGCACAAAACCAAAACCACCTCTGCTGGCGAGATCATTCCCGAAATTTTGCTTGTTCTGCGGTAACTGACTAAGATCGTAACTGAATTTTGGATTACCCACCAAAACCGCATTTAAAGGGGCTTTTGAAGGATGTTGTTTAATATCAATTAAGTCGCGAAGCGTGGTAAGAAAATGAAAATTTTTTTCTTCGATCTGATATTTATTTGTTTCGGCATTAAATAGTGTATTTAAATTAATTTGATTATAAATACCGTCTGGTGAAACATAAACCGTATTAAAATTACCTATTTTTTCACTTACGCCTTTCCATAACCGACGATAAAGATCTGGTTCATCTTTTTTATCATCGATACTTGTTCGGTAAAGCGTTAGTATTTCGTCTTCCCATTTTAAAGGTCGGTCAATCATAAAAACAGTGGGTGTACCGGTATTTTTTATGATTATATAGGTATAATTTGTGCCGCCACTATCATTTTGGTAAACAAGGTTGGCCCGCATAATTTCTACAGCGCACTCGTTGGGCTTTAATTGTTTTTGTATATTTTGCCAGGTTATTTTTTCGTTACCCGTAAAATTACTTTGCGATACCTTAAGCGAAATATCTTTCTCCATTTGGTCTGCTTCCTTTTTTAAAGAGGCTACTTCTGTTTGCGCAGCAGCGTATTCATCAGTGTTTAAGGACATTAATCTGGAGATATTTTCACGATTCAACTTTAATTGATCATACTTTTTATTCAACACAGGATCGTTTAACAAAGCAAGATTCTTTTTTATTTTTGAAAGGTTATTCAATAAGATGCCTTTTGTTTGAAGTCGGAAATTAAGCAGCACCTGAATTAGATTTGGATATTTTTCGGCGTGATTTGAAATGGTTGTATAAAACGCTTTTACCGCGCTTTCAAGATTATCAAGAAACTGTAATTTTTCAGCCTCGGTCATGTAACTAAAATTGGCATCTAACTCACCATATTTTAATTCCAAATATTTATTAAAATAGTCTATTGCTGTTTGTGTTTTATCAAGATCAGCCGATACCTGGGCCTTTTGAAGATATATATTTGCAATATCGCTTTTAGAGGTAATTACTTTGCTTTCAATTAACTTAATAGCTTCGTTTATCAACAGTTCAGCCTGTTGGGGCAGACCAAAAGCTTTTAAAGTGGCGCTGAAATTTATTAATAAAGCTATGGTTTGCTCTAAATTTACTTTCAGATTTCCATTGAGTACCTCCGAAATTTTGGAGATGTAAGTTGTAGCCTCTTCGTACTTTTTTTGTTCCCACAACATGTAGCTTATCGAAATATAAATATTACCCATTTCAATATTATTATCGCCGTAAATTCTTTTAGAATAATTTAAAGCGTCATCATAATATTTTTTTGCCTTTATGTAAACTTTACGTTGCGCATAATATTGCGCCAGGTTCTCGGAAAAAGTAATGCGTTTAAGTGTATCCTGTAATTTAGGATTGCTCAATCCTTTTTCAAGTTCGGCTACAAGTTCTTCGGTCTCTGTTTCACGACCAACAGATGTGTAAAAAAATAAAAGATTATTTACCGAAGTAAGGTAATTATCAAAACGCACCCGTTTAAGCGACCTTTTTATTTCAATTGCTTTGGTGTAAAATTGTTCGGTTTCGGTAAATTTGTTCATACGCGCATAAGTATATCCAAGATTGTTAAGCACGCCCGCGTACTCCGGTGAATTTTCGCCATACTGTTTTAAGTATAAATTTTTTGCCCTCATAAATACAGCGAGCGCTTCATCGTATCGGTAAATATCTGCTAAAAGAGTGCCATAGTCCATTAAAAAAACAGCGAATTGCGGATCCAGCGTATCTTTATTTTTGATGAAAATAGTTTCGGCTTTCTCAAAAGTTTCAAGGGCTTTTTTTTCATATAACATGTCTACGTATAAAAGTGCCATTGCAGAATACACTGTTGGATATTCTATTTCGCCACTAAGCTTCTCGTTCTCGCAAAAATTAGCAGCTTCCATATAAAGTGTTTCTGCTTCAGGAAATTTGTAGAGGTAATGATTGCATTCTGCCAGGCCGGTAATGATTGAAGCAACATCCTTTTTTTTATATGCGTTGTTCTTACATAAATTATAAGCTTTTTGAAATTGAGGCAAGGCATCATTATAAAGACCCATATCTTTTATAACAGCGCCAAAATTTTTACGTAGGTAAATTTCTGTAGCTGGTAGTGGTGGCTTGACATCAATTGCTTCTGCGATACCATAAAGTATATCAAGACCCTCGTCTACCTGCTCGTTAAAGATCAGATACACTGCGATATCTGACTTAAGCGTAAGAAGATCATCTGCACTTATTTTTTTATCCGATAATGCCTCTTTTAAAGCCTGTTTTGAAAGCTCTAATGCTTTTGGAAATTGCGCGAGCTCAAATTCTTTTTCAGCTTCTTGCTGCAGTTTTTTATAGGTCTGCGCAGTTAAAACTTGATTAAGAAATAAATAAGACAGTATTAAAATTATTTTTTTCATTGCCCGCATTTGATGTCAAATATGACAAAAAAACTGCGATAAAAATGCCGTATACGATGAAATACGTACTAGTGGGTATATCAGGCTTTTTTGGTTTTCTTTTTTGCAGATACAAATTGCTCATCAATGCTGGAAACGAACAGGTCTGTTCCGTACACCTTACCTTCTTTGTTGATGCAAAAAGCCAGGCCATGCGCTTTGTGATTGTCGCCCAACATGTTTTGATTGTGTCCGGGCGAGTTCTTCCAGATCTTAAAAGAATATGTTGCTATTTTAGTGGCAATATCCATATCATTCTTTCCTTCTACTTCGTAATGGTATAAAATATTCTCTGCCGACCAATGAGCAGAGCCTTTGCCGGAAGTTGAATACTTATATCGATCGCCCGGATCTGCGCCCGAAAAGCATCTGGTTCCTTTTTTTTCGTCGTGCGATAATGTTCCGTTAGTACTCATCCAGTAATTATGGTTGCGTGCTGTTAACCATGCCGCTTCGTCCCAGGCAAGTGCCTCTAATTTATTCTTAAGCCTATACTCATTTAAAAGCTTATGGAATTTTTTAGCAGCCAGGCGCTCGATCTTTTGCATCTTATCTTTTTCGGCAGCTTCTAATAATTTTGAAATAGTTGACGCCCTGCAAATTTGAGCTTGGGCATTGTTATTTAAAACAACCAACAATACACCGAAGAGAAATGATAGAGTTTTCATATGTAGATATTTAAGGTAATTTATCTTCATTTATTTTCTTTTATAAACTATAATCCAATAATTTAGAAAAATGCCAAATCTTATTAATGCCTTCTATTATTTTGATGCGAACTTTTAGTGTTTTCCATAAAAAAAATGAAAAGTTTTGGAAATTTGTTGAGACCTACTCGCTGCTTTACCCTTGTTAACAAAAAACCCTAATACCAATGGTTTAGGGGGTTTTGGCTCCCAAGTAGAGGGAAAAATCCAGTAGATAGTTAGCCCGCTTGTTGGCGGATTATTTGATGATCCGCATTGGGCATGCCTAAAGTCATAATGAAGAAATACAAGCAGAGCTTGTATTTTTATTTTTCACTTCACGTCCATTCAAGCAAAGCTTGATGATCGTTTGTGAAAAATAAAAAACCACCTAAATAGGTGGTTTTTCTTCATTTATTGAGGTCCCGAGCGCACCTCTTATTTAGAATCATTCTGAATATCAATGATTTAAATTAAACTATTATTTAACTGATAATCAATACTATAGTTCAAATTAGTTCAAAATAGTCCAGAGGAGAGTGCAAAAAACTGTACCCTATACTGTACCCTTTACGAAACATTTTTGTTACTTTTACAGTAAGAAAAAACATGGCCTCAACAAAATTTTACTTAAAAGATCCTGATAGCGAAAATGCTACTCTCATAAACTTGACATTAACTTTTGAAGGCAGACGATATAAATTTTCCACCCAGGAATCTATAAAACCAAAATATTGGAATACCGAGGAACAAGTAGTAAGAAAATCGTACAAAGGGTATGATGAGTTGAACAACAGTTTAAAGAAGAAAGCAGAAGATTATTTAAAAGCCTATCGTATACTAAAGAGTCTAAATGCAAAGATTAATTTCCTTACACTAAAAACCAAAGTTGACGATCTCAATGAAACTGTAAATAAAGAAAATAAATCTTTTCTTGGGTTCATTGAAGATTTTATAGAGGCCTCAGAGATGAAGGTGAAATATGGCACTATTAAAAGCTATAAAACCACCCAAGCTGTTTTATTGAGATTTCAGCAAAGTCAAAACCGCAGATTGGAATTTAATAGCATTGATCTTAATTTTTATGACGACTTTATTACTTTCCTGGCCAAAAAATTGAACTATAGCGCAAATACCATAGGAAAGAACATAAAAAACCTAAAGGTGTTTATGAACGAAGCCACGGAAAGAAATTTAAATAATAACATGGATTATTTAAAGAAGGGCTTTAAAGTAAGTCGCGAGGATATTGATAACATTTATTTATCGGATGAAGAGATAATGAAAATATATAATTTGGATTTAAGTGATAATGAACGTATGGCTCAAGTAAGAGATCTCTTTATTGTTGGTTGCTATACAGGACTGAGGTTTTCCGACTTTTCACAAATTAAAAAGGAAAATATCCGAAATGGTCTATTTACTTTGAGAACCGAAAAAACAAATGAATTAGTTTCCGTGCCAGTTCATCCTTTGATTGAACAGATCATGCAAAAATACAAAGGCAAATATTCAAATAGTCTGCCTCCATCCTTTCCCAACCAGGTAATGAACGCTTATTTGAAAGACATAGGTGAAAGGGCTGAGTTTTTTGAAAGTGTAACGATCAAAAAAACTAAAGGTGGAAAGAAAAATGAAACCTCTTATCTCAAGTATCAGTTAATTACAACCCATACAGCCAGAAGAAGCTTTGCTACGAATTTATTCTTACAGGAATTTCCGGCCATATCCATCATGAAAATTACGGGGCATCGTAGTGAGAAAAACTTTCTTAATTATATTAAAATGACTCCTCATCAAAATGCTGAAAAATTGAGAAAGCACTGGGAGAACATTTATTCTGAAAACAAATCGAAAAATTAAAATGGAAGATATAAATAGAATATTTAAAAATGCAATTAATGAGATGAGTAAAAGTCAGCTCATGCCCTACCTTTTTAGCAAACTGAAACATTGGGAAATGAAACAAGCCTTATTAAATATTGACGAAGGCCGTAAAATGATGATTCTTGAAGAAGAAATGGATCTGGCGATGACTGAAATTTTAGCCGAACTTGAAAAATTGAACATGTCGGATGAGGAGAAACGATTAAAAGATCAAAAAGAAACTGAATTACTGAAACTAGAAGGTAGAATTTTATTATTGCTACTTACAATGAAATTAGCTAAACAAACAAAAGACAATAAATTGCTATTTGAAACAGATCAGAAATTCAAGGATTTGGTTTTTGAATACAGGGACTCAGGGGGTAAGAAAGAATTTTACAAAGAATAATTATTTTTTACTTGATTTCTTTATTGATTTTGGAGACGAGATTATTCTCGTCTCCAAATTATCAACAGTTTTTTTAAGTCTCTCTATAATATTAATTAACTCATCCGCTGATGTTTTTTTATTATTTATAAGTTCCGAGATATCCTTTTCGGAAATATAATTCAAAAACAAATTTTGTTCTAGAATTTTTCCAATTTTCACAAGTAACTCTGTGTCAATTGATTTTTTATCAAAAATTTCATACACATTCCGTCTTGAATAATTGATTTTGTCGGCAAAATCCGTGACACTTATACCCTTTTTCTTTACCAGATTTTTTATAATTTCTCCAATGTGTATTGCCATGCACGAAAATTCAGCAAAAAGCCTCAATAAATGCATTAAATTGTGAGCAATATAAATGCTCATAGTGAGAAATATATTTGCACATTTCAGAAAAATGAGCTATGTTTGATAAGTAAAATATAAACCATTAAACAAAATCTAATGAAAAAAACTATTATCCAATTTGCATTATGTTGCACTTTACTTCTAGCAAGCAGTTGCGCAACTATCCTAACAGGATCGAAACAAAAAGTAACTTTTAAATCAAATGTTCCCGGAACGGTCTATCAAAATCTAGCCGAAATTGGGAAAACCAACGAAGCTATTAAAATTAGAAGAAGAGATATTACTAAGCTCTATACCATTAAGGCCGAAGGTTGTCCGGACAAAAAAATAGAGCTACCAGCACAATTTAACCCTATTTTTTTTGTAAACATTTTATTTGGTGTATTTGTTACTGGCTATTTTGATCTGGTACTAGGAAATAATTATAAAACAGAAAAGGTTATTAATGTTACAATGGAATGTAATTCTAAAAAGTAATAATTATCTTTTCATTCTATCAGCGGCTAAATTTAGCTAAGGTCAAAAAACCTAATATTCTAACACTCATATAGTTGCTATTAAAACACCTACTGCTGGCAGTAGGTGTTTTAATTTTTTAAATGGGTTATCTTTAATCAACCTTAAATATGTTTTATGAAAAATGATTTATTACACATTAAAATGTGCCGTGAATGCAAAGCATCACTACATAAAAAAATAAAAAACGCTAAGAATGCGATCATTGAAAATGAAATTAATAGGCCATCTAGTATCGACAAAACCAATGATGGAATTTTAAATGATTATGTATTTAAGAATGTAATTAAAAAACCAGAACACTTTGGCAACATTGCAAGAATGGCAATTCAAATTAGTAGTCAATGGCAGAACGGACGAACACTTACTGCCTCTTTTATGGGTGGTAGTAAAGTAGTTCAAGAAAGAGTTAAACGTCATGCTTTAATTTGGATGGACCACGTAAATATCGAATTGGATTTTAAATCGCGTAAAAAACCAGCTGACATTAGAATAACCTTTGACAAAAACGATGGCTCATGGTCATATGTTGGAACCGAACTTTTGGGAATTGATTCCGGAGATCCTACCATGAATTTAGGTTGGTTAACACCAACGACTGATGACGAAGAATACCACCGCGTAGTTTTGCATGAATTTGGACATACCTTGGGATGTATCCATGAACATTCAAATCCAATAGGTAAGATTCCTTGGGATAAAACCAAAGCGTATAAATACTATCAAGAAACTCAAGGCTGGTCTAAAGAAGAAGTGGATGAGCAGGTATTTGCAAAATATGACAAAGATCTGATTCGAGGAAGCAAAATAGATAAAAAATCCATTATGATGTATCCTATACCTAATGAAATTACTATTGGAGATTATGAAATTGGTTGGAATAATGATTTATCAGAAGGCGATAAAAAATTTATGGCAAAAATGTATCCAAAAAAATAATATAAGATGTCAACAGATATTGGTTATTCAGAATTATTTTTAGAAAAAAACCTTCCTCTTCCGGAAGTAGATTCAAAAATATGTGCTCCTTTAAAAAAAGGTGCCGGACATGAAATTAAATATATACATTATAGCTCTATTCAACATAAAGATCGGAAATTACCAATTTTTACTGCAGTAAATATTAAAGGCGAAGACTATAATGCCAAACCCCGCGAAGGGAACGAACCTTGGGCACCCTCAGATCAAATCGAAGAAGGTTATCAGCTTTTGGCTCATTTCTACAGTAAGGATGAAAATACATTTGATAGAGGTCATTTAGTAAGGCGAGTTGATCCTTGCTGGGGTAATGCTGAAATTGCTGACAAAGCTGAGATCGATACTTTTAAATGGACAAATTGTACACCTCAGCATAAAAAGCTTAATCAAAAGGGTGGAATTTGGTTTGAATTGGAACAACACGTTATGGAGCATGGCGTAAAAAATAAAATAGCTAATGTTTCAGTTTTTTCAGGACCTGTTTTAGATAAAAATGATAAATATTTTAAAGTAAAGTATAATGAACAGGGTATAAAAATACCAATTACTTATTGGAAAGTAATTGCCTGGAAAAAATCAGATGGTAAAATACACGCTGTTGGATTTTTAATGAGTCAATGGGAATGGATTAAAGATAAATTAATTATTGAAGAGCATTTTGTAAAAGAGCAAGCAAAACCAAAATTAGAAGATGACTATTTTGAAAACCTGAAGTTCAGCGATCATAAAACTTACCAGGTTCCAATAAAAGAAATTGAAAAGGTTACCGGAATCAAGTTTAATTGGCCGGATGTTGTTTTTCCATATGCAAAACAAGCATTTACTGAAATTAGAGGTACAAAACTAAATAAGTCCTATTCCGTTGCGGCTTTTCATCATCATTTTAATGCAATTGAAAATAAAGGACTAAAATCAAAAAGAGAAGAATCTTTTAAGTTATTAAACGAAAACGCAGCCGGCACTGAAGAATTACTAAGTGAAATTAAAAAAACCGGTAAAAGTGGATTGACTAAACAGTACAATTTGAACAATGTGACTTTATAAAAGGAGTTGTTAGTTAATAACCTAATTAATTAGTTTATTAACTAACCTAAATAAACCTATTTAAATGTCCAATCTAAAAGTTAGTTTTAAAACTAATTCTCTTTTTATAATCCCATTATGCCTTTAAACGATTTGTATCGATATATATCCATCTTAATTAATAACCATCATTTTAATCGATGCTTATCAATAAAAATAAATTAGAATCGATTAATATTAATATAATGAAAATATTACACTACAAATTTTACATCTGTGGTCAAAAAAAGAATCAAACAAAGTCCTTATGCGTATTATCATTGAGTGCTTTTTTGAATTAAGACATTAAATAGTTTGATTTCCTATCTCAATAAATCAATGTGAACTGAACTAAGTGGGGTCTCCGCTCTTTTAATTTATGGAACAACTTCTGATCTTGGTATTAATGAAATGTTTTTGTTGTACAAATTCATTAGCCCATGCCCTAAATCTGGAATGAAAATCTGATTCAAAAATATTAATGTCAAAAACCTTTCGCTCATTATAATTACGTGTAGAAAATTTTATAGCATCATAAAATAAAGGCTCAAATCCTTTAACCTTAACTTTATGAAAATTATCTGAGCAAACCCAGGTCTCACACTGGAACAGAATAAGATTTGTTATTGGCCTTAGTATTCTTCTCTCGCTTTCTTTAAAAAAGGCATTAAAATAACCCTTTACTTTTTTTTCATCCGGCTTATGATAACCCATTAATAAAACTGATTTTCCTTTATATGGAAATAGATTTATAAATATATCAGAAGGTTTTTCGTGATCCTTAAATTTTTCCATTTCAAAAGAAGTATCATAAGTATAAAAAGAAGAAATGCATAATTCAACTCTGTTTAGTTCTCTGTGAGAAAAAACAAAAGACTCTGTTTTATTGGTCAAATCATCCCATATTTCCTTTTCAGTAGAGCGCATATCCTCAATACCCTTCCTATCACCTTCCATGTGAGCCTTACAACGCTCACTGTCCTTAAATTTGGGAATTCTCTCCATTAGACATTGGTAGTGCAAGATGTTTACTTCCTTTCTATATATTTCATTGTACAGAGTTCTTAATGTAAACAGTAAGCAAGATTCATAGTCATCAAAGTCTATTGTACCACCTTCGATTTTTTGAAATAATTTGGTGTCATGTTCATTACAAAATCCATTAAAACAAAAAATAGCATTTAAACCTCTTTGTTGGAATTTAAAAAGGCCTTCATCGAAGTCGCTTTCCTCAATTTGCCAAAGATGTTTATCCGGAGCAATTGAAGAAAGAATACCGTTTTTTTGGAGTATATGTGAATTAATGGATTTATTTTGGCAACCTGGATGGAAACATGTATTTATACTTTTTTCGGCATTCCGTTTACATTCACTTGTAGCTTTGTAGTATTCCAAATGTTCCATTTCCATTGATTCTATATGCTAGTTTTTTTTATTTCGTTCATCTTAAAAAGTTTCATTTTATTTGGATTAACTCCTAGAGTAGTTAATTTTTCAATATGTGATTCTTTTTCCCAATCGCTATAATAAGATACTGACCAGTTTGCGCCTTCTTTAATCGAATTAAATACTTTAGCGATATAAGCTTTATCTACATCCGCTAATGAATGACCAAGTATTATTACTTCGTTGATGTTGGATAGGGAGTTAAAAAAGGATAAGTTGTCTGATATTATTTTATTGGTGTGTTTAAAGGATTTGGTAAAGTAAGTTTCTATTTCATCCTTTCCCCATTCATAAGATATATCAAAATTATCTCCTTCTCGATCTCTCCACTCCCATAATTCTTCTTCAGAAAGGCCTTCTGGCGGTTCTGGTTCTTTAAATTTGAAATTCTCTGGGTCAGTTCCATGTCCAAGAATTAATATAGAATCTTTTATATTGGCACTGTTATGAATGTATAGAATGTTACTTGGAGAAACATTATATAGTATCTCAAGAGAATTTGTATAATTAAAGTTTAAAAATCGAGCACCTGTATTAATATTAAGCCTGAGCTCGTTTATTTCCCCTGGAAATTTGACCTTAAGGATAAATTCCTTAAATGCTTTAAACATTTTTGTAGTTAAATTTTCGACCACACTTTTTATTGCATATTGAAAATCACTTCTGTCTGCTTCACGAAAATCATCGCTTGAGAGATTTGGTAGAGAGCCTATAAACTCCTCAAGAACAATTTCGGAATCTAGCCCAGCAAGTGTTGCTTCGAAAACAGACCATAAAGGGTCGTTAAAACTACTGTCATCATCTCTATCAAGCTCAGGAAGGCCATAATATTGTATAAGCATATCATAAATGTCTGAGTAATTATCTTGAAGGTAAAACCCAAAGGACTGATAGCTTGTATTTAAACCATGATACCTGTCAAATCCATTTCCTATTATATATAGCTGCATAGTATTTTATTATATTTTAAATTATATATTAAAAGCACATCTCTTCCTTCAGAATAACTTGAATTTAAATCTCAATAAACAATTCTTCTTCAATAGGAAAGCTAAATTGGTTTTCATGTCGCTTTACGTAATTTACTAGCCAGCCCTTATATCCAAGATGTTTAAAGATGAGTTTGTTTACTAATGCGTTCAATCTCAAAGAAACATGAAAGACTTCTAAGTAATCAGTCCCAGTGGCATTTTCTTTCATATTCACATGCCGACCATGTAAGAAATTATTCCTATGGTCTATGGCTTGAATGTCATAATCATTTAGCTTTATTTCATAAATCTCAAAGGGCTTAATAAGCTTATCTCTATTTGTGGGGTTATTAATTTTATCTATATTTTTTGTAAGTATTTTTATTGGATCGTCAGTTCCGTTTGCTGTAATCTTGTCAGCATAAACCTTTAATACTGCCTTTAGATCATCTTTAAATTTACCAGCCAAAACTTTATCTGCTATTGGCTTTAGGCCTTTATTTTCTTCTACAATTATATTTGTGAGTTTCTCAAGGGCTACTGAATAACCAGCAGGTTTTAGAATTAAAGAAGCTGCATTGGCCTCAAGAACTAATAAAATCAAAGTAGCGTAACTTTCTTCCTTATGAACTCTTGTGCATAGCATCGAGAAAAAGTCAGGCTTAATAACCTCAAACTCCACTCCAAATTTTTTAATTAAATCATTATCATCTGTATATCCACGAGGATTAGAATATATGGGATTATATATGCTTGCGATGGTTGGTCTTAATTGTTGGTACACCATCGAGGAGATGTTTGCAAAGTCAGCATCTCTTGAGTTAAGGAAATAGCATTCGTTTTGGTGGAATGTTGCAGTAGGTAGTCCATATGCTATCATTACAGAGTGACATATCTTGGAAAAACCATCTAAAGTTATTGGTGATGTAGAATCTATTATGAGATATGTTTTTTTTTCATATTGCGTTTCATACATATCCAATGAAATACCATCAACAGAAAAAGAGAACTTTCCATGTCTATATCTTGTTTCATCAATGGAGAAGGTTTCAGTTTCCAAATAATAGTGGATTGCGTTTTTGTAACTAGGTGTAATGTACCTATAGTATACAGTATCATTATTCTTAAAATTGCCATTGATGTTAATTTTCAATGATTGTGCATGTCCATAGTGAGTTAGTGTGCCCGTATACATTGACTCACCTTCTTTTCTTGACACTTGTGTTGCTCTCTTTACAATATCCAAGCCATAGATATAATAAATATCATCACCAATTAATACTTCCAGATCAATTGGTTTTTCAAAAACATCTCTTACATTTTCTATCTTTATATCAAGGCCTCCATTTTCAAATTTTTTAAATGTAGCTTTAGCCCCTTTAATGTGATAAGTTGGAATATTTACAAGGACTTCACTAAAACTGGTTAGTTTAAGGATTGTGTCAAAGGATGCTTTAACTACTAGTTGTTTTTCAGTTGTATTCATTTGTTTGGTTTAAGGTTACTTTTTTTGGATGAACCTTTTTTAGCTGGTTTTGCAGATTTTAAATCACAATGAAATGCCATAACTTCTAGCGATACAATATTGTTTTTATCAGTAGGGCGAGAAAATTTATAGCTAAAGGAATAAGTTTCTCTATCCTTAACAAATTCTTTATGTTGTGGATGATTCGGTATTATTTTCTTTATCTTTTTAACGATATCAACAAAGCCCTTCTTCTTAACTAAGACTATTAAGGCCAAGCAAGAATCATTGGCACTTCCATTATTTAAAACCTGTGTTATTGCTTCTAATAAAAGTTTTTCGCCACTCCATACTTTCCATTCTCCAACAAAAATGTTTGTGCCGTCAGATTGCGTAATGAGAATATCGGTTTTGCCCTTTGCATTCTTTGTTTCACCAGTGATAGATAAATTTTTAAAGCCCCCCTTTAATCCATATTTAAATACATCTCTTATTTCTTCTTCGTGTTTATTGATATAAAGCGATGGGTTTTTTTCGACATCTAGCCCTCCTTCATAAAGAGCTTTTAAAATTTCGCTATATTTTATTTTTTTTAGTTTAACTCCTTTTTTATTCAGGTTTGTTGCCTTTTGCTTTTCAACCCAGTCGCATATTTTATTTAACCTGGCTTCCAAATCAAAAGCGCTATTTTCTTTTATATATTCATAAATTATGAATTCAATAAGGTTTACAAAATTTTCCTTTCCAGCATATTTTTGTTTTTGATAGTCAAGAAAGAAGCCGATTTTTGGAACATCATAGGCTACCAAGCAAAAAGAAAGATAGCTTTCATATGCTTCATCCTCATAGCTAACAAGAAGTGGTGCTCGTGAATTATTTAAGTAATGATTTGAATCGAGGCCCCGATGTTCGCAATAGACCTTTATGGTTGTTTTCATATTATCAATGAAATCTTTATCAGATAGGAAAGGGTTTTTTTTAAAAACATAATTTTTCCTTTCTATTTGGGTAATAGCTTGGCGAAGAGCTCTATTTAAGTCAAGATCATAAACGTGCCATTGCATTTCTAAAGTTTTTTCCATTTTTTACATTTCGAGTTAAATAAAAAACGGATCAGCCACCTTAAGAGGTTTTACTTCTATATTTTTATTTTTAAGCCGATCCGTTATTTTCTGAACCTGAGCATCTAAGCGTCCAATATCACCTTCATTGTAAGCCAAAACTATTACATCAGGATCTATATAGTCACCTAAAAATACCAAATTATCAATTTCTCTATTAGTAAAATCCGAAAAGGAATTTTTTGCTTCACCAATAATTAATTTTCCATCGCTCATACAGATAATGTCAATATCGGAAAATGGATTATTTGAATTTCGTTTGAAATAATTTTGACTTGGTAAAAAATAAAAGCTCGTTTCAGATTTTGCTCTTAATGAAAATAATGTGGCCAGTACGGTATAGTTGCCATGTGTATTTTTCTTCGATCCTGAGTTTGATATCAAATTGTTTTTTATGACATCGTTTATTTTATAATATACAGGAGATTCAATAGGAACCCTAATATCATTCATACATCCCTTACACTGAAATGTATTACTTATTTCCTGTAGACCATACCACAGAGATGAGCCGCAGTTTTCACATTTAATTTTATTTCCAATAAAATATGCACCACTCTTAACTAGCTTATTTAAATCAAAAGTAAGCCCCTCTTTTAAAGACGCCTCTTCAAAATCTCTATTTTTTACTGCACTTGTATCTTTATATTCAGCCATTAAATCTTTAAAGCTTACCACACCTTTACTAATTTTCATTCTATCCTCATCCTCTTTAATGCTTATGCCACTGAAAATATTTATCCATAATTCATTTTGAAAAAAATATTGCATGTCACGAAAATTATAATCAAATAAATTAAAAAGTGCGGACAAACGCATTCCCACATCACTTACTTCAATTTTTTCAATTAATTTTTTGTCATCGTGATAGTCATACTCTTTCAAGATGATATTTCTAAAGATTTCTTCGTCTGAAGGAATTGTAAAATCCAAAGATTTGATTTCATAATTAACAAATTGTGAGATTTGATGCCTGGAATTAATTCTTCCATTTCTACTTATACAAAACAATAATGTTAAGTTTGGTTTGCAAGGCAATAAAATTCTATTTAGATATATATCCTCGGTTCTTTCAAGTAAAATGTCAACTGCCCAATCTCCAAAAATCTGATTGCTATTGTAGAAGGAAAGGCTTGGTAGATGAATCAGATCTTCGTTACCATTTAAGGACTGCTTAAACACTAACTCATCATAACTATTATTATCTCCCCATAAATCATCATGTTTAAAAGGGAAAATACTCATTTTTTCAACCTTAAATAATTCAATGCCATCCCAGGCGTTCAGTTTAATCCTAAACTCATTCAATTCATCCTCTGTAATACTATGGGAGACAATATTTACTTGGTGCTCTGGACCCCCAGCGGTTATAGCTGTAAAGAATGCTTCCGTTGGATTCTTAAGGAGTTCTTTTAATTGACTTCTTGTCAAATAAATATGCAACAATGAATTAGGTTCATATTTTGAATACAACGTTCTATTCCAAAAATAGATCAAATCATTAAATTGATTTTCATCATCAGAAATAATTAATTCAAACTGTGCCTCAACATTTATCTTTGAATTCAATATTGGCCTTTTCACATTTGCTCGTGATAGTGTTGATATATAAATTAGGTTGCCAAAGGCTAGTATTTCATTTAATTCTTGCTGATTCTCTCTGTTTATTGTTTTTTTCTCAAACTTCCTCGTCACCTCGTTGTTTTCCGTATAAAGAAAACCAAAATTTAATTTATAGAAATCATATAAACTAGGCATTGACTTATATAAATAGCTTTCAAAGAGTAGAGTATAATTTTCATCTTCAGTATTTAAAAGATAGCTGGCATTTAATCCTTCCAGAGAGAAATCTTTAACATTATATGATTCTTTAAATTGGGATGTACTAAAATGATCCGTAATTTTCTCAAGATTATAACCGATTGGATGAACAACAACATCTGGGTCAAATATCTTTGCGAGTTCAATGTACTCCATTGATATTTCACCATTATATGAAGGGACAATAGGATTAAACCTGCCACCCCATAAGCGTTGATTATTGTAAAATAAGCCTAATAAATCATCTGTATCTATTTTAGAATCAACAATAAAGAGATATCTAATGTTCCTTGCTTGAGTATGAACGAAGGATTTCGCATATTTATTTTCATTCATTTTTTAAACTTTCTTTATTTCATATTTAACCATATGACGAAACAATATTATCAAAATTGTCAGTAATTATTTCATCTAACAAGTCTGTTGTTATTTCTTTGTTGGAATAATGGTCTTTCGTTGTCATACTGCCATATCTCGTTTCAACAGTAATCTTTTGTTCGTTGTAATCTGGATGAACTAATACATGAAAAGTATCTCCATACATTTCAACACTCAATAAATTTCCATCTGGAAAATTTCCAATTGCCTTGCTGATTTCTTCATTAGAATAATGGACTAATACATCAAAGTCCATTTCTTCAAAAGAATTTTTTGCCAAGTTATATTTTGGATGTATAACAGCAATTTCAGTAATTTTATACTCTTGTTTGAATTTTGCAGTTTTATCGATATGCTCTGCTATTTTTTCTATCTCTTTGTTTTGCTTAGCTTTATAAAGAGCTAAAGCTTTGTCTAATTTACTTAACATATTTCTTTGGTTAGTTTATTTATTTAAATTGAATCATTTAGTAATTGCGACTATTTTTAATTCTCCCCCCCCCCCCCCACTATTGGGCTCTGGTTAGGAAAAGTCAAGATTTTAATTTTTTTGCCAATGTTCATTAACATAGTCAAAAGACGCTTGAGTATTAAGTTTTACATTGCTTGCATTTTTTCTTATATATAATTCTTCTCCATTATTTAAATAAATGGGTTTTGAGAATTTCTTTCTGACTTTTACTAATGCAATTTTTTTATTTTCATAATTTACAAAATCAAGTGTTATAAGAGTGCTAACCTGATTTCCTAATTTAGAAAGCAAATTATCAAACTCAAGTTTAAAGCCATCCTCTTTATTTTCTTTTGTTATTAATTTAAAATCTTCTTCTAATCCATTAATTGTTCCGTCATCATTTACGCCAATTAATAGATAGCCACCTTTTGAATTTAAGAATGCAGCAATAGTTTGCATTATTCCTTTTATAATATGTTTCCCAGAATCATCTTGTTTAGAGCCTTTTAACCGACTTTTAAATTCAATTAAGGACCCTTCACCAGATTTAAGTAGTTCACTTAAACTCATTTCTGCTATTTCTGAGTTGGCTACTAAAACACCAGGAGTGATAACAGGTGTAAGAAACTTTGTGGTTACATCTTTACCGAATTTTGAAAATTTCGACACAGACCATTTGCCAATGTCCATTGCTTTTCTAACGTCAGGATTCATTGTTCCACTCCAATACATTTCATTTTCAAGCGCCTTGGGATCTGTTATAGTAAAGAATTTTACATCTTTTATGTCACACACTCTTACTAAAGTTCCTGCAATCCTAACATTTTCACTATTTTTCATTATTGCATCTGAAATAGCGAAAACTTCATTAAAACCAACATCTAAAAGATATCTGATTTTATCAGTTTCGAAAAGAATATTAAATTTTAATTCTTTGAATTCCTGAAGCATGTTATTTTGTGGTGTATTGTTTACTAATATTTTTTCTGCCGTTAGATTGAAACCCTTAAGAATATTTACCACTTCATCAGGATCTAAACCTTCATTATATGCCATTGAAGTTAATGTTGCGGTCAATTTTTCATTCATCGTATCTACATCCGCTGCCTCAAGAGGTACAACACTTCCTAACACTTTAAAAAACACTCTTATGAATTTTTGAAAAGTCGCTTCTAATTGAGGGGTATAGTTTAATGTCACTGGCTTGAGTTCACTCAACACCTTATATATAATGGCCTCAAGCTCTATAACAGTAGGCAATTGACTAAAATCGATATTTTCACTTATTTTGTCGAATATCTTTAATGTTAATTGCTCAGTATTAACAACACCAAGGGATACAAAAAGTTTTTTTAAATTTCTTTTTTCCTCCTGCCCAACAAATCGTAATTCAATTTGTGGAGTAAGTTGCTTTACTAATTCTATTGCATCGTTTTTATCCTCTTTATTCATTATATAAAGATAAATAAAACATCTTTAATCCTGATATTCTACAATATTTGCTCATGCAAGAGAATTTGCGAAAATCTATCAAGAAAAAGGAGTAATTGCTGACAATCTTGAAATCGTTCGGCTACGGCTTTATTTTGACCTGGCCAAAGAAGGCTTTCGAGGGCCATTAACCTTGTAAACTATATACAGCATGGCTTACAACCATTTTTTTCAAAAAAGTTAGTATAAATTTAAAATCAAAAAATAGGTAAAATTACCTATTGACTGTTAGATTAAGATTATATAAACTTGACCTGTATATTTTGCCTCTCTTTTATTAATTTAAATTATCCATACTAACAAAAATGGAGTTAAATCTATTAATGATAGTTACAAAGATTATAGTGACAAGAAAAGAAGAAAGAAACTGATGATATAAAAGAACAAAATGACAAGATTAAACTTTTAATCGAAAATAAAGCATTACTTGATTCACTAAATAAACAAACTCAAACTCCAATTAATTATGCCAATATTAGACAGAGATGCTTTTTTAAAAAAGCAGAAAGAAGAAGAAGCTTTAAAGCAGAAAGAAGCTTGTAAACCAAGATGGTTTATACTTTCATATGATGCAGGTAAAGAGCTATATGATTTAGTGTTTGAGAGTGGGTCAAAGAAGCGTATACCTCTTATAAGGGAACGGGGAACTGATGATTTTAGAAAAAATATCATTAGAATTCTAAGAACAAAGAAAGTTGAAGAGATGCGAGAGCCAGTTGAAACAACAATTATTTTCAGAGACCCAACAAATGATAAAACACTGGGTGAAAAATTGGATTACTGGGACAAAGAATTTAAACTTCTTGGTACTGATTTTAATTTTATTATTGCAGCCGTATTACATAGTGAAGAAAAACCATGTATAAAAGAAGTTCCAAAATTAGAATTACAAAAGAACTTTCATAAGCTTTTTTTAGAAGTAATAGAGGAGGAGAAAAAGAAAACAGGGAAATAATTAAGAATAGATTGATTCATCTTCAATTTTGCCATATTTGATACGTAAATGGTTTGTCCAATTACGAAGCTTTTGAGTAGGTTTTGAATAGATAATGTCAATCCAAAGATATTGAAAGAATTTTTTCATGAGTTTTACTTATAAATAGGGTCAAAAAAGTGAATTTCTATACTATATAAGGTAAAGCAAACTTTAACTAAATACATTTTACAATAATATTATTATTTCGTATCTTTAATAATTCAATGAATAGACTACAAAAAAAATCAGTTCAAACCTTAAATTACCTTGCTTCAAAAAGCAGCGATGGGTTAATTAATAGGCTGAAATTGATTAAAATGTTATGGCTAGCTGATAAGTATCATTTATTAAAATACGGCAGAACAATTTTAAAGGATTCCTACTACGCTTTAGAACACGGTCCCGTTCCAAGTGAAACAATGGATATTTCTAAGACCCAATCTTCTGATTATGTAAATGAGTTTATTTCCAACAGTCGTTTACTTGTGAAATCAGTTAAAACACCAGATATAACTTATTTTTCACAAAGTGATATGGAAGTTTTGGATTTAGTATGGGAAAAATTCGGTCATTTAAATCATTGGAATCTTAGAGATTTATCACATGAATATCCTGAATGGAAGAAATTTGAAGATGAAATAAATAACCCGTTTTCGCCAAATAGTTTTCCAATGGATCTTCACGATTTTTATGATATTCCTGAAGCAACAGAGTTAAACATGGCAGATTTCTTCAATATTCCTGAAGAAATGATTTTAGAATCAAAAGAAACCTTTGCACTTAGACAAAAATTTGAACGTTAAATAATATCGAATTATTCTTCAAATTTTATGGCAGAGCGGATTGCAATAACAAACGATTTTGATGAAAATGAGCTTGAAATTGGAGATATCCTCTGGTATAGAAATGATGATCTCAGCCATCCGACAGGCGATCCCCACCCACATGTAATAGTTGCAATTGAAGATGATACTATTCATACAGTGTGTGGTACTTCACAAGAACAAACTATTGAACGTAAGGCACAGATATATGGTTATTCTTTAGTGTTATTTCCTGCGATAAATCAAACTAGCACAAATGGACTTACTAGCCGCACTTTTTTTGACTGCTGTGATACATACGAAATGCATCGAAATGATCTTCAAGATAAATTTCAAAAAGGCGAAATAGTAAAAGTGTCGGGAAATGTCACATATTCAGAATACGAAGAAATACGCATTGGGCTAAAGTCTAGTGGTACTGTTGATATAATAAATATTCTGATTCATCCAGAAGATGAGAATGATTAAATAAAACAAAGATGGTTTGTGCGTATTGTAATCGAGAAAAAGAGGCGTTAGAAGCAAAAGAGCCCAAATATAAATTTACGCAAGAACATATACTTCCATCATCATTAATTGGAAAGCCTGAAAACAATCCTTTTACATTGAATAATATTTGTGGTGTTTGTAATAGCCACGCTGGACTGCATATTGATGCTCCTGCCGTTCGTGGATGGTTTATGCAAGCACATATGGCAATGTATGCGTTTGATTATGCAAAAGTAGAAGAAACTCCAATACTTCCACTAACCTTCTGGGGAAGAATTAAAGCCTTCGATTATGAGGATAATATTTGTGAGTTATGGAAAGGACCAGCAGGAGATTTTATTTACCATTTCCATAAGCCATATGCTCTTAGAGAAGAATTTCCTCCAGTTGTTGGAAAACCACCATATTTAAAAAAGAAAGATGTTGATTCAGGTTTTGTGTTTATATATGTTTATAGTAATAATCCAGCATGGTATCCGACCATCGCCCGGTCATTAAAAAATAAATTTCCTGACTCACCATTATATTTTGGAAATGGTGATAAAACGGATACTGATATCTTCTCTAAGATCCCAAGTGAATTATCTGAGTTGCATACCTTATTAGATTCTAATAAGGACGGACAAGTTGATTTTTCATTTGAAGCAAATAGTGAAAATAGATTTTTAGCTAAAGCCGCTTTAGGAATTGGCGCTAAATTTTTAGGAGATAATTTTATTCAAAGCCAAGAAGCTCAAATGCTGAGGAATTATATGTGGGCCAAGACTCATGAAGAAAGAGATAAAATTCCAATGCATGGTACAAACTTTTTCAAACCTGGTCAAGATAGTACTGAAACCTTAGAAATGTTCGGATGGGAAGGAGGACATGTAATAACGCTATTGAATTTGGGTGATTGTGTCTCGTTAACAATAACTCTTTATAATAAATTAGCAGCCACGGTGAAAATTGAAAAAACGAAATTTGATTATAAGGATATGATAGGAGATGGTATAAGCATTCTTATTATTCCTTCACTGAATAAAACCTTTGGACCTATGAAGTACATACATTTTATAAATCATAAATTGAGTATGAGACGCATTAATCCAGAATTGACAGAGATAGAATTAGAGCTAAAAAAAATAAAGGATAATAGGCCACCAGTAAAAATTTAAAAACAATAGAATGAATTACGAAAATACAGAAAACTATATTTTACCAAGTATAGAAATAAAAGAGTCACTTCAAAAGGATGATAAATCAAGATCCTTTTTGTATGGAGGGGTTAGTAAATTCATACAGTCCTTTGAAGAATTATTTACATACAATGGATTAGTAATCGTAGGCGAACCAGGCAACGGGAAAAGTCGACTTTTAATAGAAATCGCTAATAAAGCTGCTGAAAATAATAGATCGGCAATCTTCTTAGATTTAAAGAAACTTGAAGGGCATAGCATAGAAGACAAAATCATTGAGCATTTAAGTAGGAATGAAGCTAAACTCTCTTATAAGCCTATTAGTGATAAAGCTATTTACACTCCTGACTTTAATCTTAATACAAATGATACAAATATTATTGTTTGTTTGGATGCTCTCGATGAAGTCAACAATGACGATTTTTACGATTGCGTTGCTTTAATTAAAAAATTCAAACATGATTTTAGCAATATTAAAATTATTATTTCATGTAGAGATTATGTTTATAAGAAATATGAGAATTTACTTCAAAGTTTAAAACTTCAATTGTTAGAAATAAAGCCGTTTACTCTTGGAAATATTAATAGGTATTTAATACAATCAGGGTTCTCAGAAGATGAAATTCGCAAAGTGTTAGAAAAATTTAGAAGAGACTATAATTACGAGGTAATAAACTCTCCTCGTATTCTCGAAATTTTCGTTCAAGGGAAAAAAGAAGGACTAGATCAATTGTTAAACAAGAATAAAGCTGAACTCCTAGAAACATTCATTTATCAGAAACTAAAAGTAGAAGATAAAACCGCAAGAAATAACAATGAACTTACAAAAAGGGTATTAGAAAAACTTGCCTTAACAATGGAAATTTATCAAACGAATGAAATTTCAAAAGATGAGTTAATGACATTTTTTGATGATATTAATTCTAATTTGACAAGTAATTTCCTAAATCTCGTTCAAATCGATGAGTTCTATGAACGCTCTCTTCTAGTACCAACATTTGATGGGAAAAGCATTCAGTTTCAAAATGTAGAATTTCAAGAATATTTAGCTGCCAAAGAAATAACGAGATTTGAAAGGTCAGATCAAGCCTTGTATGACTTTGCAATGGACAAAAACATATCCGAGTTATTTAACTCTTGGGCAAATGTAATTCAATATTTAATTTTGCTGGAACCAAACAACCTTAATTCTATAATTAATTATATTACTAAAAGAGGAAAAAGTGCTAATTCAACTTTACTTGAAAGAGTACTCCTTTCTGATAAAAACCTTATAAAAACACTTAAAAAAGAAGATGTTGAAAGTGTTTTCTCGAATATTTTCTTGATGCATCAAGAACTAAACTGGTATCTACGATATGATGTGATAAGTAAACTATCTCTATTTTACACACCTATAGCAGAATCGCTATTAAAAACTTCTTTACATCAATATACAAAGGATATTGCCTTGGAGAATGCCATATATTTAATTGAAAAGTTTATTGATAACGATGATTTTAAAGACAAAACTTTTTGGCAGGCAGAGTTGCTAAATATCTATAAAACAAATTCATCTGAAAATGTAAAGAGGGCCGTTATAAGTGCGCTAGGCAGTTTTAAAAGCTTAGAAATTTATAAAAACAATATAAAAATAGAAGAATTAAATAAAAATCAATTATATGATTTAACAAAGGGTTGCATTAATATTGATCCAAATGACATTTATACAATTGAGTTATTAATTAATTCGGTCAAGAATCGTGGATATAATATTTATCCAATGAGAAGTTTTGAAAAGGTAAATTCCAAAGAAGGCATAAAATATTATTTAAAAGCCTTTTTGGGTGATGAACTACTCTTAAGTTCATTTAAAGTTAACCCACCAGATAAATATTTTTTTGAAGACATATTAGAAAACATAAGTAACGTTTACGATGAGGAAATTCAAAATTTGCTGACTGAAATAATACTTTTACCCACTTCCAATGCTCAAGTAGATCGTATTATACCTGACTTTATCGATCTTATAAAGAAAAAGGATTCAAATTACTTATCTAAGCTTATTGAGTATTTTAAGAATAACGGACAGCTTTATATACAACACTCATATTTATATAATCTGATATTATTAAAATTTCTTACTATTAATAACGTAGAAGACTTCATTAACGAAATGCTTACAATTCCAGACTCTAGAGATAGAATTATTGCATTATTCTGGCATGAGTTTAGTTTTTCAGCAGATGATGAGGGCAAGAAAATATTTGAAATTACAAAAGAATTATTTTCTGCAGAATACTCCCAATATCAAGAACAAATTGACAAATACAAACTACAACAAAAGAAATATCCTGATATATACGAGCAGTTTAAATATAAATTAGAACCTGAACCTGGAAAATACAGCATGGATGTATTTAGTTATTATAGCTCAAATAAAAAATTCATTAGAGAAAATATTACAGAAACGGATGAGGCTCGTATGAAATATTTGCTTGAAGATACAGTTCTAAAATACGATTTTCGCAATGCCAACGTAACTTATAAAAGCGTAGAAAAAAGACAATATACGATATCCAATATTATTCCAACTTTTGATGATGCATTACCGTTATTTACTGAGTTCGGGGTTGATATTCAAAAATATAGAATGAAAATTATTGAGTACATACCATTTGCTTTTGCTAATGATAGAAATAAATACGCATTTTCATTACTTGGAGATTTATCTCAAGACGAAATGGATTACTTGTATAGTTTTTACACAACGGAACGAAAAGATAATACTGAGGATATCTTGGTTAATAATCTTTTTGATATTTGCAGAAACTTCTCTTTGTTGCAGTTTCTGCCAAAATTAAAACAAGTAGTTTTAGATAATAAGCATGAATATTACAGAAGGAAAGAAGCTTTAGATATCATTAATTCCTTGCAACCAGATGCTGAATTTTTACAAATCGTGTTTGATACATATTTAAATTCTACTATAAGCGATAATGAACATATTTTATTGACAGCAAACGAATATCTAATTGGAATTCCGAACCCCAAAAGAGGTGCAGCAATAAAATGGAGAATGAACAAAATCAGTTTAGATCCAATTGAAAAAGAAAAAGAGAATGATGAATTTGAAACATATGATATCTCGCATAGGCATGATGATCTTCCGTTGCCATTAGGCAAAATCTCTGATCTGAAATTTCAAGATGAGTTTATAGCCTTTTTTAATGAGGGTATTCGAATTTGTAATTTAGACCAAAAATATTTACCATACGCAAAGTTTATTTGGAATACAGTAATTAAGTACTTTGATAATCTGAAAATACATAGAAGCTATAATCCCCTTGAAAACATAAAAGCAAATATTTTAAAAAATAGCGACTCTAAAGGGTATGAGTTTTTGTATGCTGCACTTTCACGATTAAAAGTGGCTTACGCTGACCTATTGGGAAAGCCACTAAGCTTTTCAGAAAGTATTAAAATCTATAATTCAGTTAAGAAAAAAACATATAATAACGTAAATAATGCAGAGGACTTCTATTTTATTGTTGAACAAATAATTGATGAGGATATTAAAAATTGGGTTGTCAATGAAGGAGCTTATAATTTAATTTATGAGCTTAGGGATCAAGAAGATTTAATTCAAAAAACACTTAAAACTCAATTTTGGAATGGCCTTCTTAAACGGGGGCTTAGAGATTGTGATATTAGAAGAGAAGAACAGCTGTTAGATGGTAAAAGGACAGACTTTGTCATAAACTATGGTTTTATTGGTCAAATTTTAATTGAATTAAAACTTTGCAAAAATCCTGACTTAACTGACCCAGCTTATGAGAAAAAATTAATGCAGTATATAAAAGGAACGAATTCTGACTACGGAGTATTTTTGGTTTTTCAAACAACAGATACGCCTACCTGGGTTACACAAGAACCAATAGTTAAGTCTATATATCAAAAGCATCTGGATTCAAAACAAATCAGACTTAAAGCTTTCGATTGTTCCACAGAAGTAATCATTAAAAAATCAATAGTTAAGAAAAAGGCAACTACAAAAGGAGTTAGTAAAAAACCAGTAGTTAAGAAAAAGGTTAGTAAAAAAGTACCAAGTAAAAAAACACAAATTAAGAAAAGGAGTAAGTAGTTTTTCAGCATGCAAAACAAACTTCTATAAGAATTACGGCCCTGGCGCTCAGGATAAAAGTTAAACTATGGCAAAAGAAAAATTACATATAGCAATTGATACGAATTGGCTGCGAAGAGATTTAACCTTCTCTAAACCAGATATGCTTCAGCTGAAGGAATTATCAAAACTCCACCTGATTAAACTTCATTTCCCATGGTTTATCTATAAGGAATGTACCTCAAATAATATAGATGCCATAAACATTGCAATAAATGGATCAATCACTAAGATATCTTATTTAGATTATAAAGGTCTACATAAGGATGACCATGAATCTTTCAAAAAAATTGCTGATGAGATGGAGTTATTAAAAACAAAAGTACAGGCTTCTGTTGAGAAAGTTTGGGCTGAGTTTATTGCTGAAACCGATTCCAACCTTTACCAATTCGAGCCAAGTGATAGTAAAATTGTATTTGAAAATTATTTTGAAGGTAATTCACCATTTTCAAGCTTAAAAAGCAGGAAAGATATTCCAGACGCATTCATCTTTGAATCATTGAAAAAAATATCGAAAAAGTTTAAAATACATTTTGTTGTTGAAGATGGAAATTTATATAACAAGTGTAAAGAAGAAAAAATAATTGTTCACAAGAATTTTGATGATTTATATAGTACTGAGGAATTTAAAGCTGCATTAAATCTACAGGAAGAACTCAATAAATCTTCGGCATTGATGCCACAATTATTAGAAGGATTGGAAGAAATTAAGGAAGCTATTGAAGTCCATTTTTATGATGGTTTTAAAACAAAACATATTGTTGATAGACATTTACCATCCGACAATTTTGAAGGCGAGGTTACTGGAATTGAAAATATCATCTCAATTCAAATGTTAGATAATAAAATTAAATTTATTGACGGGAGCTACTATCTACCTGCAATTGTTATGGCAGAGTGTTTTGTTGACTACAATATTTATAAGAGCGATTATTATGCTTTGGATGAAAGCCGCAATATATTCACTAGTGAATTGAATGACTACTATTTTGAAGCTCAAGAAAGACTGCCCATTACATTTGAATTTAATGTTATTATTCCAAAAGAGATGGTTGAAGAGGAGGATTACTATGACCTTGAAATTAAGGACTATGAAAATGTTTATGTAGGAGTTCAGGATTGTGTTGAAGTCTATTCATTAGATCGAAAAAAAATAGAGTTGGTTGCTGAGAAAGAGAAGAAAGTCGTAATTTTTAAAAAAATAGATTTGCACGACAAAGTTTTTAGAATTCAATATCCAAAAAGTAAGGATAAAAAACATATCCACCTGCGCTTTGATCTCTTCAATATTAATGGAAAAAAGATTTCGAAAACCATTTTCTTAGATAATCACAGAGGGCTTACAGAATTCAGAATGGATATTGTTGATGCTGCTTTTGATGAAGATTTTGAATTTTCCACTATGGGAGTGGTTTCTGATTCTGACGTAACCATAACATTAAGCATTTTTCACTTATCGTTTACAAATCATATTTTCTGAAGTCTTTAAAAAGAGTAAAATAAAATATTTCATTATATGTCTAAGAGCTTACATTTAGTTAAAATCCCCCTTATGAACAAAACCCAACCCGAACTGAAATTTGTAGAGCCACGCAATTTGTTAAATATAGTTTGCAAATTTGAAAATCTTTAACCGAATGCTAATTCAACATTTTTAGCCGCCTTAATCAACTTCGCCATTTCGTTCCAAAAAAGAGTTACTGCCTTTAAAAGAAGAAAAGCAATTAAAAGCTTTTTAAATAAAATAAACCACTTGTTGTCCCAAAGCCAGTGTGGCTTTTTATGGTCTTCTGGTTCTTCTACTTCTTCGTTCTCTGAGGATTTTTTTTGCTTTCTTTTCTGAAAGTCTTTAAAATTTTGTTGTCGTTCATCAAATTTGCTTTGATTGTGTGCAACAAGTCGAATAGTTTTATGCAGTTGATTTATCATTTTTTTAGTTTTATGTTTTTTGAATTATTATAGCGGTTCCGATTAAAACAAATGCCATGCTTCCCAGAACAATTAATGTTGTTAAAGATCCTTTACCAAAACGCTCTGGTTTCACAGCTGCATGTGAAGGAGCTATCGTTATAGGAACACTATTAATAAGCAGCGGCTTAACTGTTGGCCGGTTAACTTTAATTTTGTTTCCAAAATCCGTTGGCATTTGAAATTTAGGGAGGCTGAAATCCGGTTTTGCGTCGGTAAGACGAGAGAAAATATTTACATCCATATTATTATTTTTTTATTATTTGATACGTTAGCTGTTCATCAAAATTATTTAGAAGACCTAGGTTACCGAACCAGTGTATTAATGAATCATCTAAATTCGGTAGGCACGCGAAAGAAAAACCGATGCTTATGAGATCACTTCGACTGACGGTTGTTCCAGAAGTATGAAGAAGAAGGATCTGATAATTTTTTTTAAAACCTTTCAACCAGCTGTTTATAGCCGCATCTCGCTCACTCCTTCTCTTCGCATTATCAATTAGTCTATGTTCTGCGCAGCAGTATGCACCTTTGGAATTATTTGGGGTAAAAGATACTTGACATTCTTTTAGCTTGCACCTTCGCGGTTTTATAACTGAGTTTTTCATGTTATTTGTTTTTTGATTTTTTATTTGATTCGAATAACATCATGATATCAGACTTCTTAAAAAAGAGGCTACCTTTAACAGTATGCCCAATTAGCACACCCGCTTTTTTCCATGAAAATATAGTAGACCTGGAAACCTTCAAGAGTTTTATTACATCTCTTAGCTTCATTAATTCATCAGCCTCAGTTTGGTTTGAATTATCGCCCCTATGTTTCCTATCTCCGAAAATATCGAACATCATTTCCCGATACTGCCTAACAGTGAGTGCTCCAAGTGGTAAATCTTCAATGGCTATAAATTCTCTTTTCATGGTTTAAAATTATTTTCTACACAAAATTACTAACAAAGAATTACGTGTCCGAAATCTTGTCTCAACAATTTTTTTGTTAAGGAATTGTTAGAATGTGCGCTAAACTCATTAATAGCAATAGATACCGGCAATACGTTACAAATGTTGAGTTACGATTTCCCTGAGTGAGTAACGTCTTTGAATTAGTAAACTCATTTTGGATTTCGAATAAATTTCATACCTTAGAATATCTCAAAAGGCTAACAGAACTATGATTAAACTTCCATCAAAAAAACTGGAATTAAGAGCCGGTAAACCAATAGAAATATTTGTGAACGACGGTATTGATTTTCATTCGTTATTTCACTTTTATTATCCTGCGTCTGCAGAGCACAAAAAATTAAGTATCGCGTTAAAGAATGAAAATGGCCAGGTTATTACAAAAAGTATTTTTTTAACTGGACTAGGTTACCAACCATTTAAATTTGAAGGCGCCATAGAAGAAATGCATATGGAAAGAAATTTCGGCTCTATTAAATTAAACTCAGAAATAGATATGGAACTTACCTTGAGTATTGAAGAAAATAGCCCTGCTTTAGTTGGTGTCATTAAGCGTTGAGCAATTGTACCCCATAGTGTGCCCTACCCTATTTATAAAATTCCAAAATCCTTTATTGGTAAGTAATTCAGACTAACCCTATGAGGTCGTGGGGTGATGAATTTTCTAGCTGAATATTAATTGTCGGAATTTTATATCTTGAGGAGGCGAACATATTCTCGAACTCTCTTTGGACAGGATTTGGTTAAAATAACAACTAGTCTTAAACATTTTTTGAGTAAAAAATAAGAGTATTCTTTATATTTGCTGCCTGACGGATGCATTTAGCTCTAATACGACCACAATTAAAAAGCCCCCGATTTCTCGAGGGCTTTTAGGTTTAATTGAAATTTTATTTTGGGCATCTTATTCTTTAATTATTTTTTTAATGGTGTTGTTAATTTTGATAAAATAAATTCCATTTGGAATACTGGTTAAATCAACTTCTGTTCGTTCATTATTGATTTCAATCATAAAGGAAATTTCTCCAAGAGAATTGTAAATAATAATTTGTTTTTCAATTGAATTTGTAACAATAGTTAGTTTGTTATTTACAGGATTAGGATATACTTTAATTTCTGCATTTTGAGTAAAATTTTTATTTATGGACGTACACGCATCAACACTTTGCGTAATTATAGCAGAGTTAGAACAACCCGTACCAGAAAAACTGCCTACAACAGTATATGTTGAGGTTACAGTTGGACTAACAGTAATTATTTGATTTGTAGAACCTGTGCTCCAAGAATAAGTTGATGCGCCATTTGCAGATAGATTAACAGATTGGCCTATACAAATTAAAGATAAATTACTTATAGCTGTTACGGTTGGATTAGGGTTTACTATAACAGAAACTGATGCCGTATTACTACATGTGCCGCTAGCACCAATAACACTGTATGTTGTATTTACGCTAGGTGTTGGTGTAATTGTTGCTGCATTAGCACCGGTACTCCATGTGTAGGTAGAGGCACCGTTAGCAATTAAATTGGCTGTTTCTCCCTCGCAAATGGTGATTGAACCGGTAATACTAACCGCTAAATTATTTGTAACTGTAATTACAGAGACCACTGCGGTATTTGTTACACAGCCGAATACACTTGTTCCAGTTATTGAATAAGATGAGGTAATTATAGGAGATACAATTGGACCAACCGGTAAATAAGTATACGTATTTGCGCCACTAGGAGAAATTGTAAATGAACCGCCAGGACAAATAGTACCATTGTTAACGGACAAAGTGGGCGTTGGATTAACTGTAACAGATTGCACAGCAATATTAGAACAACCATTTATATCCAAGCCGGTAACGCTATAAGTTACATTTGTAGTTGGGGTAACTGCAATCGTATTTGTAGTTGGACCCATACTCCATGAATATGTATTAGCACCACTGGCTGTTAAATTAACCGTTGCGCCATCGCATATTACAGGATTACCAGTAATTGACAAAGAAGGTAAGGCGTTTACAGTTAAATTAAACTGGGCGGTATTTGTGCAGGAACCGCTAATACCAGTAACACTATAAGTTGTATTAATTGTGGGTGTTGGTGCGATGGTGTTTGTAATTGGGCCATTACTCCAACTATACGTTGTTGCACCATTTGCAATTAAAAATGCAGATTGACCGCTACAAATAGTGTTGCTACCTGTAATAGTTACGTTTATATTGGTAACGGTAATAACAGCAATAGCTGTATTAGAGCTTACACAACCAGTTGAACTTGTACCAATAACCGAATAAGAATTGCTAATTGTAGGTGTAACAATAGAACCACCATTTAAGTAAGTATATGTATTGGCGCCTAAGGGATTTAAGGTAAAAGAATTCCCTGGGCAAATAGTTCCATTTGTGATTGATAAAGTTGGCGTTGCAATTACAGTGACATTTGAAGTGGCAAAAGAAGGGGATATGCAGCCAGCAATACTTGTACCAATTACTGTGTAGCTAGAAGTTGCCGTTGGAGATACAACAGCGCTCCCACCTTGGATAGTATAAGTATTTGCACCATTAGGAATAATTGTAAAGGATTGCCCAGAACAAATAGTACCGCTATTTACACTAATAGTTGGTAATGCATTTACAGTTACTATCTGAGTAGCTATGTTTGTGCAACCATTAACTGAATTAGTACCAGTAACAATATATGTAGAAGTTGTAACAGGGCTAGGTGCAATAGTTGATGTAACGGCACCAGTGCTCCAGCTATAAGAGGTAGCGCCGCTAGCAGTAAGTAAAACACTTTGCCCGTTACAAATTTGATTAGTACCTGAAATTGCAACAGATGGTGGCGTGGTGTTAGAAGTAATTGTAAATGTTTTTAAGAGAGAACAGAGGTTTGCATCTTTAATTTCGCAGGTGTAATTACCAGCGCTTAAACTAATGGCTGTTGAACCTGTTCCACCAGAAGGAGACCATGAATGTGTGTAGCTACCGGCACCACCACTTACATTTACATTACCTGCACCATTTATTACACATGTGATATTTGTTTGAGATTGAGTTGCCGATAAAAGAGCAGGCTGGGTAATTGAAACAGAATTTACATTTGTACATCCATTTATATCGGTAACAGTTACTGTTTTAACTCCCGCGGTTTGACCTGAAATAACTGAAGTAGTTTGAGCACCACTCCACAAATAGGTATAGCCGGGAGAACCACCGCTTGCCATAACTGTAGCTGCGCCTGTGCTATTACCATTACATAATATGTTTGTAACCGTAGTTGAAGAGCTAACACCGCTACCCGGTTGAGTAACCGTTACACTTTTTGTACTGGTGCAACCATTAGCATCGGTTACGGTTACTGTTTTTACTCCTGCAGTTTGACCTGAAATAACAGAAGTAGTTTGAGCACCATTCCATAAATACGTATAACCCGGAGTACCGCCACTTGCATTTACAGTAGCGGCGCCTGTAGAATTACCAAAACACAATACATTTGTAACCGCAGTTGCTGTGCTTAACGCAGAGCCAGGTTGAGTAACTGTTACACCTTTTGTACTGGTGCAACCATTAGCATCGGTTACTGTTACTGTTTTTACACCGGCTGTTTGACCGCTAATTACCGAAGTAGTTTGAGCGCCGCTCCATAAATAGGTATAACCCGGAGTGCCACCACTTGCTGTAACTGTTGCTGATCCTGTACTTCCACCAAAACACAATACATTAGTTACAGCAGTTGCTGTTGCTAATGCAGAAGCGGGTTGCGTAATTTGAACTGTGCTTAATGCAGTGCTACCACAACTATTGGTGGTTACACACGTATAAATACCTGCTGACAAACCTGTTGCTGTTGCAGCATTGCCACCACTTGGGCTCCACGTATAGGTAAATGGAGAGCCACCACTTGCACTCATAGTTGCGCTTCCTGTACTACCGCCATTGCATAGTACATTTGTTTGACCAGATAAACTTAAAGTTGGGGTTATACAAGGAGAAGTTAAATAAGGACATGCTGTTGGTAAAAGAAAACCGGGAGGTAGTAAATTATCAGATGTCCAATTAGTCATATCATTAAGTGCGGATCTAGTTAAAGCAATGGTAGATAAGTTTAAGTTGCACCCGGTAAAATGCGAATTATCAAATTCGGAAGAAGAAACGGCTTGAACCCCTATCCAAATAGCATTTATAGAAGTTGTAAGTCCTGGAGGTAATCCACTCCCACTTACCGAATTTACTGAGCCATCCCAAACTGCTGAAGTAGATGTAAAATTAAAGGGGTCTATTCCGTTAACAAAAACATTCATATGAATTGCACTTATAAAAGTTGGCGAACTGACAGAGCCTTGATAAGCCAACACCTGATCTCCAACAGTAGAAAGACTTAATGCTGTTCCTGTAACCGACCCTGCGGGACCTCCACCAACAAAAGTTGCAGTTGTGCCATTTATTTTAATTTCAATACCAGCGACTAAGGCTGAAGGGCTCACCCAAGTGACAGTGGTTTCGCCTGTACGAAAAGTATTTGTAGGAGCTCCTAACCAACCATTGTCAGTGAAATTTATAGATGTTCCTGCACTTATGTTTTTTAGTAAAACAAATGAAAACTCATCGCCGGATAGTGTATTTGAAGTATATCCAGAAAATGCAATATCACCTGGCACTAGTGATGTTTGAGCGAACAACTTAAAAGTTGCAATGAACAATAAAATAGATACAAAGAATTTATTCATGATTTGATTTTTGAACCTAAATTAAGTCTAATATATATCGTTAAACCCTTAGTGCCTTTTTATTTATTTAACGGTTTAATATTTTCGGCAGTTAATTAGGATATTTACGTTTATGAGTTGTAAGCATTTAAATTGTAAAACCTATAAATTGATATTGCTTTTAATCCTATTTAATAATTGGGGTTGCGCATTTGGGCAACAATTTTATTCGCCAGGAGAAAAGCATTGCAGATCAATAAATCGCTTTTTTGAAGGTTACAATACTAAAAATTATAAACTGATGCGAAGTCAATTAAGTTTTAAAAGAAAAATAACTTTTTGGATGCATGATATTGAAACAAATTTTACTGATCAATATTTTTATGATAAAAAAGGTACAATTAAAAATATTGTGATAACAGGAAGATTTAAAAATTTTAGGTTTAAACATTTAAGTGCTAATTACGTATTTAGTAATGATACGAGCAAAATTGAAACCATGAATTTTGTTTTAAATTGGCGTAATAAAATTAAGCACTTTGAGCATTTATCAAGTAAGGCAAATGGTCATTAAATTCAATTTGACTAATTAGATACACTTAGTTAGTGAAATATATTATCAAAAAAAATATTGTAGTTACTTATCGGTAGGAGTTTTTTATATCTCTTATTAAGTAATTCTGAGCTTATTACAACAGGTTGTTTAGCTGAATTGGCATCTAAAATAACATAGTTATTTTGTATAGAGATAGCACTAATCACCTCTAAATACTTTTCGAATATTTGTTTTGTAGCCCAATGTTTTTGATCTTCGCTTACCTCAAATGACAAATCAGAAACTACATTATTAACAAAAAGTACATTTTCTAACTTAGACATTTTTATCTCAATCCAAGCTATTAATTCATAGGGTAAAGCTTCTTTAAAATATACATTAATACTATCATATGGATCTATAACATTTTGATTGAATTTAAAATCTATATACTTTCTTTCAAACTCCTCGATAAATATTTCAGACTGCTTACTATTAGCTGAAACTGCTTCTTTATATATATTTATATTTGAAGCTACATTTATGGCTCTACTGACATTGTATTGTAGATCGTTAATATTCACTAGTTTTAATTATTAATTAGTATGCAAGGTGTTATTATTAATTATAGGTAGTAAAAAACACCATGCAGTAAAATGACTTTCCGATTTTGTATTCGTTTTAACTAGAAACTCATTTAATATTTGCTATTTATTAATTTCTGAAGTAATGAGCTATTCCGAACTGTAATTTCAGCAATAGCAGTAAGACCGTTGTTAAACATAATTCTTTTATTTGTATTTGTAAGTAGCCCATCAGGCAATCCTATTTTAGCTAAGTAAACGCTATCCAGAGGAATATCCTTTATTTCTAGAATTATACCATTAACAGTACCAAATTCAAAAACTGAGTAAGCAGGGAACTTTAGTTTTACTTTTTGACCTATACTTACTTTTGACCTAAAGCTAATGGGAACATAAGCTTCCGCTAAATATACTTGTGTTTCATTTGTAATATAACAGACTGGCTTTGTTGAAGAGAAAAACTGATTTTCATTAACAAATCCTGAATATAAAATTTTACCGCTTGCTGGTGCTTGTAGTATATATTTTTGCTTCCATTCTTCGATTAAATTTATGTAATTAAACAATTCTTCAATAAATAGATTTCGTTCTTGATAGGTTTGATTCTCCAGCTCGATTAAACTCTTTTGAATGGCATTTTGCTGATTCTCATTTCCAATTAATGACGACTGGATTACAGGTAGAGCCATCTTTTTGTTGATAAACTGGCTTTGTGCCTGCCGCCATTCTAAATCTGTATAAACTGATTTTTTATGAAGAGTATCAGCCACAATTGCATTTGCTTCTTGTAATTTTAAATCTAATTGTTGAAGTAGCTGTTGATCTTTCAGGGTAGTATATAATCTTTTGGTGTTACTTAAATCTTTGATAAGGATTGATTTTCGTTTGAAATATGATCCTTGAGAAAGGTTGCTTTTAAAATTAAGCAAAGACTTTACAAAGTTTTGGTGCTGAGCTTGTAATTCTCCCAACTCCGAAAAACCGGACTGGTGTGCATCCCAATAATTTACCAAATCTTCTAAGCGGTTGGCGCTACAATGTGCTTTTAAGAAAACCAATAAATCATAAAGCCGGATAACTTGCTGATGTTTGGCTGTGCTTTCAATAAAAGCAATGACTTCATTTCGTTTTACAGTTTCACCCTCTCGTTTTAATAGCTTAACAATCCGTCCACCGTTTTTAATCACCACTTCTTTTGGTGGGCTTGTTGCACGGATTAATGATTGCGTTTTAACGCTGTCTGGATAGGTTATAAACCAGGTTGAACCCAACAGTAAAACAATTAAACCCAAAAAAAACACCATCCCATTACGGATTAGCCACGGTGGATTATTACCGATAAACTGAGCTAATTTCTCCCTCTTTTCTACTTCTATAAAATTCGTTTTTAGGTCTTCAATTTCATAACTTCCAGTATTTCCTGTATTCACTTCACCCATAATTTCCAATTTTTACTAATTTCCCATTTCTAACTGATTCTTAACCAACTCGTAATATTTTCCTTTTAACTGCGCAAGTGTATGATGATTTCCACTCTCGATAACTTTACCTTTATCAAGTACAATAATTAAATCTGCGTTTCTTACGGTGCTTAGACGGTGTGCTATTACAATAACAGTTCGATTTTTGAAAAAATGCTGTAAATTTTCTAAAATCATTTTCTCATTATTAGCATCCAAAGCATTAGTAGCTTCATCTAAAAACAAAAAAGATGGGTTTTTATAAATAGCACGTGCCATTAAAATACGTTGACGTTGCCCCGCACTTATACCATTTCCTTCAGCTCCTATTTTTGTCTCATAACCTAAAGGGAGTGCCTCTATAAAATCCTGAATGTTTGCTATTCTTGCCGCTTCATACAAACGTGTGTAGTTGGGTACAAGATCGCTTACAGCAATGTTTTTAGCGATACTATCATTAAAAATATATCCATCTTGCATAACGCTGCCACAATGACTTCGCCAATTTTTTGCGCCTATATTCTGAAGACTTGTTTCGCCGAGTTTAATTGTGCCTTTATAATTTTCATAAAACTTTAATAATAACTTTAATAATGTTGTTTTTCCACTGCCACTCATCCCTACAATCGCTGTTACTTTGCCCTCAGGTATTTGTAAATACACGTTTTCTAAAACAGGCTCATTGCCAGCGCCCGGATAGGTGAATGATACGTTTTCTAAACTAATACTTTTTGAACTAGGCAATAATTTTACAAACTCTCTATTTACAGGCTCTTCATCTTCTACTTCATAAATTTCGTTTAAGCGCTCTAAGGAAAGTTTAGCATCTTGAAACTGTTGCGAAAAACCCACCAATTGCTCAACCGGCGAATTTACCTGACCTATTATATACTGAACGGCTAACATTTCACCTAATGATAACTGCCCAGTAATAACAGCCCGCGAAACAAAAAACGTAATTAAAATATTTTTACCCTCATTAATAAAAAAAGCTCCTGCTTGCTGCCATTGACTTAATGTTAAACTCCTGAATTGAAGTTTAAACAACCCCGCTTGCAATTCCTCCCATTCCCATCTTCGTAATTGCTCACTGTTATTTAACTTAATTTCTTGCATTCCGTAAATAAGTTGCATAGTGGCTGTATTTTCTTTGGATGCAATAGTAAATCGTTCATAATCCATCGTTCTCCTAAATCTAAAAAAAAGTTTAATCCAAATTAAGTAGCACACACTGCCGAGCATAAAAATCACAAAAACAATGCTGTTGTAATACAATAAAATACCAGAAAATAAAATAAGATTAAACAGCGAAAAAAAAGTAGATAACGCCGAGCCTGTTAAAAAACTTTCAATTCGCTTTTGATCACTTAAACGCTGTTGTATATCGCCCGTCTTCTTTGTATCAAAGTAACTAATGGGTAATTTCATCAGCTTTATCCAAAACGAAGACAATAATGAAAAATTGATAGATGTGCTAATGTACAATAAAAGTCTCGTGCGAATAAAATCAACAACTGTCCGGCTCAAAATCAGCATTGACTGCGCCAACAGTATGATGTAGAGGAAAGGAATGTTTTGCATATCAATTCCCGTATCAACAATACTTTTAGTGAGAAACGGAAAAATTAATTGCAAAATACTTCCGAGCAATAACCCAAAAAACAATTGAACAATTAATCGTTTCTGTTTCAAGAGCTGATGCAGTAATAAATTCCATCCTACTTTATTCGATGCATCGTTTTCCTGATTCTCAAACTGTGCTGTGGGTTCCAATAATAATGCAATGCCTAGGGGTACAGCTTCGTTTGTTGTTTGATTCTTAAATTGCCAATGCTTTAAAAACTCTGCTTTAGTGAGTTTAACAATTCCTTTTTCGGATGGGTCAGCAATCGTAATTTTTTGTTTATCTGCTTTATATACTACTACAAAGTGATTTTGATTCCAATGTAAAATAGCGGGTAGTGTTACCTCGTTAACCAACTGTTGCAACGATAGCTCAACTGCCATGGTTAGAAATCCAAATTTTTCGGCGGCTTCTGCAATACCTAATAAAGATACCCCTTCCTTGCTGTATTGCGAGGCTTGTCGTAGTTTATCGATACTAAATGTTTTACCATAATAACTGGCTATCATTTTAATACACGTAGGGCCACAGTCCATGGCATCGTGCTGGCGGTAGTGATAAAAATTTTTCAAGAGTAATCGCTTTTTTATTTTAAGATCAACAAGGAGATGTAATTAAATCTCCTTGTTGATTGATTAAATACTAGTACTTGGAGCTCCGATACAATTTCCCATCGGCACCGTGCACCAACCACCCTTTTGCCAACTTAAGTCGTCACATGGCGAGTCACCACCAATACACCAAGATCTACTTATGGTTTGTCCCGGAGGTGGTGGATTTCCTTCAACTTGATTTCCGCCGACTCTTAATTCACAGTGAAGAGCAGCACTACCTCCGATAATCTGCTTAATTCACGTTTCGCTATAACTTTCATTTTGTAGTTGTAACTTTTGTGTTAAAAACTACCAAAAACTTTAGTTGATTGTTTGACTACTCCGTTAAGGGTTTTAGGCTTGTACTTTAGAAATAAGTGTAAATTGAAGTTTTACAATTTGTTACTTACTATTATCCTGTCAGATATCTTCGCTTTAAAAGGCTACGCTTGATTTTTCTGACTTGTTTTGCATTTAAAGTCATTATACAACTATTACTTTAACTCACTACATATAAGCCGAAGGTATAAGCTATAGGCAACTCTATAGTACTTTAAAGAATTTTTGATAAATAAGCGTAGCCATTTAAACTAGTACGTCAAATTATTAATGTAAAACTATGCACTTGTATTCTAACAAGAGCATAATAAATTAACACTTAACTACTTCATTGCATTTGCAATCTTTCACCAAGTATTCTGAAGGGCAATCATTACCAAAACCACTTCTTTCATCTTTTTTATCTGGACAAGTAGTACTCCAACACATAGTTCCTTCGCCTGAACCAAGAGCAACTTTTCCACCGATAATATTTTTCATCTTGTTTTTTTCAATTGCTTTAAAAGCATTACTTTCTTTTAGCATGATAGACAACAATTTTATACATCAAAAATTGCCAAAAACTTTAGTTGATTTTTTGCCTACTCAGTTAAGGGTTTTCAGCTTGGCCCTGTTTTGGTTTGGGCAATGTAGTACTCCATTACTTACACCTGTTTGCAAACATCTTTATAATATAATTTTTAATTCATTAATGCTGTATTGCTAAGGCAATTTATACACATTCAGATACAGTGTCGGAGTCCCAGTGATTTCGGCTATTTCGCACCAATCGCTCATCTGGGTGAGTAATTCACCCCCTATCTCTGATGCCAAATGTAAATTGATCGAATGTCGAAACTATTGTCCTACCACTAGCGCTGTTAAATTATTCTTTTATTTTAAGTCGAAAGAACCTGAGCCAAGGCAAACATATATTATCCCTAAATCATTAAACTTAACACTGAAAGTAATGAACATTTTACTATGAAAATACTTTTCAAAATTTCTTTTGCTATCTTTTTCATATGTCTTATTTAATGATAAAGTACCCCCGAAGATTTAATTAAAATACAAGTGGTACAACTTATAACAACGAAACTTCAATTTTCACTATCGTTATAACATTGTTTGCAGTATCGCCAATCAAATGAAAGCAAATTCCACCGCAATAACTGACCTTCTTTCATTGTCACTAACATAAGCATTAAATCTTACAAATGAAATATTCGCTGCTCGCTATACGATTTAGCCTCTAATAATGCTTTTCATTTTTTCCATCATCGTATTACCATTTATAATTAGCTTTGTAAATAACAATTCTATACATCAAAAGCTTTCAAAAGCTTATTTAATATTTCTGACTAATTAATTTATTAAGTCTAGATGTAAACATCGTTGGCTCCAGTACTGCAATTAGACATAGGCACAGTGCACCAACCACCTTCTAGCCAACTTACATCATCACATGGAGCTCCACCGCCAATACACCAGCAACGTCCAATTTGGTATCCTGGAGGAGGTGGATTTCCATTATCGTCGTTTCCACCAATTCTTCGTTCGCAATGCACTGCGGCATTTCCCCCAACAATTTTCTTTAATTCATTTTTTGATATGATTTTCATATAGCAAACAGTTTTATAGATTAAAAACTGATAAAAACTTTAGTTGATTACTGCCTACTCGATTAAGGGTTTTCAGCTTCTCCCTGTTTAGGTTTCGGAAATGTAGTACTCCATCACTTACACCTGATTTGCAAACATCTTTATAATATAGTTTTTAATTCATTAATGCTGTATTGCTGAGGCAATTTATACCCATTAAGGTACAGTGTCGGAGTCCCAGTGATTTCGGCTATTTCGCACCAATCGCTCATCTGGGTGAGTAATTCACCTCCTATCTCTGATGCCAATTGTTCTGTAACAGGATAGCGGGTCGCCAACTGATCGAAATCCTTCTTAGCATCCGAGTACCAATCGTGTAAGGCCGATTGCAATTTGTTTGGAGTTAGTGTTTTGGATAATGTTATTAAATGTCTGGCGGGTTTAAACCCCCAACTTCCTTCATTGTTTTTAGACGTAAAGATGATTCGCAATTTATAATCCGGATGACGCTTTATAATCTCTTCTAATACATTATGTGCCTTTGCGCATGGGCCACAATAAGGATTACAAATTTTCAAAATAACATTGGTTGCATTCGGATTTCCGACTTCAATTCCAATTGTTTGCCAGCCATCCGGCGCCTTTTTTTCTTGTTGCAACAAGGCCGCAAATAAATCAGGGTTATATTGCAAACGTTTGTATCTGTGCTTGTAATCATTATAATTATTGGCTTTTGCGCGGAGTGGTTTTAGATAAAACCAGACTCCAATTGGCACTATTAATGCCATCATCATCCATGCTATTCCTACCAGAGTAAATCCACTGGTTAGATGAATAAAAAAATGTGAGTTGGAGCTCATGCTAATTAATGCCGCTACTAATTCAAATGCCAGTATTAATTGTACTGCTAAACAAAGCGGACACCAATGCTTTACAATTTTGTATTGGTAATAAATACTAAAAGGAATATACAAACTGGCGGGTAAAGTTATTAGAGTCAGATAACTTAACTTTACATCTAACTTAAGTGGCGAAACCAAGAGCCAAAACAATCCTCCCGCAAAATAAAAAAGCCCGTATTCTCCCCAGCTAATACCAAATAATTTTGCCCCTTCACTGGATAAAACCGCGTTGCAATTGGTTTGTTTATTCATACTACAAACTGACTTTACAAAATCTGAGGCGTTCCCTGATTCGTACGTCAAGAGCGCACATGTCAACAAAGTACCTACTACGTGCAAACCACTTAGAGTCAATACCAAAAGATTGTTGGCGTTAGTAGTTACTAAATTTAGCAGCAAAAACAAAATAGTTAAACCAATTCCTGTGTAAAACAAAAAGCTGTTCCAAAATTCTTTTTGTTCTTGCTTTCTATTTCTTTGATAGTTTTCTTCACCACTTTCATTTGTCGGTTCGGCAATAAAAGCTAATTTTTCCCAGCGGTTTAAAAAAGCAGTTCGACTTAGTGTTTGTGTTTTTTTTGTTTCGTTAATAAACGAAACATTTTCTTTTGTTACATCTGTAACTAGCACAAAATCCTTACCAGTTGATAACCCATTCATATACACAGTAAATGGCGTTTTCAACTCATCGAGTTGATCTTCATTTAATTCGTAAGCGACATTTTTAATTTTCCATTTATCAAACGAATCGCTAATACTATATAAACTCGGAAAAAATGGATGACTTTGTAATGTTTCATTTACTGTTTTTTTGGTTATAGGAATCTTTAAATGTTGTAGATATTGCCATACGGATTCTATAGTATTTGTTTTAAAAATTTGTCCCATTCTTAGCTTTATTTACGATTTAAAGTTTATTATTTTATAAGTACTTTTTACGCTTAGTACATTACAAAACAATAATTCTTATGTACAAAATTACATTATTCTATAGTTAGTCAATAGCCACAAAATAAATAATCAAGCACCGTAACAAATAATAAATTGAGAAAAATATAATAATTTAGCTTACTTCTATAAAAACAACGCTCTCATAACTATTTTAAAATTTTATAATTATCGAATCGGCATTGCGGATCCCCTGATTTTGAAAATTTAAATAAAATGACTGTAAAAAACTGACTGGTTTAGCAAAAAGTATTTAGATGAAATTACCTGGCTTTCTAAATATGCTGCCAATGAAATAGAGACTTATGGGCCAATATTAGAAAGCATGTTGTATACCAATTCAGGTTTAAACTATGAGTGTTTTTTTGACAATTTAAAAGTAAACAGTTTTATAAAGGAAAACAATGCTGTTATAATTTTTACAAAAAACGAAACGGAATTTTACTTTAAAAGAGTTTGTATTAAGACTGGAAAGCAAACATGGCTAATTGATAAGGAGATACCGAGACATCACAGTGATTGGTAAATTAATTGTAAAGTTATTTTAGTTACATTTTTTATGTAAACACTCCAACTTGACGATAGAATTGGAAAACTACAATCATTAGGATAAATAGTATGTTGCTTTTTTATAATTAAAGTCTTTTTTCATTTTAACCCCTTCCAATACCAAAATCACAACTATTAAAATATCAAAAAAAATATACAATGCACCATATAGTTATAAGTACCACGATTAGTGTTATAATTAGTAAATTTCTCTGCCGAAGTAATATATTTTATGGTCATTTGTATAATATAAGTATTGGATTGTTTGGTTTTATTTATACGATTTTATTCAGGGATAATTAGTTTATAGTATTTTCCAGCTATTGGGTTTATAAAATGTTGTATTTCTTTAAGATTGATGTCAAAGTGCTTTCCTTCATTTGCGCAACAATAATTTGGATAAATAATCAATTCGTTATTGTAAATTGCATAGTTTAGATTTTCGGTCAAATCAGTTGGTTTTAAACCATCCTTATATCCATCGGTGCTATCTATGCCATTTTTATAGCCATTTAATTTATTGCAAAAAGCCTGCTTGTTATTTTTTTTAGAAAAATTAATAATTTCTGAAAAAGATATGGTTTTGTTTTGTAAGGTATCATAATTCCAACATAAGGCTTCGTTATTGGAATGTGCGGCACCACTGGTAAACGTATTTCTTAAAAAAAGGCAATGCATTAATTGAGATTGGATACTTAAGCGTAGGATACTAATTTGATAATTACTTTTCTCAGCTTCGCCATTAGAAGGTTTATTTATGTTATATTGTTTTTGAAGGAATTTGCTTATAGACTCGTTAACTTTAGTATTGTTTGACTTTGGAAAGTACATGATCACAGAACAGTTAGATTTTTCATCTTGAAAGGACAAAGAATCTAATGTAAAGTTAGGTGGTAAATTTGTATATGTTTTGAATGCAATTTTAGTTGCTGGAATTACTATAACTTCACTCGGGTTTTTATTTATTGGAACGTTTGTTACAGTTTTACCATTACAGGAAAATAAGATATAATTCATTGAAATTAGAATTATCACTACCTTTGCGGTTTTCATGTTTTTATACTTTGGCGAAGTAGAAAAAATCCCAACTATTTTGAAATTATATCAAAATACCGGTTTAACTAATCTTGCGTTTTTATTAAGCTTATTGCTTGTGAGTATTCTTTATCATTAAGTAATCTAATAATGTAGTTACCATTTGGTAAATTACCAATATTAACTTCGATCTTGTTTTGTTGATTTACCTTAACTGTTTTTACCACGTAACCCAAAGTATTAATTAACATTAATTCTATTGGTTTAAAATCTGCATCAAACTCTAGATTAAAATATTGGGCGCAAGGGTTGGGGTATATTTTAATTGAACTAGTATTTATCACTTTTTCGGCCAGCTCGCTACTGGTTGTTGTTCAAGGTTGGCCCAAAAACAATGTACGCGTTGCATATTGTGGAATGGTAGTTGTATTGGAATAATACTGCAAAGTACCCTCCCAGTTACTGGTAGGCATAATTTTATAACCCAAGGTGTAAATAGCATTTACTATGGTTGTAAACTGGCTATCGTGCGCGCCCGGGTTAAGCATATAATGCGGTAAAGCATATTTTGTGGTAACACCCGATGGGTTTGTTATAAATAACGAATCAAATGGTATTATATTAATACTTTGATAGGTATTAAATCTTTCGGTTACAACATATAAATTTTGGGATTTTAATTTGCTACAACAAAGTAGGAATATAAAGATACTAAGGCTAATTGTTTTCATAGAGAATTTTTATGTTAAAGTTAATTCATTTTAGAAGTGTGATATTGCCGTTAAATAAATTTAATGGCGCGTGTATTAACTTATGTTGATAGTTAATTTTGTTAGTATTCTGTCCTAAATAACGTTTCATCTATACCACACTTACAATTAAATGTTAGCGAATTGTTTGGGTAAAGTTTCTTATATAAATCCTGTCGGTAATAAAGTTTAGTGTTTTTCGCAAAATGCAGATATGGGAAAAGGATTTTGTTACTTAGTATCAAAATAGGATTGTGATAAGGTGGTCTGTAACCATCAAAAATCACATCTAATTCTGTATGATACTTTATGTGAGCACCTAATATTAACTCAATTAAATATGAATTAACGGGGTTTTCTTGCATTGTCTTTAAATCATTTTCCACATGTGTAGATGCTGCAATTTTTATAAAAATAGTATTCATTTGGTAGGTTAGTGCGATGCCAATTACAAGCAGAAATAGTGATGAGGAAATAAACACTACTTTAAGTTTTCTATTTAAGCTTTTGAATATAAGCACAAGTTGATATAAAATAAAAAAAGGTGTAATTACAAATAGAGGGTAAAACCAAAGTGCGTTTAAATAAACATTTTTCTGTTGTTTTTTAAATATATTTTTCACTAAAATAAGGGGAACGAAAATAATTGCGTGAAACAAAATGAATAGGAAATATTCAAACCTGCCAAACGCCACAATATAAATTGAAATAAAAAAACCAATTCCTGAAAAGAAGAGAAACAATGGCTCTATCGCTTTTCGCTTTTGTAAACTTGGTAGTACTAAAAAAGCTAAACAAAATAAAACAATTAGAATAGAAGCCCATGCAACCGGTACACAAAATAATTGCTTTTTAATATTGAGGTAAAGACATGAAATAAAAATAGCGGAATTGAACACTAAAAAATGAAACCGAGAAGGGAATAATGCATAAAGAGAAAATGTTTCCTCTTTTCTATGGCGTAAAGTATAATATATTCTTAATACTACTAATTGAATAAATAAGAAAAATATAAGATCAAGAACTAATTTCATTTTTATTAAACGGTGAATTATAATTTTTGTTGCCTCCTAGGTTTAGAATACCGTATAGTAATTTAGATTAATTTAACTAGTACTTATAACAACTCTTTCCTAGCCGTTAAATTTTAAGTGGATAAATTACTATTCGAAATATTTCAAATAAAAATCAAGGTAATTGTAATTAATCTTAGAAAAATAAAGAAGATAGATTTAACATACTAATCTTTATTCTTTATTATTGTTATCATCTGAACGAAGCCTGGTATACTACCTATAAAAGTAAACACACCTCCAGTAAAAAAATAAAGTTAATTTAATTTACAACTTCCTTACCATTAAGATACTTCACTTTTTTTATAATTTTTCCCTTGGCATCATAAAAATTCCACTCTCCCTCTTTTTTTTCTTCTAGGTATTCTCCTTCACAAAGTTTTTGTCCATTTTCATTGTATTCAACATGTTTGCCAGTTTTTTTATCGTTTAAATACATATCTTCAAAATGTATTTTGCCAGAAGGATAGAACTCAAGTCGTTTTCCATTTTCAACTCCAAATAAGTAGTTGTATTCAATTATTTTAGCCCCACTTTTTGAGTAGCAAGTTTGTTTGCCATTTTTTTTATCATCTACGTAATTTGTTTCGCATTTTTTTATTCCGTATTCAAAAGTAGTTTCGATGCCGTTTAATTTTCCATTTTTGTACTCTGATATTCTTCTTATTTTTCCATCGGCATTGCTTTGAATGTATTTACCAGTTAACTTTTCATTTTCATCGTAATTACAATCTTCAATAGCTACCGTATCTTTATACACTAAGAAATGACCAAATTTCTTTCCATTTTTATAGTTACCAGATTTAACTAATTTTTTATTGGAGTCGTATTCGCTAAAAGGTCCGTCTTTTATGCTGTTATTTGCTGTATTACCGTTAGATCCTGTACTGTAATTATTGTCTTTATTTTCATCAGTTTTACTTGGAACACAATATATTGAAAGCATGCAGCTGGCAGCTTCCATTATATCATTTCTAAATTTGTTTCTCACCTCCTCTATGTAGGGTTTACCAGCTTGAAAAGCTTCTGTTTTGTAAACTATTAATGGCGATTTAGCCAATTTTTCCATGTTTTCTTTTGATACTATTACAACTGGATACCAATATGTTGACCAATAGTATTCGGAATCGCCTAAAGCTGGGTTTGGAATACGGCCAGGATATTTTAACCCTAAATTTTGGAATTGCGGATTACAGCCACCTACCGTATATAAGGTAATTAGTTCTTCGTTTTCTAACTTAAATGTAAAGGCTGTACCTGCTTGAATATAGAAATTTTGTTTACTACCGTACATTAATTTAAGTTCGATGTTATAGTTACAGTTAATTTGGGTAAGGTTAAAAAAGAACTTATCGTTTTGACTATAGTTATAATCTACACCCACAACAATTGTTTTACTTTGATTTTTTTTAAAGGGATCGTCTTTTTCTTTTCTAAATTTACAGTTTTGACCTTGGGCAAGAGTTAGGCTTAAAAAAAAGCAAAAGGAATTCAAAATAATAGATTTCATAATTAATTGTGTTTAAACTAAACAAAGTTAGAAGAGATAGTAGTTTAACCTTGCCCGTTAGATAAGTATAGTGTAACAGCTAAAACACTTTAGGCGTATATTATGCAAATTGTTAGTCTAAACTAAGTACATACTCAGCCCCTGTTTGTATTTTTTTACGGCTATTTTTCTGAACAAGTTCAGAGTGGTTCATGTAGCTATATTCTCCAGTAAGTGCATAGTAACTGATTAGTTTATGTTTTGATAGCTTTATTAAATCACTTTTTGAAATTAGAAGCGGTACATAATAAAAGGTTTCCCAATTATACTCGTCATTCCTGGGCATAGGATTATCTGAAAGATTAGGCCTCCTGGTAATAGTATCCATTAGACCTAAATTAATGTATCTAGGGCCGCTACTGACGCCCGACGTTAAGCTAACCGACATATTACGTTTTAATTTAAAGTAAAACTTTGTACCTTTTAAATTCGGTTCTTTTAGTTTGCCATTAAACGATAATCTAGTAACCAAATAAAATGAGGTATCGATTTTCATAATATTAAAATAAAGTTGCTTTTTATCGTTGCAAAAATAATCGCAACCAACGGTAAAATTATATGTTTTAGAATTTTTAGATGTATCAGCTACAAAAGTTTGCGAAGCACTTTCTATAAATGTTAATAAAAAAAAAGACACTACTAATAGCCTCTTAATATTACTGTACGATTTTAATATTAATAAATTGCTCATTATTCTATACGCGTAATTAACCAAATTTTATTTCTCTTGCTAATTGTTCCGCTTAAAATTGGTAAATAAGAAAGCTTATTTTTTTTTCTGGTATTTTTGAAAGTAATTACTTTTTCATCTCCATTTTTAAAAAACATATAAGGTGGTTTGGCAATGATGGTAAACCGAATTGTATCAGAAAAATCTTTTATATTACGATTTGATGCTTTATTTATAACACCGATGTAAATATCACCCCAACCAACACTAACATTGGATATAATACGAAGCTTTATGTTGATATAATCTTTTTTATCAGCAAATGATAGCAGCAAAAGAAAATATGTTGCAAAAAAAACAAATTTTATAGTTCTAATAATCATTTAAAATACGTCTTGTAAATAAACGATTTAATACCTCGCACTCGTTAGCGTTAAATAAATAAAATGGTATTTTTTAGTATCGAGTAAATGACATATAGCTAAATTATTTATTGTTTTAATTTTTCCAAGACCTCAGCTCTTCTTCTTCTACTAACAGGACCTTTTATGTTGTTTTTTAAAACTAAAACAATAGGATCTCCTTTTTCATAGTAACTACAATAAATAGTATTTACAATCATGCTTTTGTTTATTCTTATAAAATTAATATGGTTTAACAGTATCTCTTCCCATTCGCCCAATGTTTTTGGCAAATAAAAAGAAGTTGTATCAGTAAATACATTTGTATAGTTTATATCCGCTTCGATGTAATTTATATCTTTAATTGGTAATAAAATAACATTTCCTTTATGATGTATTGCAACTTTTTTGTCGCTTTCTGTAACTAAATTCTGCAGTAAAGGATTATTTGTTACACCGAGTTTTTTTTGTTGCACGTGTTTAAATTTTTCAACTGCTGCTTTTAAATCCGCTCTTTCAACGGGTTTTAAAAGATAATCTAATGCGCTTGCTTTAATAGCATTCAATGCATATTTATCGAAGCTTGTTACGAAAATTACTTCAAAAGGATATTCTTTAAATTTTTTAAGTAAAGTAAAGCCACCACCTTTTGGCATTTGAATATCAAGAAACAACAGATCAGGTTTTAGTTTATTTATTTGAACAAAGGCTTCCTCTATATCATCTGTTTCGAAGATGACTTCTATTTCTGGAGAACCCTTTTTAAGCAATGTATTTAAAATTAACCGATTTGATTTTTCATCGTCGACAATTATTGCGGTATATGAAATTGTATTAGTCATCATTTTTCCTTATTTTGATTGTTACCATTGTGCCGCATGGCTCGTTAATGTTATTAAACAAATCTTCTATTTTACTATTGGATTCGAATAAATTTAACCTTTCGTTGTTAATATCTGTAGCCAAGGATCTGTGTTGTTTATTATATGCGTCGTTAAATTTTTTAGCTTCCTTTCTACCGACCCCGTTGTCCTTTACTGTAAAAACAATGTGTTCAGCGAGTTCTTCAATAGCAATGGTAATTAAGCCATCTTTATTTTTTAGATGTGAAATGCCATGCCAAATAGCATTTTCGACATGCGGTTGGATAAGCATAATTGGAATTGAGATAGAGTCGATATTTATATTGCTATTAACTTTTATGTTAAACTTAAATTTATTGTCGGTACGTAATTGCTCAACTTCCAAATATAGTGTAAGTAAATCTATTTCGTTTTGCAAGTTTATATAATTATCCCTGGATGATTCCAGTACCAAGCGAATGAGTTTGCTAAATTTGGCAAGATAATCATAGGCATCATCTGTTTGTTTTGTTAATATAAATTGCTGAATAGAGCTGAAGGCATTAAAAATAAAATGAGGATTCATTTGAGCCTGCAGCGAAGACATTTTATATTCGTTAATTAACTTTTCAATACGTGCTTTTTCGGCATTTACTTTTTTAATTTTGTTTGTTCGAATTAAGAGAATAATATAAATAATAAAAAATAATAATATTATAACTAAACAAATAAACCACCACCGCAGCCAAATAGGTTTTTTGACTGTAAAATTAATTGTAGCTTGACCTGTACTATTTATTTGACTTGCATTTTTCACAATTAATTTATAGTTGCCGTATTTTATATTCTCGAGAGTTATTGTAGTTGAATTTTGTATTACAAATGCTGAATCTGTATCAAATTTATATGCATATTTTAATGACTTAAAATTGCGGTAAGCCGGCTGATATATATCTATAAATAGTTTATCGAAGTTGTTTTCAATTTCAAAATAATTATCCAGTTTATTTTTAATATAGTTATTATTTTGTGGTTTTAAATAGATTGAATCATACCTATAGTTTTTAGTTATTTTATTTAGATTAGCAAAACAAAACCCTTTAGAAGTGCCTATTAAAAGTAAGTTATTGAGTTTTTTTAAATCGTTTATTTCATCTGAAATAAGACCGTCTTCACTACTGTATCTAACACTAAAGTGATTTTCAATAATAGAATCTTTTATTATTATATTAATTTTAACTAAGCCGTTTTTTGTGCCGATCCAATAATCGTTACCGTTTTGAACTATACATTTTACTTTACTATTGATATTATTATCGTTTTGTTTTATCAGATATATTTTTCCATTATAATAAATACACAATCCATAACCATTTATTGTTAGCCAATAACGGTTTAGCGAATCTACAAATACGTAATCAATTCTACTTCTTAATAGGGGGTATTTTGAATTTAAAGGAATTACACTGTCATCTTTGAATGATAATAAACCGTTAAATGACCCAATTATCATATTGTTGGCTTTATCAATTGATAAGCCATAGCAATTTTGACGAATTGATTTTAACGGGTTATCTGCTAAAATTTGATCGAATTTATAACCTTTTACTCCAGCATAGGCAGCTATCCATATAATTTTGTTTTTATCTATTAAGATTTCTCTGGCACCTACACCTGGCAAGCTATTGCCAATTTTAATTAGATTTGTTGACAGGAACGAAGAATAATTTCTTCCTGTAGCAAAAACTTTGCCATCAATAGTTTTGATATTGTTTATTTCGTTATCGGTAAATGTTAAGACGGATTTAATTTTTAAATTATCATGGTTATAAGGTATAGTTTGAATAATCTCATTTGCTGAAGTAAGTATTAAGGCATTTTGATCAGTCACTTGAATTTTTTTTATGGAGACACTTGAAAGAGCTTTACTATTTATTTGTTTGATAATTTTAGAAGGAGAATAGTAAATACCATTTTCGAGTGTACTTAGCCAAATACCACCTTCATTATCATTACATACAGATGTTACCGTATTATTTTTTAGTAAAACTTCTGGATCATTATTGATGTTACTATTATTAAAGTAAAGCGCTCCAATGTTTCTGACCCCTAACCAGAGATCATTTTCAGCATCCTGATAAGCTGATACTATTTCGCTATTACAAGTGTAATAACTAGAACTTCCATTTTTCTTCAAAATACAATAGTTTCGACCAATGATTAGACCAACGTCACCATTTTTTAATTTATTTACTCTAAAGTTATTTGTATTTATATTTTGATCTTTAAATTGAAGAAAATAGTTAAGTTTTTTATCTTTAAAATTAATTGTTACTCTAAAATCTCTAAATAAAGTGTTTGAAGAAGAAAAATACTTTTCATCAAAATTTAAAAGTGGTTCATCTTCAGAAAAAGTAATTTCTATATCAGCGTAAGAAGGTGGCCTTTTTGATAAAACAACTAAATTGCTTAGAGAGTAATTTAAAAGCCCGATTCCTGTATTTAAAAATGCATGATTTTTAATTATACTTGTTTGTAATATCAGGGTGTTTGATTTGTGCAATATTTTAGTTATATTTTTATGGGTTGTTAGAATTTTATAATTATTAATATCGACTTCAAATAAATTATGATTATAACAAGTGCCTAATAATCTGTTTTGAAGGAATTTAGTTAATGTAAACACTGTATTATCGGGCAGGCTATCAGACATTGTTAATACTTTGATTTTGCCCATGTCAAATTTGCCAATGCCAGCATCAGATGAGAACCATATGTATCCCTTTTGATCTTTAGTTACTTGAAAAATTTGAGAAGTTGGTAAGCCGTCATCGGTGCTATAGTTTGTAAAAGCAAAATTTTGACTTTTTAGATTGCAGGTAGAGCAGACAATTGATATAATAATTACTATATACTTCACTACTTAAAAATAAGCAAAATATGTGTTTTTTATACATTTAAATTCAAACGCAATTAATTATAGGTATAGATAATTGAATTTTGTTACAGAATAGTTATTTAACGGCTTGTTTTTAGGTGGATTTTATAGATAGTCAAAAAGTATTCTCTCAATTAAAAAATATAGCTATACGCAATCTGCATTGTGCTAAATAATTTATTTAATGGTGTTAATATCCCATTAGTGTTTTTTAATTTTATTTATAAAGTAATTTATATGAGAAAGTTGGCGTTTATATTGTTGTTTGTTTTGCAAAAATTGATTTTGGCACAAAGTATAAACTACCAATGGGCAAAGGGTATTGGCAATTCAGGTTCGGAAGCCGGGTATTGCATTAAGGAAGATTTTAGCGGTAATGTATATGTTTGCGGTAAATTTAGATTAACTGTAGATTTTGACCCATCGGCAGGAATTGCTAATTTGACGTCAAATGGTAACGAAGATTTTTTTTTAGCAAAATATAATTCAAGCGGTAATTATGTTTGGGCAAAAAGCATTGGAGGCACCGGAAGTGAAAGTGCCCAATCAATAGCTATTGACAACGCAGGTAATATACTAGTAACTGGCTATTTTTTTTATACAGTAGATTTTGACCCTTCAGTAGGTTTAGCGAATATGACTTCCGTTGGGGCCTCTGATTTTTTTATTGCAAAGTATGACAACAATGGAAATTATGTGTGGTCTAAAAGTGCGGGGTTAGTAAATGGTGATGGAGGCTATTCTATAACTTTAGATTTAGTAGGAAATGCTTATACTACAGGTAATTCAAACGGAGGAGATATTTTTATTAGAAAATATGATATAGGCGGAACATTACAATGGGAAAAAATGATTAGTGGTGCTTATTCTGAAAATGGTGAATGTATTGTTTATAACAACGGTAACATATACTTGACTGGTTATTTTAGGGGAATTGTTGATTTTGATCCGTCGGCTTCGACCGCCAACCTAGCTACTACCAGTGGTATAGATGGGGATGTTTTTATAGCTAGTTATGACACAAATGGTAATTATAATTGGGCAAAGAGTTTTGGTAGCGCTAGTGCTAACGATTATGGACACTCAGTTGCCGTAGATGGACTAGGCGATTTATATATCTGTGGGGATTACAGGTCGACAGTGGATTTTGATCCTTCGGGAGGGATAAGTAATCTTACATCACTAGGTGGCTCGGATATGTTTATTACAAAATTTACACCAACCGGCACTTTTATATGGGCAAAAAGCATAGGCGGTGTAAATAATGATACCGGATTAGGATTGGCAATTGATAATTCAAACAATGTGTATGTCACCGGTTGGTTTTATGAAACTGTAGATTTCGATCCATCTGCTGCCGGCGTTGCAACTATTACCTCGACAGGTATGGGGGATTTATACATTGCTAAGTATGATTTGAATGGCAATTATCTATTAGCCGTGAATATGGGGGGAACAGCCTCCGAACAGGGAAATTCGATAGCACTAAATAATACAACTATTTATTTAACTGGCTCTTTTCAAAGCAACTCGTGCGATTTTGATCCAAGTAACGGCGTAGCCGCGGTTACTAATTCTTTTGCACCAACTGATGAAATATTTATTTGTAAATACACACAAACCACTGCCACCAAAATAAATGAGAATACTTTTAATGAAGAAACTATTCAAATTTACCCTAACCCTGTTATTAATGATGTTAATATACTCTCATCGTCAGAAATTGTAAAAGTAGAAGTGATTAATTTATTGGGTGAAGTGGTATTAAAAAAAGATTTGAGTCCGATAAAAGAAGCGAGTGTCGACATTCATTTGATAGATGGAGGGTACTATTTTATTAGAATTTACACACAGGATAGTGGCGTTACAATTAAAAAAATAATGAAATATTAACTTAATACTTATAAAACCATGAAAAAGAGAATTTGTTTTTTTTTAGTTATGATTATTTGTATGAAAATTAAAAGTCAATCGTTTCCGTCCATTTCTGATAATCCTAGTTGGAAAGTTGGCGTGTGGAATTTTTTTACAGCTAATTGTGAAGCTTATAATTGGAAATATGGGGGCACTGTAAACATTTGTGGAAAAACCTATATTGAAGCCATTGAATGTGATTATTTGAATAGTAATTGCCAAACAAAGGGATATATTAGGATTAATGGTAAAAGAGTTTACATCAGAAAAACTACAAGTTGCGTAGAAACAGAAAAACTGATGTATGATTTTAGTATAAGCCCTGTAAGCGACTATACGATGGCTTATAATTTGGGAACCTATGATAGTACGATTGCGAAAGTAACCTACACGCAATCGGTAAATTATCAGAACGTTGCCCGTTTAACCCAATCAATTACCTATACCATTGACCCGCCTGCCAATAACTACAGTGATAATATGTATGCTATAGAAGGTATTGGAAATGATATACATCCATTTTTTCCATTGATTTGTTTTGGTGATTTTTGTGAGACTAATTTAAAACTAATAGAATATAAGCAAAACAATATATTGCTATATTCTAAAAACCCTGTTTTTCCAATAGCTTGCAATAATTGGGTAGGAATAAATGAATTAAAAAATGATTTTAATGTGCAATTATTTCCAAATCCAACTGAAGATTTATTGAATGTCGTTGTAGAAAACACTGGCAAGTATACTATAACGATTATAGATAGTTACGGTAAAATATTAATTGAACAACCAATGCTTACTGTTAAGGAAACTATTGATGTATCTCATTTAAGTTCCGGGTTATATATTTTACAATTAAAGAATGAAAATAATTTTGCAGTAGCAAGTAGAAAAATTGTAAAAAAATAATTTCTATTGGCATAAATAAACAATATAAAAAGTTATAAAGGAACGGATGGTAACTAAAAAAGTGTTAAAGAACAATTACTTATTTTGTATAAATAAAAATTAATTGCGTTTGCAATACGAAGAAACATTATGAAGATATTTATTGTATTTGTTTTTATTTTGGTTTATAGTTTATCCGATTGTGCGCAAGATTCTGTGATCAGTAAAATAAAAGAATATCACTTGACGTTTACAGACTTTTCGCCCGTTACATTACAGTTAAAATACAAACGCCAAGTAAGTAGAGAGATCTATTTTAAAATAGGGCTTGTTAGTCTTATGGTTTCAAAGAACTCTCAAGTATTGCAGTATTCAAACTTTCCAACTGAAAACTTTAGTCATTCTGCCGGACTAGAATTTGGAAGTGAATTTAGAAAACATCTAAATAAAAAAATCTCTTTATATCATGGGCCGAGCCTGAGTTTTATATATCAAAAAACCATTTCGAGGCAACAAGACCCAGCGATTATAGTTAATCAACAAAAAACTGTGGCACAAACGTATAGGTGTTCTATCCCTTATTCCTTGGGCATAATCCTTAATTTGAATTCTAACATCTTAATTACGGCAGAAGTAAATCCAACTATAAATTACAATTACCATGAATACAAAAGCAATGTACCTTTAAACTCAAATACTATCTCTCAAAATATAAATATAGGTTTAGATAACAGGCTTGTATTGCTGTCTATTGCATATAGACTTTGATTGATTAATATCTAAAGAAATTAAGTTGATGCGGATACAAATAATCAAATACAAAGTACATTTAGAAGAATGCGTTGCAATTATTCTATTTTTTTGTGTATCAAATCTACCTATCTATAAAAAGAGTGGCGCTTTTAGTTCCTAGGTAATGAGTTGGGGGAACTACTTGGTTAAAAATAGTTTATTTTACACTAAGAACTCCATTATTGCATGTACCGGAACATCTTGTTTTAGCTTTCTCTTTGCTTAAAGCCTTTACCTGACTCGTACTTACTGTACTAGCAGATCCATTACTAGAATTAGATGAGCATTGACAGGTGTATGTTTTTCGGCAAGCAGCTTGAGTTATTAATAGCGTTAAAACTGTCGAAATTTTTAAAATGTGTTTTTTCATAATTATATTAATTTTAAGGTTATTTTAATTTGCAATCTCTGAATGAATCGCTAAAATCTGTGCAAGCTTTGTTAGCAGTCTTTTTTTGATACTCACTATAATTTATAGTTAAGCTATCATTTTGACCAGATTTTATAACATTGACACACTGGCACTGATAGTTTTTTTTACACGAGCTGAAGATAAAAACAATAGAATACAGAATTATTAATTTGACGTTTTTCATGGTTATAATTTTTTTCTTTTCGATTAACGCACTAATCAATTTTATATTGAACAGCAATATCAAAAAGGACATTTTATTTATTTAACGGCAGTAATTTAGGTGGATCTGTAAAAAATCCTTACGCTTTTTTTAGGCTACAACTCATTTGATCATCAATAATTACTTCTTTGTTTTTTTACTCAATTCAAATTACTCCTCAATCATTTGAAAGGATGCCTCACTAAATGTGACAGTTTGCTTATTTAACGGCGTGGAGCTAGCTTTTTAGCGATATAACTTTGTATAAAACAATTGTAATATGAACTTGAGAACACTATATTTATTTTTAACATTTCTATCCATAAGTTGTTATGCGCAGGTGAACATAGGCTCAGGCTTAGTTGGACATTATGCATTTGATGGCGGAAATGCCTTTGATAGTACCGCTAGCGCTTTTCATGGTACATTATCAAATCCAATACAAAGTATTTGCGGTAAAAAGGGCAATGCATTGCAATTTAATGGTATAAACAATAGCATCATTTTTAACAATGCTATAAATGGTATTTTTAATACAGCAGACTTTTCGATTAGTGTTTGGTATCGCGTTCCGCCAGCAACTAGCCAGCTTATGGGCTTTATTACAAAACGCACTCCTGGGGCGGGTTGTTTGCCAGTTAATGCTTTTGATATTAGAGTTTCATCGTCAGTAGTGGGGGTTGAAATGGGGACTTTGGGCTTTGACTATTCTACTGTTGGCCAATCGCTTCCCAATAGCTGTTGGACGCACTTAACTGTGGTTAGACAGGGTAATACGTTAACCTCGTATTATAATGGTGTTTTAGATAGCCAGGCCTCAACTGCAGGAGTTGCTAATTTGGTTAACCCTAACTGTACCTTAACGATAAGCGGCGGCGGATGTTTAGGTGTAGACGGGACAACATTTTATAATGGCGCAATAGATGAATTGCGCATTTATAACAGAGCTTTGAATACGTCTGAAATAAACTATTTAGCCACGATGTATGATCCAACGGCTTCAGCAACACCAACATTATTAACTTGCTTAACGCCAACATCACAATTAAATTCTAATAAATACCCACCTTGTGTAAACCCGAACTGGAGCCCGGCTGCCAGTTTGAATTTTAATAATAATATTGCTAACCCCATAGTCAGCCCAACCGCTAATACGACCTATACTTATTCCTACACCGATAACTTTAATTGTACATATACAGTGCCAGTTGTAATAACCGTTATTAAAAATCTACCCAATGTAAGTGCTGGATCTAATAAAACGATTACATGTGCTACGCCAAATGTGGCACTTAATGGAAGTTCTACAACTCCATCAGTTACATTTAATTGGGCTGGACCATTAGGCTTTGTATCAAATATCCCAACACCTACTGTAAGTGTTGGAGGCATTTACACTCTAACAGCTACCAATCCAATTAATGGATGTTCATCAACTGCAACCGTATCTGTATTTAGTAATACTGCAGCTCCCGCAGTTTCAATTAGTGGGAGTTTATTTATTTGTGTTGGACAAACAGCAACAATAACAGTAAGCGGCGCAAATTCTTATTTATGGAATAATAATTCAACTTTAGCCACTTTAAATATAAGTCCTACTGTAACCAGTGTTTATTCTGTAATAGGTACAAATGCACTTAACGGCTGTACCAATATTGCAGTGCAAACTATTACAGTTAACAATATGCCTATAGTTAGTATTAGTGGCATTAACAAATTATGCGCAGGACAAAGTAGCACTCTACAGGCATCTGGCGCTACGACATATACATGGAATAACGGCGCCAATACATCAACCCTATTAATTACACCATCTTCTACTTCAAGCTACACGATAGTTGGTTCGAATTCGGCTTTTGGTTGTACGAATACTGCAGTATATACTATTACAGTAGACCCTTTACCAACCTTAAGCATTAATGGTATTAGCAGTATTTGCAGTGGAAAAAGTACCACACTGATTGTAACTGGAGCCGATAGCTATTTTTGGAATACCAATCAAACTCGAGACACTATCAATGTTAGCCCTACTATAAATAGCATTTACTCTGTTAAGGGAACGAACACATTAACTGGTTGTAGTAATACTGCCTCATTTGCTATTACAGTCAACCAAAACCCACAGCTTAGTGTAAATGGGCCAGCTGTTATTTGTAAGGATGAGAGCGCGGCGTTAACTGTTACGGGTGCAAATACATATACCTGGAATCAAACAATAGTATCAAATTCAATAGTTACATCACCAATCACGTTAACAACATATACAGTTATTGGATTAAATACTATCACAGGCTGTTTAGGAACTACCATTTACAATTTGGATGTTGCACCCATGCCAAATGTTACGATAACCGGTAAGACCATTGTATGTGATGGTGAGCCACTTGCTTTTACTGCAAACGGCGCTAGTAGTTATTTATGGAATTCAACTTATACCAACACTACATTGGCTTTTACGCCAACCGCAAGCGGCACAGCAAGTTTAACAGGATTTAATAGTTTTGGTTGTAAAAATACAGCTACCGTTAACTATACGGTTAACCCAGTAACAAAAGCTAGCTTTATCACCGACTCGGTATTGATTGATTGTATATATAATTATAGAATTATTGGAGTAAATAATCCATTAATTAAAACCTATACATGGTATATAAATAGTGATTTTAAATCGAATGCAAATGAACTTTATTATCCTATAAACCAAAATAAAGAAGAAACTGTATTTTTAACTATAACAAATATTTATGGCTGTAAAAGTGATTTCAATAGGCGGATAAGTCCCGATAATTTGTATGAAAACTTGATTTATGTGCCTAACGCCTTTACACCAAATAGCGATGGCTTAAATGATACCTGGTATATTGCCGGAGAATGTTTTGAAAATTCTACGTGTTATATCTACAACAGATGGGGACAGCTTTTACATACTTTAGAGAATAAATATGACACTTGGGATGGAAGTTACAAAGGACATATTGTGAAAGATGATATTTACACTTATAAACTGATTGGCAATTTTTATAACAAAAAAGCATTTGAAAAGACTGGGATAATTAACGTTTGTAAATAGTCTTTGTAAAAGTACTGGCGCTTAGCCACTAATTAGTTAAAAGTTGGCAAAAGAGTACGTATTAAATTGTATCGACATATGGTCAAAATTACGCGGGACAACAATGAAAGAGTTTTTGAAGTAAAAGGACTTCATAAAGTATTAGCTTTTAAAAGCGAGCTACGAATACTAAACGATCATATTTTAAATTCATATTCAGACCCTGTTCAAATCAAAAAATGGGAAAGCGTAAGGGCGTTAGGGAACTTACATTCCTTATTTAATTGCAGCAGGGACATTTTACCAATTTGAAGACAGTGCGACAGTATTTATGAACGTAATAGATAATAATAAAGCAATAATCGTCGTCCTCAAAGACGAAAAATACGAGAAGTTAATTATCGAAGTTGAAAATCCGACAGACGCAATAACATTGTTGACAGGAAACGCCAGAAAGCAGCCTTGTGACCATTTTTTTTGCGCATTAGCGCTTAAAAATGTAACTTGACGTAGCAAAAAACGGCGCAGGGTATCAAAACATTAGCTCTTATTTTATGGCGACACTCTCGAATTCAAGATAAACGATAACTAAACAGAAATAATGAAAAGAATTTATATACTTTTAATAATAGCGTACTCGACAAATTTTACTTTTGGACAGAAAATTAAGGTCAATCAAACTAATCAACAAACTTCATTTGTTATCAAAAATGTGAATATGATCACAATGACCGCATCAAATTCTATTATTAATAATGCAATGGTTGTTATAACCGGTAATCGCATAGAAACAATTAACGGTGCAATACCTAAAAATGCTACAATAATTGATGGCAAAGGAAAATGGCTCATGCCTGGACTTATCGATGTACACGTTCATTTATCCACAGATGGATATTTTGGTTCTAAACTTCCAACACAATCTCCCGATTTAGCTTTTAACACGCAAGATATTATGACACCAATAATTGCTAATGGCGTTACTACAGTATTAGATCTTGACTCAAAAATGGAAACTTTTGGTCAGAAAAAGGAAATAGAAAAAGGATACATTGTTGGACCTCGAATTGCTCTTGCTGCCCTCATAAATGGAGGTAATGGACAAGGTAGAATTGCAAATACAGCAGAAGAAGGTAGAATTATAGTTAGGAATATAAAAGCAGAAGGTTATGATTTTATAAAACTATATTCTAAATTAAATATTGAAACGTATACAGCTATTATTGATGAGGCAAATAAACTTGGACTTAAAACAATCGGACATATTCCAAATGCATTTGAGGGTAAATTAGAACAAGCATTCATTCCAAATTTTGGAATGGTTGCACACGCAGAAGAATTTTCTAAGCATTCTGAAAATTTCAGCATCCAAGATGCACAAAAATTCGCAAAACTTGCTAAAGATAATGGAACTTGGTTATCACCAACCTTAATAACAATGGTATGGATTGCTAAACAGACACACTCTGTTGATAGTATAAGGAATTCGCCAAATTTGAAATATGTACATCCACTTTTACAGAGTAAGTGGTTAACAGCAAATAATTATGTTAAAAATGCATCGCCAGAAAATATTTCCTACTATGAAGATATGGTAAAATTCCATTTTATTTTAGTAAAAGCATTTAAGGATTCAGGTGTTCCTATAGTTGCCGGAACAGATGCAGGAGTCTCGGGTGTTGTGGCTGGATTTTCTTTACACGATGAATTAGAACTGCTTGTTCAAGCAGGCTTAACGCCAGAAGAGGCATTAAAATCAGCAACCACACTTCCTGCCCAATGGCTTGGAATTGACAAACAAATTGGAACTATTGAAACAGGCAAATTTGCTGACCTTGTATTACTTGATGAGAACCCATTAGAAGATATAAAAAACACTCGTAAAATTAAAGGTGTTTTTATTAATGGAAAGTGGTTAGATAAAAACAAACTGAACGATATGCTTGCGGATTTAGCAAAACGCAACACAGCAGATAAAGATAAATTTGACTGGAAGACACTGACAAATAAAAGAAAATAGAAAAGAGCCTGCAACACGTAAGGTTTTATTTAAAAAACCGTAATGCAGTAGTTTAAGAAGTTTCTGAAAAAAAGGTAACATTACACTTATAATTCCCAATGCGAATTTGCAAGTTAATTATTTAATTATGGTCTTGTCCTATTAACTCAGTATCACTGCACGCTTTTAAGGCAAATACATTTTTATACACTAAATTACTCGAGCTATCAGTTACGATAGTTAGACCATTTAATTTAATGGTATTGAGACTTATAGTAGTTGTATGTTTCATTTTAGTTTTAGCGTTACTTAAATAAATAGTAAATTTTTTGTAATTAGTATCGGTAAAGACAACGCTGCCTTTATAAAAACCAAATAAACTATTTACAAAAAAAACAGTTTTACTACGAGTCGGAACAAACAATAAGTTGATATAACCAGATGTAGCATTTTTAGATTCGTACGCGATTTTATTTGAATTTTTATCAATTGTATACTTTAAAATCATATTTTCAGTTATCGAATCGGTATAATTATATGCCTTATGAATAAAGCAATTGCCTTTGTAATAAGCTATGTAAATTGGTGTTTTAGCCGATGTTGCATTTGTAAATATTAGTATAAGTGCAATACCATTGAGTATTACGCACAATAAAACTGATTTTTTTAATAGGTTAAAATGATTTGCCATAACACGGCAAAAGTATTTATGTACGTATTACCTTTTTTACCATTAAATAAGTAAAGCGTAACCAATTTGCAGCTTACTCGACCGTAAGTAGGTTTCACGCATCGAATAATTCTATAAAACAGCCAAGTTACAGTTTGCTTATTTAACGGTTAATATTGGGGGTAAAATGGGGCTAATTTTGAAATATAATTTTAATAATAATATGCGATTTGTATTAGTTTATGGTTTAATTCTATTTTTAAATTTGTTTGCTAAGGGGCAAACTACCAATAGTTGCGGTACAGATGATATTAGAAAAATATACTTTTTAGATGAGGTTAGTCATGAATTAGGAAAAAAAGAAATTACCCCAAATAGTAATTTATCAGCCACTCAATTTACAATACCAACTGTTTTTCATATAATGCACAACAATATTACCGGATATGTAGCCGATTCAATAATACAGAAAACACTTATTGCAATAAATAAAGATTTTGCACGTGAAGGATCTGACACGGCAACTATTGCATTACCATTTAAAGCTTTATATGTTAATTCAAATATCACTTTTAAATTAGCACATTTAGATCCATTAAATAACTGTACATCGGGCATAGTTTATCACGATAATTTAAGCAACGGTATTTGGGATGTACCGTTGTCGGCAAATAATCCTACCTATTGGCCAACGTGGGACCCGACAAAATATTTAAACATTATAATTGTTCCCGCAATTGGCGGTTTAAATGCATCTGCATACGCATCTATGCCTGGAAATTATCCAAGTGGAAACTATCAAGATGCCGTTGTATCTGCATACGGAATAAATTTTAACAGAGTATTAAGTCATGAAGTTGGTCATTGGTTAGGTTTATCGCATATTTTCGGGTTATCTACTAATTCTTTAACCTGCGATGATGATAATGTTTTGGATACCCCACCTTCAGTTAATTATGGCGGTTCTAGTTGTCCAAATAGTTTATCTGGTAACCCTTGCAATGGTAACTCTACAAATAATATTGAAAACATTATGCATTATTCTAATTGCCGTAAAAATTTTACCCAGGGGCAAACGAATGTAATGCAAGCCACGCTTAATAGCACTGTTAGTGGAAGAGATAATTTATCTAACCCAACAAACTTAATTATAACGGGAATATCCTCATCAATTAGTTGTACTCCTAAAGCAAATTTTGGGGTTAGTACTAATACAATTTGTGCTGGCTCATCAATAATTTTTTACGACCTTTCATTTAATGGAACACCGACTCAATGGAATTGGCAGTTTACAGGAGGCACTCCTCAAACATCGCTAATTCAAAATCCCGTAGTTACTTACACGGCGCCAGGTACATATCAAGTTAAGTTAATAGTACAAAACGGAATTGGCGCAGATAGTATGATTAAAATTAGTTACATTAAAGTAAATGCAAACATACCTTTGCAGGCTGGTTTGTCTGAAAACTTTGATAACGTGGTTTCGATCCCTAATACAAATTGGAATACTTCTATCAGTAATACAACGAATCCGTGGCAAATTACTTCTTTGGCATCAACCTCTGGAACTAATTGCATTTATGTACTTAATACAGCAACTAATAGTGGTGTTGCTTCTATTACAACAACGAAAAAAACCAACTCTACTTCATCTTACTTAACATATAAACGGGCATATGCTATGCTAAGTAGCACAACAAAAGAAGGTTTATTTGTATCCGTTAGTAATGATTGCGGTGATACATGGATTTCTGCATTGGGCGTAATAAATTCTTCACTAGCAACTATTGGGGCAAATAATTACTCAACAAATACTTTTGTTCCAACTCCAAATCAATGGATTGAAGACACCGTTTACAACATAGGTCAATATGGAAATGAATTACTGATAAGACTTGATTTTTATAGTAAAACAGGCAATAAAAAAGGATCTAACTTATACATAGATGACATACAAATACATAATGTTATTACTACTACTATTAATTTCAAACAAAGAAAAGAGCTATTAATTTACCCAAACCCCGCTACAAACAGCTTAAATATCAACTCGGAAATTATTATCACAAAAGCAGAAGTTCTAAATAGCACTGGGCAAATAGTAATCACAAAAAACGATATTAATACTATTAACACAGCTCTTGATGTAAGTGAATTGCCAGAGGGCATTTACTTTTTACAGTTGCAAACGGAACAAGGTAGTATAACTAAAAAAGTAATAAAGGAGTAAGCTTTTAAATTTAATATGTTGTAAATTTTATGAAAGCTAATTGTTTAATATAAGATTAAAATTTAACGGATTTAATTCTAAACATGTAAATAAATACTATTGCTAAAAAATGAATAAACACATATTAATCACAATAATTAGTCTATTGTTGGTACTAAAAGTAATAGGGCAGAAAGTTTGTACAACGGATGAAAGAAATAAAGGATTATTAAGAAGTAGTAGAGAGCTTACTATCGGCTATTATAAAGAGCAATTGAAGATAGACAGTATAATTAATACGTTTCAAAAATCACTTACGAGTAATTCAGTTGTTACTATACCAACTGTAATACATATTATGCACTTAGGTGAACCGATTGGAGTTGGAAGCAATGCAATTAGTGATGCTGCGATTATTAGTGAAGTTAATTTAACTAATCAGCATTTTCGTGGTCAAGTTGGAGATGGAATTGATACTCAGATAGAATTTTGTTTGGCTAAAACCGACCCAAGCGGTTGCACAACAAATGGAATAGATAGGGTAGATTGCTCATCTGTTCCTGGCTACTCATCTAATACCGCAAGTTTTGACTCAACTCAGTGTGGTGGATATGTTAGTGAAACAGTTTTATTATCTCAAGCTTACTGGCCAAATTATTATAACATTTGGATTGTTAAATCCTGTGTGGCAGAAGCTTACTCCTCTGGCTTTTATCAATACTTGAGCGGAGCGGTTATGACACCTGTAGTTTTTTTGAATGGCAATTCGTTAACCCATGAAAATGGTCATTCACTTAGCTTACTCCATACTTTTAATGGCGATTGGGCCGGGTGCCCTACAAATACAAATTGCGCTACCGACGGAGATAAATGTTGCGACACTCCACCTCATCAAGTGGGTGATTGTGGTGCAATCAATCCCTGTACTCCAACAGGTGTTTGGGATAACTCAAAAAAAAATTATATGAGCTATTGTGGGACAACCCGTACAAGATTTACGGCGGATCAAAAAAACAGAATGCAAGCCTACTTATTACTGAATGGCCCCTACGCAATTGTGAATAATAGCTTGAGTTGCAATCCACCCGCTTTTACTCCTTTATTGATTTCTAAGAAAAATGCTTCATGTAATGGTGTTTGTGATGGTAGTATTTCAGTTCTTCCAAATAATTTATGTTTACCAGCATCATCTTATACGTACGCATGGAGTAATGGCAGCACTCAATCAAGTATCAGCAATTTGTGTGCTGGAAGTTATACCTTAAATATGGTGAGTTCGGCGAATACTTTTACAAGTATCGTAGTTCAAATAAATCAACCCGCTTTAATTTCAACCTCCTTAAATTCTGTTTCGTTAAATTGTTTATCTGATGCTACCGTTAATATAAATGGTGGGCAAGGTTTTCCTTCACCTACTCTTTGTTCGGCGTTAAATACACTAGTAACTATTGGTAATGGCACAATATCTAACGGCACTACATCCTATCCATCAATATACGGAAATGCATACTATAGTTCAAAAAATCAATTTCTAATAAGAGCAAATGAACTTATTAGTCAAGGCTTTCAAGCAGGCAAAATAAAATCAATTTCCTTCAATTTAATTTCAATTAATGGCGCATCAGTATATAATAATTTTAAAATTGGTATGCGCCATATAACTGATTCTGTTATTACAAGTAATGGATTTTATGGAGGGATTCAAAATGTTTATGGGCCTCAAACGATATCTCTTACATCAGTTGGCTGGAATAATTACTTATTTAATAACAATTTTAACTGGGACGGTGTTTCAAATTTAATAGTTGAAACTTGTTTTCAAAATAACTCATGGACTTCAAATAGCCCAGTATTAATGCATATTGTAGGTTTTAAATCTTGTCTCTATAAATATGCGGATAATAATTTAGTTTGTGGAAATTCTATTCCTTTTATCCCAGACTATAAAAGACCTAACATGAAACTTGGGTTTTGTCAAGATACTTTAATTTATCTGTACCAATGGAGCAATGGGCAAACAACTTATACTGCTAATAATTTACCAGCTGGTTTAAATTGGGTTAAAGTAACGGATGCGAATGGTTGCACAAACACAACTACATTTAATACCGTTATGGCAATAAATGCCGGGGCAAATGCAACTATTGCACCGGGATCAACAATTACGATTGGTGGCAGCCCAACAGCAAGTGGTAATGGACCTTTTACATATAGTTGGAACCCACCTGGCAACCTGAATAACTCAGGGATAGCCAACCCGATTTCATCGCCGACGGCTGTTATAATTTACACATTAACTGTAACGGACATTAATAATTGCACAGCTACAAGTACTGTTGAAATTGCATTAACGCTAGATATAGGCTTAAAAAATTATAAAAAGTTAGAAGCATCAATAAATGTATTACCAAATCCTGCGCTAAGTAAGGTAAATGTTACCTCATCGAGCTATATAATTAATAGTTTAAGTTTATATAATAATATTGGTCAACCACTATTAGAGTTAGAAAATTTAAATGTTATGGAAAAAACATTAGATATTTACCATTTACCAATAGGTGTATATTACATTAAAATATATACTACTGAAGGATCTGTGACAAAAAAAATAATTAGGGAGTAAGATTTTAAATATATTCAATTAAAACCTTTGCCAAGTGCAAAGGTTTTTTTGCTTAGAACCATTTGATTTTTCTGGAATAAAAAACTAAAAACGGTCTAACACATTGTAGAATATCGGTTATGTTATTTAAAAGTTTAACATCAAATTACAGAAGTATCCGGCAATTAAAAATACGCCTACCTGTGTATTTAGTATTCTCTACGTGCCGATTTATTTATTTACTGGTTAATTCTCGAACACATTATGATATACTTTTACATAAATTATTAATAAAATTAAAAAATATGAAAAAAGCATTAGTATTATTGAGTATTGTAGCATTTGTATCATCATGTAAAAAACAACGTAGTTGTGAGTGTGTATCAAAGGTAACTGCAACAGGTCCTGGGTTTAATTCAACTAAAGAAATTACTCAAAGAGAAACGTTTACTGAAAAAATGAAAGATAAAACAGCGACAAGTGCATGTTCTACAGTTGAGGCTCAAACTAAAAAACACGTTGAAGAACAAGTTAAAGATGCGTACAATGGTACTGGTATTTCACCTTCAGTAAGTACTTCATGTAAATTACTATAATTAAAAAATTAAGGTTTTAAAGTTTAGCCTACTTATATAATGAGTAGGTTTTTTTATTTAACGGCAAAGATTATCAGTAGCAATCGGCTAATTTTGTATCAATATCAAAATAAAAAATTGAAACCTTCAACAAAAAAAATGAAACACACATTTATCACTTCGATAATTTTCACATCAGCAATATTAAATTATAGTGTTGCTACTGCGGAAAAAATTAACACGCCAAAAGATTTTAAACCAAAAAAAAGCAACGGTATTAGCTTTACCGAAAACAAAGGGCAAGTACACGATCAAAATTATAAAGCAAGACCAGATGTTTTATTTGGTGGAGAAAGTAATGGCTTAGTGTTTCATTTACGCAATAATGGTATTAGTTATCAATTAAATAAAATTGAGAGTTGGAAAGAAGTAGAAGATTTAAAAACAAAAAGTAAAAAAAAGGAAATTGACCAACAAACAATTTACCGCTTAGATATTAATTGGTTAAATGCTAATGCCAATGCAAGCATTATAAAAGGAAAAGCCTTAGAAGGTTACTCTAATTTTTATTTAGCCAGTTGCCCTGATGGAGCAACCAACGTTAAAAGCTATGCCGATGTTACTTATAAAAATATCTATAATGGCATTGATTTAAAATGGTACCAAAAAGACGGGCAATTAAAATATGATTATTTATGCGAAGCAGGCACTAATTATAAAAAAATACAGTTACAAATTGAAGGCGCAGAAAGTATTTATATAAATAAAAAAGGAGAACTATTATTAAAAACACCTTTAGGTACAATTATAGAAAAGGCACCTACGGTAGTGCAAAACGGAAAAGTATTACCCTCAAAATGGCTAATAAAAAACAATATTATAAGTTTTGATATTGAAAAGCTAGATACAAAACAAGCATTTATTATTGACCCAGCCGTAAGAGTTTGGGGGACATATTATGGGGGAATCGGAAATGACAATACGCGTTCGGGGTTTTCCGATTCTTTCGGAAATTTATATTTACCTGGTGATGGCAATTCTAACTCAAATATAGCTACAATAGGAGCTCATCAATTCTTATATGCTGGGAATAGTGATGCTTTCTTGATTAAATTTAACCAATTGGGTATTAGACTATGGGGGACTTATTATGGAGGCTCAGCAGATGATTACGCACTATCTTGTACTGGAGATGCTTCCAATAATGTTTACCTAGCTGGGTCAACTTATTCAAGCGTAACTTCTATTTCAACTCTTGGTTCTCATCAATCGAGTTACGGTGGAAGCACTTCTGATGCTTATTTGGTTAAATTTAATTCATCAGGTGTTAGATTATGGGGGACATACTATGGCGGGAGTGGTGAAGATTACGGTTATATCTGCCAAACAAATGCAAGTGGCGATGTTTTTTTAGGAGGGAAATCTAATTCTACTTTGAGTTCAGTTATTTCGACCCCTGGTTCGCATCAGCCTGCATTTGGAGGAGGAAGTGATGACGGGTTCTTAGCTAAATTTAGCGCTTTGGGAGTCAGGCAATGGGGTACATTCTATGGAGGGTCGGGAAGTGAAGACATTATTGATTGCATAGTTGATATGAGTGGATCCATTTACATCACAGGTTCTACAAGTACAAGTACAGGAACTAGTATTGCTACATTAGGGGCTCATCAAAGTGTTTATGGAGGAGGTAGCAATGATGCTTTTATGGTAAAGTTTAATCCATCTGGTATTCGTCAATGGGGAACTTATTACGGTGGAACAGGGACGGATGCGGCGTCTTCGTGTGCTTTAGATCCGACGACTAATCTTTATCTCGCAGGTGTGACAAGTTCATCAATAGCTGGAATTGCAACTTCAGGAGCGCATCAAGCAATTTATGGCGGCGGGACAGAGGATGGTTTTTTTGTAAAGTTTAATAATAACGGAGTAAGGCAATGGGGTAGTTATTACGGCGGAACTAATACGGAAAATTCACGGTCTATTAAAGTTGATGCTGCTGGTGATATTTTTATTGCCGGAACAACAGCATCAGCTAATGGAACTTCTATTGCCACTTCAAACGGTTATCAGTCAACTTACGGAGGAGGAACATTTGATGCATATTTGGTTAAATTAGACATTAGTGGTGTTAGAGTTTGGTCTACATATTATGGTGGATCTGGAGTAGACAATGTTGGTGGTTTTTGTTTTGGAAATACGGGTAGTTTTTATTTAAGTGGGGCAACAACAACTAATTCAGGCACAATTATAGCCACGGTAGGATCTCACCAGCCTTTATATGGTGGTGGTACAAGAGACGGGTTTTTAGTAAGATTTGATGAATGTGTATCATTTTCTCCAACAGTATCCGTTAATGGAATAGTGTGTAACGGCTCTCCCATTAATTTTACAACTATTATAACAGGCACTGCCACCCCAAGTTACACCTGGAGTGGCCCAAATTCATTTACTTCCAATATACAAAATCCAACTATTATAGGTGCAAGTACAGTTAATATAGGTGTTTATACCCTAACGGTAAACAATGGGGGAAGTTGTATTGAAACTACTACAACTCAGGTTACAACGGTTAATTCTACCCCAACAATAACTGTAAACAGTGGTACAATTTGTAGTGGTAATAATTTTACAATTACGCCAAATGGCGCTATTACTTATACTATACAGGGAGGTAGTAATGTGGTTAGTCCAACTTCAAATACAAATTATACAGTAGTTGGCACAAGCAGTGCGGGTTGTGTCTCAAATACATTTGTTACCAGTAGTGTTACGGTAAATACAACGCCCACAATTACAGTAAACAGTGGTGGGATTTGTAACGGTAATAGTTTTACAATAACCCCAAGTGGCGCAAGCAATTATACCATACAAGGCGGCGGGGCAGTTAAAACACCAACAAGTACAACAAGTTATACAGTGCTTGGAACAAGCCTAGCTGGTTGTGTTTCTAATGTTGTCACAAGCAATGTAACGGTTAACGCAAATCCAAACATAACTGTAAACAGCGGTGCAATATGCAACGGTAATAGTTTTACAATTACACCGATCGGTGCAAGTACTTATACCATACAAGGTGGTTCTAGTGTTGTTAATCCAGGCTCAAATACAAGTTATACAGTAGTTGGCACAAGCAGTGTCGGTTGTGTATCAAACACATTTGCAACCAGCAATGTAACTGTTAACCCAACACCAACTGTAACCGCAATAAGTAATACAAGTTTAATTTGTGTTGGCTCTAATGCCAACTTAACTGCTAATGGAGCTACAACTTATAGTTGGAGTACAGGAGCCACTACACAAAGTATAAGTGTTAGCCCAAGCGTTACTACAAATTATACTGTTACTGGTACCTTAGCTGGAACAGGGTGCTTTAATACAAGTATTATTACGCAAAATGTTAGCACTTGTACCGGCATTGAAAAAAATAGCATTTATGGTAATGAAACAATTTCTATTTATCCAAATCCTACAAGTAACAACATAACTATTAGTGGTGTACAAAACGTTACAAAAATTGAACTTATAAATTCTATTGGACAAATAGTTTTTACTGAAAATTCTGTTAATGCTACAAACTCAGTAATTGATTTAAACCAACTACCAACCGGCATTTACTTTGTTCAATTGCAAACCGAGCAAGGTAGTATAACTAAAAAAATAATTAAGGAGTAAAATTTTAAATATATTCAATTAAAACCTTTGCCTAATGGCAAAGGTTTTTGTTTTTAACAAATAATAATTAACTTTTTAAAATATGAAAAAAATTAATAGACCAGTTATTTCAGGTGGAAATAGGATGTTATTAACTTTAGTAATTGTGCTACACGCAGCATTGCAATATGCTTTTTCTATATATATTGGCTTTGGGATTTTGGAGGCTCCTATTGGAGCAAAAATGGAGAAAACTATTTCATTATCTCTTATTTTTTTAATGCCCTTATTATACTTACTACTTGTTTTTATTAAACAAAAGAAATTTAAAACAGATAACTATGTGATTTGTGTTAGCTATTTAGTTTTATTGGTATTTATTGCATTGGCTTTAAAAGAACCCTATAGATTAGTAAGTGAATCGGTGTGGTTAGGAATGCCAAATAAAATTTATATTATTAATCCACACCTGGTTTATTTCTCAAACTATTTTTTATCAGTATTAAGTTGCCTAGTCATTGTTTGGAATTTTAATACAAGGGTATTAAAATACATTTTAGCGCTATTGCCTCTTTTATTTTTTGGCTTAATTTTAATTTATGTGAATCGAAAATTGCCAGCTATATATATTGGATGAGTAAACTATATAATACCAAATGACAAAACACTATACAAAAAATAATATAGGTAAGCGCTTAAATGAGTTAAGATTATGCTACGGTTTATCATGCGTGGAATTTGGTTTTAAATGCGGCGTATCGGGTGTGGCGATTTATAATTTAGAGAGAGGGAAATCTACCACCATGAAACGCCGAAGTATTGAAAATATAATTGCTGCATACGGCACAACCAAAGAATGGTTATTGCTTGGCGAAGGAGATATGTTGCCCAAAGGTAAAATAAGGTTTGAACAGAATAATTATGCTCCAAGTAACCTAAAATTTATGGAGTTAAAAATAAAAAATGCAATGCTTGAAAAAGAGACAGAACGGCTTTGGAAAATAATAGAATTACAAATGGAACAAAAAGTTTTTAAAAAATAATTAAATACTATATCGCAGGTTTACTTTGGCTGTATCAAAACAAATTAATTAAAAAGCTGGAAAGTATTTGTATTTTAAAATTTGACTTTATTTATTTAAACTTAAGTAGTAAATCTTAAATTTCTATTCTGAAAAACCTTTGTTATGTGCAGAGGTTTTTTTTAAGCTATTTATAGTGTTAATGAAATTTATCGTTTAGAGTAACACTAAAGTTATTTAACGGCTTAAGTTAGAGTAGTTAAACAATTAATTTTGCTGTAAAATTCAAATTCATATGAAAATTCAAATGAAAAAGTTATTCTTTACAACTCTTGTTATTATAAATTTTATTAGTGTGAGGGCTCAAGTATTAGGGTTTAACTACGCGAAATCTCTAAGTGGTGCGCAACTTGTAAACCCTTACGACATGAAAGTAGATTCGGTAAACAACTTTATTTACATTACCGGGTTATTTTATGGGAATACAGATTTTGATTTTTCTCCATCCGTGGTGACATTGTCAACGGTTGTAAATTCTATACCAAGTATTTATATAGCTAAGTACGACTTAAATAGTAATTTAATTTGGGCTAAATGTATTGGTAATAATCAAAGCACAAATTTACCAAACAAAATTAATTTTGATGCAACAGGTAATGTTATTTTAGTTGGTAGATATAGCGGTACATTGGATTTTGATCCATCACCTAGCACTTCAACTTTAAGTGGAACCTCTGCTGGTTTTATACTTAAGCTGGATAATGGTGGGAATTTTGTTTATGCTAAATCACTTGCTGGTGGAGGTACAACTAATATTTTAGACGTAGAAGTAGACGCGGCTAATGATTTTTACATAACCGGACCTTTCAGTAATGTGATTGACTTTGACCCTAGCCCAACAACATATACATTAGATGGTTCCTTAGGTGGTAATACAAGCTCTGCCTACATTGCAAAGTATAGCACTTCTGGAAATTTAGTTTATGTTAAACACTTTGATGGTGTTGGTTCCGGTGGGACAATTTTTTCTGATATAATTTTAACGTCCACTGATATATTTTGCACCGGCAATTTTAATGGAATTAGAGATTTTGACCCAAGTGTTTCAACCACAACGTTAACTTCAAGTCCTTCATCTGGTTTTTTAGCACGATTTGATATCAGCGGAAATTATGTATGGGTAAAACAATTAGCTAATAGCAATGGACTATGCAATCCAATAAGTATACGTAAAAAAAATCAAAAAATATACACTTGTGGTAATTTTAACGGCATAGTTGATTTTGATGGAAGTCCAACAACTTTTACTTTAAACAGTGGTTCAACCACGACTAATGTTTACAATGTATTTACTACTTGCTATGATTTAAGCGGTAACTTTATTTGGGCAAATAATTTTGGGGGGCTCGCAAAGCCTGTTAATTGTGGGGAAATGCTAATCAACTCTTCAGGCAAACTACTAATTACGGGATGGTTTAGCAGTACAAATACTGATTTTGACCCAGGTATTGGTACTCAAACACTCTCTACTTTAGGGAGTAACGATATATACATAAACATGCTTGATAGTTTAGGCAATTTTAATTTTGTTTATAGAGTTGGTTCAACCAGTTCTGATGGAGGAAGTAATATTGCCATGGATGGCAATTCGCTATTTAATTATGGGGTTTACAGTGGTAATGCAGATTTTGATGTAACAGCAGGAATATTTAATCTGAGTCCGGTAGGTGCCAATTCAGCTGCCTATATTTCGCGCTATAATATTGTTAATTCGCCAAATGCTGATTTTTCTATTTCGCAAACTACAATTTGTCAAAACGGTTGTGTTAATTTTACGGATAATTCTACTAATTCAGTAATAAGCTGGGCATGGACCTTTGTTGGCGCATCCAATACAACCACTTCAAATGTTCAGAATCCGTCTAATATCTGCTATAATGCCATTGGTATTTATACCATACAACTTTCTACCACAAATATTGCTGGCATGTCGATGGTTACAAAAACGCTAAATGTAAGTGCTTGCACAGGAATTGAAGAAAATAATTTAGAAAATAGTTTTAATTTATATCCCAATCCAACTACTAATAATATTACTATTAATGTTCTCGTTCCAATTGATAAATTAGAGATTTTAAATGTAGTAGGTGAGTTACTAATTAGCAAAAACAGTTTAGACGAAAAATATGTTATTATTGATTTAAGTGGGTTGCCAAATGGAGTCTATTTTATTAGATCAGAAACTGAACATGGCATAGTTGTTAAAAAAGTTGTTAAGGAATAAGTTTAGTGTTTGCCAACGTTGCAATGACCGAACAACAAATTAGAAACATAAGATTAAAGTTAGGTTGCGATCTTATTTGTGATCACCTGGAAGTTGATTCCAGCATATGCATCAATTGCCTTTCCTTTAGGTACTCAAAAAATTGCCCAGTTAGCATGTTCTCGAACTCTGTAAAGCAGGATTTGATAAAAATAGCTACTATGCTTACGTGAAATCATTCTTGATTTATTCGCAATCTACTATTTCATTCGATTACATCAATAAGAAGATACTGTACCCTTGGCCGTACCCTCAAAAACAAAAAACCCCTAATACCAACGGTTTTAGGGGTTTTAATGAGGTCCCGAGCGGATTCGAACCGCTGTAGCAGCTTTTGCAGAGCTGAGCCTAGCCACTCGGCCACAGGACCTTTGAATTTAAGAAGTTAGATCTTTGAGCTAATATTTAAGTGATTCTACGCCTTAAATCTAGAATTTTTGATCTTACTTCCCAAAGGGGTAGCAAAAATAAGATTTTTTTAGCAATTTGGTAGAATTATTATCAAAATTATGCAGATTTCTTCCAAATTACCTCACGTAGGCACCACCATTTTTACTGTAATGGGCGGCCTTGCCAAAGAACATAATGCCATTAATCTTTCGCAGGGCTTTCCCGATTTTGGTTGCGATCCAAAGCTTTTAGAGCTTGCCCAGAAACAAATGACTGCCGACTTTAACCAATATGCCCCCATGCCCGGTGTTATTCAGTTACGCGAATGCGTTGCAAAAATCATTAGTACCTGTTACGCGCAAAATTATAACCCCGATACCGAGATCACAATAACTGCAGGAGCAACGCAGGCTATTTATACAGCTATTGCCGCATTTATACATGCCGGTGACGAAGTGATCGTTTTTGAACCTGCTTACGATTGTTACATACCGGCAATAGAGTTACATGGTGCCAAAGCTGTTTGTTCGCAATTAGATCCTCTTGATTTTTCCATTAACTGGGAAGACGTTAGATCAAAAATAAGTTCTAAAACAAAAATGATCATGATCAATTCGCCACACAATCCAAGTGGTGCAGTAATAAAAGCAAATGATCTTTTACAATTGGAAAAGATCATTACAGGCAAAAATATTATTGTGTTAAGTGATGAAGTTTATGAGCACATGGTGTTCGACGGACAATTACATCAAAGTGTTGCAAGAAATAAAACATTGGTCAACCAATCTGTTATAGTTTCTTCGTTCGGAAAAACCGTTCACACCACCGGCTGGAAAATTGGTTATGTAGCCGCGCCAAAAGAATTAATGGTAGAGTTCAGAAAAGTGCACCAGTTTTTGGTTTTTGCAGTTAACCATCCTTTTCAATTAGCCTTAGCAGAATATCTCGCTGAAGAAAAAAATTATTTAGAATTAAAACACTTTTACCAAACCAAGCGCGACCTGTTCTTAAAATTAACAAACGCTTCAAGATTAACACCTTTAAAAACAAGCGGTACTTATTTTCAATTAATGAGCTACAAAGCCATAAGCTCCGAGGCAGATACAGATTTTGCTATCCGATTGACTAAAGAAAAGAAATTAGCAACAATTCCTTTGTCTGTTTTTTACACGAATAAATACGATAATAAAGTTTTACGTTTTTGTTTTGCAAAAAAAGATGAAACTCTAGAACAAGCGGCTGAGATCATTAATAAACTGTAATGAAAAGTAAACTAATTCTTCTTTTTGCATTAATTTTCTGCGTGAGATTATTTTCGCAAGACACTATTTGTTTTACAGACAATAGTAAAACAGCCGCGTTGGTAAAAAAGATAACACCTTACGAAATTGAATACTTAAAATTTAATAATCCTAATGGATTAGTGGTAGTTGAAAATAAATCGATCATTAAATATATTCGTTACCAGGATGGAACTGTAGATAGTGTAAAAACATATCCTCTGCCCTCCTCCACGCATTATTACGAATTTGAAAGCATTAATAACAAACTTTTTTTAGACAGGAATAATCTATTGTATAAATCTGTAGTTTTAAATAACCCCAATTTAAAGGTGCTTATAAAGACCTATCCTTTTGAAACAACTAAAATTGAACTTGATATAAAACGCAAAGAAGCGCGAAAACAAAAAAATATTTCGTTGATCTTTGGAGCAACTGGTGTAATAGCTGCTTACACAGGTTTAGTTGGCTTAAGTAATTACCGAAAGTCAAGCACGAGTGATGATCTCGTTATATTGTCATCTGCCGCCGCGGGATTTACGGGAAGTATTTTACTTTATTTGAACTTCAGGAAAAAAGAAATAAAGGCTAAGAGTGAATTGGTGAGGATCTACAACGAAATGAGATAACTCATTTCAACAGTTCTTTTTGAGAATAATATTTTCCATTTACAAGTGTGCCTTCTACTTGTTTAATGTTCTCAATATTCTCTAAAGGATTTGCATTTAACAATAAGAGGTTAGCTTTTTTGCCCACCTCAACACTACCCCATTGTTTTTGTTGTTTAAAATAAACAGCTGCATTATAAGTGGCAGATTTTAAAATTTGATAATTACTTAAACCCGCATTTTTATACAATTTCATTTCCTCATACATACCAAAACCCGGCACATTATAAATGCCATCATCGGGACTTAACAAAACAAGCACGCCCGCATCTACTGCCTGTTTAAAAAGCTTGTTAAATTTTATGAACTGTTGTTTATACACATTTACATATTTACTTTCAAAATCCGTTTTCAATTGTTCTTTTGTAGATGACACTGCTTCTCTGTATTCCTTAAGCCAGGCATTTTTTCCAGCAAAAGAAACGTATTCCATACCATTACGTTCTGCTAGTTCTTTTTCGGTAAAACCAAACGCAAAAACATGATAAAAAGATAAGGTCGGGCAAAAAGCTGTTCCCTTTGTTTTCATTGTCTCTAACGTCTTTTTAAAATTCAACGAATCTTTTTGGTACGCAGCAATAAGGGGTTGAAAATGTTCTACAGAAGTAAATCCGGCTTCCATCGACTTAAAAAGGCTTTTGTTATAGGCATGTCCGGCAATTGTCATTTCATTTTTCTTGCAGCTTTCTATTAAATAATTAAAATTAGTTTCGTTAATTCCGCCTAGGTATTTTATGAAGTCGTATTTTTTATTTTTTGCATGAAGGACGATCTTTTCTATGCTGTCTTTTGTTAATAACGAATCCTTTGTTGGAAAAACATAAGACACATAAATTTCTGGTCCTACTCTTTTTCCCGAACTTACACTATCTCTTAAGATCAAGTGTTCAGCCTCGCCACGCATGCTTCTTAAAGTTGTAACACCTGCAGCAACATTCAATCTTAAATAATCCTGCATTTTTATTGGGCTATCCTTATCAGGAAAATGCGCATGCATATCTGCCAAACCAGGTACTAAAAATTTACCGGCGCAATCGATTATAGTATAACCTTTCATTGCCTGCTTGGTAGCAAAGGCTTCTATCTTTTCTATCTTGCCTGCTCTGATGTAAACGTTACAGTTTGGAATAACAACATCGTGATTAACAGGAATGACCGAAACGTTCTTAAGAATAAGATTTTGAGAAAAAATAATTTCAGATAAAAAAAGAAAGACTATTAGTAAACGCATGCTGTTTTTTAAGAGAGCAATATAAAATAATAATCTCTTTACACAATAGGCGATTAATATTAATTAACAGTATACCAATAAATAAATTCTGTAATAAACTAAAAAGAAATCACTTACAAAAAGCAAGTGGTAGAAATTGATCGCAAGAAATCAGATTGATTAATCAGGAATACCTGTGCGTTTAGATTGCTTCTTATATTTCAATAAATATATTGTCCAATAAGTTAGCATACCAACAACAAAAAGAGAAATAAACACATTTGGACCATGACCTAAAACTCTCATTCCTTTAAATACCCAATACGAGAATTCGCCAATTCCTTCAAAAATGTCGGTCCATGTGATCATTAAGCTTGTCATATCTTTTTAATTTGTAAGTTTACCGAACAAAAATAGCAATAATTTAGAAATAAAAAAATAGTGTTTGCAGGCTTTTTAAATAAGGGTATCAGGGGGAGTTTAGTGCTGTTAGGTGTTATTTTTGTAGCCTCGGCCACGCTCCTGTATTTTGCACCTAAAAGTCTGGAATTCAACAATTACCCCGATCTTTTTTATAACTATTTCTCGCAAAAAGTAACAAACAGGCTGTTTATAATTCTTTTAAATTTTTTGTTTGTTGGTCTTGGGGTTGTTCTCATAAGTTTGATCTCTGTAAAACAAGAAGTGACCGAAAAATTGAATTATTTCCCGGTGTTCATTTTTTTATGCCTTAGTATCGTTTCAGTCAATCCGCAACAAATAACGCCACAAATTTTTACAAATGTTTTTGTGTTGTATTCTGTTTACAAATTATTAGACACCTATCGTAAAGAAAATGTTTTGAACCATTTGTTTGAAGCAGCTTTTTGGTTGAGCATTTCGGCATATATAACTGTTTCGAGTGTAATTAGTTTTCCTTTATTTTTTATTGTGCTTTTAATTTTACGTCCTTTTTATTGGCGCGATTGGGCCATTGCTATTTTAGGTTTTTTAGCGCCCATTTTTATTTGCGAAGGCATTGCTTATTTAAGTGATTTTACGCAGTGGTATCTTTTTAAATCGGTAAGTTTATTTTTACAATTCTTAAAGCCGCCTTCGTTTAGCGAGTATTATTTGCCTCTAACCACTTTTCTTGTAATAACATTATTGATATCCGTATTTCAAAGTTTTGTTGTTGGTTTTGGCAATACTGTAAAGAAACAACGTACCAAAACAATTTTACTTTGGGTACTTTTCTTTTCTACTTTTGGTTTCTTTTCTGGCGGCGCAAACAGTTCGAGCATTATTTTAACCTACGCTTTTCCGTTGTCGTTCTTTATTGGCGATTTTTTATACGGACTAAAGCAAACAAAGATCACAAACACAATTCTTGTGTTTTTTATTCTTTGTATGGTGGTTATCTTCTTGGGAGAATTTAATGCTATTTAGAAAAATACTAAAGTTTACTCAAAGCCGTTTCCAAACGTTTTAAAACTTCTTCTTTGCCGATTAAAGCAAGCATATCAAATAGCTGAGGGCCACCAGCTACACCGGTAGTTAGTACACGCAATAACTGCATATCTATTTTACCAGCATCTTTTACCAAAGCTTCAAACGTATCATGAAGTGTAATTGCATTCCAATCGTTGATATTCTTAAATGTATCTAATACCCTAACAAACAAATCTTTGTTTTGAGGATTCCATTTTTTTGTAATTACCTTTTCATCATACGTGGTTGGTGCTTCAAAAACATATTTACCGTGCTCCCAGAACTCATGAACGAATTGTACTTTTTCTTTTACCAGTTTACAAAAGTCGATCATAAACGCTTCATCTTTTTCAAAACCTTTTTCTTTTAAAATAGGTTTAAAAGCTTTTGCAAGATCGGCATCTGATTGTTTACGTAAATATTGTTGGTTGAACCATTTAGCTTTTTCGGGATCAAATTTTGCACCTGATTTGTGCACACGTTCAAATGAAAATAATTCTGCTAGCTCTGCAACAGAAAAAATTTCTTCATTGTTACCCGGATTCCATCCTAAAAGCGCTAAAATATTTACAAAAGCTTCAGGATAATAACCTGACTCTTTATAACCAATATAAGGCGCAGTTTCGCGTGGATCTTGCCAGCTTAATGGAAAAACGGGAAACCTTGCTTCGCGCTTACTGATCTTTCCATTGCCATCCGGATTTAGGATCAGAGGCAAATGCGCTAATTTTGGCATTTGTTCTTCCAAACCTAAATAACGATATATTAATATATGAGCCGGGGCGCTAGGCAACCATTCTTCGCCACGCACCGCATGCGAAATTTCCATTTCAATATCATCCACAATATGCGCCAAATGATAAGTTGGCATTCCATCACTTTTTAATAACACTTTATCATCAACTTGTGCAGAGTTAACGGTTACCCAGCCGCGAATAATATCATTAAAACGAATTTCTTCATTACGTGGTACTTTTAAACGCACTACATACTTAGCACCTTCGGCTAATAATTTCTTTACCTCGTCTTCGCCTAAAGTTGTTGAGTTACGCATGTTCTGGCGCGTCACAGCATTGTACTGCGGCGCCACAACTTTAGCAGCTTCTAAACGTTTGCGCATATCATTTAGTTCTTCCTCGGTATCAAAAGCGTAATAGGCATGGCCACTTGCAATTAATTTATCGGCATATTTTTTATAGATACCAAGCTCTTTGCGCTCACTCTGACGATATGGTTTATGGGGGCCGTCACCAAAACCTACACCTTCGTTTGGTTCAATGCCACACCATTTTAATGCCTCAATAATATACTCTTCGGCGCCTTTTACAAAGCGGGTTTGATCGGTATCTTCAATACGCAATATAAAATCACCGCCATGCTTTTTGGCGAAAAGATAGTTAAACAAAGCGGTGCGTACACCACCCATATGCAACCCGCCTGTTGGACTAGGCGCAAATCTAACTCTAACACGTTTTTCCATAGGGTGCAAAGATAACTATTAAATGAAGATTTAAAAAGTATGTTACTCTTTCTTTTTGATACGCTGAAATAAAAACTGTAATTTTATTACCTTATTAAAAAAATCGTCTACATATTTCTATTCTTTTCAAGTATTGGCTTTTCTCAAACGGATAGTCTATCTATTATATTTAATTCTTCATTGAATGACACTGTTAAGTATAAAAAAATTCAAGGCTTGCTATTTAAATCAGAAACTAGCCTTGAGTATAAAATAAAGTGGTGCGATACATTAGAAGCTATAGCAGTCTCGTCGAAACAAGCAAAATTTTCGATATTGACCGATGTGATCAGGGGTATGTTTTATTTTAATTACTCGCAGTATGACAAATCCATCAGCTATTTATATAAAGCATTACCATTGGCTGATGAGCTAAAATTAAAACGAATTCAGTCAGCAATATATAATTACCTGGGCATTATTTCCTCTGATCAGGGGAATAGTAAAAAGGCGATCTACTATTTCAGAAAAAATTACAATATAGCGCTCGAGCTTAATGACCTTGAGTCACAGTTTTCTGCCGCTAATAATCTTAGTGTTGATTATAATAATATTTCAATGCCCAACATGGGACTGTATTATATTTCCAAAAGTGAGAAGATAGCAAAAGACACCAAAAAATACGAATTCCTGCCTTCTCTTTATGGCAACAAAATGCAATCGTACATATATCTTAATGATCGTGTTAAGGCAAAACAACAAATTGACTCAATAAATAAATATTTTGAAATAACCGAGCACACGAACGATCAGTATATGGCGCTTTATTTTTTTTCCGGATCGTATTATAATTTTGTTGGCGATTATAAAAAAGCCATTTCCTTCTTTGAAAAGAATATAATGATAATTCCACCATCAGATTTTCAGGAATATAGAAAAAATTATCTAGCCTTAAATGCTGCCTATTATGGGCTAAAAGATTATGAAAAGGCTTATTCAGCACTTGTAGTATATTATCAATACTCAGACAGCCTTATCAATGCTGAAAAAATGCAGAAATCTAGTGAGACGGAGAACAACTATAAAAATTATAAAGTTGAAAAAGAGCTGGAGATACAAAAACTCAACAACATTAATAAATCGCTACAATTAAAAAGAAATAAAGCTTTTTTAATTTTAGTAAGCAGTTTATCGCTTTTATTAATTGGCGGAATATTTTTCTTTTATAAATTATTTAGAGATAAACGCAAGGCCAATGTTTTATTGGAAGAACAAAAATCTGAGATCACGCATCAGAAAAAAGAAATTCTTGATAGCATTTATTATTCGAAACGTATACAGGAAGGTATTTTACCAACTGAAAATGAATTAAAACAAAAAGTAGGTGAGCATTTTGTTTTGTACAAACCAAAAGATATTGTGAGCGGTGATTTTTATTGGGCAAGTAAAAAAATTGATGATTCGTTCTTAATAGCCTGCTGCGATTGTACGGGGCACGGCGTGCCCGGAGCTTTTATGAGTTTGGTTGCTTATTCTTTATTAAATAAAATAGATGAAGGCGATCAACATAAAAATCCTTCAGAAATTTTAAATTATTTAAATATTGAGTTACCACGCTTTTTCAAAAAAGAAGATCCAACCCAACAGATAAAAGATGGTATGGATATGAGTCTTATTGAAGTTAACCGAAAAAATTTAAAATTAAATTTTGCCGGCGCCAATAATAGCATTTATTTAATTCGTGATAGTATTTTACAGGTGATAAAAGCCGATAAACAACCCATTAGTGCTGATGTGGATATGCGTAAACATGTTTTTAAGAACACAGAAATGGATCTTAAAAAAGGTGATGTGATTGTGATGTTCACCGATGGATATGCAGATCAGTTTGGCGGACCAACTGCGCGCATACAAGGCAATTTGTACCGACAAGGAAAAAAATTCATGTATAAGCGTTTGGAAGAATTATTAATAAAACACGCTTCTGAAGATATGAAAAGCATAAAACAAAAATTAGAAATAGCACTAACAGAATGGCAAGGCGATCTTGAACAAATTGACGATGTTTGCCTCATTGGAATAAGAATATAAAAAGGCAAACGAGTCAATTTATACTGTGCTTGTCGAAGGAATGTTTGCCCGATTGGAATAAGAATTTAGATTTAAGCTTTAATAATGGCAGAGAAGGACTTTTTTCAAATGGTTTACCAGGTAGTGCGTTTAATCCCAAAAGGCAGAGTTACCAGCTATGGCGCTATTGCCGCTTATCTTGGTGCAAAATCTTCTTCACGCGTGGTTGGTTATGCTATGAATGGCGCACACAACGTAAAACCAAAAGTACCTGCACACCGCGTTGTAAATAGAAATGGTTTACTAACAGGTAAACATCATTTCGAAACACCTTACCAAATGCAGGAATTATTAGAGAAGGAAAAAATTAAAGTGAAGGACGATAAAGTGGTTGATTTTAAAAAATTATACTGGGATCCGTTTGTTGAATTACAAATGTAAAAGGGAAGATGGCAAATGGCGGTAAATTACATTGTCCGTTTTACCTCTTAAATTTTACATTAAGTAAACCGCTCCCCCAACACTATCACTCTTCGCTCCGGTTACAGAACTCAAAGTATTTATTTGCTCATTCAATCGTAAATAACCCAAAAAAGCAAAAATTAACGCTTCCTTAAAATTTATTATTTGCGCATCGGGAATAACAATTTCAGCCTTCGTTTTTTCAGTGATCAGTTCAATTAAATAGTTATTAAAAGCGCCGCCACCCGTTACCAAAACTTTTTGAATTTTATTTTTGTTCAGATCATTAGCAATTATTTGCGCGATATGTTCTGTTGCTGTTGCCAACAAATTATTTAGTTCTACCCTACTCTTTTCAATACGTTTTAAAATATTTTCCGAGAACCATTCTCTACCAATAGATTTTGCTCCTGTTTTTGAATAATATTCTAAAGCATTTAGTTCTTTTAAAAGTTTTGTATTTACTTTTCCCGATCGCGCAATTTTTCCGTCCTTATCAAAAGCTTTGCCTGTTTTTTCGGCTAAATAATTTAAGAACATATTGGCCTCGCAAATATCATATGCAATTCGTTTTCCTTTTTTGTCGAACGAAATATTTGCAATACCACCAATATTTAAACAGGCATCGTAATTTCCAAACAATAGTTTATCGCCAATTGGCACTAATGGCGCACCTTGTCCGCCATTAGCAACATCTAAACTTCTAAAATCGCAAACTGTTGTTATTTTTGTTACGGCAGCAATTGTTGCCCCGCAACCAATTTGAGTGCTAAATCCCAGTTCGGGTTTGTGAAAAACGGTGTGTCCATGCGATGCAATGGCTTTTGGTCTTTTACTGCTTTTCTTTAAAAATTTGTTTACTTCATCGGCTATTAGTTTTCCATAGGAAGCGTTTACTGAGGCGTATTGCAGGGCTTTAAAACTGTGAACCTGCTTTAAAGTGCTGGCGCACAATCGCGTATAAGCAATTGTTTCTGCTTTTAGGATCCTGTATTTGTATTTTCCGTTCTTGTTTTCAAACTCACATAACGCAAGGTCGAGCCCGTCTAAAGAGGTACCGCTCATCAGGCCTAAAATGGTCATTTTATGTGTGTTTCCTTTAGCCAATTTTGTTGTTTTGGTAGCTTAAATCGTATATATTTGCAAGGTTACAAAAAATAGTATAAACCTTAAAACATAAATATAATGCATTTTGAATTATCTGAAGAGCACTTAATGATCCAAAAAGCGGCCCGCGAGTTTGCACAAACTGAATTAAAGCCGGGTGTGATAGAACGCGATGAGCACCAGAAATTCCCAACCGAGCAGATCAAGAAAATGGGTGAGCTTGGGTTTATGGGCATGATGGTTGATCCTAAGTACGGCGGAGGCGGCATGGATGCTGTTTCTTATGTTTTAGCAATGGAAGAGATCTCCAAAATTGATGCCTCATGCAGCGTGGTTATGAGTGTAAACAATTCTTTAGTTTGTTGGGGACTTGAAACGTTTGGAACCGAAGAACAAAAACAAAAATATTTAGTGCCTTTAGCAAAGGGAGAAAAAATAGGTGCTTTTTGTTTGTCAGAGCCTGAAGCAGGTAGCGACGCTACATCGCAAAGAACTACTGCAATAGATATGGGCGACCATTATTTATTGAACGGAACAAAAAATTGGATCACCAATGGAAATAGCGCATCTACTTATTTAGTAATTGCACAAACAAATGTAGAAGCCGGTCATCGTGGCATTAATGCTTTAATTGTTGAGAAAGGCATGCCTGGCTTTACTGTTGGACCAAAAGAAAATAAAATGGGTATTCGCGCAAGCGATACACACTCGTTAATGTTTGATAATGTAAAAGTGCCAAAAGAAAACCGTATTGGCGAAGATGGATTTGGTTTTAAATTCGCTATGAAAACTTTAAGTGGAGGTCGTATTGGTATTGCATCTCAGGCTTTAGGTATTGCTAGTGGCGCTTATGAATTAGCATTAGCGTATTCAAAAGAACGCAAAGCATTTGGAAAAGAAATTTGTAATCACCAGGCTATACAATTTAAATTAGCCGATATGGCAACACGTATTGAAGCATCGCGTTTATTGATCTTCAGATCGGCCTGGTTAAAAGACCAACACTTACCTTTAGATAAAGAAAGCGCAATGGCAAAAGTTTTCGCAAGTGAAACTGCAATGTGGGTAACTACCGAAGCTGTTCAGGTACATGGTGGTTATGGTTATGTAAAAGAGTATCATGTAGAGCGTTTAATGCGCGATGCCAAGATAACACAGATATATGAAGGTACCAGCGAAGTACAACGTATTGTAATCTCGCGCCAGTTGTTGGCTTAGTTTTTTCAATGCATTATTTTAAAAGCCTCTTTATTAATTTAAAGAGGCTTTTTTCATTGCGGTTTTCAAAATACCGTTTTTTAGGTATTGTTTAGAATCTATCTAAATAAGATATTTGTCTCCACATTAATAAACCTATTTTATAAAACCATTATATGAAAAACCTAACTTACCTAAGTACAATTGTAATTGCTTGTTTATTATCTGCAAGCAGCTGCAAAAAAGACACAAAAGACCCTGAACCGGAACCAACGCCTGTAAGTCCGGTTACACCTTCTTATAGTGTACCTACAACTTATAATTTTACCAACACCGCAACAGGTATTACAACCGCAACAAATTGTATTGCCATGTTAGGTGAGCTAACCAATTATTTACGTTCTACGCACACTACAACAGCGGCAACGCAACCAACAGTGAGCGCGCAAAAATTAAAAGATATGTATGCAAATGCAAATAGTCAGTTTACACTGGCAGCATTAAATACATGCGGCATTAATTTAAAAGCGAAATCTGGCACAGCACTTAATTATCCAACATTACAAGATGCAAGTTTTGATGATGCAGAGCCTGCAAGTATTGCATCTGCAGCAAACCCAACAACCACAACCGCTTCGAGTGGTGTAAAAGGAAAATTAGTTTCACCCACTCTTGCAAGAGCTATTTTAGTAAATGGCAATGGTTATGAATATAAAGAGTACTTAGAAAAAGGTGTAATGGGCGCAGTGTTCTATTACCAGGCCACTACTATCCTATCTACAATTGGCTCGCTTGATAACACAACAATTGTGAATGGTTCAACCGCACAGGAAAAAGCGTGGGATGAAGCCTTTGGTTATTTTGGTGTACCTACAGATTTTCCAACCAACCTTACCGGGCTTAAAAACTGGGGAAGCTACTGCAATTCAGTTAACGTTGCAATTGGTTCAAACGCTGCAATTATGAATGCATTTTTGCAAGGCCGCGCTGCAATCGTTAACAAAGATAATGCGGGACGTGATGCTGCGCGAAACGCCGTTATTGCCAACTGGGAAAAAGTTGCAGCTGCAAAATGTATCAGTTATTTAAAAGCCGCAAAAACTAATTTATCAGATCAGGCAACATTACATCATAATTTGTCTGAAGGTTGGGGCTTTGTAGTAGCATTTCAATACAATCCAAACAAAACAATTTCTAATGCAGATATTACAACTTTGCTTAATTATTTTGGAACAAATCTTTATAATATGCCAACGGCAAATTTTGATCTTGCCATTGCAAAATTAGAAACGGTGTTTGGCTTAAATGCTTCATTAATTCCTTAAGCTATTTTCACTTTCAAAGCGCCGTAAAAAAGTGCTTTTATGAATTTCTTAACCTAGGTTAAGTAATTGGTTATCAATTGTTTTATTAAATTAAATACCACTTTTGAGGTATTGATGCAAAGCCTTATTAATTGCAACTTTACCACTCCTCACCCATATGAATTTAAAAGGCAATATATTTATTTTAGGCGTTATTATAACGACCCTGTTTTTTATTGCCTGCGATAAAAAAAAGAAAGATAAAAAAGATGATAATGAAGACACATCTTTTGATAAGCCTGCCATGCTCGCCAACTATTCAGAAAATATTATTGTTCCAAACTTTCAATCTTTTAAAATTGCGCTTGATTCTTTGGTGAACGCCTACACTGTTTTCATTCAAACAAAAACGGTTGCAGATCTTACTGTACTTCGTCAAAAATACATTCGCGCAACAATAAAATTTCAACACATTTCTACTTTTGAATTTGGTCCATCAGAATCTGAGATCGTACGATCTAATTTTAATACCTACCCAACAAACACGCTCACAATAAATTCAAATATTAATTCCGGTTCCTACGATCTAGGAACTGTGAGTAATCTTGATGCAAAAGGATTTCCGGCATTGGATTATTTATTGTTTGGAAAAAACGAAACAGATGCTTCACTTATAGCTCTATTTGATACAGATGCCAAGGCCGCCAACAGAATTGCTTATGCAAATGCATGTTTAAGTGAGATGCAAACAAAAACAAATTCTATTTTAACCAACTGGAACAGTAATTATAAAAACACATTTACTTCGTCAACCGGCTCACAGATTGGTAGTTCTTTAGGGCTCTTGGTGAATCAACTTAATTTTGAAGTGGATCTTTTAAAGAATGCAAAGATCGGGATTCCGCTTGGAAAAAAGTCTTTAGGCGCTACGCTTCCAGAAAAATGCGAAGCCTATTACGCAAATAACATTTCTGTTAAGTTGGCAAAAGAATGTTTATTGAATATTGAAGATGTTTATCTTGGGCGTTCTGCTAATGGCGCAAATGGTATGGGTTTAGACGATTACCTTGAACACTTAAAAGCCACGCACGGTGCTGAATCATTGAACGCAGCAATCAATAACCAATTTGCAATTACAAAAACAAAATTAGATCTTGTTGCTGAGCCACTATCTACATCTGTAAACAGTGCCACTTCAACCGTAGATGCCGCTTATCTTGAGATGGTAAAATTACTTGTGCTATTAAAAACAGATATGCCATCGGCTTTAGGCATTGTTATTACTTACCAGGACGGAGACGGTGATTAACCAGATCAGATCATATTTTTTAAAACCCGTACATCTTGCTCCATTGGCCGTTTTTAGAATGGCCTTTGGCTTTTTAATGCTTGCCTCCATTTTAAGATTTATGGCAAAAGGTTGGGTGTACAACATGTACATAAAACCAAAACTATTTTTTCCTTACTATGGTTTTGAATGGGTAAAACCTTTGGGCGAAACTGGTATGTACGTTGTATTTATTGTGCTTGCTATTTCAGCTTTTTGTATTGCTGTTGGATTTTTATATCGTTACTCTGCCATAGTTTTCTTCCTGGGCTTTACCTATGTTGAATTATTGGATAAAACAAACTATCTCAACCATTATTATTTTATCAGTATAATGAGTTTTCTTATTATTTTTTTACCTGCGCACCGTTATTTTTCTATCGATTATTCTCTAAACAAAAAAATAGCTGCTACCTACGCGCCAAATTATTTTATTCTTACCATCAAATTCCAGGTATTTATTGTTTATTTTTTTGCCGGAATAGCCAAAGTAAACCCCGATTGGTTATTGCACGCTCAGCCTTTAAAGATATGGCTTCCGGCTCATAGCGAAATGCCATTGATAGGTAATTTACTTACCAAAGAGTGGATAGCTTATTTTTTTAGTTGGTTTGGTTGCGTTTACGATCTTGTTATTCCTTTCCTATTATTTGTGCCGCGCTTTATTAAACCTACCTATTTTTTTGTAATTGTTTTTCATCTTGCAACATCGCTATTTTTTAACATCGGTATGTTCCCTTATATTATGATCAGCCTAACCACTATTTTCTTTACAGAAAGTTTTCACTTATGGATCATTAACGCCATAAGGTCGATCATAAAAGGTAATGCCACTGAAGATGCTGTTATTTATGCTCCGCAAATAAAAACTGTAAAACTATTTTCGATCCTGTTCACCATTCATTTTGTTATTCAACTGCTGTTACCATTACGTTATATCCTCTATCCGGGTAATTTATACTGGACAGAACAGGGTTATCGTTTTTCGTGGCGTGTTATGCTAATGGAAAAAGCGGGCACTGCCTTTTTTTATGTGCACGATAGAACAACCGGCGGCGAAATTGAGGTGGACAATAAAAAATACCTTACCTATATGCAAGAAAAAATGATGGCTACGCAACCGGATATGATGATCGATTATGCTAAATTCTTAAAAGCAGAATTCATCAAGCAGGGATTTAAAGATCCCATTATCAGGGCGCAAAGTTATGTAACCCTTAATGGCAATGGCTCTCGTGAGTTCATCGATCCTCAGGTCGACTTAAGTGTTCAAAGCAACTCGTTCTTACAAAATAAAAACTGGATAAAAAAATACTAGCATGCGCTCGATCTTCATCTATATATTTTTATCCGTTAATTGTTTTACTTTTTCACAAAACGATTCACTCAAAACTGATTCGATCAAAAAAAAAGTAAACAAGGATATTAATTTAACTGAAGTAGAAGTTGTTTCTGAAAAAGATAATAGTTTTGGCATCTCGCGTTTAAATAATGTTGAGGGCACAACTATTTATGCGGGAAAAAAATCGGAAGCAATTTATTTACAAGACCTCAATGCAAATCTTGCAGCCAACAACAGTCGTCAGGTATTTGCTAAAATTGCAGGTATAAATATTTTTGAGAACGACGGATCAGGCGCCAGCATTGGCATTGGAGGGCGCGGGCTAAACCCCAATCGCATCTCTAATTTTAATACCCGTCAAAATGGCTACGATATTTCTGCAGATGCTTTGGGTTATCCAGAAAGTTATTATACACCACCAACGGAAGCCATTGAGCGTATAGAAATATTAAGAGGCGCAGCGGGTTTACAATTTGGAACACAGTTTGGTGGCATGATCAATTACAAATTTGCAGAGGCACCAAAAGATAAAAATATCTCTGCAAAGTTTAGGCAAACAGGTGGCTCTTACGGTTTTATTAATTCGTTCAATCAACTTTCCGGAACGGTAAATAAATTATCTTATAATACATTTTATCAATACAAACATTATACCGGTTGGCGTGAGCGCTCTGAATTAAGCAGTCACACAGCTTTTGCCTCACTTAAATATCAGTTTAGCGAAAAATTATTTGTTAAAGGCGAATACACTTTTCTCTCCTACCTTGCTCAACAACCTGGCGGCTTAACGGATAAACAATTTGAAAAAGATCCAACAACCGTTAATCGTTACCGCAATTGGTTTAAAGTAAACTGGAATTTATTTTCTTTAACTGCCGATTATAAAGTTTCCGAAAAAGGTCGTTTAAATTTTTTATGTTTTGGTTTAAATGCCGGGCGTGATGCTTTGGGAAATTTAGGACGAATAGACAGAGCCGATGATACGGCTATTTACCGAAATTTATTGAGCGATGTTTATAGTAATTACGGTGCTGAGTTGCGTTTTTTACAACGTTACGTTGTATTTAAACAAAACAGTAATTTTTTAATTGGCGCCAGAATTTACAAAGGCAATACCAACCGCAAACAGGGCGATGCAGATAAAAGCGACAAAGCACATTTTAAATTTTTAAACCCCGATAATTTAGAGAATTCTGCATACATATTTCCTTCCTCCAACTATGCTTTATTCGTTGAAAATATTTTTCAGTTTACGCGCAAATGGAGTGTTACACCCGGTTTTAGACTAGAGAATATAGTTACGAGTTCTGATGGTTATTACCGCTTACTTAATAAAGATCTTGCCGGAAATGTTTTGCTGGATATGAAAATAACCGATAACCGAAGCAACAACCGCAGTTTTATGTTGGCAGGAATTGGAACGCAATTAAAATTAAATTCATCTATTGAACTTTACGCTAACTTTTCTCAAAACTATCGTTCTATTAATTTTAACGATATGCGCGTGTTAAATCCAAATTTCCAGGTTGATCCAAATTTGAAGGACGAGAGTGGTTTTACTGCTGATGGGGGTTTTAGAGGTGTTGTAAAAAACGTTCTTTATTTTGATGTAAGTGGTTTTTATATAAATTATCAGAACAGGATAGGTACTATTTTAAAAGTTGATTCTTCCAGCTATAATATTATTCGCTACAGAACAAACATTAGCGATAGCCGAAACACAGGTGTAGAGGCTTTTTGCGAAATAGACTGGCTACGGTTGATCAATAAAGAGGCGAAACATAAACTTTCAACCTTTGTAAACATGTCATACATTAATGCCGTTTATGTTAGCAGTCAGCAAAGCGCGTACAACGATAAAAAAGTGGAGTATGTGCCGGAAGTAATCTTCAGAACCGGTGTGACCTACGCTTACAAAAAGTTCAGCCTAAGCTACCAATACGCTTACACTGCCCAGCAATTCTCCGACGCCGATAATTCAACATCTACTTCATCGGCCATTTATGGTATTATTCCTGCCTACGCTATTATGGACATTTCTGCAAGTTACAGCTGGCGCTTTTTAGGTTTCAGTGCCGGGGTAAACAACCTGGCCAACAGTAGTTATTTTACCCGTAGGGCCGAAGGTTATCCCGGGCCCGGAATTATCCCTGCAGACCCGATCAACGCTTACTTTACCCTACAGGTAAAACTATAAAAAACTGCTTAAAATCAGCCTGTTTATATTTATACACCTTTTTTTGAAATAATCAACCTTTTTTGATAGAATTATTCTTGTAATTTTAATGAATATTAGAATACAATATGAGTGCTTTTGATGACGACGCAGACGGGCAGAATGAGAATGAATTTGAAGAGAATTTAAAACTTTTTGAAGATATGCTGATCTCTGGTCAGCCGCAATTTTTTGACGCTGATGACATTGAAGAAATAATTGATTATTACTTACAATGGCTAAATTATGACATGGCTAAAAAAGCTATTGATTATGGTTTAGAGCGCTTTCCTTTTTCGAGCATCATCAAAATACGTCAGGCACAATATTTATCAAGCCAACATTACACGCACGAAGCGCTCACTATCTTAAATGAGGTAGAACAGATAGAACAAAATAATTTTGATCTGTATATGGCCCGTGGCTATATCTACAGTCAAATGGGATTAGGAGAACAAGCCATCGAAAATTTTAAAAATGCCATTCCACTTGCCGAGAATAAAGACGAAGTGTATGTTGCCCTTGGAGTTGAATTTTTGAATGAAGATAAACCCGATGATGCGCTTTATTATTTAAAAAAAGCGATCAAGCTAAATCCAAAGAACGAGGTTGCTTTAAATGAACTTTCTCTTTGTTTTGATCTTACAGGAAAATCGAGTGAGGCAATTGCTTTTTACGAAAGTTATATTGATAATCATCCTTACAGTTATTTTGCCTGGTTCAATTTAGGTCTTGGTTACAGTCGCATGGGTTTATTCGAAAAAGCTATTGAGGCTTACGATTATTCAATTGCCATTAATGAAAATTTTAGTTCGGCTTATTTTAATAAAGCCAACTCTTTGGCGCAGCTGGAACAATTCGAAGAAGCTATTGCAGTTTATAAAGAAACCTTTAAGCACGAAGAGCACGAACCAACAACCTATTATTACATTGCCGAATGCTATGAGAATTTAAATCGTTTTGAAGAAGCGCTTATAAATTATAATAAATGTGTTAAACTCGATCCGGCTAACGCAGATGCCTGGTTAGGCATTGGTGTTGTGTTGGATGCTATGAACCGTTTGACAGAAGGTGTGCATTATGTAAAAAAAGCCATCGAAATAAATCCTAACGATCCTGAATACTGGTATGTATTTGCAGAAGTGCAGGAAAAATTAGGCTTTATGGAAGAAGCTGCTATGGCTTACCAGCGTGTAATTGAATTAGAATATCCGGACTATGATGTTTGGTTAGATTACAGTAAACTTTTACACCAAAATGGTTACATTACAAACGCCTTAGAAACTTTAAGCGAAGGCATAAAGTATTTTCCGGATGTTGTAGAATTGTATTACCGCATGGGTGTAATATTACTAGACAAGGAAAACAGAAAAGAGTCTTTAGAATATTTTGAAAAAGCTTTGGCCATGGATTATTCTAAACACAACGAAATATTTGAATACGCACCTATATTACAAAACGACAAAGAAATTTTGAATTTAATTTCCAATTTTAAAAAATAACTATGGCAACAAACTATAATTTTAATTTATCGCATTTACCGGAACGTACCGTTAGTCCTCGCAAAAATGGCGTTACAATGGTAATGGATAAAGGCATAAGCCTGAGAGAAGCCGAGGATTTTTTAAGTTCTTCATCGGATTACGTAGACTTTGTAAAACTTGGTTTTGGTACATCCATCATTTCAAAAAATGTAAAAGAAAAAGTAAAGCTATACAAACAAGCAGGTATTAAAGTATACGTTGGCGGTACTTTGTTTGAAGCATTTGTGGTACGCAACAAGTTTGACGATTATTTAAGATACATAGATGAATTTGGAATGGATTGCGCAGAAGTAAGTGATGGAAGCATTGAGTTGGAGCATGATAAAAAATGTGAATATATTAGTACGCTTGCTAAAAACTACACGGTATTAAGCGAAGTAGGAAGCAAAGAAGAAGGTGTTATCATTCATCCTGCAAAATGGATAAAAATGATGGAAAGCGAATTGCAGGCAGGAGCGTTTAAAGTAATTGCGGAAGCCAGGGAAAGCGGCACCGTTGGCATTTTTCATAAGAATGGCAGTGCACATACGATGCTCATTAATAGAATTGTAAATAAAGTAAAGATCGAAAATATCATTTGGGAAACCCCGCAAAAAAGTCAGCAGGTTTATTTTTTAAAATTGTTTGGTTGCAATGTAAACGTTGGCAATATTGGTGTAGATGATGTTATTCCGTTAGAAACATTACGCCTGGGTTTACGCGGCGACACCTTCTTTACTTTTTTACCGGAAGAGATGAAACAAACACTTTAAAAAAATTAAATTATGAAGGAAATAACAGTACAGGAATTAAAAAAATTAAAAGATTCTAACGCCGATTTTCAATTAATTGATGTGCGCGAAGAACATGAATTTGATGAAGCTAACCTTAACGGAATTTTAATTCCAATGGGTGAAGCATTAGACAGATCAGCTGAGATCGCTAAAGACAAACAAGTTGTTATTCACTGCAGAAGTGGGAAACGCAGCGCAACGGTTATTAGCGCATTAGAAAGTCAGCAGGGTTATACCAATCTTTATAATTTAAAAGGTGGTATATTAGCTTACATTGAAGAAATTGGACTTTAAAAGCCAAATTAAAAAAATTAAAAAAAGCATATGATAGAATTATTTAAGCATTTAATGCCTTTGGACTTTAAGTGGATCATGTTAAACTATGGAACCATTATTTATACAGTTCTTTTTTTAGTGATCTTTATAGAAACAGGTTTAGTAGCAATGCCATTTTTACCTGGCGATTCACTTCTATTTATGGCAGGATTGTTTGCTCGCTCGGGAGAATTAAATATTTCTTATTTATTTATTCTATTATTTATTGCTGCTGTTTTAGGTGATAATTGTAACTACTGGATAGGAAGAAAGATCGGCGTAAGGATCTTCAATTTAAAGTTTAGAGGCAAACCGTTGGTAAAAAAAGAATACCTTGATAAGACACATGTTTTCTTTGAAAAACATGGTACAAAAGCGATCATCATGGCGCGCTTTGTACCCTTTGTAAGAACCTTTGCACCTTTTGCGGCCGGCATTGCCGAAATGAATTACAAGAAATACTTAGTTTTTGATGTTATTGGTGGCGCTTTATGGATAGGCGGTTTAACAACAGCAGGTTATTTATTGGGTGAAGTAGAGTTTATTAAAAAACATGTTGACCTTGTTTGCTTGGGCATTATTCTAGTTTCGGTATTACCAATAATTATTGGTTATTTAACCGGCAAGAAAAAAAAATAAAATGATCTTTTTAGATCGCCATTGATGCTATAACGGATATAATTGCAATAATTAAAATAATTGCAATTATCCAAAGTATAATTCCAATAATACTTATAACCCTTGCCATACTTGCAAGATCTTCTCCCCCATATTTATCTGGCTGTGCCTTAATTTTTTTCAGGGCTCTGTTCGCTAATACCAAACCAACTATTGATCCTATTATACCAACTACAAAAAATCCCGCTATACTAACTATTAGCGCTATCATAGCATCTTCATCATCCGGCTCTTTCGGACCATCGGGCAAATATTTAAGGGGTTTAAAATTAAGCGCTTTTAACTTTAATAATTGTGCATGAACTTCATTTCTGGTTGCTTTACTTTTTTTAGTGATACGGTTTACCGCTACTGAAGCTTCTAAGCTGATCTCATCATTTATTTCCGCATTAATATTTTCTCTACCTTTTAATAATGGCTCTTTTCTATTTAATACAATTGCTTTGTCATCCTTATTAGCAGCGGTCTCTGAAGAACCCGGCGCCTTTACAGACTTGCTTTTGTTCCACGAAATATAATAGCCTTTTGTATAATGCCTCTTCTCTACATTACATGAGGAAATAACAATCAAAAAGACCAGAGGCAGCCAGAATAAATTGAAAATTTTGCGCATAAAAAAAGGTTTTATACTGTTAAAAATAACAAATAAAATTACATTATTAGTCTATATAGTAATATATTTACAAACAAGATCATCACTGTGTTTCGGGGCCAATTATATAACTATTTTACGCTTGCATTTATTCTCATAATTGCATCGTCTTTTTATATAAATAAAACCGATGCCATAAGTTTATCTTTTGTTTCAAAGATCCTGGAAAACAAAAAATATATTACCGTTGAAGGTGAAGTTTATTTTAAGAAACAAGGTGGCGTATTAACTACGCGTTTAATAAAACCATTCGAGAATGTTACTATTATTAATGCAGATGGTGAAATGAAAATTTACGATGTGCTAGATAATACATTAATGCAATCAAGCTCTGCATTAACTTCTTCTGAGTCGAGTTATTTCTGGTATTTTTTAAATGGTAACTATAACGATCTTGGATTTCCAAAATTAGGTTACGTTATAAAGGACACCAAAATAGATGATGGCGTTTTTATTACCAATTGGGTGCCAAAGGCCGGTTTAAATACACCCATTCAAAAAATAGAAATGGTGCACGAAAAAAGTTTACCCATTTATGTTGAGTTCGTTGGTCCAAAAAATAAAACCTTGGGAAAAATATTTTTTTCTGCTTACAAAAAGGTTGGTACTATAAATTTACCATTAAAGATCACTGAAATTGCCTATAAAGAAAAAAACGATTCAACAGTAACAACTAAAACTTATTCTAATCCAAAAATTAATACAGAGGTTAATTTAAATTATTTGGATTTTAAAATTCCTGCAAATGCAAAAGTGGTATCAGGTAAATAATTTATTGCTGGGCTTTTGTTGCGCGTTAAGCTCTGTTCTATTTTCCCAGACTAAAACAGATAACGACCTCATCTTTGAAAAAACAACTTTTGTATCTTCTTTTGAGACCAAACGCCAGGTGACTTATTTATTTGCCGGAAAAAATGCGTTCGTAAAATACAACCCGGTTTCTTTAGTGTTTGGCGGATTAATGTACGCTTATCAAAAAACAATTTCTGTTCAAATTGGTGCCGCTTGCCCTTACGAAGTAAATTGCAGCAATTTTAGCAAGCAGTGTATACAAAAATATGGTGTTTTAAAAGGTATTCCATTAACTGCCGACCGGCTAACCCGTTGTACAAAACTTGCAGGTATTGATATGATAGAGGGTGTTGATTTTAACTCCAGAACTCACAAAATTTACGATCACCCAAACGATTATAAAGCTAAAAACAAATAATGAAGTTTAAATTCATAAACTGTGGCTTGGGTTTATTTTTATGTCTGCTGGTATCTTTTTCGCAAGGGCAGATCAACTCTAACTTTTTATTTGTAGATCATTTAACGCATTCTAATAAAAACAGGGAAGCCTTATTTTTGCTGGATAAAGCCAACGAGATCACAAACACAGATACTTCTAATTATTTAAGAGGTATGAATTATTATTTTTTAAAAAAACCTGATTCTGCCGCTCTTTATCTTAATACGGTTGCATTAAGCAGTAATTTTTATACCAAGTCTAAATTTTTCGGCGCGTTAAATTTATCGTACTCAAAAAAATACACAGAGGCATTAACGGCATTCTCCAATTTTTCGGTTGATACAACTCAAAAATACGAGCAGCTTATTGGTATTATGCGTGCCGGAAATTATTTATTATTACGTGATCATAAGAAATTTGATTCTGTGAGCGCCGGTTTTTTGTATAACGATTTTCGCTACTCGAATGAGCAAACACGTTTAACCGAATTAAAAAAAGATGTCATCAAATTAAAGAAAAAATCACCCGCGGTAGCCGGGCTTTTATCTGCTGTTGTACCCGGCCTTGGTAAATTTTATGTTGGCAAAAAAGGCGCAGGCCTTGCAGCCTTTGCTGCCAATGGTGCTTTAGCGGCTATGGCTTTTGAATCGTATTACCGAACAAAAAGTTTCAAAAGCCCGCAATTTATAACCTTTGGCACTTTATTTACTTTTTTTTATGTGGGTAATATTTTTGGAAGTGTATTTAGTGTGAAACAACAAATTAGATCAGTTAACGGAAAAATAAATAATGAGATTTTGGCGAGTATACACGTGCCTGTGGTTCGTTTTTTTAAGTAAGCTTAATGCTTATTCAACCAACGATACGCTACAATTAAAACAGGTAGCCGATAGTTTATTTTCCAATAAATTATACTACGAGGCATCTATCTATTATCAAAAGCTCGACTTTTTTTTACTGGGCGAAGCATCGAAGATTGAAGCTAAGCTTTTAGCTGCCAATTGTTACAAGCTTAATAAAAATTATGCTGCAGGAATTGATCATTTGAACGGTATAAATTTAAATGAGGCTCCTGATTCAGTAATATTTAACACAAAATACCAGTCTGCTTTAATGAGTTATTTAAGCAACGATCTAACACAAGCAGAATCGTTCTTAGAGCAGTTAAATTATCTGGTTAAGGATTCATCTTACGTAATTAATTCGTTGCTACTGCATGCTTTTGTTTTAAATGAACAGTATAAATGGCCTCAGGCAAAAGAAAAACTATATAAATTAAACACCGGTTTATTTTTAAATGACCCAATAACCTTTAACCGTAATAAAATTATCCTCGATTCTATTTATGATATTAAACTTACACCTAAACTTAAGAGTGTAGATAAAGCCAGCAGAATGTCAACTTTTTTTCCAGGCTCCGGGCAATGTTATGCTAAGAGTTATGGCGAGGGTATTACTTCTTTTTTGGCAATTACAGTTAGTGCGGGTGCTATGGTGGTAGGTATTGTTTATCAATATTACTTTACCTCTATCTTTTTAGGAAATCTTTTAATTAGTAAGTTCTATTTAGGTGGCATAAAACGTGCCGAATTTTTAACTGAAAAATACAATTATAAGCATTCCAAAAAATACAACGAGTTCTTAAAATTGCAGGTAAAACAAAATCTTTTAAAATAAAAAAACCGGCCATTTAGCCGGTTTTTTTATTTTATCATTTAATAATTTGTTAGTCTAACCAAACAAACCATTTGTCGTTGTTCTCGTATTTTTTGTAAAAATCCGCTGAGAATACTGCTCCCCAGAAATCTACGCAAGCAGCAACTCCACCAGCTACAGGAACACAGAAATATAATGCCCACATGTATTTTTTACCAGTTCCCATGTAGTAACGGTGTAATGCAATTCCACCACAAAAGAACGAACGTAATAAATATCCGCCTCTGGTTTTTGAATCACCTTTACTGCTAAGGTTTAAGTTGGTCATATCAGCAGCGTTAAGATCTGTAGAATACATATCGCTAAATGTTACTTCTTGGCTGTTTTCAAATGTTTGAGCTAATTTAGTCTCATCCATTTTGTACTTGCTAGCTTGGGCGCCAAAACCGATCCCTAGTGCTAAACCTAATACTAATGCTAATTTTTTCATAGTTTGTGTTTTTGTGTGGGTTTTATATGGGGTTAAAAATACCCAATTTAATTTATAAAGCAAATTTTAGCTGTAATTATTTATTTAATTTCCCTAATCTTGCTGTTGCTTTAACAGTAGTTACTTTGTAGATAAAACCAATGCCTATAGGACGTTTTACCGTTGTTTCGTATTGCGGGTAAAGAACAACGTCGTATCCAGGGGTTTTTTGCATCATATCGTATAATGCATAACCTGCAGTTCCGTCAACAACAAAACCTCCAATAACCGGAATAGAAGCTAAACTAGGAAGTGCTAAACTGCTGTTATCGTTAATATGGCTACCACTTTCTTTTAAGAATAAACGTTTAAAATCTATTCCTAAGATCTTAGTAGAAGTGGCTTCGCCTGTAACCTGATCAGATAAGGTAAAGTCCTTCTTCTCTAGGTTTAAACGTGTGTTTGGTTCACGCATGCTTCTGTTAATGTTCGTACAGCTTGTTAAAAAAATTCCGGCAGCGATAGCTACAATTGATAATATTTTTTTCATTTCTTTTTTTTTCGCAATTCCATTCAATTGCTGGGATATTTTGGTTAGTAATTGATATTGTATGAGAATGGGTTTACAACAACAGCAAATATATAGATGAAAAAAAAACTGTATCAGCTAAATGTTATTAGTTTTTCACTATTTATTAATAGCTTGTTAAATTATAACTGCTTGTTTAAGAGTTAATTAGAATGTTATTTGTTGGCAGCTTTTAAACAAGCATCTAGTATTTTTTTTATCTTATCTTCTCTTTTTTGACTAACGCTACTCATTATGTCCATTATATCCAAGCCAACTGAAGAGCTTTCAATTTTTTTATTTAAAAGGTCAACAGTATAGATATTAGCGCCCCAACCTTCGGCACCGGCATTCATCATGTTTCCAAACAGGCCTTTACTTTTTCGTTGGCCTTCCGGGTTAGTTACATTCGTTGCAGTAATTTGCAGGAAAATTAACTTACGATAATTAAATTTATTTATTTCGTTACTGATCTCCGGGAAAATGGATAAAAAATCACAATCCACTTCTGATTTACCAAAAAAACCTGCAAGACCAAGTGTTTCAATAAATGTTGTAGTATTTATGATCTTTTGCTTTTCCCTAAAATTAAATTTATTGTCCAGATCTATTATATCATTTGGATATTCTGAGGCAATTCTCACATATTGTTCAATTAACTCCTGATTTAAAACTGCATCGTAGGTACTGGCAGTAATACTTTTGTTTCCGCTGGCATAATGGGTATAGGTTAGTAAACTAAAAAAAATAACCGGTGCTTTTTTATAATCACTCACATTTTGCTCCAGCATTTTATAATCTGCAATTATGCGGTTGTAATCATTTTCTAATTCAGAGTTTCCAATGTTCTTTTCGCAGTCTGCAAGAACCGGCTTATCTAAAAACAAATTGTGTAAATTAAAGATGCAGGACTCTTCAGGTATCTTTTTAGAGAAATAATCAAAAGCGTCTTCGTTAAATAAAAACTCAAGTGTGTCATTCGTTACAAGGTCGCGTGCTTCCATTGCGCTGATATCAGCATCAGAAAGATTATATATCTCGCCTTTTAGGTTTGGAAAAACTGATTTGTAATAATTATAAGCATTTAATTTTTTAGAATTTTTTCCTTTTAAAAAAACAGGTTCCTTACCAATATCGTTCGTTGAACGTGTAAGGTTTATATAATTACCGGTAATAAAGAATGCTTTATCAAAGCCTTCTTTAAATTTCATTTGTCGTCTTAAACATTCTGTAACATAAAAAAGATAGAATTCATCTTTTGGATAATACAAATATTGCAGATAGGCCATTTCCAAACATTCATCATATTGCAAGCCCTCAAATAATAAATAAATGGTTTCATCAACAGCTCTTTTTTTTAGTGCAAGAAAACCAAGTGAATCGACTAAATATTTTCTTCCAATTATATTTTTATTTTTTAAAGCCGTCTGCGCATTTCTTATGCGTTCATCATCTGAGGGATGTGTAGAGAAATAAGAAGGCTGGCTACGATACGTATTTAGCTTTTTGTATTTAGCGTTTACTCTTTTATAATTAATAAACCTGTCGGCAATTGCTTCTGGCGAGTAACCGTTTTTTGTAAAAAAATTAGTTGGAAAAGTATCGGCTTGTCGTTCCTGATCTTGCCTAAAATTACTCATCTTATTAGCATAGGCTACACTTGCTATTATTGAGCCTCTGGCATAAGACCTTAGTCCTTTATTATTTGTTTGTTTTTTAAAATCATTAAATTGATGGTTTGAATAATAATGTCCAAACTCATGACACAAAGTAGCAGCAAGTTCTGCTTCACTCTTCATAAAAGTAAAATATCCAACTGTAACTGCAATATTACCATCTTCCATACAGTAAGCATTTGGCGCCGGGTCTCTTACCACATAAATTTTTACCTCATCGGTATTAAATTCTTTTGGTATGGCCTGTTTAAATACTTTTTTAACATAGTCTGTTGCTTCCGGCCAGTTAGTATAGATCTCGCTCGAAGAAAAAAAGTATTCTGTTCCAATCGCTTCTTCATTAATATATCTGTCTAACGCTTCTGATTTTTCTTCACTTGCAAATTTTTTATACAGGCGGGCTTTATAATCTTCTTTATCAAAAGTTGAAACAGGAAATGCCGTTGGTGTTAAAGCTACCTGGTGTGAACGAAATGTTTGCGGGAACGAAATACTAGTGCTGAATAAAAATAGTATCAGCCAGGTTGTAACTTTCATATTAGAGATAGTGGGGATTTTACCAAATGTGCTAAAAAGCAACAATATTTCAAATTAATTTGCCGCTTATTTTAATTTAATTGTTAGGCATTAAAAAAGCCGCTGGTTGGGCGGCTTTTAAAAATTAGTGATCGGTTCTTTATTTCCTTTTAATTTCAGAGATCTCGACCTTTAAGCCTTTAAGCATATTCATAATACTATCCAGATTAAGCTCATCGTTTTGGTATTGGTTCATATTGATGCAGCAGGTGTATTCCCAAATTTCAAGAATATCGCTTGCTTTTACTTTAAACGGTGCATATAATTTATTATCAGAATGTAATTCGTAAGCCGCTTCTTTTTTATTAAAGCTCATAATACGTTTGTAAGAAAGGCCGTCTTCTTTGGTAACAATAATATAAGTTTGACCAAACTTAACGTCTTCAAAACGTTCTAAATATTTTGCAATAACAAAAGAGCCTTCTCTTATAGGCGGCATACTATCGCCTTTAATAGGAAAAGCGCGATGCTTACCTGAAGGTAAAAAAGGCAATTTCATTTGTGGTAATTTTTCAATATAATCCGGATCGGCATAACCACGTGTGTAACCGGCAGATGCTTTTAACGGAATTAACTCTACCATATCATTACCATCGCTATCTAATAAAATAGGAAATAAGATACGGTTCTTACCGATTTTCATTAAACCATCCAGGTTGGTCTTTTTAAGATCGCCTCTAACTAAGGCATCTATGGCTATGTGAAAGTACTCCGACAGGCGGATCAACAATTCAATAGGAGGTTCGTTGCGCGCCTCTTCGTAACCGCCAATGCGGGAACGGGTAACTTTTAGATCGTCGGCCAATTGTTCTTGTGATAAGCCCTTCAACTGGCGTAAAAAACGGATGTTGGATGATATTTTGCTCATTGCTATAAATTATAGTTTAAAATTACTATTAATTATAGTTATTTGCAAATCTTTTTTTTAACGGTTAAACGTTCATTATTCTTGCTTTACTGTTTCGGGTTATGCTACGAAGCAATATTAGTCCTTTAAAAACTCTGTAATTGCTGCTGCCAAAACAGCAAGATTGGCACTTTCAATGGGGTGCTTGGTATTTGGAAGCACGTACATATTAGCGTTAGTAAGGGTTTTATAAACATTTACGGTTTCTTCTAAAGTTACCATCTGGTCTTTATCGCCCAGGCCAACCAGGGTTTTATTTTTGATGGCCTTTAATGTTTCTGCATTTAAATAATTATTCTCGCTAATACTCCACATCATATGTGCGGTTTTAGCCAGGAGATCTTTCCAGCAGCTACCATGTTTTTTTTCAAGGGAGGCAGCAAAGGCAGGCACTTTTTCAAGCATAACGTTTGGATCTAGCATCCTCGTTTCTTTTTCTACCACTTCTTTACTCCAGTTAAATTTTGTGGCAAGAGTAACGATCTTATGAATACTTGCCGCAGATCTTGAAGCTAAATACAAAGTTACATAGCCACCCATACTGTAACCAATAACAGAAGGCTTTATTAATTTTTTGCTTAAAATAAAATTTTCCAGTTCAACAGAAAATTGATGAATGCCAAAATCAGCTGCAAATTCTTTATTACCGTGACCGGAAAATGAAAATGTGTGAACATTAAAACCATTATTGCTCAAAGCAAGTTTTAAATTTTCGAGATCATTTTTTGAACCTAGCGCGCCGTGGCAAAGAATTATCGTTTGCATGAAATTAATTAGTTAAAGAAAGTAACCATTTTACAGCCTCCAGTTCATTTGTAAATATTTTAGTTGGCTTTGCAGGTTTATTGAATTTAAGATAAAAGTTTGCCAGTATTTTATGAGAAAGACTTTTAACTACCAGTGCATCAGCAATGGTATACCTCAACCCTTCTTCACTTGCTGAAAAATCAGCGGCACTGCGATCAAACTGAGTAAATTCATCGGCAACCATCAACACAAAACATTCTGTTCCTTTAGAAAGAGTGCCAATGGCATCGTTAATTTTTTTTGATTCGTTAAGTGCAATAATGTTATTCGAAAAAATTTCGATACGTACCAGCTTCGAGTCAAATAACTGAACCTTCGCAAAATCTAATTTTATTTCGTCAAGCAATTTCACAAGGGGGAAAATACAATTTTTTTTCTGAAAACAAATCCCCGAAAATAAAAAAGGTTCCAAACGTATATTTGGAACCTATTAAAAATAAAAAACGAATTAGGCTTTGTTTTCTGCCGAAGCAAGAAACATATTCTTATCACGCAAAAATACAGATATCCATATAATAGCAATAAAAACAGCCGCCATAGGTGGTTGTCCGCCCGCCATTTCAATACACATAGCACCTCCCAAATAACTACAGAGTAATAAAAATCCTATTTTATATGTTTTTGGATAAAGGAAAAGAGCTACAGATAATAATTCTATCACACCAATAAGCGTGATAAAATTACCTAAGCCGGCTTTTGTTAAACCCGTTACTATCTGCTCTGCGCCTATTAATTTCATAACACTGCTCATTAATAGCATTAGCGATGGAATGATCATAAGTACGATAGAAATGATACGTTTTGTTTTTGTTGTCATGATATTAGTTTTTAAAATGAATGAATAAATTTTCGCTTGGGCGTCTTACTTTCTTAAATTGAACAGTAGGGTCGTTTGCTACATCACGATAACCTAATGTCATGATCGAAACACTTCTTAATCCTTTTTCTTTCAGGTGTAATAGCTTATCAAAGCCCGAGGGATCAAAACCTTCCATAGGAGTAGCATCAACCTGTTCTTCTGCCGCCGCCACTAAAGCAGTGCCCATTGCAATATATGTTTGACGGGCAGCCCAATTAAAATTTTCTTCCGCGCTGCGCGAGGCAAAGCTCATCAACCTACTTTTAAAAACATTCAATGATTCTATTGGTATATTTCTAACAGCGGCAATAGTTTTCATGTATTCACTTATTTTTTCTTCGGTAACATTTTCCCAGGCGGCAAATACTAAAAGATGCGACGCCTCTGTTACCTGCGGTTGTCCGTTTGCAAAAGGTAATAATTGCTTTCGTAGCTCTTCGTTCTCAATAACCAATACGCTATATGGCTGTAAACCAGCCGAAGATGCAGACAAACGGATCGCCTCCAATATCCTGTTTAATTTATCAGTTGGCACTTTGACATTTGTGTACCTTTTTACAGCATAACGCCAGTTTAAGTTTTCTATTAAATTCATTTTTATTTATTTTAATTTAAAACAAAGCTACAGAGATTAAGTATACAAAAGGTATCGCTTTCCTTTTAGATACCAGTATACTTTAGGAAAGCGGTATAAAAAAGATAGTGTAATTTTGTACATTTGTATATGGAAATGATAGAACATGATAAACGAAAATGCCCCTCGCATTTATCAGGAGATGAATGCACTGCCAGGTTATTACCGGTAAAAGATGCATTGGACATTTTAAGTGGTAAATGGAAATTACAAATAATCTTATCACTCACTTTTGGTAAAAAACGCTTTAAACAAATTCAGCGTGAAATTCCCGGGCTCACGCCAAAAATGTTATCTAAAGAATTAAAAGAGCTGGAAATAAATGAACTTGCCAGCAGACATGTTTATGATACGTCACCCGTTACTGTTGAATATGAATTAACACCATACGGCAAAACATTACGACCATTAATAGGTGAATTACACAAATGGGGCACCAAACACAGAAAACGAATTATTGCAAGAAAATAAATAAGCGTTTTTAATTACTTAATATCACAAATTCGATACGGCGGTTCAGTGCCTGATGCGCTTCGGTTTTATCAGTATAGATCGGTTTGGAGAAACCAAATCCTTTGGCAGTGATCCTTTTTTCGCTAATGCCTTTCATAACCAGGTATTTTTTTACTGCCTCGGCTCTACCTGTAGAAAGATCATGATTATATTTTTCTCCAGAACTATTGATACTTGTATGACCGGAAATCTCGATCTTCATCTCGGGATGCTCAACCAAAAGATCATGAAGCTTATCCAGCTCAGGAAAAGATTCAGGCAAGATCCTGTGTTCATCCGACACAAAAAATAAGTTGTGCAATACTACACTTTGCCCGGTTTTAACCGGGCTAAGATACAGGTCAACGTTCTCCTCTTTATAAGTATCTAAGATCGTGGCGTCTGTATTTGCATTAACCGAAATAAAACCTTCGTGCTGTGCGTTAAAACAATATTTTCTTCCTTTGGGCAAAGCTATTGTAAAAGCCCCGGTCTCAATATTAGACGTTGCCTTACCCAATATTTTTTTTGATCCTAATTCGTAATAAGTAACAACGGCCTGCATTGGTTTTTTTGTATCGCTGTTATGTACAATTCCATGAACCAATATAACGGTTTCTGGTTTTACGCTTTCGGGTTGTTGTATCTTAAAAATATCTGCTTTTTCATTTTGTTTTGCTTCAGATACCATATACGCATACTTACCAGAAGCCGGCATAGTATAATATACATCCCAGGCTTTGGTATTTATTTTAGGGCCCAGATTTTTTGGCTCCGACCAATGTTTCCAGGTATCATCCAACCGCTTGGTCATAAATATATCATTGCTGCCATAACCTGGATGTCCGGCTGAAGAAAAATAAAGTGTTTTATTATCTGATGCTAAAAAAACACCAGTTTCGTTTGAATAAGTATTAACAATGTTCCCTAAATTTTCGGGCTCACTCCAGCTGCTATCTGAAAGCAAATGCGAAAAATAAAGGTCTTTGTCACCATGTGTATCATCCCTTTCAATACATAAAAGAATAGTTTTACCATCAGGAGATAAGCAGGCTTCGTTATAATCGTTATTATTATAAAAATTCTTGATCTTCATTTCTTTTGGATACGACCAGCCGGTTTTGGTTTTGTGCGAATAAGAAATTCCTTTGGTCATATCCTTGCCGTCGCCACCATGATAAACGTTACCAATAACCAAAGAATTATTATCATGGCTAACTGATATAACAAAATTATTTCCCCTATTATTAAGTGGTGGGCCAATGTTCTTTAATTTGGACCAAATACTGTCTTTACCTAACTGGCTAACCCAAATATCATAGTCGTCTTCGCCGGCAGTATTTGCTTTGCAAAAAGTACGTGTAATAAATATTGTTTTTTCATCCGCACTAATTACCGGGCAAATTTCTGCCGCTGTAGAATTAATATTTGCGCCCAAATGAATTTTCTCGCCAAAGGAGTTATAGTTGTCTACTAATCGAATAGGTTTCTTTTTTTGATACATATAAACGTAATCTGCCTCAACTTTCATTACGCCACCTATATGAAATCCAACAAATTCGTCATTATACTTTGGCACTGGCAAAGAAGCTACCTCAACACCATTTATATAATAATGCAGGTTAGTGCCTTTACGCGCAATACCTAATTTATTGTATTTATTAAATCCTTTAATTATCCTGTCTGATTCTTTCCAGGCAATATCATCTTTATAAATGCCTTTAGAGTAATGAAAAACAGAGAAATAGCCATTGGCGCTTATGCAAAATGTATTTGAGTTATTTGCATCTTTATAATTGTAACTAATACCATATCCTCTATCCTCTAGACCGCTTACTTGACACATAGACATTTCAACCTCATAATCAAAATGAGGATCAAAATTCAAATTGTCTGTTTGGTTCCATGCTTCATCCTTACCGGTATGTTGCAGAATAAATTTACCTTTTACAGTAGCAGAAGTAAATCCTTTTTCGTTATAGGATTTCCAGAAAAGATCATTAGCCTCAAAATCGCATTTGTATACAAGATCGGCTTTGGTAAATTGTGCGACACCTGAAATCCAGGTAACGAAAAATAAAAAAAAGGTTATAAACTTCATTACAAAATTGTATTTTATATTTAGTATAAAAATACAATTTTAGGCGAAATAGCAAACAATTTATTATTTATCTGCGCTTTTATTTACGCGTTAATTAATTTTTCGATGTCAAACTTTTTCATTTTCATAAAAGCCTGCACAACTCTTTGGCCTTTTTCGGGATCAGACATTAGTTTTCCGAGGATAGCAGGTATAACCTGCCAAGAAACGCCGAATTTGTCAACCAGCCAACCACATTGACTTTCCTTACCACCATCAGCCGTAAGTTTATCCCAATAGTGATCTATTTCTTTTTGATCTTCGCAGTTAATAACAAACGAAACCGCTTCGTTAAATTTAAACATGGGGCCGCCGTTTAGTCCCATAAATTTTTTACCATTCAATTCAAAATTTACAACCATTTGTGAGTCCATTGTTATTTTTGAATTTGGGAAAATTGAGCAATACAATTCTGCTGCTTCTTTTGCCTGGCCATCAAACCATAGGCATGGATAAACTTGTTCTGTCATTTTTTTTAATTTTTAGTTGTTTTTTATTTGTATTTATTCTAAAATCTTACACGCAATATTTTTTTCATTTAATATTCTAATGATCTTTTCAATATTTATATTTTCACTCTCAATCCGCAAGATCTTATCACAGTCTTCCAGATCAAAATTAACGATGTAGTGTGGAAATAGAATTTCAAAATCCTGCATAACACTATTTGCTTTTTCACTACTCTGTACGTTTGTTATAAATACTTCTACCATTTTAAAATAGATCTATTCTTTTATTCTTACCATACATTTTACGCTTTCACTTGTGTTTGAATACCACTCAACGCAATAACCTTCCGGGTCAATATCTTTTTGAACGATCAATTCTTCAAAAGCCCTGCCAATGGCCGTTACATCCTTTCTGAAATTGTGAATTTCGATGCAATAATAAGGCCCCTTTTTAATTATTAATGAATTCAAATCATGCTTACTCAGGTCGCCTGCCTCTAATTCTGTTGCTCCTGCTTTATAAACGATCTCGCCACCATTCTCAGGGCGAGAGACACTCATGTACTTTCTATCTTTTGAAAATGGAATTAATGAATGTAATTTTTGCATTGCCTCCAGAATACCCGCCGGAAAAGACCTTGCCGTTACATAGAAGATCTTTATATCATTATCAATGTTTACAGTTTCCATATTATATACCTTTTAAAAACAACGCATCCAATTTTCTAAACCCTGCGTTAAGCCCACCTTCCATGCCCGAGTTAATAAGTCCGTCTCGGTCTTCAACCGATTTAAAAACAGATTGAATTTTAAGCAGCGTTCTGTTTCCGGGCAAAACTTCCATCGTTAGAAATTCTAAAGAAACATGACCTCTTTCAGGCAAACCTTCAAATTCAAAAGTTCTTATCACGCGCTCGGGCGCAGCTACCTCGTGAATAGCGCCATTAAATGCAAATTTCATTCCACTACCATTACAATCGGTATGTATAAAACGGTAAGAGCCACCGCTTCTATTATCAAATTTTTCAATTTCCATTTCCATGTTATCCGGCCCAAGCCACTGCATTAAAAGATCAGGCTCGCTAAATGCTTTAAATACCATTTCTCGTGGCGCGTCAAATTCGCGTGTGATAAAAAATTCCTGCTTGCCTTTTTCGGCAACAATTGTTGTGTGATTGGGTGTTGTCATTATTTCTTCTTTTTTAAGTTATTTAATACATTATCTAAACGGCTAAAGCGGTCTTCCCACATCTTAGTGAATGGCGCTAACCAATCTGCTACTTCTTTCATTTTTTTTGGATTAAAGTGATAATAAATCTCCCTGCCCGATTGCTCTTGTTTTACCAACTGACATTCAGTTAATATTTTAATGTGTTTTGAAACTGCTTGCCTACTGGTGTCAAAATGTTCGGCAAGCGCATTTGGCGTCATAGCCTGCAAGGCTATTAGACTTAAAATAGCTCTGCGCGTTGGATCTGCTATTGCCTGAAATACATCTCTTCTAATTTCCATAATTAATTATATGCTATCATCTGGTTGCAAATATACGTGCAATTATCTGGTTGCGCAAATTTTATTTGTACTTTTTTTAGTTTTTTTTTGGTTATTGATATAATTTAGGTCATGAATGTAGTTACCATTAAACGTTAACCTGCATCTGGCATAAAATTCGCATGATTTAAATAAAAAATAGTATGCAAAAATTAAAAATTTTAGGCATTGTTGCTGCGGCGGGTCTTGTTATAGTTTCTGCGAGCAGTTTTAGAACTATTCCGAAAGGTGCAGTTGCCGTTAAACCCTTTGACACGCAAAAATATTTAGGTACCTGGTACGAAATTGCCCGTTTTGATTATCGTTTCGAGAAAAATTTAAATAATGTTACCGCTACCTATTCCCTAAAAGAAAATGGAACGATTAAAGTAGATAATAAGGGCTATAATTTTAAAAAGAATAAGTGGGAAGAAGCTATCGGAAAAGCAAAGCCAGTATCGGATCCAACGGAAGCCAAATTAAAGGTTTCTTTCTTTGGTCCTTTTTATTCAGGTTACAATGTAATTGCCATCGATAAAGATTATAAATATGCTTTAGTGGCTGGCAATAGTTTAAAATACTTGTGGATACTTTCACGAGAGATAACCATTCCTGAAAATATAAAAGCCGATTATTTAAAGCTGGCCCAAAATATTGGTTACGATACTTCTAAATTAATTTGGGTAGCACATACCAAAAAATAGATCGGGCGGGAATTTGGCTCAAAGAATATATCGCTATAGACCTTTTTTGGACGACCAGATTAGTTAACGTTGATCTGGCTAGATGAGTTGCAAATAAAAAGCCCATCCCTTTTGATCGGAAAAGGCTTTTTATATAAAATTTATTTATTCCTTTACCACTTTTTTAATTACAGAACCTATCCTAATAAAATAAATTCCATTAGCCTCTTTGCTGAGGTCAATTTCAACCTGATTGCTTTGTAAAGTTGTAGATAGTATTAATGCGCCAGTTGAACTATAGATCTCCATTTTTTCAGTTGCTGCGTCCGCAACATTTACTTTGCTGTTAAACGGATTAGGGTAAACTAAACTTACCGAAGAATTATTTAGTAAAGCATTTAACCCTGTTATAGTGCAGTTAATTACATTTTGCGTAAATAAGGTTGTATTCGCACACCCAATAGCATCGGCTCCCGTAACGGTGTAGGTAGTATTAACGACCGGATTGACCACAAAACTAGTTCCTGAACCTGAGGGTAACCACGAATAAGTTGTTGCACCCGACGCTGTAAGTGTAGCACTCTGACCAATACAAAGTTGTGTTGTGGTCGAAGCAACAGCAACTGTTGGTGAAGGACTAACGGTTACATTTGAGACAGCTGGCGAACTCGCAACACAGCCTTGTGCACTGGAACCGCTAACTGTATATGATGTTGTTGTTACCGGTGAAACTATTGCAGAGCCTCCGCTAAATGTATACGTACTGGCACCCGACGGCAACATGGTAAAACTTTGTCCCGAACAAATACTGCCGCTATTTACGCTTATAGTTGGCAAGCTGTTAACCGTTACATTAGAAATTGCCTGTGCCACAGCGGTGCAACCCGCAGCACTTGTTCCTGTAACTGAATAAGAACTATTTATTGTTGGTGTAACAACGGCGCTGCCGCTGCTAAAGGTATAAGTACTTGCGCCTGAAGGTGACATGGTAAAGTTTTGGCCAATACAAATACCGCCGCTGTTTACCGAAATTGTTGGATTTGGATTAACCGTAACATTTGAAACTGCTGCAAGCGACGACACACATCCTAAACTGCTGGTACCTGTAACAGAGTATGAACTTGTTATAGTTGGCGAAACAATTGCACTAACACTGCTGAATGTAAAAGTACTTGCGCCAGAAGGCGACATTGTAAAACTCTGGCCAGGGCAAATAGCACCACTATTAACTGTAATTGATGGTAACGGTTTTACCGTTACACTTAATGTTTGAGCACTGCTGTTTCCACAAGCGTTGCTCGCAAAAACGCTTAGGGTGCCACTCGTACCACTTGCAGTTGTATTAATATTATTTGTGGTACTCGAACCGCTCCAGCCGCCGGGTAAACCCCAAAAATAAGTAGTTGCAAAAGGCACTGCTGCAACGGAATACGAATTGGCTGTGCCGTTGCAAATGGATACAGGTCCTGAAATAGCCGCCGGAGTAGCAGGAATTGGACTAACAGTAATACTTAATGTTTGTACAATAGAAGAACCGCATCCATTATTTGCAGCAACGTTTATTGTGTTGCTTGATGCACCTGCTGTAATAGAAATTGAATTTGTGGTTGACGAACCTGTCCATCCGCCGGGCAAGCTCCATGTATAAGACGTTGCTCCGCTAACAGGAGCAACACTATAAATATTTGCACTACCAGCGCAAACGGTTGTTAAACCACTTATTGATGCTGGTTGCGTTGGAAGTGGATTTACGTGTACCCAACTTGTAACGGTCGAATTAGGCGTTCCTGTAGTTACTAAAGTTACTGTATAAGTTCCGCCGGTTGGATAACAGATAACCGGGTTCTGTACGTTAGCTGTTGTTGTTGATGCTCCCGGGAAACTCCACGTCCATGACGAAGGAGAGTTGCTGCTTATATCCGTAAAATTAATACATTGTCCTGCGCATATATTTGTGTTGATGGGTAAAAACCCTGCAGTTGCACCATTTGGATTAGCGTATTTTGCGAAAAAATTAGAAGTGCCTGGAATATTGGTAACACCGGCATTCGGATCAATATCTACCGTAGTATTTGCAATACCTGTAACAATAATATTATTTACTTTATCGTATTTAACATCAATTACGTTGGTTACTGAGGTTCCGGGATCGTATTTAAAAGCCCAATTTAAATTACCAAGTGAATCATATTGATGCAGTACCGCACAAGCAGGTGCAGTTGTGTTAAAGGAAAGACTTGTGGCATTTGGATCGTAGTCTACTGTATTACCCGCCTGCAATCTTGAACTGAGCAAAAGATTCTTTTTCGAATCACATTCGCCGGAAGATAATGTTGCAATAGGGGTACCTGCACTCGACATTTTCTTTACATATTTATTTACCCATGTTAGAGAATATGCTGCAAAGAACATATCATTCTTTGTTGGAACTGTACTAGCTACTGTTATAGTTGTTGTAGGAGATGGATCAAAATCATACGTGCCTCTCATATGGCCGGAAAAAACAAGATAGCCGTTGTAGATGTTAAGGCTTTTAATATCCAAAAAGGTGGTTGTAGTTGTTGGGGTTGTATTTGGTTGAATGTTACGTGTTGATATAGAAGTGCCATTCAACGCATAAAAATCAAAGAGCAATCCATACTGCGGTGCCGTACTGGCCAGATATTGAGTTGCAAGACATACTTGCCCTTGGTTTGGGTAAAAAGCCATTGTTTGTCCGTTACTGGTTACACTTATTGCCGGGTAATAAGTTGGCACCTTATAAAACTGAGTAGCGCCCGTTGAATCGAATTTTACCATAAAACATAATACGTTACCAGAATGGTGAGGGTCATCTCCTGCAAGATTAATATTAGAACCATCTATGGGACATCTCTCCACAAAATCGCCGCAAACATAAACACCACAGGCAATGGAATCGGTTATAATTTTAGTAGTATGAGGTGGTGTGTGAGTAGACCCTATCTGAAGGTCGACATTTAACACATGCGCCCATTTAAAATTAAATTGAGAGTTATATTTTACGACAAAACAAGATTGGTAACCGGCTGTAAGTGGCGTATTCACGCCAGGTCCCGGATCAAAATCACCGTTCACAAAATAAGTTCCGGTAAGTGTAACATTGCCAAATTTATCCACTGCTAATGAAGATGGGGATGCCTGGGCATCAATTCCTTTAGCCATTAAAAAATTTCCCGCCGGATCATATTTAGCCATATAAAAATCATAGGTGCCGTTTCCCGCAATTGGCGCAAGGGTGTATGTACCCGGACCGAAATCAACGTCTAAAGTGGTATTAAGGATCCCCGCAACATATATGTTGTTGTTGTAATCCAGAACCTTTTTTACGATTGCATTACCTGTTTCGAATTTGCTCCATAATAAATTTGGATTTTGCGCTTTTATATTAAAAACAATACAAACCGCTACTAACAGAAATATTTTTTTCATTATATGTTTATTTGACTGATTAAAAATAACTTATCTAATTCATATTTGCCAGCCATTTAGAAGGTTTTTTGCGCATAAACTAGAGAAGAGTGTTACTTACCTGAATTCATTAAAAAAAAGCTTTTTTTAGCGATAGAAAGCTTGTTTTAATAAGATTGGCTAAGCTGATCTGGGTTGGGGGGCGGTGCAAAAGCAAAACCTTTTTTGCTACGCAAAAAATAGGTTTTTTTGTTTTCTTAATCCATTAAAGCAAGTTTTCGCTGACCAGATTAGCTAACGCTGATCTGTGCTGGGGGGCGGTGCAAAAGCAAAACCTTTTTTGCTACGCAAAAAATAGGTTTTTTTGTTTTCTTCGCTCTGCAAAAGCGAGCTTTTGCTTCGCTTGAAAACAAAAAAACCTTTCACTTCGTGAAAGGTTTTACTTTTGTCGGGGTGGCAAAACGCCCGTAAAAGCTCGTAGTATTAGATATATCAATGGTTTTAGGACTAGTATTTTATTGAGATAACCGAAAAGGTCTCAATCATAATAACCTAATTTAATACAGTTTATGGTAGAATAAAGAACGAATAATGTTCTTCAAAAGTAATAAATGAACTAACCATGTACAACAAAATGATGCAAAATAAATTAAAATTAATCAACCAGATTTTGTTCAATAGTGGATATATCAATACCGGTAAATTCAGAAAATTCATCAAGAGTAAGAAATTGATGACTCGATTTGTTTAGTTGCTTTTTAATTCTGGCTAAAAGCCTCCGAGAATATCTTTCGCTTTTACCTGTGATCCTCATTATATCTTTTGGGTAAATACAGACCCGTTTTGACCGTTTCATACACTATCTATGCTTTATGTATACTTATGACATACCTCAAAGGTATTGGTACCATTTTAATACTGAAACAGGCAAAGTGTACCAAAACGGCATAAAAGGAACAGACCGGACAAGGCCCATTGAAAAATCATTTTACTGAAATTAATTTTGAAGTGTTAACCAGAATTTCTTCGCGATAAAATAAAGGTTGATGTATTGCAATACATAGTTCAATAAATTATTAATTAAACCATTATAAAATGGCAAGACAAAAAGGGATCATCAAACTAAAAGGAAAAATCGGAGATATTTCTTTTTACAAAACACAAGATGGCCATTTAGCTCGTGAAAAAGGTGGCGTTGATGCCGAGCGCATCGCAAATGACGCTGCTTTTGTTCGCACCCGTGAGAACGGAGCTGAGTTTGGCGCATCTGCAAACTCCGGAAAGACGTTAAGAGATACAATTCGTCCAATGATGTTAACCGCTGCAGACAACAGAGTTGTTTCGCGTGTAACAAAATTAATGACTGATATTAAAAACCTTGATGCTACCTCTGTAAGAGGTGATCGTAATGTTGGCGTGGCAATTGCCTTACCAGCCGCTAAAGCATTACTGAAGGGCTTTAATTTCAACATCAGGGCGATTTTAGGAAGTATCTTGTTTAATCCTTATGCGGTAAACACAAGTACAGGTGTAATTACAATAAACGGATTAATTCCGATCAATGAAATTGCATACCCAACCGGTGCAACGCACATGACCATTAAAGGTGCTTGGGCAAGAATAAATTTTGCTACAGGTGTAACTCAGGTGTTTCAAAGCAATGCCGTTAATATGCCTATTAACGGAGCCAATAACAACATTACGTTAACACCTACCGGAACACCAACCGGTGCAGGAACCGATTTGTATTTATTACAGATCGAGTTTTTCCAATTGGTTAATACAATTCAGTATTCACTTAAAAATGGAGCCCACAATACGTTGAGTATTGTTGAGGTTGCATAAAGGAGAAAAAGCATGAACAAAGAAAAAACACCAGAGGAGATGAACATCGTAGAAAGGATGTGCGCTCCAACTCCCAAATTCTTCAAAAAAATGCGAACACTTGGCTTAATACTGGCAGCAGCGGGCGGGGCAATTATTGCCGCCCCGGTTGCATTACCAACAGCCCTAGTTACAGCGGCCGGTTACATTATTGTAGCCGGAAGTGTAGCGACGGCAGTAAGCCAAGCTGCAGTTGAAGAATGCGGACCGTTTAAAAAAAAGTAATAGTAATAATAATTAAAATTTACACCGAAATGGAAAATACAAAAAAGAAAAACTTAAATGTTGTAATTGAAGTAAAAGCCACTGACTACCAAAACGGCAAGTTAAAGAATGTTTTTGGCGGCAAAGCGCAAATCACTAAAGCGGACACCGACCGCGTTTCGCAAAACGATGAGGACGCGATCACTTTCCGCGCAAGCGATTGCGGAACACCGAAAATGGAAGTAGATTATCGCTCAACATCAATTGGACAGGGCGAAACTGAAACCACAGTTGAAATTGATTTGAAAGGTCAAACTTTTGACATGAACAAATCCGAGTTGATAGATGCAATTGCTTCGAGCTCGAAGCTTACCAAAGCAGATGCCGGTCGCGCGTTAGACAAAAAGATAGAAGATTATTTTACCCTAAAAGCGGAAAAATCTTGCGAAGCTGAATGCGCCAACGTAGAAAGCTACTACACCACTAAAACTAGCGAGATCAAGTAGTGAGCGACCATCAACACATAGGCAGCGGAACTTTCCTGGGTACTGTTTCAGGAACGGCCTTAACCGTATTGGTGAACATAGGTTCATCGGATATATTAAAAACAGTTATCCTTGCCGCTCTTGGAGCGGTGGTTAGTTTCTGCGTGTCTGTGTCGATGAAATGGCTTATGAAAAAACTGAAGCGTTAAAATAATTCTTAAAATCAATTGAGCCGCCCTTAGATAAGGCGGCTTTTTTATTACCTTTATTACAAAGTAATATGAAGAAAATATTAGAAAATCCAACATACAAAGATATTAAAGAGAATTTAAGCATTGTTCTTTTGCTTCCAGCAGTATTAGGGAGTATTTGGCAAATTGTCGAATTGGCTAGCATTCAAACCGCTTTTATAAGATTCTTTTCTGTAACACAATTAGTGGCAGATGGCGCGTTGATTTTGTTCTTGATGTTTTTCGGGTTTATTGGGCTGAGAATAACGCGTTCATTTTTTAAGGATAAGCATTTTTCACTTGGAACTAAGGAGGAGGAGCATAAAAGGAAAGGTATTACGATTGCCTTGCTATTAATTTCATCCTTTGTAATTTACATAGTATTCGTGCCGGCAGTTCAGGAGTTGTATAAAAGTGAAAGAATAAGTCCTATTATCTTGCTTGCTTTCCTGCCAATGAGTGTCATTGTCCTTACTTTATTTCTAAGTAGTCTTGCATCGCTATTAAAAGCTTATGGGATCAGCTTAGATAAAATCAAACACGATGGGTTAAGACAATTACTGACAGGACTTGCTGCGGTAAGCATCTTCTTCCTTTCCGTGAAGTTGCTTTTGTTTACCGCTTCAGCTTTTCACAAAAGTTTTCTTATGCCTGAAAATGTGGTGAATACAGAGTACGTTAAATGTAAGTTCAATAAATCGAAGAAAAGACCTGTAAATAATTTAAAGATGGTCTACTTTAACGACAAATTTGTATTCATAGAATTCACTCAAAAAGATAGTATTTTGGTTGAAGTCTTACCATTTGAAAGTTTTACAGAGCCAGCTCACTGTGATTCTCTGCGGATTAAATAAATACCCCAATTAATACAATTTCAATCGCAAAACCTAAAAAGGCAATGCGGAGAGTTGGCGAATACCAGAAGCGTAAACCCAAACGTAACAGTTACAAGGCAACTGATAAATTTTGAGGCTTGGATTTGGTTTAAGATACAAAGATGCTTTACGTAAATACCGTTGAAATGCGTAAGGTGAAAGCTGCATGTTGTTAACAAGCACATGATTTGTAAACGAGCACTGACCTGCAGGCTGAACTGATTTAATTTTTGGATGTTTAAGCATAGTATTAAATTTTATGCGCATCTCATTGCATGGCGGTACAAAAAACCAAAAGGAAACGGAATAAATAGCCACCCTATTAAACTCATCCGTGGCGGCTTTATGCCGTAGTCTTTTGGTTTTTTGCCTTACCGCCGTGCTACCTTTGCGTATAAAATTTAATGTCCTTAATCAGCCAGGACAAAAGCCCGGCTTAAGGATTATTTTTTAATAAAGTTGTAAAGCATTACGCGACGTATTTTAAGAATGTAATCAATCTGCATCATCAAATTATTTTTGTGTTGCTCTAATTGCGTTATAGTGCCGCTTACATCGGACCACTCGCGATTACCGGTATTGATGTTGTTTATCGCTTCCTCCGCAATATCAGTTAAATCACCTAAGCGAATGAATGGAACAACCGAACCAATTAAAGCTTTCTTAAAAAAGCCCAGCTCCCAAAGCCCGAGAAATACGAAATAATAAAATTCCTTTTCCGCTGAAGTATCAGCGATAAAAACAAAGCAGTTAGACCAGTAGTGACTTTCTGGTTTACCAGAGTGATTACCTTTATTTAAAATAAAGAAGTGCGGACAATCATACGTTGCCCCCAATTTGTGTGTTTTGATTTTGTGCTTAAGCATATTGAAATTTTTAAAAGGTTTGCTTTCCTTTCTTAACTTGTGTTTGCCTATGAACCTTAAAAGCCTAATTGAAACCAAAGAAAAAACACAAAAAACCGGACGAAAAGCCCAGTAAAAAAATTAAAAAAGAAAGCATTTTTAATAGGTTGGCAACGGCGGTTGTGCAAGGTTTTTGCAATAAAAAATTTTACTTGAAAGGAGTATTACCAATAAGATAATTTTGAGGTGGAGCCCTTCGACTACGCTCAGGATAAAATTTTTTTTGCAAAATTCATCTTGACCTTGACAATCCGCCAGGTGACAACCTTAACTTTGCTGACCTTTTTTATTTTGAGAGATTACTTGAAAACATTCCTTTTGTTTCTTTGCATTAATAGATTAATATCATCTGGAGAGTAAAAGATAACACCACCAATTTTGGTGTAAGGAATTGTGCCGTTAATACGAAGATTTTGTAAGGTACCAGGAGAAATACCAAGCATTCGCTGAACTTGATGGGACTTGATCCATTTCTTTGGGGTTTCTGTTTGCGATCCTGGCTCTAAGATCAGTTTTTTAATTTGCTCGAGAATTTCGATTTTAAAATTCTGCAGATCTTGTTTTGTTGCGATTTCTACACTCATGATTATTGTTTTTAATTGGTTTATCCGATTAAAATAATCATTAGAAATAAAAGGCTTGGTTTAATTTATGATTTCAATTGCTGTTACCGGATGAACTTCCCAGCAAGTGCCACGCCAATTTTTTTTACCAATTTTATTTTTGGTATCATTTGCATAGGCCTCGTCTTCGTGAGAACCATCGTAAAACAACCACCCAGTAAATGTTATCATTTTACCTTCAATGTTATCTTTTAGCTCAGAAGTTGACCAATCCTCCCCATCTTCTAATAGAAGTTTTCGGATGCGTGGTGTAACTTCAATTATTAATATATTTTTTATGCCTTTACTTTTTTTTGTTGGTGTGATTTCGATATGTGTATCTTGAAAAGCTACTTTAGAGGCATGACAGTTGCACGTTTCTTTTGAACCTGCTTTTACAAGACGAACATAACCAGTAATTTTAACGGCCATGTCCTGTGATAATTTCGCATCACTGCCTTTCGCCTTTAAAAGATAGTTAATATCAATTGTTTCATCAACATCGCTTTTCTTTGGAAATGTGTATCTATTTTTAAATGGATTTTGCTTTATTTCATCCTCCATTTGAGCATCACCTTCCATGGGGCAATTTTTGCCTTGTATTTTTATGGTTGATTGTGCAATTATTAGATTTGTTGAAAAAACTAATACAAGGAGCAGTAGATGTTTCATAAATTGAATTTAAAAAAATAAAATTAAGGGGCTTGCCAAAAAGCGGAAGGGTTATTGGTGTAATACGTAATGTGAGAAAACTTTGATTCGGTATTTTGAGAAATTGTTTTCTCTTTTGGTTGTTTGAAATATTCAAGTGGTAATAACTGTATGTAATTTATTTCTTTACCGACAGATTTTGTTTCTGTATCATATTCGCTACTAAGAGAACATTGTAACATATATAAATTTTTAGTCATGTAGTTTAGCAAATAATATTCTTTGCTTTGTGAAGATTTATGATTCCAGTTTGCATCAGGATTTAAAATAAGAGGTTTGTCGTTGATAATTCGGTCCCTAACTTCTTCAATGCTCAGCAATTCGCCTTTTTCATTCATAACGTAAGCGTCGAAAGTAGGATCGATCCACAGCCATTTTTTAAGAGAAGTGCTATAAACCATATTTATTACATGGCAATCTTCATCGATACCTAAACTATCTTTGGGTAAGCAAGTAATAAATCTTGATTTAATTCCGATGGCGAGATAACACTCGTTTAAAACAGTGGCCATACCACGGCAATTCAAGCCTCTGCCTTCCTTTTTGCAAACCGAGATCATATTTATGGCGTTTTTAACGGCAGGATTATCTTGACTGCCATTGTGTGGAACCAAATTATGAATCCAGTGAAGGAGATTAAGAATTTTTGAAACTTCGTTACCGGTGCCGGCCACGGAATCGAGATTAAATGCTTTTTTTAATGCAACGAGATTTGAATTATCAAGAGATTGATAAGTGAATTTAGGGAAGGAGCGGTTGTCTGAAAGATTATACTTTTCTCCACGGCGAAGAATGAATTGATAATCGCAAGTTTCTTTTAAACCTGAAATTATTTTTTTGTAGCCCTCTTCGTCCCGAATGTTATCGAGGTCGGTATCTTCGAGAATGTGGTAATAGTCGCGATAACCAAACTGAAGCGCCTTATTAAAATTGGAAATGGCTGAAGGTTTATTGTTTTGAATTGAGTACAGACAAGTGAGGTTATAATACATACCGGCGACATAGTTTTTATTCTCCTTTTTTGTACTATCGGCTAATTTGGTATACTTCACAAGAAAATCGGAAAGTATCTTCTCGAATTTCTTATTGTCACGAACTTCGTATGCTTTAACAGTAAGGCTATCTTGAACATGGGCGTATTTTTTGAAATCGGATTGTGAATTTGAAACAAAGCTGAAAATCAAAAAGATTATAACATATGTTCGGTTTGTATGCATTGAAGTACTTTTAAGAAAGTTGAAGATACGAAAAATTTGATTCAGGTAAAAGCGCCTGCGGCAGTGCGTTAGGAAAAGTGGATGCAAATAGTGGAGTGATTGAGGTGCGTCCTGAAAGGCGCGGCGATTGAACGGAATGGTTTGCAGCCACTGTGCTTGCGAGCCGTCTTGCGAGTGGAGCGAGGGTGGGAAGGCCTGGAGTGCGAAGAGGAACGATGAGCGCGGGGCCGACCTATTTTGCAAGCGTGGCAAATTAAATAAAGGTCCCGCAGGGGCTTTGATTTATGCCACGCGATAGCAAAACGAGGTTAAGGCAAAGCGCAAACATAAAATAAATTATCTGCCGCCAAGAGGTTTGCGCTGCCTTAACCGATGCCCGAGCGACCAGCAGGCGAGCATAAAATTGGCAGCCGGCGGACTTAAAGCGACTGAGGCGAACGAGGCGCAATGGAACCCAGCGGAACGCGGGTGCAATGGAGACGTAGAGAGACGAAGTGGCTTTAAGGACGGAAAAGGCTGCCGTGAGGAAGCTCGTGCAAATTGCAAAATGTGTGACAAAATTGCTTTAGCAACCTTTGGCAAAACAGCTTTTGCTTAAACCTTTAAAAAATAACACATAAGCAAATGCTGTTTTGTTTTGGCGCATCATTTTGCTTTGCAGAAGCTGACGAACACCTTTTTACCTGTTCGGAGGAATGCGGTTATTTGTATTCGAAAAAGAAATCGATCTTTTCTATTGGAACGGCAAAGCTTGGTACTAATAAATAATAATCGAATTTAGGGCAGACCTTTTTGGATTCCGGAATGAAATAACCTTTTGCATCGGGATCTCTTTTAAAATCAATAAAAAAAGGCGTTACTCCAGATTTGGAACTACCTTCGCCAATTGCTTTTAGTTCGGAAGGGTTATTGGAAAAAAATAATTTAAAATGAGGAAACTTTTCTAATTGCTCAACAACATCGAACCCTCTAGCATAAAATGCTCTAGTGAAAATTTGTTTTGTTTCTTGAACATTTCCTAATGTTAGCTTCTTGGACAACATAATGCATTTTTTTTACAAATATTCGGTTATAAAATAGCAAAGCGTGATTTCATAAGAGAAATAAATTCTTCTTTTAAATCATCAGGGAGGAAACTAATAGAAGTAAATTCCGTGAACCTCTCAAGCATTTCATTGTTGTATTTATTTAAAATCTTTTCTGTTACCGTTTCTTGCAATCCAATTTTTGTACCAAAAGAAACAAAGTCTGGTCTTCTTATTCTGTTTTTTTTGCCATGAAGGGTTAACGCTGTTTGTTCTTTATCAGCCGGCATTGCCACATTGCTTGAAAGCAAATCGTAAGCAGGAGATAAACGGTATTGGTTTTCTTCGTTTTTAATAATAGAAAAGTTTTTTAGATGCATATCTGAATTTCCAACTAAGAACGAAAACAATGCTACTTCAAAAAACCTCATCGTATCAAGCGTTTTTGCTGTTGGGCTAACGTATGTATTGATGATGTTACCCGCTTTTTCCATAGAGCTTTTGTATTTATCCGCGCTTAATAAGCCCGATAGTTGACAAAAATCTTCCATAGGAACTTTTTTATTTTTAACACGATCGAATCTTTTAGTAATATAAACTAATTGACTAGACTCTATTTTTAATAAAGTATGCTCGGCAGTTTCAATACCTGCAAGTTGCGCCAAGTGCATTATCAAATCTTCATTCTCAGGTAAATTTTTGAAACGCGGTGTTTGAGGCTTCAAAATATATTCTCCCCATAAACCTACGATTGTAAGTCTTGATTTTTTAGGATCTTGTGAATTTCGTTGAATACCAAGGGACAGTTTGGGTTGAACACCTGGAATTGTTACACTACTGCTTACGATTTGTTTTGCGAGATCATTCAATTCATTTTCCGTTAATGACAAAGAAGGTGGAGCGGGAAGCTCAAAAAACAACTTACTGCATTTAGAATGAAAACCATTTTCGCCATCACCTAATTTTTGATAGCAGTACAAACATCTATTTACATTTTCAACCATTATTCTTTTTCTATACTTATAGCCCCAATACATTCCTTACAAACTGTAAGTAATAATTCCATTCTGTCCTTTTCATTAATCTTCCAATTATCGAGGGCTATGTCCAACAACCAACCCTCAGGGATTAACCCATCAAAAAAAGCAATCATAGATTTTGAGTCGTGATATTGTTTTTGAGTTACCGGCAAGGTTTGGCTAACAGGGCCATACTTGGGGTTTTTAAAATACTCATCGGTGTATTCAAACCAATACCCATTTTCGTCCTGCCAAACATAACCGGCAAGTGCTTCATGAAGTTTTACTTTTCCCTTGTTGTTCATTATACTAATTGTTCATGAATTTTTTCAATATCGTTTTGCTTTACCTCAACGTACAAAGATTTATCTTTAGTTCTTTGCCATTCCATTGCTTTAAGATTTGGAACTATTTTCCAAGCAATAATAACTCCTGTTTCATCTCTTACTTCCTCCATGAGCCATCCTACTACTTCCTGCTTGTTTTTTTTTGTTATTGTAACAGGTTTATTTAAATACTTGAGCCAAATACCCCAAGGATCATTACTGTTTACGGTGGGGGCAAGATGAAAGCCGAATACTTGCAAAACTTTATCGGCTTTATCAAAGCGCGAGGGTTTACCTTGTTCTAAATCTCGAATAAAGTGTATTCCTACTCCAGACATATCTGCCAATTGTTCCTGAGTAAGGTTTAGTTTTTCGCGATTGTATTTTACGAAAGCTGCTATGTTGTTTAATTGCTTCATTATACAGAATAGGCGTACTTGAGATTACATATTATATAAGTATACAAATATACTATATTTATTTAATATATTGATATAATTATACTAAAATGGTATAGATTATTTATTATTTCATTTAAAAGTTTATAATAATGCATATTTTAACACTAAAAACAACTTTAATGTTGCATTACTCATTTAAATTAAGTATATTTGTTAGAGAATGGTTAAAGACCGAGTACGAACATGGACAAAGTTACGCAATTTCTGGAGGATTTTAGAGAGAAGAAGGCAAGTGCCTGGGAGGTATATTTTACCGAGCATGGCAATGCCCAAATGCTTGCCAATTTAGAGATGCGTACTGAAGAGAGAAATAAAATCATAGATGGTATTACAGAGGAAGATTATAGTGATGGGCCAGTAATTAATGAAGTATGCGGTTCGACCGTTTGGATTTTTGGAAAAACCCATAAGAGTAAAGAAATATGCATTAAAATTATTGTAGGTTGGTACGGAGCAGAAGCGATATGTGTTTCATTTTGTCCCTCAGATCAAAAAATAAATTATCCATTTAAAAAACTTGTAGCATGAAAAATTCATTTACAGAAAAAGGAAAGACCTTGAAGATAGAGAACAAGGCTTTAACCTTTCGCAAGGAAGAGTTCGGCGTGCGGTATCATTATTACGAACACCCGATCACCGGTGATAAATACACCACGCAGGAGCTCGATGAAATAAATTTAAACCAATTGTATAACCAGTACAGAGCTAAACACCATTTGCCTTTTCCGGAAGAAATAATTGCTATACGCAATAAGTATGCGTTACCAGCAACAAAAATGTCGGAAATATTAGGCTTTGGAATTAACGTATACAGAAACTATGAGAGTGGTGAAATTCCCAGTGAGTCGAATGCCAGGCTTATTCAGCTTGCAAAAGATCCCGAAGAATTTCTTAAGCTATTAAAATTGAGCCGAACTTATGAAGGTGGTGAACTTGAAAAAAGAATAAAAATAATTGAAGAGGTAAAAGATCTTGAAAAAGATTTTTTTGATGTTGACCTTGAAGTATATATGATGGGGGACAAACTGCCGGACGAATATACCGGGTTTAAAATTCCGCAGCTAGATAAGTTCGTGGAGATGGTTGTGTTTTTTACAGAACGACTGGAGCCATATAAAACAAAAATGAATAAAGTGTTGTTTTACTCGGATTTTTTAAACTTTAAAAAGAGCTGTTTTTCAATTAGCGGCGCCAGGTATATGGCCATACAACTGGGACCCGTGCCTAAGAATTTTGGAACCTTATTTGATTATGCGGCGAACAAAGATCATATTGATATAGTATATACAGAGTTTAGCGACGGAAAAATAGGTGAGCATTTTATGCCGAGAAATGATCGGAAATTTAATGCAGGTTTGTTTTCGAGGGAGGAATTAGAAGTGATGGAAATTATTGCCGACAAGTTTAAACCTATGAATACAAGTAAAATTGTAGATGTGAGCCACGATGAAAGCGGATGGCAGAAGAATGTTGAAGGGTTTAAAGGGATCAGCTATAAATACGGATTTGAGTTAAAAAGTGTCTAATTGGCAGAACTTAACATTAAATAACAAATGGCACCAAAATTGAGTAAAATGAACGGAATTATTAATTTAAAACATATAAAGTAAAAAAATGGCCCCGGATGCGGAAACATCAAGGGCCGATAGAATGCTAACATAAAACCTTCGCAGCTTACGTTTTTCTAGGGATTGCTCCTTTTTTGCACATTCTGTTTTTTTGTTTTTGAGTCAAAATAACGTCGCAAAGATAGTATTGTAAATTAAAGATACAAATACTAATAAAAATCCTTCCTTAAGAAAAACTGACAAGTTGCCGTACAAATGTCCCTACCAACAAGATTGGAATGGGGCACTATGTGAGAGAATTTCTGGTCACACTATTATCAACACAGCTTGATGACTGTGCGGCAGGCACTGTATCACCCTAAAACAAATAATTTAACTAAGCTAATAATAGCTCAGGCAATACTAATTTAAACAAGAAACAAATGAAAAATATTTACAACGGAAAAAGTTTTATTGAAGAGGTCCTTTTAGGTACCAACACAAATGGTATCGGATTTATTAATGAATCGGCGCAAAACCATTTTCAAAAATCCTCCGCGTTTACGGGATTTAATTCAAACGCAAATTATGCCAATGATATAATTTCAGTTGGACTATTAAACGGAAATATTTTAGAGATTGGAATTGACTCAGGTTTAACAAAATCTCAAGCATTTTGCAGCTGCTTGAAAAATGATATTTGTAGAAAGCTTATGATCAATGAAGCCTATATACAAATAAGACCGAAGCAAAAATACAATGCACACTTAACCCTTAACCCAGGAAATAAAGTTGGGCATGTGAACCTCGCTGGAAACTCTTATGGATCACTAGGTTTCTTTTTACTACCTCGAAATAAAAATGAAAATCCATGTATTATCAGTAACAACCACGTTTTAGCAGATAGCAATAATGCAAATGTAGGCGACGCAATATACTCATTAGACGGGTCTGCTGTAAGAATAGGCACTTTGGATAACTATGTACCTATTACTAATGGTGCAAATAGATTAGATTTAGCTATTGCGGAATTACATGGTTTTAGCAATCCGATACCCAAAAACTCTGCTGGCTATAGAACACCTTTTATTGGAGAGAAGGTGTACAAACGAGGAGCAACAACCGGAGTGACTAATGGCATTGTGCGTTCTTTACATTATACTTCAAAAATTAACTACGGTGGTTTTAACGCTGTTTTTGTTGATCAAATACAAATAACTACCGGAATTGCCGGGCATAGTTTTAGTGCCGGAGGCGATTCAGGATCCATAATTAAATCGCGTACTGATAATGCACTGGTAGGATTACTTTTTGCAGGTAACGGAACATGGACACTTGCCAATCACCAAACTCTAGTTGTACAACAATTAAAACAATGGGGTTACCCTATAAAATAATAAATTATGAATATAGAAGAAGCTAAGAACGAATTGGAAAAACAGATCATTCTTTGGGATGGTGTGAATGGTATTGGTGTAATCAATAAGGACAATATTCCTGTAATTGAAGTTGCTATCGATAAAAACCATCCAATTGTTTCAGAAAAAATAAAGGGACTAATTAAAAAAAATCAATGGAAAGGTTACAATGTTATTATTGTAGCCACCGATGGATTTAATATTCACTAATAATCAAAAACAAAAAAAATGAACAATCCAAAATTTCAAATCTTCAAAAGTAGTGCAAATAGTCAGTTTTATTTTCGCTTACGAGCTGCTAACGGCGAAATTATCTTAGGCGGAGAAGGTTACATAAGTAAACAATCGTGCCAAAATGGAATTATTTCCGTAAAGAGTAATTCATCTTGGGATCTTCGCTATGATAAACGAAGTACTGCGGCAGGATATAGTTTTAATCTTTTAGCCGCTAACGGAGAAATAGTTGGCAGAAGTGAGGTATATAATTCGTCACAAGCCAGAGATAATGGAATTGCAGCAGTTAAAAGGGATGCGCCTAATGCAGGAATAGAAGATCTAGGTTAATAATTAGAAAGCAAAGATATAATTATGAAAAATAAAAATAATTTTTTAGGTTGGTTTCTTTTAGGACTATTATTGGTTGTTCTCTGGATAATTTATAAGGCCTCACAAAGCGAAAAAGTTAAAAACTATCAAGATGATGTCACGTTCAGGCGTGAAGAGCTTCAAAGGGATATCGTAGAAAAAGAATCAATGATCGGGTATCTAATCACCGAAGTCGAAAAACTAAGAGCACTTAATGACGATATAATTCAAAAGTCGCTGAGGTTTTTCAGATGGGTAAAAATTTCAATAATAGGAATGATAATAGGTATAAGTATAATGTGTTATGCGGTATTTAATTTCAGTTTTTTTGAAGCTGTGTTTACAATAATAACCATTGCCTCATTAAGCTTTAATGCTGTTTGCATAATAGTTAAAAACAAATTGGGCGATTTTAATCTTACTTTGCAGATACTAAAAGAGTATTTTATAATGAGAGAGTGCCAAAAAAATTGTTTTGAACCCGTGTTAATAACAACTTTCGAAATACGCTTAAAAATGGAAACAGAACAATTAATGTTAATGAGAACAGAATACAATCAATTATTAATAATAGAAAATCAAAATTAATTATGAATGCAAAAATAAAATACTACCCAACAGGCAATGGTGATATGTCACTAATTACACTTGAAGATAATACAACCATCTTAGTGGATTGTAACATTCGTGAAGGATCAAAAGGTGATAAAGATAAAACTATGTATGATGTGAAAGAAGATCTTTTAAACTCCATACAAAAAAGAAATAGTAATCCTTATGTTGATGTATTTGTTCTTACTCATGGAGATGAAGATCATTGCAGAGGATTCGAAAATAATTTTTACCAAGGTGATCCAAAAAAGTATGGTGAAAAAAACAGAAAAGATGGTGAAATTATTATAGACGAGCTATGGTTTTCCCCAATGATTGCAGAGGAATCTTCTAACGACGACGAGGATATCGTACAAACCGAAGCAGAACGCCGTCTTAAGCTACATAAAGATAAAGATCCAAACAGAAATGAACCGGGTAATCGTATTTACATTATTGGATATGACGGCGCTAATAAAGATTATAAAGATCTTGATCATTTGCGTCAAACTCCAGGAACAGTTGTTACTAACATCAATAATAAGGAGCAGAATAAATTTTCAATTTTCATCCATGCACCTTTTAAAGTTCAAATAGAAGATGCTAACAATAAAAACACTCCTAGTATTGTATTTCAGGCTCGTTTTAAAAATCACGCCGTTGATACTGAATATATTTGTTTAGCAATGTTTGGTGGAGATTCGGATCATGAGTCATGGGAAGTAATTTTAGAGAAAACTGAAAGAAAGAAAAATCATCAAACACAAAAAGCCTTGGATTGGGATCTGTTTTTAGCTCCTCATCATTGCTCCTGGTCATTTTTTAATGAAACGCCTCAGGATGAACATCCTGATCCAAAAGAGAATTCACTGAAGGTCTTAGATTACAAACGTAAGAATGCAATTGTAATAGCATCCAGTAAAGAAATTATTGATGATGATGATAATCCACCACACTACGAAGCTAAGGAAGAGTATATAAAGAAGGTTGGGAAAGATAAGTTTCTTAATACTGATACCGATGATGTTAACGACAAGACTCCGCAACCTATTGAGTTTATTATTACAGCTAAAGGCCCTTCAAGACCACCAAAAACGACAAATTCTAATTCAATTGGTTCAGCAGGCGGCACAGGGGCAGCTTCTACCGTAATTAAACATGGATAACTTATATAGTACTTCTCTATCTGAACATAAAGGCACATTAAGCCCTGCTATAAACTTTCTAATATCCAAGTTAAAGGATTTGGGTGTATATACCGGAGGAAAATTGTTTGATGGTGATACTGGCCGGGTTGCAATACCAATTACGATAGAAGTGTCTCTACCGAGCGGTGGCACGGTGGATGATATTGATATAAGAGAAGTAGAGCCTTTATTATTGATGGTTTCAAAAAACTATTATCCATTTATTGCACCAAAAGTTCATAGTGATCGCAAGGATTTTCCGAAAACAAGACTACCACATTTATATGCCGTAGCTGACCAAGCGGTTTTATGTATTAATAGAAATGGCCAAAACGATTGGTTTGCTGAACATACGATTGAGGGCTTTATAAATAGTATTAAGTTATGGCTTTATAAAGCTGGGTCCGGTTTATTAGGTACAGACGGCAATGAATTTGATCCTACTAGGTTGGATTCTTATAATGGTATTCATTCATATCAGTATAATAAATTGTATGAAATTGTAACTAAAAAAAATTCAGTAGCACCAGAATTTAATTTTGCTATTTTATTTGGATCTGTTGGGGCTAATTCAAAGGATGGGTTATCTTATAAAAGTTTTGAAGCGCTACCTTTGATTGCGTTAAAAGTAACGCTTGAAGCTATGGCCGAATTAAAAAAATTAAAGCCTGTTGAAAACCCAATACTTTCGATTTTATGTTGGTCAGATAAAGAAGAAACGTTTTCAGATTATCAAACTGATTTACCAAAAACACTTGAAGATTTCGAAAACTTCTGTGATCAATTTTCAATCGATATAAAACTGGCTTTAAAATTTTACATAACTAACAAACTTAATACTAGAAGGCGTATACCTGTAATATTGGCTTTAAAAAGGCCGAAAAAAATTGTGGGATATGAAGGCGATGTAGAGTTCTTAAATTTTACAATTTTAGGGTCTAATGTACAAGGAATGAAAATACCAAAAAATGCCGAAGTAAAAAACCAAAGCCATATTGAGCCTTTTACTTCCGAATTGGCAAGTAGGATTTCCGGTAAAGAAAATAGAGAAAAAATATTATTTTTAGGTGGTGGTGCACTAGGATCTAAAATTTTTATGCATAATTTAAGAGGCGGTAATAATAAAATGACCATTGTTGACAAAGATATTTTCTTACATCATAATCTTGCTCGTCATTCTTTGCATAGCGGTCGACTTGGTAAAAATAAAGCAGTTGCCCTTATTAAAGAAGCGCAAGACTATTTCGAAGTTCAACAAACAAAAAATTTAAAAGCTATACCTCAGGATCTTCTGACATTAGAGGCATCTGATTTTAATGAACACCAAGTTATTGTAGATTCGACTGCGTCATTGAATGTGCAAAATTGGCTTACAGTAAATCCAAACATTCAAAACCAACTTTTATTTAGAGCTGAAATTGTGCACAAAGGCACATTAGGGCTTTTATACAAAGAAGGCAAGGACAGAAATCCGCGCATTGATGACCTTGTTAATTATACCTATTTTGCAGCGCTATCATATCCAGAGATTGAAGCATGGAGACAATATGATTCGACAACAGAGTTGGAAAACTTACCAGTTGGCTTAGGATGTAGTTCAACTACAGTATTAATAGCCGATGATGATATATCTTTGCATGCCGCTATTTTTTCAAAATTAATATCCGATACCGCAAAAGTTAATTATGGTTATGTTTATTTAAACAATCGTTCGGATGAATTTCCATATATCGTAAAAAGCAATTTAGTTATAGTAAAGCCATTTGAAAACTATGCATGCATAAATGATAAAAGTTGGAATATTAGAATGGCAGATGGGATTAGTAGTAGGATACATGAAGCCTCCAGTATTTTAAAACCTAAAGAAGCAGCCGGCGTGTTAGTTGGTCTGGTAAATTATAAAACAAAGGTTGTGCATGTTTTTGACCTAATTGACGCTCCTTCGGATAGCATTGCTGAATGTGCATGTTTCTATCGAGGGGTACACAATTTGCCAAATGCAATTGATGAAATTAAAAAAAGAACAGGGGGATTAATTGGCTATATTGGTGAATGGCACTCGCATCCAATGGGTCTTGATTCATTAAGCGGACAGGATAGATCAAATGTTGCAGAGCTAAAGGTAATTAACGATAAAGTTCCAATTCCAACCCTGTCAATTATTGTGTCCAATGGAAAAATATTACCTTTTATATTTGAATAAGCTATGATAACGAAATATTATTTAAACGCACGTTTGTTCCCTACACTTTTAACTTGTATTCCACTATTAGTGTTAACTAACTTTTTCTTACTTAACAATGCTAATAGCCTTATACCACTAAGTTCAATTTTTCAGATTCTTATTAACATTGGTATATCCGGGGCTCTGATATTTTTAATGGTACAGATTAATCGGCTGTTGGCAAAGGAGGTATTTCAAAGAATATATTTCCATGACGAACTAAAAATGCCAACGGTAAATCAATTAATGGGCTATGATCTAACTTTAGAAGAGAGTATAAAAAACACAATTCGTGAACGAATACAACAATATTATAATATTAATCTTTTAGATTTTGATGCTGAAAAAGTTGATGAGCTTCGAGCAAGAAAATTAATTGCCTCATGTTTGTCGCTGGGGAGAAATGATCTGAGGGATAATCGTCTCTTACTTCAGCACAACATTGAATATGGCTTCATGCGAAATCTTATAGGAGGAAGTTTGCTTGCTTTTATTTTTTCAATTGGAACAATATTTTATTCAGTCGCTATCGAAAATAGAGCCCTACAATTTACTGCTGTTCTGCTTGCTCTAATTTATTTGATAATCTTATTAAGTAGTAAGTCATTAATAAATTATTATGGGAAAACGTATGCTAAAATTTTCTTTGAACAATTTTTATCTCTTAAAAAGTAAATAAACTTCAGTTGAAAAGAATAGTTCCATTTATTTGTCATTATATAACACCCCTCCTTTTACCAGCCATGAGAAGCCGAAGACTACGAATGCGATAGTTTCGAGGCAAAAGACGGGTTTGTATTTGAGGAGTGGTTGACTAATGTTATCTGGCAAGAGGAAAAATATACTAAGGATAGCGACGCAAGTGATCATTACGTAGCCGGCGCCTTTGTAAATTTTGTTTCTGATTAACTTTTGAGCTGTAGGATATGTTTCACCTTTGGTGAAGAGAAATAAAGTGAAGTATGCCATTCCTAAAATAAATAAGCCTGCTGCGATGAGGTGAATTGTTCCGATTACTGAATGCCGTTCAACATCACACCAAATGTTGCATTGTGGAATGATGCCATTACTGATTTTTAAGTTAGTTGGCATTAACGCAACGATTACTCCAAATATTCCGGTGAGGGCTGATGTAACTCTATCTGCTATATCATATCCTTTGTAAGAGAATAAAAATATGGAGAGTATACACACATAACCAACGAACACATCGCGCATGTTGGTATGGTAATAATTACTGATTGAAATTTCGATATGATTGCAATGTCCAAAAATAATGGAACCGAGGACTAAGATTAATGGAAAGAAAAAACCCAATATACCAATGAGCTTTCGGATAGTTAAGTAAGATAATACTAATTTGTTTTCTTTTTCTAATTGGCTGTAATCACGTAGATCGGGGCCTGGTGTGTTTGTTGTTTTCATATTTACTTTAGTTTTAAGCCTCACCCCTCGGTCCCCTCGCCTTTGGAGAGGGGAAGAAGATGCAAAATGGATTTATTTTCGTTTGTCTCTAGTTGTTTTATCGAATGCTATGAGGTTGAACATTTCTCTTAGGCGTGAGCGAACGCGATTGCCATACTGTTCTTCGATTTCACTTGCGCTTAGATTTGTTGTTAGGTGAGTAAGGAGCTTGCGACTTACGAATAGATCATATCTTGAAAGCAAAACCTCGGCCATTACGTTGCATTCGTTGCCATAATACTTCAAATTACTTTCGGTACCAAGATCATCAAAACACCAGGTTAAAGGATTGTGCTGCTCGAATGAGCGGCGACTGTAACGATGAATGGCATCATAACCGCTTTGAATGAAATCAAAACTAATATCGCGGCATGATTTAATATTGAAACGTTGATTGGCCGGTTCGTAAAATCGCATGAGCGACATTAAGGAGGTTTTACCACAACCGATAGGCCCATTGAGGAGAATTCCTTTGTTTGGATTAATTTCATAGTGTTTCATTTTTGGTTCGTCTTTAAGAAAATAGCAAATGAGTTTGATGATGAGCTCGCGATCACTATCAAGAATTGTGAAATGTCCGCCATAGTTTTCCTTACCACGTTGGCACAACCATTCGATGGCCTTATCGTAATCATAATGGGTCTGCATAGTTTTTATCGTTTGAGGTTTGGAGTTTACCTGGCCTCACCCCCTTCCCCTCTCCCAAGGAGAGGGGTGATTTACCAGTACCAAAGTTTTTTGAGTTAATCATCCAGTTGGCGGATGAGGCTTTCCAGTTTTTCATTGGGGTTTTTCCGGCAACCAACCAACCGTTACTCTCATAGTGATTGAAGAACTTTTCAGCTTCAAGGAGCGGCCATTTGTTTTCGACAAAATAGATCTTGATTTCGTTGAGGGTTGGTGCTTCGGCAAGCTCAGCAACCGACGGGGTAGAGTTTGCATTTTCTTTTTGGCCGGAATCTTTTTTCCCGAGGCTAACGCTCGGGATTTCGGCTGGCGCCTCAACTTTTTTTGACCCTCTTCCTCCATTAGTTTTCCGACCATGAAGAGAAATAGATTTGTTAGAATTTTTTGATCGCTTGTGCTCATCTTCGTTTTTAATGTTTAGTTTGTTTGTATTGTTTAAACTGTTTATAGAAGGTATCACCGGTTTTTCACCAGTATTATCAGCACCTTTCTTATTAGCTTTATCAGAGCCTTTATTATTAGATATATCAGAACCATTATTATTACTGTTATCGTTACTATTATTACTACTATTATCAAATGTGTACAGGTAAACCTGTGACCCTTTTTGCGGATTGTAAGAGGGGATGTATTTTATGTAGTTCCAGTTATGCAGATCCTTTATACTTCGGATATATGTATTTACAGAGCCAATTTTTGAAGCGCGCATTAATTCATCGCGACTAATTGAAATTGGATTACGAAACTTGGCCATGTTCCAATACTGGAACAAACTAAAATACAGACTTACATGAAAGGGGGTTAACCTCTCGTCCTCACAAAAAATGGCGAAGGTTTTGTTTAAATGAATGATGTAATTCATTTGCCATACCGTGCAATTAATGGTCGTTGACTTTTGTTTTCCTCCATGAGTTTTACAATATCATCGTACTTGTAAAACATTAAACCACCAATTTGCGTAAAGGCTATAGTGCCGTTAACACGCATGTTTTGAAGTTTACCAGGAGAAATACTTAAGAGCTTACGTACCTCGTAGGATTTTAGCCACTCCTTTTGTTGAGGATGGGAGTTTTTGATCTTCAGAATACTCTTTAGTTCTGCGAACAGTTCGCTTTTAAAACTGTTTAAATCGTCTTTTGTTAAGATGTCTATTGCCATAATAAATGTTTATGGCGCAAAAATGTATAGAATGATTTATTTTGTTTCGTACTATTATCCTAGTTGGGAAAGAAAAATGCTTCGACTCCGCTCAGCAACCGGAGAGGGAGACTACTTACCATCTTGTTCGTCCATTTTTTTGGTGAGGGCTTCTTGAAGAAGGGTTAAAAATTTTGTGCGGCCGGATTTACGGTTTCGGATTTCGATGTAAGCGTGATAGTAATTACCAAGATCGATATTGAAAACCCTTTGGAACGTTGTTGCTATTTCTTTTATATCTGGTTTGCCGTTTTCGATAGCACCTATGGCGTGGAGTGCATATATGAGTTCAACGAGGTAGGTTTTAGAATCTGTCCATGTGAATTTAGGATTGTTATGTTGTTGTTGATCTGTTAATTTGTTTTGCCTTTCTAATTTATTGATCTCATCACGAATGTAAATAGTTAACCTATCGTTTGCAATTATGAGGGCAACCATATGATCGTGGGAGGTGTTGAAATTGGGATCGTAATTATAAAAACCATTATTGAGAATTAGATGCAGGTCAGCTTTGCCACGTATAAAATACTTTTCATCTAAGAACACACTATTACTTCGGTAATACTGGTGAAATTCCAGATTTTCTTCAACGAAGCGATTAATATTTTTTAGTTGGCGCGAAAGATACTTTTTTTGTTGTTGATTTGTTCCGGAAGGTTTACGGGTTTCAATATTAAACACCTGAACATGATAAATTAACCTAGAAGATATTTTTGGCTTAAGATACTTGAAGAAGAAAATTTCGTCTTTAGGTGATTTGAAAGGTAATTTGTACACGCGCTTCTTAATCGCATCAAGGGCATTAGCGCAAATGGGGACTGAAAGTTCGGCCTGCTTTATGCAGCAATTTGTTTCGTGAGTGATAAATAATAGCTGTTCTTCGAGTTCGGAATTTATTTTTTCATATTGCTCCATAACGGTATTCAGTTTGATGCATTTAGCTTTGTTTTTTAGTAATTCGATTGGCCCCCAGTTGGAAGAAATCTTGATGATTATCCCCTAATTTTTTAATTATTTTATCTAGATAATCGAGTGTCATGTTTACTTTTCCGTTTTCGAGTTTAGAAACATATTGTTTATCAATATTTAATTTAGAGGCTAATTCACTTTGAGTAAAGCCACATTTTGTACGTTGATGTTTTATCATCTCACCTATAATATTTTTAGAATTGCGCAAATGAATGATTTTTAGAGACGTTATTTGTAGCTATGATATAGCTACAAATAAAAAAGCCTCCGATAAGTCGGAGGCTTTTTTTGGATTTGATTAACTGTTTTAATGGTTTTTCATCCATTTGCTGCTATACATTTCACATTCATGTTTTAAGGCTTATGCGACATTAAATTTATTGAAGACTAATTACTTTATAAGATATTTTATCCATTTGACATTGTGCATTTTTATAACGCAACAAGTTTTTACCAAAATATATTTTCACATTTATTTCTTCTTTGGTAAGCTTGTTTTTTAGCTTAATTATTCCATCAAAATTAGAGTAAATATTTAAATAATTTATTGAACTATTTCTTATTATGAGCTTCACCAATCAATTACCTTTTTTAATTTGAGCTGTAACTTTGTAATAAGGAAGCTGTTTGCGACTGAATCTTTTTTTTCATAAGCGAAGTCCACCCAAATAAATACCCTTTCCAACCGAAGGCTTGTTGGGTCCATTTCCATAAATTAAAATGATCTGTATGTTTAATTATCTTACCATTATCGAATTCAAACTTAGCCGAAATCTTATTTGTAATTTTCCTTTGAGTATCTCCATAAAAATAAATAGCTGTCCAGTTTGCCGAACCAGTTTTATCATTTGCTTCAACATTATCAAATGTGATTTCCAAATTTCCTTTACTTCTTTCAATAAGCATACGCCACATATTTTTAACCTCATTGCTACTTAATGTGCCAAAGGCCGGGTCGGTAAATGTAATTATTGAATCATAGCAATTTATCATTTCATCTGCATCAGCTTTAGCAAAAGACATGTAAAATTTTGTTATTAGTTCCTTATTATTCATAATTTGAGGAAATGTTTGTTGCCTGAAGGTAAGCAATTGCATTACGATTAAAAATTATTTTGTTATTAACCTCTATTTGAAGCCATATTATCTACCATTTATTCAAGTAATAGAGTTACCAACATCAGCCGATATCCCACTCATTTTTTTGCCCGAACGAAATTTTGACAGACTGAAAATGCAGGGAGAAATATTGCTATTCACATAATGAAATTAGTAAATTGATTTTTTGTTTTCATCTGAGTTTTATCTAATTTTTAATGAATTTTTTCTGAATTAAATTTGAACCTACACCCTGTTTCAATATATAAACTCCTGATGGTAACTCTGAAATATCCACTGAATATGAACTAAGTGTACCTATGTAACTAATTAAAACTTCTCCAAATACGTTCAGTATTTCTGCTTTTGATTTTTCATTAGCACTTCCCTCAATGTATAGAACTGAACTGCAAGGATTAGGGTATATTTTAACTACTTTGTTTTCAAAGCTATTTTCGGATAGTAAAGTTGGCGCAGATATAGTAAATACAGTACTTGATGAATCAACACAAGAACCACACCATTGAATTTTAACTCGACATTGTGTAGAAGGTGTATTTGGAACAATCCATGTGTATGGACTACCAGATGTAGAGCTAATATTTAACCAGCTTACACCATTATTTATACTGTATTTTATAATTGCAGAGCCTGCCCCACTGAATGTTATTTGATGTGAGGATCCTACTGCCCAATTTTCACCACCATTAGGAGAAGTAAGATTGAGTTGGGCACTTACTTTTGTACAAATAAGTGCCAAAACAGAGAGTAAAAAAAGTTGTTTTTTCATTTTTATTTATAATTTATTTTAACAGAGTTACATGACCTGTAAACGCTTTGTTAATACCTTTATTGGTTGTTACATTAACTTTCCAAACATAGGCATCGTCTTTGCAAAACTCGCCTTTATAAAAGCCATCCCAACCTTTTGAACGCGGATCAGTGGTGTGAAAAATTTGAGCCCCCCACCGGTCAAAAACTGAAAAGTTGTAGTTATCATCTTTGTATCCGGACATAACCGGGTAAAAGAAGTCATTTAAATTATCATTGTTTGGTGTAAATGTGTTTGGGATGTAGAATAAGAACTCATCCTCGATAATTATTACTTTAGACATTGTATCAGAGCACTGGCCATTGGATGCGATAAGAGTAATCAAAAACTTGCCCGGATCTTGAAAAGCATACGTTACGTTAGTTTGATTAGAGAATGCTTCATTTATATTATACCAGGCGTAGTTGGTTGCGCCTGTGCTTAAATTAGTAAAACTAACTGTAGGCTCAAGAATACTTGGTTTATCAGGAGATGCAGAAAAATCGGCATTTGGTTTAGTGTATACATTTATGAGAGTATTGTAATTAATACTTGTAGTACAACCTGCGGGGGTTGTAATTAGTAAACTTGCGTTGTACGTACCCGGAGTATTAAAACAAAGCTCGGGATTATAAAGTGGCGAGGCGGTAATGCTACCTGTTGCATTATTAGTAAATGACCAGTTGTAAGAATAACCTGTTCCTTGAGATTGAGATAGACTAAATGAAGCGCATATAGGAGCACAACCATATACTTTATTATTGACCAAAGAAGCATTAGGTTTAGGATTAACAATAATTGCGACATTAGCGGCTGTTTGACAGCCATTGTTATCGGTTACAGTTACAGTAAATGAAGTATTGATACTAGGGGAAGTATTTAAAACAGGAGTGCTACCGCCGATAGGTGACCACATAAACGCATAAGGAGCTGTACCACCTGAAACGGTTGAAGTTATTGCAGTGCTTTGACCTTCGCAAATAGTAGTATTGCCATTTAAACCGATACTGAGCGCAGGTGGTTGATTAATGCTTGCAAAAAGTATTTGGCTGCAGCCATTAGCATCGGTGATTTGAATAGAATAGTTTGCAGCAGATAAGCCACCTAAGTTAACAGGAAAAGAGAATATGTTATTTATGTTATTGCTATTATTAAGATTGGTGATGCTAAAAGGTGGATTGCCACCAGAATTATTTATTTGTACGACCCCATTATTGTTGCCAAAACAATTAATTTGATTTAATACAGAAATATTAGCCGTGAACATTGGCACTGAATTTAGTGTAACAATTGTTGAATTCATACAACCGTTTAAAGGATCGGTTACAATACACGTATAATTACCGGGACTTGTTGCGACTGCAGTATTAGTATTTACGTTTTGGGGTAACCAAGAATAAGTTGCACCGCTTGTTATTGAAGAGCCTGTTAGAGTTGCCGAACTTGCAGAACAGCTAAGCGTGCCTGAAACCGATGCTGATACACCAGGTGTTGTTGTGTTTTGAGTAACAGTGATAACCGATGAAGAAGCACAACCATTAGAAGAATTAGTAGCAGTAACGCTGTAAGACCCGACCACACTAACCACGGCCGGATTTGCAGCATTACTTAAAGCGCCACCATTCCACACAAATACAATACCTGTACCACTAGCTGTAAGAGTAGCGGTAGACAATAAACAGTTTAAATTATTGCTTGATAAAGCAGTAAAATTAGGGGGTGTGATATTTTGAGTAACAGCTACTACAGATGTTGAGGCGCAACCATTGCTTGGATCAATTACAAAAAAGGTGTAATTACCCGCGACTGTTGCAACGGCAGTATTGGTGTTTACATTTTGTGGTTGCCATGAATATGTAACACCGGAAGTTGTTGAGGTACCAGTTAAAATTACACTTGTTGTTAAACAAGTTAGTGTACCGCTAATGCTTGCTGAAATATTGGGTACAGTTGTGTTTTGTGTAACAGCGATTACTGAAGATGATGAACATCCGCTTACTGTATTTGTTACGACTAAAGTGTAATTGCCAGCACTTGTTGCTACTGCGGTATTGGTACTTACATTTTGTGGGGACCATGAATAGCTTACACCACTTGTTGTTGATGTGCCTGTAACAATTAACGAATTAGTTAAACAGGTAAGTGTGGCGGTTGGCGCTATACTAATATTTGGCATTGTGCCACCGGGTAAAATTATTGCCGTAAAGGTTGTACTACAACCATTAGAGCTTGTTATTATGTACGTATGTGTACCAACTGTGGCACCGGAAATAGTGTAAGGTACATTTACGTTTGCAGCCAAGGTAGTTGTACCCTCGGCTATTGTGTAATTAGGAACGCCGTTTGTAACACTATTAATAGTTACACTACCTGTTGGATTTGTACAACTTGCATTAAAAGTTGTGATATTTGCTGTGAGTGTAGAGGCAGTACCTATAAGGGTATATGTTGTTGTATATGTATAATTGCAATTACTTGTTACCGTTACCTGATAAACACCGGGACACAAACCTGAGATGCTATGAGTTGTAAGGGTGGTATTTAAAACACTAACTGCATTACTCCAATAATAATTATAAGGCGCCTCACCGCAAGTGACACTTATTGTTGCAACGCCATTACATGCACAGGCAGTTGGGTTAACTTGAGTTTGAGTGTAAGTGGGTGGTACGGGTATAAATTTAGAAATAAATATTTCATCACTACCATTAGCTGTTGCATCATAATAGGCACCACCACCAGGATTTGCTAACGGAGAAGCGCTGCTCGCATTCCATTCACCTGAAAAAAATAAATTCCCGGCATTATCAGTAGTTAAAGGTTCACGCCAATCATTAGAAGATCCGCCAAAATATGTGGCCCAAATAACCGAATTTAGTGAGTTAAATTTAACTAAGAAAAGATCAGAAGCACCACTTAATGAAGGGTTATAAAAACCGCAACTTGAGTTTCCTAGCGTAAAGTTATTTGTTGAATAAGTTCTAAAACTCATGTATACGTTACCACAGTTATCAAAAGCCAAATTATTACCACCTGCTCCATTCAAACTTATTGACTCCGCCCCGTTGCCACCATAGAATGTAGCCCAAGTGCGAACGCCACTACTTGTAAATTTCAAAATATACGCATCACTTGAACCACCAAAAACTGTTTGATTATATGCTCCGAAAAGAACTTGGGTTGGAAAGTTTGAAGCAGCCGTAGAACCTACTACATAAATATTTCCAACAGGATCGATTTTAACGCAATGCGCAGTACTAACACCAGCATTAGCACCATAAAAAGTTGCCCACGTACGTACGCCAGCATTTGTGAAACGTAAAATAAAAGCATCACCGGCAGTATTCCCTAAAATTGATTGATTATATGCACCTGCCCAGTTTAGTATTGGGAAATTTGCTGAGGATGCGAGGCCTGCGACATAAATATTACCTGCAGGATCACAAGTTATTGAATTACCTTGTTCTTGACTGGTAATGCCGTTGCCACCGTAATATGTTGCCCATACTCTTACACCCGCATTGGTAAATCTTAAAATAAAAACATCTCCTGTACCACCACCATAAACAGCTTGATTATATGCACCCGCCCAATTTTGCGTTGGGAAAACGTTGGATTGTGTATGGCCCGTAACAAGTATATTCCCCGATGCATCAAGTGCTATTGAGTTTCCCCAATCGGCAGCATTACCACCATAATAAGTTGCCCAAGTGCGAACTCCAGTATTTGTAAAACAAAGAATAACCGCATCACTACTCCCGTTTAAGGTTGCTTGGTTATATGCACCTGCCAAATTTTGCAACGGGAAATTGGTTGACGAAGTCATTCCTGCAAGATAAATATTACCACTTGGATCAATGGCTACAGAACGGAGTTCATCCATACCACTGCCGCCATAATAAGTAGACCAGGTAAGTGCCATAGAACTGTTGAAGCGCAAAATAACTCCTTCCCATCCGGTTGAAGTTATTTGATTATAGGCACCACCAAGGTTTTGCAAAGGAAATGTTGTTGAGGATGTATAACCAACTAAATAAATATTACCGCTTGGATCTAATTTAATATCATACGTTCCATCGGCGTTGTTTGATCCAAAAAAGGTAGACCAAGTTAGTTGGGGATCGATTATAAGTGTTTCGTTTTTGTTATACTCATTAAGCTCAACAGATACTTCATAAGAGAAAACACCTTTTTTAGTTTTTTTTAAATTTGATGGCTCCGCAGATAAATTCCCTGCACCTAAGTACATTGAATATTCATTTTCTTTAACTGCGTAATTTGATTGAATTACGTTTGATTCACTACCCTGATAGCAGAGTAAATTTCCTTCAATAACTTTACCGAGTTTGTTTTCGAAAAGAATTTGATTATTTTTTACATTAAATTTTCCGTTTCCTTCGTAAATTAATTTTATTTGATTGGGGTCGGCTTGCGGATGAACAATGAAATCGTGTTTTATGCCCCCTTCTTTTGATGTATATATTACCCAATCTATTCCTTTATATACTTCTTTGATGATTACTTTTGTGAATGTTTTTGCGTTAAAAATTCCGTTGGGACAATGGCCTAAGTAGTAATTTACTTCGCCTTGGGTAATATTACCTTCCGTTATTATGTTTTCTTTTTTGATGTTAGCTCCTTTAAGAACCATATCAACTCTATACCAATTTGTTTTTGCATCTTTTTCACCCTCTGATTTATCAATATTTCCTTTCTTCTGCTTCCTTTCTCTTTCTTCTTCCTCATCTTCTTCTAATTTAAAAAACTGATAGGTAAGCCCCGTATTGGTTACCCAAATATTTAAATTAGGCGCTTCGGCTTTATATAAAACGAAATCTGCAGGTTTACCATCATCTCCTATAATTTGACCTTTATTTTCCTGAAAGCCCAAAACTTTGGATTGATCCATCCATTGGTTTACTTTTTGTTTTAGGGCGGGATCGGTTTCTATTTGAGCGGACGAAGCAACATTTTTAAAATTGCCAAAAGGATTAGCACCATTATCAGCAAAAGTTGAGGTGCAGATTAACAGTAGCAGTACCTTACAGATCAAAAAAGTCAGATTATTTTTCATTACAAATAATTTTATTAAACTAAAGTTAAATACTAAAAAAACTGTTTCAACAGCGTATTAACCTGAATGAGGTTTTAGGGCATTAACAGGTGGTTTAAAGGAATGAAATGAAGGCTAAATGGTTCAAAAAACAATAAAATAGTATATATTGTATTAATTAGGGGTATAAAGGTCGAGTTTTAAAGAATGGTAAATGAGCTCCTTCATTAAGTATAGTTGTTTGCATTTTTTTGTAGGCACCATTCATATTAACAATGAGTTAATATGAATGCTTACTTACTTATCTGTTAAAGTATATTATAGCACAATTATGGTTTTATCTTTGTGATCTTAAATTCGGTTCTACGATTTTGAGCGTGCTGCTCTTCATTACAAGGGATATTAATCGTGTTTTCGCATTTACAGTCATTAATTAATTTAGATTCACCATAACCTTTCCCATAAATACGAGTTTGACTTATGCCTTTTGAAATGATATAACCTGCGGAGGCTTTTGCGCGTTTATCAGATAACGTTAAATTTCTTATAGCACTACCCCTGCAATCTGTATGTGAACTAAGCTCAATGACAATTTCCGGATTCTGTTTTAATAACTGAACAATTTTATCTAACTCCAATTTCGCATCCATGCGAACGGCCGATTGGTCGAGATCAAAATAAATTGATTTGAGATCTACGGACTTTCCGATATCGGTACCCAATTTCATTTTACTCATTTTGTTGTTTAGGTAATCGTTCAAAACGATATAACCATCGGTTTTAATAACCATATCAACAGGTTGAGTTTTGGTTAAATAACCTTCTTTTTCTAATTTGATGACGTATGACAACTCATCACCTATTTTTTTATCTTTATAGGTATACTTAAAACCACCTTCTTTATCGGTCGTAAAATTCATAGACTGTGTTTGATTAAAACCATCGGTAATTGTAATTTTAACTCCCTCAATTGGTAATGCACTCTCAGCATCACTTATTAAGCATGTCAAACCAAAAATCATGCTTTCAATAAATATTTCTTTTTTAGAATTTGCTAATACTTTAAGCTCGCCCTGTTTAATTTTTTCAACGCCATCTTTGTACCCAGCTTTATTCGCAGATATTTTATATCCTTTGTCATCTAAAACATTAAACTTAATCTCTCCCTTATCATCGGTTATACCTTTATAGATGGATTTGTTATTTTCTGCCATTAAAACTATATTAGTATTTGGGACAATTTTTTTTGTAATTTTATCTTTCACAATTAGATTAATAACACCTCCAATAATTGGATTAATTGATTCAAAGCTATAAATATCATCTTTTGTTTCACCCCTATTACTTGCAAAATAACCTTGAGTGGTTGTTTTTGCTAAAAAACCAAAATCATCAAACCTTGAGTTGATTGGGTAACCTAAGTTCTGCGCTTCAAAATAATCATTCTCCGTTGGCATGGTGTAAAATATATCTAATCCCCCTAATCCCACTTTCCCATCACTTGAATAAAAAAGGACTTCATTGTTAAATAAATACGGGAACATTTCTCTACCTTCTGAATTAACAGATTTACCTAAGTTCTCAGGTTTTGACCAATTGTTGTTTTTATAGCGGGATACCCAAATATCTGTTAAACCAAAACTACCGGGCATATCAGAAACAAAGTATAATGTATTTCCATCGCCACTTACTGCAGGATGACCGCAGGAGTAATCATTGCTATTAAAAGGGAACTCAATCCATTCGCCCCAATTGTTATTTTCCTTTTTTCTTATTAAGATTTTGAGGTTTAATTGATTTTCGTTACTTTTTTTTAGTTTATTGTTAACTAAATTATTGCGTGTTATAAATTGGGTATTACCATCGTTAGTGAAACACATAGGACCTTCGTGAGCTTTTGTTTTTAATCCTTCTTTAACAACTTGACATTTTTTGACATCTGTTCCTTCTATAGCACCTTTATAAACATCTAAATAATACGAATTATCCCATCCGTATTTACGTCCAACAAAAGAGGTGTTTCTTCGGGAAGAGAGAAAATACATTTGATTATTTAACAGATAAGGACAGAAATCATTTTCTTCCGAGTTAATGGTTAATCTCTTCAAAGAATAATTACTCGAATCTTTTTTTAACTCTTCAACTGTAAAATTTTTGCTATTAATATTACTACGTATTAATTTATATTGATCGGTGCTAATTTTTGAAAACACTTCGGAAGCTTTGTTGTAGTTTGAATTGTACTTTAGCACCTGATAATAATTATAGAAATCTTTATCAGACATACCAGAATTCTTATAGGCATTTTCATAATACTCTTGTGCTTTATCGTAATTACCTATATTTAGATTACTTTCGCCAGCTCTCAGGTAATATTTGACTTTTGCACGCTTGCCTTGTGCCAACTCTTCGTATATTTTTGAAGCCGGAAAATATTCTAAATTCGCGAAGTACTTATCGGCAATCTTTTCCTTATTCGATTGAGATTTTAAGAGGCTTGTTGTAGATAAAACCAAAAATAATAATGTTGCTTTATTCATTTACTGAATTCTTTAATGTTAATTTGTGCTTCTTTTTAAAAATATCGAGGGGATTTTACTGCTTTATTTGTAGGCTGTAAGTCAAATCCAAAAATGATTTCATGTGAGCTGGGAGTATATTTACCCATATTACTGATAGAGTAGTCATAGGCATAACCAACTCTTAATTGCTTTGTGAAATTGAACACGATACTTGCTCCTGCTGCAGAACCATAGCGATACATAATACCAAACCATATTTTACTATTATATAATACCGAAAGGTTAGCATCCATGGACAAAGGTGCATTTTGAGTGTATTTTATAGAACAACTAGGTTTTAGATCCCAAAGGCTATTTAAATTAAAAACATATCCGGCTATTAAGTAGTAATGTAAAACTTGTTTTGAATAAGGGAAATTAGAGTCTTTACTTAACTTACTTGGTAAGACTTTTGGCGCTGTTAAACCAAGGAAAAAAAGTTTGCCATAGTAATAAATACCAAATCCAGTATTAAACGTAGTTGTATTAAAATTGGTATTATTTGTAACTACCGGATCAGATGCATTATTTATATCAAGGTTTGCCAAGTTGCTTCTGGAAAAATCAACACCAGCACGAGCACCAAAACACAAGCGATCATTGGCTTTATTCAAACGAATTCGATAGGAAAAATCACCGAATAGTGCAGTTTTATTTGTTGGTCCGATTAAATCATTTACCAAATTTAATCCTAAACCGATAGATTCATTCCTTAGTGGTGAATGTAATGTAAAAGCATTTGTTTTAGGTGCTCCAACCCATCCGGCCCATTGACTGCGAGCATCCAGAACCGCACTTAAAGCATTACGACTGCCAGCGTACGCCGGATTTAAAACTGAAGGGTTAAACATATAGAATGAGTTTTGCACTTCTTGTTGGCCCAATAAAGTAGTAGTGTAGCACTGAAAACATAGCATCAATACTATTAGTGTTTTTGAATTTTTCATTATTTCTTTTCTATCAATTAATATTGTAATTGAATAAACCCTCTAAAAACTGTTTGTAGTTCGTCGCCTAATTCCAAAATATAAAAATAGGTTGCTGTTGGTAATTTATTTGTACCCGTTTTGCCAATCGTATTGGGGGTACCATTCCAATCATTTTTGTATGGCTTAGCGAAATAAACCTCATTACCCCAGCGATTAAATATTTGCAGGCTATTGCTCGGATAAGAATCTAATCCATTGATTTCGAACACTTCATTTATTCCATCTCCATTTGGAGTAAACACTTGAGGTATAATGCCCAAACTAGTATTTACTTTTATCACGATATCGGTTGTTGATGTACATGGAGCGTTTATTGCCGTTAAAACCACCGTATATGTTCCAGGGGTACTGAATACATTTGTTGGATTTGTCAGAGAGGAGACGCCGTTACCGAAATTCCAACTATAGGATGTTGCACCCGAGCTTAAATTTGTAAAACTAACATTTAAAGGGGCTGAACCACTTGTAACATTTTGTGTAAATGAAGCAATTGGTACACTACTACTTGAAACACTCACGGTTGTTGTTGTTGCACAGCCTGTAGCAGGCTCAATAACAGTTAGAGTATAGATGCCGGGTTGATCTGCTATTGCCATGGCAATATTTGTACCAGAAATAATACCTGGGCCATTCCAGAAATATGATACGCCACTTGTGGTTGAATTACCTAATAAACTAACCGTTGTATTTAAACAAGTTAAAGTGCCTCCACCGCTTGCTGAAGCATTCGGAGAAATTGTGTTTTGAGAAACTACTACAACTGTACTATTTAAGCAGCCAGTTGTTGGATTGGCAACTGTTAAAGTATAATTACCGGAATTTAATGCGGTTGCGGTATTTGTATTTACATTTTGCGGTTGCCATGTAAAAGTAACGCCGGATGTTGTAGATATTCCCAATAAAACAACAGAAGTATTTAGGCATGTTAAAACACCGCTAACATTTGATGAAACATCAGGAGATGTAGTATTTTGCGCTACTGCCATTACAGAAGTAGATTTACAACCACTAAGTGTATTGGTAATAACCAAAGTATAATTACCAGCGGCATTTGCATTAGCAGTATTGGTAGTAACACCCTGTGGTTGCCAAGAATACGTAACACCAGACGTTGTTGACGTACCCGTTAAGATGGCACTTGGGGTAATACATGTTAAGGTTGAAGGTAGAGTAATAGAAATATTAGGAGCCGTTGTGTTTTGTGTTATTGTTAGTACAGATGAAGAAATGCAACCACTTACTGTATTGGTGATAGTTAGGGTATAATTTCCTGGAGTATTTGCAACAGCAGTGTTTGTAGTTACATTTTGAGGTGACCAGGAGTAAGTTACACCACTTGTTGTTGATGTACCGGTAACTTGTATAGAACTATTTAAGCAGGTTAATAAAGTGTTAGAAGCTGTAACAGAAATATTAGGAATGTTTGTATTGTTCGTCACAGAAACGATGGCTGTATTGCTACAAACTCCTTGAGTTAGTGTTACGGTATAATTACCAGGTAAATTAACTATTGGTGTTGAAGTTGCTGAACCACTAATAATACTAGGCCCTGACCAAGTGTAAGTAAGAACACCTGTTGCAGTACTCGATGCAATTAATGTAGTAGTATTTGGATTACATGCCAAGGTAGCTGAAGGTACAACGGTTAAGCTTGGTGGCGAACCTACACTTCCTGTTATTGTATAAGACAGAGTGTTTGTATGGCAATCTTGATCTGTAATTTGTACCGAGTAATTACCAGGGCAAATACTTGAAATAGTATTGACTGAATTGGTGCTACAGAGTGTTTGCGAACTATTGCTCCAAATATAATTAAACGGGGGCGAGCCACAATTCACAGTAAAGGAAGCGCTACCATTACAACCACTGCATGTACCTGAATTATTAATTTGAGACTGCGAGTAAGTTGGTGGGGGATCAGGAGCAAACTTCACTACATAACCATTATCACTATTTGTTCCACTCGAAACATAATATGCGCCTCCACCAGGATTTAATATAGGATATCCAGCACCTGTTCCCCACTCACCAGTCATAAATAGATTTCCAATTGCATCACAAGCAACTGAAACACGAGCGGCAAACGCTCCTCCGGCGTAACTTGCCCATAAACGAACACCGATGTTGCTAAATTTTAATATGACGTTATCTCTTGCTCCTCCACCATAAGTTAAATCATTAAACCCTACAGAACAAGAAGATAATTGTAAGGGCGTACCATTTCCTTGACCATTCAATCCAATGTATAAATTTCCACAAGGGTCGGTGGTAATCACATCATTTGATAAAAAATCCTCATTACTAACACCTCCATAATATGTAGACCATAAATTTACACCACTGTTACTAAATTTAAGAATATAAGCATCTTGCGTACCTCCGCCATAGACATTTTGAAAGTAGGCATTACATCCCGGATCAAGTACAGGTAAATTCAATGAGGTAGTCCAGCCGGTTGCAAACAAATTTCCAGAATTATCTGTACAAATAGAAATTACCTTATCATTACCGGAGCCACCATAATAGGTTGACCAAAAAAGTGCACCCGTACTCAGGAACTTTGTAACAAAAATATCGCTCGCGCCTGCGTTTACCGCTTGAAAATATGCGCCTCCACCAGGATTTAAAAGAGGAACAGTTCCGACACCTGCAATAAACACATTACCAAGAGCATCTGTAGATACAGCGCTGCCAGCAGAAGTATTAGTGCCAGTACCCGTACCAAAAAGAGTTGACCAAATAAGCGCACCTGTATTATTAAATTTTAACAAATACGCGCTATTTGTAAACGGGTTTGATTTTGTAGGTTGATAATAAGCGCCACCGCCTGGATTAAGGACAGGAAAAGTAGTTGCCATTGTTTGACCAGTAACGTAAACATTATTTGAAGGATCAATACAGATTGACATACCAATGGTAAAAGGACCTCCAGACCCAGTACCGCCATATAGAGTAGCCCATTGTAGAACACCCGCGTTAGTAAATTTTAGTATAAAAGCATCCGTATTACTTGCGGCGGCCGGTGTTGCCTGAAAATAGCCCCCAGAATTCATTACAGGAAAATTTGTAGAAGAAGTATATCCTGTCAAAAAAACATTTCCAGAATTATCAGTACATATAAATGTAGATTCATCGGTACCACTACCCCCATAAAAAGTACCCCATTGCAACACACCAGAATTACTAAATTTTAAAATCCAAAATTCGCCACCTCCACCACCTGATACACCTTGATAATAAGTAGAACCACCGGGATTAAATAGTGCATTCGCCGAGCCATAACCGGTTACAAAAACATTTCCTGAAAGGTCAGTTGTAATGCTTTTAGGTCCCGTTAAAATAGAAGGAGATACATTACCAATAAAAGTACCCCAAGCTAATTGCGGATCGATGGTAAGTATTTCTTTTCGATTGTAATTTTCTATGGCAAATTGAATATGCGTATCATATCCATCATTATCGTTTTTTTGATTTACAGTTTTTACAAAACTACTTTGAATCTCTTTGTGGTCCTGATAACTGACAGGAGCATTTTCAGTTAATGTACCCAGTTTAGTTCTAATTTCAATATCACCCTTCTCGTTTAGTTTTAATGGCTTCAATGAGGAGTAAACCATTTCTATTTGCTTAGGATTAGCCCCCGGATGTACAATAAAATCATATTTAAAACCATTTTTATCTGAGTTATAAAGTACCCAATCAATACCAGAATATATTTCTTTAATAGTAATTTTTTTATACTTACGCACTCCTGTAATTCCCTTTGGGCAATGGCCTAAAAAAAACTGCATGAAATCAGAGCTTTCACCTTCCTTACTAATATTTTCTCTTTTAATAGATGCGCCCTTTAAAAGCATATCAATTCGAGCGTATTTTATTTTAAAGTTCTCCTCGCTCATCCCTAGATTGTTTTTATTGGAATGCTTTTTCTCTCTTTCATACTCTTCCTTATCTTCATCGGGCGTAACAAAAAAATAGCTTAACCCTTTTTCGGTAACGTACAAATTCATGCCGGGAGTGGTAGCTTCAAATAAAACGTAAGGGATCGGCTGACCATTTACATCAGCTATTTGACCTTTATTTTCAAGAAACTGAACAGGTTGGCTTTGCATCCATTGCTGTGCTTTTTCCTTTAGATTGGAATCATCATTTGACTGAAGTGGTTTACTTAAAGCAGACTTACTACTATTTGCAAAAGGATTGTTATTATTACTGATTAAAGTTGAGGTACATATAAATAATAACAGAGCAATACACTTACAAAAAGGCGAATTAAATTTCATGGTTAATAGTTTTCAACTAAAGTTAAGAAGTAAAATAGGTGAGGTAACAGTAGATTAACCTGACTGAAGTTTTAGGGAATTAACATGGAATATTACGGAATTAGATGACGGTAACCCTATTCAAAAACCTCCGAAATGAGCCCAATTGAAGCTTGTATAGTAATTTATAAAGATTAACTTTGCCTCGCATTGGTTTATTTACTTGCGTAAATAATTAATAGCGAACGTGGTGAAAATCCACAACTGTCGCGCAACTGTAAGTTTTTAGATTGTTTTTACATACCTGAGAGGGATGCACTGCTAGGTAATAAAATCATTTGATCAACTCCCGCATTAACAACCGGAGGTGTGTTTTGTGCACTTACTATATAAGAAAAAAAAATGCTATACATTAATAGGGCTATTTTATGCTGTAATACTTTTTTCATGATTTTTAGGTTTTAATTTATAGCTATTTTTTTATCATCCTTTATTTTTTAAAAAATCATTTACTCAGTGCTGTACAATAATTTTCTGCGAACTACAGTACTTACCATTATATATTTTCAAAATATAAGTGCCGTTGGGAAATTTACTTACATCTATCTCTGAAAGATCACCTTTCTGTTCCAGTTTTGCAATCTCACTACCAAATATATCACAAACAGAAACGGTGAAAATCGAATTAGTGGACTTAACTGTTACTTTAGCACTAGCCGGATTAGGATAGAATGAAAAACTTAAATTATCAGTATGATTTAATTCAGAGATAAAAGTTAATGTATCATTAACCACTTTTGTAAAAAAAATATTTAAGTTTCCGGTTCTCACATCGCCCCAAGTTGCGTATACATTACCGTTTAACATTTGCGAGCACATAAATGCATTATCTGACAGTAAAAGTGCAGTATCATGAGGTAAGGTATAGCTTGTTAGTGGTTTATTAGTTTTGAAACTTGCTCCATTATTAGAAGACGTTGTATAATAAATATCTGTTGGTTGTGAAAAGCCCGTACCAGCTGCATTTCTTCTATCTCGCCATGTAGCTAAAAGTGTTCCAATATTTGAATATGATATCCAAACCAAATCCTGACCTTTTCCATTTGAGATAGCATCATCATTTGCTCGAACAGGAGAAGACCATGTTGATCCGCCATTGTTTGTTGTAGTTATAAACACATCAGGATCACCATACGCAGAACCTATGTAGGCAAAAGCTAATTGATTACTGTTTGCAGGATTGGCAGCAAGATGCCATGCTTTTTTATAGTTAGGTTGTGCGGCAATAGTTGGGCTAACAATTATATCGCTATAAGTAAAGGTGCCACCACGATTATTTGATTTAGCTAAGAAAAATTTTAGAAAAGGTGATTGCGATATATTATAACTTGGATATGCTGCGAAAAAAGCACCTGTGGGGCCTACAGCAGGTGAAGCCATAGGACTTGTGTAGCTGCCAACAAGGTAATTTGTTGTGTCGATGTATCTATACGTACTCCATGTTTGACCACTATCCGCTGAAAATTTCAAATATGGACGATTTGAAGGACTTGTTATCCAAGGTGCCGGCTTTGTTGTAAGGTATAACACTTTGTTATTTATTGAACCCGAGTTATCTGCAACAATCCAAGGCCTATCGAAGGGTCTTTTCGCTGCGTCTTCAGTATTTCCATTCCAAACTTGAATTGGCGCAATCCAAGTAACTCCACCATCAATTGAATGCGTATAAAAAACTCCTCCCGAATCCGGGCTTTGTCGAAAGTCGACATAAGTAAGGTGTAACATTCCATCGTTTGTGAAATGCATAGACACATCAGCCGAATTCCACGTTGATGAAAAATGAGGTTGAATATTTTGATTAGCCCACGAAGTTCCACCATCAAAACTGGCTTTAGTTTTAATGGCCATTTTATAACCTGTAGAAGCATCTAATGCCATCCAACCTACAACAATATTTTGTGTATTTGTGGGATTTATTGCCATAAAGGGTTCACTTGCAACTAGGGTTGTTGTAGATAAGTTAATATTGGTTGGTTGAGCAAACGCAGTTTTGGTTATGAATAACCAAAGTAAAATATTTATATATTTTTTTATTTTCATTTTGTTACTATTTAACTCATCTACATTTAGTAAATATTAGATCAATTTTCAACGCAATGGTTTAATTGCTAAGTGTAAATTATTTATTGAATTACTATTTTCCCATTACCGATTATTTTTTGCTGTGTTATTACTTTGTAAAAGTAAATTCCAGAGCCCATAGTAAGATTGATTTTTATTTTTGAACCATAACTTTGGTTTTCAAATATTTTTTCACCAAGCATATTGTAAATTTCAACTAGCGTATTTTCTGTTTTTTGAACTTCGATTGTAAATTGACCGTTAGAAGGGTTAGGATAAACTAAAAGCTGTTGCTTGCTAAGAAAATAATTTGTGATGCCAACACCGGAAGTAAATTCGTAAGGGCCGATATCGGAAGTTATGCCGCTAAAAATGGGATTGCCATCTAAATCATTTGTTAGACCTGAAATTACGATACCCGAATCAATACAAGGCGAAGTTACCTGCAAATGAAAATCGTTTATGTAATTAATAAACAGTGGATCCATTTGAATATTATTTGTAATGGTATTACCAACATTTCCGTTCTGAGAATTAAACTGAGCTACACTTTGCAAAGTACCGTAATATTTAATGGCGCTGGTTAATGGTTTACCGGGATTGTATATGCAGTTATTTTGAAATGTATTATTAAACGCTTCAACGGTGGTAGTTAATTTAATTGCTAAACCAGAATCGGCCGCTAAAGCTGTTTTGTATCCGGTATTGTAAAAAATATTATTACGAATTAGATGATTGGTGGATTTATCAGGGTAGCCGCCATAAGATCTAAATACAAGAGCTGCTTCGGTAGTATTAATAAAAAGATTGTTATCGATTTTATTATCATGGCTAACTAAACCTAATCCATAAACGGACATTTCAATAGCCTGTCCGCATCCATCAGTTGCAAAATTTCTCGCCGGTGAAGTGGTTTGTCCATCAAAAATATTATGATGTACCCAATTGTTATTACCGTTAACCTGACTTCTTACTTTATGGTCTTTTATTAAATTATAATAAAACTCGTTATTGAAATTCTTACCCTCAAAACCATCAAGACCAATTGCTCGGTTGTACGAATTATTGTTTCCTGTAAATGTGTTGCTGTATATTTTATTATCATGGATGCCACTAAAAGCATTATCCTTACAATAACCGTTAATTTCTGCATGCCCCCAACCTTTGAATGTGTTATTTCTAATAATACAATTATTAACGGCGAATGACATAGTAATTCCATCTTCATTACCTCTATTAAGAGCTCCATCTGTTAAAGCAGAGCTCATTCCGTACAGAAAATTAAATCCTGAATCGAAAGTGTTATTCTCAATGGTAAAATGATGGGTAGCTGTTAAAGAATTTGAAGATGTTACGGTAATACCAGTTAGCCCGAAACCAATATTACAATTTTTTATTGTGCTATATGAAGCTGCGCCAAGATAAATGGTAGCCCACCTGCCTCCGCGAAAATCAAGGCCATCAACAATGAAATATGCACTACCATATAAAGCAAAAACACCTGCAGGGTTATTTCCTTCAATTGCGGTATAAGTTGTGGCCGGATTGCCGATAGAATGTAAATATAGCATTGAGTCAACAGCATTATAAAACCATTTTTCGAAAGTGCCCTGACTGTTTGTTGTACCAACATCAGCCAAAATTACGGAGACAAGAACCTCTGTACCATTTAACCATAAGCGATTTGGTGATGTTCCCGGTAAATATTTCATTTTCCAAATATTAGTTGAGTAGCTTGTCCAATTGGCGGTAAGAGTTGATCCAGTTAGAGGTAAAATATCTGATAGTATTGGCTTGGCACCCGTACCATATGATGAAATAACAATTGGACTGCCAGCGCTTCCACTTTCGGTAAAAAAAAGTGCGTTAGTGCCCTTCCACACATCACCCTTTTTAAATAAAATGGAATCACCCGGAAGAAAATTAAAATTACTTACTTTTGAAATTGTTTGCCATGGCGTTGAAGGTGATGTACCGTTATTAGAGTTATTACCCATTGATGAACTAACGAAGTAATTAATAGAGAAAATCTGTTGCCCTACGAGCAAAAAAAATGAAATTGAAATACACTGTATTAAAACTGAAACGGATGTACTATATGTAGTGATGTTTTTTGGTATTTTATCCTTCATAATAATAATTTTTGTGAATATAGTTTAAACAACGTCAGTTTTTAATGTGTTTATTGTTTTATGAGTTTGTTGATAAAAGTAGACTCGGTAGTTTGGGTATTAATAAAGTAAATTCCATTTGGCAGATTTGCAATTGAAAAGTCGTTTGTAAAATGTTCCAGAAGCAATTCACCTGTCAGATTATAAACTTTAATGCTCTGAAGTTTTTCTCCAACAATTTTTACATGAACGTTACCTGAAGTTGGGTTTGGAACAATTGCAAGATTTTTTTGAGTAGGCGAGATTTCATTTACTCCAACAGGGTTAAAACTTATTATATTTTGTAACATTTGCTTAGCGACCAAGAATGCCTGAGCAGGATTTTGATTGGTTAATACACAGATAACAGCATGAGTTGTTGTGTCGTACATCATCGAAGAATTATATCCTCCCCAAATGGTTCCGCCGTGTTGCCAAATTATTCTACCTAAAATGGAAGTTTCATATAGACCAATGCTATAGTTACCCGACCCGACAAATGTTGTCAGTTCGTTAAAAGAGTTTAGATTCAAGACCTGACCATTCATTAATGCCCAATACCATTGTGCCATTTCACTTGATGTGGAATACATTCCTCCAGCAGACCATGCTGCACTATTAAGTGCTTTTCTTGGGGTAGAGTTTTTATCAACTCCAACTTGCCATGGATGTGAGATAGTTCCTATTATACTATCATACACATCAAGAAAGGTACTATCAAGTTGCAATGGGGTTAAAATACTATCATGTAAAATTTTGCCATAACTTTGCCCTGTTGAGGTTTCAGCAATCATTGCTGCCAATAAATAATTCGTATTACTATAAGACCAACTTGTACCCGCAGGAAACAATGGTGTACCAACCCAAGTAATCACTTGGCTAGGGGTATAAATCTTATAAGGATTAAGAAGTATAGAATCTGAATACCCAATAACACTATTTACATCAGCAAGTCCACTTGTATGATTAAGTAATTGCCGGATCGTAATGTTAGAATCTACGTTTGCAAAAGTCGGCAGCCAATTGTGTAGAGAATCATCAAGAGAAATAAGACCGCTCTGGGCAAGTTTTAAAGCAATAACACCGGTAAATAATTTGGTGTTGCTTGCGATGCCGAATTCCATATCGGAGGTAATGGAAAGCCCTGAATAGGAATCGCCGGTTACACCTTTCCACATACCTTGTCCGGGATAAATTACACTTGCAGAAATACCTTTGATGTTATTGGCAATTTTCATGCTATCAATTGTGGTTTGAAGTTTTGTTGCCAGTGTTACATCAAATGTTTGTGCATTAGAATACTGCGTTAAAATTATTACTGTCGTAAGGTATGATAAAAATATTTTCATGTCGTGAAGTTTATTGTTTTTCAGTTTGACAGTTTAAAGTAACAAAGGTTTAATTTGTGAACCTTCTTATAAACGTATAGCATGATTAATTTTGTTTAACTAATTTGGCAATAAAAGCCCCCTTTTCGTTAATAATCCGAACAAAATATATGCCATTAACATAATCACCAAGTGATATTTTTTAATTTGCTTCGGAGTAAACATTTTGAAAAACAACTACCCCTAACATATTAGTTATTTCCAATTTATGAATTCCAAAGTAGTTGTCAATTAATCGGATTGAAAAGAAATCACCGCATGGGTTTGGATAGATTTCGACAAGGGGATTTTTACTTATAGTAATCAGATTTGTTAGTTGAGATAACCCTATTTTAATCAGAAAATAGTTTCCGTTACCAGAAGAATTCGATAAACTATATGGCCCAAAGTGGAAATTCCGGTGAAACTGACCCCACTTCTTCGGAGCAAATTGACCCCCATGAGATCGGTGTAAATTGACCCCCTTTTCCGGACCAAATTGACCCCCTGTATTTGTGAATTGATCATACTGTTTTATCATGTTTTTCTTA
>JAEUTO010000002.1 GCA_016787785.1 Bacteroidia bacterium | reverse complement strand
TGACATGGGCATTTATATCCCAAATGCATTTACTCCGGATAAGAACGGACGCAACGATGTATTTATGCCTTACGGGTATGGTATCAAAGAAGACAACTACAAAATGGAGATCTTTGATCGTTGGGGTGAGTTGATCTTTACATCATCTGAGTTCAGAAAAGGTTGGGATGGTAGCGTAAAAGGTTCTGACCCTAACTCAGACAGAGGTATTGCTCAGGATGGTGTTTACATCTACAAAATAATGGTTACCGATCTTGAAAATAATAAGAAGTTCTATGTAGGTCACGTTACGCTGATCAAACAATAATAGTTGCATTAATAATTAAAAAGCCGTTCATATGAACGGCTTTTTTTATTAAGGGATTATAGGTAAACTTCCAAATAAACATACCACCATCTTTACTAAAAAAGTTTAGGAGCTATTTCTTTGCTATTATAAATTTTTTTTACTTAATTTAAATTATATAAAAACAAAAAAAAATGAAAATACAACTACGACTATTTTTAGCAATTTTTTCTTTGCTAACATGTAAAGTAAATTTTTCGCAAACAAATAAAACAGTATTACAAACAACCCCTTTAAATCCGGGACAAGTACAAGGCCGCGGTTGTGCTACAGAAGTACCTTCTCAACAATGGGAGGCACAATTTCAACAACTCATTACAGAATATATTCAGCAACACCCTGAAGAAGCTAAAATGATGTCTAATTCATCTATGATGTCGGGTTATTCTATTCCTGTTATTATGCACGTAATTCATGGCGGACAAGCTGTTGGAACTTTTCCAAATTTAGCGCAGGGCCAATTAAATTCTCAGGTAACTGTTTTGGATAACGATTTTTCGGGAATTGGACAGAACGTAGGTAATTATCCAGCAACCGCCTTTCAGAATTATGCAACTAACCCCTTGATCTCTGCCGCAAGCAAAGACGCGAGCGGAAGAATTGCTATAGTAAATTGTAATATTAATTTTTGCCTGGCAACAAAAGATACTTTGGGAAATATATTGGCAGAACCAGGCATTCACCGCGTAAACTATAACTCTTTAACTGCGCCACTTACTGGGACGTTTACTTCTAAAAACCCAGCGGACCCTGTTTACAACACTATAAATAAATTTACAGCATTTATGAATGGTTATATAAAACCAAATACAATTTGGAACGTAGGAAAATATTTAAACATTTGGGTTTCTGACAGACAAAATGCAACTGGTTTATTAGGCTATGCAACCTTCCCGCCATTAAGCACTCTTACAGGAATTCCCGGAGGCACTGGAACAGCGCTTACTGATGGTTTTTGGAGCTGGGGCGGATCTTTTGGTTCAAGCACAATTTTTCCAGGAGGATCTTATGCGCCACCATTTGATAAAGGAAGAACCTGTACTCATGAGATCGGACACTGGTTGGGATTAAGACATATTTGGGGAGACGGAACTTGTGCAACTGATTATTGCAATGATACACCTCCTGCCCAAACAAGTAACGGTGGTTCGCCCGCATATCCATTTCATGCAAACACCTGTAATGCGGCATCACCTCCAAATGGCGCCAATGGCGAAATGTTCATGAACTTTATGGATTATACAGATGATCTTGCCATGTATATGTTTACCGCAGACCAACGTGTGCGCGCGCATGTGGCAATGAGTAACAGCCCTTATCGAAAATTTTTAGGAACGCATGGCCTGTGTAATTTACCTGCGCCAATCGCAAACTTTACTGTTGCACCAAATCCGGTTTGTGTGGGTTCAGTACTTAATATTGGCGACCTTTCTTTAAACGTTCCAACATCCTGGTCGTACACAATGACAGGAGGAACGCCCGCAACTTCAACGGCACAAAATCCAACGGTTTCTTTTGCATCAGCAGGCGTATATTCAATTACTTTGGTTGCAACCAATGGCACCGGATCAAGTACACCTTTTACACAAACGGTTTCCGTAATACAAGGCCCTGCTTTTACCTTAACATCAACGCCAGCTGCTACGGTTTGCGCCGGGAACAACGTAACAATTACACCATCTGGAGCAACAACGTATACTTTAGTTAATACAGGAGCTACTGCGCCACCGTTTGTTGTTACGCCAACTACTTCAACCGTTTATTCTGTTACTGCAATTACTTCAGGAACTAATAGTTGTCCGAGAACGCAAACGTTAAGTATTGCGATCGGCACTATCAATATTAACATCAATCCACCAACAGCTAGTGTGTGCCCAGGCCAATCAGTTAGTTTATTTGGAAGTGGCGCAACAACTTATACCTGGAGCACGGGTGTGTTTACATCATCAGTAAACGTTTCTCCAACTGTAACTACAACGTATACTTTGAACGGAACTAACGCAGGTTGTTCGGGCACAAAAACAATTCAGGTAACTGTAAATCCTTTACCAACTGTAACAGTAAATAGCCCAACAATTTGTCCTTCAAGCACGGTTGCATTAATTGCGAGTGGAGCTAATACTTATTCATGGAGTACAACAGCAACCACATCATCAATAATTGTTTCGCCGGCAACAACCACAAATTATACTGTTACCGGAACAAGTGCTTTGGGCTGTAAAGCTTCGGTAGTTTCAACTGTAACAACAAGCGGTTCGTTGGTCATTACGGCTCTTGCTAATCCAACAGTTGCTTGTGCGGGTCAAACAAGAACTTTAACTGCAAGTGGCGCAACCACTTATACCTGGAATCCAGGAGCTTTAATAGGGTCAACTATTGTTGTAACACCTACTGTTACAACCAGCTATACGGTAAATGGCGCAAGTGGTTCATGCAACGGAACACAAACAATAAGCGTTCTTGTAAATGCTAATCCAACAGTGGTTGCAACAGCAACATCACCATCAGTTTGTATAGGCAGCGGTACCAATTTAAATGCTACAGGCGCAACAACCTATACGTGGAACCCTGGAAATTTTATTGGAGCAACTTTTTCTGTAACTCCCGGAGCAAATACAACATATACAGTAGTTGGTTCTAACGGTTCTGGCTGTACCAACACTAAAACTGTTACTGTATTTGCAGTTCCACTGCCTACAATAACTGTTGTTGCAAATCCAACTGCAGTTTGTTCCGGACAATCAAGTACACTTACGGCAAGCGGTGCTTCCACTTATACATGGAGTGGCGGCGGAACAGGCACCACAAAAACTGTTACTCCATTAACAACATCTGTTTACACAGTTACCGGAACATTTGGTATTTGCAGTAATTCTAGCACGATAAGCGTAACGGCTAATCCAATACCTACCGTAGTGGTAAACAACGCAACTATTTGCCCTGCAGGAACAGCAACTTTAATAGCCAGCGGAGCAAATACCTATTCATGGAGTACAACGGCAACTACTTCCGTTATCACTGTTTCCCCTCCTACAAATACTACTTATACTGTTACCGGAACATCTTTAGGTTGCACCAATACAAAAACCGTTAGTGTAACAATTGGCTCATCAATAAGCATTAACGCAACCGCCAGCCCAACAAATATTTGTGTTGGTAGTTCAAGCACACTTAATGCAACCGGCGCAACAACTTATACCTGGAGCACGACTCAAAATGGCGCAAGCATTGTTGTAACACCTTCTGTAAACGCTACCTACACGGTTACCGGAACAAGTGGCGCTTGTACTGGTTCAACAACTGTAAATGTGGTTGTAAATCAATTACCAACAACTGCGCTTGCCGGACCTAACCAAACAATTTGTATCAGTAACCCTTCAACAACCGTTAACGGAAACACGCCTTCGGTTGGCACTGGTAGTTGGACATTAATAAGTGGGGTGGGGGTAATTACAAACCCAACTTCACCAAGTACAGGTATCACAGGTATAGCAACAGCAGGTGTTAATATTTTCCAATGGAAAATAACCAATGGCGCTTGTTCATCTGTTTCAACACTTACAATAGTGAGTGACGCATTGCCTTCCACATCTGCTGCAGGCCCTTCACAAACAACCTGTGTTACAAGCGCTACACTAAGCGGCAATACACCAGCCGTTGGTACAGGTGTATGGACACTCGTTTCAGGCTCTGGTGCAATTACCTCGCCGGGCTCACCTGTTAGTGGAGTAACAGCGTTAGGCGGCGGAACAAATGTTTTCCAATGGACAATTTCTAATGGCGTTTGCCTTCCTTCAACCTCAACCGTGGCAATTACAAACAGTAGTACACTTGTTGTAACTGCAACCACAGCATCAAGTGTAATTTGTGATGGCACACCGGTGAATTTAACCGCGGGCGGCGCAAATACTTATAGCTGGAGTACCGGAGCAACCACATCTGTAATTGCTGTTAGTCCGTCGGTTACCACAACCTATACGGTAGTTGGAAGTAATGGTATTTGTTCTTCATCAGCAGTAATTACACAATCTGTTGTGATCTGCACAGGCATCAATCAAATAGCTAAAACAACGTATGACGTGTTGGTTTATCCAAACCCATTTAAAGAAGAGTTGACTATTATCGCCGGCGAAATTGTAAGTGCAGAAGTATTTAATACTTTAGGGCAACTGGTTATTGTAAAAATAATAAACGGTGCGGGCGCTATTAATACAAGCGAATTAGCCAAAGGCGTTTATTATGTAAGTGTAAAAGGCATTAGTGGCAATAAAACACTTAAAATAATAAAAGAATAATATTACTAAACACACAAATGAAAGATCCCGGCTGTTAATTCAGTCGGGATTTTTTGTTTTATAACCATAAGAACTCCGTCGATTGGGCCAGCAAAATTTAAAATTGTATTGAGAATTTGAGTTTTGAAATAAATTATTTTGTTATATATTTATTGTCCGTTTTTGAACCAAAAAGCTTCTTATTAAAAAACTAAAACATATTTTAATTATTTGTTTGTTAACTAGTTTTGGGATAAATGCTCAACCAATTTTAGTTCATTCAACATACTACGCAGAAGAAGTTAGTTCAATTGCTTACGATTCTTTAAACAATAAAATCTTTTACAATATTGCCCAAGGATGCGCTGTTTGGGGTAACCCATGTACTATGACCTACACAGCACTTTTAAAGAATATAATCAATAAAGTTGACTATGCCGATAACAGTTTAACCACTTATGATAATTCCAATTTACAAGTAAATGAACCCTACCAGGTTGTTGCTGGTTACCAATCAAGTTTGGCAAAACAAACCTATTTTCAGGGCGATTGCATTTATTCAAATTTTGGATATTATTTTAATAAAATAGATACAACAAATCTTTCTGCCATTTGGTCTTATTCACTTAACACAGGCGTTAAAGAGATCTCAACTTTTGAAATGAAGAACGATTCCTTATTTTTGTTTGAAAGAGATTCTACTTCAGGCAAAAATTATTATTCGGTTATTTTAAAAAATAAATTAACCGGCAATACATTATCATATAGTTCTTTGCTGGCAAGTAATCCCTTTAGCAGTAACGGGAATATTGAAGGACTTGTGTATGCTTCTGCGCGGGTAAATAATTACATTGTTTTGTGCGGTGCTTTTACCGCCTCTATATCCGGCACATTTATATCAAGAAATTTGGTTATGCTTAATATTGCAACGGGCCAGCTGCAAGCACCTCCATCATCTGTACTTAATAATACGATCATTTATGACCTTAAATATTATAATAATAAAATTTACATAGCTGGTCTTTTCTCGAGCATAAATGGCCTGAGTCGTAAAAACTTTGCAGTACTCGATAATAATTTAAACCTATTAACAGATACTATGCAATTTACCGGTCCGGGTCCGCCCTCAAACATTTGGGTTGACAGGATCGCTTTTTACGATAAATACCTGATCGCAAAAGGTAGATTTAATAAGATTGATAATACTATTGTTTCAGCTGCGAGTACTTATTCTGTAAGGGTTATTGACATGACAAATAATACTGTTATGCCGTGGACAATTAATTTGCCTCCGGGAGCTGTTCCAAATTATGGTTACACCTATGAAACAGTTAAAAATAAATTGTATTTAAAAAAACGTGGCAACCCCTCACCGTTTTATATTTATTGTTTTGATCCCATAAAATATTCTCCTAACATTTTATTTCCCGGAAGCACTGCGGCAAATCCTAGTCCTACAATTGCAATTTGCGCGCCTGATACAATAGTTTTTACGGCACCATTTAAATATGTAAATGTATGTAACTGGACTTATTCCGGAGCCAATGCTACTCTTGTGCCAGTTGGTAATGGCAGTAATGCAAAATTAATTGTTGCTCCTAATGGAGCAAGCGGCCTGCTAACTGCTGGTGGCATAAACGATTGTGGTTTGTCTGCTACTGCAACATTAAATGTGATCGTGAAACAAAAGCCGACTTTTAATCTCCCTTTATCTCCGCAATTATTAATTTGCAATCCTGATTCTACATTGTTGCAAGGAACCAGCACTAATACTTCAACATCAATTTGGTGGCGAAAAAATTTAACTACGACAATTAAGCCACAGCCGTTTTATGCAAAAACTCCCGGAAATTATTACATGGTGGTTTTAGATAATGCAAATGGTTGTAAAGACAGTGGTTTAGTGAGTGTAACTAATTTTAAACCAAAACCAAATGCAAAAATTACGTCGCATGTTTACCCTGGCGTTTCAATACCAATTGATACAGTAACTTGTTTTACACCAACCGTTAGTATTACCGCAGGATCTGATACTGCCGGTGTAACAATTATATGGAAAAGCATTGCAAGCAATTCTGTTTTCTCGAATCCGCTAAACATTTCTACCCAAAATAATTTAAAAGTAATTGTTACACGCAATAATAATAATTGTGTGGATTCTTCATTGATCGTTTTAGTTGGGCAGAATACTATAAAACCAAATGTGGTTACAAACACTTCAAACCTTTCGATAAATTGTAGTTATTATACCGCCTCTTTAAGCGCAACCTTTTCTCCAACAAACTGTAGCGCGCAATGGACCGGCCCTTTAAGTTTTACGGCAACTAATCCGGCGACTACAGCGAATGCGGGAAAATATTTTATTTTGGTTAATGATCCCTTAAATGGTTGTACAAAATTAGATTCTGTTTCTGTTATTTCTGTTAATGCTCTCATACTGCACTCGAGCAACGACACAACAGTTTGTAAGCAATCTCCAGTTACACTTAACTCTTCCGCAATTGGCACGTTGACAGGAGTGACGTTCACCTGGAATACGGGCCATAACAACAATTCTATAAATGTTGCGCCTAACCTAACTACAAACTACATTATAAATGCAAACGGTCCCGGAGGTTGCCAGGGATCGGACACAATTAAAGTAAAAATCCCAATCGATATACAGGACTCTGTGCTTACCTACAGAAGTTGCGATAACAACCTTACAGGCAGCATAGTGATGTTTGCAAACGGGGGTATTCCTCCATACAAGTATTCTATAAACAACGGAGCGTCATTTTCAAGCGCAAATTCTTTTACAAATATTCCTTTTGGAAATTATAATCTTGTAATTAAAGATTCAATTGGTTGTACAAGAGTAACTACGGTCAATGTAAACTCTTCAAGCAGCTTACCAGTACCAAAGTTTTTAGCAAGTACGCAAAATTATCGCAGCGATACAATTGTGTTAGTCGACATCAGTATTCCGAAAGCAGACTCGGTGCAATGGTTATTACCTTCACAAGCTTCCATTATTGGAGGCAATATGTTTAACCCGATTGTAGTTATGAACGATACCGGAACATTTGTAATTACCATGAAAGCTTTTTATGGTAACTGCATTATTAACACTGCTAAATCTATTCATTTTTCACCACAAGATTCGTTGCATGCAAATTATAACAATGCAAATGGTATAAAAACAGTGAGTCTTTATCCAAATCCAAACACAGGGCAGTTTACTGTTTATGTAGAATTCTATAAAAAACAAAACGCAAGTATACAGGCTTGGGATACAAGTCCGTTTAAACATTTGCAACAAAATTTTTATGAAGTAGATAGTATTACTTTGCCCATAAATTTAACACAATTGCAAAATGGTACTTATGTTTTAAGGGTTATAGGCGAGTACGACGCGCGAAACAAACCATTTATTATCAGTAATTAAAAAGACAGTGAAACGGATAACGAAAATAGTTTGTGTTCTTTGCTTTTTATTTTGTGTGTTTTTTTCTTTTGCGCAAGACCTTGAAAAGATCGGTAAAAAAGATATGATTAAAATTACCGGCGGTTTAAATTATTCATCTGTCTTTTATAACGCACAAGGCATACAAAACCGCAGACAGCCTTTTACTTATTTTTTAAATGGAAATGTAACCGCTAATTTTATTGGCATTACCTTACCCTTTACTTTTAATTATAGTAATAACCAGGTAAATTATACGCAGCCTTATAACATACAGAGTTTTAATCCAACGTACAAATGGATAAAGGGCTATGCAGGAATTACCTCTATGAATTTTTCTCAGTACACAGTGGCCAATCATATTTTTGCCGGAGGAGGAATTGAATTAACGCCTAAAAATTTTAAGTTTGCTGCCTTGTATGGCCGTTTTAAAAAAGCAACAGCGTTTGATTTTGAAAACAACTCCGACGTAAACATGGCTTATAAACGCATGGGCTGGGGCGCTTCAGCAGGATATGAAAAGAACGGACAATCGATAAAACTGATCTATTTTTCTGCCAAAGATGATCCGCACTCATTAACCTTTGTTCCAATAAATACAAACGTTACGCCAATGGAAAATACCGTTGTGAGTGTTGCCGCTAAAACTACATTATTTAAGAAAATTACGCTGGAAGGGGAATATGCCTTAAGCGGTTTAACAAGAAGTCTTAACTCACCTAACGACGTAAATGTTCCGCCTAGAAACCAATTGCCCTTGATCTTTTCTCCTAATGCAACGTCGCAATTCTTCTCAGCATATAAAGCAAGTTTAGGTTATCGTTTAAAATTGTTTGGCATAAATCTTAATTACGAAAGAGTAGCACCGGAGTATAAAACATTGGGCGCTTATTATTTTAATAACGATTTGGAGAATTATACATTGGCGCCATCGTTAACACTTTTAAAAGGGAAATTAAATTTGAGTGTGAACACTGGTCTTCAAAGAAACAATTTAAATAACGATAAGTTGAACACAACCAGTAGGTGGGTAGGATCTACCAACGTAAGTTATGCACCTAACAACCATTGGAACCTAAGTGGTGCCTTCAGTAATTTTAGCACTTACACTAAACAAAAACCACAGAATGATCCGTTTTACAGAAACACTTTAGACACTTTAAATTTTTACCAGTTGGCACAAAGCTCTATGCTGAGCGTGGTGTATAATTTTGGAAAAGGAGAAATAAAACAAAATATTATGCTAATGTGTAGCTACATGATCACGGGGCAAAACCAGGGTGCTATTGCTAACCCGGGTTTGTTTGGAAGCACAACGGATATTAAATTACCTTCAAAAATTATCAATGCTAATTTGGGACATAACATGATGTTCACCAAAACCAAAACAGGTATCACAACAGCTTTTAATATAAACAACAGTATATTAACAGGCTTTAATATTTTGTATTTGGGCCCCAACCTAAATGTAAGTCAGGGCTTTTTAAAAAATATTTTAAAAGTAAGTGTTGGCTCTTCTTACAACCAGGTAATTACAAATGGTGTTAAAACAAACGAAGTATTAAACCATCGTTTAGGCGCCAATTATTCTCCAAAACTAAGTAATGACAAAATTGGCAAATTTAGTTTTACATTAAGCGCTACTTATCTGCAAAAATTAAAAAGCATTCCAACTGCGCAAGCCTTTAGTGAATTTACAGGGAACGTTGGATTGAGTTATAGTTTTTAGTATAAATAAATTTTGCGGCATGGATCTGAAAATCTTTGTGGTTTCCTGAATAATATATCAATGAATAAACTTTGGAATAAAATATGGTTCAATTTGCTAATAGATATAGTAATGATATTGACATTACTCATTTTGGGTGCTTTAAATTTTTATAACGTTGTTAACGGAGAGCAATCAGAAACGTTAAATCTTACCGACAAGCTATTTATAGGCTTTGATGTTTTTCTGGCATTGCATGCCGTTTTTATTTTGATCATTTCTATTATAAATCTGTGGCATAAAAATTTACTAAAGGGAATTGTTTATTTTTTGCAATTCGCTTTCCTCTTAGTTCTAATATGGTTTGGCAGTTGGTTTTATTTACTCCCTCGTATTGGAGGAATGTATATTGATGAAGCCTCTGTAAACGCCAATGTGAAGAAATAGATCTGCACGAACCAAAAATTGATTTTAATCTTTTTTTGAGATAAGGCATATTTGTTGTATTTTTATATTCAGCAGCTTAAAGAAGCTGGTATAAATTAGTTAGTTGTAACTTACCTGCACAACATTTGTTCTTATAAAAAATGCTCGCTGTTGTGCGAGTAAACCTATTGCTGGCGGAAAGACGCAGAAACTGCTCCGCCTATTTAATTGAAAGTATTGCCGGCAGTTCTTACTGAATGAGAATAAAATCTTTTACTAATTATGCCATGAAAAAAGCAATTTTTACCTTAGCAATTACTACGCTAACAATGACCTCTTGTTTAAAATCAAGAACCTGCACCTGTAAAGATGGATCGGGAACAGTTGTATCGCAAACAACCACAAAAACCAATAAAAGCGGTATTAAACAATTTGAAGACGATTGTAATAAGAAAAAAGTCTCAAGCGGAACAACAACTTATCCCTGTGAGCTATCTTAGTTAAAGCATATCATAAAAAAACCCTTTCCAATTTTGGAAAGGGTTTTTAGTTTTTTTAAATATTTTTTATAATCCCAACAACACCTCTTCAGGTAATTTACCGCCAAATAAAATACGGCTTGGGTTCTCTAACATCTCTTTTACTTTTACTAAAAAGCCAACGCTTTCTCTGCCATCAATAATTCTGTGATCGTAACTCAACGCTACATACATCATTGGGCGTATTACCACTTGTCCGTTAACAGCCATTGGGCGCTCAACTACATTATGCATACCTAAAATAGCGCTTTGCGGCGGGTTAATAATGGGTGTGCTCATCATAGATCCAAAAACACCACCGTTGGTAATGGTAAAGGTTCCACCGGTCATGTCTTCTATCGTTAATTTACCATCGCGTGCTTTTACTGCAAGATCTTTAATTCCTTTTTCAATATCAGCTATGCTCATTAATTCGGCACTACGCAATACAGGCACCATTAAACCTTTTGGCGCGCTTACAGCAATACCAATATCACAATATTTATTGTAAACAATTTCTTCGCCATCTATCATGGCATTAACTGCCGGGAAATGATATAATGCTTCGGTAACTGCTTTTGTAAAAAAGCTCATAAAGCCAACATTACTTCCGTACACTTCTTTAAATTTATCTTTGTACTTAGCGCGTATGGCATAAATAGCACTCATGTCAACTTCATTAAACGTAGTTAACATGGCTGTTTCATTTTTTACGGCAACTAAACGTTTGGCAACTGTTTTACGCAACGATGTCATTTTTGTGCGATCTTGTGTTCTTTCACCTTTCCACGAATTTGAAAGAACTTCGCCAACAGTTGGTAAGCCGTTAGATAAAGCAGCCAACACGTCTTGTTTTGTAATGCGGCCATCTTTTCCGGTACCGTTTAATTGACCAGATTTAATATTATTCTCTGCCATTATTTTAGCAGCGGCAACGCTTGGTGTACCGGTAGCATAAGTAGCATCTTTCTTAGTTTCTTTGCTAACTGAGCTTGTCGAAACTTCTTTCTTCGGCTCTTCCTTCTTAGCTTCAGTTTTTGCCGAGGTTGAGCTTGTCGAAACCTCTTTTTTCGCTTCGGGTTTAAACGACGTATCTATTTTTACAACTACCTGTCCCACTTTTACAGTGTCGCCTTCTGCAGCCAGCACTTCTATTTTACCAGACTCTTCTGCATTCAATGTTAAAGTTGCTTTATCAGAATCTATTTCTGCAAGCACTTCATCTTTTTCAACTACATCGCCGGTATTTTTTACCCAACGCGCTATTACCACTTCTGTAATTGATTCTCCGGGACTTGGTACTTTTAATTCTACAATTGCCATAATTTTATTTAAGATTTAAGATCTATGATTTAAGACTTTCTTTATTCGTAGATCGGATTATTTTTATTTCTAATTTCTAAAATCTAAATTCTTACTTAACTAACACTTTACTGAATATCGTTGTCATGATTTCTTCGTTCTCTGCGGCATGGCGTTTTGCAAAACCTGTAGCAGGGCTTGCAGCTTCTTCTCTGCCAACATATTTTAAATTCAGTGAGCGTAAGCACTTGTCAACAAAGCGCCAAGGGCCCATGTTCTCAGGCTCTTCCTGCACAAATAAATAGTCTTTTGCTTTATTGTATTTTTTCAAAATAGCATCCACCTGTTTTTGTGGGAAAGGATATAATTGTTCTAAACGAATAAATGCAATATCATCAGCACCTTCTTTTTCTCTGCGCTCAATTAGATCGTAATAAATTTTTCCTGAACAAAAAGCAACACGTGTTACTTTTTTAGCATCGATGGTTGTTGAGCTTGTTGAAACATCATCTAATACTTCCTGGAAGTTATTTTTTGTAAAATCAGTTAACTTACTCACGCAACTTGGGTAACGCAATAATTTCTTAGGCGTAAAACAAACCAATGGTTTTCTAAAATCACGTTTTAACTGGCGGCGAATAACATGGAATTGTTGCGCAGGTGTTGTAGTATTTACAATTTGCATATTGTTCTCAGCGCAAGCTTGTAAAAAACGTTCCATGCGCGCGCTTGAGTGTTCAGGGCCCTGGCCTTCATAGCCATGAGGCAATAATAATACTAAACCATTCATGCGGCGCCATTTGTATTCTGCCGACGTTAAATATTGGTCAATAATAATTTGTGCACCGTTAAAGAAATCGCCAAACTGTGCTTCCCAAATAGTTAATGTATTTGGTGCGGCAAAGGCATAACCGTATTCAAAACCTAAAACACCATACTCACTTAAATGCGAGTTATAAATGTTTAATTTATCTTTAGAATCAATACTGTTCAAAGGCGTATACTCTTCTTCGCTATCTTCAACTTTAACAACTGCGTGGCGGTGCGAGAAAGTTCCGCGTTCAACGTCCTGCCCGCTAAAACGCACAGGAAATCCTTCTTTCATTAAACTGGCGTAAGCCAATAATTCGCCCATGGCCCAATCGTAATTATCGTTGGTTATCATGGCTTTTCTATCTTCAAATACTTTCTGTATTTTATTAAAGAATTTTTTATCTTTTGGAAGCTCAGTTGTTTTTTTTGCTAACTCTAAAAACACTTTTTCATCAATAGCAGTTTTTGGCGACTCTTCAAAATCTTTGTCAGTAGCCATTTTCACGCCTTTCCAATTCCCTTCTAAAAAAGAAGTGATCTTTGCTTTGTCTGTTTTTTTAGCTTCATCTAAATTGCTATCCAGCTCAGCTTTAAAAGCAGTTTCAATTTCTTTAGCCTCGTTTGCCAATTCAGAACCTTCGGCAGTTAATTTTTTTACATAAATATCTTTTGGGTTGGGATGCGCGGCAATTGCCTTGTATAATAACGGTTGTGTAAAACGTGGTTCATCACCCTCGTTATGTCCGTATTTACGATAACATAATACATCTACAAATACATCGCGATGGAAGGTTTGACGGAATTCCATTGCCAGTTTTGAAATAAAACACAATGCTTCTACATCATCACCATTAACGTGAAACACCGGACTTAAAACAACCTTTGCAATATCTGTACAGTAGGTAGAAGAACGCGCATCAATAAAATTGGTTGTAAAGCCAACCTGGTTATTAATAACATAGTGAATGGTACCACCGGTTTTATAGCCATCCAGCTGGCTCATTTGTAACACCTCGTAAACAATTCCCTGGCCCGCAACAGCGGCATCGCCATGTAAAATAACAGGGCAAGCTTTTGAATTATCTCCTTTGTGTAAATTATCTATTTTAGCACGCACAATACCTTCAACCACCGGTGCTACAGTCTCTAAATGTGATGGGTTGGGTGTTAAACTAATATGTACTTTTTTTCCTTCGTCACTTATTTGATCAGATGAGTATCCCATGTGGTATTTAACGTCACCGTCAAATAAAGAATCTTCACTTGGCCTGCCTTCAAACTCTGTAAAAACATCTTTGTATGTTTTATTCATGATGTTTGTAAGCACGTTTAAACGACCACGGTGAGCCATACCAATAACGTAATCTTGTATACCTAAATTAACACCATGCTCCATTAGGGCATTAATAGCTGGGATAACAGCCTCGGCGCCCTCTAAAGAGAAGCGTTTTTGACCAACAAATTTTGTATGTAAATAATTTTCGAAAACAACCGCTTGTGTTAATTTTTTAAGAATGGTTGTTTTTTCTTGCTTGTTAAATGAAGGTGTGTTGCGGTTCTTTTCCATGCGGTCCTGTAGCCATTTAACCACAAGGGGTTCGCGCATGTATAAATATTCTACGCCAATACTTTGGCAATAGGTTTGTTCTAAATGTGCAACAATGTCTTTTAATTTTGCAGCGCCAATGCCAATAACAGATCCGGCCTGGAAAACAATTTCACTATCTTTATCAGAAAGGCCAAAATTTTCTAAAGCCAATGTTGGGTCGTAAGTACGACGTTGGCGTACGGGGTTTGTTTTGGTAAACAAATGGCCGCGTTGACGGTAGCCATGGATCAAACCAATAACTTTAAACTCTTTGCTTACATTTTCGGGAATTGCGCCGCCATCTCCATCGTAAGAGGTACGGGCAAATTCAAAGCCTTTAAAAAAATCGCGCCAGGAAGCATCAACCGAATTAGGATCCTGTGCGTATTGCAAAAACAATTGCTCAATCGCGTTTACATCGCTTGTTCCAACGTATGAAAATTTGTCCATTTGTGTGAATTAGAATAGAACGTAAAATTAACAAATTTTGCAAGATTTGAGCTAATTTTACCTTACTTTTGTAGAGATGAAACGCCCATTTAGATCACATTTTTTCCTATTTTTTCTAATAATAGCGGCCTCTGCGCCAGTTTTGGCCCAAAACAGCCAAACGCAGACCCAATTAAAGGTGAAGCAGCTTATAGATAAAAAGGCCGAATATAACCGTTTAACAAATGGCGAAATGGACGGTTATCGCATAAAAATTCACTTTGGCGGCGATAGGGAGAATGCCAGATTGGTTAAAAATAAATTTTCGGCAAAATTTAACGAATACAATACCTACGACGAATACCAGCAACCTAATTTTGTGGTTTTAATAGGCGATTTTAAATCAAAGTTAGAAGCGTTTGAATCTCTAAAAAAGATCCAGGTAGAATTTCCAAATTCCTTTATTGTAAAAGGAAGAATAAGGGCAAAATAATTTATAAATTTTCAAGCAATAAATTCCTGATCAGCTCCGGCTGTTCGTAGGTAACCAAATGCCCGGTGTTTTGCAATTTCAAAAAAACAGAAGGACAATTCTGAATGTGATGTTTCGCAAAACTATAATTACAGGTATCGGCAATTTTATCATTGGCTCCGGTAATTACATACGTTGGTGTATATAATTTTTTCCACTCGGGTAACATCCACTTCATTTCGCGCTGATGCGAATATTTTTCTTTTGTAGCTACGTTCAACATTTTTGGCAGCAACCATTGTACCGGTTTCCATTTACCTATGCTGCTAAACCAATAAAATTTTTCGTTTTGCGGATCTATTACCGGCGATATCATAAATAATTTTTCTACCTGTTGTGGATAGTTGATGGAGAGCATTGCTGCTATTGGCGCACCATACGAGCGGCCAAGCAAAACCACTTTTTTACCCGTACTATTTTCCTGATCAATAATTTCTTTAATGGCCATTGCCTGCATTTGTGTTGAAGTTTCGGCTTTACCATAATTTGATTTTCCATAACCCAAACGATCAATAGCAATGAGTTTATAATTTTGTTGTAGTAAAGTATCATCCATTAAATTCATGTAACCATACCAGGCACCCGGTGCGCCATGCACTAATATTAATAAAGGAAGTGTATCATTCTTGCACATAACCACGTAGTGAAGTGAAACCTTGTGGAATTTAATTTTTTTGTAACACGGTTTTGTTTTTTGCTGTTCGTAATGTTGGGTCAGTTCCTTATCTGTATAAATGTATTTATTTAAAACAAAACAGCTCGTTAAGGTAAAACCGCTAAGTAAAATTAAGAAACTATATAAAATATATCTTTTAATGCGCACGCACAAAGATAGGTATGTAAGAGTGTTCTTTTTTGTTAAATCTTAGTAATGGCAAAAAAATGGAGTTTTATTAACTCTTTTTAGACGGATCTTTTAACTTATCCAGCGCTCTTTCTACATATTTTTCGCTAGGAAGCAGTGCAAGTTGTATGCGTTTGGCATAATGGATGCTATCTGTAATTTCTTTATTCTTTTGCTCAACTATTCCTTTTTGATGCTCAATTATTTTATTTTGTTTTTTGGTTAGGCGAAAACGTTGTAGTAGCGCGTAAGAAAATAACAGAACCAAAACCAGAACGCCTAATGCAACATAAATTATTGTGCGTTGTTTTGCTTTTTCCTCTTCTTGTTTTATAAGTTCGGCGTCTGCTTTTGCTTTAAGATCGTTTTCCAGCCTGTCTAAAGCAAACTGAGTTTTTAAACTATTAAGCGATTCGTTCTTGGCAGAGTTGTAAATACTATCGTTTAAGTTTCTTGCAGTTTCGTGATAGAATAAAGCGGTCTTGTGATCATTATTTTCTTTATAGATCACATACAGATCCTGTGCTGCCGATTTCTGTTCGTAAATAACACCTGTTTCTTTTGCTATTTCATAAGCTTTTTCAAGGCAGGAAATTGCCTCTTTTTTATTACCCTGCGCTTTATAAACGGCAGCCATTAAAGTATAAATTGATGCTAAGTTCTTTTTGTCGCCTGTCTCTTCAATAAGTTTTTTACTTTTAAGGAACATGTCTAACGCTTCGTTTATTTTGCCCATTTCAAAATAAATAGTTCCAATGTTTCCAATAGATATTTTTAAACCATCCTTATCGTTAATTTCAGTTGCAATTGCAAAAGCTTTTTGATGACAACTCATAGCTTTTTCAAATTGCTTTTTTCTTTCGTAAAGACTACCGAGGTTACTTAAAGACCTTACCATATCTTCACGGTTATTCATTTTTTCGTGCATGGCAAAACTCTTTAGTTGGTATACCAGCGATAGACTGTCGTCGTGTAAATGACCATACACCAGGGCTATATTGCCAATAGAAGCAGCTATCATGCGCTCGTTACCAAGCCCTTCCTGGATCTTTAATGCTTTTTGAAAATATTCTATCGTTTTAGGATAATCTGCAAGACTATAATACACAACACCAAAATTATTGTAGGTTGAAGCTATTTTGTCTTTATTATTTGATTCAATGGCTGCTTTTAGAGCTTTATTGTGATGTTCAACTGCCTTAGTGTATTGAGACATGTCGCCATAAGTACTCGCGATCTGATTTTGTATACCCCAATAAATAGACTTAAATCCAATTTTTTCAGCAAGTGAATATGCTTTTTCAAATAATTCAATGGCTTTCTCGGGTTCGTTGCCGATCTTTAATTCGTATCCAAGCTTGGCCATTGTTTTTACTCTAACAGTGTCGTGGATATTACCGGCCAATACTTTTTGCAAACTGTTGGCTTTTTTTGATTGTTGCGCACTGGCAAACAATAAACAAAAAGTAAAACAAACTATAGAGTAAATTTTTTTCATGCTATATTTTTATTCCGATGAAACAAGTGTTCCTTCGGCTTCGCTCAGGATAAACTAAGTTATTTGCTTTTTCATATTTTTATTCCGATGATGCAAATATCGTCTACCTGCTCTAAACTCCCTTTCCATTCTTGAATAGTTGAATTTAATATTTCTTTTTGTTTATTCATAGGGTCATTAACGTGGGCCAGTAGTAGTTGATTCAATTGTTTGTACTTAAACTTCTTTCCTTTGGGTCCGCCAAATTGATCGGCAAAACCATCTGTATAAAAATAGAGATTATCCCCTTTTTGTAATTCTATTGTTTGTAATTCAAAATCTTTTATCACCTCACCTTTGCCAACCGGCATTTTATCTTTTGGTAATTCATTTATCTGTCCGTTACGAATTAATATTGGCGAATTGTTTGCGGCAGCATACTCAATCTTTAAAGAATTATTAATAGGAATTTTAAGAAGAACAGCATCCATTCCATCTTGCCCGCCATCCATATTCTCTAATAAACGTTGGCGCACATGATCTAGAACTTTATTTGGTGCCGAAATGTTTTTTTCGTTAATAGCCTCATTTAAAAAACTAATGTTTAACAAACTCATAAAGGCACCCGGCACACCATGGCCAGTACTGTCGCAAACTGCTAGATAAAAATGACCATCTTTTTTTGTTGCCCAGTAAAAATCGCCGCTAACAATATCTTTTGGATTAAACAAAATGAAATGATCTGGCAAGTTTTCATTTAAAAGATCTGTATGGGCAAGTAACGCAAATTGAATGCGTTTTGCATAATTGATCGAGTCGATCATTTCATTGCGCTGCGTTTCAATAATATCTTTTTGTTTGCGGTTCTCCTTTAAACGTTTAAAAATAATAAAGGTGAAAATAGACACAACGATCAAAAATAAAATGGAAGCACCAAGGATAAGATCTTTTTTAAATGCTTCTGACCTGGCAGCTGCCTCTTTTTTTTCCTGTTCTTTTTCAAGCAATAGTTTTTCTTTTTCATGCTCGTACTTGAGCGTTTCGCTGGTTAATTTCCGCGTGGTTGCCTGATCAAACAAACTGTCTTTTACCGAAACCCAGATTTTGTGGTAGGCCAGTGATTTTTTGTAATCGCCAGTTGATTCATAAACATAACTTAACTTGCTGGCAATCGTATGTATTAATTCTTTACCATCTAGCGCTACGGCTTTGCTGTAAGCTTCTTCCAAATAAGCAATTGCCTTTGTTTTATTGCCTTGCTCAAAATAAATCTGACCAAGGGTTTCCATGCAGGATGCAATGCCTTCATAATTATTATTTTTTTTGGAAAGCTTAAGCGAACGTTCGTAAAGCGGGATACAGAGATCCATTTTTTTTTGTTTTTGATAAACATTTGCAAGATTGTAACAACCAATAGCGATCATTTCTTCATCTCCAATTTCTTCCGCCATTTTTAATCCACTTATCAAGTATGGTAAAGCTTTGTCCAGTTTATCATAAACCTGATAGAACAGACCAATAGACATGTATGAATTGCTGATCCCCCATTTATCTTTATATTTTATTCTTAGATTAAGGCCAAGTGTATAATATTTTAGCGTGTTAACAGAGTCGCGGATCTCTTCAAACAAATGGCCTAAGTTGGTGTAGGCGCTTGACATACCTTCATAATCCTTTTGTCGCTCTTTTACTTTAAGTGCTTTAAAGTAACAATCCAATGCTTTAGAAATATTGCCATGTGATTTGTAAACTACACCCAGGTTATTTATCATCCCCGACATGCGTGATGAATCGTTTAATAACTCATACATTTTCATCGCCGCTGTAAAATAATAAATAGCAGAGTCTTCGTTACCCCAGTAATTAAAGTTTTGACCGAGGAAGTTATATGAAGCAGCAAGACCTTTTTTGTATTGGAGTTTTTTGGAAATGCTATAACATTTTTTGATATAGAAGTCACACGAATCCACCATACCTCTGTTAGAATAAATACTGGCAATACGCAAATAGGCCTTGGCTGCAGCGGTATCGTTTGTGTGATCATGTAAAACCTTAAAAAGACTATCCAGCTTTTTGTCCTGAGCGGAAAAAGGCCGGCAAAAAAAACAAAGCAGAACAATAAATAATAGATTTTTAGCTTTCATTGTTTAAGCACAATATTAATTGCTACTAACGAATGTACCATGAATTTAATAGAGTCACAAAAAAATTTTGGTGCAATACTTACTTCTCGAACTGATAATGGGTATAATCCATCAATAAGGTCTTTAAAAAGGCATCATCTTTCTGACTAACATCTGTAATGCCGTATTTGTTCCTGATCTTTTTGGCAAGCAAGGTAATGTGTTGCGGCTGGTTTTGTGCTATGCCAAAATCAAGTACTTCTTTTATAGTATTTGCGTCTACATCGCTCATAAGCGAGATCTGGGAATAGACAATTTTATAGTCGGGTTTTTGGCGATGTAAAATGGTCTCGTTCAAACTTACTTTTTTGTTAATGAGAATAACAGTTGTGCCCGCTACCATATCGCCAAAGCGCTGCGAGTTTTTTGTAACAGCAACCGTAATTAAAGCAACAATGGGTTTATCAATTATTCTAAACATAGAGCGAACAAGGTAAGAGCCAAAATTTGGCTGTGTTCCATCCAGTTTTATAACCTTTATTTTCATGATCTTTTTGCCAAAACTCTGTCCGTTCAAAAACGTTTCGCATAATAAATTATATAGCATGGCTGGTAACAAAAGGAGGATCAAAACGCCTATCATTATTCGGTTAAAGTTTTCATAACTTTCGTAATCGCCGCTATAATCGTTGCGGCGGATGGCAAAGGAAAAAATAGTGATTAAAATGGCAGCATAAGAGTAGATAAAAACCATATCCAACAAACCAGCCAGTATTCGCGGGCCAACACCAGCCGCGGCGTAATTTAGGCTTACATTTTGGGAAGTAGTTATTTTTATTTGATCCATTAAATCTGTTGGCTATTTCTATTTAAATATTTACATTTATATGATTGCTAAGATAAACCATTTCTACTGAACTAAGATGAAGGAAATTACTTTTTTAAAACAAAACGCTACCAAGTGGGAGGGATACGAAAAAGTATTAGACGAAAAGAAAGATGTTCATCCGGCCAAGATCACCGAAATGTTCATTGAGCTAACCGACGACCTGTCATACGCAAACACCAATTATAATCAAACCAATACCAATGCCTACGTTAATAGTATGGCTTCGCGGATACATCATTTGGTTTATAAGAATAAGAAAGAAACGGGTAACCGTTTTGTTACTTTTTATACCAAAGAATTGCCCCTACTATTTGGCCGCTATCACAAACAATTATTTTATTCGTTCATAGTTACTGCAATAGCAACCATTGTAGGAATTTTATCGCAGATATATGACGACAGTTTTGTACGCTTAATATTGGGCGATTATTATGTGGATTATACATTAGAGAATATTAAAAAGGGTAATCCGTTGGCTATTTATGGCGAGGAGAACCAGTTCCTGATGTTTGTGCAAATTACTCTAAACAACATTCGTGTTTCGTTTATGGCATTTGTTTTTGGACTGTGTACCGCTTTTGGCACTTCTTTTTTTCTTGCATACAATGGCGTAATGTTGGGCTGTTTTTTTGCAATGTTCTACCAACACAATGTTCTGGATAAAGCCTTAAAAGTTGTTTGGATCCATGGTGCGCTTGAGATCTCGGCCATAGTAATTGCCGGTTGCGCCGGTTTTGTTTTGGGAAATAGCTTTATTTTTCCGGGCACGCATACCCGCATGCGGGCTTTTATGCGTGGCGGAAAAGACGGACTAAAAATAGTTATTGGCTTAGTACCGGTTTTTATTACCGCTGGTTTTTTAGAAAGCTTTGTTACACGCTACACTGAAATGCACATTGCTTTGAGTCTTGTTATTATTGGTGTATCATTTGCATTTATAATAGGTTACTTTATTGTTTTACCAATTTATTTAAAGAGAAAATACCAACCAACTTATGACTGAGCAAAAAATATATTACAGAAAAGTACGCGACCTTGGCGGCATTTTTTCGGCCACCTTTGCGTTCATTAAGCAAAATTTTAAACCCTTTTTTGGCAGCCTGCTTTTTTTGGCCGGGCCATTTTTTATTGTCGGCTCAGCTATTTCGGCTTACATGGTGGGTTCATCTATGACCTTTACAAAAATGGTGCAGCACATGGAATCGTTTTACGGTAAATTGCTTGTATCGTATTTTTTTTCGATGATGTTTATTCTTATTGGCATTACTATTTACAATGTTATTTTAAATAAAAATTTAATCGAGAACGAAAAATTACAGAGTCACGAACCTTTAACCATCAATCATTCTATAAGCGGATTTTTTGGCGATTTCTGGCGCGTGCTAGGAAATATGATATTATTAGGCTTAGTATCGGTTGTTGCCTTTGTACTTATTGCTCTTGCGTTTGGTGGTCTTTTTGCTTTAACCGGGGGTGGCAGTGGCAACAGTGGCGCAATTGCTATAATAGTAATACTTGTAATTTTATTACTGGTTGTTATCTTATTGTTTGGTCCTGTATTGTCATTTATTCCAATTGCTGCTATGTTTGTTTGTCAGCGTGATAGAATAAATATTTTTGCCGCAATTAAAAAAGTGTTCTATTATCTAAAAGGAAATTTTTGGATGACCTGGGTAATAAGTTTTGTAGCAATAATATGCTACTCTGTTATGGGCTTTATCGTACAAATACCTGTGCTGATCATTACACTCATAACTACATTTTCAAGAACACGGTCTTCGATCGGTTATGGTGAAGCAGATGAATCAACGCCTTTGCTTTTGGTAGCCGTAATAATAATAAGCTCTTTGCTATCGTACGCGGTGATGTCTGTTTATTATTTAATGACAATATACCAGTATACTAACCTTGAAGAGAAAAAAGAGGGTAGCTCTATTATTGAAAAGATAAACCAAATACAATAACATCTTCTGGCACCGCTTACATACTCGTTTTGTTTTTTTCTTTGCTGCTTGTTTGTGCTTTTATAATTTTTGCTATTCACAAAACGATACGATAGCCGATTCGGTTGTTGTTGAGCATTACGAATCAGGCTTCAATGGTAAGGAAGGGAAAGTTGTTTATGATCACGCCTTAATAGATAGCTCCGAAATAACAACAATAACACCCTCAAAAGCAAAAGAAGATAAATTATTCTCTGACCCGAAACTAAAATACAAACAAACCATTACGGCACAAAAAGGAATGTTTGAACGCTTCTTAGAATGGCTTGCAGAAAAACTTTTTGGTAACGCCGGTTTTGATAATGTTATTACGGCGAGGCAGATCATCATATGGACCATCATTATTGCAGCAATGGCACTTTTGATCTGGTTGTTATCAAGATCAGAAATGGTTAGTTTAATAAGAGCAAAACCAAAAGCAACGGCTTTCAATTTTATTGATGTTATTGACGATCTTGACAAGATAAATTTCGAAGAAAAAATAAAGATCGCCCTGGCCGATGGCGATTATCGTTTAGCCACGCGCTGGCATTACTTAAAGATCTTATTTATAATGGATAAAGGAAAGCTGATAGAGTTTGCCTCCTACAAAACAAATATTGATTACAGGTATGAGTTAAAAAGTAAAAAACATCAACATGCATTTATTCGCTTAAGTTATATATACGAATATGTTTGGTACGGAAAATTTGTAATTGGCATAACAGATTATAAATTAAAAGAAACCGAGTTTGCAGATTTTGAAAAAGAGTTAAATGTTTAAAGGCAATAAAAAATTTGTGTATATTTTTTGTGGCATTTTTGCCATTGTAATTGCCGTGCAATATTTTTTGCCTAAGCCAACCAACTGGTCGCGCACCTATTTGAGCAAAGATAAAGCACCTTTTGGTTGTTTTGCAATTTATGATCTTTTAAATCAGACTTACTCTAAAAGTTACAGGTTAAATAACCAAACCTTTTACAATTTAAATAATTCGCAAAAGAAAACGGCATCATTAATTATTGTGAACGACAATGTTAATTTTAATAAGAACGATATGCGCTCGCTTTTCGAATTTTTAGATAAAGGTAATACTGTTTTTATTTCTGTGAACCAATTTAATGGGGCGCTGGCAGATACATTTCACCTTCGCACGGATTATGACTATAGCGACTATTTTAGTTCGGTAGATTCGTTAATGAAAAAAGAAGGAGTAAAAATAAAACTACATGCTATAAATTATAAAAAGAGATCTTTTGCTTATTCGCGGGTTGCCTCGTCATCCTATTTTAGGAATTTTGATACAACACGTTTTACCGTGCTTGCTGATGCCGGAAAAAATAAAGCCTGTTTAATAAGTGCAAACATTGGTAAGGGAAAATTGTATTTAATGACGATGCCCGATGCGTTTGGTAATTATTTTATTGTGGATAATCCAAACCGGCATTTTGTGTACGCAATGATGTCGTTGCTGAAGAATGATGAATTGATCTGGGATGAATATTATAAGACCTATAACGTTACCAATTATTCATTTATTAAATTTATTTTAGAGAGCGATTCTTTATATGCTGCCTATTTGCTTATAATTTTTATTCTTATCTTTTATATGATATTTGAAGGCCGCCGCCGTCAAAGGGCTATCCCGGTTATAGAACCACCAAAGAACAGTACGTTAGAATTTGTGAATGTGGTTAGCCATGTATACTACAACAGTAAAAACCATCAAAGTATTGCGGCTGAAAAGATCAAATTCTTTTACGAAACCGTACGGCGGAAGTTCAATGTTAACACCAATCAAATTAATGAAGATTTTTTTAATGAGATCTCTGTATTAAGTGGAATCGAAAAAAAATTAGTAAAACAATTATTTGTGTACTGCGAAAAATTAAAAGAACCAATAGAAATAAACGAGAACGAATTAATAGAACTAAACAGGCAAATACATAACTTTAATAAAAATAGTTTAAGATAATGGAAAATCAATTTGAAAACAGGGTAGATCTTAGCGATCTGGTTAATAAGACCCAAGGGGTAAAAAATGAGATATCAAAATACATCATTGGGCAACAACAATTAATAGATCTGTTGTTAATTGCTTTATTGGCCGATGGCCATGTGCTAATTGAAGGTGTACCTGGCGTAGCAAAAACCCTCACCTCAAAACTGCTTGCAAAAACAATTGATGCGGAATTTAAACGGATCCAGTTTACGCCTGATCTTATGCCGAGTGATATTATAGGCACATCTATCTTCAATGCTAAAACAGCCGATTTCGAATTTAAGAAAGGGCCGTTGTTTGCAAATATTGTTTTGACCGATGAGATCAATCGTTCTCCTGCAAAAACACAGGCAGCTTTGTTTGAAGCAATGGAAGAAAGACAAATTACTGTTGACGGGAAGACCTATCCGCTTGATCCGCCCTTCATGGTTTTGGCAACCCAAAATCCGATAGAACAAGAGGGAACCTATCGTTTACCGGAAGCCCAGTTAGATCGTTTTTTATTTAAGATCCATGTGGGTTATCCGTCATTAGAAGACGAAGGAACTATGCTAATGAATTTTCACACCAATTCGCACATCATTGATCTTAATAAAATAACTAAGGTTTTAAACAAAGCCTCTATCAATGAGCTTAAAAAACTGACCACAAAGATTGTGATCGAAGAAAATTTAATTAAATATGTTACACAAATAGTACAAGCTACCCGTAAAAATTCCGGATTATTTTTAGGAGCATCGCCACGTGCGTCTATTGCTATTTTAAATTCGGCAAAAGCAAATGCCTGTATCCAAAACCGGGATTTTGTAACGCCGGATGATATAAAATTTGTTGCATTCCCCGTATTACGTCACCGCATAATGCTTACACCCGAAAAGGAAATGGAAGGCGTGGGAGTTGATACGATCATACAACAAATAATTGATAAGGTAGAGGTGCCAAGATAGGCTTAGTGCTCTTTGTGGTTAAGAAACGATGAACAAATTCAGAAAAATATTTAAACAAATTCGATTGACCAATTGGTTTTACAGAGCTGTTTTTGGCCTGATCGTTCTGTTTATTTTATCGTTCTTATTTACTGTACTTTATGATATTGCATTTATTTTATTAGTATTTCTTGTTTTTACAACTGTTATAGACGTTTTTATTTTGTTCAGAAATGCCGATCCGATAAGCTCACATCGTGGGTCAAAATTTCAGCGCTTAAGTAACGGGGATGTGAATGATCTTTCGTTACAAGTGCAAAATTATTACCCATTCAAAATTAAAATTTCTGTTATAGATGAGTTACCCGTGCAATTCCAGGTACGCGATTTTAAAATAGATTCCTTTTTGCAAAAAGCCGAATCAAAAACGTTTGCCTATCAGTTGCGTCCTGTAGAACGAGGTGAGTACCACTTTGGTTTAATTAATTTATTTGTGTGTTCGCCAGTTAGTTTGATAGAGCGCCATATTAAAATTAATGAACCATTTATGATGCCTTGTTACCCGTCGTTCTTAAAATTGCGTCAGTATGAATTATTAGCCATAAGCAATCGTCTTTCAGAACTTGGCGTTAAAAAAATAAGAAGAATAGGACACAGTACAGAATTCGAACAAATTAAAGAATATGTTACCGGCGATGACATTCGCACAATAAACTGGAAAGCCACTGCCCGCAAAAGTCAGTTAATGATCAATCATTACCGGGATGAACGCGCGCAACAAGTGTATTGTTTAGTAGATATGGGGCGCATTATGAAAATGCCTTTTGAAGAATTAACCCTATTGGATTACGCTATTAATGCAAGTTTAGTATTGGGTCATGTAGCCTGGATAAAGCAAGATAAGCCGGGATTGATAGGCTTCTCTAACAAAATAAATGTAGCTGTAAATGCCGACAGAAAGGGAAACCAGTTATTGCGTTTGCAGGAAGGTTTATACAACGCTAAAACAAACTTTGAAGAAAGTAACTACGAAAACCTGCTTTCGTTCACGCGTACAAAAATTACACAACGAAGTCTATTATTACTGTTCACTAATTTTGAGACCTTAAGCGGTTTGCGCAGGCAATTAAAATACATTCGCAAAATGGCAACGCAACATTTGGTGGTAGTTATCTTTTTTGAGAATACAGAGTTAAAAGATCTTTTAGAACAAAAGCCGCAAAATACGTTCCAGATCTACGAGCAAACCATTGCGCAAAAATTTGATTTTGAGAAAAGACAAATTACTAAGGAGCTTCAACAGTATGGTATCTTAAGCGTTTACACAACACCACAACAATTAACCGTAAATTCTTTAAATAAATACTTAGAAATTAAAACCAGAGGAATGATCTAGTTGATCATTAACTCTCTTACTCTTGCTATTTCAGCAATGATCTCTTTAAGTTGCTCGTCTGTAATATTTACAGTACTCTTACTTTTGTTAACGATCACCAATTGGCCGTTTACCTCTTTTGTTTCAGGCTCAACGTACTGGTAGCTAATATCAATTTTACTGTAGATCTGTTTTAGTTTTTCAAACTCAGAAACTATTTGTGCAAAGTATTTATCGTTCTTGTAAGCATTTAAAATAACCAAGATGTTATCTAAGTTTATTTTTTCAAAACCCAAGCGCTCTGTAAGGTCTTTGTTAGGTTTTAATTTCGCAACCTGGCAGGCAATGTGCACGCCTTCTAACCAGGCACCGCTGATCATTAGTACACTTAATTCATTCCTGTTCTGCGTTCTTAAATGCGCATCCATTTTATTAAAATTATCGGTACTTATAAAGATCAACGAGTCGTAATTTTTAGTATTGGTTGCCAAGCGTTTTAAGGTTTCAAAATCAAAGAACTGGCCAATGTGTATCTCATCGCCCAACTCTTTAATGTTCTGCAGGTAGCTCATGGCCGAGAAGGTTTTTTCATAGATATTAATGTATCCGAGGTCGGCACTATAAACACCAATATTAAAGGCAACTTTATAATTAGTGTTGTATTTAATTAGGTTAGTTGACGGATTAAGTAAGTTAGCATCGTAACCCTGACCGTTATCTTTTAACATGGTTGCCATTTCTAAAGGAGAAGGGATAGACATGATAATATTGTTGATCACCTCTGCAGAAATATCTGGTTTAATTTTTGCTTGAATTGTATCAACAGGCTCCTTCTTCTCAACAAACTTTTCATCATCGCCGCCGCAGCTAACTAGTGCAAAAAGGGGCATAAGTAAATAAATACCAAATTGGATAAAATTTTTCATACTGTTTTTTGTAAAATAAGAGAAGATTAAGATTTTGTGAAGCCTAATATATTAACACCACAAGGATCTTTAGAGTCTTCATAAAAAGATTCTATATAATAAATTCCTGTAGCACTACAAGGATATTGAATAGAAGGATAAACTTTCTTTTTTAATTTGTTTGTAGCAATTAAATTTTTGTCTTTGTCGTAAACATTTACAATTAAACGGCTGCCTTTTATTGCCTGATCGCAACATAACACCATATAAGTTGAGCCTTTGCTGAATAAATAGGTAACCATATTTGGTTTATCCTGCAATTTTGTATTATCAATATAAATTGTTTTTAAATAGGTAAAAGTTCCCAGTTTAGAGTTGCAGTTATCAGAAACGCATTGCGCTTTTACATAACAGCTCAAAATAATTAAGCTAAATCCAAGGAATAATTTTGTCTTCATAAAAAAATAATTGTTTTAATGTTTGTAACCCGGAACTAGTGTTTGCTAAACAAATTTAATGCTTTTTTAAGAACTTCAAAATATAAAAGAATAAACAACGCCAGGGAAATGCACCAAATTACTACCGAATTGAACCAAAAAGTGCTTATTTCCTTGCCAAAAAGGTACTTATGGGGCGAAAAAAAGTGAATATTATAGGAAATATACTGATTTGGCGGGTTTATATAAATGGGGTCCAATTGTTGGTTTAGATGTTCATTTTCAACAATATATTTATTTTTCACATATTCCTTCCTTACCACATCCTCTAAATACTCGTTGGCATATTTATTTTTTATTCGCTGAAACCTTTCTTGTCCTTCTTTACTATCTACCAAACTTGAAAGTTTTAGGTTTCTTTTTAGATCGTAACGAATAAACTGAAAATTATAATAACGGTTTAAGCGTAAAAAATGATTATTAAGATTTTCGAAAGTAATATTAGAGTATTTTTTTGGCGTTAAAAATGCCATATCATTAAACACAACGTCTTTGTTTATTTTAGCTTCGCGTTGTAATTCATTACGAATAATGTTGATCTTTTCTTTTAGTTCAGCCTGAGACTTGGCATCTTTTTCTTTTGATAGTCTTAAAGCATCCGTACTTATTTGCACCAACTCTGGAATATAATAGGTCATTTTATTATTTATCTGACTAATGTTCTTGTCAAAATCAAAGAAAGGTTCTTCATAATTATTATATCTGAATTGTTGCACCATTAAACCTTCATAGGCCCAGCGCGAAGGCATCATACTTGCGATATACGGAACGCCGGAACCACCACCAATAGCGGAATTTAACTTATCATATGTAAACATGGCGCCGCCTAAAATTAGTTGTGGAATAATTAAAAGGGGAATTAAAATGTAAATTGTTACCGCGGAGTTAAAAGCGCTTGAAATATTTAAACCAATTAAATTAGCGGAGCAGGCTACCGTAAACAGCATAAACCAGCATTGTACATTCATGCCTTTTAATTCAATAATATAATTGCCAATTAAAACAAACAACAAACTTTGAAGGGCAGAAATAACAAATAGTATTTTAACCTTGGAAAGATAATAGGCAAATGGACTAAGATTTAAAAAACGCTCACGCTTTAAGATCTTGCGATCTTTATATATTTCTTCGGCACTAACAGTTAAGCCAATGAATAGCATAACAATAACGCACATAAAAATATATGCCGGTACATTATCATTTTCTCTAAAAATATACTCTGAGCCTTTTACGCGCGAAGTGTAACGTATTACAAACGACAGCAGGGCTGCAAGCACCGGGGCTTCTAAAAAATTGATGAGTAAATACTGTTTGTTACCTATTTTAGAAAGAAGATCGCGTTTAATAAATACAAGTAATTGTTTTAATATACCCGGAATCTTAAACGAGTTAAAGATCTTGTCTTTTACTTCTTTAAAGTCAGGAAACTTTACATTTGTTTTAAATGCGCTGTGCCATTCTTCCGGTTGTACTTTTCTATTGCCGGTATAATTTCCGTACTCATCTACCTCCTGGCTCTCTAAAATATTAAAGATCAATTCTGGATTTACGTTACCACAAAGCTCACATTCACCCACATCACAATTAACATGGTTGGCAGCTTCTTTAAAATACATTACCGCCTCAACAGGATTTCCATAATAAATATTATAACCACCAACATCCAATACACAGATCTTATCGAACATTTTAAAAATGTCGGACGAAGGTTGATGTATAACCACAAAAATTAAATTGCCTTTTAACGAAAGCTCTTTTAAAAGGTCCATTACGTTTTCGGAATCGCGCGATGACAAACCTGAAGTTGGTTCATCAACAAACAAAATAGCCGGCTCGCGTATAAGATCTAACGCAATGTTCAGGCGCTTGCGCTGCCCACCGCTTATTTTTTTATTAAGCGCGTTCCCAACAATAATATCTTTGGTTTCCAGCAAGCCTAAATTCTCCAAAGTTCTTAATACAACCTCTTTTAATTCTTCGGCAGTTTTGTCTTTAAAACAAAGCTGCGCGTTTATATAAAGATTTTGATATACCGTTAACTCTTCAATTAAAAGATCGTCTTGCGAAATGTAGCCTATTAAACCTTTAATTTGCGTTTTATCTTTGGTAACATCTAAACCGTTAATGCGAATGCTTCCGGCGCTTGGTGTTTCAATGCCCGAAAGTACGTTTAATAAAGTTGTTTTACCGGCGCCGCTGGCGCCCATAATTCCAACCAACGCGCTGTGCGATTCGGAAATATTAATATCTCTTAAACCAATTTTTCCGCCCGGAAATTTATATTCCAGATTCTCAACAACAAAACTTAATTTATTGGTTTGCGTTTTATCAAGAAAATTCTCAACGATGTCGGAGTAATAGATAGTGCCTCTGGGAACCCGGATAGTACTGCCCGGTGCTAATAAATAAACAATGGATTGATTAACAGGGATACCATTAATATTTAGCTCGTTATTACCGGTGTAACTGGTAAATAACAAGTTGACGCTCGGAAAACGAATCGTAAGAATTTCGCCATCTAATCCTTCGGAGTGTATGTGATTTGCTTTTGTTGTTTTGTCAGCGTTATCATCAATAATTACAAAGTGTTGGGCTATATCATCCGGAATGTTTGCATGCGTAAAGAACGTTTCAACAGCGCGTCGTTCTTCTTCCGGTATATTAAATGTTTCCGCCGCTGTATTAATGATCTCAACGCGTTGCTCGGTAAATGAGTTGTTGGCCTTTAATAATTCATATAACCGCACCAAAACAATTACTTTTTGTTTTTGCGCAAGAGTTTTGTTTATTTTAAGACAAATGGTAAGTGTTTTTAAAGAGTCAGAAACAGAGGTAAGTTTCCGCTTTCTTGGCGCAGGATTTTCTTCCCCTTCTTTAGCAGGTTTCTCCTCTTTACCAATTAAATAACTATCGTAAAGAGCAAGGTACTCCTCTGTTTTAGTTTTGTTTAATTGAAAGGCTAAAAATGAACGTACGAAGTTGCGCTCAGACTCACCACTTCCGTCATCTTGTTTTGCAATAATGGCAAACAACTGCATTAAAGCCCTTAGTATTTCCTCACTCATAAATTAAAACAGGGCATTAAATTAATAATTTTTATTTTTTATTCAATGTATTAAAAAATTAATCTTCTTTCTTTTCTTCTTCCTCGTTCATTGCGCCAATTTGCTTCATCTTTCTTAAAAAGTCGTCTTTCTTTTTAACCGAGGTAGCATCAAAACGGTAGGACGGGCCTTTATCCACATCCATTTTTTTACTTTTACTTTTTAACTCTTTCACATCCTTGTTAAACTGCTCGTTGCTGCTAACGGCCAACATTGTTCCGTTATAGTAAGTAAAATAATACCAGGTATTTGGATCAGCTTCAATATAAATATCTAAAAGATCTTTACCTCTTTGTTTTTTAATTTGAATTTTTCCGGTCATGTAACGGAAGATCTCCGTTTTTTGAATATTACCTACGCCCAGCATTTTGCCTTCAGATAAATATGCTTTTGCTTCGCGGTTATAACTCATTTTTACATCGTTAAATACTATATTCTTTTCCAACTCATCCGGAAATTTTTTATAGTTACCGTATAAATTCAATTCAGAAAGTGCCCTGTCACCTTTATCTTTTCCTAAGATCTCGATCAAACCGTGATTAAAAAGATCGCCTTCGAACGGTGTTGGATTTAAACTTCCTAAATACAACTCAAAATCTTTTGCCATTTTACGAATAGCGCTTCCCTCAAAAAAGAAATCTACTACAAGCATTAAATTAAAATTAATACTATCTTTTACTGTATTGTATTTTGCATTACCAACACTTTTTAATTTTACCTGGCCAAGATCATTGCTAATGTTATAACTTCCCTCGGTATAAATTTCGCAGTTGCCTGTATTTAAACTTACGTAATTACCCGGCAGACTCATTTCTAATAATTTTTCTTTGTTTGAGATCTCGTACATCTCATTTTCTTTATCGTAAGTTAAAATACCGTCGGCCTCAATTACATCTTTAGCGCTTCTTGCACCTTGTAACGATAAGAAGGCAGCGTAAACCATGTTCGTATCCTGATTATAAAATAAACCGGTACCAACAGCAGCGCCTTTAACATCCAATGCTTTTTTCGGAATAGGGATCTGGATATCTTTTGGATTGATCTCACCGGTAAATTGCAAATAAGATTTACCGATCTTTTTACAATTGTTTACAATTTTAGTTCCCCCTTCGTAGAATAAAAATTCGTTGGTGGCAAATAAATAAACCTTACCTGCAAAGCTAAAATGATCATTGAACTGAAATTTTTCTTTTTCATCGATCAAACCTTCGGAGATAGTTTGGCCTGTTGTATCGGGGCGGATAGTGTTGAATTTGATGAGGTACGGTTTTTCGTTCTCATCTAAATATTGATATTCACCCGAAGCCAGATAACTTCTTCTTCCAAAAATATTGGTAGTTGTATTTCTGATCGTGTGGAATTTTGTAACCGTATTCGCAAGGATAGACGAGTTTCTAAGTGTATCCATCACAGCGTTCTTAAAAATAGTTACGTCTCCATTATTGGGGAACATTCTTGCATCGGCAACATTAATATAAGGCACATTCTTACATTTGATGATGTATTTTTTTAGATTGTATTTGGCGCCCGGAGCAAAAAAGCGTAACGAATCCTGATTAGGATGTACACTAATAAATTCCGGACCTTCTAGATCTAGACCTTTTTCGGCGGCTTCAGTGTCAATTTTTTTCTGAGTATCGCCCAATTCCATTTCCTCGGAATCCATGTACCATTTAAAACGGTCCATAAAAGCGATGTATTTATTCTTATCAAACTTCACGTAAGAACCTTCTCCATTTGTAATAAAATCACCTATCCGCTGGTCGAAATCTATTTTTGCATTTACGTTAACGGTACTAAACGTAAATCCATCCTCATTAAATGCTTTTAAGTGGAAATTTGCGGTATCACTAAAGAACCGTCGCTTCACAAATAATATTTTACCCGAACTAAGATCTGCTTTTTCAAAATCTACTTTTCCATTGCCGGTAAGTTCTTTATATGTTAGATCAAACCTACCTCTAAACTCTGCTTTTTCTTTATAAGCAATAAACGGTTTTCTAATGTCAAATGCCTGCAGCAGATTTGAATAGGGCATAAAGTGTAAGCGTACTGTATCGCCATGCGCTGTTGGAAATTCAGGTGAATCGCCTTCTTTCACATCAAAGGTATTGGCATTACCATTTGCACTATCCGGAAAAAATATGATATCCGGCACCTTGGACATGCTTGAACTAAAATTAAGATCTCCGCCGCCACGTAAGCCTTTATTACTTAACCTGATTTCTGCGTTGAAATTACCTTTACCACCATAAACAGGAAATCCACCTTCAGGTGTTTGGCGAATAAATCCGAGAGAGTAATCTTTTTGTAAGGTTAACACTTCCCTAAACGATGGAAAAATTCCTGCAGACGAAAATGTTCCGTCAAAGCGCAGCCCTTCATTCCTAAAGTTATCCAAACTATCAATAGCAAAAGGATCGAGCTTAAAATAGAATTTATCTTTACCATAAACGCCTTTAAAAATAGAACGCTTATCGTAGAAGGCATAGCTCTCTTTAAAGCTTTGAAACGACGGGAAGGTAGGAGCACGGCCCCAGCCGCTTTTATTTTTAGGCGCGTCAATACGCAACTCGCCATTTACATTTTCAATTAAGGTTTGTACTTTTTTGAAAGGAATATTTCCATTAATGTCAGGTTCAAACGCTTCAACATAAATTTTAATTGAGTCGATGGTTTTCATTTTTACTTTAAACTCGTCGTAATCGAACACAAAATCTTTTCCAATAAATTCAAACTTTCCGGAAGAGAGTGTTCCGTTAAAATCTATTTGCCTGTTCTTTTTTAATACAACCTCTCCGTTTTTTGGGAACATAAAAACTTTTTGGGTATCACTTAATAAAACCTGCTTAACACCGCGAACGGTTAGATCATAATTAAGTAAGTTTAAAGTAGCATTATCTTTAACTATTGTGGCTGTGTCGTAACCTTTTGTTGAAGAATTTTTTGTTTGAGTAACGGAGTGTAATGTGATAATATCATAATCATGTTTGTGTTTTAAGTTATCGGCGTAATCAAATAAACGCTGCCTTACTTTTATCATATCTGTTTCCGGATCATAATATATTAAACCGTAAATGGCCATCTTAAAAATGATCGGTCGTAGATCTACTGCTAAAAATTTAATATGCTTAGCAAAGTCAACAGTAGTAAATTGAGCAGGTTTGTCATTCGAATTGTAGTATTCTATCATTTTTGTAATAGGGCTAACTGTTTCATTACCCCTTATACTTTCTGCTTTAGATCTTGTGTAAAAATCAGTCGATTCAAAATAAGCTTCGCCCTGGAAATTATTTGGTAAAAAATTAAAGGCCATTAAAGGTTCATCTACTTTCCAAAGTATTTGTTCAAAATACATATCGTATTTGTGAAATGAATTTGAGAAAGGGGTTTTTTGTAAACCGTCTTCGCCTCTTAAAATAGTTACTAATCGTTTATCTACCTGATAAGTAAAACTTAAGCCGGGATGGTAAATAGTGTCTTTATTAAGGAAAAATTTTACGGTTCCCGGGTTGGCAACTATCCGGTCTTTGCTCATACCAAAAGAGCGCGCGCTTATCTCTAAAAATTTTACGCTGTTCCTTTTAAAAATAATACGGGCAGGATTGCTATTAGTTCCCGAACCTACAAATTTTGGTCCGCGCATACCAAAGCCGCCATCATAATCTACATCGGGATAAATATTTTTTACAACCAAACGTTTACTGTAGGAGTCAAAACGCGGGTAGGTTAATTCGCCATTTTCTGTTATTATCCTGTCTGAGAAACGACCAATCTGTGCTTTATCAAAAAACTGTTTACCTATAAACGTAGCTGTATCACTGGCATAATTGCCGGTTTTACAATCAATGGTGTAACGTTTTATGGTAGCATAAACTTCTTTATCAAGACCGCAGCGCTCCCAACTTATTTTACCACTTTTTCCAACAAAATTGCCAACGCTAGGATAAAAAATTCCGCTTGTTTCTTCAACAGCAATGCTATCCCCGCGCGGATTTACACCTATTAGCGTTATATCCTTAAAAATAATTTTTGGTATGGTATCGTAATCAAATTTATAGTTTGGCTGATATGAGTAATAAATGTAAGAAGGTGTTTTGTAAAATGCATTGTACCTAAACATATTCTCGCCCAAAACAATAAGATCCTGAACGCCTACTGTTGACTTTTTTGTAAGGATCTTGGTTAAGCATAAATGCCAGTTTTGGAAAGTTTCGGCAGGTAATTTTTTTTCAAGTGCAGTGTAAAGAGCGGTAAAGTAACCGGTAATAAAAGGTACCGGTTTAAGCCGCTTACCAGCCATTAAATTACAGATCTTAATTGTTGCTTCTTTGTAATAACCGGCTATATAATTCTCTTCCCAATACCTGGCAAAGGTTCGCATGTAGGTTTCAGCCTCCAGTCTGTTGGAAGTGTTTTCAATAAAATAATTGTTTAAGTCATTTATAAATTTTACAGTATCGTTTGATAATTGACTGCCCTTTTGAGAATAGCCAGAAAAAGATAGAAGGAAGAAAGCTATAAGCAGCAATTGTTTTTTGAACCCGAAAAGCATAAGTAAATTATTTAACCAAATATAATTAATCAATTAGGTAATTAATAATAAATTTAATTTTTTTAGATGGATTTAGGCGATTTTGGGCTTACGAAGCATAGAAACCAAGCTGAGCTCAAAAAAGCCTCTTTTTACAACTTAATTTTTATAATTTGCAATATTATTGTATGTTTGATTGATTATGCAGATAACTAATAGCGGAAAATATTCGTCTATAGCCGAATTATTTAGAGTACTAAATCATTATCAATTAAACTATGCATATAATGGCGACTTCACCAACGACCTAACTGAACGTATATTGGCCCTTGCCGAAACCAATATGGATGTTGAGAGTGAGAGCTTAAAGATCAAAAAAAAGGTATATTTTATTATTGTTGAGTCGCTTCAAAATATTACCAGGCACCAGGGAAGCAGTAAAGACGCGCGTTTAATGGATGGCTTCTTTTCTATTCATAAATTTTTGGGCGGATACCTGGTAGGCTCTGGAAATGCAATAGAAAACAATCATATTAAACCGCTTTCCGAAAAATTAGATAAAGTAAATTCTATGAGTGCCGATGAATTAAAAGACTACCAAAAGGAAGTTTTAAGTGCAGGGGGTTTTTCTGAGAAAGGCGGCGCGGGTCTTGGTCTTATCGAGATGGTGAGGAAGAGTGGTAACAAACTGCAATATGATTTTGATAAAATTGATGATAAGAACTCCTATTTTTATTTCCAATCAAAAATTACAGATGCACAACCGCATGAGAATTCTGAAATTGAAAAGCACAACCACGAAATAGTTAAAAGTGTTCATAAAGCTGTAACTGAAAATAATTTAAAGATCTTTTTCCAGGGCCAGTTCAAACACGAAAACGTGAGAAGTTTGTTATCAATGGCTGAGGGTAGTATTTACCTAACCGAAAAATTTGAATTCAAAAAAACATCGGTGGCTATTATGATAGAGTTACTTCAAAACATAAGCTACCATGCGGCCGGTATTAATAGTAGCGATGAACGACCGGGTTTATTTATGGTTGCCGATAATAATAACGTGTGTTCGCTTATTACAGGTAACTATATTGAGAACTTTAAAATAGATGCTTTAATAAAAAAGATCGATTTTGTAAATTCGTTAGATGATGCAGCTATTGAAAAATTGTATCTTGAAACCATTATGTTAGATCACAATGAAGTAAAACAAGGCGCGGGACTAGGATTTATTGACATAAGAATAAAAAGCAAAAATAAAATAGAAGTTGAAATGGTGCCTTATACCGATGACAAGACCTTTATTATCATAAAAGCAAATATTAGTTATTAAAGCATGGCAATATTAGATTTACAAGCAACCGAAGATTTACCTTGTGTATTGTTTGATAATGATAAAGGTATTTTTGAGATCTCAAAACGTTCTCTGCCGGAAAATGCAATTCTGTTTTACGAGCCGCTGATCGAATACGTAAATGAATATCTAAGATCTCCAAAGGAGGAAACGAATGTTGTTTTTCATTTTGATTACATCAGCACTTCCTCTACAAAACAAATAATGAAAATGATCCTTTTATTTGACCAGCTAAAACAAAATAAAAAGGTGAATTTAAACTGGAATTACGACAAGGGAGATGTTGATATGCTTCAAACAGGTAAGAGGCTGGAGCAATTAACCAGCATGAAATTTATTTTCAACGAAGTTTAGATCTAGATCTTAAAACCAATTATCAATACATCATCAATTTGTTTGGAATCGCCTTTCCATTCGTCAAATGTCTCTTCAAGCATGTACTTTTGTTTTTCAACGGATAGTGTATGTATTTGCCCCAATAATTTTTCGTAACGCGATGTTAGATATTTCTTTTGTGTTTCTTCGCCAATTTGGTCTACATAGCCATCGGTAGACATATAAACCATTATGCCATCTCTCAGGTCTATTTCAACAGAGGTTATCTTTTCAGTTTTATCTATCGCAAAAATGCCATTAATAGAACTGATCTGCGGTTTAATTTCTTTTGTATTATAATTATCTACAATAAAAATAGATTGGTTAGCTCCGGCAAAATATAATTTTCTGGTAATATGATCGATCTTGCAGATGGAAATATCCATACCATCCGTATTTAATTCATCCTTTTCTTTATTCGCCAATGTGCCTGAAAGGCCAGTTGCCAGTGAATTGATGATCAGTGCAGGATCGTGAATTTTTTTGTGAATGATGATCTCATTCAATAACGTGCTGCCTACCATGCTTAAAAAAGCGCCAGGCACACCATGGCCTGTACAATCTGCAACAACAATAAATGATTCGTGGCCTTGTTTTGAGTACCAGTAAAAATCGCCACTTACAATATCTTTTGGAAGGTAGGTAATAAATAAATTTGGAATGTGCGCCGTAATTTCGTCTTCTGAAATTAAAATAGATTCCTGAATACGTTTAGCATAACTAATGCTTGAAAGGATCTGGCTTTGTTTTTCTTCTACCAGGCTTTTTTGACGTTCAACTTCTATTTTTTGCAGGGTTATAATTTTATTTGCTTTTTGTTTGTGGCGATTGCTTCTAAAAATTAAAACGGCAAGTATTACCATAAAAATAAATGCAACAATAAATAAATTCAACAATTGTTTTTGCTTGTTGCTTATTTGCTTGGCAGCATCTTCTTTCCGCTCTTGTTCTAATCTTGTTATATTTTCTTTTTGTTCAAATTCATAATTCATTTCAGCACGTATGCTTTTTTCATTATCAATGAGTTTAGTTAAACTATCCCTGTATTGTATATGCATTTTATAATTTTGTAAAGAAGCCTGATGGTTGCCCATTAACTCTTCTAATTCAGATAAGTAATCATACGATTGGCTTATGCCCTCTATCTGTCCGATCTTTTGATACAATTGTAAACCAATATTGAAATATTTTTTCGCCTCCCGTAAATTTCCACTTTTTCCAACGGAAGTTCTTTTTGCTTTAGACATGAACGAAACGCCAATATTTGAATTTATTAAGGCCAGCTCTCCCTGATTGCCAATTTCTTCTAAGATCTTTAAGGCTTTAAATTGTGTAGCGAAGGACCTGTCAAAATCGCCTTGCATTTCGTACACGTTTGAGATGTTCAAATATGCAATGGCTACATTTCTTATATTTTTAGATACTTCAGCGATCTTTAAAAATTTAAAAAAATAAACCAATGATTTATCAAATTTACCTTGCTCGGCATAAACGGTTCCAATATTAGAGTAGGAAATACCAAGGGTAGCTTGGTCGCCGATCTCTGTACTTAATTTTAAAACTTTGTTGTAATATTCCAACGATTTATCATAATTTCTTTGTCGGTCGTAAGTAATTCCCAGGTTGTTATAAATGGTAAGTATCTCATCTTTGTAATTAACCTCGTCAATTAATTTTAGCGCACGGTAATAATAATCCATAGAGGCGGCAAAATTATCCTGGTAATTGTACAGCTCTCCAATTTTATTGAGGCATAAAGCCGTCCTGTAATTGTTACCAACTTCTTCCCTTAACGTTAGTTCTTTTTTGTATTGTGATAGTGCGTTGGCGTAATTTTCCTGATTTTCAAAGGCGTAAGCAATACTTTGGTAAGCGTTGGCTAACCAACTTTTTGAAACAGAAATTTCTACTGCTGCCACTAGTTTTTCGGAAATTATTTTAGCAATACTGGCGTATTTAATGGCTTTACCGTAATCTCTCAGGCCAACATATTCTTTGCTTAAGCTAATTAAGGCGTTTATTCTTATGGTATCATCTAAACTTGCCGAGGAAGATTCGGCATTTAATGTTTTTATAACTAATTGTAGTGAATCTATCGTTTGACCTTGCGCAGTTAAATTCTCTTTTTCAAAAAAGAAAAAAAGAAAAAAAAGGCAAAGTATATTTTTTTGAATAAATTTCACTAAGTAATTATAGAGCGAAGGAAAACTAAAATTAGCATAAATTTACAAGGAGCAAAAATATTTTTTAACAGTTATTACCTCATTTCCTTGCAATTTGTTCATTAAAAAATCGTTTGGGAAGCCTTTAAAATCAATATCTTTAATGCTTAATTTTAATTATGGCAACACTAAAATATTCAGAGCAGTTAGCTGATGTGGAAGCAGCAAAAAACCTTGGCCTTTTACCCGAAGAATTTGACAGAATAAAAGAAATACTTGGCAGAACCCCTAATTTTACTGAGGTTTCAATCTTTTCTGTTATGTGGAGCGAACACTGTTCTTACAAGAATTCAATTACCTGGTTAAAAACGTTACCAAAAGACGGACCGCACATGCTCGCAAAAGCAGGTGAAGAAAACGCCGGTTTAGTTGATATTGGTGATGGCCTGGCCTGTTGCTTTAAAATAGAATCGCATAATCACCCTAGTGCTATAGAGCCCTATCAGGGCGCTGCAACAGGGGTTGGCGGTATTAACCGCGATATATTTACGATGGGTGCACGCCCAATAGCGCAATTAAACTCATTACGTTTTGGCGATCTTAGTTCTGCAAAAACACAATGGTTGCTTAAGGGCGTAGTTAAGGGTATTGGCGATTACGGCAATGCTTTTGGTATACCAACCGTTGGCGGAGAAGTATTTTTTGATGAGTGTTATAATGTTAATCCTTTGGTAAATGCCATGAGCGTGGGCATTGTAAAACAAGGCGAAACGGTTAGCGCAACCTCTTATGGAGCGGGCAATCCGGTGTTTATTGTTGGTTCTTCAACCGGTAAAGATGGTATTGCGGGAGCTGCATTTGCCAGTAAAGATCTTACCGAAGATTCGGCGAAAGACCTACCATCTGTGCAAGTTGGCGATCCTTTCCAGGAAAAATTATTATTAGAGGCCACTTTAGAAGTTATTAAAACCGGCGCCGTTATTGGCATGCAGGATATGGGAGCAGCAGGTATTACCTGTTCAACATCAGAAATGAGTGCTAAAGGTGAGCACGGCATGAACATTTGGTTGCATAAAGTGCCTACACGCCAGGCAGGCATGCATCCTTTCGAGATCCTATTGTCTGAATCGCAGGAACGCATGTTGGTTGTTGTTGAAAAAGGAAAAGAAGATCTTGTAAAAGCGGTGTTTGATAAATGGGACCTAAACTGCGAACAAATAGGAGAAGTAACAACCGGCGACCGTTTAAAATATTATATGAACGATGAGCTGGTGGCTGATGTGCCTGCAGGCGTATTGGTATTAGGTGGCGGTGCCCCAATTTACAAGCGCGATTATAAAGAGCCCGCGTATTATGCGGAGTCTAAAAAATTTGACATTAACTCTGTATTTGAACCAACCGATCTTAAACCTATTATGCAGCATTTGGCTAAACACCCAAATTTAGCAAGCAAGCGCTGGATCTACAATCAATACGATAGCATGGTTGGAACAATCAACATGAGCACTAATAAACCAAGCGATGCGGCTATTGTAAATATTAAGGGCAGCAAGAAAGGTTTAGCAATGACGGTAGATTGCAACGCACGCTACGTAAATGCTGACCCTGAAATAGGCTGTGCTATTGCCGTGAGCGAAGCGGCCCGTAATATTGTTTGTAGCGGCGGTATACCAAGTGCGGTTACCAATTGTTTAAATTTTGGTAATCCTTACAATCCTGAAGTGTACTGGCAATTTGTTGGCGCAATAAAAGGAATGAGCAGTGCCTGCTTAAAATTCCAAACACCGGTAACAGGGGGTAATGTTAGTTTTTATAATCAATCGAGTTATGAAGGGCCGGTTTTTCCAACGCCTACTATTGGAATGATAGGTATTTTAGAAGACAAAGCGCTGCAAACAACGTTAGACTTTAAAAATGAAGGCGACTCTATTTATTTAATTGGTGAAAGCAAAAATGATATTTCTTCGTCGGAATATTTATACAGTTTTTGTAAGGTAAAAAACAGTCCTGCGCCTTATTTTAATTTAGATACGGAGTATAATGTGCAAAATGCAATTAAATCTGTTATCAAATACAAATTAATTAATTCTGCTCACGACATTAGCGATGGGGGTTTATTTATGACCATGTTGGAAAGCGCCATGGTTAATAATTTGGGTTTCGAGATCAATACCGAAATTTCTATCCGTAAAGATGCTTTTCTTTTTGGCGAGGCTCAAAGCAGAGTAGTAGTAAGCGCTTCGGAAAGCAATAAACTTAAGCTGGAAACAGAATTAAAACAATTAAACGTGCCATTCATTAAGTTAGGAGTGGTAAAAGGCAAATCAGTAATTATTGATTCTGTAAATTACGGAACCGTTAGTGATTACAAGCACTCTTTTGATACAAGTATAGAAGGATATATGAATTAAAAGTTCTACAAGCACACGAAAATAGTATCCATAAAAAAGGGCTTCAAATTTTGAAGCCCTTTTTAATTTATTTTCTTTTTATCTGTTCTTTAAATTTTCATCGGCTGCTTTCACCATTTCTAAATGGGCGCTAACTTCCGGTGCCGTTTGTTGTGCCCAGCTTTTAATTTCAGCATCGTTACTTTTTTCCGATATTTTGTTAAGCATCTCAAGCGCGTCTTCGTGTTTATCCTTCATTTTAGAAATATAAACTTTGTCATAATCTACTCCCGTTTTTTCAGTAATTTTTTCAAGGTCGTTTCTCTGCTCAAATGTAAGATCATTAGGAAGGGTAATAGATTTTGTAGCAGCAAGTTTTTCAATATCTACATTCATTTTCCCATGCGCTTCTATCATCAATGTTGCAATCTTTTTTACCTCAGTGGTTGATGCATTTAGCGCTGCATTTTCTGAAGCTTTAATTTCATACATGTTGGCAGAATAGGCTTCTACTAAATGGTCAGCATCCTTTTCTTCTTTGCGACCGAGATTTTCTTCATTTGTCTCCTCAGCAACTTCCTTAGCATCTTTGTTATCTGAACAAGAAGTTGTAAGCGTTATAGCAAAGCCTAAAACAGCAATAGCGGTAGTAATTTTTTTTATAGTGATCATTTTCGTTTTTTTTAGATTTATTTATTGGTTATATGATATAATGATGCCAGTTAGGTTTTTGTCGTTTTATACTAAATAGAAGCTTAAATTCCTCTGAAAAAAGCAGAGCGGGAAATAACTTTCCCAAAATAGGCGTAACCTAATAAGTACAAAATTAGTTGCTATTTATTTTTCGCCTGGGCCTTTTAGATCTTTTTTTTGGCTCTTCAGGATCAGTTTCTTCTTTAGAGGGCTGCTCATTCTCGTAATAGTTTGGGCCATCGAAACCTTTGCCCATACCCTTGTTGTTTTTTAAATGACCGCCTTTATTATGTTCCTCATCATTATTTTTTACATTGTTTTTATTTTCACCTTGATTTCTCAAGGCACTACCTTCTTCTTTTTTAGAAGCAGGTGTTTCCGCTTTTTTAGTTTGAGAATTTTTCTCAACCTTCTTTTTTAGATCTGACATGGTAATTATATTTCTTTACAGGAACATGTAAAAGCCATGCCAGAATAAAAAGTTACTAAACAATTTACGAACTGTTTATAACAGATGAAATAAAAAATAAGGAGTTGTTTTTAAACAAAAACTTAAATGGATTGTAATTCGGGCATTTGCGTTACGCTGTCTAAAAGATCAAATAACTCTGCAGAAGAGTTAAGCGTTACTAGTTTTGTACGCGTGTCTTTAAAATTTGGAATGCCTCTGAAATAGTTTGAATAGTGATTGCGCATTTCTAGCAAACCTAATTTTTCACCTTTCCACTCTACCGATTTTTGTAAATGCAGTTTACAAACTTCTACGCGGTTTGCAATGGTAGGTTTTGCTAAATGCTCGCCTGTTTTAAAAAAATGTTTTATCTCGTTAAAGATCCAGGGATAGCCAATGGCAGCCCGACCTATCATAATGCCATCAATACCATACCTGTTCTTATACTCTAATGCTTTTTCGGGACTATCAATATCGCCATTGCCAAATATTGGAATTTTAATACGCGGATTATTTTTTACCGCTGCAATGGGTTCCCAATTGGCAGAGCCTTTGTACATTTGCTGGCGTGTGCGGCCGTGTATAGATAATGCCTGAATTCCTATGTCCTGTAAGCGTTCTGCCACTTCCATAATATTAATAGTAGCATCATCCCAACCTAAACGTGTTTTAACGGTAACCGGTAAAGAAGTGCTTTTTATTACAGCTTTGGTTAAGCGCACCATTAGATCAACATCTTTTAAAACGCCCGCGCCCGCGCCTTTGCAAACTACTTTTTTTACCGGGCATCCAAAATTAATATCTACAATATCGGGATTTGCAGCATCTACAATTTTTCCTGATAAGGCCATAGCTTCTTCATCGCCACCAAATATCTGTATACCAATAGGACGTTCATAGTCAAAAATGTCTAGTTTCTTGCGACTTTTGATGGCGTCACGAATTAAACCTTCGCTGCTGATGAATTCAGTGTACATAAGATCAGCGCCATATTGTTTGCAAACCAAACGAAAGGGCGGATCACTCACATCCTCCATAGGCGCAAGTAATAAAGGAAAATCAGGAAGTTCTATTTTAGGGCCGATCTTTATCACGCCGCAAAGATAGTGAATTTAGACGGTATTACTTTTGCTCTTGGCGTCTTTTTGGTTAAATAATTATCGTGATGGCAGATAATAAATATCGTCCAAAAGGTTCTCCATCCCTGGTTTCAGAAGGTTAATACGGCCAAGGGTAACATTAATGGTAATGGTTTGTTTATTGTAGTGCGACTTTGCATAGGTCTTAAATTGTTTGGGTACAAAGGGCAAACTAAAATTTACCTTGTAGTTATCGTATTTAAAATTAGAGTTTGTATTGCTCGTATTAACGAGGCCATTTTCTGAACTATAAATATTTACAACAATACTTTGATCGCGCCACTTGCCATTAAAATATATTTGCCCGGGCAGTTTAAAACTTTTTGTGTTTTGGTTGCTTAATGCCGGAAATTGTTCTTTTTGCAGATCGGCTTTAAAATATAATGTGCTATCAGAAGGATTATTTAGCCAAGTGTCGCTGGTATCGCCGTCTTTTTTAAAATCGGCAAATATAACTTTCAGAAAAAAAATATTTTTACTTTCATCATAAAATAAATAGGCAGGGCCTTTGATGGTATAACAATCAACAGAATCCAAACATGATTCAATAGAAGTAGAAGAGGAAACAATTTCCTGCGCCGAAAATTTAAAGCCAACAAAAAAAAGAAAAAGTATAAGGTTTAACTTCATGTGTATAAAGATACGCAAAAAGCATGCCTGTAAAACATCAAACCTTCTTTCTATTCATACCCAAAGCCTTTAACATCCAATTGGGTAATGGCTTTTCGGGCGCGCGTTTTTTAAGGTCTAAATACCAGCCCCATTTTTTCATGATCGGTATTTTTTTAGTTTCTACAAATTCTATCAACGCACCATCCGGATCTTCAATATAGGTAAAATGGCCAGCCGCTTCGCCCATTTCAAAGCCGGCACCGCCATCTACGGTAAATGGATGGCCTTCCGCTTCGCAAGCAGTTTTTAAAGCCGGCATGTTTTTAATATCAAAACATAAATGTATAAAACCAAGATCGCCCCAAAAACGGTTCTCAAAAATTTTGCGGGGCGTGTAATTTTTGGCTTCTACTAATTCAATATAACTATTGCCAAATAATTTTGAAAAAGGCCCAACGCGTTCTTTACTGTGCGTTAAAATGGCGCGCTTGGCAGTTACAGCGCCACCGGGTAAAACTGCAAGATCGGCAAAACTATTTTCGCCTTTAAACAAAACTTTATCGTAACCTAAAACAGTAGAATAAAATTTGATCGACCTTTCAATATCACTTACGCCAATGATCATTCCTATTGGTCCGCCGGTCTCTCTTAAACCTTTTCCGAACCAACGGTCGTCTTCAATAATTTCAAATAAATTACCAAAGGCATCTTCCATAAAAAAGTGGTCTTTGCCAACCGGGTTCTTTGTAACATCGCCCAGCAGTTTCACATTCTTCGATTTTAAAAAAGCATAAGAGGCTTTTACATTTTCGGTCTTCATTTTGGCACAAAACAAACCAAGATCTCCCAATTGTGCCTTAAATGCCGCCGCCTGTGGCGTACGACTTGTATATTGCCAGATCTCGAAACCGCCGCCGCCTTTCATGTTTATTGCTAAAATAGCATGGCGTTTATGCGGTTTGCCACCTGTGTAAGGCAACATTAAATTAGCTTCAGCAGCCTCTTCAAAAACCGGAACATCCATGCCAAAATGCCTGTTATACCAGTTAAAACCCTCATTAACGTTGGCAACGCCAATTCCAACCTGTTGTATCCCTGAAATTATATAAGTCATAGTGGTGTGATAAAACTTTTGTAAATTTATAGCAGCAAAAATACTAAAATTATGTACGGCAAATTAAAAGAACAACTGCAAAAAACTTTAGCTGAAATTGAAAGCAACGGATTATTTAAGCGCGAACGCGTTATTACAACGCCAATGGACGCTGTGGTAAAGGTAAATGGTAAAGATGTTATTATTTTTTGTGCCAATAATTATTTAGGCCTTTCATCACACCCTAAAGTGATAGAAGGCGCTAAAAAAGCTTTGGACAGTCATGGTTTTGGTATGAGCTCTGTGCGTTTTATTTGCGGTACACAGGATATTCATAAAACTTTAGAAAAGAAGATAGCCGATTTTTTAGGCACAGAAGATACCATATTATATGCAGCAGCATTTGACGCTAATGGCGGTGTATTTGAGCCATTGTTTGATGAGCAGGATGCAATCATCAGCGACGAATTAAATCACGCCAGTATTATTGATGGTGTGCGTTTATGCAAAGCGCAACGTTACCGTTACAAGAATTGCGATATGGCCGATCTCGAAGAGCAATTAAAAGCAGCACAGGCACAGCGCAACAGAATTATTGTTACCGATGGTGTATTTAGCATGGATGGTTTTGTAGCACCATTAGATAAAATTTGTGATCTGGCAGATAAATATAATGCGCTGGTAATGGTGGACGAATGTCACGCAAGCGGATTTATTGGTAAAACAGGAAGAGGAACGATCGAAGCAAAAAACGTAATTGGTCGTGTTGATATTATTACAGGAACCCTTGGAAAAGCGTTAGGCGGAGCCATGGGAGGTTTTACATCCGGCAGAAAAGAAATTATTGAATTGTTGCGTCAGCGTTCTCGTCCGTATTTATTTAGTAACTCTTTAGCGCCAAGTATTGTAGGTGCAAGTATTGCAGTGTTTGATCTTTTAACTGAGACCACAACACTGCGTGATAAATTAGAGTGGAATGTAAATTATTTTAAAAAGGGAATTAAAGCTGCAGGTCTCGAAATTAAAGACGGTGATAGTGCCATAGTTCCTGTTATGTTATACGATGCAAAATTAGCGCAAACCTTTGCTGAGAAATTATTGGCAGAGGGAATTTATGTGATCGGATTTTTCTTCCCGGTTGTACCAAAAGATAAAGCCCGTATTCGCGTGCAATTGAGTGCTGCGCACGAAAAAGAACATTTAGATAAAGCTATTGCGGCTTTTGCTAAAGTTGGAAAAGAACTGGGAGTAATAAAGAATACAACTACTTCAGTTTAATTTTATCTTTTAATTATATGTTTAGCGTATTGTGAGCGGCAAAACGTTTGCTGTGTAATTATTTCCGCATTACCCTGTATCTTTTGTCAAAATCCTCATTATTTAACAGTATAAACCCCTTAAAAACAGGAATAAGATTTGATGCCTATTTATACAATAACTTTTAAATATAAAGCCATGTATTCAAAGGAAATTAAACCAGATCCGGTTTCGAGATTTTTATCGGGAAGATTGTCTAAAGTAATTATTATAGGGGCAATTTTACTTATTGCTTATTTAGCATCGTAGTTATTCATTCAAAATAATTTTGTGATGAATAACGTTTTTAGCGGTAATTACTTTTACAGTGTATTGTCCTGCTGTTAATTTTGGAAGAAAAAGCTCCATACTACTGTCTGTTAATTCAAGATCTTTTATCTCGGTTTCTTCTCCGCTAAGAGAAATAATAACAACTTTTTTTACGCTTGTCTTTTCTTCAAACTCAAAAGTAAGTTTACGGTTGGCACTTGGATTTGGAAATACTTTTATTTTATTATTTGCGTAAGCCTTTATACCGTTTGTTACACTGATCTTAAAGGTATCTGCAAAACAATTTAAACTATCGCGTACAATAATAACTGTGTTTGAATATGCAGGAACCGTATTTTGTTGCGCAATATTGGTGTTATGCGACCAGCTATAATTGCCGTTCCATGAAGCAGTAAGTGTAACGGTTTGCGGTGAATTGGAATTAACCAGTTTTACTTTTTGAATATTTTTAAAGACGGTAAATTTATCATACACAACACTGTCTTCGCCAATAAAAAAGGCATCCATACGATTGGCATCTACTTCAATAACAGTGGCCATGCCTTTTGTGGCATTAGAGTAATACATCGCATTATGTGGATAAGCAGTTTGAATGCCGGTAACTTTTCCTGAGGATCCGCACACGGAATAAACCACGCCTTTGTTATTAATGGTGTCTTTTATGTAAGGACAAGAATTGAATGTACCATTATACCGCGCAGATGAACTATCTTTTGCGTGAAGTGCTTTGCTAAAGGAGGTTTCTAAACCGTTATGTCCTTTCATTAACCAGGAGCGTTCAAAAACATGACTGTGCCCGTTAATAACAAGATCAACTTTATTTCTTTCAAACAAAGGTATTAAATATGTACGTATACTAACCAGGTCGGTTTCTGTATCTGAATTGTGGCTGCCCATTGTGTAAGGCGGATGATGAAAATAAATGATTGTCCACATTAAATTGTTTTGTAACAGGTCTTGTTTTAACCAAACATACTGTGGGGATAGCGTATCGTATGCGTGTAATGATTGTTCGGTTCCATAAGAATCTATACTAATAAAATGTACATTGCCGTAGTTGTATGAATAATACGATTCGGTTCCTGAGCTAACACCTCCAAGCTCACCGGCCGTTGGCACATTAAAAACAGAATAATAGGCAACATTCTTATTCTCGGCCAAATTCAGATCATTAGCATAATCGTGATTGCCAATGCATGGGAATAAAGCTGTGTTGTGCATAATAAAATTATTTTGATACGGCGCAAAGAACAAGTTTGTGTACTCTGCATCAAAACCCGAATTATAAGCGTTATCGCCAAGTATTAACCAACAGTTAACGTAATTGTTTTTTATAAAATTAGTTAGGGCACCTTTTATATTTGCTTGTGTTTGCATGCCTGTACCACAATCTCCTGTAGCAACAATTCTTATTTTTTGATTTGTATTAGGCGCAGTAAAAAAATAAAAAGTATCGGTTTTAAATGTATTTGTGCTGTTTGTTGCCGAATAAAAATATTTAGTGTTTGGTGTTAATCCTCCTAAAAGAACAGAGTGCTGTTTTGTTAGTGCAAGTAAACCGGCGGTTTGATTTAAATTGGTTTTTGCGATACCGAATTTTACAATCGAATTGCATGTTGTATCCGTTCGCCAGTTAACCCGGATAGATGTTTGACCGGCCATCTGTAAATAGGGACCATACACTAACTGCGCGTTTTGGGCTGAAACTTCAAGTGAAAATAAAAAACCGAAAAATAAAATTAGCAGCTTAAGCATTATTAAAGCTAGTGAATTTATTAAAGAGAACCAAAATCGTTCATATCACGCCGGTCTTTTTTTGTTGGCCTACCCGAACCTTTTACTCTTTTTATATTTGTACTAAAAAAAACAGAATCTAATTTCTCCTGTTTGGTTTGCGGTGGCGAATGATCTTTATAATGTTTTTGGGCAAGTTCAAAATTGCCGCGCTTTTCTAGTAATGCCGTTACTTCAACTATTTTTTTTGTATCACCAACAGTAAGGGTATAATGTTCGCCTACTTTTACAATGTGCGAAGGTTTAAAATTATCGCCGCCCAGTTTTACTTTCCCGCCTTTAATAGCTTCAGAAGCTAAGGTGCGCGACTTGTACATCCGAATGGCCCATAAATAAGTATCTGCTCTTACTTCCATTTTATTCTTCGGTTATCCAAATAAATTCGTTAGTACCATTATAATAAAAGGTCAATACGTAATTTCCCTTTGTTAGGCCCAATTTTTTAGAATCAATGGTTAACACATTTTTCCCCTTTTTAACTTTAAGATCTTTTACAACAATTTTTTCAAAACTTGCATCAAGGGGTTTCGTTATTGCTGCAGTTAAAGCAAAATTGTTTTTTGCTGTATAATTTATTTTAAGCTTAGGCGCATATCTGAAAGTTTTCTCGAGCGTAATTTCATTTACATAATTTTTTTTGTAATTCGCCAAAACACTATCGTTAATTACTGCTGTATAAATACTGAGTTGTTTTTTTTCGTCCATTTGCATCCAAATTGGCCTGACGTTATTTTTAACAACACTTAATCCAATATAATCTCCAAAAAAAACTTCTTTGTCAGGTTTAAATGAAGCTTCGTTTACTTTGTAATAGTCGAACTTTAAGCCGCCATTTTTACTAACCGCTAAATAAAGATCGGTGCTTAAATCATCTGCATAATTCTGCCTGTCGTAATATAAAACATACACGTAACCGGTTGTTTGGTCAAGGGTCATAAATGGCATAAACTGTTCTTTATGGTTTGGTCTGTAGGTTATAAGAATTGGTTCTGTCCATGTTTCGCCTTTATCATCGCTATACACTAAAAAAACATCTTTATTTTTTTCACCATTTTTTTCATCACCCCAGCAAATATAAATTCGTCCGCGATTTGGCCCAGTGCTATTGTCACATACGGTAAAGGGTAAGCCGTTAGCTCTTTGCACACCATTTATTTTGTAATCCCAACCATTTTTTATTGGCGCAATTATTTTTTCTTCTTTTAAAAAGGTATTTCCGTTATCTACCGATCGTTGAAACACAAGTCCTTTTGGACCGGCCCAGGCAATGTATAATTCACCGTTTGGTCCAACGCAAGGTGTTGCGCCCTCAACAGTATTATCACTATCCAAACAATCACCGGTAAATGCACTTATTTTTTTTGGCTCTGCCCATGTAATGCCGCCGTCTTTTGATTTTGAGTAACGGATAATGGAAGTGTCGTTCGGGTTTGGGCTTTCATACATATCAAATTGTGTCCAGGATACATGAATGGTGTTTGTTCTTTCGTCAACGCAGGCCCAATGTTTATCCTGTACTTTTTTTGCATTTTTTCCAACGGCCGAACAATTTGGATATGTTTTTCCAAAGTCGGTAGATCTGTTTAACACTATTCTATCAACCCAACTTCCTCCCGGTGTTATTTTTGGATTTGGAATTGAAAGATGCATGTAAAAAGCAGTTTGCGCAGTATCCCAAAATACCATAGGGTCACCGTACACGTTAAATTCGTTACAGGTTAAACTATTGCGCTGCCACGTTAAACCGGCATCAATACTATAATAATAGCTTGCAAGATTAGCACCTGCAATAACTTGTTGTGTATTCTTTGGGTTTATAGCAATGCTAACTTCTTCCGGCTCAAACTGACTACTGATCTTAATATTTTGAATTTGTGCAAAAAGCGTATTGCAACATAAAACGATAAAAAAAATAAAGGCTGTTTTAGCTAAATTCATTATACCTGCAAAAGTAATACAAATTGTTTGTTCTTGTAGTTATAGGCTGTCAAGGCCTCAAAATCACCCTAAAAGAGCCATATTTTTTCTTTTTATATGTCGGTCAAAATCTTACCTTTGGCCTTTAATTTTTTTATGGAAAAATCTACGATCAATACTTATTTAGATCAAAACAAAGAACGTGTTTTGAACGAACTTTTAGATCTTTTAAGAATACCATCTGTAAGTGCCGATAGCGCGTATAATGCAGACGTAATTAAAACCGCGGAAGCTGTTAAACAACGTCTAATTGAAGCGGGTGCCGATAAAGTGGAGTTATGCCAAACCAACGGCTTTCCGGTAGTATATGGTGAGAAAATGATCGATCCTAAAAAACCTACTGTTGTAGTTTATGGTCACTATGATGTGCAGCCGGCAGATCCATTAGAATTATGGAATTCACCGCCCTTTGAACCGGTTATAAAGAAAACAGATATTCACCCCGAAGGTGCAATCTTTGCCCGCGGAGCCTGTGATGATAAAGGCCAGATGTATATGCACATTAAAGCTTTTGAATTGATGATGAAAACAAACACATTACCCTGTAATGTTAAGTTCATGATCGAAGGGGAAGAAGAAGTTGGTTCGCCGAGCCTTGGCCCATGGATAATTAAGAATAAAGAAAAGCTAAAAGGAGATATTATTTTAATTTCTGATACTTCGATAATTGCTAACGATACACCGAGTATTGACACCGGTTTAAGAGGCTTAGCCTATATGGAGGTTGAGGTTGTTGGGCCAAACCGCGATTTGCACAGTGGTGTGTATGGTGGTGGTGTTGCTAACCCTATAAATATTTTATGTAAAATGATAGCAAGCTGTCATGACGAGAATAACCACATTACCATTCCTGATTTTTATGCTGATGTAATGGAGTTGAGCGCTGAAGAGCGTGCTGAAATGGCAAAGGCACCATTTGATCTGAACGATTTTAAAAAAGATCTTAAGGTAGACGATGTTTGGGGCGAGAAAGGTTATACAACTATTGAGCGCACGGGTATTCGTCCAACGCTGGATGTGAATGGTATTTGGGGCGGTTACACGGGTGAGGGTGCAAAAACAGTTTTACCCGGAAAAGCATCTGCTAAAATAAGTATGCGTTTGGTGCCTAATCAAAACTCAGATAAGATAAGCGCAATTTTTCAAAAGTATTTTGAGAGCATTGCGCCAAAATCGGTTAAGGTTACAGTTAAGCCGCATCATGGTGGCGAGCCGTATTTTTTAAGTTCGGATAATAATGGTTACAAAGCCGCAAGCATGGCTATGCAGGAAACCTACGGTAAAAAACCTGTGCCAACACGTGGTGGTGGCAGTATTCCAATTGTAGCGTTATTTAGACAAGAGTTAGGATTAGATAGTATCTTATTAGGTTTTGGTTTAGATTCGGATGCGTTGCACTCACCAAACGAGCACTATGGTTTGTTTAATTTTTATAAAGGCATAGAAACTATTCCTTTATTTTATAAACACTACACGCAACTTTCGGCAAAGTAATTAAACCGAATTATGAATTTAAGCGATTGGATAGGAACCAGCGGTGTTACAATTCTTTTAATTGCTTTTGCGCTGAATATTTTAAAAAAGATAACTCCCGAATCAAAAAGCTATCTTATTATGAATGTTCTGGGCGCATTACTGGCAGGGATCTCCAGTTATATGATCCATTTTTGGCCCTTTGTTATTTTAGAAAGTGTTTGGACGTTAGCAAGCCTTGCCGCATTACTTAAAACTTTAAAGAATGAAACAGTATAAATTTTTATTTCCACTTATTCTATTTTGTGTTGTTTGCTTTACAAATTGTAAAGATTTTAAGGAAGCACAGGTTACAGGCGTAAAAGGCTTTAAGATCAATAAAATTGGTCCGCAAGGAATGGATGCCGATATTATGTTGGGAATTAAAAATCCAAATCACATGGGCTTTTCAATTTACAGAAGTGAATTTGATGTTATTTACAGTGGAATAAATTTAGGGAAAGCCAAACTTTCGAAGCGGGTACATATTGATGGTGATACGGAGAAAACGTACAGCTTTAATTTAAAAAGTAATTTTAAAGATGCCAACCCAATGGATGTGATGAAATTAATTGGCGGAGGTGGTAAAGGAATGGTAGAAGTAATTGGCGATCTAAAAGCCGGAAAATTCTATTTAAAAAAACGCTTTCCTGTTAAGGTAAAAGAAAGAGTGGATATGATGAGTAAGGATTAATTTACTGAAGGGTCATTTCCAAAATCGGCGAAGATGCTATAAGTATTTTTTATTTCGCTCAGTTGTAAACGCCAAAGATCTTCTGCCTCATTACCAAAAAATCCAGATTCAACATTTTTATTGATCAGCCAGTGCTTTTTCTTGATCTCCGCTTCTAACTGACCTTCGGCCCAGCCACTATATCCTGCAAAAAAACGCACATCATATGATCTTACTTTGCCATGTTCTATTAAATGCATTAGCTCGTAAAAATCGCCACCAAAATAAATATCATCTTTTATTTTAACCGAATCGCTTAGGTTATTACCTAGCCTGTGAATATAAAACAATTGATCTTTGGCCACTGGGCCGCCTTCGTATATTGGAAAATTGCCGTTCTTTATTTCCGGCTTCACATCGCGCAATCTAAAATCTGTTTTAAAATTTAAAACAAAACCAAGAGATTCAACCGAACCATGATTGGTAATATAAACCACCGAGCGGTTAAAAAAACCATCCTGTAATAAAGGGTGAGCTATAAGAATGTCTCCTTCCATTAATTAAAGTTAGATAATTTTATTTGAATTTTGCGCAAATAAATAAGTAGGTCTTTTTCAATTACAAATTGCGTTGAATTTTGTTGTCTTTTTAATAAAGCCATTATTTCTGAGCCAACAGCTTTATTTGCATAATAATTATCTCTCGCAAAATGTACAAATTTTAAAAGCATAAAGGCGTCGAACCAATCAAAAAAACGTTTTTGAAATTGTTGTTTTGATGTTGTATTCTTTTTTATTTCAATCACTTTATCTTCAACATTATTCTCTAACAAAAATTGCTTAACAGGCTGCGAAAAAGAATTCAGATCGACATCTTCCTCATAAAAATTAAAAGCAAAAAGAGTTTTCAGGTCTTCAAAACTTAGAAAAGCGTATGTTTCAAAAGACGCATCTTTTTTTTCAATAAAATTTTGTTGCGCCCTGCCTGTGCCAAAAGGCACACGTGTACTTATGCGCGCACTTGGATAAACTATGGCAGTGTTTAATTCAACAACTTTACCATAATGAAAGACCTTGTTTAAAAAATAAAAATCCTCACCGGCTTTTCGTTTATTCATGCCACCGGCTTTGCAATAAATGCTGGCTTTAACTGCCATGCTGCTGCCGATGGTATGATAAGCATATAGAAATTTACAATAAGCTAAAGCCTCTTTATAATAACGCAAAAACAGTTCGTAATAAATAATGCCTTTTTTAAGTATTTCATCCTTTTCGTTTTCAAGATCATGTTCAAAATGCAGGCAAATAGTATTATAGCTTTCAGGTGTGATGGCAAATTTTTCAAGTTCCACTAAGTAATTTTTATTCACGGTGCAATCGCCATCCAAACAAACCAGCAACCCATCATATTCAATTTCTTCAAACCGGCGAATCGCTTCATCCATGCCAATTTTCCTGGCTAAACCAACGCCGGCGTGTTTTGGTGGCAGGTCATCTGCATAAATAAAACGAAAGGCCAAATTCCCGTTAACTGTAAATGATTTTTCAAGTTTTGATTTTTGTTTTTGATGGAAGATAGCGGTTTCTTTATCTTCTGCGGAACAATTTAAAACAATAATTATTTCTGTACTAAAGGTAGGCGGCGTACAATCCAGTAATGAATTAAGCGTTTTTTCAAGCTCCGGTTCGCAATAAGATGGAATAATAATGATCTGTTTACAGGCCTTGTTAATTGTTTCATTAATAAGTTTTGTTGTGTTGCTAAACTTATTTAGATAGGTTTGTGTTATAGAATTAAAGTTACTCACGTTTCACAAAAATAACCTTAATATGATAATTGCCGCTATAGTTGTAACAGATTTAAATAATGGCATTGGCAAAGACAACCAATTGCTTTGCCATTTACCAGCCGATCTTAAGTTTTTTAAGGCCACTACCATGGGCTGTCCTGTTATTATGGGCCGTAAGACCTATGAAAGCATTGGACGTTTGCTGCCCGGAAGAAAGAATGTGATTATTACCCGCAGCGGCGATTATAAAGTAGACGGCGCAGAGATCTTTCATTCGGTAGAAGGTGCATTAAAATATTTGACGGAGGATAAAGTTTTTATAACCGGTGGCGCCGAAATATTTAAAGTTTCGATGGACTATGTTAATGAAATTTACAGAACAGTTATTGATCATAAATTTGAGGCAGATACTTTTTTTCCGGAAATAAATAAAAACGAATTTAAGTTAGTTTGGGAAGAACCACACAGGTCTGACGAAAAGAACAAATATGATTTTAGATTTCAGAAGTGGGAGCGAATCAAGTAAATATTTAACCACTAAGAGTACAAAGAAAGCACTAAGCTCGCAAAGCATTTTTCTTATCGTTCTATGCGAAAAACAGCTTCGTTAGCTTTGTGGTTAAGTCAATCAATGACCAATTTTTCATCATTGTATTTAAATAAATGAAGCTCTTTGGCTTTGTCAAATAATAATTTAACGGCATTAATTCCTGTTTCACCAAGATCGATAGAAAAATCGTTCACGTAAAGCGCAATGTGTTTTTTCATTACTTCTTCGCTCATTTCCTGTGCGTGTGCTCTTACATAGTCCATACAACTTTCCGGATTCGCAAAAGCAAACTCTACACTTTTTTTAATTAAGCGATTTACTTTTTGTTGAAGCTCGGTATCTAAATTTCTTTTTATAACAATGCCGCCAAGTGGAATAGGGGCGTGGATCATAGCGTCCCAATATTCTCCAAGGTCCAATATTTTTTCAAGTCCTTTTTCTTTGTAAGTAAATCTGTTTTCGTGAATGATCAAACCCGCATCTACTTCACCACTTAAAACCGCATTTTCTATCTCGTTAAAAACATATTCTTTTTTATCTTTAAGATCCGGAAAGGCAATCGACAATAATAAATTAGCAGTGGTTAATTTACCAGGAATTGCCACTTTCATATTCTCAAGATCGAGTTTAAATTTTGTAGAATGAACTAAGAGCGGACCGCAATTAAAGCCCAAAGCGCTGCCCGACCGCAGTAAAATATAATGGTTCAATGCGTAAGCATAAGCATGGTAGCTTAATTTTGTGATATCTAAATAGCCATGTAGCGCTTTTTGATTTAGAGATTCAACATCTTCCAAACGCACTTCAAACTGCAGGCCTTCCGTATCAATTTTATTATGAATGAGTGCGTCAAAAATAAAACAATCATTTGGGCAGGGCGAATATCCTATGGTTAATTTCATTTGTTGAGGTCTGTAATTAAAGTAACAACAAAGCTATTCAAATTGTTTATGGCTAACGGCATATTCCATTTACTTTTATCACGCTTTTCTACGTAATTTGAAACAGCTCTTAGTTGGTAATAATTTTCTGATAAACCAACACAACCCCTGAAAAAAGCGGCTCCTTCCATGCTTTCAACATGGGCCTCAAAAAGCGACGATACGTTTTTAATACTGGCTTCATTACCATGAACTTTATTAACGGTAATTGCTTTAACTTTTTTTAGAAGATCCAGCGAAGGGTTTTGGAAACGGATTTGGTGCGTGTAAACATTTGTTCCCCCTAAATTCATGTCGGTATATTTAATAAACAGGTTATCGTCTTCGGCACCCATTTCGCTTATCGTATCTTCCACCACAACTACAACTTCACCAGGTTTTAGATCGCGATCAAAAGCACCACAAACACCAACGTTAATAATATGATCAAATACAGTATGCGAATATCTGCCCATTTGATAAGCCGTATTAACCATGCCAACGCCAGTTATTAAAATGGAAATATTAGGCTCGCTATTACTTGTAAATAACCCTTCGTCGGAAGTTACGGTGACATTAAAATGAGTTAAAAGTGGTTGGATCTCTTGTTTTGTCGCAGCAACTATTAAAAACTTGGGCATACTCAAAATTAAGGATTAATTACACTAATCGGAACTACAATAACAAAATGATTTTTCTCAGTTTTTGCATGTTAATGACTTATTAAAATAATTTAAATATGTAGATTTGTGCTATGATTTATCTTACCCGCCACGAACATTTTAACGCCGCTCATAAATTGTATAATCCTTCATGGAGTGAGGAAAAAAACGTTGAGGTTTTTGGAAAATGCGCCAACGCTAACTGGCATGGCCATAACTACGAATTAATAGTTACAATTAAAGGGAATATTGACCCTGATACCGGTTTTTTAATGGATGCCAAGGTTTTAAGTAAAATTTTGCAGGAGCAGGTTTGCGAAAAACTCGACCACAGAAATCTTAATTTAGATGTGGATTTTATGTCAGGCGTGCTTGCCAGCACCGAAAACCTGGCTATTGGTATTTGGAAGCAGATAGTGCCACATTTACCCAAAGGTGTTGATTTACACTGTGTTAAATTATACGAAACGCCCCGTATTGGCGTAGAATACTTCGGCGCATAGCTTTTTTTTCTAAAAGTAATTCTTAACTTTATTCTCGGAAACAATTTTGTAAAATTGTATATCAAATTTATAAACTCTTTGTAAGCAAACTTCTTACACACCGTTTATAAAAATTAATTAGTATAGCCTAACCACCTATTTCTGATTTAAAAAAGAAACATGGAACAGAAAATTGCTGTTTATAGAAAAGAGCATTTTAATGCTGCGCACAGACTTCATAGTCCCGCACTAACGGATGCAGAAAATGCTTTGCTTTTTGGTAAATGCAATTATGCGAACTATCACGGACATAATTACGAATTGATTGTAAAAGTAATTGGCGAGGTTGATCCAATAACAGGATATGTTATTGATCTAAAAGTTTTAAGCGATCTTATTAAAGAGCATGTTATAGAAAAATTTGACCACAAGAATTTAAATTTAGATACGGTAGAATTTAAAGATCTAAATCCAACGGCGGAAAATATTGCAGTAGTTATTTACAATATTTTACGCCCAAAGCTTGAAAAAAAATACGAACTAAAAATAGTGTTATATGAAACAGAAAGAAATTATGTTGAGTACCCTGCATAAAGACGATACAGTATTGTTAAGCGAATTAAGTGCTGATGAGATCGGGAACGAGCATATGAGCTCAGGCAGTGAAACACCTATGAAAAAAAATGCATTTGATATGAGCAACGATGAAAAAATAAAAAAGATCGAGTTCCATTTTAAAGAAATTATGGAAACACTTGGTTTGGATCTAAATGACGATAGTTTAAAAGGCACGCCGAATCGGGTTGCAAAAATGTATGTAACAGAAATTTTTAGTGGATTGGATCCTGCAAATAAACCGGTTGCAAAACTGTTTGATAATAAATACCAATACAATCAAATGTTGGTTGAAAAGGATATTACTTTTTACAGCAATTGCGAACACCATTTTGTGCCTATTTTTGGAAAAGCGCATGTAGCGTATATTTCAAATGGAAAGGTAATAGGTTTATCAAAACTAAATCGCATTGTTCAATATTTTGCTAAACGCCCACAAGTACAAGAGCGTTTAACCATTCAAATAGCAAAAGAATTACAAAGCGTTTTAAAAACAGAAGATGTGGCCATTTTAATTGATGCTAAACATCTTTGCGTTTCATCAAGAGGTGTGCAGGATGCAAATTCAGCAACTGTAACTTCTTTTTACGGTGGAAAATTTGCAAACGAAATTACCAAGCAGGAATTTTTAAAATATATTGAAATGAAAACGCAATATTAATAAAGTAATTATAAAAAATAAAAAAAGGCTGCTTGTAATAAGCAGCCTTTTTTTATTCGTCAATCTTAACCTAGTTTTTTACAACTCTGTAAAAAGCAGTTTTGTTGTTATTTGTTACATTAATAAAATAAACACCAGTACTTACACCTGAAAGATCAAGCGTTTCGTTAAGCTCGGTTTTATTAGTATAGTTTTTTTGTAAAATTACTTTTCCTAAAACATCTATAACTTTAACTTCGGTTAAACTTTCTGCTTGTAAATTTCCAACAGCAAAATTTACCTGATTACTAAATGGGTTAGGCCAAACCGATAAACCAATTGGATTAGATTTTGATAACGAACTTAAACCAACGTTAATTGAAATAGTAAAATTATTATTACTTACATCATAAAAGATATTTCCTTTTGATTCAACTTTAATTCTACAAGTAGCTATTGTTGCAGTTAATGTTGGTGCAGTAATTAATTCTGTACCATCATTTGGAGTTGAGCCTATTAAAGTACTATAAGTTGTTCCGCCATTATATGAAATTAAAACTCTCACAGAATCACAAGAAACCGGGGCAGCATTAGTTCCGTTTACAGCCCATGTGATTGTTTGAGGTGTGCCAACGCCCCATACAATTGCAGCAGCATCAGGATAAGTTACGGCTAAAGGGCCAGCAGTACCGGAAACAGTTACGTTATTAATAGCATAACAAACGCCGCCGCCGCCCATTTTGTTATCGCGGGCGGTTAATCTAAATTGTAAAGTTTGTTGCGTTGCAGGAACGTATTCGCCTTTTGTTCCTGTATAATTTCCACTTAATACAACACTTTGTTTGGGGAACATACGCGAAGGTGTTGGAGTAGGCGTGTAAGACATAAAAAAATTCTTGTTACCAGAATTCCAGTTACCCGAAACACCAAGATCTGTTTCTTCCCAAGAATACGTTAAAACGTCTCCATCCGGATCTAAAGCGCTACCTGTTAAAATAAAGGGAGTAGATTTAGGTACAACATAATTGCCTGAACCTGTAACAACTGGAGGTTGATTACCGGTTGTGGTTGTTACCGGACAAGAGTTACCGCTACCACCGTTTGTAAAATTTACGATCTCGTCGTAACTGATCGCGTGAAAATAAGCAATGCTATTAGGCGCAAGATCTTGAGAACCACAAATACCTGCATACGCCATAATTGTAATACCGCTGCCGGGCTCAACAGCTGTTGATGCATTTCTGTTTCCGCCACCGCAGCTACCAACTGTTGAATTAAATGTATGATTACCTGCAAACTGATGACCCATTTCGTGAGCTACATAATCAATGTCATATGGGTCGCCAACAGGACTAGGACTTCCTGTAATACCGCTTGCTTTTTGCCCGTTGTTACAAACAACGCCAAGGCCGGCCAATCCGCCGCCACCGGTACTAAATGTGTGACCGATATCAAAATTTGCTGTTCCAATGCTAGCTGTAATTACACTTTGACTTTCGCCAATCAAAGTATTTGCATTGTTATTTCCATTAAAAGGATCTGTAGCTGCAGATGTATAAACAACATTTGTTTCTGTTGCAACAAGCACTAAACGCACTGCTACTTCAGTTTCATAAACACCGTCAACGCGGTTAACACTTGTAACAATTTTTGCTAATGTTTGCGCTACGGTTGGTGTAGTAGATCCTGTAGCTGCCACAGCATACTCGCCTGTACAAGCAACTGCTAAACGGTATTTTCTTAATTGAGCACCAACACAAACTGCAGGAGGCACACTACTTATTGTTGTTTCGTTTTCGCCTTTTTTTTTAGGTGAAGTTGATGATTGTGCTTTCTCATCTTTGTTTGGAAGAACGCCAACTTCAGGAAGAGTTTGTGACGGGTCTTTTACAAAATCTGCTGTATAATAAGTAATGTAATCTTTTACATTTTGTAAGCAATATGGATCAATAAAATAATCACCATTTATAGAGCGCACCATTCCGTGAAAACCAAATTCAGGCGTCCAGTCTAATTTTCCATTTGCATAAGCATCGTCAATACCTTTTATGCTATATGTTTTAATGTTGGGAAACTGCGCAGCCAACCCATCTTCCATAATAGGACTTTCAACAACTTTAAATTTTTGAAGAGTTCCGTTTGGCAACGGTAATGTAATTATACAAGTGCTTTGGTTTATTCTCACATTGTTTTCGTGAGGCGCGGTAAGCAATTGTGTTTGAAGATCGTTACCGTTCAATTGAAAAGCCAAATATTTATTAGGAACTATTTGTCTTTTGCCTGTTTGGTTAATTGCCGATTCGCTAATTGGCGACCAGAATTTATCGTTATTACTTTGTGCACTAATGCCAAAAGAAAATAGTAAACCCAGGGATAATAATAGTGTAGTTTTTTTCATGTGGATATTGATATATATACCCAAATCTAAAAAAATAAAATCAAAGAAACAACTAAACCGTTTAGATATACTTATTGCCGTCTATCAAGCCCCCACATCATTTTATTGCGTAAGGTGGTGAAGAAATGCTGCCCTTCGAGATTAATAAGATTGATCCTGAAATTGGCTTTTTTAATAATTATTTCGGAGTTGGAAGGTATTTGGGCGCTGCGCGAATCGAGAGCTATATTAAAGCTATCGCTTCGGCCGCTTACTTTAAAACTAATTTGTTTATTGTTTGAAACAACAATTGGACGTACAGTTAAATTATGTGGCGCAATTGGGGTGATGATAAAATTATCTGAGTCGGGCATCATGATTGGCCCGCCGCAACTTAACGAATATGCTGTAGAACCAGTAGGTGTAGAAACAATCAGCCCATCAGCAAAATAAGAGTTAAGAAAAACGCCGTCGATATAAGTATCAATATTTATCATGGCGCTACTATCTTTTTTGTGGATAGTAAATTCATTTAAAGCATAATTTACATCTTCAAAGCAATTAGCGCAGCCGGTGATCTCAATTAATTCACGTTTATCTAAAGTAAATTGTTCTTTTAATAATTGTAATAATGCCTTGGTAAGATCATCTTTATTTACAGAAGCAAGGAAACCCAAACGACCAGTGTTTACGCCAAGAACGGGAATGCCGGAATTTTTTACGAAAGCAACCGTTTCAAGCATGGTACCATCGCCGCCTAAACAAATTAAGTAAGATCCTTTAGATATCAACTCTTCAGAATTTGAAAAAGTTTCAATTGGCAGATCTAACTTATAAGTTTCTTTTAGGAATTTATAATACGGTTCATATATGATCAAATCCACCTTCTCTGCTTTGAGTATTGTGTAAATTTGTTCGATGTAAGCTGAATGATTATCTTTTGTTGAACGAGCGTAAACTGCAATTGTCATGTGTAAGGCTGGTTTAAATTTAGACGGTAATTTGTTTCAGGCACTACGAAGATAAGGATTTCTCAATTCTTATCACTTTTTCTTCTTTTTTTATCATTTTACCTATTGGTGTGATAAAATTTTCGAGCCCATTCTTTTTTAACAAGTCTTTTATTTCTTCTACAGCCGTGGGTGTTGCAGAAAATAACAGGCCGCCGTTCGTTTGCGGATCGGGCAATAAATTAAATGCTTCCATTACATCTACATTGGGTTTTATTTCTGTATCGGCACTATAAGCATTCCAATTTCTAAAAGTTGCGTCAGGTATGGTGTTTTGTTTTAAGTAAAAAGATACAGAAGAAATTTTTGGTACTGCAGAATAATCAATAACTGCAGATAAATTACTGCCCTTTGCCATTTCTATCAAATGACCTAAAAGACCAAAACCTGTAACATCTGTCATTGCTGTCACGCCGCTTAACTTTCCCAATTTTTCTCCAATAGTATTTAATTGTGTTAATTGCTCTATTAAAATAAGTTTGTCTTCCTCTTTTAACAAGCCTCTTTTTTGCGCTGTGGATAATACGCCAACGCCAATTGCCTTAGTTAAAAAGAGAATATCGCCTTCTTGTGCTGTATCATTTTTTTTAAGGTCTTTTATATCGATCAATCCATTTACCGATAAACCAAACATAGGTTCTAACGTATCAATACTGTGTCCACCTGCCAATGCAATTCCTGCTTGTGCACAAACGGTTCTTGCGCCCTCAATTACTTTTTGCGCAACCGATGTTGGAATTTTTTGAATGGGCCACCCTAAAATTGCTAATGCCATAATGGGTTTACCACCCATTGCATATACATCGCTAATTGCATTTGCTGCAGCAATTCTTCCAAAATCAAAAGCATCATCAACAATGGGCATAAAAAAATCGGTAGTAGAAATCAATGCAGTGCCGTTTTCAAGATCATATACGGCGGCATCATCATTGCTGCTGTTGCCAACCAATAAATTTTTTCCGGGCTGTGAAACAGAACCCTGCAATATCTCTTTTAAAACCTGTGGCGCAATTTTACAACCGCAGCCCGCGCCGTGCGCATATTGAGTAAGGGAAAATGTATTATCTGTTGTAGACATGCTTAATTATTTTTTCTGAATTTATTTTTGCATCAACCGAACTTATTTCAAGTGTGGTTATTTTTTTCTCAGCCTCTTCTCTTTTATATGTATTTCGTAAGTAAAGCTTATCGTAATATTTTAAAAGCACGGAAAAACAATTTGCCATATCATCCTCTAAAATAAAGTTGACTGCATTTTTTGTTTCCAGACCACCTAATTTTTTCTTAATACGCACGATGGCGTTAATGATCTTTTCTTTACTAAACTTTCCATAATCAACAATAATATGCTTTAATCTTTCTTCAAACGGAATATTTAAAAATATTACCGGACATTCACGCATACTTTTAAAGAATGGTAGCGGCACATTTACATTTCCCAGGCGCTGGCTTTCATCTTCGAGCCAAATAATACCCGAAGAATTATTAGCGTTATGTTTATCTAATTCTGCAGCCAATAAATTCTCAAACATTTCCTGCGAAGGTTGAGCATGAAGATCTAAATTTCCAAAGGCCGAACCTTTATGTAAAGCCAATGCTTCAAGGTCGATAATTTTTTCCTTAGCTTTTTTTAATTCGTTTAACACGCCGGTTTTATTACTACCTGTATAACCACCTATAATTCGTAAATCGTAATTTTTAGTAAATTGTTGAATGGCGTAATTACGATAAGCTTTATAGCCTCCATGGAGTAAATACACTTTAAAACCATAAAGATCTAACAACCACGCAATAGCTGCACTACGCATGCCTCCACGCCAACAGTGAACGCCAATTTCTTTTGCTTTTTTCTCGGCAACTAATTTTTCAACTTCTTCAATGAGTTTTACTGTTTTGGTTCCAAAATAATCGAGACCAATTTTTATGGCTCTTTCTCTGCTCTCTTTTTTATAAGCAGTACCAACAACTTTCCGTTCTTCATTTGTAAAAAGCGGTAGTGAAATGGCGCCCGGAATATGAGCATGTTCATACTCACCCGGACTTCTTACATCTACTACGATTTGCTTTTGTGTTAGCTGAAGAAACTCCTGTATGTTTAGTTTTGTGATAGCCATGCGCTACCACAAATATGCACATAAAATTACGTTTGTGGAATAAATGAATTACTTTAGGTATGAAGCAAAAAAGAGCAACCCTAACTAAAGAGTTGCTCTCCCACAATAGATCAACCGCACGCATCAACAGATCATTTTTTATTAATTGTAAATTCAACCCTGCGATTTAACGCTTTTCCTTCGTCAGTGTCGTTTGTAGCAATTGGTTTGGTCTCACCAAAACCTGCTTGCTGAAATCTTCCGGCTGCAATACCTTTGGATACGAGGTAATCAACAACAGATCTTGCTCTGTTAGCAGATAAAGTTTGGTTAGCATCATCATTGCCCACATTATCTGTATGTCCCGATATTGTAATCTCCATAACGGGATTGTCAGAAAGTATCTTCACTAATTTATCTAATTCAAGAAAAGAAGTTGGAAGCAGATCCCATTTAGCCGTTTCAAAAAAGATATTATTCAAACGAATAGTTTCTCCTATTTCTACAGGAACTAAATAAAGATCGCGTGTAATTTCTTTGTACTCTGAGATGTCTGAAAGATCTAAATTATCTGATACCGCGATGAACCCTGGAGCGTTAGCGTTAAAAGAATAATTTTTGCCGTAAGGCAAAACTATTTTATAATCGCCGTTGTTTGGATTACTTCGCGCAATGCCGGCTTCGGCACCGTCTGGTAAAAATTGGTAAAGAATAGTTGCGTCAATATTTTCTTTTGTTTTTGCGTTAATAACTTTACCGCTTACTAAAACTACGGGGTTTGGTTTTATTTCGTCCTTTAATTTAATTCTAACTATATCACTTCCACCAATGGCGTTACGTGTGCTTACCATGTAAGCATAATAGCCAGATGCGGCAATGCTGTAGTTGGCATCATCACCTACTGTATTAATGGTTGAACCTAGGTTAACAGCTGCACTCCAGTTTAACCAGGTGTCATCCAACCGTTTTGCGAAAAAAATATCTCGTTTGCCAAGGCCACCCGGCCTATCACTGCTAAAGTATAAGGTTACGCCATCAGAGGCTAAAAAGGGCGTATCTTCTTTGTATGGTGTATTAAAATTTTTTCCAAGATTCATCGGTTTACTCCAGGAGTTATCTTTTTCATTAAAAAAGCTTACATAGATGTCGTTGAATTCACTTTCTTTTGTTTCAGAAAAACTGGTTAGTAATGTTTTACCATCATTAGCATAGTATGAACCTACGTATGCTCCTTTCACCATATCGTCATAACCTTTTAATTTTATTTTTTCAGGTACCGACCATCCGCCCATAATGCGTTTGCTGAAAGAAAACCCAAAACTACTTATTACAGCGCCGTTTTTGTAGGCACCTTTAACCAGCATGGTATTTCCATCAGGTGTAATACCTACTACTTTATTTACAGTGTGGTCGTTAAACGGTTTGCCCATACGTTGCGCATTACCCCAGGCAGTGTCGTTTTTACTCCATTCGCTATACCAAATATCTTCGTTTGTAATTGAGCGAATAAAGAATAGTGTTTTTTCATCCGGCGAAATAATTGGCGCAATTTCATCGTATTCTGAATTTACTCTGCCACCAAGATTTCCCGATTCGCCTGGCCTTAAACCTTTGAGCAATGTGTTGATGTCTTTTTTCACATTTAATACATTAATATTTTTTTTGTCAAAACCATATACAAAATTTGCGGCGCTTGCGTCTTCTGTTTTTGTAAATTCCGGTTTATTGATGTTGTATTTTTTTATGATCTCGTCAAAGGTGTATTTTGTGTCGGCATCCAAAACACCTACTGCATCTATTTGCGGTTCGGCTTTTGCAGCCACACCACTTATTTTTATTTTAATGGTTTTAATTTTTTTTGTGCGTTCAGGAATGTTAATTGTAAATAAACGATAGCCTGTATTCACTGGATCGGCAGGTTTTTCATACACCGGCGTTCCTGTTCCTTCTTCGTCCAATAATTCTACTTTTACAATATTGCCGCAGGAATTATTTTCAACTATTAGTATTTGTTTGGCTTCTTGCGGTGTTTTAAGATCGAGCCATAGTTGCGCATTTTTTTGTTTGTTGGCGGTTGCACAACGTTTACTTGCTTCGCCATAATTTTTGGCATCAGGCGCGCCCGTTGCCATGCGGGCGTTGAATTGATCTTTATTGGTTATTTCGTTATCGTAATTTATAGAAAATGCCCATTGAATTTCCTGAGCATTTAAGTTAACAGGAATTATAAAAAGCAAAAATAATGTCGCACTAAGCGATCGTATAAAAGTTGTCATGGGATAATTTTTAAAGAAAGCCTCACCTCGCAATAATGCTTAATGAGGCTTAAATTGATTGATAAAATTATTTTTTTCCTTTATCAAGTTCTTTTTGCAAGTAACTTCCAATTTTATTAGCGCAACCTGCCATCATATTGTTGTAAGCAACATAATTTAATTTGTCGTTTTCGGTTTTCTTAACTTCATCTTTTATTTTTGGGTTTATGCAAAGTCCTTTTTTAAATGGCATGCGCACACCGCAATAGAATAAACCTTTGCTGTAAAAATTATTATCTTTTTTACCTTCTTTAAGGGGAGTTGGGTTCGGCCCAAGTATATGCATATTTACAGCGCTCAACCAAAAACGAGTTTTAGACCATTTTGTATCTGCCAATTGTGTATTGAAGATAATTAACACAGCGTCTACTTCAAGACTTTTGCAGAGATCGTAGCCAATCGATTCTATCATTTGTCCGTCCAGGCTTCCGCTTAAGTTTTGAGGCGGAACACTTTTCTTTTTATCATCGCTCGATTCTTTTTTATTTATTTTGATTAGATTGTAGCCGTCTGCGGCCTCATCCATTTCAAGAGTTGTTCCGGCATTGCCAAGTTTTTTCCCCCATTTACTTAACTTTTCTCCAAGCTTATTTAAGTTGGTGTGCTTTACAACAAAATCGTTGTAAGCTTGTTTTTTGTCATCATCAGTTAAAAACTCACTTGGTGTTAATATGTCTATGCCATAAGTCTTAAATGACGCTTTAATAGTTTCAATACTTTTTGATGAAAAATCGTTTGCGAAGATTTTTCCGTTGGCGCTACCGGTGTTAGTAGTATTAAATGACTTTCCGGTTTGATTGGTTCCACTTATTTTGGTGATTCCCGGATCGGTAATATAAAAAGATACAAGGGCAATTCGTTTTGGCATTTTTCCTAAAGCGGCCATGTCTATAGCGAAACCTTTTCCGTTTTCGCGAATTTTGCCTTGGTTAAAATCGTACTTGGCTTTACTTTTAAGATCGGTCTTTGCCGCATAGCTCGAGAGCTTTGGGGCGCTGCATGCTGCGGTTAATAATACTGCCGCTGCTGTTAAGGATAATAAATTTTTCATTTGTTTTTGTTTTAAGTTGATTATTGTGATTAATACATCACAAAGTTGTGGCAATCGTCAAAATTCTGAAATACCCAACCGAGGGTATTTATATTCCTTTATAGCAGATGTAATTTTGCTTTTATAAAATCAATTACATGAAAACATCACTTAAAGGCTTGGTAGCATTATTAATTACGGCAAACGCAATAATTACAAAAGCGCAAACCGTTTCATATAAGATCGTAGAGAATGATCCTGACAAAAGGAATCTATTCATTCATCTTAATCCTTTTAACACGCAAGCTTATATGGCAGATATTACAATTGGCTATAATGTACAGGCCACCTGGCTTGCCGCAAAGCATCTTCAAATACAGTTGGATTACAGAAAAGCATATCTTGATATGAATGCCACCGGCGTTTTTTCTCCAAAAGGGCTTAAAAAGTCGAGTCAACTGGAAATTGGAGGCGCATTTAATTTGACAAATAGATTAAAAACGGCAGGCCATAAAGTGGTTCTTAGATCCTCCACTTCTGGTCGCTATACATACACTTCTTCAATTTTTGTAATGGGCGAGGCCAGAAAGATCTTTGCTTTAAGAGGGGGTTTTCTTACTTTTTATAGCAACCATAAAGTAGATAATGATTTTACAAAAAATGCGGATGGCATGCAGGGTAAAACGGCAGACGGACAAGTAAAGTATTTACGCGATAGCATAAATTTTGAGACCATTAATTATACAGCGCGAAGTGCAGGTTTCTATGGAGGAATAGATTTTAAAACAGTGAGGCAGTTAATTGTGAGTGCTGAAGGTTATGGCAATAGAGCGAGTAAAACGGTAAATAATTTTTATTTAGATGTGCTGTTTACACCTGCTGTAAAATTTGAGCTTAAGCCAAATTCAGGTCAAGCTTATATGTCAGGCGTGGATATAAATATTCCGGAAAACAAACGTAAATTGATGGGCTGGCGATTTGGATGGCATTATACATTAAATCAGCCTTGTGGTTTTAATGCTAAAATGGAAATTGGACAACAACCCGGCCCGGCCAATGAGTCTTTTTTTATGACTGTAGGCTTTGGAATGAGCATTGGGCTTAAGACCAAAATGTTGCCGATATAAGTAATTATGAGGGTTCTTTTTATAAAGGTCATTGTGAGGATTTAAAAAAAAGAATTCAACAACATAATTCAGGCACTACTCTTTCGATAAAAAACAAGATCCCATATGAAATAGCCTATTTTGAAGAATTTGCATTAAGAACCGAAGCAATAAAGAGAGAAAAATATTTTAAATCTGCAGCGGGCAGGAAATTTTTAAAATCAAAGATATTGCCTTAATCCAAGCAATTTTAGTATTTTTACATGCTGGTTTTTGAATAAAAACCACATCGGCACCGTAGTTCAATGCCCGCCCGACTGAACGTCGTTCGGGCGGGGATAGAATAGAAGTTTCCTAAAGTATAATTTAAATTTTTTGTAGCTAAAATGTTTTTTACCTATGTTTTACGAAGCAAAGTAGATGGTTCTTTTTATAAAGGTCATTGTGAGGATTTAAAAAAAAGAATTCAACAACATAATTCAGGCGCTACTTATTCGATAAGAAACAAGATCCCATATGAAATAGCCTATTTTGAAGAATTTGCATTAAGAACCGAAGCAATAAAGAGAGAAAAATATTTTAAATCTGCAGCAGGTAGGAAATTTTTAAAATCAAAGATATTGCCTTAATCCAAGCAATTTTAGTATTTTTACATGCTGGTTTTTAAATAAAAACCACACAGGCACCGTAGTTCAATGGATAGAATAGAAGTTTCCTAAACTTTAGATGCAGGTTCGATTCCTGCCGGAGCCACCAAGTGGGGGATGTCAAAAATTAATTTTGACATCCCCCTTTTTATTTCCTCTACATTCCGCACCAAATGGGCGATATAGAGAAACACCGAATTTATTTTTGTGGTTCGACACTCCCCCTTTTTCTTATTAAAGCTAATTCCTTCCGGAAATAGCAAATTTTGGAAGATTTGCTTATCCTTATATGGCAGCAATCGCCACACTGTCGGGAGTTTTGAGGCAAAGTCTAAAGCTCTTTTTATACATTCTTGTAGGTTCGACACCCTTTTTGGGATTTTTAGCAAACCCTTCTCCATTTCTAACTTTTCTAGCTTGAACTTCTCGGAATATTTGGTATAAAGTTCGAAGTTTATCTCCTCAAGGATTAGTCGTTCTTCTAACCTTTCAAGTTTCTTGTTTATTTCGGTTATTTGGCGCTTTACAGCCTCTTTGCCGTCTTCTTTCTCTTTATTGGCATTGTTGTAGGTTGATGCCACTTGTTTTACCATAAGTGTTTTTATGCCCTCGTTTCCCGCTACGGTAAGGTATTCCAAGCCCGACTCGAAAATACTATGTAATTCCCTTGCGCTTTTGTTATTACAGCACCCCTTGGTATTGCATTTATAATAAGGGATGTCCTTGGCTTTTACAATATATCCCCTCATTGGTTCACCACAATGCCCACACTTTAAGAAGCCCTTTAATGGAATAATTTCATTCTCCTCATGGCAAGAGTAACCGTGCTTATTGGTACTTAGGATATCGTTTACTTTCAAGAAAATTTCCCTAGGAATCATTTTTTCGTGGTTGCCTTCTACAACACTTCCCCCTAAAGCAGAATGTGCCATTAATCCACAATAAAAAGGGTTTCTAAAATAGCCCGATAATCGTTTCTCATCTAAAATCAACCCTCTTTCAGCAAGCCGTTCTGAAATTAATGTGTGTGTTATCCGTTCGTTCGCCTTCCAATAAAATGCTTTTTGTAAAAGCTTCCCCTTTTCATTGATTACAATTTTACGCTTCCCATTCACAACTATTTCATCATAACCGTATGGAGCTTTGTGGCACCATTCTCCTCTCGATAAAGCTTCCTTAACTCCTGCCATACATTTTTCTTTTCGGAGTTGGTTATCGTATTGCGAAAAAATAATTTGAATATTTTGTTGAAAGTCTCCACTCGAAGTTGATGCGTCTCCGGGTTGAGTAACTGCCACAAGAAAAATCCCTTCGTTTCTTAACTGGTCTTTTATATAAATTGCATTTGCACCTGATCGAGAAAATCTATCAACACTATAAACTATAATATAGGTAACTTTTTCTTTGCATCGCTTTACGAAAGATAGCATTCGGTTAAATTCTTTTCGTTCATCTGTTTTTGCACTTTCATAAGTTCCACCAAATTGTCCCATTATGGTGTAATTATTTTTTCGTGCGTATTCTTCACAAGCTTTTCTTTGAGTTTCTAAACTGTAGCCCTGTTCTTGTTCCTTACTTGATACCCTTGTGTAAATAACACAATTGTTTGTTCGTTTTAAAGCTTTTGCTTGCCCTTTTGCAAATTGATTAAATACTCCCAGTTCTTTCATGCTGCATTTTTTATTGGTTCATAATTATTCATTGAAATGATTTTTTGATTTTCATTTTCTTTTTGTTCATCCTCTATTTGTTTTTTATAGAGGCTGTGGATTAGCATCGAATAGGTTTTTATAAATTCTACTACCTCGGATGCTTGTTCATCAGTTAAATGAGTTAAGCCCTCAGTACTTTTCACTTCTTTTATTGTTATATCTGAATCCCTTGTCCAGTCTATATTTCCGTTGTTTATATCAAGCATTTTAAATCAATTGAAAATTACGTACAGTGTTTTGAAACACCTCCTGAATTGGGCAATAGTTATCCGCTCAGGCAGATAAAGCCCAATAGATTTGGATGTTTCAAACAAATAGTGCATACTGTTATAAGCCCAAATTATGGGGCCGTTATGAGTCGTTAATTGGCGGATATTGCCTTAAACAGGCAGATTTATTACTTAGTGAATTTTTCCTCATCATCGGGAGCGAAAGTATGACGGGAGTTTTAGAAGCTTTCCGAAAGTTTAGAAGCCGTTACTTATTATTAATATATTTAATTCATTATGTTGAATCGTTAACTTATATTTCATTTCGTTAAGTGCTATGCTTTATGATGAATGATTATTTAATCTTATTGAATCTTGTTGTTAATAAAAAGGATAGAGATGCAATGCAGAGTTCATGGTGTAACCATGATGTACTCCATGTGTATGTGATGGCGCAGTCATGTGAAACCATGTGTATGTGATGGCGCAGGTTGTGTATAAAATAAATCTTTTATCATCTGTTATCTTTTTTACCTTTGTCATTTATTTTATAAGTTGCAACAACCTCAAAACATACTCAACCCTCATCACTGGACATCAACATATGCTGATGAGTTGTTTGGCTATGCTATAAGTAAGACTGGAAAGACGGAGTTGGCGGAGGATTTAGTACAGGAAACATTCCTTGCCGGATTAAAGGCAATGGAAAATTTTAAAGGACAAAGTAGTGAGCGCACATGGTTGTTTTCAATATTGAAATTTAAAATTGCAGATCATTATCGTAAAGCTTCAACTAAATATGAAGTAACCAATCAAACTTTATCGTTTGATGATAATTCCTACATCGATAATTATTTTACCGAAGATGGAGATTGGAAAGAAAATGCCGCTCCACACTCATGGGGAGTGGAAAACTTAAATGGCATTGAGAATAAGGAATTAGCAAACGCCTTAAATCTTTGCATCGACAAACTTCCTGATAATCAGAAACAACTCATCCTGTTAAAACTTGTGGAGGAAGAAGAAACAGAAAAAGTTTGTAAGGAATTAAATATTACTGCGACTAACTATTGGGTGATCATTCATCGGGCTAAATTACAATTAAGAGCTTGCCTCGAAAAAAACTGGTTTAAAGCATAGAAAAATGAAAAAGTTAATGAACATAATTATGTTATCCTGCAATAAAGCTACTCTTTTAATAGAGAAAAGTCATGCAGCACCATTATCTTTTATGGATCGTGTGAAGTTGAAAATGCATCTTGCCATGTGCGACAAATGTGCGGGTTACCAAAAACAAAGCCTTATAATTGAGAATGCCTTAAAATCGAATCGTCAATCATTCACCAACCCTTCAAATTTAAAGCTGGCTGATACTTCTAAAACACGCATTCAGAAGGCGATAGACGATAACCTTAAAAAATAATTCATTTTTTGTGTAAGGTTTTAAAATGGCTTACTACTAACAGGTATAAACCATTAAAAATCTAAAAATGAAAAAAATCATCTTCACTCTTGCTATCGTAGCAGGAATTTCTTTTGCAGCCAGTGCTCAAACGGCTCCAAGCAAAACTAAATCAACTACCAAAACGGAAACAAACAAGAGTACTGCTACAAGCAGTCATTCAACCTGTGGAGAAAAAGGACATGTTTGCATTGCTGACTGCAAAAAGGCAGAGAACAAAGCTACAGCAATGAAAGATCATGTTTGTACAAGCGCTTGCACATCAAGTGGGCATGTTTATGCATGCGGTGAGAAAGGTCATACTTGCACAGCTGAATGCAAGAAAAAGAAGTAATCAGAAATGTTTTAGCATCTCCCTGTATCATGAGGGCAATTGAATAATTGCCTCATGATATTCTTCATTAACCAAAACAAATCTCTTATGACAAAAGATAAAAAAAAGAAAATCAGAAAAATCGTTTTACTTACCATCCTGTTCGGGGCATTGGTAGGCGGAGCAATTGTTTTTTACTTATGGAATATGCCCCACATAGATGTGCAGGCCCAAAAAGCGGATTTCTCTGTTAGTTCAACAAGTATCGTTAATGAATACCTCAAAGATGAAAAGGCTGCAAATGCTAAATACTTGGGTGATGAGGGTGATTCAAAAATATTTGTTATAAAAGGAACGGTTAAATCAAAGGATACAGACATGAATAATCAAGTTACCATTTTGTTGCAGGAAGCCAATGATAAAGCCGGTGTTAAATGTGTGTTTATGGCAGAAACAAACAACAATGCCAATACCTTACAAATAGGCCAGCAAACCAAGATAAAAGGAATCATTCGATCAGGAGCAAAGTATGACGAAGATTTGGAGTTATACGAAGACGTATTACTCGAAAAATGTGATGTAGTAACAGAATAACAAATCAATTAATATAAAAAACAATTAGTATGAAAAAAGTAGCAGCAGTTATCGCTTTAGTAATTGGAACAATTACTTTATTTAGTTTTAAACAAACCGATGATAAATTAATCAGTAAGAAAAGTCAAATTGATATTTTCTCACACACAGATGCGGAAGATATTAACGCAGTAAACTTTTCATCAACCGCCACCTTAAGCAAGGAATCAGGTGATGTGGTTGTATCTGTACCAATGCAAAGCTTTGAATTCAAAAAAGCCTTAATGCAAAAACACTTTAACAGCGAAAAATTCCTTGATACAAAAGCATTTCCAAAGGCAAAATTCAAGGGAAAGATCACCAATTTAAAAGACATCAACTTCACTAAAGATGGAGTTTATAATGCTACCGTTTCAGGTGAGATGACTATTAAAGAGACGACAAATCCTGTTAATGAAAAAGGAACAGTAACCGTTAAAGGCGGTCAAGTTACAGTTGATACAAAACTTAAAATTGTATTGGCAGATTATAAAATTGCATTTGAAAAAGGCAAGCCTTCAAAAAACATTGCAAAGACCATTGATGTAACAATGAAAATTGAATACTAAAATGTTAAGAGGGAAACGGATATTAATTACAGCAGGGCCAACCAAAGAGTTTATTGATCCTGTAAGATTCATCTCAAATGCATCGTCCGGAAAAATGGGTTATGCCGTTGCTGAGGAGTTAAGTAGCAAAGGAGCGGATGTAATACTTGTTTCCGGCCCAACAAACTTGAAATGTATCTCACCGCAAATTAAAATTGTTCAGGTTACAACTGCATTAGAAATGCTACAAGCGTGTCAGCACTATTTCGATAGTGTTGACATTGCTATTTTTACGGCTGCTGTAGCCGATTATAGACCTATGATAATGGAGTCCTCAAAAATTAAAAAGAGTGATGACACCATGACCATTCAGTTAACAAAGAATCCGGATATTGCATTTGAATTCGGCAAGGTGAAACGAGAAGACCAATTTTCGGTTGGATTTGCTTTGGAAACGGATAATATTGTTGAGTATGGTACAGGAAAGATGCAAAAAAAGAATTTGGATTTTATTGTACTGAACACAACTAACGAAAACGGAGAAGGATTCGGATTTGATACCAATAAAATCAGCCTTCTTTATAGAGATAACTCAATAGAACACTTTCCTTTGAAATCTAAAAAACACGTTGCAAGTGATATAATTGCTTCAATAGAAAAGCAATTGTTGTTATTATTTACAGAATAATTGGGTTTCTGAAATACTTGTAAATTCTAAACTGATGGCCATAGAATTAATCGGTAATTTATATTGTTTTCAATTTTATGAATTTTGTTTTTCAAATGAGTGGATAAACTTGACCAGAATCTGAAATGTTTTATTAAATGAGAAGCCAAATAGACATTAAGATATATTGGTTTGAGGCCCCGAACGGATTCGAACCGTATTCGTGGTGAACCACGCACAAGCTATCCATAAATAGCAACGAGGCCTTACCTTTTAGTATTAAGGGCTGTATGTAAATAATTTAGCCGTATTACTTTTCTAAAATAATTGCAAGCTTGCGTAGCTCTGTGCTCAAGGTATTAATTTGAGAGGACAATGCTCCCTCTAATTGCTCTAATGGTACTGGCGGTGCCAAAAGCACAAAGCTATAAATAGCTTTCCCATCCGGACCTGAAACTACTCTTGAGAAAGCAGAACCTTTAGTTCCGTCTGGCATAGTCATTTCCCAATCAATTGTGCCTAATTCTGGATTTGCAAAAGTTTTCAATCCAATTTTTAACTCGCCATTTGGGGTAATCATAAGTGCTGAATTTTCATCAGCGTAACTAAATGCCTCTGTCCATTTGGCTAAATTTTTTGGGTCAGCAATAAATTTAAAAGCCTTTTCTGTTGTTGTTTGAATGTTCACACTTTGAACATCATGATTTTTAATTTTTTTCATATTACTGTTAATATTTAAGTGAACGATGAATTTCGCTCACATTATATTAGACAGTTAAAATTGCTTTGTGTGAATTTTAAAAATAATTTATACAACGAAATTTATCTAATCACTAATTAAAACTAAGACTTATCAATTTGCACTTATGATATTTTTTGTAGAAAGTAATTTATTTAATTGGGCTATAAAATCCCTTTCGCTTTTAAATTTGCCGTGATTGTTATATATACCTGATAAAGAACACAGCTCCTCCATTTCAGTGTTGTAAGATTCTATTTTATTGGCGAAACTAAGATTGTTCTTTTCCATGCGACCACAAGATAGCGCTGTATTTATCCTTTTATTGCATCTACAACTATTTGCAGGATTGTACACTCCGCAATTACCATTTAAAAACGAGCTTAAAATTTTTCTAGATTGTTCAAGCCTTTTTCTGAAATTTTCAGGTGTAGTCTCAGTAACTTCAGCACCAACTTTGCTATTCAATTTAATTATACTTCCTAAAATAAATGTTACTCTTAATTCCCTATTCAAACATTGAAGCATAGCAAGTGTACAACTAATCTTCATTTCTTTTTCAAGTAGCATTTTATCAGGCAGATTGTATTCCAATGGAGCCTTAAAATTTCTAAGATCCTCAGAGTATATGTCAAAAGAAGTAAGAACAGCTTCAACTTTAGTCTGTTTCTGGTTAATTAAATAATTAGAAGCTACCCGATAAGTCCATGTTTTAAATTTACTATGACCGCTGAATTTACTTAAATTAGTAACGATTTTTATAAGGATTTCTTGAGTGGCGTCTTCAGCATCCATTCTATTCCATAAAAATCTTAATGAAAGGTTAAAGACAAGCGGTTGAATAGATAGAATCAATTTTTCTAAACTTTTCTTATCACCAGCTAAGCAATTCTTAATTAGTTCTTGTTCTTCCATGAAAATAAATTTACGAAGTAAAGGGATTGCCAAAAGCAATCCCTTAATAAAATTATAAAATACTACTTATTCATCAAAAACTGACCGTTTGGATTGTCTTGAATCATTAACCAAGTACCATCAGCCTGTTTTCTTAAAACTGCAATTGATAAGCCACTTTGTTCAATTTTGGTGCCGTCTGGCATTTGTCCTGTCATTGTCCATGGTGCTATATGAGTTGCAATATCACCAGAAATATAAACCTCATGCCCACTAAATATGAAAATGGGATTCATACCACAAAATTGCGTAAATGCCATTTTTAAATTTTCTTTACCTGAAACTGGTTTTTGGGGTTCGAACATGACAATTGCATTATCTTCATAAGTAGCTAAGACACCAGGTATATCTTTCTTGTGAAAAGCGTTAACCATTTTTTCAATTGTACCATAGACTTTCTTTTGTTCCTCCTTAAAATTTGTTTCCATTTTTTCCATTTTTTTATTTGTTTGACTTTTGTTTGTTTGTGCACTGCCAATAGAAGCTATTCCTAAAGACAATACGGTTAATAGATAAATACTTGTTTTTCGCATATTATTTTATTTTATGTAGCCAATGAAGTTTGGCTACATTATATTAGACAGGTAAAGATTGAGAGTGTGAATTTTTAAAGAAATATTATTATTATTTATTGAGACTAATCTCGTTTTATTAAAAGACGTAACTAACATTCAAGAACACTTGCTGATTGTCAAAACAATTATTTTCTATCGATTTGAATGATATAGCCATACTGAACGACTCCGCATTGCTTCTTTAATATATCGCAAACCGAAATATAAATCACTTAATATCAGCATGTTAAATATTGGAGTGCAGATTTTCTGTTTTTACTGTAAGGAATTCAATTCATCTACTACTATCCCCTTAGAAGTAAAGCAATTATCATTTTCTAAACACTCATGCAAATGAAAAACATATTTATTTTATTGGGAGTATTAATCATCACTGCTTCGTTTACACCCAAAGCAAACGTTAATGAGATAAATACATACCCTAAACCGGAAGGAGTAGATAATCTTCTCTTTTATGTTCAGCGTACTATCAATGCCAATACAATTGTTTATACGCTAAATGAAGATAAGGCTGGTAATCTGAATGAAAAAGAACCTATTAAAGTTTATTGGGTAAAGTATGCACAAGGTGGAAAGATTGATCCTTTAACATACATTCAAAGAAATTACGCTTATGGAGTTCAGTCTAAAATGATTGATGCAGAGAAAAAGTCATTCTCATTTGAATTTGTTTCTTATCATAAAAAACAATTCTATCTATTGAAATCCGCTACGGATAAAAAATACCATGTATATGGCTATATCAATAACAAACTGACTATTCTAAATAATATTCTTGTAAAAATTGAAGGTGGAACTTTTTGGGTTCCGAATGTAAAATACGTTGAAGTAAAAGCCTTTGACCCTTCTGCTTCAGCAGAAGTAACTGAAATCATCAAGCCATAACCCATTAAACATAAAATTATGACCGGACACATCATCAACAACCTTGTGGAGATAAATGATCTTTTAAAGGGTTTATCACAAGAACAGTACAACCGACAACTCGAAATTTTAAGCAATGCTTCAATTGGTCAGCATGTGCGTCATATTTTAGAGTTCTATCAATGCTTATTCAAAGGTGAGCAAAATAAAGAAGTAAACTACGATGCCCGTCAGCGTGATTTAAAACTGGAATCAGATGTACATTTTGCATCAAAGACAATAGATGATATCATCAATTCCTTACTTGATATAAAAGCAGATTTTGCGGTAACCTTTGTTGCTGATTATTCAACTGTAGAAGATCAGAAACCAACTTTAATTCAATCATCTTTTTACAGAGAGCTTGCCTATAATCTTGAGCATAGCATCCACCATCAGGCATTAATTAAAGTGGCTATCACTGAAATGCAGTTGACATCGCTGGTAAAAAACACATTCGGCTACGCACCATCAACAATCAGACATATAAAAATATGTGCACAGTAACATACATACCAACTTCCACCGGATTTTATTTCACCTCAAGCAGAGATGAGAAAGCGAGTCGTGATACATTGTGTCCGGCTTTATATGAGAATGGTGGAATCCAACTTGTTTATCCTAAAGATGCATTGGCAGGAGGAACCTGGATTGCCTCATCATTAAATGGAAAGACTGCGTGTTTGTTAAATGGTGCTTTTGTAAATCATGTAAAGAAGGAGAATTATGCTCGAAGCAGAGGATTGATACTTTTAGAAAGTTTTAAATACAGTGATGCAAATGAGTTGTATAATACGATTGATATAGAAAATGTTGAACCATTTACGCTACTGTTATTAAACTACACTTCCGGACATCTTACAGCATTTGATGAGTTTCGTTGGGATGGAGTACATAAGCATTTAAAAAAATTAGATACAAAAACTCCTCAAATATGGTCTTCAGCCACTTTGTATAATCCTTCAGTACAACTAAAAAGAGAGGGATTATTTAATCAATGGATTAACAAACATGCTGATTTTGTTGACGCAATGATATTGGATTTCCATAATAGAAAACATGGTTTAGCAAATTCGGAAGATTTGTTAATGAAAGGAGAAGGTGATCTAATGACGTTGAGTATTTCGCAAATACATTTTAATGAAGGCGAAGCTCTATTTAACTATCATGATATCATTCAAAACAAGTTGCACACTGTTAAACTCAATCAAAAGGAGGTAGTGCATGTATAGCGGAATAGCAATAGCACTGGCATGGCCTGAAACTTTATGTAAACAAGCCGGGGCTTGGTACGACAAACCTTTAAAATGGTTCGGCATTAATAAATCTAACTATTACAAAGTTGGACATGCAGCAGTTGTTCTAATTGAAAAGGAATCCGGAAACTGCCACTATTTCGATTTTGGTCGCTACCATGCACCATATCAACATGGACGAGTTAGAAGTGCTTATACTGACCATGATCTCGAAATGAAAAGCAAAGCGTTTTTTGATAAGAATGGAAGACTAACAAATTACAATGAGATATTATGGGAACTTTACAAAAACGAATCTTGTCATGGCAATGGAAGCTTGCATGCTTCGTATTGCGATGTTGATTTCAATAAAGCATTTAATAAAGCTAATCAAATGCAATTAGCATCACCAATTCCTTACGGGCCATTTTTACCAAATGGAACTAACTGCTCAAGATTTGTAAATACAGTAATTGTAAGTGGTTCTCCAAAGTGGTATCATAAATTAGTGTTGAATTATCCAAAAACATTAAGTCCAACACCCATTGGAAATGTAAAGACATTATCGAATTATGCAATCATTGGTGTTACATGTAATTCACCTGTTCTGAAACCAAAATATACTCATATCCCATTCTCAAATGAAGCAAGCAGAAGTATATCATAAAACCGTACCAAGTCCAAGTAAACCAATTTATTTGCCGGAAAGTATTAAATGGCTGAGCGGTGAAGGTTGCGGATCGTGGTTTAATATAGAAAGTAATGGGAATGACTTTTTAATAGCAAGATATAGTCCTGAAGGGAAATTGGAATGTTCAGGAATATTTCAGCAAGTTTCAGGAGAAACCATCAATCTTAATATTGATTATGAATATACCTACCTGAGTCATTGTGCAGAAGTGAATATTATTCAGAATGAACGAAAAATAAAATTTAAACTAATATCAAAGAATATATGAAGACAATAGCATTTACAACAATTTCACTTGCCATACTTCTTTTTGTTTCCGGATTTAAATACAGAAAAAATGAAGTAAAAGTTGAAGGAGGAATCCAATTTTTTACCGGAACATGGCAACAAGCTTTGGATAAAGCTAAAAAAGAAAATAAATACATTTTTCTTGATGCCTATGCTAGTTGGTGTGGGCCATGCAAAATGATGAAAAATAAAACCTTTGCAGATAAAGCTGTGGGAGGTTTTTACAATAAGCATTTTGTTTGCATTGCAATCGATATGGAAAAATCCGGAGATGGATCTGCATTAGCAGAAAAATACTCCGTAGAAGCTTATCCTACTTTAATCTACTTACAACCTGACGGTAAATTCGTAGGAAAAGCAATGGGCTTTCGTAAATCAAAGGAGTTTTTAGAAATGGGCGAACAAGTTGTATCAAAAGCTAAATAATATGGAATTAGATAAAATATTTAAATCTGCCTTGAGTTACGCAGAGTACAGAGAATTAGTAGACAACCTGATTGGAGGCGGTAAAACAACAGGTAACACTCAAAGCGATAAGTTGCTTGAGTTTACCAAGTTGAATGTTCAGCGAATGAATCGACTTGATAAAACAGTTCAATTGAGTTCAGATGCTATCAATAAATTTAAGTCGCAATCTCACCCCGTGAATATGCTTTTAATTGGCGATGCGTGGTGTGGTGATTGCGCACAAATAATCCCCGTGATTAATAAAATTGCCGAGAGTTCAGAGGGTAAGTATAACTTTAAAATAATATCAAGAGATACTTATCCCGGATTGATTGATAAATATCATTCAAATGGAGCGAAAGCTATTCCCAAGCTTTTAGTACTATGTAATGAAACAGGAGAATTGTTATGTACGTGGGGGCCACGACCAACTCCGGCACAAGAAATAATGTTAAACTGGAAAAAGAATAAGAATACTATCACTTGGGAAGATTTTGAAAAAGCATTGCATTTATGGTATGCACGAGATAAAGGACAAACAATAATAAATGAGTTTACCCAGTTAATGGCAAAATGCGAAAGGAAAACTATTTTACAGCCATAAAAGTGGCATTGCTAATTGGTACAGTTTTAAACTTGATTAATAGTTATGATGCTATTTTCAATGGCGAATGGTCAATAAAATTATTGTTTAAGATTGTATTGACTTACTGTGTGCCATTTGGAGTATCACTTTATTCATCATGGAAAGCAATTAAATAAAAAGCAAAAAATGAGAAAACGTGTTTGGATACTATTTATAATTATGTTTCTGCTTTTCGGTTTTATTTCTGTTAAAGCACAGCATGTGAATTTGTCAAATTTTTATTTGATCCCAAACAACAAAGAAGTTTTGCTTTACTGGACAATAGATAGTGGCCCAACTTGCAATGGCATAACCGTTTGGCATTCTTCCGATAGTATAAATTATGAAGAAATTGGAAATATTGGTGGAGTTTGCGGGAGCAGCAGCTCATCAACACCCTATAATTTCACAGATAAAAGCCCTCTTTTAAATTCAGTTAATTATTACAAGTTAAGACTTGGATACGCGCAGTTTACTGAAGTTAAAACTATTACAATTAAATATACCGAGCCGGGTAAACTTTATGTATATCCTAATCCATCCATTAATCAAACAAAGATTGAATTTAACAACGATCGTAATAAACAATTTTCCTTATCTGTAACAAATAGCATTGGAAATGTCATTTATAAAAAGGAAAGCATAATTGCGAGTGAAATATTTTTAGACACAACAAGTTGGAATAACGGATCATATTACATTACACTTACTGACGATTCAGGTAATGTTTTAAAAGAAAAATTAATTATTACGAAGTAGTATGCCACATATTAAAGTAATAGAGCATAATGAAGCGGAAGGCGATTTAAAAGTCATTTATGATGACTTAGTTGCCAAACGTGGAAAGTTAGCTGAAGTACATAAAATACAAAGCCTAAACCCAGAGTCAATTGTTAAACACATGGATCTTTATATGTCCATCATGTATTCAAAATCACCCTTAAGCAGGGCTCAGCGTGAAATGATTGCTGTGGTGGTAAGTGCAGCAAACAACTGTAGATACTGTCAAATTCATCATGCTGAGGCATTAAATCATTATTGGAAGGATCAAAAGAAGATAGACCAATTAAAAAGGGATTTTAGCAAATTAGATATTTCCTCAGTTGAGATACAATTGTGTGAGATGGCATGGCAATTAACAAGAATTCCGAGTTTACCAACTGAAACATTTATTAAAAAACTAAAGGAACTTGGATTAGAAGACAGAGCTATCTTGGATGCGAACTTGGTTATAGCCTACTTTAATTTTGTTAATAGAATGGTACTTGGACTTGGAGTTGAACTTGAGAATGACAAAGGCACAGGATACAAATATTAAAAATACATATTATGGATAAATTAATTGAAAGGTTTGGGTTCTTTAGGTTAACCTTAATGCCATTAGGAGCGGTGATTATTATATCTGCAATTATTAATGGAATTTTGGGAATGGGGGTTGTTGGTTTAATTGTACTAATATTTGGCTTAATGAACAAATGCTTACTTTTGGGTAATTGTGAAATTCGTGAACGGAAAAAGAAAAACAATAGTGAACAATAAGGCAGCAATAGAAAAAATTGGATTGATAGGAATTGTATTAACTGCAATCACCTCACCTTGTTGTTTTCCCCTCTTTGGAGTGGTAGTCTCAAGTCTTGGGTATAGTTCATTCGAGTTACTCGGAAATTCAACCATGTATGTTTTCCTTGGCTTTTCACTGCTTGCATTTATTGGAAGCGTGTTCTCTTTTCTACATCACAGAAAGATAGCTTCGCTTATGATTGCTGCTATATCTGTAGGTATGGTGTTTTACAATTATTTTAGTTCTTACGAGGGGAATGAATTTACTAACATTGGAATGATTGGATTAATGATTTCCGGAGTGATGAATTATTATGAAACAAAAATATTTAATCTTATGAAAAACAAAAGTGTAATTCTCCAATCAACCATTACTTGCCCCAACTGTGGGCATAAAAAGGAAGAAACAATGCCTACAGATGCCTGTCGGTATTTTTATGAATGTGAAAATTGTAAAACTCAGTTAAAGCCAAAGCAAGGTGATTGTTGTGTGTATTGCAGCTATGGATCGGTTCCTTGTCCACCTATTCAAGAAACAGGAAAATCTTGTTGTAGTCCAGACTAAACACATGTATCTATTAAGCAATGTTGGGCTATCATTTAATAAATAAACAAAATAAAACGTATTTTAGAGATTAATTTGAATTAGCCAATGGTTATCGAACAAAAAACAATAACACATCATAATAAGCGTGTATTTGAAAAATTGGTAATGACAACTGATTTTAAACGCGCTCCTAAATATTTTGCTGAGAATGAGGCCTGTTTTTTGTTCTTAACTAATGGCTCATTTCAGTTTCGTACTCCTAACAATGTAGTAACCTATAGCAAAAACGAAGCTATGTTAGCTAAGTGTGGTAATTATTTTATCGAAAATACCCGTGAGAATCAAAACAAAGTAGATAATACCATATCTGTAATTGGTGCTTTCTTCTATCCAGAAATGGTGAAAGGGTTTTTTGAGAAAGATTTATCAATAAAACATTTTCAAAATAAATTTGATGTAATAAAAGTTAATGTAGAACCCTTAATGAAATCATTTATTGATAGTATTGATTTTTTGTTAGATAATCAATCTATAGTTGATGAAAACATAATTACTACCAAACTCAAAGAATTATTATTGATCCTTAGTAAAAGTGAAAACGCAGCTTCTATTTATGAGTTTGTAGAATCTTTGTTTATTCCACACCAATATAATTTTAATGAAATCATTCAAAACAACTTGTATTCTGATTTATCTATAGATGATTTTGCTAAACTTTGTAATTGTAGCACTGCCACATTTAAAAGGAAATTCACTGAGTTGTATCAAGAAAGTCCTGCAAAATATATCGCAATAAAAAAGTTAGAAAAAGCTACTCAATTATTACAATTTAAAAATAAATCTATTGCTGATATAGCTTATGATTGTGGTTTTGAAACTATCCCAAACTTTAATAAAGCCTTTAAAAAGCATTTTGGTAAATCTCCAACCGAATACAAATTAGGTTAATTCCTTTTAAATATATAATGCTATGCACAAAGAGCCGCTCACTAAATTTATTCAAAATAATTTGCCAATAGAAAACAAAACACTTAACGAAATTGCTGAACACTTTGAAGAAAAAGTTTTTCTGAAAAATGATTTTTTTCTAAGAGAAGGGCAAATTAGTAATGAGTATTTATTTTTGGCAGAGGGCTTTATGCGAGCATTCACTTTTGATACAGACAGGAATGAAGTAACCACTTATTTTTATCCAAAAAACAGAGTAGTTTTCGATGCATCTTCTTTTTTTATGCGAACTATTTCTGCTGAAAACATACAAGCGGTAACAGACTGTAAAGGCTTCACTATTACCTTTGAAAAATTAAATACACTATTTCATTCTATTCCTGAATTTAGAGAATTTGGCAGAGCCATGTTAGTTAAAGAATTTTCAGCTTACAAACAAAGGACATTAGCTATGATTAATAAAAGTGCGGAGGAACGTTATACAAATTTGATGACTACCAATAAGGAAATATTTCAGTACGCTCAACTTAAACATATTGCTTCATTCCTTGGGATGACAGACACATCATTGAGTAGAATAAGAAAAGAGTTTGCTAAGAAATAATTTCTATTTCTCCTCTTTTCAATCTTTACGTATTAAAATAAAATTATCCATCTCAAAGCATAAATTATCCATTTTTATTTTTCAGTAGTGTTTGCAGTTTTGTAACGTCAATAGTGACATGAAACTTAAAACACAAAAAATGAATTCAATTTATTATTCAAACACCACATTGTGGACTATGTCAGTTAACATGGCGTTTATGTTTGGGGCATTATGGTTATTAAAAAAAGGAAATGCTTCATCTACCTTAAAAACAATCTTTACTATTTTTTCTATTATTTGGATAGCATTTATCTACACTGTAATTAATAACAAACTAATTATATCACCTGATATTTCTGGAGGCATTTTTTATGCAATCACATTAATATCAGCTTCAGCTGTTTTGTTGCTTTTCTTTAAATCTCCTTTAAAAAAGGTTTTTGATAATATCAAGCAAGAAGACATACAATGGGTGCAAGGTATTAGAGTATTTGTAGCAGCGGGCTTTTTAATGGAAGGGGCTGTTGGTGTTATTCCGGCTTGGTTTTCTGTTATGGATGGTTATTTACATGTTACATCAGGCTTTTTCGCATTAATTGCAGCTATTGCAGTTTTAAAAAACTCACCAATAAAAAACACCTTGTTATGGCTTGCCAATTTAATAGGGTTAATCGATATAGTAATTATCGTCACAAGCATAAATTTTGTGGTGTGGAAAGAAATAGGCCCATTCCATAATATGCAAACTGTTGTGTTTTACACAGGAGTATTACTTCTTTGGTTCCATTTAATTTCAATTTTAAAACTATTAAAAAAGTAAATTATGGAAATTGCAAAGGGAATACACCACTTTGATAGTGGTCCATTTAATTGGTATTTAATAGAAGAAAACGAAAGATTTACATTGGTGGATGCGGGATTTCCCGGACATTATAGTGTATACCAAAAAGGTTTGGAGTCATTAGGTAAAACAAATAAAGATATTGAAGCCATTGTTCTTACTCATGCTCACGCAGACCATATTGGTTTCGCTGAAAGAGTGAGAAAAGAAACAGGGGTACGAGTATATGTGCATTCAGGTGATGCAAAAATGGCATGTAAACCTTTGCAACTACCTTGGTTTGGGTTATTATCAAATGCTTGGAGAGCATATACAGCAAAAATGCTTGGCGTTGCAATCATTAACGGTGTGTTTACATTCCCTCATTTAACAAAAGTTCAAACAGTAAATAACAATGAAGTGTTAGATATTCCAGGAAAACCAAGAGTGCTTCACACTCCGGGACATACAGATGGAGAAATTGTTTTGTTATTAGAAGATAGAAAAGTTCTTATTTCAGGTGATACAATAGTAACTCGTAATTTATTAACGGGAGAGTTGGGTCAACCTCAATTAACTAATCCTATTTTAAATCATAATTACAAACAAGCCATGCATTCACTCGATTTACTTCGTGAGCTTGGTGATGTAACAATGTTGTCAGGACATGGCACGCCTTGGGTAGGGAATATGAATGATGCTGTAGATATTGCGTTAGCAAATACAAATTAAAAATATAAAAAAGATGATACTTAATACACAAATAATAAACGGTACAGAAACCATTGACGTTAATGATAGTGAGCTATCAGCTCTATCTTCTTTCTATAAAGCTTTTAATTCAAGGAATATGATACTTACGCAAGATTCTTGGTTAAATACAAATGAAATATCTATGGATAACCCAATTGGTGGCATCCGCAGAGGTTGGGATGAAATTGGCAATGGTTATCATAAAATATTTAATGGGCAAGCACAAGTTTATGTTGAATTTTATGACTTTTCTATTCATAAAACAGAGAACATGTTTTTTGTAACAGGGAAAGAGCGAGGATATTTTAAAACGGAAGGTACAGAAATTCCATTAGCAATTCGTACGTCAAGAATTTTCATTAAACTAAATAATGAATGGAAACAAATACATCATCACGGCTCAATAGATAATCCTGAATTATTGAAAACCTATCAAGAAGCAATACTAAAATGATAAATAAATCAACCATAAAATTTGCATTAATAACAGGTTTAATTGTAACAAGTTATATAAGCTTTACTTTAGTCGCAGTTAACGCTGGTTTCACAAATAAATTTGTTTTCATTTGGTTACGTAGTTGGCTTATTGCCTATATGTTAGTTATTCCATCATTATTATTTTTTGCGCCATTCATTAGAAAAAAACTTAATGTGTAACTTTACTGTATGAATAATCAAAGCGTATTTACATTAATTAATCAGCAAGATGGTAACTTAGCATTTAAGTTATTTGAGTTTAATGATAATAGCCACTTCGACCATTTGCAACGAAATAATTTTTATTCAATAATTTGGATAAAAAATGGTAGTGGTCTTTTAAAAGTTGATTTTTCGGAGTATTTGTTTCATAAGGATTCAATGTTTGCTTTTGCGCCCTATCAGCCATTTATGTTCTCAACCGATAAAAAAATAAGTGGAGTGGCTATGCAATTTCACTCCGATTTTTATTGTATACACCGAAACCCAAAGGAAACAAACTGCGATGCTGTTTTGTTTAATAATATCTATCAACCACCTTCTATAATCATCGAGGAAAGCAATAAAACAAAATTTAATTTATTATTAGAGCAATTAAAGGCAGAATTTAAAAGTAGTGAATCTGAAAATTACGAATTGCTTATCCCGGCATTAAAAATGTTTTTAGTAACAGCATCTCGTTTAAAGGCTCAATCAAAAGTTTCTGAGCCTAAAGTAGCCGATACTAAAACGCCTTATCTGCTAGTAAATTTAAAGAGCGCTATCGAAGAAAATTTCAAACAAAAACACTCGGCCAGTGATTATGCAGAAATACTAAACATATCTTCCAATGCATTAGCAAAACTCACCAAAACACATTTTAATAAAACGCTAACTGATTTAATTACCGAACGAATTATTATTGAGGCAAAGCGTGAGTTATATATGACAACTAAACCAATAAAGGAAATTGCTTATTATTTAGGGTATAACGATGAATTTTATTTTAGTAGGCTGTTTAAAAATAATGCAGATGTTTCACCTCAAATGTACAGAGATACAGTAGGATTTGGGAAGGCAGAAGTTAATTGATTTTATTAATCTTCCATTTCTTGCCAATTGGCAAGTACTTTTTATAATTTGTCTCGCACCTTTGTAGTACAAAAATTTACTACAATGGAAAATTTACCTCTTTATGTCTATTTAGTTTTTAGCTTAACTATATTTTTAGCAATACTTCTATTTTACAAAGCCTCTAACCAATCAAAATCAACCCTGTTTCTAATTTTGATATGGATCATATTTCAAACTGTAATTTCTTTACTAGGGTTCTATAAAGAAGCTAATACCATCCCTCCACGCTTTGGTTTGTTAATTATTCCACCATTAATACTTACTATAATAAGATTCAATAACAAAAAAGGGAAACGGTATATTGATGGCTTAAATATAAAAACACTAACCGTATTTCACATCATTCGCTTCCCTGTAGAAATAGTTTTGTATTGGTTGTTTATTCATAAAGCTGTTCCCGAGTTAATGACATTTGAAGGTAGAAATTTTGATGTTTTTTCTGGTATTTCTGCGCCATTTATTTACTATTTTGGTTTTGTAAAGAAATCATTGAATAGATCGGTTTTACTTCTTTGGAATTTTATTTGTTTAGGGTTACTTCTCAATATAGCTTTCAACGCTATACTTTCATTGCCAAGTGCGTTTCAGCAATTTGCTTTCGACCAACCTAATATTGCGATTCTGCAATTTCCATTTGTTTTACTTCCATCGGTTTTAGTGCCAATGGTTTTGTTTTCGCATTTAGCATCTATTCGACAATTATTAATCAATAAAAAAGTCTAAAAATGAAACCAAAAATTTTAATTACATCAGCCACCGGCAAAACGGGTTTCCTTGCAACAAAACAATTACTAAAAGACGGTTATTCGGTCAGAGTATTGGTGCGTTCGAAAAATGAAAAGGCATTAGAACTTGAAAAATCGGGTGCAGAAATTTGTTTAGGTACTTTAACTAGTTATAATGATTTAAGTAATGCTTTAAAGGATATAAATCGAGTTTATTATTGTCATCCATTTATCGAACATTTACTTGAAAATACAAAATTATTTATACAATGTGCTAAGGAAAATAACATTGAAGCAATTGTAAATATGGGGCAATGGTTGGCGGAATTCGATAATCAAAAAAGTATTCATACACTCGAGACAAAAAAAGCATATCATTTATATGAACAATCAGGGCTAAGAGTTATTCAATTAATACCAGGCTTTTTTGCAGATAATACTTTTTTTGTAACGGAGTTTGCGATTCATTTAGGGTTAATGCCATTACCATTTGGTAGCGGAAAAAACCCTGCAATTTCAAACGAAGATTTAGGGCTAGTTATAGCTACACTATTAAAGAGTCCTGAATCATATTTTGGAAAGAAATTAAGGCCTACCGGCCCAAAATCGTTATCTAGTAAAGAAATGGCAGAAATATTTTCAAAAGTTGTGAGTCGTAAAGTACGCTACGTTAATATACCTGAATGGCTTTTTTTAAAAGCAGCATTTATGTTTGCTAAGGATTTTGGACTTGATAGATTTAGTATTTCCCAAGTTCGTTATTATATGAAAGAATATCAAAACAATAAATTTGACATTGGTGGTGTGACAAATGTTGTGAAGGAAGTAACTGGAAAAGAACCTGATAACTTTGAAACTATTGTAAGAAGTTATGTAAATAAATCCCCATACAAAAAACGTAATTTTTCAAATTGGTTTTCTGCATTAAAAAAATTTATGGCTTTACCAATGCAATCAGTTCCAAGTATTAAAGAATTAGAAAAATACAATCAATAATGAAATACAACTATACAAAATTCGCAAACAAGGAATATGACCTTATACATTCATCAGGCATTAAAAGCGGAGAAATAATTCCGAATTTTTCTTTCTTAACATTAGATGGGCAAACTAAAACTTTATCAGACTTTAACAACAAACCAATTATTTTAGAAACAGGAAGTATAAGTTGTGGTATGTTTGCTGGACAAAGCAAGGCAATGAATCAGTTAGCAATTGAAAATAAAGAATTTAATTTTTTATTGTTGTATGTAAGAGAGGCACACCCTGGCAAATTGATAAATGCTCATAATAGCATTGAACAAAAATTTGAATTAGCAAATCGACTAAACACTGAAGATAAAATAGAAAACCGAAAGATAATTATTGATGACATTGAAGGAACAGTTCATAAAACATTGGGAGCTTTGCCCAATATGGTTTTTCTTATCGATACAAATCGACAAGTGATTTTTAAAGACGAATGGAACAACTCAAAAACATTACAAAATGCCATACAAGAATTTAAAATAACTAAAAAACCATTAAAACAAAAATGGTCAATGTTACCATTACCAAACATTTCAGTTGAATACAAAATTTTCAAACGAACTGGTTGGGACGCAGGGCTTGACTTTATTATAGCATTACCAAAACTTATTTTCTCTCATTTATTTAGTGGACTTTGTAATAAGTATGGAAATTCCGGTGAAACTGACCCCACTTCTTCGGAGCAAATTGACCCCCATGAGATCGGTGTAAATTGACCCCCTTTTCCGGACCAAATTGACCCCCTGTATTTGTGAATTGATCATACTGTTTTATCATGTTTTTCTTA